>NZ_JRMH01000001.1:1356224-2712448 GCF_000803315.1 Pectobacterium actinidiae
TATACCGACTCTTTTTTTCGCACCGAGGTGGATATGAAGGATGTACGCATTGGGTTAATCGGCACCGGCTATATCGGTCGTGCGCATGCCATTGCCTACGCACAGGCACCGACGGTCTTTCCGCTGAAAGGCAATCTGGTGAAGGCAATGCTGGCAGAAGTATCACCGGAACTGGCGGCCAAACGGGCGCAGGAGTTTGGCTTCCTGCGCTCCACGGGGGACTGGCAGGCGCTGGTGGCGGACCCAGACATTG
The DNA here is from genome assembly GCF_000803315.1 of Pectobacterium actinidiae. Classification (NCBI taxonomy): domain Bacteria; kingdom Pseudomonadati; phylum Pseudomonadota; class Gammaproteobacteria; order Enterobacterales; family Pectobacteriaceae; genus Pectobacterium; species Pectobacterium actinidiae. The sequence goes on from NZ_JRMH01000001.1 coordinate 1,356,478, forward strand.
ATGTGGTGGATATCTGCGCGCCGAACTTTCTGCATAAGACGATGGCGATGGCGGCCATCCAGCATGGCAAGCACGTTTATTCGGAAAAGCCGCTGGCGCTGAACGCGCGTGATGCCCGAGAAATGGTTGATGCCGCGCAGCGGGCAGGCGTGAAAACGCTGGTGGGCTTCAACTATATGAAGAATCCAACCTCACAGTTGGCCAAAGAGATTATCGCCAGCGGCGAGATTGGTGAGGTGGTGCATTTTTACGGCACGCATAACGAAGATTATCTGGCCGATCCGAATAAACCCGCCGACTGGCACTGTTTCAAAGAAACGGCTGGGCTGGGGGCGCTGGGAGATCTGGCAGCGCATATCGTCAACATGGCGCAGTATCTGGTGGGCGATATCGCCAGCGTCTGCGGCGATCTGCAAACGGTGATTACGCAGCGCCCAACGGCACCGGGTAGTAGCAAGCGGGTGCAGGTGGAGAATGAAGATCAGGCGCATGCGATGGTGCGCTTCGCCAGCGGCGCTCGCGGCGTGATTGAAACCTCGCGTATCGCCTGCGGCCGCAAAATGGGGCTGACCTACGTGGTGACCGGAACGAAAGGCACGCTGAGTTTCACGCAGGAACGCATGGCGGAGCTGAAGCTCTATCGGCATGACGAACCAGAGAATCGGCAGGGATTCAAAACGTTGCTGACCGGGCCGCAGCATCCTGATTACGCGGCCTTTTGCGCCAGCGCCGGACACGGTATTGGATTCAACGATCAGAAAACGGTGGAGGTGCGCGATCTGATCGACGGTATTGCGGCTGACGTCCCCATGTGGCCGGATTTCGAAGAGGGCTGGAAAGTCTCACGAGTTCTGGATGCGATTGTGCAGTCACACGACACGGCGCGTTGGGTGAACGTGGACGAGGTGGGCTAATTACGTTTTTTTACGCGACTTTTTTACAGGATTGGCTGCTATGAGTAAGGAAAAGACGTTTGATGTGATTTGCATGGGGCGCGTTGCTGTCGATCTGTACGGGCAGCAAATCGGCGCGCGTCTGGAAGATATGGGCAGCTTCGCCAAGTATCTGGGCGGGTCGTCTGGCAACGTGGCTTACGGCACCGCGCGACAGGGGCTACGCTCTTCTATGCTGGCGCGCGTGGGCGACGAGCATATGGGGCGGTTCCTGCGTGAAGAGCTGAATCAGGTCGGCTGCGACACCAGCCATTTAATTACGGATAAAGAACGTCTGACGGCGCTGGTGCTGTTGGGCATCAAAGATCGCGATACCTTTCCGTTGATTTTCTACCGCGATAACTGCGCCGATATGGCGATTTCGCCGGAGGATTTCACCGAAGATTACATCGCGTCGTCCCGCTGTCTGGCGATTACCGGCACGCATCTCTCTCACCCTAACACGCGTGAAGCGGTGCTGACGGCGCTGCAATACGCGCGGCGCAACGGCGTGAAAACGGTGCTGGATGTTGACTACCGTCCGGTGTTGTGGGGACTGACGTCACTGGGCGATGGCGAAACCCGTTTTGTTGAAGCCCAAGTGGTTACGGAGCAGTTGCAGCAGGTGTTGTCGCTGTTCGACGTGATCGTCGGCACCGAGGAGGAGTTCCACATTGCGGGTGGCAGTACGGATACCTTGCAGGCGCTGGCTACAGTGCGTCAGCACACGCAGGCGGAACTGGTATGCAAACGCGGGGCGCTAGGCTGCTCGGTGTTTAGCGACGCGATTCCTGACCATCTGGATAAAGGCATTACGATCAAAGGCGTGCGCGTGGATGTGCTGAACGTGCTGGGGGCGGGGGATGCGTTTATGTCCGGACTGCTGCGCGGTTATCTCAACGGCGAAGGCTGGGAGAAAGCCTGTGCCTACGCCAATGCCTGCGGTGCGCTGGTGGTGTCACGCCATGGCTGTGCGCCAGCCATGCCAAGCAAGATCGAGCTGGATAACTATTTAGCCCGCGCGGCAAGCGTGCCGCGTCCCGATCTGGACGAAGAGCTTAACCATCTGCATCGGGTTACGACGCGTCGCAAACAGTGGCATGAGCTGTGCGTGATCGCGTTCGATCACCGCAGCCAGTTGGAAGATATGGCGCTGAACTGCGGTACTGAAATTAGCCGTATTCCGGCACTGAAAAAGCTGATTCTGCGTGCCAGCTATGAGGCGGCACAGCAGGCGGGACTGGAAGGTAAAGCCGGTCTGCTGTGTGACGGCACGTTCGGGCAGGATGCGCTGAACGACATTACGGGAAAAGGCTGGTGGATTGGCCGACCGATTGAGCTGCCGGGATCGCGCCCGTTAATGATGGAGCGCGGCAATATCGGCTCACAGTTGGTGAGCTGGCCGCTGGAGCACGTGGTGAAATGTCTGGTGTTCTTCCACCCGGAAGATGCCCACGCGCTGCGGCGCGAGCAGGAAATGAAGGTGATGGAGGTCTATCAGGCCTGTCGCCAGTCCGGCCATGAACTGCTGCTCGAAGTCATTCTGCCCGCGGGGATGCCGCACAGCGATGCGCTTTATCTGCGTGCGATTCAACGCTTCTACAACCTCGGCGTGCGGCCAGACTGGTGGAAACTGCCACCGCTGTCTGTCGCAGGCTGGGAACAACTCACGCCGCTGCTGGCGCAGCGCGATCCCTACTGTCGGGGCGTGGTGATTCTGGGGCTGGATGCGCCATTGGAAACGCTTCAACAGGGCTTCAGCGCCGCCGTGGGTTTCCCGATTGTCAAAGGCTTTGCCGTCGGTCGCACCCTGTTTGCCCAGCCCGCGCAAAAGTGGCTACGCAACCAGATCGATGACGCCGAATTGATTGAGCAAGTTAAACATAACTACCTGCAACTGATCGCCGTCTGGCGTCAGCGCGGTTAACCCGTTTTTGTGTATTTGAATAAGGGACATAATATGACTGTTCAACTTGGTATTAATCCACTCACCTGGACCAATGACGATCTGCCTTCTCTGGGCGCGGACACCCCGCTGGAAACCTGTCTGAGCGAAGGGCGACAGGCAGGATTCGTCGGTTTTGAATTAGGCAACAAGTTCCCTCGTCAGGCCAGCGTGCTGGGACCTATCCTGCAAGCGCACGATCTGCGCTTAGTCTCCGGCTGGTATTCTGGCGAACTACTGACTCGCTCGGTTGAAGAGGAGATTGAGGCGGTACAAGGACATCTGGCGTTGCTGCGCGATCTCGGCGCAACGGTGTTGGTGTTTGCCGAAGTGACGGGTGCGATTCACGGCGACCAACAGAAACCCGTTCATCTGCGCCCGCGTTTTCCCGAAGAACGCTGGTCGGAATATGGCAAAAAGCTGACCGAGTTTGCGCGCTATACGCAAAGTCAGGGTGTGCAGATTGCCTATCACCACCACATGGGCACAGTGATTGAAAGTGCGCAGGACGTGGATAATCTGATGGAACATACCGGGCCAGAAGTCGGACTGTTGCTGGATACCGGTCATCTGACCTTCGCGGGTGCCGATCCAGTGGCGGTGGCGAAGCGCTGGATTAACCGCATCAATCACGTTCACTGCAAAGATATTCGCCCTGATGTGTTGAAAGACGTGAAAAACCGCAAGACCAGCTTTCTGGATGCGGTACTGAGCGGCGTCTTTACCGTACCGGGTGATGGCTGCGTCGATTATCCGGCGGTGTTCAGCATCCTGAAAGCCAATAACTACAGTGGCTGGCTGGTTGTGGAAGCGGAACAGGATCCGGCCGTCGCGCACCCGCTGACGTATGCGACACTGGGCTATAATAATTTGCAGCGCTTCGCTCAGCAGGCGGAATTGATCTGATTGGTAGAGAGAGTCCCTGTGTATTCACGCTGCTGGCCGATCAATGTGCAAGCAGCTTGAAGCACGAGGGGGAGATAAGGAGGCCAAAAGATGTCCCGACTTTTATCACGCCATCATGCTCCTGACGAGCACGGACGGACGCAGCACATCACGCCGGAAACGGCGGGCTGGCGATATGTGGGATTCGAGGTGTATCAACTGGCACCGGAGCAGGTGTTATCGCTGCCCGCCAGCGATAACGAACGCTGTCTGGTGCTGGTCAGCGGCAAGGCAACGGTGGTCACGCCGGGCGAATGCTTCGAGCAGATTGGCGACAGAATGAGCCCGTTTGAGCGTAGAAAGCCCTATGCGGTGTATGTCACGTCTGGAGAGACGATCACGGTGACGGCGCACTCGGCGCTGGAACTGGCAGTTTGCGCCGCACCGGGATTCGGTACGCACCCGACCCGATTGATCGCGCCGCAGGATATTGATGCCGAGCAGCGTGGCGTCGGCAATAACCAACGCTATGTGCATAATATTCTGCCGGAAGATAAAGCGGCAGACAGCCTGTTGGTGGTTGAAGTGTACACCGATGAAGGCTGTACCAGCTCTTATCCCAGTCACAAGCATGACGTCGATAGTCCGCCGCAGGAAACCTATCTGGAAGAAACCTACTACCATCGGTTGAATCCAGATCAGGGGTTCTGCCTGCAACGCGTCTATACCGATGATCGTTCATTGGATGAATGCATGGCGGTCTACGACAGGGACGTGGTACAAGTGCCGCGCGGTTACCATCCGGTCGCGACTATCGCTGGCTATGACAGCTACTATCTGAATGTGATGGCAGGCCCGACGCGCCAGTGGCGTTTCACCTGGGAAGCGGATCATCAGTGGATCAACAGTCCCGAGTATGCGGATAAACACCGGCGGGGCAACGTGTAGCGATACTGGCAAACGAACGTAAGAATGGGCAGTGGCTTATGGGTAACCTGTAGGCTACTGCTATATTATCTGGGGAAATGTATTCTCGGAAAATAGTTGGTTAACCCAATATTCCTAATCAGTTTCATCTGCTAGTAGGTCGCTTTCATAGTCTTGCCCACCATGCCAAATGCCCAGAATCGTTACTGTTTTTTTCTCTTTTTCCACGATAAAAGCAATGAGTGTTCGTTTGCTATGGTGAGTGACACGCAGTCCAGGCGCAATATCATTGCGCTGGTTTCCCCTTTCAGGAAATAACTCAAGTGATTCACAGTAATTAACGATGCTTTCGGTATAGCTAAGTGCTGTTTTGGGTGACGAAACTCTCGCGATGTAGCCGTATAGTGCGGCGAGTTGTTCTTCCGCTTCCGGTGCGAATACTACCTTGTAATCCATTACTCTTCTCCGGTCATCTTCCTGAACTCGGCTTTTAATCTGTTCCTAATATCGCTGCTGCTGAGGCTTTCTGTTTCACCGCGTTGCAGCGCGTTCCAAGCGGGAACGACCTGTTCCTGCAACCAGTTCTCTACGAGATTATCGCGTGCGATTAGCGCTCGGAGACCTTCCCGAATAACCTCACTTTCTGAGGCGTATTCGCCACTAGCAACTCGCGCTTTCACTTGCGCAGCCATTTCATTCGGCAGTGTTATGCTCATCTGTTGTGTTGTTCTCATTGTTGCCCCCCTTACCACGTCGATAGGATTTAATCATACTCATTATTTACCATCTTGTCAGGGATGAACCATCTGAATCAGGCGTCTCGGTTCACCGACACACTGCTGAGTGTACCTTCTTTCAAATAGCCAATATGGCTAGCCATCAATTCGGCTTCCTGCTCGCTGTGGGTAACCAGAAGCGCGGTTTGTCCGGCGTCGCGCAGAATGTCGCGTACTTCCTGTCCCAGTCGTTTGCGGCTGTCGGGGTCGAGGCTGGATAGGGGTTCGTCGAGTAGCAGAACGGCAGGCTGTGGGGCGAGCGCTCGTGCGAGGGCGATACGTTGCTGTTGTCCGCCAGACATTTCATGTGGGTAGCGCTGTGCCAGCGCGGTGAGATCGACGAGTTCAAGCATGGTGCGGACGCGCGATTGTTGAAGATCTTTTGGCTGTTTTCTCAGGCCAAAGGCAATATTTTGCGCAGCGGTTAGATGGGGAAACAGGGCGTAGTCTTGAAACACCATCCCGACGTTACGCTGTTCCGGCGGCAGATGTACGTCTGGGCCGGCCACACAGCGTCCACCGACGTGAATGGTTCCCTGAGTCACCTGCTCGAAACCCGCAATCGCACGTAGCGCTGTAGTTTTACCGCATCCTGATGCACCTAGCAGGCAAGCCAACTCACCGGCGGCAACCTGCATGGAGAAACCGTTCAGCACATGGTGAAAATGATGCTTGTGCCCGTAAGAGACGTGGACATTATTCAGAACGAGTGTAGCCTCAGACACCTTGACTCTTCCTCATGATTTTCATTCTTTCTCAACCGACGTTTTTAGCTGACTGCGAGCCAGCAGCACAACGGGGAGCGTCCCCGCCAGCACAATCAGCAGTGCAGCAATCGCGCCTTCTTCGTAGGTGCCTCTGGCGGCTTCGGCATACAGAACGGTTGCCAATGTTTCGAAGTTGACCGGTCGCAGCAGCAGCGTCGCGGGAAGCTCTTTCATTGCGTCAGCAAACACCAGCAGCGCACTGGTCACCAGCGCGGGGCGCAGCAGGGGAAGATGTACGCGTAAAAACGTGATCAATTCGCTTTCACCCAGCAACCGTGACGCCTGTTCCATTACCGGAGGAATGCGCGTCAGCCCCGCATCAAGTGCACCAATCCCAATCGCCATAAAGCGAATGGCGCAGCAGATCACCAGCAGGATACCCGCGGAAAGCAGCGGCAATCCTTTGTAGCCTATCAATTCAGCGAGAAAATTATCTGTTGCCATACCGGGCGTCAGCATGCCAATCGCCAGTACTGTACCGGGAACGGCATAGCCCAGCGAGGCGATTCTCAATACCGTGCGGCGGCGCGCTGGCGAACGGTCGGTGATGGCCGAATGACGGGCGTACCACGCAATAATCAGGCTGACGAACGTGACGACTAGCGTGACGCCTACGGCCAACAGAAGCGAGTTGTGTAATGACTGTATCAGACCAGCGGAGATCGTCACGCTATCGCCCAGCCGTTTAGCGCTTTCCCATGCCAGAAAGAGGGCAGGGGCAATGAAGCCGAGTAGGATAGGCAACGCGGTCGCACAGGTCGCCAGCCAGGCGCGTACGCCTTTCAGCGGGGCGGGCAGGATGCCACGCATCTGTCGGCTGGTGCCGTAGCGCTGGTTTTTTCGGCCGTAATATTCCAGTGTCAGTAGCAGGATGACCACCGTCAGCATCGTGCAGGCAATCTGCGCGGCGGCGGGTAAATCCGAACGGGTGACCCAAGTGGTATAAACCGTCACAGTCAGCGTATTGACCCCAAGGAATTCGGAGGCACCAATATCATTCAGCGTTTCCAGCAAGGCCAGACTCGTGCCAACGGCCAGCGCAGGGCGCGCCATCGGCAAGGCGACGTGCAGGAAGGTGCCTGTTGCACTCAACCCCAGCGTGCGAGCCGCTTCCAGCAGGTGTGCAGGCTGGCTGATAAACATGGCGCGCATGGTCAGATAAACATAGGGATAGAGCACCAGCCCGAGCAACAGAATTGCGCCCGGCATGGAGCGCAGATCCGGTAGGCGGAACTGGCGCGGGCTGTCGTAGCCCAACAGGCTGCGAATGGCTTCCTGAATCGGCCCTATAGGATGCAGCAGATCGAGCCAGGCAAACGCGACAATGTAGGTTGGCATCGCCAGCGGTAGCAGCAGCGCCCAGCTAACGAACTGTCTGCCGGGGAAATCAAACGCGGTTACTAGCCAGGCGCAGCCTGCGCCAATCACTATGACGAGCACACCGACGCCGACGAGCAGGAGCAGCGTGTTGAGAGTGGCATCGGGCAGCACGTAGCGCATCAAGTGATCCCAATGGCCGATGCCAGCGCCAGCGGCTAGCCAAAGCAGGGAAACCAGCGGAGCCAGTACGCCGAGCGCAATGATGACGGCAGCGATGCGCAGCGGAGAAAAAAAGAGGCGCGGCCGCCCGAAGGTGCCGCGCATCGTTGACGAACCGGTCTTATTGATCGAATCCAACTTTATCTACCAACTGACTGGCCTGTTTACGGAATTTAACGATGTCGGTCAGCGGGATGCTATCCACATTCACTTCACCAATCGTGCTGCCAATGGTGGAATCCAGCGTGACGCCTTTGCGAACCGGATATTCGTAGTTCGCCTGTGCGTAGATCTGTTGAGCGGGAGCGGAGACCAGATATTCCATCAATTTAACGGCTTGATCTTTATGCGGCGCGTGGCGTGCAACGGCTGCACCGCTGATATTGACGTGTGTGCCGCCGTTTTCAAAGGTAGGCTGAATGACTTTGATGGCATCGCCCCATTTGCGGGCGTCGGTGCCTTCTTTGGCGTTCTTCATGTGGCCGACATAATAAGAGTTCGCCAGACCCACATCGCAGATGCCGCCGAGGATATCGCGTGCAACGTCGCGGTCACCACCGGTGGCTTTACGCGCCAAATTGTCTTTCACGCCGCGCAGCCAGGTTTCGGTTTTGGCTTCACCGTGGTGGGCAATCATCGCGGCAACCAATGCGGTATTGTAAGGGTGTTGACCCGCGCGGATACACACTTTGCCTTTCCATTTCGGATCGGCCAGATTTTCGTAAGTAATGCTTGTCAGCGGCAGTGATTTTTCCGCATAGAGCACGCGAGAGCGCATTGACAGACCAAACCATTGGTTATCTTTGTCGCGCAGCGCCGCAGGGATGGCTTCGGTCAATGCGTTGGACTGAATCGGCTGTGTGACACCCGCGTCCACCAGATCGATCAGGTTACCGGCATCAACGGTCATCAGCAGGTCAGCTGGTGAGTTTTGGCCTTCTGCCTTCACTCGTTCCAGCATCCCGTCTTTGATGAACACGGTATTGACTTTAACAGACGTCTCTTTGGTGAACGCATCCAGCAGCGGCTGAATCAGGCCGGGCTCACGCGTAGTGTAAAGTGTCAGAGAGTCGTCTGCGGCAGCAGGCAGTGCATAGGCCACCATCAGTGATGACGCTAACGTCAGCAGGCGCGCTTTTTTGCGCAGAACAGACAGCGTTTTTGACATGTTATTATCTTCTCCAGAGTAAAAATGACGCGTAAATGAATAAAATAAGGAGATATTTTCGGCAGGTAACTAAAACAATATATGATAATCACTCTTGTTTGCAATCTCATTAATGCGGTTTATTCACTATCGTGATGGGGGTCAACATACTCACTGCTCGGGAAAGATCTCGATTTTATTTGTCAGCCTATCGATAAAAACTGTGGTGATTGACTGTCTTGGGTAAGGCCATTGCTACGGCGTCTGGCTGTCGGCCAGCCTGCTGATATGCATAGTCAACCAGGTGAGTTCTTCTTTCGGCAAGGCTATTTGGTATTTTTCCTGCACGTAATCTCTGATGGCCCAGGAAATCGCCATCGCTTCAGGGTAGTGTTTCAGCAGTTCCTGATAGAAATCGTCCGTGCGTCCCGGTGCGATTTTGCGGGCAATCACCCGTTCGGAGAAATACCGCAGATGGGTGATAAAGCGCAGGTAATCGACGGCGTTGACATCAATATTCTTGTTTAGCTTATAGCGGACAATCTCTGCCAGACGGTTCACCAGTTGAACCTGCTGGTGGGCATCGGCAATTTCGGCGCTGCCCGCGGCATTAATGAGGTGAAACGCGATGTTGATGGCTTCGTCATCGGGTAGCGTGACGTTAAAGCGCGCCGACACGCGATCTTTTGCCTGCACCCCGATGGCGTACTCTTTTTGGTAATAGCGCTTCACTTCCCAACTGAGCTTATTGATGAAGTGATTGCCCGTTTTACAGCGTTCAACCGCAAAATAGAGATGTTCCGCCAGCGTAAAGAACAGCACCGAATTCAGTTTTTCGGCGTACTGACTTTGCGCCAGCGTAACGATCTCATGGGTGATGTCAAAAAAAGCCGCAGGGATCGTGTCGGTCAATGAAAGAAAATGCCGTGATTTCAGGTTCTCCAGCGGAATGAAAACCTGCTCAACGTGCGTCACATCAATCAACGAACCGGGTCTGGCACCAAATCCGATGCCTTTACCCAACAGGATCATCTCCTGCTGTTCATGATCGACTAACAGCATGCTGTTATTTAACGCTTTTTTCACTTTAATCACGTTTTTCTTCCAATCATGCTGGTTTTCTCATCAGGCTTTTCCAATCGCAGTCATTTCCTGCCATTGCACACGTAGTCTGCGGCTTAGTTGCGCTATCAGGTGAGATCGGCACCGTTGGTCGCGATGACTTTCTGATACCAGTAGAACGAATCCTTTCTCAGCCGTGCCAGCGAACCATTGCCTTCGTCATCCTGATCGACGTAGATAAAGCCATAGCGTTTGGACATTTGTGACGTGCCCGCGCTGATGATGTCAATCGCTCCCCAACTGGTGAACCCCATCAGTTCAACGCCTTCGCCAATCGCTTCACGCATTTGCTCGAAATGTGAACGGAAGTAGTCAACGCGGTAAGGATCGTGGATTTTGCCGTTTTCGACAACGTCTTTCGCACCCAGCCCATTTTCGACAATAAACAGCGGTTTCTGGTAGCGATCGTACAGCTCCAGCAGGGAGATTTTCAGCCCGACCGGGTCGATTTGCCATCCCCAGTCTGAGGCTGGCAGGTACGGGTTTTTCACGCCGAGAACGGTATTCCCTGGGATTCTCTCGGCGTCCGGCTGTGTGGATTCGGTAAGTGACATGTAATAGCTGAACGACACAAAATCAACGGTGTGTTGCTTGAGAATGGCCAGCTCGTCAGGCTGCATAGTGAGGTGAATGCCACGTCGTTCAAGGTCGCGTTTGATGAGCGGCGGATATTCACCGAACACCTGCACATCGGCATAAAAGTAGTTTTCGAGATTCTTTTTCAGCGCGGCTTCGACATCTTCCGGGCGGCAGGAGTGCGGATACGTCGTCAGCTTGGTCAGCATGCAACCGACCTGGCTACCTGGGATTTTTTCATGACAGTCGCGGGTGACGAGGGCAGAAGCGACAAACTGGTGGTGCAGCCCCTGATAAATATCCTGTTTAGCCTGCCCCGGTGCGCTTTTTTCTTCGCGAATCCCCGCGGTGGTGAAGGGGTGGCGATGGATACTGTCGATCTCGTTAAAGGTCAGCCAGTAGCGCACCAGATCCTTATAGCGATCGAAGCAGACATTGCTAAAGCGTACGAAGGCATCCAGTACGTTGCGGTGTACCCAGCCATTGTATTTCTCACTCAGCGCCAGCGGCATTTCGTAGTGTGAAAGCGTCACCAGCGGTTCGATGCCGTGCTTGCGTATCTCGCGGAATAGGTCGTCGTAAAACTGTAAGCCTGCTTCATTCGGCGTGCTGTCTTCTCCGGTCGGAAAGATGCGCGACCAGGCGATAGAGACGCGCAGCACTTTGAAGCCCATTTCGGCAAACAGTGCCAGATCGTCTGGGTAGCGGTGATAAAAATCGATGCCGCGCCGTTTGGGATAGAACGCGTCATTTTTTCCGTTGAACGCATCAGCGATATTTTCGTCTGTTAGCGCCATGTGGGCATGGTAATTTTTCAGATCGAGATTCGGCTTCCAGGTAATGGCGTCCGCGACCGACGGCCCCTTGCCGTCTTCATTCCATGCGCCTTCGGCCTGATTCGCGGCAATCGCGCCGCCCCATAAAAAGTGTTCCGGGAATGCGATGTTTTTATCCATTACACAGACTCCTTTAAGGTCATGATGATGGTGTGGGGATAGATGACGACGTCAGTGGCTTCCGGTATCACGCGAAAGCGCTCGCTGTTGGTGATAACCATCATGACCACGGGATCGTAACCCGCGGCGATGAGGCTATCGAGGTCAAATTCAACAAGGACATCGCCGGTGTTAACCTGTTGGCCGGCCGTGACTTTCGGCTGAAAGCCCTGACCATTGAGTTTGATGGTATCAATGCCGATATGGAAAATCAGTTCAGCACCGCTATCGGTGAGCATGCTGACGGCGTGGCCGGTTTCAAACACGTTCTCAATGATGCCGTTCGCCGGCGCGTAGAGCACACCTTTCTCTGGGATGATGGCGATGCCGTCACCCATAATGTGTTTGGAGAAAATTTCGTCATTCACGCTGTCCAGCGGAATCACTTTGCCTTCAATCGGGCTGGCGAACGGGTATTCGGTCACCGTGTGATGACGTTCTTCTACGACAACAGGCTTCTCTTCTCGCCAGAGGAACAGCGCAGAGAGAAAGGCGATGACAAAAGAGAGCACGGCACCAGCGATGGCATAGACGATGTTCCAGCTGTTTTCCGGTGAGATAAACATGGAGATGCTCGCCAGACCGGGGCCAACCAGCGCAAAGGCTTCAATCGCCATCCAGCCGATAAATGCACCGCCAACCAGGCTACCGGCGATCACGCTGTAGAGCGCCTTTTTATTCAGCAGCGTAATTCCGTACAGCGCGGGTTCGGTAATGCCGAACAGGGCAGAAATACCGGCTGAAAGCGCCGTCGATTTTAGCGTTTTGTCTTTACTCTTGAACGCAATCGCCATACAGGCACCTGATTCGGCAATGTTATGCGCGAGTGACGCAGGCAGATAGAGCATTTCCTTACCAAACTGGCTCATGGAGGAAACGGCATAGGGCAGCATGGGCTTATGCATCCCCGACGCCACCATGAAGGGCAGTGCTGCGGCGAGTAACCCCGTTGCCACAAAGCCCAGCTTGCCGTATAGCCAGAGGATCACGCTAGCCAGACCCGCTCCGAGTTCATAACCGAGCGGACCAAGAATCAGTAGCGTGACGGGAACGGTAACCAACAGCGACAGCATCGGTGACAGGAAAATGCGCAGCGCGCTCGGCGAATAGCGGTTGAAGAACTTTTCGGTTTGCGCATAGAAAATGACGCACAGAATTGCCGGGAAAACTTGTGAGGCGTAAGCGACGTTTTTCAGGTCGAAAGAGAGAAATTCTGCGCCTTCCGCCAGCTGTTTCGACATGGCAGGCAGCACCATGACAGAGACGGCAGAAACGGCGACCAGCACATTCACTTTCAGCTTCATTGCGGTGGTGATCCCCACCAGAATCGGCAGAAAATAGAGCGGGGCGGAACCGATGTTATCCAGCACTTTGTAGGTTGAGCTGTCTTTGGTCAGCCAACCGAGCAGGTCCAGCAGCAGTAACAGTGATTTGAGCACGCCGCCGCCGGCAATCGCAGGCACCAGTGGCTGAAAAACGCTGATGATAAAATCGATGACAAAAGCCGTGCGGTTGGTTTTTGCTGGCGCGACGCGGCCTGTTTCCTTCCGGCCTGCCGCGAGGTTCTGCACTGCTTCGTACACCTGCATCACTTCGCTGCCGATAATCACCTGACACTGCACGTTAACCCGAACGCCCAGCACGCCCGGCACCTTTTCCAGTTCGCGCTGGTTCACTTGACTGTTGTCGTAAAGGCTTAACCGTAGCCGTGTAGAGCAGTGTTCAATGTGCTCAATATTGTCGATCCCACCGACTAACGTGATGATTTTTTCCGCGGTGGTGGCATAGGCTGTCGCGTTATTATCTGTTGCTGTATGGCTCATACGACGATTCCCCTGATCCAGAAACGAAAAAAGACCTGAAGCCCTTCTCATGATGTTGAGTGGGAGAGCTTCAGGTCTTGCCTAGAAAACTAGTTACACGCCTGTGCTGCTGTTGTAATTCCTCGCACGCGGGAAAGTCAAACAGATCGTGCAGACCTGATAGGTAAGTGTGATGGCAATAGCAGAATGGAGGGATTAGCCTGATGAGCATGCTCAGGCACTTTGGGTTGTATATCGCGTGGGGAGGGGACAGAGGCGCTTGTTAAGTCAAAAGACATCCAGCGCCTTTTTTTAAATGCGTAGGGATATAACTTAAATAGCCCGAGCTGCGGGAAAGCCGATATTACCAGCCGCAGACATTGGTATCTTCATCCACATCGTAGCCACGTACGATATTAACCAGCTCTTTTACTGCATCAGCCGAAATCGTCTTGTCTTTTAATTCTTCTGCCGTAGCGAGATCTTTATCAACGGACACGCCGTTATTATTATTTGTGACTGTCAGTAAAAAACCTTTGTTATTTTCACTGGTTGAGGGAAGTTCGTTGAGTAATTCCACGACTGCACCTGCGGCGAAATCTGGTACATAAAAAGCCATGGGTTTAAGATAAACTTTTTCTGCTTTCTTATTATTGTCGCGGTTCAATAGTGTTAATGAATACCCTTTGTTTTCACTTGTCATTATGTTTGCCTCAACCTTCTATCAAAATTTTTGGATCGACATAAAAATCCACGTTAAATAGCGTATCGTCAGTTAACGCTTCGATTCTGTGCCATTTCTCTGGGGGAAATACGCCAAATTGTCCGGCTTCGATAGTTAGCGTGTCGACAGGGTCAGGACTTGTTCCATCCGCGTAACCATAATAACGAATTATCCCTTGCATCACGCACAGGCGTGGATAGACGCCTTGCCGTGTCCCTGCATCCAAATGGCGCTGCCAGATAGACGCCGGAGCCGTTTCTTTTGTCCAAAAAGGCGTTGTACGGGTATGAACATAATTCGCAGGTATAACAATTCGTTCCATGTTTAAACCTCATGCTTTACCCAGCCACATTGCAGGGCCGGAAGGAAAAAACTATATGGTGTATATCATATACCTCTTTTAATGTTTGTGAATTATTTTCTGCTCATTAATTTTTTAAAATATCGCAATATGTCGCTGGAAGACCGTATTATCAAGGATCAATGTTTCCCGCGTCAGTTATTTTCTTCGTCGATGTGTCGAGGTAAGCACTAACATCAATGAATAGTTACAATATGTTATTTTTTTGATGGTCTACTTATTAGGGAGGTTAAGTGTAATAAATCGCCTTCATCGCTACTCAATGAGAGTTATTGTTAAAAAGAAATCAAAAGAGTAGAAGTGGGGAATATAACGCCACTCTGTGATGAGGTCTGAACTCAAATGAAAAAGAACGTAAAACTCAGTTCGTTTTATTATGGTTTCCCGGTTTTTCTTGTTACGACGACGGATAATAACAACGGAGAAGTCAATGTTTCCGCTGTATCATCATCAATTTCTCTCGGCGATAAAATTATTATCGGTGTCACGAAAGGAAGTAAGACTTACAGTAATTTATTATCCGGCTCTGATGTTGTCATCAATATTCCTGATTACAAACTGTGGGAGAAGGTTGAAGCGCTTGGTAAGCTGACTGGAAGCAATACGCTATCTGAAGGTCAGATTAAATGGGGCATTCAGGTATGCCACGATAAATTCACCAAAGTTGGTCTTCACACTGAAGCCTCTACCGATATTACGCCACCTCGGGTGATTGAATGTCCTATTCAGGCAGAATGTAAAACCGTCAGCACGACGGACAAAGGGCGTTTTATTCTTGTCGAACTGGATATTGTTAATGTCTGGGTGGAAAGCGATCTATTAGGAACACATGATGTCATCGACTCGTCAAAATGGAAGCCTCTGATCTATAACTTCCGCGAATACGACACGACGGGTGACGCATTAGGTTTTAATTTTAAATACGGTCACTAAGGTTATTGAGAGAACGCTGCCGCGGTGTTACCAATGGCGGCGTTCTCTCTTTTCTCTACTACGGCGTAGACTGACATATAAAAATATGGATGCTGTTATTTATTTTCCGCATTTTTATCGATGGCACTGATTACCGCGAGTGTTATGGCTTCAACCCCGGTGCGAATGGTCGGTTCCGGTACAGGAGCAAACTGTGGGGAATGGTTGCTGGGTATGGCGACACCTTCATTTTCCCATTTTTTAATTTGCTCTGGCGAGTAAATACCGATGTTAAAATAGACAGACGGAATGCCATTGTTGACGAAGACAGAGAAATCTTCGCTGGCAGAACTGGGTTCTTTCGCCTGTATGAAATTTTTACCGAATCGTTGGCTAAATACTTTCGCGGTAGATTCGGATAGCATGTCATCGTTAATCACAGAGTCAACTTTGCTTTGACCAATAACAATCTCCGGCTTTGGTGCGTTGGCCATATCGGCAGACGCCTTGGCAAACCGAGTGATACCCTCAATCAAATTTTTACGTACGTTCTCATCGTACGTACGCAATGTTCCCTGAATATTCGCCATATCAGGAATGATATTGCCGGATGACCCTGCGTTAAACGCACCTATCGTCACAACGCCAAATGCGTTAGGGGACGTTTCACGGCTGACGAGTGTCTGGACGTCAGTAACAAATCGTGCAGCGATAATAATGGGATCAATGGTTTTTTCCGGCATGGAACCATGTCCCCCTTTCCCAGTAAATGTAATAGCGAATGAATCACCGTTGGATGTCTGAACGCCGGGTTTAAAAGAAACCAGCCCGTATTCCATTGGGGACGTGTGCAGGGCAAATGCGTAATCTGGTTTGCCAAACTTTTTGAAAATACCGTCCTGAATCATTGCGCTGGCACCCGTAATTTCCTCTTCAGCTGGCTGGGCAACAAACATTAAAGTCCCATTCCAGCTGTCTTTCATACTGACTAGTGCAGAAGCGGTACCGAACCACGATGCCATATGAATGTCATGACCACAGGCGTGCGCAACGAATGTCTCTTTCCCATCCCGGCCGATCTGCTTAGCGGTACTGGCGTATGGCAGACCCGTTTTTTCCTGCATGGGTAATGCATCAAGTTCAGTGCGCACCATGACGGTAGGGCTATCCCCATTCTTGAATATGGCAACCAGCCCTGTGCCACCGATATTTTCCGTCACCTGGAAACCGATTTTGCGCATATTATCAGCAAGAAGTTTGGTAGTTCTGACTTCCTGATACCCAAGTTCAGGATTTTTATGAATATCTTTATATAAGCTATCTAGCTGAGGGTAATGCTGATTGAGATAGAGAGTCGTTTTCTTACTGGTTTCCTGTATATCCACTGCGTTCGCCATATTGGGAATACAATTCATTGTTAGTAGAAGGCATAATGTCGCGTTAAGTTTCATGAAGTATCGTCCTTTTTGATTAAAGAGCAGTGCGGTTAATGCCTTGCTTGTTCCTGAGCTGAGAAATGCTTAGCCCTGTTTCCTGCGCCACTACGCAGTGAAAATATGAGGATGAAGAAAGGTAACGTATCGGCATGTAATACGCATGCTGTACCGCAATGAGATACACTTGCTGTACCATATAGTGATTCAGGGTGAGCTATTATGATCGATAAATCCGGGGGCGGTATTCAGGTTATCTCACGGGCTGCGGCTATCTTGCGTGAAGTTTGTGAGAGCCCCGACGGCCTCAGCCTGGGACAGCTTGCGGCGTTGACAGGGTTGGCTCGATCAACCGTCCAGCGGATTGTCGATGCGCTGGAAAGTGAACATCTTGTTCAGGCTGGTGCAAAGGGGTTCGCCCTGGTTGGGGGCTGCGACGTTTGGGGGAGATATCAGGTCCGGGGCCTGCTCACGATCTCCGTCCTGCGCTGTATCGACTGTATGAAAAAACAGAAGAAACCGTCGATTTATCAACGTTAGATGGAACGTCCGTTTTGTTTATGGATCGCTTTTTGTCAGAGCAGCGTATCCGAGCGGTTCCGGATGTTCGTGTGACCTATCCCGCTTATACAATGGCAAACGGAAAAGCATTACTTTCAACTTTATCTGATGATGACGTCTATGCGCGCTATGGAACGGATATTCTGGAGAGAGTCACGCCTCGTTCGGTTGCTAATGTTGATGATTTAATTGAGCAATTGAATACAATTCGTGCCGGGGGATTTGCCTACGATGTTGAAGAGCACGCAATGGGTTCATGCGCGATTGGTCTTCCTCTTGCGAACCCAGGCAAACTGACCTTAGCCATATCGGTTGTCGTTCCTATCAGCCGATTTCACTCACACAGAAGTGCCATAGAAGATGCCCTAAGGCATTGTGTTAGCGAATGCCATGATCAGTTGTATAACCACATAACAAAGTAGGCAAACGCAACTCGCTCCTATGGCTGAACGGTGGGCACAACTTTTAAATAACGGAGCCGTTAAACCTTTCCAGAGTGAATAACTACTCGTCAGAAATCAAAATGGGGGTCACGCCGTTATCGAACCAACGTGACCCTCAATCTGACCACCATATTCTCCCGATGCGGAGGGAAAACGGAATATGCATCGGGAACACTTTTCACGTTAAATTGTTGAATAAACGGCTAAAAGCAAAAATCCCGCTTAAGTTTCCTTAAGCGGGATTTTTTAAATTTGGCTCCTCTGACTGGGATCGCCTTCGCCAGTAACTGGCTGATAAAAATAGTGATCCATAATTCTCGAGTTGTCAAGACCACCAAAGTGACCCCATTTTGATCATGCGCTTAACCACATTCAACGTATGGAGTAAGGCTAATTCAACCAAATCAACTCTACAGTGGATTGTCTAAGAGTTCCCTTTTCTGTGAAATTAAGTTCGGACATTCGCATAAAATGAATTGACAGATCTTGAAGCATGGATAATTTGCATTTTTAACTGGATAAAAAAACAGTGTTGAATTAAGATGTTTGTGATTGATTTTCTGAATTTTTTGTTTCAAAAAATGATTTCAGCATTTACATTATCTATATGTTTTTTGGACCAATGTGGAATGTTATGGCTGAGTTACATGAGGTTAAACCGAGAGAACAAGCAGGCAGAGACACATTAGAACGATATAACGCTCAAATTCGAGCGGCCAGTATCGCGTGTTTATCAATTTTAGAAGGTAAAGATGTAAAACGTGTGTTTTGTGAATTTCACGACGATTTTGTGGTCGAGAGAGTTGTCGCTAATGATATCCATTATACCTTTGTGCAAGTCAAAACTAAGGAGAAATTACGTGAAATATGGAAACTTCGAGAAGTTTTTGGAATATTAAAAAGAAAAACTAAAAAAAACCCTCAAACAGATGAGATGATTAGAGATAGTTTTGTTGGTAAACTATTACAACACACTATAAATTTTGAAGATACCTGTAAGGAAGTCATTTTTCTTACAAATACCCATATTGACGAAGATATTGAGAATGTCATTGATGATATTATAACCGATGCGTTTTCCAGTGTACATTGTAAGCTGATTATTGATTCGTTTAATAACTGCTTCATTTCTATCAGAGACGGGAAGAAAAATCTCGAAATTGAAGAAATAAAAGAAAACCTCAAGAAATTAAAATTTGAAACCGATGTTGAATATATAAAAAGCAAACATGAAACATTTGAGATTCTTGCAAAGGAAAAAATTTTTAAATACAGCGAAATAGATTTATCACATATTGAAGCTAAGGAGATATTACTTTCTCTTTTAGCTCTTGTTAATAGTAAGTCAAGCGTAAAAATCAACGATTGCTCAAGGGGCAATATTAAGGATCTGTCTGGAATAGATATAGATGATTTATTGGATGTACTGAGTATCTCCAAAAATGCTTATTATGAGTTTCTTTATAATGGGGATGAGCATGCATTGAAATCAGCATCTGTGATTGAGAGATTGTTAAGAAAGGCTGGAGCTAGTGAAAGTCAAATTGATTTTTTTGCAAGGTGTAAAATAAAATGGGATCAGTGGTTAAGAAAAAACAGACATGTAATTTCTGACTTAGATTACATTACTATAGATAGTGAAATAAATTCAACATTAGATAAGCTGACATTTATGCATGGTGTTTTATTTCTCTCAGGCTTAAGATCGGTTGTTAATGAATTACATGATTCGTTATTTGAAAATAATTTACTTAATTCTTTAGATAAAGAAGCTTTGACTGGAAGCCTCTTTGCGAGACTTGTAGAGCGTTCAAAATGAATTACGATGAATTTTTCGATAGTATATCTCAAAAAGATATTAGAATAGATATAAAAAATATTGAAAGACAAGAAAGTGTTGGCCTTAATAATGAAGCTCTTTTTCAACTTCCTTTAATAGCTATGATAATACTTTTAATATCTAAAAATAGAGTGAAACCAAGAGTAAATGAAGTTGGAGGTTTGGTAGGGAAACTTTTAGAGGATGTCATGCTAGGTTTTAAAGGATCATCACAATTATTAGGATGGTCAGCAAATCTTAGGATACGAACCGTTACCGCTTTGAATTTCCTTGAGTCAGTATGTCTAATTATAATAGACGAAAGAAATAACAAGTTAAACATTACGAAATTGGGGAAGAAAGTTATTGACGAAGTGTTTATATATGAAAGTGATTTGTCTTATAATCTAGCCTTGATAGATAGAGCATACAGGAATTACTGCGTTGATTCAAAATTGGACGGTGAAATTTTATGAAATTATTAAGTCTCAAAATAAATGGAAGAGATTTTTCAGGTCTTGAATCAGATGAGCTTATTTTTGGGGAGCATATAACTGAGCTTTATGGCCCAAATGGATGTGGCAAAACTCCATTATTACAATCTATCTCCTATTGCTTAGGGTATCCATGTAAGTTCAGAGAGGATATTTATAAACTATGCAAATCGGCCACCCTTACTTTTACCATAGGAAATGATAATTTTAGGGCGACAAGAGATTTTGAACATACTGAGTTCATTTTATCATTAGTATGTAATAGCAAAAAATCAATGTTTTATAATCAAGCGGATTACTCTAAATATATCCTAGAAAAGCTATCACTAGCATATCCATCTCTTCTTACAACCCAAAATAAGCAATCATACCCGTATTTAGCAACTATTTTACCAATTTTTTATTTAGATCAGGATTTCGGATATTCAAAGTTTTATTATTCACCAAGTAATTTTATAAAAGATCAATTCTCTGAAATGCTTAGAATTGTATTCTTTTTGCCCGAAAAACATTCCTTCGATGTTAAGAAAAAATCCATTAATATAATGGAGGAAATTAAATACCTAGATAACTCGTTGGCTATACAAAGAAGAGATATTGAAATAGCTAAAGAGGCTAATAAAGATAAAGATATAGAATTTATCGATAATTCAATTATAGATCTAAAAAATGAACTTTCAGTATTGAAAAATAGTAAGTCATTGAAGAATGATTCCCTTCATAGCATTGATGAAATTATAAGAAGACAAAAAGAAAACTTGAGGGATTTAAACGAAGAACTGAGTTTTATCGCTAGAAGAGAGTCTTCATTAGTTCAGATAATGAAAGAAATTAATACAGAGATCAATACGTTAAACCTTAACGAAGAAGCTAAAAGAATATTTCGTTCTTTTGAAGAAATATGTCCGTCTCTTGATTGTAAAATGTTTTCGCGTAGTTCGGAAAGTTATGCAAAACATCTCTTATATCTTAAAGATCAAATCAAGGATATTGAAAGAAGCTTGAATTTGGATGGAGGACGATATGATCAAATCACACAAGAAATAGCTTATGTTAATAAAACTGTCGAAGACCTCAACTCTATGAGAAATGGAATCATAGAAGAAGAGGACCTCTCATCAGTAATTGATGCAATTTCTGCAATAACATCTATGTTGTTTAAATTACAGTTAGAAAAAAGTGAGTTACATAAAATATCAATTTTGGAGGATAAGTATGTCGAAATGCTTAATAAGCGGGAAAATGCGCTAGATAAACTGGAGGGGTTAGGTAAAAATAGACAGTCAATACCACGGCTAACGCGGGTTAAATCTACATTGAGAGAAAAGTACATCAGTTGGCTAAAAGTTTTAAAAACCCCAAATATAGATTTTAATATATCATTTGAGCAAGATTTTAGCCCTGTTCTAGGTTTTGAAACTTTAGAGCAACTCAAAGGAAGTACAAAAGTAAGAGCTATACTTGCTTATCGTAGTGCATTAATTGAAAGCATGCTTGAATTAGAAAATAAATCGTTCATGTTTGCTATATTCGATACGCCTAAACAGCATGAGATACATTACGAAGATATCAATAACTTCATTTTTAATTTGAAGAAGTTATCTCAAAAGTTTAATTTTCAATTTATATTCTCTTCCACAGAGTATAAGTATTTAGGTGATGAAAATGATATTTTGCTTACACCAAAATATCCTGGTGAACAGCATGAGATGTTTTTAAGAAGATACTAGTTTAATTTTTTCATGCCGTTTATTACGGCATGTGTCATTTTATTATGGCAAGTTATATATAATGATATGAGCACCTCCTTTAAGCATCCCTGCAAAACGAATCATCCACTTTTAGAGATCTTCCGACAGCCGGATTATGTTCCCTGAGGACATCGCTATGCGTTGAACCCTATTCACGGAACACCAGATCATCGCCGTTTTGAAGTCCGTCAAAGCCGTACGTACTGTCAAGTATTTCTGCTGTGAAGCAGGCATATCTGTGGCCTCGAACTACAACTGGGAAGCTAAGTACAGTGGGATGGAAGCCTCTGATATCAAAAAGATGAAAGGCCTTGAGGATGAAAACCGTCGTCTCAAAAGGATGTTTACCGAGCTTGGTCGTGAATATGGGGCACTGAAAGATGTCATCGAAAAAAGCTTTAAAACCAACGATAAAACGTGAACTTATGGGCTATCTGATCGCAAAAATTTGGCATGAGCATCTGCCGGGCATGCAGGAAGTTATCACTGAGTAGGGCAGTCTATTTTTAGCAGCCCGAACCCCCACCTAAATCCTCTCTTAGAAAAATTATTTGTCAGCAAGATGTAAATACTAATCGAAATTCGATTTTTAATCTTCATTCTTAAAAAATAATTGTTAAAAAACAATTACTTATAAAAATAATCCTAATTATTTCATGTTTACTTGACTGTCGTAATTTTCGGTAATAAATTGAAACATGAATTCGATTTAAAAAGTCAATGATGATTCCTCCTAAAAAAGATAGGTGAAAAATGAGTAACAATAACTACGTTGTTAAAATTTCCGATGATAAATTTGAATTTAGTGATTTCACCTTTGACGATGCCAAAGTTACAGGTGGAGAGTTGGCTGATGTTTTTGGTGTGCACCCAGTTGAAAATTATAGGGTTTATCAGCAGGTAAAAAATTTAGAGCTGGAAGAATTAAGGCCTAATGAAAAAATAGATATTTCCAGCCCTAGCGATATTTATATCATAGAAGGCGATGCTAGTTATAATTTTACTGTTGATGGTCTCAACTTGGTTTGGCCGAGGGCAATCAGGGGGGGTGATATAAAGAAACTTATCAAAAAAAACTCAAGCGATTTCGATCTGTTTTTAGAGTATAAGGATGAGGCTGATCAAATAGTTAATGATGATAGGCTTATAGATATTACCCAACCCAGTGTTGAACGCTTTTATACTAAAAAGAAGCCTGACTTATCATTTGATATTTTTGTAGAAGGAATTTTACATAAGTGGTACAAAAAAGAAATTAGTTATGAAGAGGTAGTCACATTGGAAGTGCCTGATTACGCTACCCACCCTGAAATAACGTATTCTGTTAAATATAAAAAAGGTCCAGGGGTAAAGCCTGAAGGCATTCTCACTAAAGGCGCTATCATTAATGTAAAAAATGGGATTGAATTCAATGTTTCAGAAACTGGTCAGTCATAATCAAGACTTAAACTTGTTAGTTGAAAAAGGTTATGCGGTAAGCTTCGATAGTAATTATCTGATAATTAGAGATATTCCTTACTTAAATGAAAGTAAGGAATTATTGTACGCTGCATTTATATGCAAAATCGTATATAAAGACGCAGAAACTGTTATGCAAGAAGATCATCAGGTTTTTTTTACCGGAGAATCTCCTTGTGATGTAAACGGCATGTTGATCCCGAATTTAGCAGACCGTCCTGCTACATTAACATTAAGCGAAAATTGTACAGATTTAATAGTTGAAAGACAATTTTCAAATAAACCCTATGTAAAAGGGGTACCTGGCAACTTTGAAGATTTTTTTAAAAAAATTGAAAGCTATACATCAATAATATCTGGACCAGCTATGGAATTATACAATGTTGATCCTTATACCTTTAATCATAAAATTGATATAGAAGAAAATAGCGTTTTTAAATTCCAAGATACTTTAACGAGCAGAGCCGAAATAGTTGAGTTGTCGAATAAATTTAAAAGTGAAATTGTAGCAATTATAGGGCTAGGGGGCACTGGTTCTTATATTCTTGATTTTTTGGTCAAGACTCCAGTCAAGGAAATAAGGGGGTTCGATTTCGACGATTTCTTCATTCATAATGCTTTCAGGTCTCCTGGGAAAACGGAAAATACCGAGTTTAAGAAAAAGAAAAGCACTGTATATCAGGAGCGATATGATAATTTCAGACATGGAGTTTTCCTTAAAACACAGAAGATTGGTACAGAATCATTAGAGTTACTACAGGGAGTGACTTTTGCTTTTGTCTGTGTAGATAATGGGGAGTCAAGAGCAGAGATATTTGAAGCATTAATTAGTTTAGGAATACCTTACATTGATGTTGGCATGGGCTTATCTAAGAAATCAGGAACCTTAAGCGGAATGATAAGAACTACTTACTATCCGGAGGGGAGCGCCCAAGAAGTGTTGGATAAAAATCTTTCTGACTTATCTAAACAAAGGGATAATTTATATCGCACTAATATTCAAATCGGCGAGCTCAATGCATTGAATGCCTGCTTGGCAGTTATAAAATTTAAGCAATATAAAGGATTTTACTCGAGTGAAGAAGACTTTTACCATACATTATTCAACATATCTGATTTGAAAATTGTATCTGAGTCAATATCATGAAAACTTTTACTATAAAGCTAGTTGAAGTTGATAGTATGCCTAGAGAGCTTGAGCCAAATACCCTTTATTACTCGGAAAGATTTGGTACGGCATCTCATTTATGTGCATGTGGATGCGGAGCAAAGATTAGAACCCCAATAGATGTCAACGAGTGGAGTATTGTTAAAACTGAGCAGGGGCCAACTTTACATCCCTCTGTAGGTAATTGGCAAAAAGAATGTAAATCTCACTATTATATTAGAAAAGGTAAGATAGTATGGTGCGGCGCTTGGACTGAAAAGCAAATCCAAGAAGGAAGGTATAGAGAGCAACAAGCCCGAATTGACCATTATAATCGCATTTACTCCAAGCAGAGCGTGATTAATAAAATTTGGTTGTGGATTAAAGATAAACTTGGCTTATAAGATTTGGGGTTTTGAAGTATTTATGGGGGCAATTAGATTGCCCCTCCCTAATATTTTATTGTGATTTTTTTAAATTAAATATGGATGTATGGTTAATAAATTTTTTGCAAAACGCAAGCTCAAAAGGTGAAGAGGCGGGGCCCTAGGTAATAGAACTCCTTAAAAAGCGGCCAGTAAACCTTGCATCGGCGGTGCTGGACAATAAAATGGCCAGAACCATTTGCTCTATTCTGCCTCACGATAAGCAGTATTTAAACCAGCCGGAAACGATGTAGCTGTTAAGGACTCAAAATCAGTAAGTCTCCTGCGATTGCTCAACTAGTCGTAAGTAATGACAAAATAGGTAAGGTCCAGGCGTACTAAACCTGAAAAAGTATCGAACTCTGGGTTCGTACAAGTAACGAGACATAAGCCAGCGAAGTTCATTAGGGCTCGCGTCAGCTTAGGCTGACACAACAAGGCCGGAAATATAACTGCAATCGCCTTAATGTTGTAACCACAACTGCCTAGCACATGGGAGGTGCTTATATATAATGATATGGCTAGTCGGGAGATCAATCTAGGAGAGGGATTTTAATTTTGACTGGCTTGGAGTGACTGTTAATTATTAGTTAATTCATGTTTTTATATTATTTTTTATACCGACTTGTTGTTTGGATTAATTTTTCTGAATAAATTTTAATTTAGCTATCATATATACGAATCAGAATGGCGGAGCGAGACTTTACAGAACAAACCATCTCCAGCGAACATGAATGCCTAACTCGGTTGATAAACATATTATCACCCACTATGTGATTCTATCAGGAAACCCCCAACCCCAACCCCAACCCCCAAATCCCTTTCACCACTCTGGAACAAGGGGCGCTACGCCCGCCTATGCAGGAGCAGTTTTTTCTCCCGCGTGATTTTCGTTCCCGTATCAGCTTCCGGTTAATCGTTTCCCAACACAACCCGTCCCGCAAGGGTAAATGGCACGCATTCTGCGCCCTTGCGGGACGGAACGATGCCGGGAAAGCGAACCGTCAGGCGATACGAAGACGAAAATCACACCACTGACGGAGAAAAAACATGACCATTTCCCTGCATACCACCCAGACTAGCGCCCCTAACACCGCAGCGGCGACCAGCGTATCCCCGCTGGAGCAGTCAGGCTCCTCAAAAACGAAGTTTTCTCAAACCAGAACAGATATTTATCAGACCGTCACCGACAACATCATTGCAGCGCTTGAAGTCGGTGTAAAACCATGGTCTTGCCCGTGGCAACGGGTGCCGGGCATGTCTGGGTTGCCTTGCAACTTCGCAACCGGTATCTCGTATAGCGGAATGAATATCATGCTGCTGTGGTGCAGTGCGTCAAAACAGGGCTTCGGTGATTCACGCTGGATGACCTACAAACAAGCACAGGCAGTAGGTGGGCAGGTTCGCAAAGGCGAGCACGGCACGACAGCCATTTTCTATACAACCTTAGAGAAAGAAAACGAAGACGGTGGAATCGACCAGATCCCGATGCTGAAAACTTTCACCGTGTTTAACGTTCAGCAAATTGACGGCTTGCCTCTGACAACTGAAACAGTCAGCCCGGAAGCAACCTTTGACCCATTGCCGAAGGCTGAAAATCTGTTCCAGAAGAGCGGCGCAAACATTATTGAGAAAGGACAAAACGCCTTTTTCAGACCCTCAACTGATGAAGTCTGGCTACCAGAGCGCTATCTGTTTTCAGATGCAGCCAATTTCTACGCCACTGGACTGCATGAACTGGTGCACTGGAGTGGTGGTAAAAGCCGCCTGAATCGCGAGATTAAAGGAAAATTTGGTAGTGAGGATTATGCTTATGAGGAGTTGATC
The DNA here is from genome assembly GCF_000803315.1 of Pectobacterium actinidiae. Taxonomy (NCBI): domain Bacteria; kingdom Pseudomonadati; phylum Pseudomonadota; class Gammaproteobacteria; order Enterobacterales; family Pectobacteriaceae; genus Pectobacterium; species Pectobacterium actinidiae. The sequence continues at coordinate 1,383,246 of NZ_JRMH01000001.1, forward strand.
GCCGAGCTGGGAAGCGCGTTCCTTATGGCGGATCTGGGAATTCTCGGAGAGGTTCAGCACGAAAGCTATATCGCTTCCTGGCTGAAAGCACTGAAAAACGACAAACGCTATATTTTCAAAGCCGCCAGTGCGGCATCAAAAGCACATCGTTATTTGATGGATAAAGCCTGAGGGCAGGGGCAAGAAGCCGCAAAGGAATGTGGCTTTGACAATATATTCTTGTGGGCAGAGTCGTGGTGGTGTTAAAGGTATAACCTCCCTACGAATTTTTCGTGGCACTGTGTGTCAGGAAAAATTCGCAGGCTGCGGGGGCGGGCGGCAAAGAGCCCGCTCATCACTTTAGATGTATAGGCTCAGACTTGATCTGGCCGTGTTCTTTGTTATAACACGATTCAGCATGACGGTCGGCAACGAGCGAAAAGCGGGCATTAACGCCCAATTAAAGTGTGAAGCACATATTCACCATACTCAATTTGAATACCTTAATCACTAAATTTGAACCAAACTGAAAATGCCAAGCGTGCTGAGCCATTCTTAAATTGTTTGTTATATTTCAAGCACGACAGAGTCAATAGACAACCTTGAGTTATCAGAAATATCCTCGACAAACTCAGCCCACGTACCTCTCTCGACTCTTCGACTGCAATAATGCGAAGTAGCCCTAATGAAGCCAATAGCGACGTCATACAAATCTTGGATAAATTTTTCTATAATAGCTTCGTTGTTGTCACCGTAGGATAAAAATATAGAGTCACGATAGTTCGCTTTACCACGGTATCTAAATGCCTGAATAAGGAAATTAACTTGTCCTTTTTCTAGTGCGTGATCGCGAACTTCGCGAGCAGCTTTCGTGCGAAAGTTGTCAACACCAAGAGCTTTGAAATCACGAGAAGTTCTCACCCTCTCTTCTGTTTCCCACTTTTTGTAGCCATGAGTCCCCTTTAGATAGGAAACCAGTGCACCATGAGCAGTTTCATTATCATAAGCTCTATCATTCAGGTCGAAACGGTTAGCACCTCTATATGCAGCAATCTCGGCATCAGCAGTGTTTGAAACTAAACTAGTTAGAAGAAGGTTAAATGGATATGGGATAAGTTCTTTTTCCGCGATATCTGACTGCCAAACTTTTGCTGTGGCTGTATGTGTCTCTTGAATAGAACCAGAAGATGCTGCAACCATCGCGCTAGCGGAAAAATAGATACTGTAATACCAAGAAATAATAGCTGAACGACATATGTCATATTTATCTTCGACATCTTTATTCATACTTTTCAAAGATGACAGATTATGTAAGGCCATCATTGTGTTCTCAAACACAAGCGTATCAGCTTCACGATTGACAGGTCTACGTTGTACCCGAGCATATAAATCATTTAGTTTATCATCGGCACAAGCGCCACCGTTAACGACTTCGGCAAGGGCCCTCATCCAATTTACAGTCCCCTGAAACGCAAACCGGGGCTCTGCCTGATCACCGGCTTCAAATAGCCTGTCTAATAGCCACTTACTCATGATAAACCTTTGGAAATATGCGGTTATTCAGAGGAAAAATCTGTATCTAAACACGGACTTTTCCACGTTTGTAAATTTAATGTGTGGAACACTACATCGCTTTTGTATAACTGACAACAGCTTATAGGTACAGCCGGGAATTGTATTTGTTATAAATACGGATTAATCCACCTAACAAGTGGTGGCGATACCTTGATCCGGACAAGATATTTTTGCAGTGCAACAACGTCTGCAATTGGCACAGAGCGGACCGGCCCGAAGAACGATGTCCGCTGTGAGCGAGGAGCAGAAGTTCGCTCATAGTAGTATCACTAACATTGTCATTTGGGGATCAACTGGGCGGTGGTCAAGGAATAATTCAGATATAACTAACTGGCCGTTGTATCAAATGGGAGTAGGTCAGCCAACCAGACATCGGATCCAAGCGTACTAATCTGTAGTGATAAAAGCATGCAAGGAGAGAATATGTCATTTGAAAACCTCCCCCGTCGACTTCAGAGATGGAAGGTGATCATCGTTAGAGGAGCTAAGTCTTACGAGTCATGGGATGAGATGGTCACTAGCAGAACTTCCCGTAATAAGTCCGACACAACTACGAGAAACACCGCATCAAGGCTATCGACCTAACGATAAAAAACCGGTTAAGGTAAACGGGAACGTAACAAAAGGCTCTCTGCCGTTAGACTCATGTGTGCAATCACGAACAGCTATTGTTTTCATGAGGTTCAGCATCACTAGTCATTTTTTAAGCCAGAACCCCACACTTCAATAGATTGATGCTTGCCCGACAGCACATTCAGACATAAATTTGTGAGGTCATTAAACCTACAGGAGCGGATGTGGAATATTTCAGCGACAAAGAAAGAGGCCCCGTTCAACGGATAAATAACGAAGTAACAACTAAAGTCTGGGCTGGGCTTGTTTCATACATTAATGTTCTGGTAAACAACGGATACTTCGGTAAAGACTTTCCTGAAGAATGTCCCGATGGGCAGGGATGCGTAGGCACCGAGGTCAAAGACCTCAAAGCCGCGTTACAGGCTGAGATACCAAATCTTGACTGGCCATTGGCAACAGAAGTTGAATCAGAGGAATCGTCATCTTGGTCTAGGGAGATGATACCTTTTGTTCCAAACTATCTGGATGTAATGGATTTACTCCAGTTCTGCTATAAACATGTGGCCATGCCTGTTAAAGGGGGCTATCACAGCTATTTCAGGCATTACCACTTTGACGATTTTCAAATTGAAGCTGGTAAAGAAGAATTTAGGGAAAAGGTAAACACAATATTTGCCAGAAACGGCCTTGCTTACGAGCTTCTTGTATCAGGTGATATCATTCGAATGCTAAGCCCGGAACTGAAGCAAATGATGGCAAGCATAAGCATTCCTGTAGAGAAAGAGTTACGCAGCATGCTCATGCGCGCGAATGAAAAAATAATCAACTATGATGTCACCATTCGTTATGATGCACTTAAAGAGCTTTGGGACTTTTGGGAGCGGCTCAAAAGCATATCTTATCCAACTGACAAAAGAGAGTCTGTGAAGAAGTTACTTGATGCGGCAGCCCATACATCGGAATTTAGATCGATTTTAGAAATAGAGGCAAAAGCACTTACAGATATTGGAAATAGTTATTTCATTCGCCATACCGAAATGAAACAGATCAAGATTCAGGAAAGTGTTCATATCGAATATCTATATCAGCGCATGTTCAGCTTGATACATCTTTTACTAAAAACACTTCCAAGTTGATATTATTGCTTTTTCAGCAGGCTATGGATATAAAGAAAGCTGATGAATATTTTCAGGAAGACAAGTTGCTTGATAGGAGAGAAGTGAATGGATGATCGTCCAGTCGTAGATTTTAACGCAATAAGTCATGCCAAAATAAGCACTGACTGGGATATCATTAGTCTAGTTATAAGCAAAGATGATATAGATGATATAGTAGTTAGAGCTGCTGCATTAACAATTCAAGCTGGTGAATCACCCCTTTTCATGGAAGCAACCATCCTAGATTTGGAAAGTTTATGCACACTAGACTATCGTCAATTGCCAGAGCTAACAAAAGACCAAGTAGTTTTGATGGAAAAAAGGTTATCAGGTGAGACAGACTCGGTAATAGACATGTTTTTTCTTGAGCTTAGATGTACAATCACACTCGGATGGAAGGAGCCAGAATCTAATGATGATATAAAATCTATTAGTTATCACAATAGCACTTTTAATAATCTCATCTACAGGAAAGCTAATTTTTTAGCATCTAATTTCGGAAGTAATAGATACAATATGCCTTATTGGCTGCGGCTCAGTCAACTCAGAATTATGAGTCACATACCAAATAAGTTGATCAATGAAGCACAACTTGATGAGATATTCTTTTTCCCTATCCACCGGAGAGGCCTCAATGCAACAAGTTGTTCAATCAACGGACAAAAATACGTTACAGCCAACTTTGGACTCAATGGGATCCTTCATGAACTTAACCGATTTATTTATCACTTCCAGTCAACAGAGATTTATAGCCTGGAGAATAGAGAGAAGCGTGCGTTACCTGAGATAATTCCAGTCGTCTTGTATTTTTTAACATCATGTAGCCCAAGGTATTTCTATCCACAATTTCTTTTTGGTAAATCGAGCTGGAAAGTAAAAACTTTCACTGATTATCAACTTGATTTCATAATCCTACATGAAATATCCCATCATATCCTTGAACACCCTCAACGAGTCAGTTTGATAAAGGATTATGTTGAACGTCAGAACAAAATTAAGCAGTTTGAATATGAAGCCGATACATTAGCAAATGTACTTATGGCTTCGTCGATTATAACGGAAGGAAATGACGAACCACGAAGTAAGCATTCAGTCATTGTTTATGCGGACGCAATTGAGGCGGTCGAGCTTCTTTTTGAACATATGAACTTCATTGAAGAAATGGAGGAGATCATACGTCATAGATTCGGGTCATTTATAAATATTTCATCAACTAAAGGTGCACATCCGGAAGCATATACTCGCCTTGAGTATTTTCATAGAATTTTTGATAAGAATAGACAACTTTCTGAAACTGCACTGTATGCAAGGAATTTATATAACAGAATGACCAATTATTGCCTTGAGCTTTCTAATGATGAATTGGCGTCATTGATGAGAGATTATCTTGTCTGATCTAGTGTGAGCTCAACTGTTGAATAAAAGTGTTGCATCCATTGGTTGAACTCACTGTACGAAGCGACAAGCTACTAAGTTGAAGATCCGCTGTAAGCGAGGAATGGGCATGCGACTCACACGCTTAACTAGCAGTTTTTTTCATCATCGCGATGAATTGGGATTGATGTTAAAAATTGAAAAGTTGATGTAATCCTCGGGATAAAGATGATAGGTAAATGCATTGAATGAATTATTTTCATCAAAGATCAGCGAATATTCATTTGATCTCAAACTTGATAAATCATTCGATATATTATCAATGCCTAGAGGCTTTAAAAATTTTTCAAATGTTTTTGTGTAAGAGTCTATCACGTCAAAATTAATTACTTCATATGATTTTCCTTCAACTAGGTTACTTGAGCCATTCATTATTTCACATCTCCCATTGCTAATGGCGCAGTATATCTTGGCATGAAAGTCATTTTTATTTTTTAATTCGCCAATCAACTCGGATCCCAAGTTAAAACTTTCCATCTGCTCATAGCTTATTTCATTTGTTTTTGAAAAGGACTCTTTAAACACTTTAGATTGACCATTCCTTACTAACATGGAGGTATTTTCTGGATTTAAACGGTTTAGCAAATTAAGCCAAGAATCTACTTTCCCTTGGCTTTTAAGGAACTGATGGCCAACAAAAGGAGATATTATGTAGATTTTCGCATAAAGGAAATTCCACCTAGCAATCAATTTATAAAGCCATGTCATTATGGTGGTTTTCGAATAAACGCCAAAAATCACATCTGATAGTTCTCTTGAACCAAATATATTTACAATTGAGAATGCTTGTGCTTCGAATGAGTTATTTTCTTGATATCGACTTACAAAATTTGCATCATGTTTTTTCCCGCATTTACATTCAAAAGCAAACTTAATCATGATATTATTTGGAGCCGGCCCTCTAGATTGAGAGAGGGACCAATTTGTGAACTCCCAGTGTTTTTTTGCTATTACTTCCCATTTACTCTTTAGAAGCTCAAATGAAATTATTTCCAGATTCTCTTCACAGTCATCACATATGTAAAGAGGGTGGTTGTAAAAATCGTAATCCGTATTCCTCTCTGTTAATACAGTGTTTTTATCAATGAAGTCTGTTAGCAGTGGTAGATCTTTGTATTTTAACAGTTTGGCTTCATCATTGTCAGAGTTTATATAAAAATCTGTTTTCTCCCAACCGCTACTAGGTCCAGAGTAGTCTGGATTTACGATATTAACTTTAAATATTCCAGCACATTTATCACAGGTCCCAATCATCACTCCATCCTCTTCTATATCAGGAATAATGATGCTCCTTCCTGGAAGTGTAGTTGAAGATGTGTGAACTTCATGATACTCAATCGTAGTTGTACAGTGAGGGCACTTACCATGAAAATGCATGGTTTTATCACGGTCTATAAGGTTAAATTTCATTCTCCGTAAGAATTCATGACTAATCTCAAATTCCATATTTACTCCGAAAATCCCGTATTAGTTATAGAGTGGTTGATTACCATATTCTGTTGATTAATGATGCCATAATCCTTAATCTATTTCCTTAGCTATGTCCGCTTCTGGCACAAAGCTGTCTGTCAGGTTAGGTTATGGCCTTGAGCCATAAAAATGTTAGCTCAAATCTTCGCTAACATTTTTAGAGGCATTTTACCCGAATTCAATTGTCAATGTGTATTCCTGCATCGCCAGAACGAGCCATGGTGCTACGTGCTGCCGCAATACGCCTGCGAGCAATTTCCACATAATCCGCTTCGCGCTCAATACCGATGAAACAGAAACCTTCCATCACCGCGGCTTTGCCGGTGCTTCCACTTCCCATAAAGGGATCAAGTACAGTGCCGCCCGGTGGAGTAATAAGGCGGCAAAGGTAACGCATCAGCTCCGTGGGCTTTACACATGGATGATTGTTACCATCACCACGGTCCTTTCTGTTGGCTTTCGCACAATAAAAGAACCGACTGGCGCTGCTAATTTCTATCTGCTGAGAGGTATCAGGGAACATAGCAAGTACTGTATCACTGCCATCATGGATAAGATTGGCAGGCCAGCGACCATCAGGGCTTCCTTGTCTGGCGATACCACCATCACCTTTACTTCTTCCGCGCCACATATGGTTGGGTTCAGATCCACCCGGTCCATTTGGATAATCATAGGGTGATTCCCCTTTTACCAGAGGGATCCTGCATTCGCTGATGTTCAGAGCGCCGGTACCATGCGCGCACAGATTCGATCCTATAGACCCCCTGAATGGCTTACGGGCAAGGGTAATCGGCTCCAGTGCGGGCTTTAACGCGTGGTGAGATTTAGGAAAACCCGAACCGTATACCCAACCCAGCATTCCGTCATGTCCAAATGCCGCGTCCAGCAATTTGAGCTGGTCCGACGATAAACTTTCAATTAGGGCATGAGCAGCATTATTGGTCTCATAGAGAAATACAATCATGTCACGTATTTCAAAGCCCGCATCCTCAATACGTGCTGCCATCCGGTGCTGAGTACGCGATCCCGCGAAGGACAGCAGATGACCACCGGGTTTGAGTACGCGCAGACATTCTTCCCAGATGGCTTGTGAAGGAACATCATAGTCCCATGCCTTACCCATGAATTTAATACCATAGGGCGGGTCGGTCACGATGCTGTCCACCGAGTTGCCCGGAATATTGCGCAGTACGTCAAGGCAGTCGCCATGGCTCAGAACGTCATGCATGGTATTCCCTCCCGTCATCTCCATGAGCTGATGAAGAAGGGGCTTCCTGCTTATAACTGATACTCCCTTCCAGTTCATCAATTGTGCGGAACAGAAACATCTCGCGGTGCTTCGCATCAAACGGAACGGGAACACTGTTTCTCATCACCGTCCTGATGCTGCCAAACAGCCTGACCAGTGATTCTTTCGTTTTATCATCCGGCATAACATACATCGCATAGTGCCAGCGTCCGGCGTCGCTGGCGGCAAGATGACTGTTAATAATGCTGATGTAACGGGCGCGGGTTTTCATTGAGCGCTCTGTTTCCACCGCAACGATGGCACCGCTGCTTAAGGTAATAATGCCGTCCGGTCGGTGCCGGATACCTTGGTACCGCGCCATAAACTCTCCCCGGTCGCCGTTAAGCCAGCCTGTGCCGCCTTTTTCCTCCAAGGCGATCCTGACCCGCTGGTTTAACAGGCGATGCTCCAGCGTCCAGTGTCTGAGTTTGCCCGGCTCAAAATAGGCAGGGAAAACCTTGTCATTAGCGCTGACCACCATCGCTAGTCCCTGCATGGTGATCCCCCACAATGATTTTTTTCCGGTCAATATCGGGTATTCATGTTTATTCAGGAAGCCCATCGCAACCGCTTTATTAAGCAGGTTATACATCGCATGGTTATGTTTTCCTTTATAGCCGACAACTTTTTTTAAGGTCCGGAAATCAGAGAACGTTTCTTCCTTGAGAAAATACAGTAAGGCCCGCATTCTCCGTTTTGCGGCTTCATTTCTTTCAGCAACGTTATGAACAAGCATTGATAGCCTCACAGGTTAATGGAGGGTTTGTGGATCTGGCTTTCTTTTTCGGTATGCAGGTTTTTTGTTTGCTCAAATGAAAGCAGGTCGATATATTGCTTTTTCGCCGGTATGTGGAATAGTTTGGTTGCCTTCGCCAGATCATTCTGGGTAAAAACAAAACCAACAAACTGGGGGAGGTTAAGCAACATGTTGCTGTCTATGTAATAGCGTTCAGCCTGGCGGATCATCCTGTCAGTTTCTATTTTCTCCGTCAGGGATATATCCGTTTTAACTTTTCTCATTTCATCGTCTACCAGAATAGAGCCTGTCATCCTTGCCACCCAGTCGGCGGTATCCGGATCGCGAAGGCGGTAAACCAGCATAAACTTGCAGTTCTCAATCACTGAACCGGCAACGGCGTCACCCTCCAGATCTGCCGGACAGTCATACAAATCTTTTACCGACTGGTGAGCCATGATGATATGCACGCCTTTATCCCTCGCTGCGCCAAGTCCTTCAAGCGCAGGGCGGGACAGGTGATACTTGAGTTCATCAAGGAAAATAGCGACCGGGCGAGGTTTGCCTTTTATCCGGTCACGCATTTCGGCTATCTGAATCAGGCGAGTTAAAATCATTCGCTGAGCCGATATGATTTTCTGATTACGCATTGAGCCGATGATGTAGCAACATCCGCCTTCATCAAAAATGGTCTTTAAGGAAAATCCGTTGCGGGCATTAATGGAACTCACTAAAGCGATTTCTTCAAGCTCGCCATAAAAAGCAGGCACATCTTCACTGAGTGATTTCACAAAGTCAGTGTTAAATAAGTCGCGTAACGTCATTCCCTTTTCGTAAATAGCTGCCGTATTTCTGGCTGCGCGACGGTCGGCGATACGGTAAAAGTCAGCACCTTCGCCTTTTTTACCCAGGCTGAAACCGGCATTAAACAGCTCCTCCAGTTGTTCATGAGAAATATCAGCCAGTAAATCAAGTTGGAAATTAAGGTCATTCAGGTTAATAAGAACAAATTGTTTTCCGGCTTTCTGACAGGCCTCCCGCAGAACATGTGGTGCCCACTCATCATTTTTTGGGTCCTCTACAAATACCCCTTCACCTGAAAGTATTGCCTGATAAAGCAGGATGCAGGCGCTCACCCCTTTACCGGAGCCGGTGGTGCCGATAAGATCAGCGTGTTGAGCTTGAAATTCTTCGGCGGTGATATATTGCGGCTGGTCATCTTTATCCAGCCCGATAAAAATACCGTTATTCAGCGCAATATAATCCAACGGATTATACGCAATGCTGTCAGGTAACATGTTTCTGACTTCACGAACATCTGTTCTGACATTTCTTTCCAGTTTGCTTTTTTTAATCATCCGATGTTTTAAACTGTCGATTTCACCCGCCAGCAGCCTTCGGGCAGAAATATGAAAAGCCAGACCGGCAAGGGTAAAACCGACCGTCAGTATCCAGAGTGATAATCTGAGCAGAATGTTATTGTCGAGTACTTTGAAGAAAAAACTCAGCCCCTGAATGGTCAGTGGTGACAGGGTGCCAAATATGAAAAAGAAGGTGGATACACCCGCTACCGATTTTAACCAGAGGGGGGCATTTTTTCTTTCTTCACGTGGCAGATGAAAGATGAATGGCAGCGTCAGCCCGGCAAATACGGACAATATTACCGGGTTGTGTTGTAGCCAGAGCAGAAAAAAAGAAAAGGCATCCGAAAAGGCATTCAGTCTTTGCATCAGATGGATTCCCATCGCAGTGATCTCCGGTCTGATTTCGGTGTGAAGGGCGCATCACATGGACGTCATCGATGGACGTTAAACCCCACGCCCATACGCTACGCCTATTGATGACGCCCATAAAAGGATGAAAAGAAATGAACGTCTCCGACGCTCATGCCCGTTATCCGCGCTTTCAGAAAACAGCCGACCAGTGGTCGTCAGTCTCCTGAAAAGCCCGAATGACGGGCAACGGCGTGTGACATTACGCTCGGGCTGGACGCTCTCCCTGCATGTCACATGGGGGTAATGTCGTGGCTGGACGCCGCGCCAAAATCCCCAGGGTCAAAGGCGGCACACCGTCGCCCGCTACGCGCGACCAACCCCTTTAAGACGCGCGTTTCGCCTGTTTTTTCTCGCAAGCTCCAAAAAACGGGAACGCTGCTTTAAAGGGGTTGGTCGCGCCTGATCGGTAATATTCCCCGCTGGGGCGGGAAATATTACCTGGCTTGACGGTGTGCGGGGCAAGCCCCCCAAATAAACCGCTGTCGTGGGCGACAGCTTTTCGCTCGCTGGGGCGGCGAAATTTATTCGGCTCCCCCCGGCCTGCTCAATTCGCTTTGGGCGAATGTTCGCAGGTGGGCGCGGTGCCTGAAAATTAGCAATTTCTGCGAAATTGAATTTTCTGTCCGCGCTCCACATGCTTATTTTACGGCTTAGCAATTTCTCCGAAATTGAAGCCAAAAATAAGCACGCCTGAAACCCGCTGTCTGCCAGTCTGTGGCGTCATTCGAGACATTATCAATGTTTGTGATTCACATCTGTTCGCGGGCTATTTCAGCCCGGCATTCCCGTTCCGCGTTTAATGCCGCATGGTACGTTTCATCATCGATTTTCGTTCCCTGACTTTCGGCATACCGTCTGAGCTTCTCTGCGTCCGATTCATTAAGCTGTGATAGCTGATCTCGCAATAAACCGACAAATCGGCTCTCATATATTTCGTAATAAAGCCCACATCCGTGATGTGCTCTTTTTGACAGAGAATCATAGATACACGTGACAGATATTCTGTCGTGATGAGTTGAGTGAATATTGGCAATAAACAGGTCTTCTTTATTCACTTTTGTTTCTCCATGCAGGGAATATATTAAGATAACGGCGAGGATTTATTACCCTCTGAACCTGCCAAAGCTGGAAAGGATTTTATTCACCGCCTCCGGGTCAGCACTGGCGCATTCTCCCAGAAAGGCTTTTCTGGCATTCAGTGTGTGGTTGGGTAAAAAACCGTGCTTATTTTTTTTAACGATATTAAAGAAAACATGCTCCGCAGAACGACATTCACTTCCTCCGCTGTTTCCGGTTGCTTTACCGTACATACAAAGCACCACTTCGCACGGGTCGGCTGCGAAAGAATAAACAGGTGTTCCGGCGACAATGCACAGCATTGCCGCCACAATAACGAAGTATTTCATGATGGATTCTTTAGCCTATGATTAATTTCAGAATGTGAGAGGAGGATTTAATGTGAAAAATAAATGCGGGTGTCGCTGCATGTCAGGCATCCAGAGACAGGTTGATATTCAATAACGCCTTTTGCGCCATATTGACGCAGCCAGTCTTTTGCAGTAAAGAATTCTGCGCCTGATGGCGCTGCAACAACAATACGTGCAGAGTGGGCGACCGCGTAAAATACGGCGGGCGTCCAGTGTGTCTCATTAAAATTCCGTGCGTGAATGGATAATAACCATTTATATTTAATCATCGGAGAAGGAATAATAACCGGGTTGTCCCGCCATTGCGGTAAACCGGTATTCACTGACTGGCCCGGTTTATCCCATTCAACAGGAACCGGTAGCGGGGGTGAAGAACAGCCAGAAATCACCAGTAAAAATAACAAAATATGGATAACTTTCATCATGCTTTCATCTCCTCAAAAAAGGTGCTGCGGTGCAGTGGCCGGAAATAAATATCATTCATCCGGCGCACATTACCGTCCAGGTCGATACTCACGATAACGTCCAGACTGTCCAGTACCTTGCGTAACATGAAGGTGTATGGGAGTCGGGCGCATTGCGGGTTTTCATAACAACGGGTAATAAACCCGTCTACCGCTTCCATTGCTGAACCGGCATGGACAGAGGTCATACTGCCTTCATGGCCGGAGCCAGTTATCTTGAGAAAATCCCAAGCCTCACCGCCACGCACTTCGGTTAATAGTATGCGGTCGGGATTCATGCGGTAATTCCAGCGCAGCAGGCTGGCGGGCGTCACAATTGACCCTTTTTCATCTGCCGATTCCGACGGATAAAAAAGGTGGACGTAGTTTTTATGAATAAATAAGGTGATTTCCGGATTATCTTCAATGGTCGTAATACGCAGATGGCGGGGGATATAACCAATCAGCATCTTCATATAGGTGGTTTTACCGGTACTGGTTTCCCCGGCCACCGCAATGGTTTTGCCGTATTCCACACATTTCTCCATAAAGCGCGGAATGTCCTTCGCGTTATATAATGCCAGTAATTCCTGATCGTGCGTCTGCGTTTTTTCCGTGCCCGTCACCCGATTATAAAACCCGGCGGCGATATAGTCCTGATGCGGGATTTGCACCTGTGAGGGTTTACGCAGGGTGATCGACACCGTGTTACGCTCGCAGGCCGGGGGCACAATAACCTGACAACGTTCGCCGGATTCCAGCGTGGCTGACAGCCCCGGCTTGATATCTTCGATATTGTCGCCGTGATGCTTCGCGAGGCATCTGGCAAAGTTGTAGCAGCCCTCATAATCCAGCGGAACGGTGTGCTGTTCCCAAATGCCGTTAATTTTGGTGAAAAGCTCACCCGGGCGGTTGACGGCGATCTCTGTCAGTCCCCGGCGATCCAAAAAATCGCCAAAAAATCGCTGCTTATAGCGGTCGAGAGAGAGGTTTTTCATGTGATATCCTTGAGTCGGATGAACGTATGGAGGGCGCATGTCGAAGACGAAGGTACTGTTCGCTTATTGCCATGAACTGGGGCGCTGCTTGTCCATTGATGAAGCGCGAACGGAATTTTTTTCCAGAAAGCCGGAAGAAAGAAAGCGGTTCACTTTTTCCTGTAGCGATCGCAACTGTAATGTCACCATTAGCGGCGTTAACTATCACGTCAAAGCTGAGGATGGCGAAAAATTCAGGGCTGCACACTTCCGTTCCCCCCATCCTCACAAGTTCGGATGTGAATGGATCGCGTTCTCCGAGGATGTCGATCAGGACAGACGTCCGGACGAATCAGAAGCTGATTTCACGGAAAGAAAAGCAAAGCAAAAGCTGACGGACTATATCAACTGCTTTGATCCTTCAATTGATGATCCTGATGATGAGCCAGCCGATCCCAATAAGCTTGTTACTCCTGCATATGTAAAAAAACCTGACGGGGCTGATGATAAGCCCGGTACAGGTGAAGAGCCCCGCTGGAGCCGCTATACGCGAACTAACCAGCTTCAGCGACTGATCGACACATGGCAGGAAGCGAAAGAGACGCTGCCTCAGGATGAGTTCAGGGCATTGAGACTCAGGATCATGCATCACGGTCAGGTTTATCTTCATGAATATTTAACGCATATTCAGCGAGGATTGACTAACCTCTACGCGGGCGTCATTTATGGCGGTGGGACGCTAATGCATCGGTATGGACGGGGTTTTCTTATTAATTTCTTTGATAAACATGAGGGTAAACCTGTTCGCCTGTATGTCAGTAAAGATCTGATGGCGAAAGGCCGGTTTGGTCATTATATCGATGAAATTCTGGACACAGATAACGTCAGGTATTTCCGTGTATTCCTGCTCAATCCGGTTGTTTCTGAACGGGAAAACAGCGCAGGAAAATCCGTTATCAACCTTGAAATATCAAAACTACGTCAACTGGCGATTTACTACGAGCTGAACTCCAGCAAGGCAGATGATTCTCCATCACCGGAGAAGGATGGGGATAGTCCGGCATAGCGGGCTAATGTCGTCGCAAGAATGATAATATCGGTGACGTCAGGCAGCGATATCTGCTTATGTGCCAGCCGGATATCGTCTGAGGTAAAAGGCGCTACATCCAGAGGACCTTCACAGATGGTGAGGCAGAACGTTTGTTCTTCCCCTGAGGAAATGATGAGCTCTGTCAATGCGCCCCCGGCACGATAGCATCTCATGACTATTCTCCTGATCCCGTTAAGGTGTGACATTACGTCGTTGATTACGGCATTGTTGTAATCGTCCCTTACGATGACGTCTGTCGCGGTGACGCCAAACAGAAACTTTCGATTATTCACTCTTCATCCTCAGCGTATAGATGCCGGAAAAATCAATATCCCGCCCTGTGATCAGATTGATGATCTCCCCCTGATTTTTGTCGAGGGTCGGTGGGATATTGATGCTGTTTTCCAGCGTGGTACGTGCCATATCCGCCATGGCCTGACGGCTGTTTTCGGTATAGTCCGTATTTCGATCTTTCTGACCAGCACTGTTGGATGCCCATGCACCAATATCAGGGATCATACCAACCAGTAATGCGCCGCCGAATCGCTCTCTGAAATGCGTGTCGATCCAGCCGTCAACGCCAGCCTCGCCCAGTTCTCCGGCAGCACGGGTATCGACCAGCGGAATATCAAGATAAGGAGGCAGGCGGGTACGCAGCTTTGTGATGATCAGAAAGGCGCGTCCCTGTCCGTGCGTCATTCCTGTTTCTGCGCCAGTCTGATAAATGCCTGAGGCACTAGTCCCTTTTTCAATCAACTTAGTATTACCGCTGGCACTCCAGATATCTTCGGCGATCGTGCAGCGGATTTTCCCCGCCCGATCCGAGACAAAGCGGTAATCCAGTGAACAGGGAATAGCGGTATTTTCCGGGACGTACAGATCCGGGTTGTAAGGAATACGCCGGACCGCTGCAGGGGAGGGTTCCGGTTGTGGCGCGGTGGTGTTTTGCTGATCCGTGGATGACGTTCCTAACGGTTGCCTGTCAGAGGTTGCCTGCGACATCTCCTGCTGCCGGGTCCGTACCAGGTTTTGGGCCGCAGCGGCTGAACCATCGCGCCGAACCAGAAAATGGGCTTTATCGAGTTGAGGCGGCATTTCAGGCTCCGGGGCTGTCGTCATGCGCGGGCTGTTTTCAGCCGGTTCCGATGATTCGACTCCGGTATCTTGCGTACCCAGATCGGTACGCTGTCGATAATCGCTGCGGTTTGTCTGTGGCGTAGCATCCTGCCGCTTCTCTTCACCGGGTTGCCAGAGTAGATTGCGGTATACCCAGTTGCCCGCCCATGCCAGCGCAATCAGCGCAACGGCGGCGATCGCCAGAAACGCGGTGGCTTTCCCGCGCCTGCGCTTTTTCAGTTTATTGACGGCGGGTTGTAGCGGGTCGTTCTCTTCATCGTCCTGCGCGGTGAGAAGCGTCGCTTCCCGCCTTGCACGGGCTTCGCGCTCCAGCGCGGCAATATCGTCATCCTGTTGCGAAGGAGAAGGCTCTGCACCATCAGGCACCGGATGCGGGTGTTCATCGTTCATCTGCATGACTCCTCAGTTGTCAGTGGGTTGCGGGCTTTTCCACCCGGTCAACATGCGGTGAAACCGTGGCACCATCAGCGGCCTGGACCTTACCGACACCACGATTTTCCAGGCCGACCACGGCGTTACCGGAACGCAGGACCAGACGGGGTGTGACCTCCTGAATGACCAATACGGTGAAGTTGCCTTTTCTGCGTATACTGCTGTTAACCACATGCTCCTGGCCGTTCAGCTCTTTTGTCACGGAGGGAATAGATTTGGCCGGGGAGAAGCCTACGAACGTAAAGCGGCCATCGTCATACGCGAAATCCGGCACGATACGGGGGCTGTCGCGCCCCGGATATTTGAGGTAGTCCCAGTTGCGCGGCGTCTGCGCGGCATTCAGGGCCTGCTGAATGTCAGCCTGCTGCTGTTTTTGCTCCCGCTCCAGCGTTCTGGCCGCTGTCTCACGGCTGGCCTTTTCCTGTGTTTCACCCGGATAACGGTAACTCACCTGGAAAGCGGGCTGCTGCGGTGACTTATCATCGATGACGTTCAGCTCGACGTTGTACAGCCGACGGGTGGTGACGACCAGCAGGTTGGTATGCCAGTCGCGGCTGCTGGGCGGGATAACCACCTGCGTGGTATTACCGTCCGCGCCGGGCGCGCCCTGAACGAGCGCCACCGGGCGGATGTTGACCCGGTTAGCGTCCGGTGTGGCTTCCCACGCTTCCTCAAAACCGGGTCTGGCGCTGATAACCGCCTCGTCGTTGTCAAAGACCAGTGTGGTCATGAAACCGGGACGGGTATTGACGACGGTAACGTTCAGCGGGTTATAGACAACCTGCTGAACGCGGGCATCATAGCGGCTGGCCTGCGGGGTGGCCGCGCACCATGCTGTGCCACATATCATCAGCGCCAGCGGGATAAGAATGATGCTTTTCATTATTCACCTCCCCGGATCTCACGGTCTGCCTGCCAGCTGGTCACGATAAAGCCGAACGGGTTAACCTCCCGCTCCGTATCGCTCATTTCTCTGCCAGGGTCGGAGTGAAACGTCAGACGGGCATCCCAGTATTCGGTGCGGGTGCTGTTGTCTGCGAGGCGGCGGATGGTCTTTTTGTAACGAAGGGTGGCAACTTTATCGGGGTCAGTGCCTGAGGTGATCTGGTTTGAAAGTATGTCGATTCGTACGGTATGCACCCCGTTCAGGTACACCTTATCCGGGGCGTCATTTCCAGCATAGAGTGCCAGATAGTCATCGTTGACCTGAGGACTGTTATAAACCTGTACCGTGGCGTAATCATCCTGCAGGGAAGGGTAAACATACCGTTCACGCAGCCTGACGTAACTGGACGTCATCGCTTTCTGATAAGCCGCCTCCGCCGTCAGACTGGTTTTCGACGCACGGGTGACGTGTTCCACTCGTCCGGTATGATTATCCACGGCGTAGAGCTCAATGACCGTTTGTTTCAGCGGCAACATCAGCACCACGGCGGTAAGCGCCAGTGCGGCGGTGAGCAGGCCCGCGACGCCCACCATAAACCCGGCTTTTGTGGCACGTTTGTCCCGCTCAATCATCTGCTGTTCAAAGGTGCGCGAATCCGCAATGAGGGTCTGTTCACTCATGATTGTTTAACTCCGCCATTATCTGAGGGGTGTTCACCGGGATGCCCTGACCACCAAAGGCACAGGGACGGGGGGACTGCGCGCATCCGGAAAGCGCGCACAGCAAAACCAGCGCAATCAAGCGTTTCATGGGATGTTTCCTTAGTGAGATGAAAACAAGGTTATGTTTTCGTCGGGAGGATTAACGGGAATATTTCAGCAGGGGATGACAGGTTTAACGATGGAATTTCTGAACGGCCGTTTCTCTTGATTGCGCCAGCCGCCGGGCTTCGTTGCGGGCGATCATCTGTTCAATCGCGTTCTTACGTGCCTGAGCTGCGCTGTATCCCGGACCACTGCCGGGTTTACCCGCACTGGCATCACTCCAGCCCTGGATAGTGTCCTGAAGGGTACGGGTAGTCTGCTTACCGGCTCCTGCTGCCAGTTTCCCGGCACCAAACGCCGCCGCGCCGATACCCACCGCCGCCAGCCCCTGCATAGACACGGTTGCACTGGCCCCGGCCAGCGCGCTGGCCAGTTTTGCGGAGAGGTAGACCAGTATTGCTGCGCAGATACCGGCCAGACAGACCTGTGCACCTAGTTCCACAATGTTGGATTGTGCAGACAGTTGTGTTGCAATATCTAACCGCGAGTTTAAATAATTAACGACAATGCGTAGCGACAACGCAGAAAACAGAACCGTTAATATGGCGGCGAAAACATTTTGCAGCCAGTTGTTAAACATGGGGCGTAAAAAGCCATACAGCAGACAAAAGATAAATACGGGAGCTGTAATACTCAGCAGTAAAACCATGACTTCCGCGATCATTGAAATAAAGGCGGTGATAATCATTAAAACGAATATCCCGAGCCAGACATAAAATTGAGCCGTCATACCCTCATCTTTTATGTATGTTGAGTTATCCATGTCGTGTAACGTTTTACCCAACACCTTCGCTTTACCCCATAAGCTATCCAGTAACTGCCAGATATTATCACTGCCGGAAAATCCCTCCTTCAGGCCATTAATGGCATCAATGACCCCATCAAGATAACCGCTGACATTTGCCACAAAGGACAGGATGATTGCCATCCTCATGATGTCCCACGTGACATCCTCCATAGGCATGGACAACTTACCTGCCAGGGTCTGGTATCCACGCCACATGATATAGAGCGTGGCTGACGTTGCCACCAGCCCCACCATCATGGAGGAGTATGACATCATCAGTCCCTTTGTGGCGTCAGTAATTCCTCCTATCAGGTGTTTTTCAACACCGATAAATACACCACCGGGCATATTAACCTCACTATGAGTTCAGGTCGGGAGTGGGGGCATTTAACTGCTGGATTTGATAATGGGCTTCATTGGCGTTTTTACAGTTATCCGAGGCATCGCCGGTTTTCTGGCATTTTTCATACACCGCTTTTAGCTCATCGGGATGATCTTTGTACCACTGAGTGGTTTTGGCTTCTTCTTTACAGCCACTGATGATAAATAATAAAGACAGGAAAGAGAGGGTTAATAAACGCATGTGAGACTCCTTTAGCCGTTTAAATCAGGGGTTGGTGCAGTTAACTGTTGCTGATTCCACTGTTTAATACGCATATCCTCCAGGACTTTTTCGCGCTTTTCTGCTGCCTTCACGCTCATTTCCCACTGGTCAGTGAGCGTGTTCAGCATCACTGATTTTAGCTGAATACTGTTGGCAAGGTCCTGAGATTCCTTTGAGTCTTTGGACAGTGCGATACGGTTCGAGAGGCCGTTAATCTCGCCCAGTGTCTGGCTGACCTGATTCTGGATTTCGTCAGTCTGCTCAAGCTGGATCGCCTTATTAATGACCAGTTGTTTGCAGGTATCTGCATAGCGTCCTGACTGTTCGGCATTGCAGGTATCGAAAACCCGGTACTTCGCGTACAGTGCATCGAACTGTCCTGAGGTGCCGCCGGAAAGTAGCAGGTCATTGAGTGTCTGGCCTGGCTTGCGCAGTTTTTCCAGATCAGATTTCAGACTCTTCGCCTGATCCACAAAGTCTGCAATATCCCGGACGCCGGTGGCCGTCGCTAACTGATTTTTGTACGCCTGGATCTGGCTCTGGTAATGTTGCGCGGTCTGCATCCAGCGCTGCGCTTCTTTCAGCCATTCGAGCTCACGCAGCGGGTCAGCATCAACAAGGACAGGAATACCGGCATGCGCCAGCGGGCTGACAATGACGCACGCGAAAATCAGAGCATGAAAATGCCTTTTCATCATGGATCTCCTTTGGGTTATCAGAGTGCCTGAGCCAGGTAGGGTTCCAGCCATTCATGGGGCTGCATCCCTTCACGGTACAGGGAATCAAAGATTTCGAGGTTATCGGCGCTGCCGCTCATCACTCGGGTGTATCTGCCGATACCTGAGAGGTCGAGCGTCACGCGTGCAGCAAAACGTTTTGTGTCGCCACGCCTGAACTGATTTTTCACTACCACATACTGGCGGGCCTGCGGATCCAGATTTTTCACCACATCGAACACTTCCGGTTCAAACTTCATCCCGTCAACATAGTGGGCCCGGTCGGCGCTGGGGTTCGCTGCCAGAATCTGCGTGCCACACTGCTCAATCACGGCGGGCGCAATCTCATCCCTGATGATCTCCGCCGGGGACTGGGTTCCCACAACCAGCATCCCGTTGAGCTTACGGATGGTTTTCAGTCGGTTATAGGCGAAATCCTTAAAGATCGGATCCCGCAGCCATTTCCAGAACTCATCCATGAAGATAACCAGTCGTCGTCCGTCGAGCAGCGTGGTGATGCGGTACAGCAGGTAAAAGGAGATCGGCGCACAGACGTTGACATCATCCAGAAACTCCGTGCCGTCAATGCCAAAGTTATCGCAGTGGCTGATATCGAAGGTATCCGATGCGTTATCAAAGACCCAGCCAAACTCGCCGCCCTGCGCCCACTGCGACAGCCGAATACTCAGGCCGTTTTCCTGTGCCTCCCGGGTGGCAGGCTCCGGCAAATTCTCCAGTAAACGGGTGATCCCATGGATGCGGTACTGTGGCTCATTACTCATCACCGCCTGAACGGCGTCATTCAGGCGGCGTTCATCACGGGGCGTGATGGTCGCGCCGTTACGCGTACACAGCAGTTTCATCAACTGACTGATGAAACTGATATTGCGTTTCGTGGGTAACAGTGAAAACGGGTTCCAACCTGTAGGGTCGCCATGCGTGATGCGATAGTAACGGCCTCCCAGCGCCCGGATATTCATTTCCGCGCCCCGATCCTTGTCCAGATAAACGGTGGTCAGTCGTTTGGTTTTCGCATCGGGAGAAAAACTGTCCATACGGCCGTATTTCTGCTGCATGTTTTCAAGGAAAGTCATCAGCATGGTTTTACCCGAACCGTTGGTGCCGAGAATGCAGGTACTGGCCGGGTTCTTCTCGTTGAACTCGTCCTTGTCCGCCAGCGTGTTATGCAGGTTCAGATAGTAGCCATCCCCTGACGGGGTGCGCAGTAAGGCCATCGCATCCCCCCAGGGTGCGTTATCGCGCTTGCCGGGATAGAAATTGTGCAGCGCGGCCAGCTCAACAAAGTTCTGACTGCTCAGCTCTCCCTTGCGTGGGCGCAGGTGATAATTGCCGGGCAGTTGCGCCATATACGCAGCTGAAAGCGAAAGCGCGGCGGGAACCGGTGTAATGCCGAGGTTGTTCAGGGCACTGCTGATTTCACTGGTATCGGCCACCAGATTGTCCAGCGAGCGGGAAAACACCATGATGGATAAATGGTGTTTTCCATAGGCGATTTTCCCCGAGGTCAGCAGGTCGAGCGCCACATCCAGATCCAGTCGCTGTGACACCGCATCATCATCTGAACTCATTAACAGACGTCGGGTACGTTTGATGGCCTTGCGGGCTTCTTCACGTGACATGCAGGTGTACGACTGGGTGATTATATAATCGCAGGGGGCGTACAGCAGCGAGTCCATCATCCCTGTCGCGGTCTCCTCCGGGAACTCCTTCACCTCCAGCCCCCGGAAATACTGTGTACCGCTGGCGTGGTTTATCTGCCCGGACTCCCCGGAAAAGAACAGCGCCGCCGACCCCATCATTGAATAGGCCGGAGCGCGGGTGACGGGCACCTTGCGCCAGTGGTGCGTCAACAGGTACTCATAAAAAGATAACTGGGAGGAGAATACCACGTGACCTTCGGTGAACGTGCCAAGAGGACGTGCGGCGTAGCGTGACAGTGCGGAATCGAGCGAGCTTTTGATTTCCAGCATTTCCCGCAGTGCAGCGTCAAGCTCCTTCAGTTTCTTGCCGTCATTCATGCGTCTGCGCCCGGCTTTTTCCAGGCTGACAAACGGACGGTAACAGATGGTCAGGAACAGGCGGTTACGGCGAAATGGATCCGCCGCCAGCGAGGCATAATACAGACGGCTGATTTCATCGGCGTAAGGGTTGCCGGACGGCTTGTGCAGCGAGTCGGTAAATGGCTCCCGCACGTTATGGATATAAAAGGTGACCGGCATCCCCTCGAATGAGCGGATGAGTCCGTGCAACTGGTTGCGGTCAATACTGAGGGTTTCGTCTGATTCGCAATCGAACGGGGTCCCCGTCAGTTCCCAGGTACAGTAGAGATCACTGTGTGGTGAGCGAACAACATGCTGATGAATATGCGATGAATACGGAATGTACTTCCTGAGCGTGGCACATTGATTCAGTTTCATGGCGTTGAGAAACTCCGTGATATCAACAGCATCATGCTCGACGGGCATAAATGTTGTTGCGCCAAACAGACGGTTTGCTGCCGGTTTTCCTCTTGCCCTGAGCCAGACGGCAATCAGGCTGAACCGCATGGGTTCATTCCGGGTGACGGATTTCATCACCAGAAATTCAACCGGGAGCAGGGCAAGGAGAGCGACGGAAGTCCAGACAGCGACGATGATGGTGATACCGGTGACACCCAGCAGGGGCACCATCGGCACCCCCCACAGTGCCGCCGGGCGTTTCATTGCTTTGAGCAGCTTTGCCATAGATGACCTCTCAGCTCATCAGCAGTGCGCCGATCTCACTGCCCCCGCCAATCAGGATCCCGCCGATAATGATGTAGGCGCACTGGGACAGGCTTTCGCCTTTCCAGAGGGTCTTGTAACCCACCCAGATCACGGCCACGGTGATGGTGATCGCCGCCAGACCATGAAGACCGGTGGAGACCTTTTCCATCACGGTATTTGCGCGAGTGAAACCATCGGCAAACGCCGGGGTTGTTGAAAAAACCATGAGCACACCTACGGAAACAGCACTGACAGCGGTCTTTAGCTTGCGAAAAAGTGTCATTATTCTTCCTCACGGGGTGACTGAGAGAGTCTGCGACGTACTGACGGCGCGGAGATCTGTGCGATGGCGATTTTCCCCTGACGGAGTTTTGCGGGGACGGCCCGGACAACTGTCCCCGGCCAGATCAGACGGGGAGGGGATGGCTTATCAGCAGGGATCGCTTCGAGGGGATTCGATGTTGTGGATTTATCCTCGCGGGTACCCGGTACGGCATAACGGGGAGATGCCGAAACATAACCCATCCGCTGCACATAGCTGGTCCCGGAAAAAGCCGCTTCAGGCTTTTGTCCGGTACGGAAATTGCCGGAGTAATAGCAGCTCAACGCTCTTTCTAGAGAACCGCCACGTTGGTAGCAGTCGCTGAGAATGCGTTCAAAAACGGACAAATTGGTGCAGGGATCAAGCAGGTCAGTGGCCGTCACACCGTAGTGACGGAAATTGGTGCTGGTGATTTGCATCAGTCCCACAGAGTAACGGCGGCCCTGTGTCACGAGGCGGCGAATAATGAGCTCAGCTTTGTCCCGGCTGGCGGGCTGATGGGAAATAACATTGTTATCTCCGAGGGAGCGAGTGGCCTTCGGGATAATTTCGGCGATGGCATAAGGGTTAAAACCGGATTCCACCCGTGCCACGTCGAGTGCAGTGGACGGATGAATGCTGGCGGCACACTGCATGGCCGCCGCCAGAAAGGCAGTGGTGGAAAGCATGATTGCCTCGGAGTTGAAGGCAGTGTGCCAGTCAGTCGACCCGGCACGCTGCGGAGTAAGGGGTAATAAAGAAGGGTTAAAGCGCCGTTTCGCCGGGCTCCGCACTCTGTGGCGGATTGTTATCCTCTCGTGGTTCAAGCAGGACCAGTTTGCCGGAAACCGCAATACCGGGTGTCAGGACAATATTCAGGCCGGGTTTGCCGTTATGGGCAAATGCCACGCCAACCCTGGTCCAGTAGGTGTTTTTTTCGCCCTGCATATCGGGCGGGCCTTCCTGGGTGACAAATACGTGGTAGATGGGTTTTCTCATGAATTATCCTCTCATCAGAACGACAACGAATGAAATAAACGGGTCACATCCCGATTCTGCATTCCGGTTTTAACGGGTCAGCGAGAACATTCAGCGGCACCCTGAATTGTGGTTGTGTGACAGCCCGAAGCACATTGTTAAAGAGCAATACTCGCCCTGGACGCATAAACGCCCATCAGGTGGACCATCGAATACTGGTGTGTTGAGGATGCTATTTCAGTCAGGAGGTGGAAATGGGAAAATCAAAACGTTGATGAGAGATAAAATAAATAAAGGTTATTATTGGAATGCGATTTTATATATGGGGAAATATAAAGACGCGCAAAGAAAATAATTTCTCCGCACGTCTTAATGATTATTTTTAGCGATTACGGCGTTCAATTATGGACTGACATTCAATACAGGTTGTCACTCCTGGCAATGATTGTCTTCGCTTCTCTGGAATGGGCTTACCGCAGAAACGACAGTCGGATAGTGAGGGAGTGCCAGCCGGTTTGAAACGGCTTTGTTCAATCATTTCTTCCAGTCGCTGCTCATTAAACTCCTGATCACGGTCGATCTCATCTGGCATGCGATGTCCTCCTGTTCAGTGCTTCTTTCTCACAAAGGGTGATGCAGTTCCAGACGGCGGTGAGGGAAGGCCCTTTTTCCCGCGAGGACAATGATTCAGTGACCTGCATCATCGCTTCCAGTGCTTCAGAAGTATCAAGGTTTTCATGACGGTTCTTTTGCCATGACAGCCAGATTTCGGCATCGATAGCTTCATCAGGGACAGGCGTTCGGCCATAAGGGATGGTGACACCCAGCAACCGGCGACGAGTACAGACCTCGTTTGAGGTGAGACCAAAAAAGTGATTAAGGAGCGCAATAGACCCTCTCAATCTTATGGCACGATTAATCTGTTGCTGATGTTGTACCTCCTCGCGTGAAAACGTCAGGAGCTCTTGTAAAGCGTCGTGATGGACTGTGATCGACATAAACTGTGTGGATGCACGGATGACGATGAAGAGTTCGTCGAGGGACAGCTGATTGAGGGCATTCAATTCGTCGTATGTGAATCCTAACGTTTCACAATAACGAAAGTTGCCTTCCTTGAGGGCGGCAAGGGCATTTGTTAATACTGCATAATTCAGTGAGGGGAACATAGGTACACCTCCCTTCAACGCGTCAAGCGGTTAGCTAACTTGAGGTTAATCCATTCGTCAATTTCAGATTCGAGCCAAGCTACGCTGGCAGGCCCAATCTTTATTGAAGAAGGAAAGGTTCCCTCTTTCATGTACAGGTAGATTTGTGAGCGCTTTAGTCCGGTTTTTACTTCCACTTGTTTCAGCCGTAATAACTGATGAGATGTCATAAATACCTCCAGTGCAGAAATGGGATATGCCCGGAGTGGGTAAAAAAACACAGATAGGGGAGGAGGGAAAGTTGATGAGCCCGCATTACGGACACCACAATCCTTAATACGGGTTTTTAGATTGAAGTATGTAGTGTCATTTTAACTGGGCCCTAAATGGACGTAGGAGAACCGCGTTCAAGCGCCGTTTTTAACGTATCGCCGCTGAATCGGTCGGTCATGCCTTCGGCTGATGCCCACTGTTCAAAGATGGATAGAAGTTTATAAGGTTGTCTTATTAGTGGTCTTATAGACTCATTATTTTTACAGGCAAGCCAAAACAGTCTAGATAATGGTGTAGATATACGCGTCGAGGATGTTTCGGAAATATCGTTTTTGGCATGTATACTAAGTAATTTGTCAAACTCGGCCTGTCTGATGACAAAACAAGCATCTTCTGGTAAATCATGAATCGGGAAATATTCACTATGGCTGTATTGATTCGTTTTTTGGTATGGTTTTTTTTCAGTAATATGCAATGCAATATTCTTAGGGAGTTTCATGAGTTGCAGTCTTATCCTTTCACGATATCTGATTTTTTCAAATATTTGAAAATGACAATCGTCAATGTTGACGGTAAGTCCATAGTTAATATTAGTTTCTCCGACTACCGGTAGTGGGATACCGAGGGACCTAGCCAATAAACGTTGAATTAGTATGTATTCATATCCGATAAGCGTGGTGTCAATCACTTTTTGCTTGAAGTGAATATATTCCCCTCCGGTGATGACGATTAATCTTCTATTATTGATAAAGCAGTTTTTTTCTAGAATGCATAGCTGGTTAATCAGGTTGCCTCCTATAGTTTTAAGTTTTACTTTAGCATTTGAAAACTTTATTTTTCGTAAGATTACTTGAGATTGAAAATAGATAGAAAGGTTGATGTATCCATATAAAGCATAGCGATAAATGTCAGCTTCTGTTAACTGTGATTTTCTTGTCTTCGTCGCTATAACGATTGCCTCTGGTATCGTAATCCAGTTATGATTATTTTTCGTGATATTTATTTTTCTATTTTTTATTGTCATGATTAATCTCCATTTATATGACGGCAATCTATTACCTGAAGATCCTTTCTCTCTTTAGTAATTTATGGCATATATTAGTCTCTAATAAATTTCCGGATAGATGATCGGTTTTGAAAGTCATAGTTTTGTCGATAAATTATTTAATTGTATTTTTTATTGTAGTTTTTATTTCATGAGTGAGTTTTTTTTCCTACTCATGCGCTATTTCATAATCAATCTAGACGTGGTGATCCTGTTGTTATAAATTGGCTACAGTGCTGTTGGTTATTTTAAAACCCCCTTCGTTAACTTTCCATTGAGGGGTGGAAATTAGCAAGTTCAACGAATTTTAGAGCTTATTTAATTTTTTTTAGACTGGCTGATTTCATGATGGAATTAGGAAGTACAGGCGGCCCTCGTCAGTGAAGATTTGGACGCCATTCTGGATACCATCATTTTACATCTATATCTGAAATATACTGATGTTGTTTAGTGTAGTGATGCGCTGATACTGAAAACTAAATATCCGTATTGTGAGGATAAACGTCTCGCTTTCGAGACGTTACTGGCTCAAGGGCGCTTAAAATTCTGAGTCCTATTAAGATGGAACTGACAATAATCTAAACGCCAAAATTTCTCGACTTGGGTCAGTTAGCATGTAGCTGATATCTATCTACACATTGGGGTGCCCCATTTTTATTTGCTTGAGGAATATTTCCTTAATTTTTTCATATCTCGGAGCGGAGGTGAGCCAAACAGTCGGGTATATTCACGGCTGAACTGGGATGCGCTTTCATATCCGACACGAACGGCAGCGCTGCTCGCATCAAGACTTTCGTTCATCATCAACTGCCGAGCTTCTTGTAATCGCAAATTCTTTAAATATTGCAAGGGACTCATATCGGTTAGTGATCGGAAGTGCTGACGGAAGGCCGAAGGACTCATATATGCTTTGGCGGCCAATTCCTCCATCGATAAGTCCTGGGTGAAATTGAGCTTTAGCCATGACAGGACTTTGGCAATTTGCTGCCCTGGTGACCCCAGTGTGACTAGATGTCTCAATGTTGGGCCATGTTGTCCGTGTAGTAACCGCGCGGTTATCTCCTGCTGAATTAAGGGGGCTATGTGGGGAAGTAACGTATGGTCATTCAATAGTCGAATAAGTCGACAGATGGCTTCCAAAAGGCTCTCATCAAGTTCAACTACCGATATTGCACTGGTGCTACACGTTTTTACTGTATGGGAAAAATCCATATCGGCCACCAGTTGAGAGATAAGCCGAGCATCCAGATTCAGACGAATTCCCAGATAGGGCTCATCTGCACTGGCTTTGGTGACATGGGAGACAACCGGCAAATCGACAGAGGTTACAAGAGATTGACCTGGCCCATAGTCGAAGATTTTATCACCCAGTGTTACCCGTTTCCCACCCTGAACGGTAATGCCTAGCCCCAGCCCGTAGATACAAGGCATGGGTGCGGTGGCGGCGCTTCTGCGATAAAGTGAGAGTGCAGGGATTGCTGTTTCGTAATCACCATCGATAGTTGCCATCTTGGCTACCAAGAGTGCCAATCTTTCACTGCCGTTTTGAGCTAGCATCTGCTCCTCCCCTTTTCGTAAGATTTTCCGATATGTTCAGTAATGAAAAGTCTAACATTGTTCTGTAATTATATTGCCGATATTGATAGCGGTTAATCGAATTAGGCAAAAAATCAATCATATCTGGCAAGCGTGAGTTTCACTCACCGAGCCATACTATCTGCCTACAAATACTGTCTTTCGCACGTCTCTTAAGGCAATCAAACGCAGGAAATATTATGAAGAACGTATTGATCATCAACGCACATCAGTTCTATGAAGGTATTTCGTCAGGGAGTTTAAACAAGACGTTAATTAGCGTGATTCAAGAGGCAATGGAAAAGCGCGGTTACACGGTGAAACTCACCGATATAGAACGAGGCTATGATATTAATGAAGAGGTTGAAAAGCATCTTTGGGCTGACATCATTATTACCCAATCTCCTGTGTACTGGTTCAGCACACCTTGGATTTATAAAAAGTATGTCGATGAAGTCTTTACTGCTGGTCTTATGCAACAGTGTTTCCTGGTGGATGATGGCAGAACGCGGCAAGATCCAAGTCGGCAATATGGTTCGGGGGGGAAAATGCAAGGTAAGCAGTACATGCTTTCGCTGACTTGGAATGCCCCGAGAGAGGCCTTTGATGACAAAGAACAGATCTTATTTTCCGGAAAATCGGTGGATGATGTGTTCGCTTACAATACGGTCAATTACAAGTTTTGCGGTGTCGAACCAGTGCCGTCATTTTCGTGTTTCGATGTAATGAAAGCTCCTGAGATCGAGAAAGATATCGAAAGACTGAAAGAACATTTGGCATATATTTTTTCCTAAAATAGATATCTGGTTGATTACCATCGGTTATGTTTTAAAAGAGCTAAAAAACCTAGACGGTACAATGCTTAAATCTATTAATAACTATTTTAAATAAATAGATGTATCTGGTTTGAATCTATAATGTCGTCTCCTCGTGATTTAGCAGTGTTAATCGAGGAGATAATATTAATATCTCCTTAGTCAGTAATCGGTTGTGCCAATTTTACAATAATCACTTATTTCTTGATAAATAGAAATTAATTGACTCAATATACTCTGATACCAGAATTCCTGCTAAATATTTAATGTTATCGAAAAGGATAAAAAGATGACAAAAATTCTGCATATTGATGCCAGTGCGCGCCCGGGTTTAGGCGGAATTGATTTACATGGTTCTTACAGCCGCCGCTTGACCCACGATTTCGTAAAGTATTGGTTATCACGTCAGCCTGATGCTGCCGTTCGTTATCGTGATGTTGGGCTGCAACCACCCGATCATATAAACCATTCTTGGATTGAGGCTGGATTCGGTTCGGGTCTTGAGCCGGTAGAAGTCGATCGCGTATTGGAAAAAAGTAATGAATTCGTCGATGAATTACTCTGGGCCGATTTGTTGGTTCTGGGGGTTCCTATGTACAATTTTGGTATGCCATCTAGCCTGAAAGCGTGGATAGATAAAATTGTTCGGCTGGGGCGGACACTGTTTTATACTCCCGATGTTCCTGGACATCCTTTCACTGGTGCCTTTTCTGAACGGCCACTACCGGTTGTACTTTTATCTTCACGCGGTGACCATGGAATGGATCCGGGGGGAGAATATGCACATATGAATCATCTTGACCCTGCTATAAAGACAGCTCTGGGTTTTATTGGCATCAATGAGATTCATTGCATTGCTGTTGAACATCAATCTGAAGGGGGAGACGCTTTATCCCATTCCCTAAAGAGTGCCTTGTCACGTACTACGGATCTGGCGGATACCCTATTGGCAACACGCGGTGTCTGAGGTTTTGTTAGGAGGCTGAAGTTTTTTCTTGGCCGATAGTGTGGAGATAAAAATATTTTCACCATGATGAAAATAATTAGGCCGAAACATCTTTTCGGCCTAATTATTTAGTCGTGTTTTGAAGCTACCGCGTTCACAGACCAACCATTTTCATTCCACTTTCCGGCAGACGTTCTCCGACAATTGATATTGTTGATAATGCTTCGTCGATTTCCATCTTGTTTTCAGCAGAAAGCTCAACGTTGACCGAGCCCAGATTTTCTTCCAATCTATGTGGCTTCGTTGTGCCTGGAATAGGAACAATCCATGGTTTTTGAGCAAGCAACCAAGCTAGCGATAATTGGGCTGGCGTTATCCCTTTACGCTGTGAAAGCGTTTTTAAAACGTCGACCAGAATGGCGTTAGCTTTGCGGGCTTCAGATGAAAAACGAGGAACCGCAACGCGAAAATCTGAGTTTTCAAATGCCGTATTCTCATCGATCTTTCCTGTGAGGAAACCCGCGCCTAATGGACTGAAAGGGACGAAACCAATGCCGAGTTCTTCGAGGACAGGTAATATTTCATTTTCAACACCCCGATAAAACAGTGAATACTCACTCTGAACCGCAGCTACAGGATAGACAGCATGGGCGCGACGGATTGTTTGGACCCCGGGTTCAGAAAGGCCAAAATGTTTGACCTTGCCTTCAATAACCAGATCTTTAACTGTGCCAGCGACATCTTCTATCGGTACGTTTGGATCAACGCGGTGTTGATAAAGTAGATCAATTCTATCAGTTTTCAGCCGCCTTAAAGATGCTTCGACAACAAGCCTGATGTGTTCGGGGCGGCTGTTGAGTGTACCGTGTCGATAGCCCGTATCTTGATCAATATCGAAACCGAATTTGGTTGCAATTACGACGTTGTCACGGATTGGCGCAAGCGCTTCACCGACAAGCTCCTCATTAGTGAATGGTCCATAAACCTCCGCCGTATCGAAGAAGGTGACACCTTGATCGAATGCACTTCGGATGAGGCTGATAGCCTGTTGCTTATCTATTGCTGTTCCATAAGCGTGGTTTAACCCCATGCAGCCTAGCCCTAAGGTAGACACTTCCAGCCCATTTTTGCCCAATAAACGTTTTTTCATTTTTCACCATTTTACTATGTCGCGGGTAGTTTTTACGTTAAACCAATCATGTTATTCGTAAATAATCGATATGTATCATCTTGGCTCAATTTGAAAGGTGAAACTAGATAGAGAATATTGCATTCTGTTATTAATCCTATTTATAAATCCGATTTATTAAAATTAGTATATCTCTTAATCTTTGCTATCGCTGGCATCATTGTAGTTGCGAACTGAAAAATAAAAAGCATTCTTAAATTCCTTATTACAGGAATGATTGGATTAGGCAATTAATGTGACATATTAGGCAATGATTTTTGGTGTGGTCCACGTATGGTTATGTATTTAAGGATGAGGGTGAGAAACATTACATGAAAGCATATCGTTTAGATAATTTCACAAGTATTGATGACCTGCATGTACAACAGGAGAGCATCCCACACCCACAACAAGGTGAGGTATTAGTTCGCATTCATGCGGTATCACTGAATTTTAGAGATATCGCAATCCTTCGCGGTCAGTATCCTGCTCCTCATTTAAAGGGATTGATCCCAACAAGCGATGGAGCCGGTGAAGTTATTGCCATTGGGGAGGGGGTTGATTATTTTAACGTCGGAGATCGGGTAATGGGGACGTTCCACCCCCGTTGGTTCGCAGGGCATATGCCGACTAATCTCTTCCATTATGGTTATGGCAGTATGTCTGATGGTTGGCTGGTTGAGCAGAAAGTCGTCAACCAGGAATCACTCGTTCGTATACCAAATAATCTTTCCTATGAAGAGGCTGCTACATTGCCTTGTGCTGCATTAACAGCATGGAGCGCACTTACCGACGGTTCTCCTGTTCGCTGTGGTGATACAGTCTTGATTCAAGGGACAGGTGGTGTCTCTATCTTTGCGCTTCAGCTTGCTAAGGCTGCTGGCGCTTCTGTTATTGCGACGACATCCAGCACGGAGAAAGCTAAACGTTTACGCGAGCTTGGAGCCGATCAGGTTATTAACTACCGCGAAGAACCGCGCTGGGGAGATCGTGTGCGGGATTTGTCTAACGGGCAAGGTGTGGATCGTATTGTGGAAGTGGGTGGGCCTGGCACAATAGCGGAAAGTCTACGTGCAATCCGTCCTGGTGGCGAAATAGCCCTTGTTGGTTTCGTGAGTTCTGGGGGCGCGGGCGTAGACTACATCAATATGTTTATGAGCGGTGCGACATTGCGGCATATTTCAGTTGGTAGTCGTGAAGCACTTAAGGAGCTCGTGCGTGCGATCGAGATGGCCGATATTAAACCAGTTATCAACCGCGTTTTTGATTTTGAGGAAGCTAAGCAGGCTTTTGTTCATCTTGACAGCAGAGCACACTTCGGAAAAGTCGTCATAAGATGTTCCTAGAAGCAGACCTACGTAGAGTGGCAAAACCATTCCACTGATCGTTCACGCTGCTGTGTAATGGTTGTTGCAAATCGGTTTATCACCTATCAGCTTCGCAGATTAACCCGTTAGTCTGCGCCCTATATAGAGGTAAGCAAGGTGAGCTGGAAGAAAAACATGTTTGTTTATGCAGCGGTGTTGGTCTTGGTTGTTGGGAGTATCCCTTTTATCGTTATGGTCGTAAAGGATCGGACTTATGTTCCAAGCCCTGTTTATGCGCCTACTGGTGAATCAAACCGTGCAGTTGCAGTCGTCTATTATTCTCGTTCAGGGCATTCTGAGGCTGTGGCGCGTGAAATTGCCCAGACATTTAATGCCCCGATTGCTCGTATATATGCTGAATATACTCTCGATATTGCAGGGCAAAGAAATGCTGTATCGGATGCAAGTAAGGAAATACACCCCAAAATCATTGTGGAACCTATCGAGTTAGCGCCAGTTAAGCGAATTTTTCTGGTTTCACCGACCTGGATGTTCCGCCCTGCAACACCTCTCTGGGCTTATGTTGAGCAGACGGATCTTACAGGAAAACAAGTTGTGCTTATTACCACGGGTAATAGCAGATTCAAACAAGAAGAGACGGATGCTTTTGCGGCGCGGGTGGCGGCCCACGGCGGTCATCTCGTTCACCATATCTTCCTGCGTCGTGGGCGTATTTATTGGCAGAAGAATCGTGAAGAATTGATTGAGGACGTCAGAGATCAGATACGTCAATACCAGCATGTCATATTATTGTAATTATACGCTAACTCATCAGCGGATGAATATTCCTTGTTTGAGCTATAAAACGCTACGCTACATTTACTATTTTCAAGAATGGACTTATTAGTTTAGGCAATAACCGGGGTGATTTTTCACAGCGTATTTTATCGTACTTAGGCGATACCGAATGTGTAAGAAAATATTATCATCTGTGCATATGTAAGGTGGTATTGAAACTAAATAGTCATGACTACGAATGATATCAGTGTACAGTCATTCTAGGAGCTGAATTGGTGGGATTATAGGACCGAGAACAATCTATTTTTAACAGGTAATCCTATGAATGAGAACTTTCATAAAATATTTGAACCCTTCGTTTTCCCCAACGGAATTACTCTACGTAACCGTATGGTGATGGCTCCTATGACAACGTGGGCCGGTAATACCGATGGAAGCATCTCTGATGAAGAGATTACATACTATCGGCGCAGGGTAAATGGAGTTGGCCTTGTCATTACCGGCTGTACTCACGTTCAGGAAAACGGTATTGGTTTCACCAATGAATTTGCTTCTTACGACGATCGTTTTATTCCGAGTTTGAAGCGGTTGGCTGACGCGGGGAAGGGCGGAGGATCACACATGATTTTGCAATTATTTCATGCGGGAAACAAAGCTATACCTGAGTTGATACCTAACGGTGATGTTGTCAGTGCCAGCGCGGTCAATACTGAGGCTGGGCCTTTCGGCGTGCCTGCGCTTACGCCGCGTCAACTTACTCACGATGAGATCAAAGAGGCCATCAGGGCCTTTGGCGATGCCACTCGTCGCGCCATAGAAGCCGGTTTTGATGGTGTTGAACTGCATGGTGCTCATAGTTTTCTGATTCAGAATTTCTTTTCACCAAAATTTAACCGCCGGACGGATGAATGGGGCGGATCGCTTGAGAATCGCCTGCGTTTCCCGCTGGCCGTGGTGCAGGAAGTAAAACGCGTCATCAAGACCTATGCTACTGGACCGTTTATTCTTGGCTACAGGCTTTCACCGGAAGAACCGGATAGGGAGGGACTGAGAATTGACGATACCTATGTACTTATCGATGAGCTAATTAACCACGGTATTGGCTATATTCACGTTTCACTCACAAATATCCTTGAAACCTTGCCTATAGATAGTGCTGAAGACAAAACGATAGCGATGCTACTTCTCGAGCGCATCAATGGACGTGCCCCTGTCATTGCCGCTGGGCAGATCAAAACCCCCAATCAGGCTGCTGAGGCCCTTGAGCTTGGCTTGCCACTTGTGGCGATCGGCAAAACTCTTGTCGTTAATCCCGATTGGATAGAGCTGGCAGAAAAGGGACATTCTGAAGAAATAGACATCGCTTTAGACCAGTCAAAAATCGCGTACAGTGATATCCCGAGTAAGTTGTGGGACGTGATTGACGCTACTCCTGGTTGGTTCGACATTAAAAACGCAAAGTAGAATATTTAGGCAATAGCTGACACGATCGATTAATTAAATATCGACACCCCCATTCGCTTTGCGGCTGGCGCTGATGCTGTACAGGCTTTTGAGAATAAGGCCCAGGTGCTTCTCGATCAGGCTGATGTTCACCGCAAGCTATCTTCATCGCTCGCGCATGGTGATGTTTAACGCTCTGTTTCATAATTCACTGAGGATATATTCATGACATCAAAACTTAACGGTACCGTCGCCCTTGTGACGGGGGCGAGTAGTGGAATCGGTCATGCCACTGCTTTGGTTCTTGCTGCACAGGGAGCATCAGTCGCACTGGTTGCCCGCCGACAAGAAAGGTTGGAAGCGCTTGTTAGACAGATTGAAGAGGTTGGTGGGACTGCATTTGCCATTCCTGCAGATATAACTGACCGTGGACAAGCAGAAGCGGCGGTCCAACAGGTGATCGATCGATTTGGACATCTGGATATTTTGGTCAACAATGCAGGGCTGATGTTGCTCGGCCCTATTGTTGGTGCAGATCCTGATGAATGGGAGCGTATGATCGCCATTAACCAGAAGGGTTTGCTCTATATGACGCATGCGGCTTTGCCTCATTTATTAGAAGCTGCGGAGAACGGCCCCCGCCGCGTTGCCGATATTGTAAATATCTCCTCAATTGCTGGCCGTGTAGCATGGGCGAATTACGGTGTTTACAACATGACAAAGTTCGGTGTTAACGGGTTCACCGAGTCGTTGCGCCAAGAGATCACCAAAAAACATGTTCGAGTTGGTGTGCTTGAACCAGGCGGTGTCAATACAGAATTAGGCTCGCACAATAGTGGGCCGATGCGCGAAAGCATCGATACGTTCTATAAGACTACCGAGGTTCTGCAATCGGAAGATATAGCCGAAGGCGTCGCTTATATGGTTACACGACCACGCCATACATCTGTCAGTGAGCTGTGGATCATGCCTACCGATCAAGCCTAACTCTTTCTTATAGGAACTATCCAAATGAGTAATCCACCGTTCAAAGAGGATGAAGATAAGGATGTGGGTAATATCGCGGGATATGAGCGCCGCACATTCATTAATATGGGGCTCATTGTAACTGCGGCGGCACTGTTACCTGGCTTTGTAGATAGTGCCGTTGCTGCCCCACAAAGCACGAAACAGAATGTTCTTGTGATCAACGCACATCAAAAATATCCCGGTATTAGCGAGGGAAAGCTTAATAATACGTTCACGGCCTTGATCAAGGATGAGATGACGAACAAGGGGTACGAGGTCCGGGAAACTTATATCGAGCAGGGTTATAATATTGATGAGGAAGTGCAAAAGCATCTTTGGGCAGATATTGTTATTACTCAGTCACCGATGTTCTGGTTCGGAGCGCCTTGGATCTATAAAAAGTATGTCGATGAAGTGTTCACCGCAGGTATGATACAGCAAAGTTTTATATCGGGGGATGGGCGGACATCAGATGATCCGAGTAGGCAGTACGGTAGCGGTGGGAAATTGCAGGGTAAAAAATTCCTGTTATCCTTGACAATGAATTCGCCAAAAGAAGCATTTAACGACAAGAATCAAAAGTTGCATGCAGGGCGCTCTCTCGAGGATCTATTTTCTGCGACCACATCTGTTTATAAATTTTGCGGTTTTGAAATTCTGCCTATATTCGGCTCTTATGATGTAATGAGAGCTCCGCAAGTTAGCCGTGATATGGAACAATTGAAACAGCAGTTGGCGACCTTGTAGTTTTATGTGTCAAAATAAGCCTGTTTTTTTAGAGTAAAAAAATCAAGTCACTGAAAAAATCAGTGACTTGATATTATATCTTTTTTTCGCGATTTAATACTGTTGTGTAACATATTCCAAGAAGGTATATCCTTCCATTATTATCCTCCTGTAGGCTTTTCTCTAAACAAAAATAGCCATAATAAATATCTTGTCAGGTAAGAGAAAAAAATGATGACAGCAAAAAAATCCCAATAAAATATTGCTTTCGACTCTTCAAAGTTGAAGAAGGCAAAATCCACCTGAATCAATAAATATGGCAGCATGTCTCGATAAATAAAGGTATAAAGGCCGTATATTGATATCACAATAAAAATAAGTGGCATTATTTTTGTGGCGAATAATGAAATTGGTGAAATACTCCATATCTTGCAGAAAAAATTAGCTAACATTTTCCAATGCAAACCTAAATGCAGGGCAATAATAACCTGCCCCCAATGTACACTGGTCATGTGTATTTTCCTGACAAGATCTGATGTGCTATGGATCGGCAAGTCAGGTAAGACATGCCGTGATAGCATTATTCCACTAAGTATTGCGGAAAGTAAAACCAACATTAAGAGAATATTCACCGATACTTGTAGGAAACGGAGTGCCGAATATTCCCCTTGAAAGAGTTTTTGGAACCAATGGCTATTTAAACCGTTATGCAATAAAATAATAAAGAAAAAAATAACACCAAGCCATTCATGTATATTTTCACCCCATAAATGAAACCCCATCAGTGATAACAAAATTAACAGCATCACCGTATCTTGAATGACCTGGAATTTATATTTTGCTTTCATTTACTACCCTGCGATTTCTGTTATTGAGGCAACTTATCCAGCCAATTGGTAACGTCTGTTACTGTCTCATCATCCGTCACATCGTTTCTTGAAATCGTGAGTCCTTGAGTAATGAGTTTGGCATTCGGTTGAAGGCGTGCAATTTCACTAAGTGAGTCTGAGAAACGGCTACCGCCATGCGTTGTAAAGGGAATGATGGTTTTTCCACGTAGGTCGTGTTGTTCTAAGAAGCTGTATAACACCATCGGCATTTTGTACCACCAAATGGGGTAACCAATAAATACCGTGTCATAATTATTAAGATTTTCAATCTTTGCTTTCATTGCTGGACGTGCATTTTCTTTTTGTTCTTTTTCAGCATATTGTAATAAAGGGTCATGCTGCAAAGGGTAAGGATTCACTGTTTCGATACGAAATAGGTCTCCGCCAGTTTGCTTCTGAATGAGCTGAGCAATATATTGCGTGCTACCGAGCCTCTCGTTATTTTTCTGTAATACGCTAGCCCCAGACACGCCATCAACGCCTTCTAACTTGACATCTTCAGGCTGAGAAAAATAGACAACTAAAATACGCTTTCCTTCCTGACTCTGTGGGGCGGCGATAGCCGTTAAACTGCTGACGGACATTGCCAGAAAAATAAATAACCGTACGGTAATGAGTCGCAAAGGGGAATTTCTCATACAGTAATCCTCATAGTATGTCTGGAATTTACGTTGATACTTATGTGCTGCGCCCACTGGAGTGTAGACAGTGGGCGGTTTTTTCCTGGTGTGGCAATGTTCAATCTACGCTAAATATTGTTGGTAAAAGGCCGTCAACTTTGTGACAGCTGGTGTAACGTATTGTGGTTTATCATACATATCAATATGGCTTGCACCCGGAACGAGGAAGAGTTCCTTAGGTTCCTGCGTTTTCTGATAAGCAAGCTCACTAAAATACAGGCTATCTGCTTTGTCACCAGCGATCATCAGTGCTGGGCGTGGTGAAATCGTTTCAAGTTGTTCAAACGCGTAATATGCCATCTGGGCAGGAAGACTTGAGAATACGGAACGAGCGGGCGCATTCGGGTGTTGGGCCCGCGCTGTACGGTAGTACTCATAGCCCTCTTTATACATAACAGGCGTGCTGTCTGTGAAATCCTTTGTTGATTCCGGCACTGCTGCGGTAAGGCGAATAGGTTCTCCCCGTGCTTCGCGAGTTCTTTGCTCTGAGGCTTCTTTCAGAAGTTTCATGCGTTGCTCGTAGGTGCGGGAATTTGCAAGACCGTTTCGCCGTAGATCGCCAATGTCAGCGGCGCTGACAGTAGCAACAGCTTTGACGCGTAGCTCAGTCTGAGCCGCGTTTAATACATATCCGCCGCCGCCGCATATACCGAGTGAACCGATACGATCTGCATCAACATAGGGAAGGGTGCTGAGAAAATCGATGGAACAACTGATGTCGTCCACACGGGAGGATGGTAATTCCATCAGATAGGGTTCACCACCGCTCTCTCCCTGATAGGAAGCATCGTACGCGAGTGTGACAAAGCCCTGTTCGGCCAATTTTTGGGCATAAAGGCCGGCAGTTTGTTCTTTTACTCCGCCGATCGGGTGAGTAACAACAATGGCTGCGTATCTTTTATTCTTATCAAAATCAGCAGGTTTGAATAGATTCGCAACGATATTTGTCTGTGTATTTCTGTTGGAATAAGTAACACGATCGATGGTAAGACCTTTCTCGTTGGCGTATCCAATCACGGTAGGCACTGTTACTGTCGCACGTGGGGAAGCTGAGGCCGTAGATTTTGCTGATGCAGCTGAGGCTAAAGAAGGCATCAACATGCTTCCCCCCATTGCAACGCCAGAGACTACCAGCGCGGATGTACCCAGAAACTTACGTCTTTGCTCGTTAAATACTTTATCGTTCATAGTAAACTCCGTTGTACCATATTTGTAAATTTGATCGCATTATTACTTTGGTAACTGTATTCGGTAGAAGAGCGATGAATGCGCCCCCCATGAATTAATGGTAATCCATTGATAGGGTCGAGATGCTGACATTTGGCTGACATAGCTGTCAGAATTTATACTGATAAGCGATTTTATAAAAAAATAATTTTTTTCTTCCTGACAAAAATGTTATTGGATGGTCATGCGTATGTCAGGTACGCGATCATATTATGGCTGCGTTAAATAGGTTTTCCTAGAATAGTGAATTTATTAAGGTGGTTATATGAATCGTATTAAATGTATCCTTTCTGCATGTGTTATTCTTTCTATTTCAACCAGTGCCTTTGCTGCTAAGAGCGTGACCTCGGATGAGGGCTTAACAAAGATTGGCGTTGTTTCAGTGCGTAGCGCTTCTACGCTGGATGATCTGGAGAATAAAGTTGCTGATAAAGCAAGTAAGGCTGGGGCTAGTGCTTACAGAATTATTTCTGCCCACGGGAATAATAGCCTACATGGCGTTGCAGTTATTTATCGATAGTTAGTATATATCTATTGAGTATGTATGATGCAAAGGCGATAACATTAGTTATCGCCTTTGCATTATTGGTGCTTGCAACGTAAATCTCTTTTACTGCTCTTTTTCGTGTGGAGCAATGGATAGAGAAAAGCCGAATGTATTGATACCATCCTTACTTTTAGCAAATACATCCCCGTGGTGCATTAACGCGATAGCGCGGACGATCGAGAGGCCCAGTCCATGATGCATATCACTGCGGGAACGTGAGGCGTCTACACGATAAAAACGTTCAAATAGACGGTTCAAATGCGTATTTTCAATAGGCTCTCCTTCGTTAGCGACGGCTATATGGGCCAACTCACCAACCTTTTCTATTGTTACTGTTATTTCGCTGTTTTCAGGAGCGTGTCGTGCGCTATTTTCTAATAAATTAGCAAGAGAACGATGAAAAAGTCTACGATCGACCTGAACCAATACGTCACCATCAATACTGAGGGTGAGGGCTTTTTCGGCAAAGGAAGGTTCCACGTATTCCGCAGTTTTTAACGTTTCCTCACGCAGCGACACCTCGGTTAATTGCTTAGCAAACTGGCCCGCCTGAGCATGAGAAAGGAATAGCATGTCATTGACAATCGAGGTCATTCGCTCGAGTTCTTCGAGGTTAGACTGGAGTAAATCCTCCCACTCGCGGGAGGTACGCTTTCGCGATAGTCCAAGTTGAGTTTGGCCAATAAGATTGGTGAGTGGTGTCCGTAATTCGTGGGCGACATCAGCGTTAAAACTTTCTAGCTGTTTCCAGGCTACCTCCTGACGGGCAAGAACACCGTTAAATGAGGTTGCGAGTTTTTGCAGTTCAACAGGTAGAGCTACGGTATCAAGGCGACGGCTATTATCTCCAGGGGCAAGGGTATGTGCTTGTCTGCTTAGGTAGTTAACTGGCCGCATGCCAATACGCGCAATAACGAAACCCAACACCGCAACTAACAGTACACCGAGTACAGTAATAATGATTAACACCCGAGTAAATTCGTTTAGCGTACCCAAGTAAGGGGTGGAATCAATCGCTACTGCGGAACGCAGAGCTGGACGTTCATCACGCGAGGGGATATCGGTAATCAATAGGTAAAATGAGCGGGTATCTTCGTTGTCGGGCATTTTGGTAAAACCACTTTTTAATTGTGCCCAATTGACGCCACTTGGGAGTGGGGAACCTATGCGATAGCGGGGATCCTCACTGAGGATCCAATATTGTGCTTTCCCACCTTCGACTTGAATGAGATTGTCGAATTTAGCCTGAATCATTTGCCAGTCTTTTGGCGTGGTTAGCGAGGTTAAATAGGGGGCGATTAGCGAGTGGCGAAATTGCAACTCTTTATGCATTTGGTTACGCAACGATTCATGCAAAGAGTTGTGGAGTAGGACGGCGTAGCCGGAAACGATCACCATAGCAGCCAAGGCGAACATCAGCGCTAGGCGGATGGATATAGAGAGTTTCGTCATGGTTTAGCTCATTGATCAGCTTGAGGCGTGGGGCGATTTTCTAACACATAGCCCATTCCCCTGACGGTATGGAGCAGTTTCACTGTATAGGGGGTGTCCACTTTGGCTCTTAGTCGCTTGACAGCCACCTCTACCACATTGGCATCGCTATCGAAATTCATATCCCATACCTGCTCGGCAATCATCATTTTCGACAGTATCTCGCCTTGATGTCGTGCTAGCAGGCTCAGTAACGCGAATTCTTTAGCTGTCAGTTCCAGACGTTGCCCTGCACGAGTTACGCGTCTTGCCAGAAGATCGAGATGCATATCATCAATATGTAGCTGTGTGACATCTGCACCGTCACTGACTCGGCGACGCAGTAGCGCCTGAATCCGAGCGACAAGCTCAATTAAAGAAAAGGGCTTTGACAAATAATCGTCAGCCCCATGCCGTAATCCTTTCACGCGCTCATCGACTGAGCCGCGAGCTGATAGCATTAGCACTGGTGTTTGTTTATGGAGGCGTAATCCTTCCAGTACTGAGTATCCATCTTTTCCCGGCAGCATAACGTCCAGAATTATGGCGTCATAGTCGTACTGAACTGCGAGATGTAAGCCTTCTATCCCGTCGGCAGCTATATCGACCATATAGCCTAGTTCGCTTAGCGCTCGGTAGATATAAGATGAGGTTTTCTCCTCATCTTCAACTAGTAGTAATCGCATGTTACCTTTCTCTATCATGTTATTTTTGCACCTATCTGCGTTTTTCCACAGTATAAATGCCTCAATCCAACGCCAGCCTGACTGTCCCCTGACATTTATGACAGCCAGGTTAAGATGTACCCAATTCAAGTAAAGGTAAGAGGGCGACTTCCTGTTTCAGGCAGATGACGATTTACGCTTAAACGCGAGAATATTGAGTCGCTGATGATGTAGCAGTATGCGGGGATAAAAAGGAATCGTATTGCCAGATTTGATTTAATTATTGCCTATTTCAGCAGGATTTAGTGAATCATGATCATAATAAAAAGAGATAAAACTAATCTTTTAGATGATTGATTATAGTGTCTTTTTTATGAGCTTGTTTATTTTTGAATGCATGTGAGAATATGGCACAATTTACGATAAAATATACAGAAGTTGATATACCTAAAAGTTTTGTTCAGTGTAGATCAGCATGTCGGCTTACTAAGGTAGGATATCTGAATGAAAAAAGGTGATTTTAGTGATTTTGCCGTCTTTATTGCTGTAGCTGAAGAGGGTAGCTTTACGCGAGCAGCTGCAAAACTTGGGCTGTCACAGTCGGCACTGAGCTACACAGTACGCATGCTTGAGCAGCGTCTTGATACACGCCTACTCTCCCGAACCACCCGTAGCTTATCGCTAACGGATGCAGGGGAGCGACTACTCCATGCGTTAAAGCCGGCATTTGAACATATCAACCATGAAATTGCGGCCCTCAGTTCCCAGCGAGGTAAGCCCGCAGGGACTATCCGTATCACCACGTTTCGACATGCCGCCAGAACGGTACTCCTGCCAGCACTGACTCCATTCTTACACGATTACCCAGATATCATGGTCGAGATCAGTGTTAACGAAGGGCTGACTGATATTGTTGCTGGTCGGTTTGACGCCGGTATTCGCATGGGGGAGCAGGTGCAGAAAGATATGATCGCAGTCAGAATAAGTCCCGATATTCGTATGGCTGTGGTTGGTTCTGCCTCCTACTTTACGGCACGAAAGCCCCCCAAAACGCCGCGTGAGTTGAGTGAACACCGTTGCATCAGTTACAGACAGAGTTCAGGTGGCGGTATTTATGCTTGGGAGTTTGAAAAGGAGGGAGATGCGCTGGAGGTTCGTGTTAACGGGCCGTTGATTATCAACGATAACGAAATGTTGGAGGATGCGGCGCTAAGCGGATTGGGCCTGGTTTACACTTTTGAAAGCCATGTTATTCAGCATATTACTGCAGGGCGTTTAATCCGAGTCTTGGAAGATTGGTGTCCACCTGTCTCAGGTTACCATCTTTACTACCCCAGCAGAAAACAACATACACCAGCCTTCGCCCTTCTGATTGACACACTTCGCTACAAAGGCTAGTAGAGTATGAACTCTCAGTTAACTAGGTTGTGAATCTGCGTACTGTAGCCTATTCATAAAATTCCTTTCTAAGTGCATGCAAATTATTGCCTCTAATCTAACCAATTTTTTCCGGTTATTCTCTCCTCAATTTACGACTACCGACGACCTATTTTCGTCGCATCAATAACCACACTGGGGAGTTTATATAATGAAAAAATGTTTTATCGGTGCGATTGCTGCTATGAGTTTGGTATTTTCTGCCATGGGACACGCACAGGAGATTCAACCACGCGGATATATGATCGCAAATTATGATATTAAAGATCAGGCTGGTTTTCAGAAGTATATGGATGCAGCCGGATCGTTGGCACCGAAATATCATGGCACCGTGACTGTTTTTAATTTAAATGCAACCGCTGTGGAAGGGCATCCAAAATCAGTCATGGCCATTGCTGAATTCCCAAGTCTTGCAGATGCACAGCGCTTTTATAATTCCCCTGAATATACCGCAGCCAAGAAATTTCGCATTGCATCGACGGAAGGGTCCGTAATCCTTACTGAAGGATTCGTGCCGCCGAAACAATAGAAGGCAATTGCCTCATGGTTTAACGGCAACTCACGTTTAGATAGGAAATAAGGAGACTAACATGCGTCATAATAACGATACCAAAACTGTACAGGAACGGTCCCTTTTACAAAGTCGTCGACAGATGTTGAAAACAGGTCTGTCTCTTGCTGCACTTCCGATTGTTGCTGCAGTCTCTTCGGGAGTGGTGGCCGCGAGTGCCTCTGCAGCCACCACCGTAACGACTACGAATGACGCTACGGCCGATACTGCATCCGATGCATTTATCAACGGATTGGCTGACTTAATGGCGCACTCGACTCGTACGCCTATTTTGAGATGGCCAAACGAATATGGTATGGAATTTGAGGAAATATTTTTCCCTGCCATCGATGGTGTCACTGTCGAAGGTTGGTTCATTCCCGCGAACTCGAATAAACTTATCATCTGTAACCACCCCATGCCGTGTAATCGTTATGGCTATCCTGGGCACTTAGAACCCTGGACCAATTTTGGCGGTTTCGAGGTGAATTTCCTGCCAGAATATAAAGTGTTACACGATGCAGGCTATAACATCATTGCTTATGATATCCGTAATCATGGGCGTAGCGGGTTGGGAAGCGGTGGTGTTAATGGGCATGGTGTACTGGAATATCGTGATGTGATTGGTTCTTTACGCTATGCGAAAACGCGTTCTGAAACGAAAAAAATGAAAACAGCGCTTTACAGCCGTTGCTTGGGCGCAAATGCCACGATTGTGGGGATGCACAAGCACCCGAAAGATTTTGCACACGTTAAAGCATTATTTGCTTTGCAACCTGTGACGCCGAGGGTGTTTGTTGAGAAAGCAGTGGAGGCACAACACATTGTTAATGGCGTAGAGAAATTCGATACCGCATTCCACAGAAGAACCGGCTATCATCTGGCTGATGTCTGGCCGATGGAATATGCTAAAGCAGTCACGGTGCCAACGTTGGTTGCGCAGGTTCGCAATGATTTTCTGACTAAGCCCTCGAATGTGCAGGAAATTTATGACACGATATCTGCCACGGATAAAAAGTTGTTCTGGATAGAAGGAACCGATCAGCGTTTTCAGGGCTACAACTATTTCGGTAAAAATCCAGAAGTGATGCTTGATTGGTTTAATAGTCATATCTGAATAAGTAACAGGATTTAAGTTCAGCGCAATATCATTAATAGCCTGTGCTAATTTAATTGGCTAGGTGGAT
Organism: Pectobacterium actinidiae; assembly: GCF_000803315.1. Taxonomy (NCBI): domain Bacteria; kingdom Pseudomonadati; phylum Pseudomonadota; class Gammaproteobacteria; order Enterobacterales; family Pectobacteriaceae; genus Pectobacterium; species Pectobacterium actinidiae. The sequence continues at coordinate 1,427,505 of NZ_JRMH01000001.1, forward strand.
TTTGGTTTTCGCGCTGACCCTGTTCAATATAGAGTTATGTTATTCCTGATTAAGGAAAGTTAACTGATGAGGTATCTATGGGTGGCATTAGTATCACGCAGCTATTAATTATCGCGGCAATTATTATTTTACTCTTTGGGACGAAAAAATTAAGCAGTCTGGGTGCTGATTTAGGGGCATCGATTAAAGGTTTTAAAAAAGCAATGGATGAGGAAAATGACAAAGCTACATCTGCTGATGAAAGTAGCAAGCTCCCCCCATCTTTGAGCGAGCATCATCTTAACGATCTACCGGACGAAACCTATAAAAAAGACAAGTGAAAATCACTTTCACTTGTTAACCTGCGAAGTCGGTAATGGCTCGATTCGTAAACGATTAACATTCGCTCGAGTGAATGTAGGATTAAAACAGGTCGAGCTCGGTTGTGTCGCTGGACTGGATGAAGAAACGTCGAGTTCCCGCGTAAGCCAATATGAAAGGGAAGTCAGTTCGCCGGATTTTAGTCTGGTTTGCCGATTTGCGGCTGTGCTGGAAGCGTATTTCTATGCTGTTGATGAGGATCTAGCAACGTTAATCTTGCAGTACCATCGTTATAATAAATGCAACCCTAATTCTACGTTGTTGATTACCCCGTAATAGACTTTTATTCATGTATCCAGTCTGAACAGTTTACTGACATTTCTCGATTTTTTTGAAATGCTGGGGAAAAACTTTCTCGCAGCCTTAAAAGCAGATCCTTCTATCAGGATCTGCTTTTAAGATAGTTATCGATCAGGCAGCTCCAGTTGTCTTATGTTGTTGAGCATAAATGTATGGCGCAACATATCTTTCTCGGTTGGTATCCAGATAATCCGACCACCACTGCATCATCGCTTTACGGGCATCGAGATATTCCGCTTTATGGATGTAAGCTGCTCGAACACTGTTGCGTTCCTGATGGCTCATCTGCCGTTCAACCGCATCCTGAGCCCACAGCCCAGATTCCATCAGCGCACTGCAGGCCATTGCTCTGAATCCGTGACCACAGATGTCGCTTTTTGTGTCGTAGCCCATCTGGCGCAGTGCCTTGTTGATCGTGTTTTCGCACATCGGCTTATACGGATTATGATCACCGGGAAATACCAGCTCCTGATGCCCAGATATTTCCCGTATCTGTTTCAGAATAGTGATGGACTGACTGGAGAGAGGAACGATATGCGGTGTGCGCATTTTAGCGCCACGCCCGGAATAGCGAACACTGGGGATAGCCTTGCGATTGGCAGGAATAGTCCAGATTTTGTTTTTGAAATCGATCTCAGACCAACGGGCAAAACGCAGTTCGCTGGAACGGATGAACAGATGCAGGGTGAGTGAGACTGCCAGACGGGTCAATTCTCGTCCTTGCTTATAGTCCTCGATGCGAGTCAACAGCTCCGATAGTCGCTCCAGCGGAAGGGCTGGGTAGTGGCGTTTAACCGGAGGGGCGATGATACCGTCCAGATTTGCCGCCGGATTGTTATCTATCAACTCCTGATGCACGGCATGGCGCATGATGTTGCACATATGCTGTCGGGAACGTGCCGCCACTTCCAATAGGCCTTTTTTCTCAATCCCTTTCAGCAGTTCTATAAAATGACGTGGTTTTAGTTCAGAGACAGGTAAATGCCCAATGATCGGAAAAATATGGTTATTCATGCTGGCGAGCAGACGGACGGCATGATTTTCAGACCATGCTTTGTTGCTTTTATGCCAGCTCAGTGCAACAGACTTGAAGGTTTCTTCTGGCAACGCAGTGGCTCTTTCAGCAGAGCGCTGTTGTGCCGGGTTGATATTCTGCACCAGTAGCTTACGGATACCGTCACGCTGTTGACGAGCATCAGCCAGAGAGACATCAGGATAGGCACCTAAGCCGAGGCGGGATTCTTTTTTATTGATACGATATTTGAGATACCAGAGACGTGAACCGCCTGGATTAACCAGCAGATACAGACCATGAGAATCGGAAACTTTGAAGGGTTTAGCAGATGGTTTTAAGTTGCGGATTTTTGAGTCGTTAAGAGACATTTGGGGGTCACTCCGTCATCGAACCAACTTGACCCCAAATCTGACCACCAAATTCTCCCGATGCAGAGGGAAAACTGAAAATGCATCGGGAAGACTTTTCACGCTAACTTATTGAATCTGAATCACATAGGGATTCGCAAAGCGGCATGAAAACAAGAATTTGGCTCCTCTGACTGGACTCGAACCAGTGACATACGGATTAACAGTCCGCCGTTCTACCGACTGAACTACAGAGGAATCGTGTGAACGGGGCGCATGATAACGGCGTGTGTCGTGCATGTCAAAGGCATAAACCACAAAATTGCACTGTTCGGCGATAGAGTGTGCAATCTGCCGATATTTTTGGCAAATATCGGCATTTTATCGCGCCCTGCCATCGCTAGAGTGTATTCAGCGGCGCTTTCTGTTTATCAGAAAAGGCATACAACGGCCCTTTTCCTGACAGGGTAAATAGGGATATCGCGGTAAAGGAGAGGGCGATGCCGCCTAAAATCAGGTAAGTGCCATGAAAACCGATACTGTCATACATATTGCCAGCAAAGATGGACATGAAAATGATGGATACCTGTTTAAAGAAGCAGAAGCACACCAGATAAATCGTCGCGGAAAAGCGGACTTCAAAGACCGTGGTGATGTATTTGAAGCAGCCGACAATCAGGAACGGCACTTCAAACATGTGCAGCGTTTTCAACACAATCACTTCCAGTACGGAACTGGCAAAGGCCGAACCGATAATGCGCACAGACATAATGGTACCGGCAATGAGCAGGGCGTTTTTACCCCCGATACGGTTCACAATCAGCGGTGCGAAAAACATGATGCTGGCATTAAGCAATTCACCCAGCGTGGTGACGTAGCCAAATACCCGCGTTCCTTCCTGCCGGGTCTCGAAAAACGAGGTGAAGAAGTTGGCAAACTGCTGATCGAACACATCATAGGTACAAGAAACGCCAACGACATAGAGCGTCAGGAACCAGATTTTGCGCTCTTTTAGCAATTCGACTGCCATCTTCAGGTTGAACGGTTTCTGGTTGGAGCCTACTTGATCGGCAACGAGAGCGCTGGAGGAGGCTTCTGGTTTAGCCAGCAGCAACAGGATAGCGAGGATAACAGCACAACCGGAGCCCAGCCAGAAAACAAACTGGTTATTGATGGTAAACATAATCCCGACGATAGACGCGCAGAGCGCCCAACCGAGGCAACCGAACAGGCGCGCACGGCCAAATTCAAACTGGCTGCGGCGGCTGACTTTCTCGATATACGCCTCAATCGCGGGTGCGCCACCATTGTTGATAAACCCCAGGTAAATTCCGCCGGCGATGGAACCTAAAACGATGTTGTATTTTAATAGCGGACCAAAAACATAGATAAAGAACGGAGCAAAAAACACCAGCATGATAGTAATAATCCATAGCAGGTGTTTCCTTAATCCTAATTTATCTGACAACAGGCCAAATATCGGTTGAAACAATAGCGCGAAGAAAGATATACAGGCGAAGATAATGCCCGTGTCGCTTTTGCTTATTTGATTAATATCGTGAAGCCAGATAGGAAAGAAAGGGAAATAGGCTCCCATGATAAAGAAGTAGAAAAAGAAAAACAGGCCGAATATCCAGAAATTTTTATTATGTAGGTAGTACATGTTATTTTCTCCGATATGTATATATCCGCAGCGTTTATTTTGACGGCGGATATATACTTGCTGGATACCATCACGATGGAAAGAGGCGGTATTCCCGTCATACTTCAAGCCGCAGGTGTGTTGGCTACGCTCAAATACTCGGCCCGTCGTGGGCATCGCTCTAAAGGGCCGCGGCTAGCAGCGTTCAAATCTGCTCCTGGCAGCGTTGTCACCGAATCACTTACTTGAGTAAGCTCATCGGGATGCCTTCTCTTGCCGCCTGCCTGCAACTCGAATTATTTAGCGTAGATACCCGCTCTCTTTCGTTGTTTTTTAATACTGTATTTTCATATCAATATGGTTAGCTTTGCTGAAGAGCGACGCGATAGTGATAATGCGTGGCCGTGAGTAAATCATCGCGATGAACGCTAGGGCTCCAGGAGTCATCGCCACCTATCCCCATGTGGAAGCCATCCAGATTGAGCCAAACGCCTTTTTCCTTTTCTAATAAATGATGGTGGGTACACGTCATCAATTGTGCTAGCCCGTAGCGGCTTAACCCAAAGTGGAAGTTTCCGGCGATCGTCCATTTGCCATAGGTCAGCGTGCGTGTATTGCAGCGCAGCCCGTTTTCCGTCGGGAAAATGTAAGGTGTGTGAAGATCATCCAACGGCAGATTCCAATGCCCATGCTGTGCCGCGAGCTGTCGGTCTGGGTAATTTTCATGTGGCCCAAGCCCGACCCAACTGACCTGAGGCGCGACGTCGGCTAACTGGCAGCTCAAGCCCACTCTGGCCAGTGACGGCAGCACCGTGGCGGCATCAACATCGACATCCACGGTCATCACGCCATGTGCATCAACCTGCCAGCGCTTTTTACTCCGTAGCAGGATCTGTCCGGCATGGCGGAATACGTGCTCAGTAACAATGTGCACGGTATCGGTGAGTTGTTCAGCCTGAATAGCAACACACTGCGTCTGTAATTGATAAAGCCCGGCTGATTTCCAACGTTCGGCCCAGGCGCGCGGATCGATACGATCGACCTCGCTGATACCGATGTCGTTATCAAGCGGTGCCCGAACAAACTGATCCTGCAAGGGGGTTAACAGTGTTGGAGTATCCGTCGTCCACCACTGTTCCAGCCAGCCGCTTTGTCGGTTAAAGCGCCAGTGCTGTTCGTCCTGAATGATGTCAACGTACGCCTCGGACGAGTGCAGAACAGGTGGTTTCTTCTGTCCAGAACAACGTGCTTCAGGAAGATGAAGCGGTGTAGGAAGTTGCCACTGATCCCAGGCGCAGCGGTGATTGGCTTCTGACCAGGCGGTGGCTTTCGGCTGTACGACTTCAACATTAAGCCAAAGCTCTCCTGCACGCTCGACAGTGGGAAGGGCTTCCAATAGCGTCAGAGTCTGAGTGGCCTGCGGAGCGAGCATCAACGGTAATGCACCTTCTGCGAGCGTCTTATCATTCAGCGTAATGCTCCAGTTCAACTGCTCGTTGTCCGTATGGCGAAACAGATATTCACTGGTGACGCGCAGCTCACATGGGGATTCTGCCTGCCAGGCGAATTGAATGTGCTGCTGTGCTCGCTGGGCTTCATACAGGCTGGGATGCGGGGTGCGATCGGGAAAAAGCAGTCCGTCCAGACAGAACTGGCGATCGTTAGGCATATCGCCAAAATCTCCGCCATATGCCCAGTAGGCGTTGCCTTGTTCATCATGGCGGGTCAGCGCCTGATCGACCCAGTCCCAGATGAATCCACCCTGTAACCGAGGGTACTGGCGGAATGCCTGCCAGTAGCGGGCGAATCCCCCCAGATATTGCCCATTGCGTGTGCGTACTCGCAGAGGATGAGTGGCCGATGTTCGTCCGGCATGCTGACCCATTTGGTAATTGACCATTTGGGTACGCTGGGGAAGGGCTGATCTTCATCAACGCGGGCGTACATTGGACACACAATGTCAGTCGCACGGCTATTCGCACCGCCGCCTTCGTAATGCACAGGGCGAGTGGGATCGTGGCGTTTGATCCACTGGTAGAGTGCATCATGATTTGCGCCGTAGCCGGATTCATTCCCTAATGACCAGATAATGATACAGGGATGATTGCGGTCGCGCTGTACCATCCTTGATACGCGCTCGCTGTAGGCCGCCAGCCAGACGGGATCGTCCGACAGACGATTCATCGGCTGCATGCCGTGTGTCTCAATGTTCGCTTCATCTACAACATACAGACCGTAGCGATCGCACAGCCGATACCACAGCGGGTGGTTGGGATAATGTGAGCAGCGTACGGCGTTAAAGTTATGCTGCTTCATCAGCATAATATCGTGCCGCATCGTGTCTTCATCCATGACCTGGCCGTGCTGAGGATGGTGTTCGTGACGGTTAACCCCGCGAATCAACAGCGGTTGACCGTTCAGCAATAGCAGGCCGCTACGGATTTCAACTTTTCTGAAACCGACATCATAGGCTTCCGCTTCGACCAGTTCGCCTTCTACTGTTTCCAGAGCGATAACGGCGCGATACAGGTGTGGCAGTTCGGCGCTCCACAGGTCGGGTTGTGGTACGTCGATACGGAGAAAAGATTTGTCATGATAGGCACCGCGTTCATCGACATTATCGCCGCCGAACGCCTGGTGCGTGTCGCCAATAAGTCTATTACCGCGCCAAAGCTGTGCGTGGATACGGTGGTTTTTAGCTTCGGCTTCAGAGAGCGTTGCCTTCACCTGAATATCCAGCGTACCGTGGCGGAAATCGGCGCTGAGCGGCGTAGTGAGCTGGATATCGCTGAGGTGAATCGTCGGTTTATGCAGAAGCGTGACGTCGCGGAAAATACCGCTCATACGCCACATGTCCTGATCTTCCAGATAGCTGCCGTCAGACCAGCGTAGCACCATCACCGCCAGCCGATTCTCTCCGGTCGTCAGATAGCAACCAATATCAAATTCCGCAGGCAGACGACTATCTTGCGAATATCCCACCCAATGGCCGTTACACCAGAGGTAAAACGCGGAGTTGACACCGTCAAAAATAATCCGGGTTTGTCCGCAACGGATCCAATCGTGATTGACCTTAAAAGTGAGCGAATAACAACCCGTGGGATTATCTTCTGGTACATAGGGTGGGTTAACGGGGATCGGGTATTTTACGTTGGTGTAAATCGGGGTGGCATAGCCCTGTAGCTGCCAATTGGCAGGCACTGGAATCGTACTTGAATCAGGCAGATCTTGCTGTAACCAGCTTTCTGGTACGGCTTCCGGGCGGGTGAAATAGCTAAACGTCCATTCGCCATTCAGACGACGAAGCCGCTGAGAAGGTTCATCTTGTTGTGCGGCAGCCATGCTGCGCCAGCTGTTGAACGGTGAATGTGCGGGTAGCCGCTGATAGTGGGTACAGGCTGGATTCTCCCAGTCGCGTCGGGCAAGGATTTCTTGCAGCGTAGCACGATGGCGTGCTGGATACGATAAAACGGTATCGCTCATGATGGCTTGGCTCCTGAACGTTTTTGAGTCTATTTCTGCAATTGAGTTTTAATATTGTTATCCGCTCACAATTTCTGTTGCTCATAACATATCGACTCGTTATGGCGAGTAAAGAGGAACGTGACAATAAAGTGGAAGCGATCACAAAGATCGTTTGTAAAATGAATGGAAATACAGTGAATTTGGAAAGCACTGCGCAATAGATAAACGGGGTGTGATAAATAACTTATTGTTTATCCGATTATTTTGTTAGGGTTTGGCATAAGTAGTGAAAAGGTACTGTTGTGTAATGGGTTACAGCCTTTGGAGCTGACGTGTAATGTCCAACAGGTTTTTAGTGAGTTCTTGCAGTGAGGCATGGGTTGATGAATGTACCGCGGTGCTGTGGCGTACGATCAGTTCGGTGGGTAACAGTAATGATGTGCTCTGGGTAGGATCGCGCAGCGTGGCAAGCAAGCGCGTGACGCCTTCTTTACCTAACAGCCTGAAATCCTGGCGAATGGTTGTGAGTGGCGGAGTGTAATACGCACTGTCCTGAGTATCGTCAAAACCGATCACTGACATCTGCTCTGGTACGCGAAGGCCATATTCGTGCAGCGCGCGTAGGACGCCAAGCGCCATTTGATCGTTCGCCACAACAATGGCGGAGACACGCAGGGATTGTCCCAGTAGTGCCAGCGTCTGGTGGTAACCGGACGCGGCGCTCCAGTCTCCGTGCAGCACCGACGTAGGGACGAGCTGCTGTTTTTTCAACTCTGCCAGCCAGCCTTCATAGCGTAGACGGGCGGAAATTGAGGTCATGGGGCCGGTCAGCAGGGCGATGTGTTGGTGCCCCAGTTGTACCAGATGTGTGATGGCTAAACGTGCGCCGTGATCGGGGTCGAACATGACGTTGAGTATGTCAGTGTGCGGATCGGCATCCATAAACAGTACAGGCGTGTCGGCACAGGTTTGGCTAATGTGGGCGACGTCATCCGTGGAGAGCGGAACATTCACGATGACGCCACTGACCCGCTGAGAAAGCAGGTCGTTAACGGCATTATTGCAGCTGTTGACATCCGGGCTACTTAGCATAGACATCACGATGTTAATGCCTAGCTGACTAGCGGTACTCTTAATTGCAGCGGCGATTTGTGACGGCGCGTGCAGTGAAAGATCGGTGGTGACCAGCCCCAGGGTGGTGATGGTTTTCCCTGCCAACTGCTGGGCGACGCGATTAGGCGTGTAGTTAAGCGCTGCCATCGCCTGTTCCACTTTACTGCGAGTGCGGGATGAAACATGAGGCGCTTGGTTCAGCACACGGGAAACTGTCTGATAGGAAACCCCAGCGTACTCGGCGACATCATTTAGTGTTATGGGTTTCTGTTTCATCGCGGTTATTCCGTGCGTGATTATGTACTTGAAAGAGCATTATCATAACAAATCGCGCAGGGAATCCGTAATGGGTGTACGTATTCCGGTGCAATCAACGCAGGCCGAAGAGAAGCGGACGTTTGTCGGCTTTTTAGGTGTGTGTAGAAAGTAAAACCGGGAGCAGACACTAACGGTCAGATTGATGACAAACCTATGTGCAGAATGAAAACGGTAGTAACGGAATAGAAGAGTAAAGCGTTTGCGCTATGGACAAAGGCGTCAGGAACGCCTTTGAACGTTGCTTGCGACGGCCCTGTAAGGGTGAATCTCAGGGATGAGATTCATATCTGCGCAATCCGAGCGCACAGGGATGTTTACAGCGTCTTTACGATCTATCCGTTACTACCGCTCGACGGCCATTGTCCACAAACCGGGAACAAGCGCTCCCGGTTTGTGGTAGATAGTGAGTTATCCGATGTTTACTGCTCCGACAACACAAACATGCCGTAAGGGTGAATTTGCAGATAGAAGCTGTCGCCCGGATTCGGTTGAAGCTGGGTCGCGTTAACCTGCAATAGCATCGATTGACCGTGCCAGTCCACCTGCACTTCGTACTGCGGCCCCATGTAGGCGACCTGCGTGATGGTGCAGCGCTGGCTTTCGTCACCCTGATGGCTGAGCGTAATGGCTTCTGGGCGAATACCGACGACAGATTCGTTTAATCCAGCAGCAAAACCCTGCGGACGCGGAATGAGGTAGCCGTAGATATTCACGCTCTCAGCCGTGAAAGTGGCAGGGAAAATGTTGGCATCCCCCATAAAGCTGGCCATGAAGCGGGAAGCCGGCTGGCGATAAAGCTCCTGCGGCGCACCCAACTGCATGATTTTGCCTTTGTTCATCACCAGAACCATATCGGATACCGCAAAAGCTTCGCTCTGATCGTGCGTAACATACAGCGAGGTAATGTTGAACTGCTGTTGAAGCTCACGGATTTTCTCACGCATGCTGCGGCGCAGGTTAGCATCAAGGTTACTCAGCGGCTCATCGAACAGCAGGACTTTAGGCTTAAGGATCAGCGCACGCGCCAGCGCGACACGCTGCTGCTGTCCACCGGAAATCTGGTCGACGTAGCGATCTTCGAATCCTTCCAGGTCGACCAGCGCCAGCGCTTCTTTTACACGCTGATTGATCTCTGCCTTCGGACGACCGAGCATTTTCAGCCCGTAGCCGATGTTTTCCCCCAGCGACATGTGCGGGAAGAGGGCGTAAGACTGGAACACCATGCAGATATCGCGCTGTTGAATGGAGCGCTCGGTGACGTCTTCGCCATCGATGAAAATCTGGCCTTCTGTCGGCTTTTCCAGACCGGCAACGGCACGTAGTACCGTGGTTTTACCGCAGCCAGACGGCCCCAGCAGCGTGACCATTTTTCCCTGTGGGATCGCCAGATTCAAATCATCAATGACAGTGTTGTTGCCGAAACGTTTAGTGATGTGCTTCAGTTCGACAAAGCTTTTTTCAGTATTCAAGGTAATCACTCCGCTTAGGCATTATTCTTGGCTTTCGTGCGGGAAATCCGCGCTTCACCGACCAGATAATCGAACAGGAAAATAATGGCCAGCATGACCACAATCAGGATGGAACCGTAGGCAATCGCCATACCGTATTCACCGTCTTCCACGCGGTTAAGGATGTAAGACGTGGCGACGCGAGTATCCGGTGTAACCAGAAAGATAATGGCGCTGACGGTGGTAATCGCACGTACGAAGCTGTAAATCAGCGCAGACAAAATGGCCGGACGCAGCAGCGGGAGCAGAATATAGAACACCGTGCGCATCGAACCCGCACGCAGGCTGAGCGACGCCTCATCGAGCGATTTATCCAACTGCCCCAGTCCGGCAATACCCGCACGGATACCAACCGGCACGTTACGCATCACCATCGACATGATGACGATCACCGCCGTCCCCGTTAAGTAAACCGGCGCGCTGTTAAAGGCCAGAATATAAGACACACCCGCAACCGTGCCCGGTACCGCAAAGCACAGCATGGTGGTGAACTCGATGGCTTTCTTGCCGTAGAACTGCTGGCGCACCACGATGTAGGCGATAAGCAGCCCAAACAGTGCCGTAATCGGCGCAGCGATACCCGCGAACAGCAGCGTATCCAGCAGGGAAGGCCAAGCGCCGTCGCTAAAGCCTTGTCCGAACAGTTTGCTGAAGTTTGCCAGCGTCAGGGTGTAATCCACGCCCCAGTTAACGGTAAAACTGCCGTAGAAAATGCTGCCGTACAGCAGGACGTTAAAGGCAATCCAGACATAAAGCAGGATGCTGACGATCCACACCAGCGAAACGGGGAGCGGCTGCACATCACCCCGAGAGGATTTACCGGAAATCGTCACGTAGGAGCGTTTACCGATCCACAGATATTGCACGCAGAACACGGCCAGGGAGAACACCAGTAGGACAACACCGAGCGTACTGGCTGACTGGTAATCCAGCTGTGCACCGGTGATATAGAAGTAAATCTGTGTAGCGAGTACGTCGAAGTTGCCGCCCAGCACCAGTGGGTTACTGAAGTCGGCCAGCGACTGGACGATCACGATCAGGAACGAGTTGGCGAGCGCCGGTTTCAGCAAGGGCAGGAAAACCCGCTGAAAGGTTTGATAGCGATTAGCACGCAGGGTGTACGACGCTTCTTCCAGTGACGGATGAATCGTCTTCATCGCGCCTTCCAGAATCATAAACGACATGGGCGTGAAGGCGAGCACTTGCGCCAGCCAGATGCCGGTAAAACCGTACAGCCAGTTGGTGTTCGTCAGCCCGAACCAATCCACCATCAGCTCGGTCATATAACCAGAGCGGCCCATCATCAGCGTCACGCCCAATCCGACAACAAACGGTGGCGTAACGATAGGCAGAATGGAGAAAATGCGGCCAATAATTGCGGAACGGCGGGCGATGCGCGAGGTGTAGATTGCCAGCACCATACCGAAGAAAGTACAGCCGATACCGACGGCAACCGACAGCAGGAATGAGTTCCAGATCACCCGTAAAATGTGCGTCTGACCCAAAATCTGCATAAATGCCAGCGGCGCGAACTCACCGCTGTCGTTGGTGAACATCGGGATGAAGATAGCGATGCTGGGGTAAAGAATAAAGACGCCAATGAGCGCGATGATGCTGATGAGCGAGCCGATGACGAAGCGATCGCCACCCAGCCAGTCCAGCCGCGATAGCGCCAGCGTAATAATCGCACTCAGCGCGACAAACAACGCAATAGTGCCATAGCCCATTCCGCGACCTTCCACCGTGGCACTGATGACCACGAAAAGGGCACAGAACAACGCGTAAGCCGCGTCAAAACGGTGGCGGCCACGCTGTTCCCGGCCGGGTGTAAGTAGCGGACGTGCCAACAATCCTACTGGGAGCAGGAACCACAGCAGGCTGATATTCAGGCTCGACCAGCTGTAAGCTGCCAGCAGTTCATCGCGTGAGGCATCCAGCAGGCCATAGTCCAGGCTCCACGCTGGCAGCAGCAAAAAGGTTGCCGCAATCAGCGCCAGCCACAGGAAAATAGGATCCCGCTTAGGCGTCGGTGAAAGAGTTAGTGTGTGTGACATATGGTTCCCTGGTGCGTGCAAGTTTTATACCCGTCATACTTCAAGTTGCCTGTGCGTTGGCTGCCCTTACTCACCCCAGTCACTTACCTGAGTAAGCTCCTGGGGATTCGCTCGGTTGCCGCATTACAAGGCTATAAATGAGCCTTGCCCTAACGGGCCAACGCATAGCGTTGTTCAAAACGCTAACGTTTTGTCACTCAACTCGAATTATTTAGGGATATTGAGTTGTTTTATGAGATTGAATCGTCACAGGTATTAGGTGGTGAATAATATTGAGTAATGGTTAATCAGCGATGCGGAGAACACAGCGTTAAGCGAAACGCCGTGTTCCCGTCATTTTCTCCGTGGATCAAGGGCAATAAATCGAGGTTATTGGCCCATTTTGACTTCGTTAACCCACTTGGAAATGAGATCCTTACGCACGTCTGCTGCGCCGTATTTGTCCATATCGTAGTTGATCAGTTTCAGATCCTGCAACTTCAGTGACAGCGGAGAGGCTTCCGCAGTGGTGTTGGTCAGAATCTGGTAGGACTGGCCTTTCTTCCAGGAAAGTTCCTGAGCTTCTTTTGACAGCGCCCAGTCAACGAACAGCTTAGCGTTATCCATATTGCGCGCACCTTTCAGGATGCTGACGCCGCCAATTTCATAGCCAGTACCTTCACACGGGGAGATCAGCGTCAGCGGTGCGCCTTTCTCTTTTTCCAGCGAGTAGTCATGCAGGAAGCCGATGCCGATAGCGGTTTCGCCACGAGCAGTGTTACGTGCTGGGGCAATACCGGACTTGGTGTACTGCGACACGTTGACATTCAGTTTTTTCAGGTAATCAAAGGCCTGATCCTGTCCCCAAAGTTGGGAGAAGGTTGCCAGTGCGGTATAGGCCGTACCGGAACTTTGTGGGTCAGCAATCTGAATTTCGCCTTTGTAGACCGGGTTGGTCAGATCTTTCCAGCACTGTGGCACTGGCAGGTTTTTCTCTTTCAGGCGATCGGTGTTGACACCGAAGCCGAGGATTCCGACGTAAACGGCTGATGAGTAGTTGCCTTTACGTTTGGCCGGATCGCGGAACTGCGGCATGATCTGATCAAGATTTTTCGACTGATAGGGTTCCAGCAGATCCATTTCACCGGCTTGAGATTGTGGGTCCAGCGTGCCGCCGTACCAGACGTCAGCCTGTGGGTTTTTCTTCTCTGCATCGACTTTCGCTAGCGTGCTGCCAGAGCCGTTGCGGATAAAGGAAGTCTTTACGTTGTGTTTTTCACCGAAGGCTTTGGCTTCTTCCTCGCAGAAGGCGTTGGTGGCGCTACAGTAAATGACCAGGCGGCCTTCCGCTCGAGCAGTGGTGGTGGTAACGGCAGCAACGGTTAGTCCAGCGGCGATGAGGGTCGTTAAGGTACTCAGTTTCATGATGTTTTCCTTTATAGGTGTCTAGCTGTTGTTATTGCTATTTTGATGTCATCAAACGTTCCCGGCGGCTGACACCTGCCATCAGCAGCGGCATCAGTAACAGTCCGATGCAGGCTGAAGCCAACGCCAGCAGAGTAAAAAATCCCGACCATCCGTAGTGTTGCAGCACCTGTGCCAACGGCCAGCCCGCCAGCGCCGCCCCCAGATAGGCAAACAACGCCAGAAAACCTGTCACCGTGCCTGCGGCATCCTTATGGCTGTATTCCGTCGCAGCCAGACCAATCAACATCTGTGGTCCAAAAACAAAAAAACCGATACTGAAGAAACAGGCTGCAAGCAGTGAATAGTGGTGAATCGGTGCCAGCCACAGCGCGGTCATGGTTAAAAACAGCCCTAATGCAAACAGCAAAATCATCGGTGCGCGTTGACCACGAAACAGCAGGTCTGAACCCCAGCCGGCAAACAGCGCCCCCATCAATCCGCCCAGTTCAAACAGCGACAGCGTGGCATTCGCGCTCAGGAGGTTGAAGCCGTGGCTCTCCGACAGCCAGATGTTCCCCCAGTCATTCAGTGCGATACGAATCAGGTACACCAGAATGTAGGACACCCCTAGCAGCCAGATGGTACGGTTCCGCAAAATCGCATCGCGCAGAATCTGACGCATCGGCATCGGTGGGCTCTGTTGCTCCTGACGAAGCTCCAGCGCATCGCGCCGCCACTGACCAACACTTGGCAACCCCTGTTGCTGCGGTTTGTCGCACAGTTGCCAGCATAGCCACAGTCCGATCGCGATGCCGATAATGCCCGGCACCAGCAGGGCTGCCTGCCATCCCCATTCGGAGGCCAGATAGCCTGCCAGCAAGGGAACCGCCGCGCCGCCGATGTTGATCGACGTATTCCAGCATCCCCACCAGAGGCCGCGCTCATTGCGCGAATACCAACTGCTCAGCAGTCTGGCGCAAGGCGGCCAACCCCAGCCCTGAAAGAAGCCGTTCAACGCCCAGACAATCAGCAAACCCGTGAGCGACTGGCAGTACATGAACAAAATGTTCAGCACGCCGGTAATCATCAGCCCGACACCCATAAACCAGCGCACCTGACTGCGGTCGCACACGATGCCGGAAATAAACTTGGATGCGCCGTAACAGAGATAAAACAGCGTCCCCAACAGACCGATATCGCCTTTGCTTAACCCTAATTCCAATTGCATCACCGGCATGACGAAATTGATGCTTTTACGCGTTAGGTAAAACGTGGCATACCCGATGACCATGGAAATCAACAACCGCGGTCGCCAGTAGCGATAACGCTGGCTGATTTGTGTTGGTGAAAGCTGTCCCGGTGGAAACATGGGTGCCTGCATGGGGTTCTCCGTCGCGTTGAGAGAAGAGTAGGGGGATGTGAATTAAAAAGGATGAGACAAGGTTTTAGGTGGCTGGGAATAATTCCTAGCTAATCGTCTTTTTGTTTAAATTTTGTGGGCAGGTTAACAATTATGTGCGTACCTCGCGGTGTGGCAGAGTCGCTAAGAGTGGCAGTGTTTACCAGCCAGTTACCGCCCAGCGCTTGTACTCGCTCCTCGATACCTCGCAGGCCGAAGCCATCGCCTGTCGGATTCGATCTGTATTTTTGTGCGATGCCCACACCGTTATCAATGACGTCGAGCGTAATCAGGTCATCCTGTTGGGAAAGACGAACCGTAATCTGCGTCGCGCTGGCGTGTTTGTTGATGTTATTCAGCAACTCCTGCACCAGTCGATAGAGCGTGAAAACCACGACGTCATCATCCGGAGGCGTGGGAAGCTGATAATCCAGGTGAAACTGGATGTCGCGAGCCGAGAAGGCAAACTCATCTGCCAGATGGTGCAGTGCTTTATCTAACACCATCTCATCCAGTACTGGCGGGCGCAGCTGGCGCAGAAGCTGGCGGGTGGTGTGGTGGATACGCCGCGACAGTTCGCTGATTTGCCCGGCGGCATGTTGGGCTGCATCGGCAGGCGCGCTGTGTTTTACCAGCATGGCCTGAATCTGAATCGCGGTGATGTTTTGGCCGATGTCATCGTGCAGCTCGCGTGCGATATCTTTGCGCACGGCTTCTTCGGTGTGGATGATGCGCTCCATAAGCCGCCGCCGGGTTTTCAACTCCTGCTCCAACTGGTGACGATAGCGCTGGAGCCGCTGTGACAGCTGTTGCTGACGGCTTATCGCGATCCCCAGCCCAATCCCGAGCAGCGCCTGTGTAGAGAGAAAGAGTTCCAGTTCGCGCAGATCGTCGAAGGCACCGCTCACCTGACGCGTGACGGCAATCATCAGGCTGCCGAGTACGGCGGAGAGTACGCCGCCTTGCCAACCGAATTTATACGCCATGACCACGTTAGGCAGAAAAACGAAGATCAGCAGCAGGCGTTCCATCTCGGGTGTGAACGTTATTTGCAGGCAAACGCCGATAGAAAAAAACAGTGAGCACCAAATCAGCAGTGAGGTACGCAGTGGCGGATCGGGGATCTCCTGCGCCAGCAACGTCTGCAAGTGCTGCTGCTTGATGTATTCATACAGCAAATAGATGAACGGAATCAGCAGGACGCCGCCGGTAAACGTTGCCAGCAGCGTTTGCGTCAGCTGCGAATGTAACCAGGAGCCGATGGCGATGCCGTGCAGAACAGAGTTGAGTGTCAGCGCTGCCAGCAGCAGTATGAGCCGTTGCCAATAAAGCGTGTAGCGATGCCAGATTTTATGCGTGATGATGGCCGGAATGAGGCTCAGAAAGGGAGAAAGTAGCAGTAGCGAATGCGTCATTAGCTGTTCGCTAATAAGCCAGCTCTGGATGGCGATTTCCGCAAGCAGCAAGGTCGGCCAGTATTTGCGCGGCAGCAAAATCATCAGCGCCAGTCGTAGCCCTTGCGGTAACAGCAGTGTTGCCTGTTGACCGTTGTTGCTCAAATAGAAGCTGATGGTCCACAGCGCCAGCCAAATCAAGCTATAGAAAAAGGCGAGAAACAGCGTCATGCCGATAACATGCGGACGGCGCATGATTTATTTCCCAGCCAGCAGTTGGTGTTGCAGCGCAAAGTGCACCAGCTCTACCGTGGATTCACACTGTAATTTACTGAGAATATTGGCGCGGTGAACGTGAACGGTCTTATGACTGAGTTCGAGCTGTTCAGCGATGCTTTTCACACTAATCCCGTTGATCAGCAAGCTGAATATTTCTCGCTCGCGTGGGGTCAACGCCAGTAGCTCTTTCGGTGGCTGCTGCTGATGGCGAATGGCGTGTAGCGCATCGGCGCAGAGGTAAAGTCCACCGCTGCTGACCACGCGAACCGCCTGCACTAACTCCTCCGGGCCGCAGCGCTTCGTGAGATAACCGCCCGCGCCTGCGTCCAGCGCGCTTTGTACAAACGCCGTGGTGTCATAGATGCTCAGAATAATGGCGCGAAAATTGGGGCGCTGCTGACGCAGACGGGTTAATAACGACAGACCGCTTTCGTCCGGCATGGCGATGTCAATCACGGCAACGTCAATCGGCTGCTTGAGTAAATGCGGCCACGCCTGCGCCGACGAAGCATATTGTCCAACAACCTGAATGTCATTTTCTAATGTCAGAAGCTGTGCAAAGCCAGACCGTACAACGATGTGATCGTCAACCAAAGCCACATTAATCATGGTTTCGCCGTGTGAATTCAAAGTCATCAAAACGTCATAATGCGGGGGAATGCAGAGTCGAGCAATAGCAGATAAGCAAAATGGAATCGGCTTAACAGATATATCCGTCATACTTCAAGCTGCTTGTGCGTTGGCTGCCCTTACTCACCCCAGTCACTTACTTGTGTAAGCTCCTGGGGATTCGTGCAGTTGCCGCCTTCACGCAACTCGAATTATTTAGGATATATATCACTCTTTATTGATTGAATAATGAAATGCATATTCATAGAACGCGGAGTTATTTGACTCGATGAATTATCGGGCGTTACTGTTTTTCTCTTTAAATCAATATAGTTACGATATCAGGTAAACCAGAATGATGAATAAATGGCGTATAGCGCTGGTGGCGGGAATGGTCACGGCGGCGATGGCGTTGACGGCATGCGATAGCGCAAGCCATTCTGCCAACCACATTAAAGTCGGTGTGATTAACGGAGCTGAGCAGGATGTCGCCGAGGTTGCGAAGAAAGTAGCAAAAGACAAATATGGTCTGGATGTTGAGCTGGTCGGGTTTAGCGGTTCGCTTTTGCCAAATGAGGCGACGGATAAAAGCGATCTGGATGCGAACGTCTTTCAGCATCGCCCTTTTTTAGAACAGCAAAATCGTGAACACGGTTATAAGCTGGTAGCGGTCGGTAATACCTTCGTTTTCCCGATGGCGGGTTATTCGAAGAAAATTAAAAATATCAACGATCTGAAAGATGGCGACACCATTGCGATACCTTTCGATCCTACCAATCTGGGGCGAGCGTTGCTGTTACTGCAAAAGACCGGATTAATTACCCTAAAGCCTGACACGGGGTTATTGCCGACGGTATTGGATATCACGACGAACCCACACAACCTGCGTATTATGGAAGTTGAAGGCGCACAGTTGCCGCGTTTGTTAGACGATCCGCAAGTGGCGGTAGCGATTATCAGTACGACCTATATTCAGCAAACAGGCTTAACGCCAACGAAAGACGGTATTTTTATTGAAGATAAAGAATCTCCGTATGTGAATATCATCGTGACCCGTGAAAATAATAAAGACGCGGAAAACGTCAAAAAGTTTATTCAGGCCTATCAGTCTGATGAAGTTGAACAGGCTGCAAACCGTATTTTTAATGGTGGTGCGGTAAAGGGCTGGTAATCATAGTGGTGTGATAGTTTCGGCACTGCCATCTTTACTAAAAGATGGCAGTGCATTAATTAATGGTTGAATTATTCGCAAGGTTGATTTTTTATTAAACTCGATTAATAAGCGTAATGAGAACCCTTATATACAATTTTAATTGTCGAAGGCGTGTTATTTAATTCAGTTAGCTGATACGTCGAGCGACATAATTATTCACTAATTGTAAAAAAGGAAAAATTATGGCTTATCCAACAACGAATCTTACTGGGATTATTGGTTTTGCAAAAGCGGCGAATGTTACCGGAGGCACAGGTGGCAAAGTAGTTACGGTAAATTCTTTGGCCGATTTTAAATCCGCCGTGAGCGGTTCGACAAAAACCATCGTGGTGCTAGGATCATCACTGAAAACTTCGGCCTTGACCAAGGTGGTATTTGGCAGCAATAAAACCATTGTCGGTTCTTTCGGTGGTGCTAATGTACTGACCAATATCCATCTGCGCGCTGAGAGTAATTCAGCTAACGTCATTTTCCAGAATCTGGTTTTTAAACATGATGTTTCCATCAAGGACAATGACGATATTCAGCTGTATCTGAACTACGGTAAGGGATATTGGGTGGATCACTGTTCATGGCCGGGACATACGTGGAGTGATAACGACGGTAGCCTCGATAAACTGATTTATATCGGTGAGAAAGCGGATTACATCACTATCAGTAACTGCTTATTCTCAAACCATAAATATGGTTGCATCTTCGGCCATCCGGCAGATGACAATAACAGCGCTTACAATGGCTACCCACGTTTGACCATCTGCCATAACTATTACGAAAATATTCAGGTTCGTGCACCCGGCCTGATGCGTTATGGTTATTTCCACGTATTCAACAACTACGTCAATAAATTCAACCTGGCCTTTACGATTGCGCAGAATGCCAATGTGCTTTCTGAACGCAACGTATTTGGCACTGGCGCTGAAAATAAAGGCATGGTTGATGATAAAGGCAACGGTTCAACCTTTACGGATAATGGCAGCTCCCCGGCGGCCGTAGCGAGTAAATCGCCTGCGGCTAAATGGACAGCGTCATCTAACTATTCATACAGTTTGATGACCACGTCTGCGGCGAAATCCTGGGTGGTTTCTAATGCCGGTGCGCAAAATAGCTCTCTGAAATTCCCTTCATAATTACGGAACGTTTATTTACATTCGTTCCTGAATACACAGTATTGTGAATTGATATTCATTAAATATTGAGTGTATTACTCTATGCCACTCGGCGGACATATTAATGTCGAGTGGCATATTTATTTGAATATACCCGTCATACTTCAAGTTGCATGTGCGTTGGCTACGTTCGTTACTCGGCTCATCCATGAGCCTCGCCCCGTTGGGGCCGCTGCAAGCAGCGTTCAAATCTGCTCCCGGCAGATTTGTCACCTGAGTAAGCTTATCGGGATTAAATGAGAGACATCCTGTCTCTCACCGGAGGCCAGCCTTTGGCGGGTCAAATTCGTTCCCAACGAATTTGTCCTTCTCTTGCCGCGTTATTCGGCCTTATGGTCTCACCCCTTCGGGGTCAGCGCAAGCGCTGTTCAAAACGCTAGCGTTTTGTCCTGAAACTCGAATTATTTAGAGTATATCTTTATCAAAGAATTAAGCGGCAATATCATTTCTCGTGTTGTGGGTAAAATACCACTCGACCGTTTTCTTAATTAACTCTTCCGTTGCATCGATATAGTGTTGCGGTGATGTTCTGACTTCCTGCTCCAGAATCAGGGGAAGCTCGGTACAACCCAGAATAATTTTCTCAACGCCAGCCTGCAATAGGCGATCTTTTACCGGTGACAATAGGCTATAAGCTCCGGCGATATCACCCGATTTATACGCGTAGATGCTTTCCATTACCTGGTGTTGGTCTGCATCATCCGGCGTGTAGCAATCAATATTATCGGTAATCAGGTTGTCCTGATAAATTCTCGCTTTGACCGTCGCTGTCGTCGCCAATAGGCCGACGCGTGTGGTGTTGGCATTTTTAATCGCCTGACAGGTCACATCAATAATGCTGATCATTTCCGCACGGCACTGTTCTTTTAAGTCATTAAACCAATAGTGCGCAGTATTGCACGGGATAATGATGCATTCAGCGCCCGCATTTTCGAGAATTTTCATATATTGCAGCATTTTATCCAGCGGCGACGCGCTGTGCTGGAGAATGCATTTTGTTCTATCAGGGATATCAGGAATAGAAACCGCAATCATCGGAATATGGTCCTGGTCCCGATAAGCTGGCGTGTTTTTGATCAGTTTTTGCATCGCATCGACGGTAGCACCCGGCCCCATACCACCAAGAATTCCCACGAGACTGTTCATGCTGTTAACCCTGTAGCATTATGAAATTAAAAGGATAATCTCACACTGCCGGGCAATGTGAATTGCTAAATTCCCATCTGCTATGTATGATTTGCATAACTATTTGCATCCCTATGCTTTTACTGGGTTTAACGATCCTGGTGGAAAGCCTCGTTGTTGGCGATGTAGCACGCTGGTATAGGGAACGAAAACATGGCGCTGAGCGTTGTGAGTGAGGGACGATGCTGAATAATATCGAAACCAAGTGGCTCTATGATTTTATTGTGCTGGAAGAACATCGGAGTTTTACGCTGGCAGCCGAGAAGCGGAATATCTCTCAATCCTCATTCAGTCGGCGAATTCAGGCGCTGGAAGCCGCGGTAGGGTTTGATATTTTCGACCGCAGTGCGTTGCCGCTACAGTTAACCGAACAGGGACGCGTGTTCCACGCCTATATCCGCAATACGCTGGACGATTTGGAGTATCAGCTCAATAAGCTGCACGGCGGGGATAATTACAAGAATAAGATCACCATTGCCGCGGCGCATTCGCTGTCGGTATTTATCATGCCAGAGCTGTTAAAAGACGTGCCGGATCCGCAGGAAAAAATCTTTTATGTCGAATCGATCGATGTCGATGAGGCGGTGCTGAATCTCAAAGAAGGGCGCAGTGACTTCATTTTCTCATTCTACAATGAGGATCTGATGGGGGAACCCTTCATGCACGAGAAAATATTGGAATCCCGGCTTTATCCCGTCTGCGCGTGTGATAGTGCAGGAAAGCCGCTGTTTGATGTCAGTGCCTCATCGGTGCCGCTACTCAACTATACCGAGACGAGCTACATGGGACGGCAGGTCAGTCGCTACTTATCCAGCGTCGAAAGCGATAAGTTTACGGTCAATTTCGTTTCTTCCATGAGTGACTTGCTCAAACGTATGACGAAGAAAGGTTATGGCATTGCCTGGCTACCGGACTATTCCATTCAGGAAGAGCTGAAAAACAAAGAGCTGACAATCCTGAGTATGGAAAATGCCGTGATCCGTATGGGGGTTTATCTGTATCGACTCGATGCGCGGTTGAATGTGGCTTCTGAGAAATTTTGGCGCTACATGAAAGGGCTGTCATCGGCATCTGGGCTATAAACGCCCTGACCATGTTGATGGGTAACGAGAGATAAAAAAATAGCGGCCCGCAGGCCGCTATAGATGAAGCATTCACTCAGCATTAGCTATTTTGCGTGGCCTGCTGAGGTTCCTTATAGGCAACGACTTCGTCGGCAGCCTCTTCCTCATCATCGCGGACGTCTTTTTCCAGACTGGCCACCACGGCAGTAGAGATACTATTACCGATGACGTTAGTTGCAGTACGACCCATATCCAGGAACTGGTCGATACCGATAATCAGCAGGATACCGGCTTCCGGCAGGCTGAACATCGGCAGCGTTGCGGCAACCACCACGATGGAAGCACGTGCCACACCCGCCATCCCTTTACTGGTGATCATCAGTGTCAACAGAATCAGGATTTGCTCAGTAACGCTCAGGTCGATGTTGTAAGCCTGTGCGATAAACAGAATCGCAAAGGACTGGTACATCATAGAACCGTCGAGGTTGAATGAATAACCGAGCGGCAGCACAAAGCTGGTGACTTTTTTCGGCACACCGAATTTGGTCAGCGCTTCCATGGTTTTCGGATAAGCAGACTCACTGCTCGCCGTGGCGAAAGCCAACATGGTTGGTTCACGAATCAGTTTCGCCAGTCTAACGATGCCTTTGCCCAGGAACAGGTAGCCAACCAAGAACAGAACGCCCCACAGTACGGTCAGACCGAGGTAGAACTCACCGATCAGTTTACCGAAGTCGTAAAGCAGGCCCAGACCTTGTGTGGTAATCGCGGAAGCGATTGCGGCAAAGACAGCAATAGGAGCCAGCGCCATCACGTAGTCGGTTACGCGGAACATCACTTTGGTCAGTTCTTCGATCATGGAAATGATCGTGGTTGCGTGCTTGTTATGGCCTTTTACATAGGCAAGCGCAGAGCCGAAGAACAGAGAGAACACCAAAATTTGCAGGATCTCATTGTTCGCCATCGCTTCTACGATACTTTTCGGGAAGATATGACTGATGAAGCTCTTGAGCGTAAAGCTGTCCGTATTCAGGCCTGTCGCAACATGCTGTACGGGGACTTCGAGATTCATGCCTGCGCCGGGTTGGAACAGGTTGGCGAAGACCATACCGATAAGCAGGGAAATGAACGAGGCGCTGACAAACCAGATCATCGCTTTCATACCGATACGGCCAACGGCAGAAGAGTTTCCTCCCATGCTTGCCAGGCCGGAAACCAGCGTAGCGAAGACCAGTGGCGCGATGATCATTTTAATCAAGCGCAGGAAGATATCGGTAACCATGTTGAAATAAGATGCAACTTCTTTTGCTCGACTGCCGTCAAGATATTGATGGCAAGCCCAGCCGATTAATATTCCCAGGACGATAGCCAAGACTATCTGTACAAGTAACTTCTGCCTTTGCATATAAACCTCATGTTGATGAATTGATTCAGACAACACAATATTATTGCCGCGTGATGGTTGGCGCTTTCCCTGAATACGCCAATCTCCCACCCGAACCTGTTATTGGGGTGTTGTGTCTGCCCGCCGATATTACAACGATTCTTGCTTTTTACATTTTTTTTCTGCGGATTGTTATGTAATTGTGATCCTTGTCATGCGAAAAATGCATGTCCATGTCGCTTGTAATGATAAATAGGGATGTGATGCGCAGATCGCGTAAAACGTGATTTTTCATTTAATTCGTTATAAAACAATGTCTTATGTCGGTATTTTATTGGTGATGGCAGGAGGGGTAAGGTGTTGAATTAGTGTTGCTAATGATATGTGGCTATACATCAATAAAACATATAGTAAATTACTTAAAGATTAAGTAAAAATAAAAGAACAATTAACGAAAACTTTAAATACTTGCCATTTTATTAAAAAATTAATTTTTTAATTATTTAAGTCGTGACTTTTGTTTCTTGGTTCGTGCTTGATTTTTGTGTTGTTGATTTAACGTTTAATTATTGTTCTATGTGTTTCTATTTGTAACTATCTGGGCGTTTAGGGTGTTTAAAATGGTGTTTGTTATTTTTTAAACATATGTTATCGATGATTTGAGACCTCACTGTTGGTTATTTCATCGAAAAAGATCGATGCTCACTTTATCGTGGCACGCTTTTTCCAGATGCTTTTTCATCCACTCTGCTGCTGTTTCGATCTCTCCCTGTTGCAGGAAATCCAGAATCGCCAGATGCTCTGCAATCTGCTCCAATCGCTTGGGGTTGAAGGCTGGACTCCCTTGACGATATTCCACCAGACGCCGTAATTGATTGATTCGTTGCAAACTATGGTGGGCGAAGCGGTTGCCGCTACAGGCAAGCAGCGTTTCATGAAAGTGCGTATTGGCATCGAACATTTCATGCGGTGTGAGTGTCAGGTAACCTCCATTGAGAATGTCTTCCTGCTGCTTACGACAGGCGCTGAGCGTGTGCTGATCGATACGAAACTGCGGCGACAGCAGACTGACCGGCTCGACCAGTAGGCGGAAAGTAAAACTTTCCTCATAGGCCGTGACGGAATCGATAATCGGCGTAGTTCGCCAGCCTTGCCCAGTGCGGAACTCCAGCCAACCTTCCTGTTGAATACGAGTCAGAACGTTGCGTAGTACGGAGCGGGACACCTGACATTCTCGCATCAGCTCCACTTCTGAAAACTGTTCTGGCAACCGACGAGAGAGGCGCATATCCACAATCTTCCGGTAGAGCGGCTCTTCGCTGCTAGCGGCTAACTCGGTGACCAGATGCCCTAATTCATGGGCGTGGCGGTCAAGATAAAACCCCCGGTTGCGGTGGTAATGCAGCATGCCTTTTTCCGTCAGATACAGCAGCGCGACCTTGACCGGCGTGCGCGAGGCGTTCAGTACCTGTGCCAGTGACGATTCGATCAGATGAGCGCCGGGCGGCAACTGCTCGCGGCGAATATAGGCAACAATCTGTCTGACAATCCTTGTCTGTAGGGGAGTTAAAGCCATGGCTATCCTGCTATGTCGGTTAGGTGCTATGTCGTGTAAGGGGGTTACGGGAAATCGCTATGTTCTTGTCAGCAAAGCTTGTCTGTCAGCAGAGGTTGCCCCGGCTTGACCGGAGCAACCCTGTTTCACTGGTGATAGAACGGAAATGCGCCGAAGACAATACCACCGACCAGCAGCGACAGGCTGACAAAAATCGCCCATTTGATTGCAAAGCGTTGGTGATCGCCGATGTCCACTTTTGCCAGACTGACCAGAAGGTAGAGTGACGGCACCAGCGGGCTAAGCAGGTGGAACGGCTGGCCTACAATCGACGCACGGGCGATCTCCTCTGGGGTAATACCATAATTGACCGCCGTCTGGGCGATAACCGGTAAGATTCCGAAATAGAACGCGTCGTTGGACATCAAAAAAGTAAACGGCAGGCTAATAAGCGCGGTGAATACAGCAAGATACGGGCCGAAACTTTCAGGTATCACCTGCAACAGACTCTTCGCCATGGCATCCACCATGCCGGTACCGGATAAAATGCCGGTGAAAATCCCAGCGGCGAAAATAAGTGATGTCACTGCGAGCACGTTAGCGGCGTGTGAGCCGATCCGCGCTTTTTGCTCCTCCAGCTTGGGATAGTTGAGCATGACAGCGATAGCGAAGCCGACCATAAACAGCACCTGAATGGGCAGAAGGCCGATCACCAGAAACACCAGAAGTAGGGTGGTCAGAATAAAGTTAGGCCAGAACATTTTAGGGCGGCGGTTGGCGTCGCTTTCTTCGTCGCTGCCGTTGCCCAGATTGATCGAGGTATTCTGGACGTTGCTGACATCAATAATCCCCAGCCGTTTGCGCTCCTGTAGACCCAGAAAAACGGCCACGCCGACCAGCGTCAGGCTGGCTAAAATAATCGCCGGGAGCATGGGAAGGAAAACGTCCAATGCATCAACACGCAATGCGGCGGCGGCACGCGCCGTCGGGCCGCCCCAAGGAGAAAGGTTCATCACGCCGCTGGCGATGTTCACCAGACAGGTCAACCCCAGCACGTTCATGCCCAAGCGTTGATAGAGTGGCAGGAATGCGGCAATCGCGATCATATAGGTCGTCGTACTGTCGCCGTCTAGCGCGACCATTAAGGTTAATACGGCGGTGCCGACCAGCACTTTCAACGGATCGCCTTTAACCAAACGGAGGATGAAGCGAACCAGTGGATCGAACAGGCCTGCATCGATCATAATGCCGAAGTAGAGAATAGAAAACGTCAGCATAACGCCCGTTGGAGCCAGCGTTTTGATGCCGTCCAGCATCATCGCGCCCAGCCCCTGATAGAAACCTGCCGCCAGTGCGAACAGCGTAGGGACAAGAATCAGCGCGATAAGCGCAGACATCCGCTTGGTCATGATCAGGTACATAAAACAGATGACCATAGAGAAACCGAGAATAGTGAGCACAGTGAATCTCCTGTTTTTTATTATATTCTGAATAACTTACTGCCTTTCTTCCGGCGAATTTGGGGTACTAGAGGCCGTACGGTTTTTTATAACCGCATATCGAAAGGGATGAGCACAGGTTATTTCCCGACGTCAGTAACGTTCAGGGGAGAATACGAATGAAAGATGGGGTTAGCTTCCGGGGTCGATACGAATAATAAATGACAGATAATGAGGAAGCGATAAGGTAACAGTAATCGGTAACATAAATGACCTCTATGCGAGCAATAATATTCCTTTTATCCCCACCAATGTCCATCTAACCGATTGTTTAGTCATGGTTTTAATCGGTCTGAAAACTACCGCTACAGGTGGCTCTTTTTGTTAAAAACAAATTAAAGCATTGTAAAATGAAACGCAAATTGCGCTAAATTGGAATAAAAAACAATTAGGCGGAGGGAAGGGCTGTGATAGCCAACATAATTTTAAAAAATAAACAGAGGTGTAAAAATTTAATTGCTGCGTAGAAATTTATTATCGATTAGCGGAAATCCATCCATTTTCATTAATAAATCTTTACAACATGAAAGGGAGAATAAAGCATTATGGGTGAGGAAGGTTAAATGGTGTCTAAACCATCTATACTCGTCATACTTCAAGTTGCATGTGCGTTGGCTCCGTTACTCGGTCCACTTACGTGGACCTCGCCCCGCTGGGGCCGCTGCAAGCAGCGTTCAAATCTGCCTCTGGCAGATTTGTCAGTCACCCGAATCACTTACCTGAGTAAGCTCATCGGGATTAAATGAGAGACATCCTGTCTCTCACCGGAGGCCAGCCTTTGGCGGGTAAAATTCGTTCCCAACGAATTTGTCCTTCGCTTGCCGCGTTATTTGGCCTTATGGCTTCACCCCTTCGGGGTCAGCGCAAGCGCTGTTCAAAACGCTAGCGTTTTGTCCTGAAACTCGAATTATTTAGAGTATGTATTTTCCTAAGCCGCCACGACCTTTACCAGATGGCTTAGGTTCGCGGCGGCTTAGGTAAAGGGATTAACTGACATTTTCTGCGGTGCTGCGCAGTCGATTTTTCAGTTGGCTGTATTCTTGCTGTACATAGTTTTCTGCTGCCTGCTGATCGTCAATCGCCTCCAGCTTAACGGCGCAGTGTTTGTATTCCGGCGTTTTGGATACCGGATCGAGATGGTCCAGCGTCAGTTCATTGCAGGCACCGATCCACCATTGGTAGGTCATGTAGACGGCACCTTTATTGATGCGCTCGCTGACGGCAACACGCGAGATCACCTTGCCACGTCGTGACGAGATCCAGGCCAACTGCTGATCGCGTATTCCTAAACGTTCGGCGTCATAAGGACTAACCTGCACGTAGCCAGGTTCATCCGCCAGCGTTTGTAGTGCGGTGCAGTTGCCCGTCATGGAACGGCAGGAGTAATGACCGACCTCACGCACCGTGCACAATACCAGCGGGTAATCCTCATCCACCAGCTCCATCGGCGGTCGCCATTCGGCCGTGAGCAGTAAGCCTTTCCCATTGGGACGATCAAAGTGATTATTGGCGTACAGCCACGGAGTGCCGGGGCTGCCTTCCGTTAGACACGGCCATGGTACATAGCCCAGCCCCGCCATTTTTTCGTAGGTCGCGCCGTAATACAGTGGGCAGAGCTGCCGCAGCTCGTCCCAGATCTCCTGCGTGTTGTTATAGTGCATCGGATAACCGAGTGCGGTTGCCATCAGGCTGATGATCTCCCAGTCGGGTTTGACATCGCCCTGTGGTTCCACTGCTTTATAAAAGCGCTGGAATCCCCGGTCTGCGGCGGTATAGACCCCTTCGTGCTCGCCCCAGGAAGTCGCCGGTAAAATCACATCGGCAATCGCGGCGGTCTTGGTCATGAAGATGTCTTGTACGATCAGCAGGTCCAGCTCGTTGAATGCATCACGCAGCATCGACAGATCCGGCTCGGTTTGCAGCGGATCTTCGCCCATCACGTAATTGGCTCGGATTTTCCCTTCTTTTATTTTGTGCGGGAGATCGGTCAGCGAGTAGCCAATCTTGTCAGAGAGCTCAGGCACGCCCCAGGCGTCGGCAAATTTCGCCAGCACCGCGTTATCTGTGACTTTTTGATAACCGGGGAACATATTCGGTAGTGCGCCCATATCGCAGGCGCCCTGTACATTATTTTGCCCACGCACCGGCCCGACGCCAACGTTCGGACGTCCCAGATTTCCGGTCAGTAGTGCCAGCCCGGACAGCCCTTTGACCACATCAACGCCTTGTCCCCATTGTGTTACGCCCATTCCCCAGAGAATGGTGGCGGACGGCGCGGCGGCATAGATCCGCATCGCGTCGCGAATCAATTTCGGCGACAGGCCGGTGATGTCGGCGACATACTCCGGTGTGTATTTCGCGACGGTCTTGCTGAATTCCTCGAAGCCCTCGGTATGGCGGGCGACGTACGCTTTATCGTAATGACCTTCGTTGATCAGCACGTTAGCGAACGCATTGACCAGCGCCATGTTGGAGCCATTTTTCAACGGTAGCCACAGATCGGCGATGCGGGCGGTTTCAATATGACGCGGATCGCACACGATGATTTTTGCCCCGCGTGCTTTCGCTTTCAGGATGCGGCGTGCCACGATGGGGTGTGAGTCTGCGGCGTTATAGCCAAAAATCAGGATGCAGTCGGTTTTTTCGATTTCGCAGATAGAGTTACTCATGGCGCCGTTGCCCAGCGTTACCTGTAGCCCGGCCACCGACGGGCCGTGGCAGAGCCGGGCGCAGCAGTCGACGTTATTATTCCCGGTAACCGCCCGGGCAAATTTCTGCATCACATAATTGGTTTCATTACCGGGGCCGCGCGACGAGCCAGTGTGCATAATCGACTCGGCACCGTACTTTTCTTTAATCGTTTTCAGTCGGGAACTGGCGAAGCCGATAGCCTCATCCCAGGATACGGCCTCAAAGGGGGCGCCTTTCTGACGTCGAATCAGCGGTTGTTTTAAACGGGGTGTTAGAATTTTCGTATCGTTGAGAAAATCCCAACCGTAATAGCCTTTCAGGCACAGTTCACCTTCATTGGTGACGCCGTTTGCCCCTTCCGCACCGACCACTTTGCCGTTCTCTACCAGCAGGTTAATTTTGCAGCCTGACCCGCAATACGGACAGACAGTAAGCACTTTCTGCATGATTATTCTCCAAAGCCGAGTCTTGGATCGTTAAGAACTGCATTCTTGTTAGGGCATCGATGCAGCGGTTTACTCTTCGATAATCGCCGATAAAGAAAATTAATTTACTGATCGTGGTCATGCTCAGCGCGCGGCAAATCGTCCTAACGCGTTGAGTGATGCGACCTTTTTCCATAGGACATTTGTCTGGAAAATAGGCGCTAGCGTATTCATCCTCTTTATCCGTTAATGCCTATACTGTTTTTGACGATATTAACTCTATGTGTCACCGATTGGGCTAGGCTCGTCCTGCCTGTCGGCTGTTTAAAACAACGGAAATTGGCTTTTCAAGGAAGATAACGCATTCTATTCGTTAATTTTTTGAGCTTAACTTCCCATCTAATGGGTTATGAATCAGGGAATTCCAGAACGTCTGTTAGATCGCGTGGGATAAGGGCGCGATGCAACGGGCGGCACCGTCATGAGTAAAAAGTAAATACTTTTCCGACAGAGCGTGCGGGCAGTATTTGTTAACGTCGCGGAGTGCATTATGGAATTTCTAAGAAATGTCAGCATAAAATTAATGGTGCTGGTCATAGTGGCTTCCCTATTAGTGGCGTGGGGAGTGGCATCAGGATTCAGTCTTTACTCGCTTTATCAGGTTACGAATTTGCTTGATAAAAGTGAGACTCAGCGCAAAACGTATTCCCATCTGGTCTATGGCGCCGATCAATATTTTCGGGCCGTAACTCGTATGGAAAGAACCATGGATTATTTGCAGCGCAATGAGTCAGAAAACGCCAAACAGACGTTGGAAATGGCACAGAGTGCGATCAAAAACACCAAAGAAGCGCTGGATAAGTTCCAGACAGCGGAGCACGTTGGTGTCGATCAGGCAACGGTTGATGCGGTGAGGAATACCTGGAACACACTGATCTCTTCTTCTATCGATCCGATGAATGCGGCGCTGCAACGCGACGATCCCGAAGCATTCCGACAAATTTTCCGCTCAGTTTATCCTCCTGTCAGCCTGACGTTTGGAGAGAATATCAAGCGATATTCGGACGGTATTACCGCTTCTTCGTTGATTCCAAGTGTGAATGAACACAATGATAAAAACCGCAATGCACTTATTGCAGGGATGTTCATTGGGATCATTGTGCTGATTTTCACCGAGTATTACCTGAGAAACTATTTGGTGATACCGATTGCCGTACTGAAATCGCATCTGTCGCAGCTGACTGCGGGTCGCTTAGGCTGTGAACTGGCGGAGTTCGGCAAGAACTGTGCGGGGCGGTTGATTCCCGATATCAAGCGGTTGCAGAAAAGTTTACGCGATACGGTGACCGTCATCCGGCAAAGTACGACGGAAATCAACAACGGGACGTCGAACATTAAGGATGGCAATGATGATCTTTCCAGCCGTACGGAGCAGCAGGCGGCGGCATTGCAGCAGACCGCTGCGAGTATGGAAGAGATTAGTTCGACGGTGCGTCAAACGACCGATCACGTACATCAGGCACGTAAGCTGGCGCAGGACGCTGCCGACATGGCGAAAAAAGGTGGGGATATCAGCACCAATGTGATGACGACGATGGAAGGGATCAGTGCCAGTTCCCGGCAAATTTCCGATATCACCTCGGTGATTAATGGCATTGCGTTCCAGACCAATATTTTGGCGCTGAACGCGGCGGTTGAAGCGGCGCGTGCGGGTGAACAAGGGCGAGGGTTTGCCGTGGTGGCGGGCGAGGTTCGAACTCTGGCGCAGCGCAGTGCGCAGGCGGCGAAAGAGATTGAAGCGCTGATTGCGGAATCGGTTTCGCGCGTTGAAACTGGCGCGGGACAGGTGAAACAATCCGGCGAAGCAATGACGTCAATTATCACCGCTATCGCCCATGTGAACGATCTGATTAGCGAAATCGCGGCGGCAACCGATGAACAAACGCGCGGTATTACGCAAATTAGCCAGGCAGTGCATGAAATGGATAGCGTCACGCAGCAAAATGCGTTGTTGGTGACCCAATCGGCGGAAGCGGCCGCCCGTCTGGATGAACAATCCAGTGAGCTATCTGCCGTGGTGGATGTGTTCGATCTGGATTCAGAATGCGATCCAACAATGTCTTTTTCCCGTCAGGCGGTCTCCGCCCCCGTCCATCGCGCTGTCGGGCAGGGCACTACACCGCTATTGTCGGCACATGGCCGCAATGGTGAGGGATGGGAAAAATTCTGATCCGTAGCGGGTTAACTACGCGACAGACGTTGAATATAAGATAGCCCACGAGGCGAGTTGCGAGCCGGGCGGAAAGGAATCTGCCCGGTTCTGTTGATTGTGGGTTATCACTTGAACGCCAGATTTACTGAAATGTGGTGCTTACTTGAATAGCTAGGGTGAGTTGCCCAAAAATGCTCGATGAAACGTGTTAAACGCACCGCAGGTAATGCCTTGGATTACAGAGGAAAAATGGCGTTTTTCTCTGTAAATCTGATTGTGGTAATGTAAAGAAATGCCATTATAAGACGAGGGTATCTAACCTTGGGATGAATTATTTAAAACAATGGCATAATTTTTGCCTTGTTTTTTGTGGCGATTTATACCGTTTTTTAGATCGTAAAACCGTATTTTTCTGGGGTTATAGAAATAAAACGGAATTTTTTGGCATTAAGTTAAACCTGAAATCATTTGTTACATACTAAAGTGGTTATTGCTTATATTTTCGTGACGTAAATCAAGACAGATGGCCGCTTCAAAGTGATAATAAGAATAAATATCATTTCTGCTTCATCACTCGCTTATGTCTATCTGGCAAAAAACGCTTCTCGTGTTGTGTTGGCTGTTTAGCTGTTCAGTAGCAGTTGCCGCCACCGATTACGCCTCATTTATTCAAGATATCGAAACCCGGCTGGATAAAACGGCTCAGCTCTATGAGCAACAAAAGCCGGATGAGGCTCGTACCGAAGTTCAGATGGCCTATTTTGAGGTGTTTGAAAACCTTGAAGGCCCCATCCGCATCAATATTTCCGCGCAAAAAAGCTATCAGTTAGAGGCTACATTCGGTGAAATTCGCCGCATGATTGGCGAAGGGAAGCCGCAGGCCGAGGTACAGGCAAAAATCTCCTGGCTGAAGGGCGAGCTGGATGCCGTTCTGCCCGTGCTGTCAGAAGGGCACAAGCTGGTCGCACAGGAGCAGCACGGTGCTTATGACAACACGGATATTGCGCCGTACTGGCAGCAGAGTTTCAAAATTATCGATGACCAACTCGCGCAGGCCGTGACGGAATATCAGGCTGGAGACTACAAAAAAGCCAGCCAGAGCGTGCAGTTGGCGCACTATCAGGGCTTTAAAAACTCTGAAATGGAGATGTCGGTCAGGCAGAGTCGCTCAGCGCAGCAGGCGGCCTCCATTAATCAACAATTCTCCGCGCTGATTACGTTAGCCAGCCAACCCGATCAACTGACGGATGTCGCCTATCGGGTCACCACGCTGTTGCAGGATATCGAAGATGTCTTGCCTGGATTGCCAACCACGCGTGACAGCCAGCAGGCGACGGCAACCCCTGCCGCGAATGCCGATACGAGTGCCGTGCCGGATGCGAACTGGGCGAAAGTCGCCGACGATATTAATCAGGCGATTGCTGCGGCAATTGCGCAGTACCGTCAAGGCCAGGTCAAACCTGCCATTATGGCGGTGCAGGATACCTATTTCGATCTGTTTGAAGCCACCGGCATGGAGAACAAAATTGGTTCTCGCGATGCGGCGTTCAAATCGACGCTGGAAGGCTATTTCACCCGTTTGGTGAGCCTGATGAACGCCAAACAGCCTGCGGAGCAACTGCAAGGGCAGGCCGATGCGTTGCAGCAGGAACTGGCGAAGGCCGTGACCATGCTGGGCGACGGCGGTGAAACCCACTGGAGCCTGTTGATATACAGCCTGCTGATTATTGTGCGTGAAGGTCTGGAAGCCTTGCTGATTGTGGCCGCGATCGTGGCCTATCTGGTGAAAAACAATCAGCAGGACAAACTGCCGCTGATTCGCCAGTCGGTTTACGTCGCGCTGCTGTGTAGCGTGATTACCGCCGTCATTTTCCAGCTCGTGTTCACCAATTCCGGTGCCAGCCGTGAGCTGCTGGAAGGCATTACGATGCTGATCGCCGTGGTGATGCTGTTCTTCATGAGCTACTGGCTGCTGTCCAAAGTGGAAGCGCGGCACTGGAAGGCCTATCTGGAAGGTAAGCTGTCCCATTCGCTAAGCAGCGGTTCCATGATCGGCCTGTGGTTAACCAGCTTTCTGGCCGTGTATCGCGAAGGCGCGGAGACGGTGCTGTTCTATTACGCGCTGGTCGGTGATGCCAGCAACATGGCGGGACACCTCTCTATTTTGGCTGGGTTTGCCATCGGCTGTGTGATCCTGCTGATCGCCTACTTCGTGATGCGCTACACCATCGTCAAACTGCCACTGAAGCCGTTCTTCATGTTTACCGGCTGCTTTATGTACCTGATGGCGTTTGTGTTTGCGGGGAAAGGCGTGTTGGAACTGATCGAAGGCAAGCTGTTTGAACCGACGTTGCTGACCGGCGTGCCGGAAATCAGCGGGTTGGGGATTTATCCTTATGTGGAAACGCTGATTCCACAAGGTGTGCTGGTGGTCGCGGCGTTAATCGCCCTGTGGGTGATGCGGCGCAGAGCGTCTGCCGTCTGATAAGAAGGCATCCGACGTTAATGTAATACTGGAAGCAATAAGAGCAGCAAATAACCATAACAACCCCAATCGCTTAGCGAATTAAGCGCAGGGGACGACTGAGATGAGGATGGGTTTGATGAATATGCAAAAAAGTCTGATTGCGGGTGCCGTTATTGCCGGTATTTTCACTGCACCTGCCGCGCTGGCGTTTAAAGAATATCCAGCGGGTGAGCCGGTTTCCATGAACGAAATGGAAATTGCCGCCGTTTATCTGCAACCTATCGACATGGAACCGCGTGGGATGGGCCTGCCTGCCGCGAAAGCGGACATCCATCTGGAAGCCGATATCCACGCCGCTGAAGGCAACAAGAATGGCTTCGGTGCCGGTGAGTGGATGCCGTTCCTGACCATCGCTTACACCCTGACCAACACCGACACCGGTGCGAAACAGGAAGGTACCTTCATGCCGATGGTTGCCAGCGATGGCCCGCACTACGGCGCGAACATCAAAATGATGGGCGTGGGTAACTACAAAGTGACGTACCACATCGATCCGCCATCAAAAGCGGGTATGCACCGTCACACCGATGGTGAGACGGGCGTAGGCCGCTGGTGGAAACCGTTTGATGTCAGCTTTGACTTCAAATACGTCGGTTTAGAATAAGGTCTTCTGTCCGCGAGGTTCTGTCGCGGCCATGTTCACGCCTCTGCGGGTACACAGTTGTTGCCTGTAGAGGCGGTGATTTTCCGGCTAGCGTGCTGATGCCACCCGGCATTGCGCTCAACCGACGCACCTGCAACTCGAAAGGTGACGGGTATATATGAATTTTTTTATCACGACCCTCCAATCCTTCCTGCCGATAGCGCTATTACTGGGGCTGAACTGGAGCCATCGTTCTACGCCGACGGTCAGATCGCTCGGTTGGATCACCCTGCTGGCGCTGTTTGTCGGGACGTTTATTGGCGTACATTTTCCTAACGGGCAAGCATTTCTGCTGGGATTTACGGCGCTTCAGGCGCTTGCCTTGATCCTGTTTCTGGTCTGTCAGTATTTTTCTCACCCGCGTCTTGGCTATTTGTGGCAGGCGCTGTTGGTGGCGGGAGCGGCGGTGCATTGGGGCAATGATCCCAATCTGACCGCGCTGACGACCACTCATGTCGTGAATACCGATCTGCTGCTGAATTTCAGCGCCGTGCTGCTGGCGTTTGGCTGGCTGGCGTTCTGTGCCGCGCTGTGCGGCATGATTGCGCGCCGCATTCGTTTACTGCGTTGGCCGCTTCTGGCGCTGTTGGTTGCGCTTCTGCTGTTGCCGATAAGCGGCAATCTGCTGCTGCTGTTGATGAAATTACAGGCGCTGGGGCTGACCAAGCCGCGCCTGAGCTATGTGGCGCACGTCACCAACAGCGCGTATTTATTAAATTACCTCAGCGCCTTGTTCATGGCGGTGTTGGTTGCCGGGCTGGTTTGGCCGCTGCGGCATGCGCGTCGCCAGATGCTGGCTACACATGAGGCGATTGAAAAGCGTAAAGCGACAGCAGGCTATCGCACGCTGCGCCGCATGCTGTTGTCGACGGTCACTGCGCTGTTGGTGGTGGTGTTGGCCCAGCTTTATTGGGATAAGGTCGCCTCGCAGCCGCCTCGTCTGTCGGAAGCACAGCCCGTGACACTGGCGGCCGATGGCAAAGTACATATTCCGATTGAGCAAGTGCGTGATGGCAAGCTGCATCGCTTCGTGTGGATTGCCGATGACGGCAAGGCCGTGCGCTTTTTCATCATTAACCGCTATCCCGATCGCTTGCGTCTGGGCGTGGTGTTTGACGCCTGCTTGCTGTGCGGCGATCAGGGCTATGTGATGGAAGGCAATCAGGTGATTTGTGTCGCCTGCGGCGTGCATATTTTCATTCCTTCTATCGGGAAGGCGGGCGGCTGTAATCCGGTGCCGATTGAAGGCTGGAGCAACGACGATAATGAGCTGGTGATTGGACGAGCGTCATTGGCGGCAGGCACGAATTACTTCTCGACGGTGGTGTCGATGGACGTTATCGATCCGGTTGATGGATCCAAACTCACCAACGTGAATGCCGAACAT
Source organism: Pectobacterium actinidiae (assembly GCF_000803315.1). NCBI lineage: Bacteria > Pseudomonadati > Pseudomonadota > Gammaproteobacteria > Enterobacterales > Pectobacteriaceae > Pectobacterium > Pectobacterium actinidiae. The sequence continues at coordinate 1,463,645 of NZ_JRMH01000001.1, forward strand.
AAATATCGCTACGGCGGTAAAACGTACTTCTTCTCGTCGGAGGCCAACTATAACCGCTTCCGCGAAAGTCCCGCGAAATTTGCCACAGCCAAAGCGGCGGCTGGCGAGCAGGCTGAGGAGGAATAATCATGCTATGGCGACTGTTACGTCAGTCCTGGCGCAGAAATATTCGGCGTAAATCGCTGGCGGTGCTCACCGTGTTTTTGGCGGCGGGGCTGATCTCCGCGCTGCTGGCGGTGTCCATCGACATCGGCGATAAAATGGCGCGCGAGCTGAAGTCCTACGGTGCGAATATTTTGATTGAGCCAGCAGGGCAAGCGGCGCTACCCGCGCTGTTTGGCGAACGCAGTAATCCACTGGAAGGGCAAGATTTCCTCGATGAAGCCGAGTTGCCGAATATCAAGGATATCTTCTGGCGCAATAACATTGTCGGCTTTGCGCCGCTGCTGAGCGGTGATGTCGAGATCAATGGTCAGCCCGTTGCCGTGTTGGGTACCTTCTTTTCTCAGCCTGTTGCGGTGCCGGATGAAGAAGACTATCGCACGGGACAAATGACCGTTAGCCCTTACTGGCAGGTGGCCGGGCAGTGGCCGCAGGAACCCATAACGACGGAAAATGTGGCGCAAACGCTGGTGGGAAAACAACTGGCGGCGCAAACGGGCTGGAAAGTCGGGGATAAACTCGCGTTGCACGGTGCAAAAGGGGACGCGACGGTAGAGGTGAGCGGCATTCTGAGCAGCGGCGGTGATGAAGAAAGCCGTTTAGTGATGCCGCTGGCAACGGTGCAATCGCTGCTGGGGCTGGCGGGTAAAATTCAGGCTATCCGCGTGTCGGCGCTGACCGTGCCGGAAAATGAACTGTCGCGGCGGGCGCGGGAAAATCTGGAAGCGCTGAATGCCGAAGAGTATGACCTCTGGTACTGCACCGCATATGTCTCTTCGATTGCTCACCAGTTGGAAGAAGCGATTTCTGGCTCGGTGGTGCGTCCTATCTGGCAGGTCGCCGCGTCGGAAGGCGTGGTGATCGACAAGATCCAATTGCTTCTGGCGGTGGTGACCTTCGCCGCGCTGGTAGCGGCCGCGATGGGGATTGCTTCGCTGATGACGAGCACCATTATGGAACGAGCCAAAGAGATCGGGCTGATGAAAGCGCTAGGGGCGCGCCAGTGGCAGATCATGCTGCTGTTTTATCTCGAAGCCGCGCTGAGCGGTCTGGCCGGTGGTATCGTAGGCTGTGTTGCAGGCTGGGGGCTGGCGAAAGCTATTGGCCTGATGCTGTTCGGCGTACCGTTGAGTTTTGCCTGGATCGTTATCCCCTGTGTGTTGGTGATCTCAATGCTGATCGCCATCATCGGAACGTGGTTCCCGGCGCGCCGGATCGCCAAACTGTATCCGGTGGAGGTGCTGTATGGGCGCTAATGGCTGGATGAACAGTATGTTCTGGCGGCTGGTGTTCCGTGCGTTGCGACTGCGTATGCAGCGCGTCAGTGTCGTGTTCGCGGCGCTGATGGTCGGGGCGGCGATTGTGACAGCGATGTCCGCCGTCTATTTCGATATTAACGCCAAGATGAGTCAGGAATTGCGCACTTTTGGCGCGAATTTTTACATCGGTCCGGCGCGGGGCAATACGATTCTACAGAGTACGTTTCAGCCGATCATCGACAACGCACCCGCTGGGTTGATTAATGCATCCAGCCCTTATCTGTACGGCATGGCACGTACGGAGCTGGAAAAAGTGGTGCTGATGGGCGTGTGGTTCGAATCGCTGAGGCAGTTGGCACCGTACTGGCAGGTCACGGGTAACTGGATTGGCGTGAGTTTCGATGACCGCAATGCGATGATCGGCGTGAAACTGGCGGAGCGGTTGAACGTTAAAGTCGGCGACAGCATCACGCTGGTGGGCGATGGCGGGAAGCAACGTTTGCAGATTAAAGGCATTGTGGAATCGGGTGATGCGACAGACAACATGCTAATCGTGAATCTGGAGCTGGCACAAAAGTGGCTGGATAAAGAAGGTGCGATCAGTAATGCCCTGCTGAGCGTCAGTAACGATCTGGGGCAGGTCGATCGCTTTGCCGCACAGCTCCAGCAGCAATATCCGCAGTTGGAGATCCGCCCGATCCTGAAGGTGTCGGCGTCGGAAGGCCAGGTACTGAATAAAATCAAAGGGCTGATGGGGCTGGTATCGGCGGTGATCCTCGTGCTGTCTTCCCTGTGTGTGAATACCACGCTGATGGCGATTGTCGGTGAACGCGCGCGCGAATTTGCGCTACAGAAGGCGCTGGGCGCGAGCGGACGAGACATCATCCGGCAGATGCTGGCGGAAACCGGCATCATCGCACTGGCAGCCGTGTTATGCGGTTCGCTGTTGGGGTATTTGCTGGCACAGGTGCTGGGTATGGCCGTATTCAACGCAACGATTTCGCTGCGGTTACCGGTGTTCCCGCTCACGCTGGGGCTGTCGTTACTGGTTGCTGCCGTCGCGGCAGTGGTTCCTACCCGGCGGGCGATCTACGTTGAACCAGCCAAAGTCTTGAAAGGAGAGTAGGTCGATGTCTGTAGAGGTGAACGCGCAGGAAAGGGCGCAGGCAGCGGAGGCGGTGATTGAAACTCGCCAGCTCTATAAACGCTTTGGTCAGGTTACCGCGCTGGAAGATATCAATATCCGCATCGCACGCGGCGAATTTGTTGCGATCATGGGCGCGTCCGGTTCCGGTAAAACCACGCTGATGAATATTCTTACCTGTCTGGATACGGTGAGCGAAGGGCAGGTGTTGCTGGACGGTATCGATGCCGCTGGGCTGGATGAGGAAGGCCGACGTCAGTTCCGTGCCGATAAAATCGGGTTGGTATTCCAGCAATTCCACCTGATTCCGTTTTTGACTGCGCTAGAGAACGTGATGTTGGCGCAGCACTACCACAGCGTGGTGGATGAAGCGGCGGCGCAGCGCGTGCTTGAGCAGGTTGGGCTGGCGCATCGCGTCGATCACTTACCGAGCCAGCTTTCCGGCGGAGAGCAGCAGCGTGTCTGTATCGCCCGTGCGCTGGTGAATGAACCTCCGGTGATTTTTGCCGATGAACCGACGGGAAATCTGGATGAAGAGAACGAACGACGGGTGCTGGATCTGCTGAAAGATCTGCATCGGCAGGGTCGCACCATTGTGATGGTGACGCACAATCCTGAATTGGGGCGGTTTGCTGACCGTATTATCCGCCTGCAACACGGCAAGTATTTCGGTGAAGAGGTTAATCATCATGAGATGGCGTAACGGTATGACCGCACTTTGCCTGCTGGGCGCACTGGCGTTGAGCGGCTGTAAGGAAGAACAGGTTAGCGTCGGGGCGCAGGCACCGGCGCTCGCCGCCTACGATCTGGCGGGGCAGCAGGTAGAGCTGTCGCGCTGGCAGGGGAAAAGCGTCTATCTGAATTTCTGGTCATCAGGCTGTGGTGGCTGCATGGTTGAAATGGGGGCGCTGGAGAAGTTGAGCAAGGAGTACGGCGATAAAGTGGTCGTTGTGGCGGTGAACACCGATCCTGACGGCGTGGATATCACTTCAATGCTGGCACACCATAACGTGACCTATCCGGTGGTGCGCGATCAACTGGGTATAACCAAAGAGCGCTATCAGGTCAGCGGTACGCCAACGTCATTTATTATTGATGCGAACGGCAAGGTGACCGACCAGCATCAAGGGGCAAGGGATGAAGCGCAACTGACCGAGCTGTTTCAGAAGCTGGCAAGCCGGACATAAAGACGACCGGCTTATTTCCACAGCATGTCCGGCGTGCGTTTACTCTGCCCGTGAAACCGGCACCTGAACTTCCACAATCACCGGTTCCGGTTTCACCCGCATGGCGTAAATCACCCCGACAATCAGGCAGGTGATGCCGCAGAGCGTCAACAGCGGCGGCCAGGATTGTCGGATGATGAAGGCATAGGTCAGCCCCGCCAGCGTTTCAAACACAATCAGCGGCCCTACCAGTACCGTCGGCAGACGCTGGCTGGCTTCGTTCCAGAACAGCGTACCGATCCACGAACAAAACAGCCCAATCGCCAGCATCAGCGGGATGAAGACCTCAGGCCGTGGACCGAACGGCTGTGTAAAGGTGCTATCCGTTAGCGCCAGATAGCTGCCCACCACGATATAGCCCAACAGCGCCAGCGGTAGCGTGACTAGCCCCTGCGCTGTGGCCCAGGTGGTCGGCGTATTGCCTTTGTGGTCGCGCAGCCAGCGGGCGTTACGTAGCGGATACCAGGTCCAGCAAATCACGGCGAGAAAAGCCATCACAATGCCGCTGGCATAACGCCATAAATCGAATGTGGCCGTGCTTCCCTTCAGCTCTGCAATATTGACGCAGACCAATCCCGCCGCAATCAGCAGCAGCGAGGGCAGCAGCCGACGCCAGGCTACGTGGCCATCATGTTTGCTGTACAACACATTTGCGGTGACAGAAATTACCACGGGCAGGGTGCCGATAATCATCGTCGAGATCGGGGCACCTGTGCGCTGAATCGCGCTGGCGAGCAGAAAGTAGTACAGCAGATTACCGATAATCGTGAGCTTCGTGGCTTCCAGCCAGTCGCTGCGGGTTAACTGGCGCAGACGGCGGCGATCGAGCCACGCCAGCGGTAAGGCAATCAATCCAAAAGCCAGATAGCGTCCGGTGGACTGCAAGGCAGCAGAGTAGTCCGGTACGAGCAACGGCCCAACGAAAATCAGTCCCCACATCAACCCGGCAGCAAGCGCAAATAAAACACCGATCAGCATGATAAACCCGTTTGTTCACAATAGTGCATCGCCCCAGTCTAGGGAGAGTCGGTAACGAATTATTGTAGGATATTGCTGTTTGTCATCGGCGACGGCTAGCGCTGGAGCGGATACACCTGCTTTTGGTAGCGAATGGGCGTGACGCCATAGCGCTGGGCAAAGGTGCGAGTCAGATGCGCCTGATCGGTTAACCCGACGGCGACGGCGACATGGGCAGCGGGCATACCGCGCGTCAGCATCTGTTTGGCTTCATACAGCCGAATCGCCATCAGCATCTGGTGGGGCGTGACGTGAAATTGGGCTTTGAACTGGCGCAGGAAGTGGTACGGGCTGAGGGAAACCAGTGCCGCCAGCTCTTTTAAGGTAACCGTATGGGCGAAGTTTTCCCGTAAGTAAGCCTTCACCACATCAAAGCGATGGAACGGTTCAATAATCTGACGCTGTGCAATACGCGCGTGAGGCCGGAAAAGCGCAATCAGTGACAGCAGCAGGCTTTCACTCGCTAAGGGATCGGTCGTCTGCCACATGGCGGCCAGCGTCATCGCCAGTTGACGTGCCGTAGCGGGATCGTGGCGCACAACGTCAGTAAACCACCAGCCTTTCTCACCGGAGATGTTCTCCAGCACATCGGGTGGGATGTAGATCATGCGATAGCGCCAGCCATCTTCCGTCGCGGATTCCCCGGTGTGCAGCTCATCAGGGTTCATCAGAACTAACGAATCGACAGGCGCAATATGCTTGGCACCACGATAGCGAAATCGCTCCGCGCCGTCGTCGATGGTGCCGATTCCGAACGCCTCATGCGTGTGCGGCTCAAAGGCATAACGGCAGATATGTGCGTGGTAAAGCTCAATGCCGGGCAACGTCGGCAAATGCCGGAACTGGGCATAGTCTCTTTCATCGGTAAAGTGTTCCGGTACGCCCTGCATGCTGCCACCTTTTCTCTGATTCTGACCGCCATCATAGCAGTGATATACCCGTAATACTTCAAGTTGCATGTGCGTTGGCTACGTTCACTCACCCGAATCACTTACTTGTGTAAGCTCATCGGGATTCCCTCTCTTGCCGCCTTCCTGAAACTCGAATTATTTGGGGTATAGCACATCAGCTTGAAGCCGTGCGTCCTATTTAGCTTGAGAAGAAATATGGGAAAAAGAGAATAAAAGCGCGGATACAAATAGATCAGAAAGGTATAAATCATAGCGAAATGGTTGATTGGCGGCGTGCGTGGGACAAAAGTGATTCTATTTAACTATTTGATTTTAATGTTTATGTCTATTCCTTGTTAGGTAAGTCCATGTGGCAGACATACCGTTAGTATAAAAAAATATAATCAACTCCATTTGCTTATTTGTTCTGGCTCTCATTACTTGCATCAATATTGCTATCTGTAATAAAGAACAAGGGAGTGAAAGGTGAACTTTCAGCAACTGAAGATTATTCGTGAATCAGCACGGTGCAATTACAACCTGACCGAGGTGGCGAATACGCTGTTTACCTCTCAATCCGGCGTGAGTCGCCACATTCGCGAGCTGGAAGAAGAGCTGGGGATTGAAATCTTCATCCGTCGCGGCAAACGTCTGTTAGGCATGACCGAGCCGGGAAAAGAACTGCTGGTGGTAGCAGAACGCATCCTGAATGACGCCAGCAATATCCGGCGGCTAGCGAATGTTTTCACCAATAACGATACTGGTCAGTTGGTGATCGCGACAACGCATACGCAGGCGCGCTACAGCCTGCCGCCGGTGATTAAAGCTTTCCGCTCGCTGTATCCACAGGTGCGTCTGGTGCTGAATCAGGGTACGCCGGATGAAATTGTAGCGATGCTCCATTCCGGTGAAGCCGATATCGGTATTGCCAGTGAGCAGTTGATTAACGATCCCTCGCTGGCGGCGTTCTCCTACTATCGCTGGCACCATTCGGTGATTGTGCCGGAGCACCATCCACTGACGCAGGAACCCGTTATTACGCTGGAAATGCTGAATGCGGAGCCGCTGATTACCTATCGTCACGGCATTACCGGTCGTTCTCGCTTGGATCGTGCATTCCAGGCGGTGGGGATGTCGCCGGATATTACGCTGAGTGCACAGGATTCGGATGTGATTAAAACCTATGTCGAACTGGGGCTCGGGGTGGGGATTGTGGCCGATATGTCATACGATCCCGTGCGCGATAAAGGGCTGGTGCGCTTGAATGCCGAGCACCTGTTTGAAGCTAACACGGTCTGGCTGGGACTGAAAAAGGGTCAGTTACAGCGTAACTATGCCTGGAAATTTATTCAGCTATGTAATACAGAACTGTCGCTGGATGACATTAAAGATAAGGTGTTCTCGGATAACGATGAAGCAGTGATTGATTACCAAATCTGATTGATGACACGTTTTCCTAACCCGATGCCCAGCCAGCGTTTTTTCTGACTGGGCAGGGTTTTACTTGTTCGACATACAAGCCTTTTTCACGACAATATTCGCTGAGTTCAGCTTCATTTACACTCGCCGTTTCAATCACGGTAGCAAGCTTTGCTTCTGCCGACCAATGCTCTGGGTGGATTTATTTCCGGGCACAGGGCGACCTTCTTGTTTGCCTTTATTGCGCTAATTATACAACGTTTGCAGACTAATCCTTTCACTTCTTGCCACTTCAGCAATAGTCATGTTTAAAGGAGGCAGCAATTTACCTAAGATCGCTTGTTTACGTTAGCGAGGCACAATCAAGCCTTAACGCCCCAATTGGTTAAATGTTAAGTAGTGACAACTATCCTGCTAGAGGGCGTGTTTTAAAACCTTACCTGAGAGAGTATTATATCCATGCAATAGGAAATACGGCTCTGAACCGTAGAATGGAACTTCTTTGTATGGAGACATAATGTCCAATCTTATTTATCTTAGCGTTACTGGGGAAAAACAGGGACTGATATCAGCAGGATGTTCATCTCTGGACTCTATTGGCAATAAGTATCAATCGGCACATGAGAATGAAATTTTTGTTTATGAGTTGGTGAACAACATTAGTCGGGAAGAGAATATTTCAATGCTTCCTGTAGAAATCCGAAAGCCAATTGATAAAGCCACGCCATTGTTCGCTCAAGCAATCAATGATAAGGAAAAGCTGGAGTGCATTTTTTCGTTCTACCGAACGGCGCAGTCTGGTGGAAATGAACTTTATTTTAAGATGAAGCTTCGGGATGCACTTATCAGCAATATCCGCTTTTTCTACCCTAATTCACTAACACATAATGAAGTTCAGCCACAGGAAAGCGTATCATTCAAGTTTGCTTCTATTGAATGGGAGCATGTTATTGCAAGAACAAGTGCTTACATGCTTTGGCAGAATGTAGCCTACTAAAATTATATTAAAGGCCGAATTATTTTCGGCCTGATTTTTTTGAAAAGAATTTTATGTCTACATAAATGATAATAACAATTGAAAGAAGAGTCAACTTACCCCAATGATCAGGGATGAATTCGTAGAATAAAACCCCAAAAACAATCATTAATGCCATCGTGGTATAGGTGTTAATAAACTCTTTAACGGCATAAGAAATTATTTTTTTTAAGCTCATTTTTTTAGAATTCCGTTTATTGCTTCTGTGATATCGATTTTGTCATAGGGATTTTTGGGCACGTAGGGAGACAGGCGCTCTTCAAATACGAAGTATAACATCTCAACCTGCATAGCATAGAGAGACCAGTATAGCTCCGGACATACGTCATGCAGGTGCCGTGCAGACATTGCCGCCTTCTGAACTTTCCCATGAAATGTGAGAGCACTCAGCCCTATCAGCGAGTATTTATTAATCGTTCTGCGAATGGATAGTGAAAAATTCAACGAAGTGGCAATATGCTTTGCAAGCAGATAAGCGACTGACATTTTTACTGCCCGGCTTGTTGCGAACTCTGATGCAACTGATACTCCTAATATGGCTTTAGCTATTAATTTTTGCTCTCTTTCTTCAGTATCTTTTAAAAGTATTTTAAGATACTCTATTAGCATATCTATTATTACATCTTTTCTCTTGTATATCTGTTTAATAGCCAAATACATTCTTTCATTTTCAGATTTTAGTTGCTGGCAGTCAGAATTATATTTTTCTATAAAACAGGATGAATACCATGTTGCTCTTTCTATGCCACTGTATAAGTCATCACCAATTTTTATTGTATTATCTTTAATTTTATCTGCCATACTGTCCAGATGAGTGGCAAGAACTCTGTCAGATTCCATTTTGTATTTTAAATATTCTGATAATTGCATGTTACATCCCTTTTATTAGGCTATTCCTCTCCCTTTACACATGTAGTTTACCCGAATAATTGGCGATATTTCAATATTTTTGCTTGACTAGTGATTTTTATTCTAATAATTACGGTGTGAAGGTGTTGCTTTTTGAGAAAATGCGACAATATATCCTAATATAAGTAAAATTTAGTGGTTGGAGGATGTGATGAAAAAGTCCGTAGCTGTAAAACTACGGGCTGATGTTTTCCCTCTGGGCAGGGCTTTTCCTTTCGATTTCGTCGCGGTTTCTTGCGCCGCGATGCCTGCCGTTTTCTATGCTCGATTCAGCATAAGTATGGTTTATCGTGCCGATAATCTGCTTGATCTGAACGTGCTGCGATAGTAACATCCTTGACATAACAATAACTTATTTCTGTATTTTTGTTAGGTGATACAAATACTTGTGCGTTTTTATTGAATAATTATGTTAACGATTTTGGTATCACAATAGAAAACTTACTCTAATCAGACATCCTTCTCACTAGTCAGTCACCTCCACGTTGATTTTTCGGTTCGCATTGCGCCGGAGTCGCGCTAGCGCCATGTTTGTAATGGCGGGGAGTTTAAAACGGAAAATGACGATGAAAACACAAAAAATCAGCCTTGCCTGGCAAATCCTTATCGCATTGGTTCTGGGTATTGCTCTCGGTGCCGTGCTGCATGAACAGCAAGAAAGCCGCCAGTGGCTCATCAGCAATATTCTTAGCCCTGCGGGCGATATCTTTATCCGCCTGATTAAAATGATTGTTGTCCCGATCGTGATCGCGACGCTGATTGTCGGGATCGCAGGCGTAGGGGATGCTAAAAAGCTCGGACGCATCGGCTTCAAAACCATCCTCTATTTTGAAATCATCACGACAGTGGCGATTATCCTTGGCATCACGCTGGCTAATGTCTTCGAGCCGGGTCACGGCATCGATATGTCGACGCTGACCGCCGTTGATATTTCGCAGTATCAAAAGACCACCGAGCAGGTGCAGAGTGGTTCGCACAGTCTGGTAGGGACGGTGTTGTCGCTGATCCCGCCGAATATTTTTGCGGCGATGGCACACGGCGAAATGCTGCCGATTATCTTCTTCTCTGTGCTGTTTGGTCTGGGGCTCTCTTCATTGCCGAAAGATCACCGTGAGCCGCTGCTGAACGTCTTCCGCGGCGTGTCGGAAACCATGTTCAAAGTGACGCACATGATCATGCGTTACGCACCCGTTGGGGTGTTTGCGCTGATTTCCGTCACGGTTGCTAACTTCGGTTTTGCGTCGCTGTGGCCGTTAGCCAAGCTGGTTATGCTGGTTTATGCCGCGATTTTCTTCTTTGGGCTGGTGGTGCTCGGTATTGTCGCACGCCTGTGTAAGCTGCGTATCACCATCTTGATCCGTATCCTTAAAGATGAACTGATCCTCGCGTACTCCACCGCCAGTTCCGAAACCGTGCTGCCGCGTATCATCGAAAAAATGGAAGCCTATGGCGCACCGAAGTCGATTACCAGCTTCGTGGTACCGACCGGTTACTCCTTTAACCTCGATGGCTCTACGCTGTACCAGAGTATTGCGGCGATCTTCATCGCACAGCTCTACGGCATCGAACTGTCGATTGGGCAGGAAATCGTGCTGGTGTTAACGCTGATGCTGACGTCTAAAGGCATTGCCGGCGTACCCGGCGTGTCGTTTGTCGTGCTGCTGGCGACGCTAGGCAGCGTCGGTATTCCGCTGGAAGGTCTGGCGTTCATTGCGGGCGTCGACCGTATCCTCGACATGGCGCGCACGGCGTTGAACGTGGTGGGGAATGCGCTGGCAGTGCTGGTCATTGCCAAGTGGGAAAACCAGTTCGATGAACAGAAAGCACTGGCCTATGAACGTGAGCTTAAAGGGATCAGCACGGAGCCAGTCCAGCAGGGATAATCCCGGACTAGTTTACATAGCCTATGCAACGGGCGCGTCGAGTGATCGAGGTGCCCGTTTCTTTTATGGATCCACCGTCATGCTGCGTGGCTATTTATCTCGTTGGTTTCTAACGTTTGTGTGCGCCACAGCGCCTGTTCAATACGTTCGGCATCCGTCGCAAAAGGCAGGCGGGCGGCAATTTTCGGTGCGATTTTGACGTTCTGCGCGATGCTTTCAACCAGCTGTGGACGTTCAGTCAGGCCGAGGGCGCTCAGCGTGATCGGGCTTCCGTAGCGGCGCAACTGAGCGAACAGCTCTTCGCGGTCGGCGTCGTTATCGTGTTCCAGAAATGCCTGTGCCGCTAGCCCAAAACCCACTTTCTCGCCGTGTAGCCAGTCATGCAGTTCTGGCAGGCGCGTCATGCTGTTGTGAATCGCATGAGCGACGCCAATGCGTGGCACCTCATCCTTCATGCTGTTCGCCAGACCCGCTAATGCGATAACGGCATCAATCACGCTGCGCAGAGCCGGCGTGACTAAACGTTGTTCATTATCTGCGATGGCCTGTTCACCATAGGTATTGAATGTCTCTACGGCCAGGCGGGCGGCCTGCGCTTTAAGCGCCAATGCCAATCCGCTATCGCCGTGACGCAGATAGGGTTGAAATTCGTACCATTTCGCCAGGGCATCCACGATACCAGCTTTGAGATAGCGTGAAGGGCTGTGGGCGATGATCTCGCTGTCCACCAGCACCCACACGGGTAAGCGCGTTAGCGGAAATGCGCCGTTGTGTGCACCGCTCTCGCTGTATATCACGCTGATCGGTGACCACGCAGCGCAGGTTGCGGCAATGGTGGGAACGGCGATGACGGGTAACTGCCCCAGAATATCACCGACGGCTTTAGCGACATCCAGCACGCGCCCGCCGCCAATGCCTAAAATCAGTTCTGCGCCGAATGCTCGTGCCTGTGCCGTCAGCGCTTCTATTGCCGGTTTGGTGCAATCACCCGGCAACAATTCGACCTGATACCGTAAGCCGTATTCACTGAGGCTGCGTTCGACGGCATCCGACGTCGTTTTCCACGCCTGTGGGCTGGTAATAATCAATACAGTGCTGGCGTAGGGCGCTGCATATTCGCCGACAGAACGAATGACGCCATCACGATTCAGATAGGTTTGTGGCGCTTGTATTGCAATCATGTTCGCGATCTCTCATCTCTGTGGGAAAAGATAAATCAGTTGTAGCAGCGATGCCGAACGCCGCAAAAGAACAATTCTGGCTATGAATGGTTAGATTTTGCATAACCAGAATGATGGCTAGCGCTGCATTCCCCAGCGTTTCACCGTGACCTTTTCGATGGTGGAAAACACCAGCCCTTCAACCAGCAGCCCGATGATGATGACGGAAGCCAGCCCGGCAAAAACACGGTCGGTGTAAAGCTCATTACGGTTCTGGAAGATATACCAGCCCAAACCGCCGTTGCCGCTGGATGCGCCAAACACCAGTTCAGCGGCGATCAGGGTGCGCCAGGCAAACGCCCAGCCGATCTTCAGGCCGGAGATAATCGACGGTAGCGCGGCAGGAATTAGGATGGCATTGATGTAGCGAAAGCCGGTCAGGCCGTAGTTGCGGCCTGCCATACGCAGCGTTTCCGAAACGCCGAGAAAGCCGGAGTAGGTGTTCAACGCCATCGGCCACATCACGGAATGAATGAGCACAAAGACCAGACTTTTCTCTCCCAGCCCAAACCACAGCAGCGCCAACGGCAGTAACGCAATCGCGGGCAGCGGGTTGAACATGGAGGTTAATGTGCCTAAGAGGTCACGCCCGAAACGGGTGGAAACCGCCAACGCGCTAAGGGCGAGTGCCAGCAGGCTGCCAATGACATAGCCTTTCAACAGCGTGCCGAGTGAAACCACCATTTTCTGTGGCAGTTCGCCGCTGGCGAGATCGTCGCGAAAAGCCTGAAAGGTTTGCAAGAAGCTCGGCAGCATCAGGTCATTGTTTTGCCAGCGCGCGGCGAATTCCCACAGGATAAGCAGCCCAGCCAGCAGCACCAGCTTACGCAGCCAGGTCTGGTTCCACAGGCGCGTCGTCAGCGGCAGAGGCTGGGTGAGGGTAAAATCTTTCAGCGGCGTGAGTTCACGCTGATACTCGGGCCGCACGGGGGGCTGAATGCTCATAGGGTTTACCTTGCGTGGATGTGACGGGTGAAGGTGCGTCGACATCGGTTGGAAAAAGAAGATGGTGAATACGCTGTGCGGTGGTTTGAAAGGCTTCGCTGCCCTGATCGCTCAACGCAAATTGATGGCAGTTGATTTCTGCTCGCACGCGACCTGGATGCGGTGAGAGCAACAAAATCCGGCTGCCGACGATCAGCGCTTCTTCAATCGAGTGGGTGACAAACAGCAGCGTGAAGCGAACCTCTTCCCACAGCGCCAGCAATTCTTCCTGCATTTTGCGGCGGGTCAGCGCATCCAGTGCGGCGAAAGGCTCATCCATCAGCAGCACTTTCGGCTGCATGGTCAGCGCCCGAGCGATGGCGACGCGTTGCTTCATCCCGCCAGATAACGTATGCGGATAGGCATCGGCAAATTTCGCCAGACCGACCTTATTGAGAAAATAGCGGGCGCGTTCTTCTGCTTCGGCTCGCGTTGCCTGACGGCTGGCCACCAGCGGAAACAGCGTATTCTCCAGCACGGTTTTCCACGGCGGCAACTGGTCAAATTCCTGAAAGACCATGATGCGATCCGGCCCCGGTTTTGTGACGCGCTGGCCGTCGAGGCGGATTTCACCATCTACCGGCGACAGAAAGCCGCCGATGGATTTAAGCAAGCTGGATTTGCCACAGCCGGACGGCCCCAATAGCACAAAGCGCTCGGCGGGAAAGACGTCAAAACTCACATCATGGGTGGCGCGTACCAGACTGCGCCGCGTTCGGTATTCCAGCCCGACGCCGTCAACCTGCAACAGCGGCTGGTCAATCGTGTCGTGAGTGTGGTGTGTCATGCTTGTTCTCCTGCGTAGCGACGAGGTTCTCGTCGAATGAGCGCGACGCTGAGCATTTAGCTGCCCGGCTGTTCGTGAATTTCTGCAAAGAAATAGTCTTTCCAGGAGGCGGCTTTGTTTTTCAGTACGCCAAGCTGGTGCAGTTTTTCGGCATAAACGTAGGTGCGTTCAGGGGTGATCGTGAAGTCGATCTCAGGATCGGCGACGATGCGTTTCACCAGTTCAGGATCCAGCTTCGATTTCTCTACCCGGATATAAGTGTCGGCCGCTGCGGCTTTATCTGCTTTGATGATCTGCGAGGCTTCCTTCAGTGCGTCGTAGAAGGCTCGGTAGGTTTTTGGGTTCTCATCATGGAATTTCTGCGTGGTATAGAGCACATTGAACGTTGCCTGACCGCCCAGCACGTCATAAGAACTCAGAATTTTGTGCACATTGGCATGTTCTAACGCCTGATATTGGAAAGGTGGACTGGAAAAGTGGGCATTGATCTCGGAACCGCCGGCGATAAGTGCCGCGCTGGCATCAGGATGCGGCAGGCTGACGGAAATTTTGTCGAAGCGTTTGAAATTTTCCGCGCCGTAGAGCTTCGCGGTTTCGATTTGCAGCGTACGTGACTGGAAGCCAACGCCAGCCGCAGGCACGGCGATACGATCTTTATCGCTCAGGTCACGGACAGATTTCACCGCCGGGTTATTGCTGAGCAAATAGTTGGGCATGGAGCCAAGTGAGGCGATGGCTTTCACATTTTGGCGACCCTGCGTGCGGTCCCACACTGTCAACATTGGTGGAACACCGGCGGAGGCCACATCCAGCGCACCGGACAGCAGCGCTTCGTTGATTGCCGTCGCACCAGAAAGCGTGCGCCAGTCTACCTTGATATCCAGACCTTGCTGCTTACCGTGCTTCTCTATCAGATTCTGGTCGCGCACCACATCCAGAATCAGGTAGCCGATGCCAAACTGCTGCGCGATGCTAATGCTGCCTTCCGCATTCGCGCTAAATGCCGTTAACGTCAGGCCAATCATGGCGGCAAGGCGTGTAAAACGCGTCGATTTTTTCGTGGGTAGTGAGGGATTCATTATCGTTGTCTCATTATTAATAGTAATAGGGTTGGCAATAAAATTAGAAAAGAACCACAAGGTATTATTTCAATAAATTATTCGTCGTAAATAATGTATTAAAGAAGGCATCCTATTTTCTTAGCGCGTTGCAGCTAAAGTGTTTTTTGGAATAAGTTAGAATAAATGAGATTTTAAATAGCCATGCGTGCGATAAAACAAGTAAATAACCGCTTTAGCTAAATATTCGCTATGGATAGTCTTATTTGTCAGTTATGGATAAAGATCT
Organism: Pectobacterium actinidiae; assembly: GCF_000803315.1. Lineage (NCBI taxonomy): Bacteria > Pseudomonadati > Pseudomonadota > Gammaproteobacteria > Enterobacterales > Pectobacteriaceae > Pectobacterium > Pectobacterium actinidiae. The sequence continues at coordinate 1,478,928 of NZ_JRMH01000001.1, forward strand.
GCGCGTTATAGTGGGTATATATAAATGTCTATTGTGGTATACAGAGAAAATATGCCTGTTTTTACTCATGATTATTTACGCGATTATTTACGCGATCGGCTAACAGAGAATGACGTGGACGCATCAATTGCAGAGATTGTGGCGGATAACCTCGTCGAATCCAGCCTGAAAGGGCATGACTCGCACGGTGTGAGCATGCTGCCGCGCTATATCGATGCGATTCGGGAAGGTGGACTTTCGCCCCACGCGCAGGCGGAAAAAACGCTGGATTTTGGCCCGCTGATTTCGTTCGACGGCCAGCAGGGCTTTGGTCAGGTGGTGGCAAAACAGGCAGTCGCAGAAGGTATTGCGCGTACGCAAACGCATGGTCTGGCGGTGGTGAGTTTAGCGAATGCTCACCATCTGGGACGTATCGGCGCGTGGGCAGAACAGGCGGCGGAGGTCGGGCTGGTGTCACTGCATTTTGCCAACGTGTATACCAAACCGGTGGTGCTACCGTGGCAGGGCCAGCAGGCGCGTTTCGGGACGAATCCATTCTGCGCCGGTATTCCGGTTGAGCATGATGATCCGGTAATTCTGGATTTTGCTACCAGCGTAATTGCTGGTAACAAAGCCCGTATCGCATGGAATGAGGGTAAACCGGTCGCACCCGGCTGTATCGTCGATAATCAGGGTAACCCAACGGTGGATCCCCGCTGGCTGATGGAACAACCTCTGGGGGCGCTACTGCCGTTTGGCGAACATAAGGGATCGGGGCTGTCGTTGGTTTGTTCGTTGCTTGGCGCGGCGCTGACTGGTGGGAAAACCGAACGCACGGCGAAAGGTGAGGGCAAGCAGATTATTAACAGTATGCTGTCGATTTTAATCGATCCGCAGAAATTAGGCGGTGCGGCAACCTATCAGCAGGAAATTCCGGCCTTATTAGAATGGGTGCGCCAATCCCGTGATGACGACGCGTTATTACTGCCCGGCGATAAAGAAAAGCAAACTTATCGTGAACGGCTGGAGAACGGTATTTTTGTCGATGATGTCAGTTGGGGGCAATTATCTTATTTAAATAACAAAGTGGCTTGAAGGATTAATTAATAATTTATTAATTTATTTAACTGGTTTTTTTATTTATCACCATAGGGTAAAACGATGAGAAATATATTGAGTGCAGTGGGTGTCGGTGGGTTGTTATTAATGACGACATCCGTGCTGGCGGTGGAAAAACATCCTGATGAAGTTCGTGTGGCCTACAGCGGCGGCTCACAGGTATTGGTATTAGCTAAAGCCGACGGTTCGCTACAAAAAGCGCTGGGCGCGCCGGTAAAGTGGGTGCAGTTTGCTTCCGGTGCTGATGCGCTGAATTATTTCGCCAGTAATGCGATAGATATCGCCAACTTTGGTTCCAGCCCGGCGACAGCTGGTATTGTCAGAAAACTTCCGGTGGAGATTGTTGGCGTATCTGGCGTGATCGCTACTTATGAGCGGCTGATTGCCAAATCTGGCATCACCACGCTGAAAGATATCGAAGGTAAGCGCGTCGCTTATCCGCCAAATTCAACGGCGCAGTACGCGCTGGAAGCGGCCATCGCGGTGAATAAACTCGACCGCAGCAAAATTACCCTCATTCCGCTACGTCCGGCTGAGATGGTGGCCGCATGGAAGCGCGGCGATATCGATGCAGGCTACGTCTGGGCACCGTTCGCACAAGAGCTGGAAGCTTCCGCTGGACACGCTATTTTTGCGACCAAAGATCTGCAAAAAGATGGCTACCTGATTTACAACAACTATGTGGTCAGAAAGGCCTTTGCCCAACAGTATCCAGAAACGGTGGCGCGCTTCCTGCGGGTACACCAGCAGAAAGTTGATGAGTTCCGTCAGGATCCGGAAAAAGCAGCGGCGATTGTAGCAAAAGAGGTGGGAGCGCCGGTCACAACAGCAACCAATACGCTGTCAGGGCTGGAATATCCGACGCTGGAACAGCAGGCGACGGCGCAATGGCTAGGTGATGGTAATCACACGGATCAGAGCGGCATCGGTCAGGCCGCCGCTAGAACGGCGCATTTCCTGGAGAGTATCGGCGAAGTTCGCCAGCGTGATATTCCCGCTTCGTTCGCCGATTCCATTAATTCCTCCTATTTGAAGCAGGCGGCGAAAGGGAATTAACGGGTCGTGAAAAGAACGTCTTATGTGTTATTGAGCATCACGTCCGTGGCGGCGGTGCTCGCCTTGTGGCAGTGGGCGGGGGCGCAGCAGTGGGTAGATCCGCTGCTGCTACCGCCGCTGTCGGATATCATCTTGACCGCCGGAGAGCTGGCGCAGGACGGCTATCGGCAGGTGTCGCTGTGGGAACATATTGCCGTCAGTGTCGCTCGGGCGCTGAGCGCCTTCAGCGTCGCGATTATCCTTGGTGTCCCACTTGGCCTGTTGATGGGACTATCTCCTCCGATTGCTGCCGTTTTTAATCCTTTCGTTCAGTTTCTACGGCCGTTGCCTAAAATCGCACTCATCCCGCTGGCAGTAGTCTGGCTGGGAATTGGTGAGGCATCCAAATTCTTCCTGATCTTTATCGCGACTTTTCTCAGCGTCGTGGTTGGTGCCTGTGCCGCCGTTGAGCGCGTGGAACGTTCCCGTATCCGTGTCGCACAAACGCTCGGGGCTAGCCGTCGACAGATTTTTTTCCATGTCGTGTTGCCCGATACGCTGCCGGAGCTGTTTACCACGGTGCGACTGGCTATTGGTATCGGTTGGACATCCCTCATTGCGGCGGAAATGGTCGCTGCCACCTCGGGCATCGGCTGGATGGTGATGAATGCCAGCGCCTACCTGCGTACCGATATTGTGATGTTGGGCATCTTATTATTAGGCGGTATTGGCTATGTGCTCGATCTGCTGTTGGTCGGCGCACAGCGAGTCTTCGTGCCGTGGGCGGGAAAATCATCATGACCGAACATTCTCAGCCTGATGCGCCACACATTGTCGTTGAGCGCGTGAGCCTCACATTTCCGTCAAAAACCGGTTCTCTAACGGTGCTGGATGACGTTTCTCTCCAGATTGCTAAAGGCGAATTTGTGGTGCTGCTGGGCCCTTCCGGCTGCGGCAAATCGACCATTCTCAACATGATTGCTGGTTTTGAATCCGCCGATAAGGGGCGCGTGCTGTGCGGTGGGGAGCCTGTTCGTCGTCCGGAGCCCTCGCGCGGCATGGTATTTCAGCAGGCCAATTTATTCCCGTGGCTCACCGTGCTGGAAAACGTGACGTTTGGCCCACGAATGCAGGGCGCGAATAAAGCCCAGCTTCAGCGTAACGCGGAAAACTATCTTGCCTTGGTTGGGCTGGAAGGGTTCCAGCAGCACTATCCCTGGCAGCTCTCTGGTGGGATGAAACAGCGGGTGGCACTGGCGCGCGCCTGGCTGCCGAACCCCGAGGTGCTGCTGATGGACGAACCGTTTGGTGCGTTGGATGCACAAACCCGTTTGATGATGCAGGAACTGCTGCTATCTGCCTGGCAGAAAACCGGCACCACGCTGTTATTTGTGACGCATGACGTGGACGAAGCGCTGTTTTTAGCCGACCGGGTACTGGTGATGTCCGCACGTCCCGGTCGTATTGCGGAGACGATCCCGCTGCCGTTTGGCCGCGAGAGAGAAATTGAAACCTTGGCACAGCATCCTGACTACGCCGCACTGAAGCAGCGTATTTTACATCGCGTTCGTGAAGAAGCGCGTCGTCACCTCAATCTGTAATTCGTATTTCAGGAGAATATTATGCACCTTGCCCGATTCCCCCGTTTATCACTGGGCCATTTTCCCACGCCGCTGGAGGTGTTACCGAACCTGTCCGCCTATCTGGGTGGGCCGACGATTTACATCAAACGTGACGACGCCACAGGGTTGGCGACCGGCGGCAATAAAACCCGCAAGCTGGAGTTCCTGCTTGCGGATGCGCAGCAGCAGGGCGCGGATGTCATCATCACGCAGGGCGCGACGCAGTCTAACCATGTGCGACAAACTATTGCGGCGGCGGCAAAGCTGGGGCTGAAAACCAAGGTACTACTGGAAAAGCGCGTGGAGGACTACGGTGAAGATTATCAGCGCTCCGGTAACGTGCTGCTGGATAACCTGCTTGGCGGTGAAATTATCGATCATCTGCCTGCGGGTACGGATATGCAGCAGGCGATGGAAACGTTAGCAGAATCACTGCGCAAAGAAGGATTGAAGCCTTATGTCATCCCCGGCGGCGGCTCCAGCCCGGTAGGCGCGTTGGGCTATGTTGCCTGTGCGGAAGAGCTGTTATTTCAGTCCAGCCAGCAGCGTCTGCGTATCGATCATATTGTTCACGCGACGGGCAGCACCGGCACGCAGGCAGGATTGGTGACCGGGCTGGTGGCGACGAACAGCCAGATCCCACTATTAGGCATCAGCGTCAGAGCGCCGAAAGCGAAGCAGGAAGAGAATGTTTACGCGTTAGCACAGCGTACCTGGCAACTGCTGGGGATTCCGGGCGAACTGCCGCGCAGCACGGTGCAGGTGAACAGCGACTATGTCGGCAAAGGGTACGGTATTCCAACCGAAGGAACGTTGGAGGCGCTCAGGCTATTGGCACAGTTGGAAGGAATTTTGCTCGATCCGGTCTATTCCGGCAAAGGAATGGCGGGGCTGATCGATCTGATTCGCCAAGGGCATTTTCGCGCCGATGAAAACATTGTTTTCATCCATACCGGCGGTTCGGCGGGGTTGTTTGGCTATCGTCAACTGTTCGAACAAACGGCCGCGCAATGAGTACACCGCTGATTGGCGTGCTGGGCGGGATGGGGCCGCTGGCGACGGTCGATCTGTTGCATAAAATTGTTGAAGAAACGCCCGCCAGTCGCGATCAGGATCATGTGCCGGTGGTGGCCTGGAACGTACCGCAGATTCCCGATCGCCAACAGGCGCTGGCAGGTACTGGTGAATCGCCGCTGCCGACGCTGCTGCATGCTATCCGGCAGCTTAATCGCCTGTCGGTCAGCCACATTGTGGTGCCATGCAATACGGCGCACCATTGGTTTGACGCGTTGACGGAGGCAAGTGATGCACCGCTACTGCATATTGCCGATGTCACGCTGCACGCGCTGACACAGGCAGATGAGGCAAAGGCATCACCGCGTAAAATCGGGCTGATTGCGACTCACGGGACGCTCAATGCCGGATGGTACCAGCAGCGTTTTGCCACGCAGTTAGGTGCGGAAACCGTGGTGCCGAACGAACAGGAAATGACAACGCTCTTCGTGCCGGGGTGCTATGCGGTAAAACGTGGAGAATTACAGCACGGTGGACGGTTGCTGGAGCAGTTAGCGGCACAGCTGGTGGAACGGGGAGCCGAACGTCTGGTGCTGGCCTGCACGGAAGTTCCTCCGGCACTGGAGGCGGTGTTGTCACGCTGGCGGGACATCAGTATCGATCCGACACGCGCGCTGGCGCAGGCCTGCGTTCGTATCTGGCAACAGAAACGAAAGCCGTCCATTGCTGGACGGCGATATTGTAGATAACTCTATTTACAGAATGAAAACGGTGATAATGGAATAGAAGAGTAAAGCGTTTGTGCCAGGGATGGCACCATCCGAGCGTACAGGGATGTTTATAGCGTCTTTACGATCTATCCATTATCACCGCCCCACGGTTTTTGTCAGTCGCCTAGCCGCCCATTGCTGGACGGCTTTTTGGCAGATTACAGGAAGCCGTACATTGCAGCGAACACCCAGCCAAAGACACAGGATGTGCTCACGCCGATCAGGCCCGGCAGAATGAAGCTGTGGTTGATAACGAAGCGGCCGATCTTGGTGGTACCGGAACGGTCAAACTGGATAGCCGCCAGATCGCTTGGGTAGGTTGGCAGAATGTAGTAACCATAACAGGCTGGCGCAGATGCCACGATATACGCTGGATCTACCCCGATGGCTAGTGCAACGGGCACAATCGCCGCCAGCGCCGCCGCCTGCGAGTTAACGAACTTGGACACAATCAGCAGGATAATGGCGTAAGCCCACGGGTAGACCTTCACCATTGAGCCGAGTGTGCTTTTGATCTCTTCCAGATGCGCGCCGAACATGGTTTCCGCCATCCAGGCGATACCGTATACCGCGACGATGGCAATCATCCCCGAACGGAACACTTCATTCTTCGAGATCGAAGACGGATTGGTTTTGGTCGCGATAATGATGATGGCACCGGAAAGCAGCATAAACATCTGAATGACCAGCACCATCGACAGCGGCTTACCGGCAAAGACCGGACGCAGCTCTTCAACGGCACCCAGAATCGCTACCGCTGCGATGGTTGCCAAAAAGATCCACATGGCGACCCAGTTGCTTCGCGGCAGTTTTCTGTCGAGCAGCGTGGCCGTATCGCCATACACATACTGTTTGTTTTCTGGATCGGCGATGAATTTCTGAAAGTCTTCATCCTTGTCCAGCTCCTTACCACGGAACCAGCTGAAAATCCCAATCGCCAGAATACCCAGCAGGGTAGAGGGAATGGTAATAGACAGCAGATCGAGGAATCCCAGATGTTTGCCCTGGAAGGTGAAATTAGCCAGCATGGCAACCAGCGACACTACCGCAACAGAGACCGGACTGGCGATAATCCCCATCTGAGCGCCGATTGAGCTGGCGGCCATCGGTCTTTCAGGACGGATATTATTCTTGATGGCGACATCATAAATAATCGGCAGAATGGTATACACCACATGGCCTGTACCACACAGGATGGTCAGAATACAGGTAACAAACGGCGCGATAATCGACACGTATTTCGGGTTACGCCGCAGCATACGTTCCGCAATTTGTAGCATGACATCCAGCCCGCCCGATGCCTGAAGCGTTGCCGATGCGGCCACCACGGCAATGATGACCAGCATGACGTCAACGGGCGGTTTACCCGGTTGTAGTTTAAAAATAAAGACCAGAATAACAAGTCCAATCCCGCCTAATAAACCCAGCGCGATCCCGCCTTTTCTTGCCCCGTAAAAAAGGCAGATCAGGACAATGACTAATTGAATGATAAAATCCATAGTAGCCCCATTGCAAAATATAATGAACCGATTAGTTAGAATTAAATAAGTGAGTTTTTTACTGCGGGTACTATATGGACGGGTTGTTGATTATTTTCTTGATCTAAATCTATTAATTTTTATGTTTCTTTTATTTGCTGAAAATAAAAGACCATGCTCGCAATAATGGATAATTTTTGATTTATTTAGTTTATTAAATGTAATTTAAGTTTATTAAAGAATGGTGGCGCTTTTATTTACGCGTTTTGTTATTGGATTGTGTGTTTTTTATTGGTGGTAATTAATTTTATGTTTTTATTTTGTTGATTTTTGTTTGTGTTATTTCCTGTTTATGGTTAATTTTATTGAGATAATTATACCTTGTTAGAAATAAAAAAATTAATCATAAAGTGGTAGTTGAGGGTATTGTATTGTTTTTAAATGATTAGTTTGAAAACGAAATAATTGACAGTGTATTTATCGCAAAAGTCAATCTATGCCCATGAGCGATGATTCACGATAGCGCATTCCAGAATGCGCTATCAAATTTATAGCGCAATTGGTTATTAATATAAATATTTTATAAATGATAAGAATATATCGTCATCGTTCACTTTTACGTATGCACGAAATAGGCCGCTAACTGACGTAGCGTTTGTTCGTCGAGCGTACCAGCGTAGTAACGCAGCTGTAGCCAGGCTGTCAGCCAGGTATAACGCGCTTCGGTCAGATCGCGCCGTGCGCCGTAGAGCTGCTGCTCGGCATTTAGCACGTCAAGATTTACGCGCTCCCCGCCCTGAACGCTTTTCTGTGTGGCGGTGACTAGTGCCAGCGCCGACTTTTCTGTCAGCTCATAGGCGCGGATTTTCGCTTGGCTGCTGGTGACCAAATTAAACTGGCGACGCAATTCCGTCTGGATTGTCGCCGTCTGTTCGTCTTTTTCCCGCGCGGTTTGTTGATAGCGCTCCTTTGCCTGACGTGTCGCGGCAGAGACGCCGCCACCGGCAAAAATCGGTACGCTGACGCGGATACCAATCGACCGTGTATCGTATTTCTGGTTGTAGCTGTTTTCGGTGTCTGACTGCGTGTTACGGGTGCTGGCAACCAGCGTCACCTGCGGCAGGTGACCCGCCCGATTACGCTCAATGCTGTATTTCGCCACGGCCAGCGATTGGTTCAGCGCCAGTAGCTGCGCATTGTGGCGTAACGCCAGCGATTGCCAGTGCTGATAGCCCGCAGGCTGAAGCGACAGCGGCGTGAAGCGCGGGGTTAACGCTGCAAGTTGATCTACGCCAACGGGCATCCCCAACAGCGTTTCCAGTTCACGCAGGCTGATATCAAGGTTGTCCTGTGCTTCGATAAGCTGTGCTTCCGTCAGGTTGACGCGCGCTTCGGTTTCCAGCATATCGGTGCGTGTGCCTTCTCCCTGCTGGAAGAGGCGTTGATTCAGCTGATATTGCTCGCGATATGCGCGCTGTTGTGCCTGAACCAAGGCGATCTGCTCGCGGCTAAACAGCACGTTGGTGTAGGCCTGAAACAGACGTACTAATAGCTGCTGGCTGGCATCGCGCAGTTGTTCGTCCGCCAGAACGGCGCTGGCTTCACCTTGCTGATAGCGCGACCATGCTGCGTAGTCGATCAGCGGTTGTTGCAGGGAAAAGCTGGAAGCGCGGCTGGTGTAATCCCGCTCAGACTGCTGGCCACCTGCTGTAACGGTGGAATCGTTACGGGACTGGCTGTAGTCATAGGTGACTTTTGGCAGCAGCCCGGCTCGCCCGATGTTCTTCTCTTCGCTGTCGGCATTACGCGCATGTACGGCGGCCTGAAAAGCTGGGTCGTGCGTCAGCGCCTGCTGCCAGGCTTCCATTAATCCCAGAGCCTGACTCGGTGCGCTGTAGAGCAGCGTGAGAAAAAGCGGGACGGCATAGCTGGAGCGGATCGCCGCGCGATAAACGGATGAAAGGCGCAGCATGATTACTCCTCGGTCAGCGCCAGATGCAGGCGGTCGGAAAGCGGTTTGAACAGGTAGTTGAGCAGGGAGCGTTCACCGGTACGAATGAAGGCTTCCACCGGCATACCGGGACGAATGTCCAGCCCGGCGAGTTGCTGCTTACCTTGTTCATCGACGTGAATACGTAAGGCGTAATAAGGTTTTCCCGTCTGTTGCTCGACTAACTGATCGGCGCCGATGAGTGCGACGACGCCGGAAATACGCGGCGTGGTGCTTTGATTGAACGCAGAAAACAGCAGCTCGACGGGGAGCCCGTCGCTGACTCTGTCTACCAGTTCGATAGGCAGCTGTGCGTCAATCAGTAGCGGTTGCCCATCAGGAACAATTTCCATCAGCATCTGCCCGCTATTGACCACGCCGCCTTCGGTGTGCAACGCCAACCCAACGACCGTGCCGCTAGCGGGGGCGCGAATGTGCGTGTGCTGGAGTTCATACTCTGCCGTTTTCAACCGTTGGGTGAGATCCTGAATGGAACGTTGGGTATCGGCGAGCTGGGTTCGCACCTCTTTCTGGTATTCGTTCTGGCGCTGCTGGATCTTTTGTTCCAGTTCGACGACCTGCTGCTGGAGCTGTACCTGATTATTGCGTTCCTGTGCCATCGCGCCCGCCAACTGGGCGGCCTGCCGCTCGACGTCCAGCAGGCGATTACGGGCGATGTAGCCTTCCTGCGCCAGCGGACGCAGCCCGCGTAGCTGCTCGCTGATAATCTGGAATTGCGTCTGGCTGCTGGCAAGCAGCGCTTGTGAACCCTGCGACTGCGCTTTTGCCCCGATGATGGCAGCCTGCATCGCTGCGCGTTCCTGTTGCAGCGCCGCGCGACGGCTGATGAAAAGCTGCTGCTGGGCGATCTGAATTTGTTGCGTGACGGTGCTGTGTTGCTCTGTGGGAGCAGGGAAAACGATCGTACTGAGATCGTCGCGTTCCGCCAGCAGACGTGCTTCGCCCGCGTGCGCTTCCTGAAGCTGCGTGACGAGATTATCGCGTTGCGCCTGAGCGGGCGTTTGGTCCAGCGTGGCAAGGATTTGCCCAGCCTGCACGTGGTCGCCATCCCGTACGGTGAGCGAGGCGATGCGTCCGCTACTGACGGGCTGCACGGTTTTGCGGTTATCCGCAACGACGACCCGGCCGGATAAGGCGACGCCTTTATCCAGCGGTGCCATGCCGGCCCAGAGTAGCAGGCCACCAAAGCCTACCAGAACCAGCCAGAGGCCGTACTTCAAATAGCGTCCGGCGTCGGTGTGTAACGGCATCGTCGCGATATTATCCGCCACCTGAGGGAGGGGCGTTGTCGGCTGTGATGTGACTTCGCGTAACGCGGACATGGTTATCCTCTTCTTTCCGTGATGCTGTTCTGACGGCAGGCGTTTGCTATCAATGGGCTGAATTTCATTTATCCGGTACGGCGCGGCGAGACGCCGGTGCGCTGTACACCATACTTAGCCCGGCTGAACTCGGTTCCTTTGGGATAAAGGCATTTGCGGCGTCGGCTGTCTTAACTGGCGCAGATTTCGCGCTGGGTGATGTGGCGATAGGCGTCTTGGCGGGCTTGGCACGCTGTAGCTCTTTCAGTACCTGCTCTGTTGCACCGAAATACTGGATTTGTCCGGCGCGCAGGACTAATAGCTTATTGGCGCAGGAAAGTAGGGCGGGTTTATGCGTGATCAGCACCTGCGTGCTTTGGGCTTCCTGTTGGGCGGCAATCGCGGCCAGTAAGGCTTTCTCACCGTCGTCATCCAGGCTGGCATTGGGTTCATCCATCACAATCAGGCGCGGCTGGTTATAAATGGCTCTGGCGAGCGCGACACGCTGTTTTTGACCACCGGACAGCCCGGCACCACCTTCACCCAGCTGTGTATCGTAGCCCTGCGGCAGTCGCAGAATCATTTCGTGTACGCCTGCCGTGACGGCGGCAGCAACGATCTTTTCTGCATCCGGCTGAGTGAAGCGGGCGATGTTTTCGGCAATCGTCCCGCTGAAAAGCTGAACATCCTGCGGCAGATAGCCGACGAAGCGGCCCAGGTCGGCTTTGTCCCACTGGTGCATGTCTGCCCCGTCCAGCCTGACTTTGCCACCGAGGGTGGGCATGGCGGCAACCAGCAGACGGGCAAGGGTCGATTTACCTGAGCCCGAAGGCCCTAACACGCCAAGTACATCGCCGGGAGCCAGTTCAAACGTGATATTGGCGAGTATGGGCGTTCGCGTGTTGGGGGCGTTGGCACTGAGCTGTTCCACCTGAAGCTTACCTTCTGGTGCGGGCAGCGCCATGCCAGCGGGACGCGCGGGGTGATTATCGAGTAAGAGATTGACACGCTGCCAGGCGAGGCGCGCCTGCATCCACTGCTTCCAGACGCCAATGATTTGATCGATCGGGCTGAGTACGCGACCCACCAGAATGGAGCCCGCAATCATCATGCCGGGCGTGATATCGCCCTTGACGGCCAGCAGTGCACCCAGCCCCAGCATCAGCGACTGAAGCGCCAGTCGGGTGCTTTTCGTCAGTGAAGTAATGTTGGCGCTCTTTTCACTGGCAACGTTCTGATAATAGAGAAAAGATTTGTGCTGCGTCAGCCAGCGTTCGCGCATGGCAGGCAGCATGCCCATGGCTTCGATGGCATCGGCGTTGCGCAGGTTAGCGTTGGCCTGTTGCGTCGCCTGAACGGTGTTTTGTGCGGCTAAGGCCAAGGGCTCGCGCGTGAGTTTTTGATTCAGCCAAGCCAGCACTATCAGGATGATCGCCCCCGCCAGCGCCATCACGCCTAGCCAGGGATGAAGTAAGAAGATCACCAGCAGATAGACCGGAAACCACGGCGCATCAAAGAAGGCGAACAGCGCGTTTCCGGTAGCGAACTGGCGTAGAGCGGTCAGATCGTTTAAGGCTTGTCCGGCTCCCGCCGTTCCATTCTTGAGATTGCTTTCAAACGCCGCATTGTAGATACGCTGGTTCAGTCGCATATCCATCTGCGTACCGAGGCGGATCACCACGGCACTGCGTATCCACTCCAGTAATCCCATCAATAAAAACAGCCCCAGCATAATGAGCGTTAGCATCGCCAACGTCATGGTGCTGCTGGAAGGCAGCACACGGTCATAAACCTGAAGCATATAAATGGCTGGAGCCAGCATCAGCAGGTTGATGACAGCGCTGAACAGGCCAATTCCCCAAAATCCCTGACGATAGGCAGCCAGCGCGTCAATAATCTCACGGCCTGATGAAGCCGGATGGGATGCGGGCATGGGATGTTCCTTCTTTAATAATTGCCATCGTTCTCACCATGGTGTGCCCACAAGGTGGAAGAGGGGAGGCGGTTAGCCGTACCGCTATTGACGCGGTTTGCCAACGGTTATTACACTTACTGGACCGCCGCGGTGCCGTGCCCGCCATATTTCACGCTGCATCCGTGCAACGCGAAATATCGAGGGTATAAACTCTCTCCGTACCGCGACGGTGTTCACTCAAACGGCTAAAAGCGTCATCTTTTAGCCGTTTTCTTATGCCGCCAGCAGATCGGCGGTTTCTGCGACACCCACAACGTCAACCACGGTATCGGCAGAAAGCGCCGCATCAGCGGTCGCAGTGGCGAAGCTCAGGCTATCCAGGCTGGCGTTAATATCGATGCCCGCATTGCTCAGCGCATCCAGCAGCGGCTGAACTTGTCCGCTCATCAGGCCGTAGACAACCTGATGCACCACGCCTTCACGGCCGCTATCCACGATGCTGGAGAGATCCAGGCCGCTAAAGGTGACTTGAGGTTCTTGAATGGCGTATTCGGTGCTGGTGCCTCCGCTTAGACCGTCGCCGAAGGTCAGTGAATCCAGTTGGCCATACAGAACGTGGTTAGAGAATTGATAGGTCAGGTTACCTTCGGCAACGAAGGCAGAGGTGGCGTTATTCGGGCTGACCAGAGAGTATTGTGTCCCGTTATTCCAAGAGGTGCCACCGTAGAAACCTCCCGAGTTGCTGTCGGTGACGTTGCCGTTAGTGTGGTTAGCATCGCCGAACAAAGAGGACCACTCGGTCAGATACTGGGAGATAGAATAACTGGAAAACTCGGTGTCATACTGAATACTTAAACTCATGTTTTATTCCTCATTAATACTCTATCTGATAAACGGAGGCGTTTTATGCCTCCTCTGACAAACCGCGCATCGTGATGATTCGCGGTTGATTCACACGCAGGCAGTCCCTGCGAAGAATGCTTAAAAGCGATATTCAACGCCGCCCTGGATGGTTCTTCCTCTCCCCAGCGTGTATGAAATCGAATCGCCATAGCTAACGAGGTAAGCGCGATTAGTGACGTTTTCTATCGCCCCGCTGACCTTTACATTATTCGTGATTTGATAGCTGGCGTAGAGATCGAGTAGGGTATATTTGGGCCAGTCGGCAACGTAGAAATTGCCGGTACCTCCCGTCTGATTCACCGCCGAGCGATCCTGATAGCCTCGGTTGTAGCGAATCACCGCGCCGGCATCTAATTTACGATCGAACGCTCTGGTGCCAATCGTGAGACTTCCCCGATCGCTCGGCATATACGAAGACGAGCTAAAAACGGTGCCGTAATTGCATTGCACGTAGTTGTTCACGTCATCATAGGGGGGGGCGTAATAATTATTTCTACCGCCTTCGCGTATGACGACGCCGCCAAGCCAGGCCGTGTTTGAGCAAAAGTCATTTTTGCCAATCATTCTGGTGTAAGTCAGATCGGCATAAAATCGACCTGTATCGTAATTCAATTGATATTCAATACCGCGGAAACGGGTTTTTGCCAGATTATTGACATAGGCTGCGTTACCGGAACCTGCGCCAGTGTAGACACCGGGTTTAACTCGCCCGATTTCCATATTGATGTAGTTGCTTATCTTGGTATCAAAATATGCCACCTTGGCAACCAGACGATCGGATTCTGTAAGCAGCTCGCTAGCCTTAATATTGAACCCCGTTTCCCACGCAGTTGATCGTTCCGGCGCCAAATAAGGGTTGGGATATTGCGTTGATGAGGAGTGCGCGCTGCCAGTGGTCAACGTTTCTGTAATAGCGGGTGGGCGCCATGATTTCCCATAATTACTGAACAACTCAAGCCACGTTATCCCTGGTTTAACGGCGATAGCGGCGGTGGGAGAAAGCTTTCCGGTTTCGCTATCCACCTTCCAGAGCTGAGTGTTTCTGACGACCGGGCAGAGTGTTAGGCGATTTGCCGTGCAGGGGTTATCGACCGTATACGGGAACTCGGTGATCTCCATTCCCGTGGTTCCGCGCAGGCGATAGCGGTCATAACGCAGGCCGCCTTCTAGCGTAAGGAAATCCTCATAGCCGTAGGTCAGGTTGGCAAACAGGCTAGCCAGAGAACGATTACCACCCGGTGTGACGCCCGCCATGGATTCACGTGTGGACTCACTGCTGGACTTATCGTAGAAAACGTCAATGCCGTAGTTGGCGCTTAGCTCATGCTGAGCCGGTAAACTGAAACGTGAGATATTCTGTGCCTGCACGCCGTAAGTACGCATCCGGCTACGCGTCCAATAGCTATTATCGATGACGCTGGTACTGTAGGTATCTGATTTGTCGGTCGTATCCACATAATAAAGTTTGGCGCTAAAATCAAGCCAATCGCGATCGTCCGGGTTCAGGTGATAATCCAGCGCGCTGCTACGCGACATGACGTTGCTAAACCCGCTTTTTTTCCAACCCAGTTCGGGAAACGTGGTGTTCGTTAACATACTGGGATTGGGCGTGTCTGTCTGAGTCTGCAAATAACTGAACTGAATACGTTGGTTGGCGGGAAGATTCCAGCCTACTTTAGCCAGCCGGGAGCGCATCGTGTGGCCTGAGTCAGTCACTTTGCCATGTTTCAGCGAATCGCTGGCGCGAAGCGTGTTCTCATCGCTTCCCGATGCGGTGCGGATATCGCCGATTTTGCCTTTATTGCCCGGCCAGTAATCGCCCAGATGACGCTCGCTGGCTCCGACTAAAATATCACCGCTTTCGTTACCGAGTGCGAGAATCCCGCTGCCGATAAAATGCGTCCCATTGTCGCCCGTGCTGGCGTGCAATTTTCCGCCCAGTTCTTTACCCGGCACCAGAAAATCACTGGCGCTGACGGTATTAAACGTGGCGATACCTCCGAACGCGCCTGCGCCGCCCATGCCGCTTGTGGCACCTTTCTCAATCGTGGCGTGAGAGAGCAGTTCTGAATCAATATACATTTGGCCGTTACGTTGCCCGTGACCGCTTTTCTGGAAGTTCTGCCGCATACCGTCAATGTTCATATTGACGCGGCCATAATCCTGTATGCCACGAATATTCACCGAGAGGGCGGGATCCTGCTGGCTGACGCTGGAGTAAACGCCAGCGGACTGTTCCAGCATATCAGCGGCGTGGCGGGAAGGGCGGTTATCCATCTGCTCGCGTGAAATGACGCTGATGGCACGCGGTTGGTCATAGATCCAGTCGCCCGGATTGGCGACGGTAAACGCGCGTACCGTCATCACGTCGTCTATTTTTGCTGTACCGACGTTGACTGAACGAGGGCGCAGGGTAATCACGCCATTGCTGCCGATCTGAAAGTCGACCGGATTCGTGCCGATCATCCTGCGCAGCCCCTGCTCAGGGGGGAAGCGCCCTTGAAGTGCAGTAGCCTGCATATTTTCCAGTTTGACGTCGGCAAAAAACATCTGTAGTCCCGCCTGTTCGGCGAAACGTAGCAGCGCACTGCTCAACGGCTGCGGACTGATGGAAAAGGCGGTGCTCTGAGGTGCGGCTTCCTGAACGTTGACGGCCTGCGTTTCTGCTTGCGCATAGTGAAACGAACCAGGCAGCGACAGGGCGATGCCGACGGCAAGAGAAAGTGGATTACGTTGTAACAAGCGGCTGTTTTGCTGTTGTGTTTTTTTAAACATTTTTTGCCTGGTCTGCCATCTGTTAAATCATCAATAAGCATTAATAAACAAAGGGATAATTCACCACATTATTCTTAATGAAAATGATAATAAAAATCATTACCTAAATATGAAGACGGTTGAGATGACAGAACCCGTAAAAAATATTTAAATTTTTTCTCCACAAAGTTGCGGCCTTGTGAACATAAAGGGAATTTATGCGTGATGACCACTCCTGAACAGCATGGCAGGAGTGGATTAGGCAGGGGAGAAAGGATCAGTACAGAACCGTGATGCCGGGGAGTGAAACCGTTTTCGCGCCCAGTTCAGTGGCGATGGTTTGCAGCGCGCCATCCAGCTCGTTCAGTGAAAAAATGCCGCTGACCTGACGTTGGCGCAAGGCTGATGTAGGGATGACGATCGTCCCTGCGCGGTATTGATTGATACGTGCGATCACAATAGCCAACGGTTGTTGATCAAAAATTAGCAGGCCGCGTCGCCAGTCGCCGCGCTCGCGGCTATTCCAGCCGGGGAGGCGGGTCATCCCTTGTTCGGTATAGCGTGCCGCCTGTTGCTCATCAAGCCGCAGCGTTTGCCCGTTTGCCGTTACCTGAACACTGTGCTCCACCACGCCGACGGTCGTGGTCTGTGAGGTATTTTGCACGATGAACTGCGTGCCCAGCGCCTGTGTGGTGCCCGATGCGGCATCGACCAGGAAAGGCCGTTTTTCCTGTGTCGTTGTCGGTGCGACGGTGAACCAGGCCGAGCCTTGCAGCAGCGTGACTCGCCGTTCTTGTGACGTGTAGGCGAGTGAAATGGCGCTGCCCGCATCCATATCCACTTCACTGCCGTCCGGCAGCGTAACGTGTTTGACCTGATGTACAGCATGATAATCCGAACGTAACATGAGGATACCGTCGGAAATCCACGTCGTGCCGAGACTGAAGCCCAGCAGCAATAAGGCGGCGATTTTCCACTGCGTCATGCGGTTGACGCGCCTGACGGGTAATGTGGCTAACGGCTGTGGTTGCAGTACCTGTTTTTGCTCGGTACTGAGCGACCCAAGCCCGTGCCAGAGCGTCCCTGCCTGTTCCAACGCGTGGTGATGGCGCGGATCCTGTTCCAGCCAGTGCTGGAATGTCAGTTCCTGTTCATCGTCCAGTGGCGCTTCGGCCAAACGGATGGCCCATCGTGCTGCCTGCTGTTGAATTTCAGGGGGATAATCGTTCATGTTGTAGGCCTGGAGTGTGTAGGGTCTCTAAATAGGTAGACGTCTGACGGCAATAAACCCGTAAATAATTTGTGATTATTTTACGATGGGCGACGCGTTTCACGAAGAGCGGATCGTCATCATCGCGTTCAGCGTCATGGCAAGGTGTTTCTCAACGGTGCTGAGGGAGATAGCCAACTGCTGAGCAATTTGCGCCTGCGTCATGTGTTCAAACCGATGCAGATGAAATATCAGCTGTGTGCGCTCCGGCAGCGTTGCCAGTACCTTTGCCAGACGCTCCAGCTCCTGTTGGGCGATGGCCGTTTGATCGAGCTGGGGCGCGGCATCCGGCAGGAATTCCAGCGTTGCTTCCG
This sequence comes from Pectobacterium actinidiae, assembly GCF_000803315.1. Taxonomy (NCBI): domain Bacteria; kingdom Pseudomonadati; phylum Pseudomonadota; class Gammaproteobacteria; order Enterobacterales; family Pectobacteriaceae; genus Pectobacterium; species Pectobacterium actinidiae. Next base: position 1,496,413 of record NZ_JRMH01000001.1, read on the forward strand.
CGTCGTCAACGGACGTCGCCATCTGCCAGCGCTGCTGGTGACGGACATGATCAAGCAGCAAATTATTTGCTGTCTTGTAGAGATACGCCTTCTTGTCGTCTACATCATCTTGCTGTTCCAGCCGTTGTGCCAACCGTAAAAAACTCTCTTGCACCAGATCTGCCGCTGCCTGAGGGTCGCGCAGTTTATGATTGAGATAGCGTTCCAACCGTTCTGCATAGCGGTTGAACAGCATTCTGAGTTCAGACTCTGACATGCCAACGTCCCGTCAGGTGACCTTCCCGCCGACTCTGCGGCAACAGAATTCCTTTCCCTTGTCACGGTGCTATCCATAGCGATCCTGTCCGTTGATATCGACGGGGTAAGGCCCTGAATAATATACCCGTCATACTTCAAGCTGCTTGTGCGTTGGCCGCGTTTAGTCACCCGAATCACTTACTTATGTAAGCTCATCGGGATTCCCTCTCTTGCCGCCTTCCTGCAACTCGAATTATTTAGGGTACAAATTTAATGTAATTGATAATTATTATCACATATGACGAAGCGGAAAGCAGAGTTAAATCTTCTTCAGATTGGCGGATTTTCGTCATCGACTACACTTATCTTTGCTGGCTTATTATTTAATCGGGAGGTACAGAGATGGCCACGAAAGACTCAGCGCAGGATCCTAAAGAAGTGACGGTCAGCGAAGGGCTGGCAAAGGTGCATGAGGCGTCAGATCAGTTGACGGAAGAAGATATTGAAGCGCTAGCGGAGGAAGCCAGACAGGCCGCCACGCAGACGCAGAAAGAATCGGGCAACGCGCCCTAGTGTAATGCCACGGGTTGCATAACGGAGCGACAGGTAAGCACAACGTGGCAGGTTTTTTGCACAGACATTTTGCAGATAGTGATGAAAAACAAGACGGTTTTCTCTCTGTAAGGAAAATGTATGCATGACAAATTACTGATAGAAGGCAAGCTGGTCGCGGGGAAAGGCGAGGCGTTGGCGGTATTCAATCCAGCCACGGGAGAGCAAATTGCCGCCATTGCGCAGGCCGATTTGCACCAGATTGATGCAGCCGTTCTGGCCGCAGAGTCTGCTTTTGCACACTGGGGCCAGACCACACCGAAAACGCGTGCGACGCTGCTGCTACAGATTGCCGATGCCATCGAGGAAAACGCCGAGACCTTTGCCGAGCTTGAATCGCTGAACTGCGGTAAGCCCTACCATGCGGCGCTGAATGATGAAGTGCCTGCGGTCGCCGATGTGTTTCGCTTCTTTGCTGGTGCGGCACGCTGCCTGAGCGGTTCGGCGGCGGGAGAGTATCTCGAAGGACACACCTCCATGATCCGGCGAGATCCGGTTGGCGTGGTGGCATCCATCGCACCGTGGAATTATCCATTGATGATGGCGTCGTGGAAGCTGGCACCCGCGTTGGCGGCAGGAAACTGCGTGGTGCTGAAGCCGGCGGAGCAAACCCCGTTGACCACGTTCTATCTGGCGCATCTGCTGGCGGAGATCCTGCCGGCGGGCGTCGTGAATATTGTGTTTGGGCGCGGGGCGGATATCGGCGATGCGCTAACGGGGCATGAGAAAGTCAACATGGTGTCGTTGACCGGTTCGATTGCGACCGGGGCGCATATTCTGTCGCATACCGCCGCGAGCGTAAAACGCACGCATATGGAGCTGGGCGGCAAAGCGCCGGTCATTGTCTTCGACGATGCTGATATCGATCAGGTGGTTGATGGTATTCGTAGTTTCGGTTTTTACAATGCGGGGCAGGATTGTACCGCGGCCTGCCGGCTGTATGTGCAGCGTGCGATCTACGATGAGGTTGTCGAAGCATTAGGAAAAGCCGTGGCGACATTGAAAATGGGCGACCCACACGATGAAACCACCGAACTGGGCCCGTTGATTACCGAACCACAGTTGGAACGCGTGATTGGCTTTGTCGAACGCGCCAAAGCGCTGCCGCACATTACGGTGGTGACCGGTGGCGAGCGGGTGAAAGGACAGGGATTCTACTTCCAGCCTACGGTGTTGGCGGGGGCGAAACAGGAGGACGAAATCGTACAGAAAGAGGTGTTTGGCCCGGTGATATCCATTACGCCGTTCGACGATGAAGCGCAGGTGATTGGTTGGGCGAATGCCTCACATTACGGACTGGCTTCGTCGGTCTGGACGCGCGATATCGGGCGGGCGCACCGTCTGGCCGCATGCCTTCAGTACGGCTGTACCTGGGTGAATACCCACTTTATGCTGGTGAGTGAAATGCCACACGGTGGTCAGAAGTTGTCTGGTTACGGCAAGGATATGTCGATGTACGGTCTGGAAGATTACACTATCGTGCGGCATATCATGATCCGGCACTGAGGAGCTTTTGTCTGCCGCAGGGTTCTACTCGTTCTGTTAGAGAACGTGGATAATTAGATAGCGCGTTTATCCAGCCTCAGCGTGCACCAAAAAAGGGCGCGCTGGACAAAAGCAGGGCATCGGAAGATGTCCTGCTTGCCTTCACACTGGCACTCACCCTATCAATTGGTTATTAATTTCAAATATTCGTATTTGGTTCAAATCATCTGCTGAATTTTTGGTTTAGATCGCGTTTTTGTATTTTATTCTGATTTGGGGCGGGCGACTGGCGTGTTATGTGCATTAATTAAAGTGGCATCGCGTGATGTCCGTTTTCAAGGAGCGCATTTTGTCCAGATCAAACGCCCACCTTAACCCGCTAGAGTGTACTCAGCAGGCACTGCATTGGATTCATAGTGACGCGCTATCCCACGATGACATGGCGGCACTGAACCAAGAAGTTTTGAATTGTTTTCGCGAATACGTCAACCCGGGTTTTCTGGAGTACCGAAAATCTGTCACTACCGGCGGTGATTACGGCGCAGTCGAATGGCGCGCCAGCGGCCCGAATACGCTGATTAATACCCAAGGGAATGAATATCTGGACTGCCTCGGCGGTTACGGCATTTTTAACGTTGGGCATCGTAATCCTAACGTGATTGCTGCCGTTGAGCGCCAGCTCGCCAGACAACCGCTGCACAGCCAGGAACTGCTCGACCCTCTACGAGGGCTGTTGGCGAAAACGCTGGCGGCGCTGACGCCGGGCAAGCTGAAATACAGCTTCTTTTGCAATAGTGGAACGGAATCGGTTGAGGCAGCGTTAAAGCTGGCGAAGGCCTACCAGTCACCGCGCGGTAAATATACCTTTATCGCCGCGACAGGTGCATTCCACGGGAAATCGCTGGGCGCGCTTTCCGCCACCGCCAAACCCGCGTTTCGCCGTCCTTTTATGCCGCTGTTACCGGGCTTCCATCATGTTGCTTTTGGCGACATCAACGCCATGCGCAAGCAGGTTCAGCAATGCCAGAAGACTGGCGATGACGTGGCTGCCATCATCCTTGAACCTATTCAGGGGGAAGGTGGCGTGATAGTGCCACCAGAAAATTACTTGCCTGCGGTCAGAGCATTATGCGATGAGGTTGGGGCATTGCTGATTCTGGATGAGGTACAAACCGGCATGGGGCGAACGGGCAAGATGTTCGCCTGTGAGCATTATGGCGTCCAGCCCGACATTCTGTGTCTGGCGAAGGCGCTCGGTGGCGGTGTGATGCCGATTGGCGCCACGGTGGCGACGGAAGAAGTCTTCTCCGTACTGTTTGAAAACCCGTTCCTGCATACGACCACGTTTGGCGGCAACCCGCTGGCCTGCGCGGCGGCGCTGGCGACCGTCAATGAGCTGCTGACCAGGAATCTGCCGGAACAGGCGGCAATACAAGGGGCATTTTTGTTGCAGGGTTTACAGCAGTTGGCAGCCGACTATCCTCAATTGATTGTCGAAGCACGAGGAATGGGGCTGTTGCAAGCTATCGAGTTCAGGAAAAATGAGATCGGGTATGCCTTCGCGAAAGAGCTGTTTCAACGAAATGTTCTGGTGGCGGGCACCTTGAATAATGCTAAATCGGTCAGGATTGAGCCACCGCTTACCATCACGCGCGAGCAATGTGCTCGGGTATTGAAAGAAGCGAAGGAAGTGCTCAAGAAACTCAATGGCACTATGCCTGACGAAAATAAAATGAAGGAATATGCGGTAGAGTGAAAAACGAGACCGAAACACGCAGCACCCCATTATGTTCACTCCGAAAGCCAGTCAGCCACAATTGACTGGCTTTTTTTATCCGATTTTCAATACGGCTTAATGACCTTTGCGGGCGATCAGCACATTCAGCGGTGCCATAGGGAAGGCTTGATGACGATGAGTTTCGACCGAGGTAAAGCCCGCAGCCAGCAACCACTGCGTCAGTTGGCCTTCACGCGTGACGTGGCGTCCACTCATTTGCATCGGCAGATAAAACGGCAGAACCGGTGCGGCATCCTCCGGCGTTTCGGCAATTTCAGCCTGTGCCAGAATCAGCGTGCCCTCAGATGTCAGCGTATCGTGGAGCGTGCTCAGCATGGCGGGAATGTCTTCAACAAAATGCAGGAAAGAAGAGCTCCAAATCAGATCGTATTTTTGGCTGGGAAATGCGCCGCTTTGCGCCGACAGGCGTGCGGATAATCCGGCATCGTCGATATTGCGCTGCGCCACGGCGGCGGTCTGCGGCAGGTCATACACCGTGCCAGAGATCTGAGCGTGACGCTGCGCCAGTGTAATCGCCACCCAACCGGGGCCACCGCCCAGATCGAGAACGTGCCTGATTTGCGGAAAATCCAGCAGGCTGGAGATAAACTGCTCGGCACGGTCGGCTGTTATCGATCGCTGTTCCTGTGCGATTTGCTGTTCTGCGGCGTTGGCCCACGCCGCATCGCGCGGCAACTCGCTCAATTGTGTCGGCAAAGGCTGGCGCATACCGTTAGCGAGTCCCTGACCAAACTGGCGCAGGCTGGTCAGGCGAAAACGCCACGCATCGCCCAGGAAATGTGCGCTATTTTTACAGAGTACGGCGGCGCAGGCCGGAGCAGTGCGATAGCCGTCATGATGGCGCGTTAAGAGCTGCATACTCCACAGAATCTCAAGCAGAAATCCGGTTTTCTCCGGCTGCCAATCCAGCGCTTCCGCCAGCTGTTCCGGTGTGGTGACCTCTTCCAGCCGATCGAAAATCTGCTGTTCCAGCGCCAGATGTAAAGCGTCAGCCTTTACGCTGCTGGCGGCAAGCTGCCATAACGTCTCTAATGGATTCATAAACGGTTTTTCTCATTGATGGTCAGTCGATAGGGAATATGCTATCTATAAATGAGAATGGTTATTATGTTCATTGTTATGCGAGGCGGCGTTTTTCATATGCGAAACGGCGGGGGAAAGAGGGTGCAAAGACAGCAGCAGGGGCGAGAGGGATTGTCATCTGGCGATCAATGCCGTATAGGGGAGGTTCGTTCTGATTCGCGTCGAACACTGCCGGGCGAAATCGGTGAATGCTGGTCGGATTTTAGCCATATCGACACGGATCTGTCGCTGGCGCGGTCGCAATATCGCCCGCATCGCGCGCTGGTGGAGGAAACCCACAACCCTCATTCACAGCCGATGCTGGTGATGACGTTTGCGTTGGCTGGGGAATCGGCCTATTACGATAGTAGTGGTTCACAGATCTGGTTTCGTCAACAGCATGTCACCATCACGACGTTTGGTACCAGCGTGGGTGAACGCCATTATCAGGCTCAACAGCAGGTCGATCAGCTACGGCTGCTGGTGGGCAAAACGGCGGCGACTCGCTATTTTGGCGCGAACTGTGCAGAGCAGCTATTCAGTGACGATGGGGTAGAGCAGCGCGCGTTTACGCCCCTATCTGCGGCCAGTCAGGTTCATGTCAATGCGCTGTGCGCTGACGCCGATCCGTTGAATCGCCATATCCATGCTTTAAGCCTGTTGTCACAGTATCGACATCTTCTGCAACCGAAGAGCGAACGCGGCGGTATCCATCCGCAGGAACGGCAACAGTTGGAACAAGTATGCCGGTGGATGCGTGAACATTTGGCTGAACCGCTGACGCTAGCCTGTATTGCTGCGCAGGCTGGAATGAGTGAATCCAGACTCAAACTCGGGTTTTACCGCTGTTTTACGACCACGCCGGGTCAAATGCTATTGCGGATGCGGATGGAACGAGCGCACCAGCTATTGGAACAGGGGTTTCAGGTGGCTCAGACCGCCTGGCAAGTTGGCTATCGGCATCCGGCTAATTTTAGCCTGGCATTTACGCGTTATTTTAAACGTAACCCGAAAATGATTACTTCGCGTAAGTAAAATATTTCATTGAAGACAATATGAACGTTTTGTCATAACCCTTTACGATTATTTTCCTTTCATTATATTTCAGTGCGTTATTTAGGCATACAGCGGCATGCTCGGACGTGAAACCTAGCCTTTGTGTAAATTCTTCTATACTCCATTCAGTAGTATCAACGTGTAATGACTATTGCGGCCAACAACCTGTTCATTTTTTAGTGTGCAGTCGGGTGGTTCCCTGTGCATGAAATAGGCAGTTTTATTTTTATAAATGGTCGCTTTTTAAGCAAAGGAAGAAAGGATGAGATTAAAAAAGAAAAAAATTGAACCGATGAAAATTCAGGACATAACCATTATCGATAATGCCAGACTCAAGAAAGCCATTACCGCTGCCGCATTGGGTAATGCCATGGAATGGTTTGATTTTGGCGTATATGGTTTTGTGGCGTATGCGCTCGGGCAGGTCTTTTTCCCCGGCGCCGATCCGGGGGTGCAAATGATTGCCGCGCTGGCAACGTTCTCGGTTCCCTTTTTGGTTCGGCCATTAGGCGGGATATTTTTTGGTGCGATGGGGGATAAATTTGGTCGCCAGAAAGTCTTGTCGATCACCATTATTATCATGTCGGTAAGCACATTCTGTATCGGCCTGATTCCTTCCTATGAATCGATCGGTATTTGGGCACCGATATTATTGCTGCTGGCTAAATTGGCACAGGGATTCTCCGTCGGGGGGGAATATACCGGTGCGGCTGTTTTCGTTGCCGAATATTCCCCGGACAGGCGACGTGGCTTTTTAGGTAGCTGGCTGGATTTCGGGTCTATCGCTGGGTTTGTCATGGGGGCTGGCGTCGTGGTGCTGATTTCCTCCATCGTAGGGGAAGACAGTTTTCTGGACTGGGGATGGCGTATTCCGTTCTTTATTGCCGCGCCGCTTGGGTTAATCGGTATTTATCTGCGCCATGCGCTGGAGGAAACACCGACGTTCCAACAGCATGTTGACAATATCGATAAAGAATCGAAAGACAGCATTCAATCCCCGCCGAAGATTTCCCTGCGTGAGATCGTGACCAAGCAATGGAGAGGGTTACTGGTTTGTATCGGAATGGTGATTACCACCAATGTGACCTATTACATGCTGCTGACCTATATGCCGAGTTACCTCTCACACAGCCTGAATTACTCTGAAGATCATGGGGTGATGATTATCATCGCCGTCATGATCGGGATGCTGTTTGTGCAGCCAGTGATGGGGCTGATGAGCGATCGCTATGGGCGTAAACCGTTTATTATTTGCGGCAGCATCGGGTTACTGCTGCTGTCAGTTCCCAGCTTCATTTTGATCAACAGCGATGTGATTGGGCTGATTTTCTGCGGGTTATTGATGCTGGCTGTATTGCTGAATTCCTTCACGGGGGTGATGGCGTCGACGCTTCCTGCACTGTTCCCTACGCATATTCGTTATAGCGCGCTGGCGACGTCATTTAATGTTTCCGTGCTGGTCGCGGGCTTTACGCCGACGGCAGCGGCCTGGCTGGTGGAGTCTAGCGGTAATTTGTATATGCCCGCGTACTATTTGATGGTGATTGGGTTGATCGGCCTGATTACCGGGATGTCGATGCGAGAAACCGCTAACAAGCCACTGAAAGGTGCCACGCCTGCGGCGTCGGATCGGACGGAAGCCAAAGAGCTGTTGCAGGAACAGTACGACAATATTGAGCAGAAAATAGAAGATATTGATGAGCAAATTGCCGAACTGGAGAAGAAAAGAAAACGGCTGTCCGAACAGCATCCTGAAATTAATTAGCCTCAATTTTACTGTCTTCAGCAAGCGCCACAGATGTGGCGCTTTCATTGTCAGCCTTAAACCACCTCCTCGGGAGGTGGTGATTGTCCCTGTGAGGCTATAGCCTGAAGGAAGCCCATGCCAGAAAATTCCAGCTTACTCACCACAAGTAAGAAGGAAATCACTGACATGAGCAGTTATAGAAGTTCAGCACATGTGTTTTGGCGTTGCAAATACCACTTGGTTTGGACCCCAAAATATCGCTACAAGATTTTAACGGGCACAGTAGGGAAAGAGCTTTACCGTTCGATTTACATACTTTGCAATATGAAAGATTGCGAGATATTGGAACTAAATGTTCAACCAGACCATGTTCATCTTGTCGTGATGGTTCCACCGAAACTCTCAATTTCAACGCTAATGGGCGTCCTGAAAGGGCGCACGGCAATTCGTCTCTACAATAAATTCCCGCATATAAGAAAGAAACTGTGGGGCAATCACTTTTGGGCTAGAGGATACTTTGCGGACACGGTGGGAGTGAACGAAGAAATTATCAGACGTTACGTGAGGCATCAGGATAAGAAAGACCAAGAATACGAACAGCAAATGGAGTTATTGCAGGATTAAAACGGACAAGGCCCCCTTCTAGGGGGCCCCACTTAAAGCCACCTCTTCAAGAGGTGGATTTTACTATCTCCCTTCCTGTACGATTCTGGCATTCTCAATTGTTATGTTATAACATAACTTAAAATCACAATGACATCACGGAGAGAAAGATGCAGAAAACGACAATCGCAGCGACTCTGGCGCTGTTGGTGGGGGCGGGGAGTACAAGTGTTCAGGCGCACGATCATGAGGTATTGCGCGGACGGTTAATCTTTTCCGATCACCAGAAACCGACGCTCAGCGTGCTGGATCTGGATACCTTCAAGGTTACGCATACCTTTGACGTAGGTCGGGCGAATGCGTCGCTGGTGCCTACCGAGGATGGTCGATTCACAATCGTCAACCTTTACGATAACGCTGGTACGATTACTTTTCTTGATACTGGCCTGACCTATGAATCGCACGATGATCATCTGGACGTGCATAAAGGTGAGCCACGTCTTCTGCCGCTGCGGGTGACGGGAGACAAACCTTCGCATATTACCTCGGAAAATGGCTGGGTGGCCTGGTCGTACGATGGGTTACGCCCGTGGGATGGCCCCAGCAAACCAGAATCGGTCATGATCCGCTTGTCGGATCTGGATAGCGCGAATCCCGTGGTGGAGAAGCGTAAAAGCCCGGCACCGCAGCACGGCATCACTGCACCGTTGGGGAATAATCAGTGGCTGATTTCTGTGCCGAAAGCGACTTATGCCAAAGGGGATGATAAAACGGTGACGTCGCGCCCTAATGGTTTTGTCGTCTATCAACAGGACAAGAACTGGAAAGCGATAGCAGACTTTAATCAGGAGCAGGATCCACAGCGTTCTTGTAAAGAGTTTCACGGGCACAGTGCGCTAAATCACGTCCACGTTTTTGGCTGTAACGCGACATTGTCGAATGGCGATGTGAAAAGTGACGGCGGTGTTTTGATCGTAAAACAGCAGAGTGAGAAATGGGTATCACACAAGCTGGCTTATCCTGACGATCGCCGTACCAGTACGCTGAAATCTGGCCTGCAAGGCACTTATGTGATTGGTAATTACGGTGGGCTGGGCGGGCAGCCGTTTAATGCACTCATTCGCATCGATCCTCAGGCTAAAAAACTCACGGCACAGGATGTGTTCTCTATCCCAGACGCTCAGGCCGTGTGCAAATTTGAAGTCTCTGCTGATGGCAAGCGGGTCGCCAACCTGACGCCGGATGGCAAACTGAGGTTGTATGACGTTGCACCAGACTGGAAGCAAATCGCCAGCTTTGATGCGGTTGAGGCGTTTGACTGCGCTTACGGTGCGAAAACGCCAACGCCGTCGCTCGCTATTGTCGGTGGCAGCGTGTACGTCAGCGATCCGGTGAACCAGCGCATTCGTGAATTTTATCTGAACAGCGCGAAGCAGGGACTGGATATTAAGATTGATGGTGCGCCTACCGAACTGGCAGGCAAGCGCTAAAGCATCGATTGGAACAGAAGCAGTACGTGGGCAGGGATGCCCACATTCTCTCTACTTACGAGGCTGCGCTTAGCGACCAATAAGCCGCAACTGGGTGCAAAATGGGCAACCGCAGCCGTTAACGGAGGTGGCATCACACTGTCCGGGGTGAATCGTTTCCAGCCCCATTGGCGTAAAGCCAGAAAAGGTGCGCTTAGCCTCACCGATATTGCGTAATCCAGAATCATCGGACTGGGCTATTTTCGCCTGAAACGCAGAGGCTTGCGTCGCGACGAGGGAAAGAAACAGAATTGACAGACCTTTTTTCATCGGGCTTATCCGCTATGGAATTTGTTCTGTTATAACATAACGTATTGGGTCGCACCAGAGCAGCCGACTGCCCGAATCGCGTCGGCTGTCTGAACAACGTCGTTCAATTAGCGGAATGGCGGCTCGTTAAAGGTGCGCAGCTTACGCGAGTGCAGCTTGTCGCTTTCCGCCCGCAGCAGATCGATAGCGCAGATGCCAATCTGCAAATGCTCCGAAATCGCCCCTTCATAGAAACGGTTTGCCTGTCCCGGTAGCTTGATTTCACCGTGCAACGGCTTATCCGAGACGCACAGCAGCGTGCCGTAAGGTACGCGAAAGCGATACCCCTGTGCGGCAATCGTCGCACTTTCCATATCCACTGCCACGGCGCGACTGAGGTTAAATCGTAGGGCGGAGGCCGCATAGCGTAGCTCCCAGTTGCGGTCATCGGTGGTCACAACCGTGCCGGTACGCAGGCGCTGTTTAACCTCTTCCCCCGGCATACCGCTGACCATCTTGGTGGCGTCGTACAGCGCGCGCTGCACCTCGGCGATACTGGGAATCGGGATATCCGGCGGCAGCACGGCGTCGAGTACATGATCGTCACGCAGGTAAGCGTGCGCCAGCACATAATCGCCGATGGACTGGCTTTCGCGCAGGCCACCGCAGTGGCCGATCATCAGCCAGGCGTGCGGACGCATCACCGCGAGGTGATCGCAGATGGTTTTAGCGTTGGATGGCCCGACGCCGATATTGACCATCGTAATCCCTTTGCCTTGACGGGGAATCAAATGATAGGCAGGCATCTGGTGGTTCTTCCAGGCCAGATCGGACACCGTCTGTTCAGGGTTAGGCGTGTCAGCGGTGATGTAGATCCCCCCCGCGCAGGACAGCGCCTCATACGGGCTGTCGGGATCGGCAATCTGCGCACAGGCCCAGCGCACAAACTCATCGACATAGCGGGTGTAGTTGGTGAAGAGAATGAACGGCTGAATATGTTCTACCGGTGTGCCGGTATAGTGGCGCAGTCGCGCCAGCGAGAAATCGGTACGTAGCGCGTCGAAGTGCGACAGCGGCGATGTCGTGGTGGCGTGAAACAGCCCATCTGCCGTCTCGTCCCCAATTTGCGACAATTCCGTCGTGGGGAAATGCTTGGCGATGCCCGCGCTCATGGAACGATCAAGAATCAGGTCGGAACCGTCGAGCACGTAGGGGAACGGAATTTCCTGCTGTGATGGGCCGACTTCGATGATGACATGATAATCCCCCTCCAGCAGCGCCAACTGTTCCGCCAGATAAGCCCGCAAAAATGCCGGACGGGTAACGGTAGTGGAGTAACTGCCGGGATGCGTAAAACGCCCATAAGCGCGATGTCGGGGATGACCGGTCGAATTGCCACTCCAACTGACGCGGAGGGCCGGGTAGGCAAATAACCCTGCCGCGCGCGCGTTGGCGTCAGGCAGGGTGCCATTATTGATGAAGTCCCCGATGGCGTCACGCAGCGCTGAGACGGCATCATCATACAGCGCTTCCAGTTTATCCAGAGTCTGAGTGACGGTAAGGCTGACGTGGGATCCGCTGTTGTGCATATTCTCTCCTTTAATCACGCTCTGCTGTTAGCTCACAGCGTAACTGAAGATGCACAGCCCCGCCATCGTGAAATCGGGCAGGGCTGTGAACGTGGAGAGAGGCGAACGCTTAGGCGGTGTCTCTCGAGAGATTAGTGCTTGTGGCGACCGGAGAGGTTCGCTGCGCTCACGGCCAGTATCGACAGCACGCCGAGTGCGGCCGCCGGTGCCAGCACGCCCCAGAAGGCACGTTCGATATACGGCATGCCTTCAGCAAGAACCCGTCCCCATTCTGGCGTCGGCGGTGACGCGCCCAGACCTAAAAAGCCGAGCGATGCCAGCGCCAGCGCGATGCCTGGCAGTTTCAGCATGGCGTGACGGAAAAGCGGACCAATGAGCGCGGGCAGAATATAGAACAGACTGCGCCGTATCGGACCGACGCCGAGAATCGGCAGCATCCGAATATAAGGACGCGCATTGATTTCGGCGACCAGCGCTGCCGTGTGAGCCGCGAGTGGAGCCCAACTGACGGCAATGACGGCAATCGCCGCGCCCGTTGCCGTCGGACCATTGACCGCAGCAACCAGCAGCCCGGCAATCACTGGCGGCAGGGCGTTAGTCACTTCGATGGGGCCGCTAAACAGACGCGGGAACAGCCCAACCAGCAGCCCAATCGCCAGACAGGCCAGCGACACCGCCAGCGCCAGCAAGCAGGTATGTAGCGTGCCGTGTGCGACGCGCGCCAATAAATCGCGCCCCATCGCGTCCGCGCCAAAAGGCAGCAGTAACGACGGCGGTTGCAGGCGCAGAAAAGCGGAGGTATAGGGATCGCGCGGCAGGCCAGCCAGCAGCAGAAGCGCCAGCAGCAGTACGCAGATAATCGGCAGCCAGATAGCATGACGAGACGCGGGGCTACCGTGTTCTTCCGGCACCGGCATAGCGCCGCTCCGCAGTGCGCGTCCGAGAATCAGCAGTCGTACGCCGCTTGCTGCTATGCCAGCCAGCGAGGCGATGAGTAAGAGAATCAGCACGCCGACCTGCAAGGCGGGCAGATCCTGCGCGGCTGCCGCCCCCAGCGTTGCACGTCCCAGTCCGGGGATCGCGAACACTTTTTCGACGGCGATGGCACCGCCGGTTAACGAGACCAGCACCAGCCCGACCAGCGGCATCACGCTGGGCAACGTGCGTTTCAGCACTGCCAGTGCGATATGACGGCGACTTACGCCCGACACGCTCCAGGTGGTGAGCCAGTTTTCGCTGAAAGTGGCGGAGAGCGCGTCGGCAATAATCCGACCAAGGTAACCGCCTGCTGGAATACCGAGCGCCAGCGACGGCAATACCGCGTAGTGCAAGCCTAGCCAGCCATAGGGTGGGAACCACTGTAGCCAGACGGCACCGACGATCAGCAGAAATGACGCCAGCAGGAATTCGGGCAGTGCGGTAAACAAGGCGGCAAACAGGCCGCCTGAACGATGAACCTGACCGCGTAACCCTTGCCGAAAGGTCGGGGCGCACAGCACGGCAGCCAGCGTGAAGGCCACCAGCGCCGAAGACGCCATCAGCGTCAGTGAGACGCCCGCCGCCTGCAACATCCCCGGAAGGACCGGTCGACCAGAAACCCAGGAGTTACCCGCATCGCCGTGCAATAGGCCCGTCAGCCAGTTCAACAGCAACTGCAACGGGCCTTGATCCAGCCCAAGAGCGTGACGAATCGCGTTTAGCGTTTCTGCCGTCGCTTCCTGATCGCCGGAACGGGCGCGCAGCAGCGCCAGCGCCGGATCCTGACCGGATAGCCACGGCAACATGCCAATCAGCACCACGATGCCCGCCAGCGTCAGCAGCCGCGAAAACAGCGGGATCAGCACGCCATATCGCGGGCGTTGCGTCTGGTTGATGGTCGCACAGGTGCGGCAATACAGCGATTCGCTCATAAACTCGTCATCTTTCTGGTTGCGGGTGTGCTATCCGTTACTTGGCGCTGGTGGCAATATGCGTGGCGGCGTTAATCAGTGTGCGTTCACGCGGGTCGCGTAGGGCGTCTTTGACCTGTGCGCTTTCACCTTGAATCACGCGCTCATGCAGCATTGGGATCGCGGCATCGCTGGCAAGAATCAGGTTTTCTGCCTGCATGATGGCCTGACGACGTGCAACGCCCGCAGGAATCGCGGCCGCTTTTTGCAGCGCTTGATCGATCTCTGGGCGGCACAGCTGGGCGATATTGAACGACCCTTCACAGGCGAAGTCGCTGTACAGATAAGCCACCGGATCGCCGGAATCCAGTACGGTGGCGCGGGATAAAATAAAGGCATCGAACTTGCCTGCCAGTGCGTCGGACTCAATCTGCGCATACTCACGCACCACCTGTTTCACCGTAAATCCAGCGGCCGTGAGCTGCTGTGCCAGATAGACTGCGACTTCAGGCAGCTCGGCGCGATCGCTGAATGTTGCCAGCGTGATGGTGGCTCCCGCAGGTGTACCGGCTTTGACCGGATTCGCTACTGGCTGACGCAATTCCGCAGCCCACGGCAGCGCGGGACCTAACAGACCCTGCGCGATATCAGCACGCTTTTCATAGACGTTATCCACCAACTGTTGGCGATTGATCGCATCGCGTACGGCAGCGCGCATCGCGGGATCTTGCATCACGCCGTGACGCGTATTCAGATACAGTGTGTTGGTGCGTGGCATGGGGACTTCATGCACCAACGATTGATCCAGCAGCGGTGCCTGTGAAACCGGAATGGCTTCGACAATATCTGCTGTGCCGGTACGTAATGCAGCAGCGCGCGCCGCGCCGTCAGACACAAAACTGACGTCGATACCGCTGGCCTGTGCTTTATCACCCCAATAACCGTCGAATCTATCTAACACCGCGCTGCTGGTGCCGGTGACGGTACGCAGAACGAACGGGCCGCTTCCGGTGTTGATCGGATTGACGACGCCATTTTTACCGTATGCCGCGGTGGAGAGAATCGCCAATTGTGGGCTGGATAAACGCTGTGGCAGCAGTGGATCCGCTTTAGCGGTGGAGACAATGACGGCGTTATCGCCATCGGCTTTTACCGTTAACTGCACGCCGTCCAGAATGCGCGGTTTGGGGGCAGCCGTGGACGCCACGGTGAGCGCATTCACTACGGTGGCGGCGTTTAAGGTGGTGTTATCGTGAAAATGGACGTTTGGCCGCAGTTCAAAACGCCAGGATTGATCATCGATCTGTTGCCATTTTGTCGCCAGCGCAGGCTGGGCTTCGCCGAGTTTGTCGAGCACCACCAGCGTTTCTGCCGTGCTCCAGCGCGACAGCTTAAAGGCATCATCGCTCAGCGGCGTCAGGCCGGAGCGCGGTGGTTGAAGCATCGCCAGTTTGATTCGCCCGTCATGATGCGAGGTCTGATGTTCCTCCGGCTCATTGAAGCAGCCTGAAAGCAGCAGCGTGGCTGAGAGCAAGCCGGAAACGGGCCACAGGAGATTGCGCATATTCATCAGTCTGTCCTTATTCATTCACGGTTGAAGCGGATTTAAACGGGCGGCAGATGACCATCATGGCCAGCGAACTGCACAGCGGCACGGCGGCGAGCAGTACCCACGGAATGGCGGCCTGTGGCGATGGCGTCAGCGCGCGATCGAGCTGGCTGCCGAGTATAAAGTTGCCGACCAGTACCGCGATGCCACCCATCGACGCCAGCGCGCCATAGTGCGCACCCAGATTTTTGTTGTTGGCAAAGCGGGGGATGAGATCCATTCCAACGGGAACGATTAACATCTGGCCCAGCGTCAGCAGCGTAATTAATGAGATAGCCGGAAGCAGGCGCTGCCACCCGTCAGGCGGCGTGCTGGAAGCAAACAGGGCGACGCTAAAGAATGACGCGGCCAGCAGTGCGAAGCCCAGTGGCAGCATACGTGCCGCACCAATCCGGCGAGCAAAACGCGCCAGCGGAAGCTGTAATCCGATCACCAGCAGCGAAGCAAGAACAAACAGCGGGCCGAGATCTTTCTCGCTACTGCCGGAGCGATGCAGTTCAACCGGCAGTGCCAGATAGAGCTGGTTGTAGCTGAACAGGTAAGCGCTGTAGGCAATGATGAACGCGACAAAGCGGCGCTGGCGGAAGGTTTCCCACCACGGGGCAATGTGTAATTCGTTCTGATTGCGCTGCGTCGGCGGCAGGCTGAAAAACAGGACGATGAGCGCGATAACAAATACGCCTGCACCCGCGAGCGCCACGCGCTGGAATCCGAATCCGGCCAGCACCGAACCGAGCAACGGCCCCAGCACCGCGCCCAATTCGCCGCAAATGGCAAACAGGGCGAACCACTCGGAGCGGCTGCGTTTTCCCTCTTTTTCACTTTGCGTACCGGCCTGTGCCATGAGCGCTTCAATGGCGGGAGAGAACAGGGCACCGCCGACACCGGTCAGACAGGCACCGAGGATGATCGGCCATAGCGAGTCGCCTAACGCCAGCAGGAGATAGCCGCTGATACGCACGACACAGCCACACAGAATGATCACGCGTGCGCCGAATCGGTCAGCCAGCGCGCCGCCGACTAAAAACATGCCCTGTTGAGAAAAGGTGCGTAAGCCAATCACCAGCCCGATAGCCCAGCCCGAAAGCAGCATGTCGTCGCGCAGGAATATCGCCAGAAACGGCACGACGGCATAAAAGCCAATATTGAAAACAAGCTGGCTACCCAGAAGCAACGGGGGATAAGGCCGTGGTGCGCGGTTGGCGGTAAGGTCTGACATGTCATGATCCGTTATAAAAAGCCCGTTACGGGGGGAATGTGTTATTGATGCGATATTTTATTGTAAAAAGCGCGTTTTCAGCGAGCTAATAGCCTGACGTCGATAGCGCGGGGACGGCCTGCAACAGATGAGCGGTGTGCGCCTGCTGCGGTGAAGCCAGCACCTCTGTCGTGGGGCGATCTTCGATAATGCGTCCGCCGTCCATGACCAGCATTCTGTCGCACAGCCCGGCGAGCATGGAAATATCGTGCGAGACCATCAGCAAGCCCATTTTGTTTTGTTCGGTGACCTGCTGAAGCAAGGCTTTAATCTGTTCGCGCAGCGGTAAATCCAGACCGCTGACGGGTTCGTCCGCCAGTAAAAATTCGGGCCGAACAATCAATGCTCGTGCCAGCGCGACACGCTGTGCCTGCCCGCCGGAAAGCTGCCCGGCGACCTTGTCCAAAAGTGTGGCGCTCAGCCCTACCTGATCCATGACTTCGCTCAGGTGGGCAGAATAATGTCCATTAGCGTGACGGATCTCATCGGGGCGGAGTCGCTTCAGTGGTTCGATGAGGAGATCGGCGACGCGCTGACGCGGCGCGAGCGAGCCTGCCGGATCCTGCGGAATGTACTGAACGCGGCGGCGATACCAGAGCAGCGAACGCACCGAGCCGGGTTTAATCAGGTTGCCATCGCAGTACACCGCACCACTTTCTGGCGCTTCAAGCGCGAGCAGGGTTTTTAGCAGCGTGGATTTACCACAGCCGGAGGCACCGACCAGCCCGACGCGTTCATGCTGTTGCAGGTTTAGCGACAGGTCGTGAAAAATGGCACTGGCAGGATCGGTCTTTTGCCACGGCAAACGTGATGTCTGGCGATAGCGGCTGACGTGCTCAAGGCTTAAAAACGGTGAGGGAACCGCATGCAGGTGGTGGTTCATCCGGCAAGCGCTCCGGCAACAGAGGTGGGTAACACCGTGTCAGGAAAAAGATTGTCAGATAAAAGCGTGTCAGCACGACGTGCGGCAGCGACCAGACTACGGGTATAAGGCTGCTGTGGCGCATTCAGTAATTGCAGCATACTGCCGGATTCAACAATTTGACCGTTTTCCATCACCAGTCCACGCTGGCAGAGTTGGGCGGCAACGGCGATATCATGCGTAATAAACAGCAGAGCGGGAGCATCCGGTTGCGCGCTACGTTCCTGTAAGACCTGCAATACCTGTTGCTGGGTAATGACATCAAGCGCGGTTGTCGGTTCGTCTGCCACCAGCAGGCGCGTCTTGCCGAGTAGGGCGAGGGTAATACAAATGCGCTGGCGCTGTCCGCCGGATAGCTCGGCAGGATAGCGTTGCAGGAGATTGGGAATATCATCCAACTTCATGGCAGCCAGAAGTGCAGAAAGCTCAGCGGAAGAGGGGGCTTTCAACGCCAGAGACAGTTGTTTTCCCAACGGCATGAGGGGATTAAGCGCCGTTGCGGAATCCTGAAACACGGCAGAGACACGGCTGGTCTGCGGACGTGCCAGCGCTTTCAACTGGCTGACTTCTTCGTCATTCACCCGAATACTGCCGCTCATCTGGCAGCCCGGCGGCGGCGTGCCGATGATTGCTTTGGCGGTGAGGGATTTACCGGAACCGGATGCGCCGAGTAAACAGACACGTTCACCTGCGAACAGCGTAAAGCTGATATCGCTAACTTTGGTTTCACCACCAATAGACAGGCTCAGGTTCTCTATCTGAAGAATGGTGTCTGTGTGTCTGTTCCAGTTAATCATGGCTAACGTATGTATAAGGTCAGTGTAAATCGATATGTAATAACATAACAAATTACGACAAGATGATGCAAAGGAAATGTGACCCAGCGCGTATAAATTGACGCCGTGACGCAGCCTTAGCCGACTGCGTCGATGATGAAAATAGGGGGGAGAATAAATTGTAGAAAGGTGCAGACTATCTTTAGAGCCTACTCATTCGATGAATCAACAAGCTGTGCCAGTTCCGCTGTGCTCAACTGAGTAATTTTACAAACCTGAGCAGGTTCCATGCCGCTAAGTAGAAGTTGACGGGCAATATTTTGAGCACTGGCTTTCATACCTTGCTTGATACCTTTTTCAAACCCGATTTTCTCAAGCTGCTGTGCGATAGTCATGATCGCCTCCCGATCCGTTGACAGAGACTGCGCGACGGTCTCAATAAACTCTGCCGGCTTTGACGTGTTGCCGCTCCGCGCGATGTAAAAAAGCATCGCTCTTTTTTGCGGCAGTGGTACCTGCCAGCGCTCAAATAATAGCCCGATATCCTGTGCTAATTCCAGCATATTTCGTGTGCGAATGTGTTTTTGCACCAGTTCCAACAGCGCTACGCGGCGATGCGTTTTGATGTCCTCATCCGGTATCACAGTTAGGTCAACCAAAGGAAAGGGGGCGTTGTAGAGCTTTTCTGCCTGAATAACGTCGGCAAATCCATCGAGCCAGCGCAGCGTATAGGGATAAGGGCTACGCTGGCCGTGATAAAACAGTAAAGGAACGACGAGCGGCAACGTATCGTGACCTTGAGAGAGGTGCTGCTGCATAGCAGCCAGCGCGTAGCGCAGCAGGCGAAACGGCATCAGCTTTTCTGGGCGGCTCTGATGCTCAATCACGCAATAGATATAACCTTGCCCTGTGGTGGTCTGAATTGAGTACAGCATATCCGATATTCTTGCGTGTAGTTCCTCGTCCACAAAAGAGGCTGATTGCAGTTGCAGCGAGCTGAAGTCGCAGATATGCCTGATTTCTTCTGGCAGGTGAATGGCGAAAAAATCCTTTGCGACGGCTGGGTCGCTGAGAAACTGTTTAAAAATCGCATCATGCGCGGCCATGCTGTTTTTCTGTCCCTGAATAATCTGTAGGCAATGATAAAAGAAGCGGATATGGGTGGGGAAGAAGCGCAGAGGATGACTGTGTTGGTATGGAAAGATGTACGCAAGAAAAGTGAGAGATGAAAGCAACGACGCGATCTCACTGGGAGCGAGATCGCGTTAAGGGGTGAGGGTTAGCTCTGTTGCGTGGTCAGCCACTGGCGCAGGCGTTCGGGCTGTTGCGCGCCACTCAAGCGAGCAAGCTCTTCACCGTTTTCGATCCAGAGTAAGGTCGGCAACGTTCTGACCGCCAATTTCTCCGCCAGTGCAATGTGATGATCGGCGTCCAGATAATGGCTCGGTAATTGTCGGTACTCTTCGTTATCCAGAATCACTGCTAACTGGCGGTAGAGGCTTTTGCAGTGGACGCAGCGCTCCGCGCCGACTAGCAGCAGCTGTGGGCCACGTTGCGCTGTCAGTTCAGACCACTCTTCGGCAGTAAGCGGCGTGAAGCGCTCGCGGTTAACGGCAAAGAGCTTAGGACTGCGCTTGAGATCGTCGCTGTCGGTCGCGACACACAGGGCATCGCCGCTCTTTTTATAAGGACGTGTGCCATCAATCCTCACCACGCTGGCGAAGCCGGGCGCGGCGGCTCCGGGCTGGCGTAGCTGAGTATTATCAGGGGCAATCACGAGTGTTTCCTGTGGGCGCGACAACTGCGGTATCCATTCATAGGGCACGCGGTAGGCGCGATACAGCATGTTGGTGTTCACCGTCTTACCCCAATAGGGGGAAATAAACTCCCAGACGATTTCATGATCGGCGGTGACTTCAAACAACCGACCGTTGGCCCCTTCGTTAATCAGCGTATTGCCGTTCGGCAGGCGCTGGATATTACTGATGTACGGGCTGTAAAAACGGAAGGCGTCCGTCGGATGTGGAATGCCCGCTTCGTAGGGTGAGTAGCGCCAGACAATATCCAGCGTAACCGGGTTGATTTCCAGCACGCGGGAATAGTCACGCCAGGCGTTTTTCACCCCGTCGGCCGATGCCGGGTTGGGCGCGCCGTAGCCAGCCCAGCCGCCGTTATCAAACACCAGAATATTGCCCGCGCCCGGTAAGCCTGCGGGGATCATATGCGCGTGATGCTGGCCGATAATCCAGCCGATGTGTTTGAGCTCAGGCGTGTTGTAGTTGGGGCCAAGCTGCCAGACGATGTTGCCACTTTTCTTGTCGATGATGGCGATGATGTTGGATTCACGTGCGTCCCAGATGATGTTATCCGGGTGGAAACGGGTATCGCCTTGATCGAACCACGGATTGGGACCGAGTGCCGACATGGAGTTGATGTGCATCCAGTCGCCCATCCCGCCGCCGCTTTTGCGCAGGTTAGGATTGTTGTACAGCGCGGTTTTTGCATCGTCATCAAAGCCGAGTTCATCGAAATGGTCGCTGCAACGCCATTCCCACAAGATATTACCTTCCCAGTCTACTTCGATGATGGTGTCGTCGAGCAGCAGTTTGTCGCTGATTCGTTCATTATGCAGGTTGGTATGCGCCAGCAATAATGTGTTGCCGCCAATCGACTGTGGTTCCTGACCCGGCGCGTAATAGCCGACCGGATTGCCGCTGCGCTGGTAGTCATGGTGGACGCGTGCCATCCATTCTGGTGGAAGGTCAGGATCGGTAATGTGTTCATAGCCGTTAAATTTCCAGACGACGTTGCCGTCCCAGTCGACCTGAATCAGATCGACCATATCCTGCATGCCATAGCGTGAATCACGTTCGCCGCTGTGCCCGAGGATGTAACCGCCGGGCAGGATTTTGTTAGGGAAGCCATGCAGGCCTTCCCACAGGCGCAGTTCGGTGCCGTTCATATCCACCAGCACCGCGCCCCGTTCCAGCGCCTGAAAGACGGTGTAGCCGCCCCAGGCTTTTTCCGGGTTGTAAATTGTCGTGCCGGTTGGGTAGACGGAAGGGTGTCCCATAATGGTGCTCCAGTGTTTACGTGTTCAAAGAAGATAGGTCGGCGGCCGTATCGGCAGGCTGTGTCAGCAGTGCAAGTAGTTCGCTGCACTGCTGGTGAAAGGCCTGACTGTCACGCTGGCGTGGATGCGGTAGCGAAATGGTCGCAATCTGGCGGATACGTCCTGGCCGCGGTGCCAGCACGACAACACGATCGGCGAGATAAACGGCTTCCTCGACGTCGTGAGTGACCAGCAGCGTGGTGGTACCTTCCGCCTGATGAATGCGGCGCAGCTCCTGCTGCATCTGCTGACGGGTCAACGCATCCAGCGCGCCAAAAGGTTCATCCAGCATCAGGATGCGTGGATTGGCGACGAGCCCACGTGCGATGGCCACACGCTGCGCCATGCCGCCGGAAAGCTGGGCGGGCAGGGCATCGGCAAAATCCTGCAAATGGACGAGCTGAATAAAATGGTCGATCAGGCGCTTGCGTTCGTTGTTATTGATTGCTTCATTCGCCAGTCCAAGTGCGATGTTTTGCCGCACCGTCAGCCACGGAAACAGGCGCGGTTCCTGAAACACCATGCCGCGCTCACGTCCGATGCCGCGCACGGTTTTTCCTTCGACCAGTACGCGTCCCTGATAGTCGTTGTCCAGACCGACCAGCATGCGTAACAGCGTAGATTTGCCGCAGCCGCTGCTGCCGACAATGGCGACCAGTTCACCGCTGTGAATCGACAGGGAAAAATCATCGATTACCGTCAGCGACTCCCCCTGAACACGAAACTGTTTACGCAGGCGATCGAACTGCACTACTGGCGGTGATACGTCAAGGGGTGTGGACGTCATACGATTTCTCCTGCGGAACGCCAGCGCGTCATCCGCTGTTCCAGACCTAATCCGACGCGGTCGAGTACCGCGCCTGTTAATCCAATCAACAGCATGCCGCTGATAATCAGGGGCATATCCAGTAACTGTTGGGCGTTGATCATCAGGCTGCCGATCCCGGTGCCGGATGACATGAAATATTCCGCGCCGATGGTGCCAAGCCAGGCGTAAATCAGCGACAGACGTAAACCAGCGAAGATAGCGGGCGCGGCACCGGGCAGGATCAGCACCCGCAGACGCGTTGATAAACGCAGTTGCAGTACCTGTGCGACTTCCTGTAAGGCTTGGGATCGCTGGCGGATACCGCGATGGCTGGCGACCAGCATGGGGAAGAAGGAGGCCAGCGCGACAAACGTGATTTTCCCAGTTTCATCGTTGCCAACCCAGGCGGTCAGCAGCGGCAGCCAGGCAAACAGCGCGATCTGACGCAGCGTCGCAACCGTAGGCGTGAAGAGGGCGTCGCTGGTGGCATTCAGCCCCAGCAGCACGCCGCACACGAGACCTACGACAATCCCACCTATCGCACCGGCGAGCGCACGGGTCAGACTGGCCTGCATCGCCTCGGTGAGTGAACCGTCACGCACGCCTTGCAACAGCATGTGCCACACATCGGCGGGCGGTGGCAGCAGCAGCGGATCGATCCAACTGAAACGGCTGGCCTGTTGCCAGAGCAGCAGAAGCAGAAAGGGGAAAACCAACGCCGATAAGCGGCGAGATGGCGCGGCGGTTAAGCGGCTGAGCGGCGGATGCGGCCAGAAAACCAGACGGTGTTCCAGTTGATTGATTGCCCACTCCATCGTCAGCCCCGCCAGCCCGATGACGGCGATACAGACAAACACAATATCCAACTGAAACAGCTGTCGCCCCCACACCAATAGGTAGCCAATGCCCTGAGACGACGCCAGCAGTTCGACCACGATCAGCGACACCCACGCCTGTGAAAGCGCGAGCCGTAAACCGGTTAACCAGGTAGGGAGAGCGGCGGGCAGCGTTAATTTGATGAGGCGCTGATGCCACGGCAGGCGCAGAGTGCGAGCGATTTCCTGTAGTGCATGCGGCACGTTGCGCACGCCCGTTTGCGTATGCAGCGTCACGGGGATAAGCACGGCCTTGATGATCACGGCAAGTTTCAGCCCGTCATCGATGCCGAACAGCACCATAAACAGCGGGATCCAGCCCAGCGTTGGGATTTGTGCCAGCGCGTAGACGGTGGGGTGCAGCAGGTGTTCGGCGCGGCGTGAAGCTCCCATCAGCGCCCCAAGCAGCGTCCCCGCCAGTACGCCGGCTAGCAGGCCGCTAGCCAGCCGTTGCAGGCTGATAAAGAGCTGCGGCAGAAGATCGTTATGCCAGAGTTCGACGGCGGTTTTCGCGACGATGTCGGGAGCTGGGAGAATCTGGGCGGGCATCCAGCCGTAATGGGTGCTGATATACCACAGTGCCAGCAGCGCCAGCGGCACGATTAACGGCACCACAATTGACACGACAAGAGAATAGACCCGCGCAATTGGCAAAGCAGGCCAGACGATCGCGGTTTTTTTCAGCAGTATCGACTTATTCATTTTATTCCCGAAAACCATCGCAGCTGGATGAATAGGGAATAAAAAACAGGTTTCGACGTTGAACGCCAATGCAATAAAGCGATGGTCGTCGTGCAATAAATGCATACGCGTAGCCCAAGCCCGTCAGCCCTGATTTATGCTTTTTTCCGCTGAACAAACCTGTAAATGTTATTTAAGCCTGACGCCGACGGTTCGCTAGTTTCATGACAGATGAAACGAATTATTAAGGAAAACCGTATGCAGCACGCCACCCTGTTGATCACCGCCTCGCCGATAACGGCATCTTCCCGCTGGCGCTGGGGGATGAAGGTATTAAGTACTGCCTTGCTGATGGGCGCCGCGCTCGTTTCCACCGTTCAGGCAAACGACGCTGCCCCGCAGGATGCACAGAAGCCGACAGAAATTCGTATTGGTTTGCCGGATCAGAGTGCAGGTAGCAAACCCTTTATTCGTGGACCGCTGGGGCTGGCGCATATTCGCCAACAGTTAGAGAAAGAATTTGAGCCGCAGGGCATCAAGATTCAGTGGTCATTCTTTAAAGGCGCGGGGCCAGCGGTGAATGAGGCGCTGGCAAACAAACAACTGGATGTGGTGTATCTGGGCGATCTGGCGGCGATTATCGGCCGTGCGGGTAGCCTGCCGACACGGGTGCTGGTGGGATCGCGTGGCTCTAATTCTTATCTGGCGGCGACGCCGGAATCGGGTATTCAGCGTATTGAAGATTTACGCGGCAAGCGGATTGCGGTCTACAAAGGGACGGCCGACCAGCTGTCATTTGAACGCGCGATTAAAAGTGTCGGGCTAAATGAGCGGGACGTGCGCGTCATTAATCTGGACTGGACGGCAGGCAAGGCGGCGCTGGCGGCCAGACGCGTGGATGCGGTGTGGGGCGGCGTCTCTCTGCTGGCGTTACGTAAGCAGGGCATTAATATTGTGACCACCAGCCGAGCGCTGGGCTGGCCGAATACCACGCAGGCTGCGGTGCTGGCGACGCAGGACTTTATCGACCGCTACCCAGGCACGACGCAGCAACTGGTGAATGTGCTGGTGGACAATGCGCAATGGATCGGTGATGCGCAGCACCTGACGGAATACACGGCGCTCATGGCTGAGCAGAGTCAGATTCCGCAGGCGATTTTTCAGGAAGAGCTGAAAGCGGAAGATCTTCCCTTCCAAAGCTCACCGCGTCTCGATCCGTTCCTGCTCAGCAGCTTGCAGGACAGCATTGAGCGGGCGAAAGCCGCCGGGCTGATTCGCAACACGTTCTCGGCCAGCGACTGGTTTGCCGGCCAGTTTGTTGACCGGGCGCTGAAAGCCAAAGGGCTGGAATCGAACTGGCCGGTGTATGACGCCAGCGGTGATCCTGCGAAATAATCACCAATGCGCTCACAGGGTTGGCAGTGCCGGAGCCGGTGAGCGCAGCCTGTCTTGCGTCAGTATGCTTTCGATCATCAGCTCAGCCAACGGCGGCAGCGTTCTCTGCAAACAGGTGACAATACCGAAACGGGTTTGCATGTTTGCCCATTCCGGCGGGGTGCCCGTGAGCGGAATTTCGACCAGTTGATGACTTAATCGTCCCAGTGCAAACCCATCCTCGCTGGCAAAGCTGATGGCCTGCGTATGCCGCAGGATGCTGAAAACAGAATAGATATGGTCACACTGAATCTGTGGCCGATAATCGGGCTGACGCGTTAAGGCGGCCAACACCTTGCGCATACCTACGGGCATAAAAGGGGAGGCGAGCGGGAAGCGCAGGAGATCGTCCGGCGTAACGTTTGCCTGCTGCACTAGCGGGTGCGAAGAGTGGCAGATAAAAAAGCAGCGTTGCTGGCTTAATGGCTGGACATGAAGGTTGGTTTCCATTTCGGCCTGCCAGGTATCGGCAACGATAAAAGGCCACTCGTCGGCTAGCAACCGCTCACGCAGGGATTGCCAGTTATCTACGCTGTAGGTGACTCTGGCTCGCGGACGGAGGGCGTGAAAATGCGCGACCGCCTTGGGGATCAGCGTGGTAGACGGCGCCGGGCCGCTGCCAAACGTCAGTTCGCCTTCCTGTGCCTCGCTGATCTGCCGCATGTCGGTCATCAGTTCCCATGACAGCTCCTGCATACGCCGCGCAAATGGCAGCAGCGTATTGCCCTGCCACGTTAGCGCAAAGCGACGGCTCTGGCGGTCGATAAGCGGATGCCCCATCGTTTGTTCCAGCGCCTGAATGCTGCGGCTGAATGCCGATTGCGACAGGCAGACGGCCTCTGCGGCCTGTACAAAACTCCCATGTTCTGCCAGTGCAAGAAAATTGCGTAATTGCCGTAAATCCAGATGCATATTGCAGCTACCTACCCTATCTATTTTCCCCACTTTTTAGGCGGAGGTCGGCTAGCAACGCAATGAACAAAAAATCATAACTTATAGCGAATTGATTGCTATAGGCCTTCAGCGCGCGCAGGCTGCCGTCTGGCGCGGTCAGCGGCTATTTCGCCAGTGCACAGGAAAAATCCTGAATTTCTTCCACGGAGCCGAGGCTCATATTGAACACATCGTGGCCGCTGGCGAGCAGCACCTTTTCTCCCGTCGGCATAGAGATCATCGCAAGGCCGTATTTGCCGATAGACTCATTCTGTTGCTGTGCGTAGCGATCGAGCGTTTTGAGCGGATCGCTTTGCGACAGTTCGTTCACCGCGAGCGTTTTTGCCAGATAGACGTGGCCGTTAATTTTTACCGGCAGCGTTTTCCAGTCAGTAGAGAGCGTGGGGAACTGCTGGTTCAACGTGTGATAAATCTCCGGGCGCAGGCAGGCAATGTGGATATGCAGCTGGTTTTGTGTACGGCCATAGCGTGAATTAATCGCTAGCGAGAGATAATCATCTCTGATCGGTTTACCCGCTTCGCGCGACAAATGGCCGCGTCTGTCCCATGCCTGTTCAAAGAAATTGGGTATGTTTTGCTGCAAGAGTTCAGGGCTTTCGATGCCGCTGATTTTCTCGGTTGGGAGCAGCAGGTCATGATAGGGGCCGTTTCTGTCATCAAAAAGCACGTAACCTTCCGCCAGATTGACTTCCAGACAGGGGGCGGGTTTACCGTTACGCTGTTGGTTGGGCACGCACTGTTCGCTGACGATCTCCCACAGCGCATTGCTGTTTCCCCGACCAACCTTCCACCCTATAGCGGCAATGATTACAGCGAGTAATAGCACCATGCCGATGACACGTTTTTTCGGCATATTGATTATCTCCATTAGGATCGAACGCCCAAAATAGAATGCCGTGAGCAGATGACATGTATCTCTGCGGTGCTGCATCGACAAAATACCGTACCAGTTTTTTAACGTCGAGTGCGGCATGCATGCCGAATAGCACACCATACAAAAATGACAGGTCAATGACGATAGCGGTTCGTGGGGGGATGCCACAGATTGTGATTCTGCGGCATCTAGGGTCAGGCTATTTGTGCTTGCCAGTCGCGACCAGGAATGGCGCTGAGCAACTGCCGGGTATAGGCGTGTTGTGGATGCTGAAATAGCTGTTGCGTGGTGCCTTGTTCCACAATCTTGCCTGTTTGCATCACGATAAGACGGTCGCATACCTGTGCGGCCACGCGGAGATCGTGGGTGATGAAAATCATGGACAGCCCCAGCCGTTCGCGCAAGTCGGCCAGTAGTGCCAATATCTGCGCCTGCACCGACACATCTAGCGCGGAAACCGGTTCATCAGCCACCAGTATACGAGGTTCCAGCGCGAGTGCTCGCGCCAGCCCGATGCGTTGCCGCTGCCCGCCAGAGAATTCGTGTGGATAGCGTTGGATCGCGTGTTTATCCAGCCCAACCAGCGTGAATAACGTTTTCACTTTTTCCAGTGCTTCGGCGCGTGGCACCCCCTGAATCAACAGACCTTTTGCCACGATTTCTCCTACCTGTTGGCGGGGATTAAGCGACGAGTAAGGATCCTGAAATACCATCTGGATATGGCGGCTATATTCGCGTAGCTCGCGTTGTCGCAATCGAGTGAGGTTGTGTCCGTCGAACTGAATCTCGCCAGAATCAGGCTGATAAAGCCGAACAATACAGCGTGCCAATGTCGATTTGCCGGAGCCGCTTTCGCCCACAATGCCCAGCGTGCTGCCCTGCGGCAGTGTCAGGCTGACACCCTGTAGCGCTTTTTCTTCACGTCTGTGGCGCGAAAACCAGCCCGGTTGACGGAATGTTTTCACCACATGATTGAGCGTCAGGATGGGCGCGTTGTCTGACACTGGACGCGGCGCTGCCGGGTGTAGCGCAGGGATTGCGGCAATCAGGGCACGGGTGTAAGGATGCTGCGGCGCATAAAGGATCTGTTGTGCGGCACCTTGTTCTATCCGTTCACCCTGTCGCATCACGACAATACGATCGGCGATATCGGCGACAACGCCGAAATCGTGTGTGATAAAAAGTACCGATGTTCCCTGACGCTGCTGTAGTTCACGAATCAATTGCAGAATTTGTGCCTGCGTGGTGACGTCCAACGCCGTGGTCGGTTCGTCGGCAATGAGCACATTGGGTTCCAGCGCCAGCGCCATAGCAATGACGACTCGCTGGCGTTGTCCACCGGACAACTGATGCGGATAAGCCTGTGCCGTCGTTGCAGGATCGGGAATATGTACGTCTGTCAGAAGAGCCTGCACGCGGCGGTCGCGTTCACGGCGCGTCAGCGTGGGCTGGTGGGTGATAAACATCTCGGCAATCTGGTCGCCGATTTTTTGCAGGGGATTCAGTGCGGTCATCGGATCCTGAAATATCATGCCGATGCGTGCACCGCGTAACTGGCGCATAGCCTGCTCAGGTAACGTCAGTAAATCGCGCCCCTCAAAGAGAATTCGTCCTTGCGTGGCTCGAACCTGATCCGGTAATAGCCCCATAATGGCACTGGCCGTCATGGATTTGCCGGAGCCACTTTCGCCAACGACACACAGAATCTCGTTAGCATAAAGTTCGAGCGAAACATCGCGGAGTGCCCACTGGCGGTCTGCGTCTGCTGGCAGAGTGACGCTGAGATTTTCTATGGATAACAGTGGACTCATGATTTTTTTAGCCTCGGATTGAGTGCATCGTTGAGCCCTTGTCCCACCAACGAAACGGAGAGTACGGTTAATAGGATCGCGACACCGGGAATAGCGGACACATACCATTCCTGACGCAGCACACTGCGGCCAGCGCCAATCAGATTGCCCCATGACGGCACGTTGGGATCGGAGAGATTCAGGAAAGCCAGCGCACTTTCCAGCAGGATGGCTACGGCCATAATGACGCTGGCGTAGACGATGATAGGCGGCAGTGCGTTAGGCAATATCTCGCGAAACATGATGGGCATATCGCGCATGCCAAGCGATCGGGCTGCCTGCACAAATTCCCGGTTACGCAGAGAAAGAAATTCGGCGCGTGTCAGGCGAGCCGCAGGCGGCCAGGATACCACGCCAATGGCCCAGATGACGGTATCCAGTGAGGAACCGAACACGGCAATTAACACCAGCAGCAGGAGAAAGTTGGGCAGAACCTGAAAAGCTTCGGTGAGACGCATTAACACGTCATCGACAATGCCGCCATAAAAACCGGCCAGTGCGCCAACGGCAATGCCAATAACGATCGCGATGAAAGTGGCGATCAGCCCAATGGTCAGTGAAATCCGTGTGCCGTGGAAAATTTGTGCGGCGATGTCACGCCCGGTTTGGTCGGTTCCCAGTATAAAGCGGGGATTTTGCAACGGCCATTGCAGCGGTCGCCCTGCCAGCCGTAATGGGTTGTCAGGGAAAAAGAGATCGGCGGTAAGCGCCATGGCTACCACCATAAACAACACCGCCAATCCGAATAGCGCGGTGGGGTTGTGTGCGTAACGTTTACAAAAAAGAAGCATCGTGTTTCCCTGCAAGTCTTACATCATGAGTCATCTGCTACCTGTTGGTCGCGTTATTCTCAGTGGCGTTATTCACGAATAATGCGTGGGTCGAGTTTGGCGTAGAGTAGATCGACTAAAAAATTAAGCGCAATAACCAGCAGCGCCGACACAAATACGACGCCAAGCAGCGTGTTGAGGTCGCGCTGCATAACGGATTCGTAAGCCAGTCGGCCCAGACCTGGCAGTGAAAAAACGCTTTCCACAACCACTGAACCACCCAGCATGGTGCCTGCCTGCAAGCCGACCAGCGTGATCAGCGGCAGGAGGGCGTTACGCAAAATATGTCGTATGACAATGCGGTTTTCCCGCACGCCTTTGGCTCGCGCGGTACGCACAAAGTCCTGCGTCGCGACCTCCAACATCGCCGCGCGCATGATGCGCAGGTAAATGGCGAGAAAAATGAGTGCTAGCGTCAGCGTCGGAAGCACCAGATGCCGGGCGATGTCGAACAGGCGATCGAAGCCGGTCAAGCCGCTGGCGATGGTTTCAAATCCGCCGGAGGGCAGCCAGTCGAGATAAATAGAGAAGAAAAAGATGCCCATCAGCCCAAACCAGAATGAGGGGGTGGAGTAAAATATCAACCCGAGCAGAGAGATCAGGGTATCCGGCCAGCGATTCACCCGACGTGCGGCGATGATACCCAGCACCATGCCTGCCGCCACGGCCAGTGCCAGAGAGCTTGCCATTAGCAGTAGCGTGACGGGCAGGCGCTCAATAATCACGTCGACCACGGGTTTACCATAAATCGCCGACTGTCCCAGATCGAGGTGTACCAGCCGCCACAAATAGTCGCCGAGTCGCACGGCAGTGGATTGATCCAGTGCATAGTAACGGCGAAGCTCTTCAATCATGGTGGGATCGCCGCCGCCCATTTGTGCAACCAGCGCATCCACCGTGTCGCCCGGCGCGAACTGCAACAGCAGAAACAGCCCCGTGAGAATGATCAGTAGGGCTGGAATGGCGGCCGCCAGACGGCGACCGACGAGCAGTAAGAATGTCATACCACTCACGCCTCCAGCCAGGCGTCGTGCCAGCTACTGGACGGCCAGCGTGCGTTGTTGAGGGCATTTTTTAGCTTTTTATTCACGACGGTGTAGAACTGACGCTCGGTAACGAACCACACTGGGAACTGCTCATTGGCTTCTTTCACCAGTTCAGCATAAAGCGCGCGCCGTTTGGCCGGGTCGATTTCGGAGGCGGCATCGTCAATCAGTTTATCCACTACGTCTGACTGCCAGCCGTACTGATTCGTCCATGGCGAGCCTGCCGGGCTGCCGGAGCGCAGCCAGACCGTGGTGGAAACCGCGGGATCGCCCCGATACTGATGCCAGCCGGTGGCGATATCGAAATTGTGCTCTTTGTATACTGCGGACAAGGAACCTGCATAGTCGAAGTTGGTGATGTCCACGCGTATACCGATTTCCGCGAGTGATTGCTGAATAAAAGTGGCGAACAGCGTGACGTCTTCACCGTTGGTGATCGGCACCAGTTTTAGGGTAAAGCGTTCTCCCTTGGCCTTGCGTGGGTAGCCGGCTTCATCCAGCAGCGCATTGGCTTTCTTGGGATCGAACGGATAGGGGACTTGGCTGTTTGCTGGGTAAAACGCGGTTGAGGTTGACGGAATTATCCCGGTAGCCGGTTTACCCTGGCCGTATAAAAAGTTTTCGATAAAGAACGGTACGTCAATCGCATGAGCGATGGCTCGCCTGACGCGCACATCGGCAATCTCTTTACGGCGGAAGTTGAATTCGAGCGTGTTGTTGAACACATTGGCTTCAGAACCATGTTCAGTAACCTCGAAGTCTGGATGTTTCTTCAGGCGATCCAGATCGGCAAGCGAAAGTTGCGAATAGGCGCTGAGTTGAATTTGCCCGGTTTCCAATGCGGCCGTGGCAGCAGATTTATCGGTAATAATGCGCCAGACAATGCGCTCAATATAGGGTTGGTCCTGCCGCCAATAGTCTGGATTGCGGGTTGCGATGATGTATTGGCCGCGCTCGTACTGAACAAATTTAAATGGTCCAGTACCGATAGGCGCATTATTGGCCGGATTTTCCAGCACGTTACTGTTTTCGTAAACGTGGCGCGGTACAACGTAGCCGAGATCGGCTAGCGCGCGCAGCAGCAGTTCGAGTGGCATGGGGCGCGAATAGTGGAAAATAGCGGTGTGGTCATTCGGCGTGTCGACGGTTTCTAAATGCTGGTGCAGCGCGGTGCCATAGTTGAGCTGTTTCTTCCAGAGCTCAAGTGCGTTGTATTGCACATCTTTAGATGTAAAGGGTTTGCCGTCGTGCCATTTCACCTGTTCACGTAGCGTAAAGGTAATCGTTTTTCCATCTGGCGAACTCTGCCACGCTGTGGCCAGTTGCGGAACGATAGCGCCGTTGGCATCAAGATCGACCAATGATTCGATAATTTTACTGGTAACGATATACACGCCAGTAGACGCGCGAAGCGCCGGGTTAAGGATGCGTTGCTCAGCAGCAATATGTACGCCGAGCGTGCCGCCTTTAACCGGTGGACTGGATAACACGTTGCCCTGACTGGCGTGGGCGGTCGATAAAAACGTTGTGAAAGGCCATACCGCTGTCATAGCGGCAGAAGAGAGCAATAGCCGTCTGCGTGAGATGTTCATAATAGCCCCTGTATATCGCCATTCTTCGAGCCATGAATCTACTGACTGGCCGTGGCTTGAAATAGGCTGAATAAAAATAGAAAACCCAAAGGAGTGAAAGCATAAAAGCGAGAGTGATTATTAGTGAAATGACGATTTATGCTATTGCTTTGCATTATTGATATATATGAGATTCGAATTTTATATATTCAATTTTCGATAAATTAAAGTTAAATAAATTATTAGTGAATGGGGGTAATTGGTTTCTAATAGTACTTTGTTCTTTCTTCACGTCATGACCGCTTGTTTGTGTATCAACGTGTTCTGCCAATGAATAACAGGGAACACGTTAACCCGATAGTGGTGATGTATGTTATCTGGGGAAGTTATGAGTACGCTATTATTGGATCACGTCGTACACTATGTGAATAACCTGCAAGACGCTGTTAAGGTATTGACTACTCACCACCTGCATGCCTTTCCTGGTGGTTCGCATCCCGGCTGGGGAACCCATAATGCGCTGAGTTATTTCGGGCTGAACTACGTCGAATTTTTAAGTATTCGTGACGCAGATGAAATTGCTGCGGCGCGGGACTCGTTTCTGCTCTCAAGGGATATTCAGACGTTTCTGCCGGCACGACAGATTTTGCATCGAGTGGCGCTACGTAGTGATGATATTGAAGCCAGCTATGCTGAGCTCCAGTTACAGGGACTGGTGCTGTCGCCACTTATTGCCGGTCAACGCCATGATAAGCAGGGGAACCTGATCGAATGGCGGATGTTTACCATCGACGGCGATTTTCAAGGTGTCGCTTACCCTTTCATTATCCAGTGGGGAGAGCCCGACAACGAACGGCTAGCTCTGCTACGTGAGCGTGGCCTGGATCGGCCGCATCCCGCAGGCGAGATGACTCTCCAGTCATTAATTTTCAAGGTACAGCAACCTGAGCAGGTCGCTGCACACTGGCAGAAGCTTTTCCATTTTTCTTTAGCGGGCGCGTCTACCACGGAATTACAGGTAGGCGATCGCCGTTTTATTTTTCAGCATGGTGAACAAGACGCATTAACTGCGGTGCAACTGGCAACGAATAGTCAGTCGTTAATCAATAAAAGCCTGTTTGTCGGCGAGGGAGAATATCAATTCGTCGCTATAGGTAATTATTCTCCAGCAGAAGTACAAGGAACGATTGAAGAAAACTGAAGCGAGGATATATGGCAAAGGTTCATTTTATTGGCGCAGGACAAATGGCTGAGGCGATTATTCGTGCGTCTCTGGAGAGAAATACGTTTAGTGCGGCGAAAATCAGCGTGGAGGATATTGATGGCAGTCGTGTGAAGGCGCTAACCGAGGCGTATCATCTGGCTTCTCATCACGTAGATGACGCGCTGGCACAGGCGGATCTGATCGTTATCGGTGTACGTCCACAGGATGATATTGCAGGAGTTGCCAGACGAATCAGCAATCTGGCGTCGGAGCAAAGTACGGTGGTGTCGATTGTCGCAGGGGTAACGCTGGCACAGTTGGCTGCGCTGTTAGGCGAAAAACAGGCGATTGTACGGGTGATCCCTAATACCTTGACGGATACCGGTTATGGTTACAGCGGTGTGGCGTTGAACGCGTTAGCCCAGCCGGAACATATCGAGACGTTTCTCTCGGGGTTCGGTAAAACGCTGTATCTGGAAGAACGCCTGATCGATATTTTCACCGGGTTTGCTGTGGCAGGACCCAATTATATCTACTATTTCGTCGAGTCTCTGACTGATGCGGGAGTCTTAGCCGGATTGCCGCGTGCTCAGGCAACGCAGGTGGTACTGGAAAATCTGGTGGGGGCGGCGGAAATGTTACGTCTTAGCCAGAAACATCCTCGTCAACTGCTGGATATCAATAATTCGCCCGCCGGAGTAGGGATGCATGGGCTATATGAGCTAAACAATAGCGATTTTGCCGCAGGATTGCAGCGTAGCGTCTTAGCGGCCGTAAAACGAACCACTGAACTTGCTCATGCCCGCTAGCGTTGCATCGTCGGTTTATTGGGAATGTAGCTGATTCTCCAGGATCGTTCTAAGCATCATGTTTACGGTATTCCCGGCAGTATTTTGCCTGCCGGGTTCCGTTACCTCTAAGTTTTCAGCGGTAGCGCCATCGGAATCAGAACAAATCGACCCGTACGTCCACGCCAACGGTTCGGCCTTCATTGACCTGCGCGTAGCCCGCTGTTCCGCTCATAAAACCAAAGGTGCGGTAGCGGCGGTCAAAGACGTTATCCACATAGCCAGCGATATTCACCCGGTCAGTGGCCTGCCAACTGAGGCGCAGGTCGGTCGTGGTATAGGTGCCCTGACGCAACGCGTTATCGCCGTCGAAGTAGTGCGGCCCTACCACGTTGAAGGCCAGACGTGGCATCAACGCACCGAACGAGGTATCAATCAATCCGTTCAGGCTGGTGCCAGCCCCGTAGCGGGGTACGAAAGGCACACGTTTATCCTGATAGCTTTCGCTGTCGCCACTGAATTCAGATCGGACATAGGTGCCGTTGACATCCCATGACCAGTTAGGAACGAACTGCCATTTCAGCATCATCTCGACGCCGCTGGCATCGGCGCTGCCTGCATTGCTGAGCGTTTGCATGCCGACCGGGCCCGAATACAGCTGCATATCACGCGTGTGGGTATGGAACACGGCCCCCTGAAGCTGCACATCGCCGCTCTGATAGCGCGAGCCGATTTCATAGTTAATCGATTTCTCTGCGCTATACGGAATAGCCTGTGTGCCGGCGGCAGGTGAGTAGTTAAAACCTGTGGGTTTGTAGCCTTGTGCGACGCGGGTATAGACACGCCAGTCAGTGTTCAGCAGGTAGCTGGCGGAAAGTTGCCCCAGCACCTGATCGTCATCGACGCTATTGCTGTCGCCCACGTTCACACCGGAGAATTGCTGGTGGTAACGGGTTTCGGCTTTATCGTGTGACACGCGCAGCCCGCCGCCCAGATCGATGCGGTCGGTCAGGTGCCAGGTGAGATCGCTGTAGGCGGCTAGCGTCTCCGACGACGTGTTGGCATTGCTCTTCATGAATGGAGAACCTGCCATGCTGTAGGCCAGATCGAGCTTTTCCCGTGTATTTTGTCGGTAAAGGCCAAACACCATATCCACCTCGCGGCCTGCGCCATGTGTGGCGGCACGCAGCTCTTGCACGTCCTGATTCCAGCGTTCCGGCATATCGGCAATCAGCGTACCGTTCGGGAACGTGCGGTCATAATTTTGCTGCTGCCACGCGCCAATCAGGCTAAAAATCCAGTTATCGGTGGTGTATTTTCCGCTCAGCGACTGACTGTGCGTACAGCGGCGCAATGTAGGATCGGGTGAACCTGCGGCGATCTCCAGCGTTCGATTTTTGGCATCGCCAAACGGCAGATAGGTATCCTGTGTGGCGCGCGTGCAGTCTTCCGTCAAAGCCAGACTGGTTTCCCACGGCTGATCATCGGGTGCCAGTCGCAGTCGAAGATTCCCGACGCTGGATTTTGTTCCGCCGAGGTTATCGCTGCCCGTGGCGGGGTTCGTCATCGCGCCCGAATCGACCTGACGCAGCAGCGTGACGCTACCGTACAGCAGGCCATCCTGAATAGGGCCGCTGAGATTGATTTTGCCGTGATAGCCGTCGCGGCTGGCGACGCCGCCTTCGACATAGCCACGCGGCGTGCTGTCTGGCTGCTGAGTCACGATATTGATAATGCCACCCTGTGCACTTTTACCGTACAACGTCCCCTGTGGGCCTCGCAGCATTTCGATGCTTTCTACATCGGAAAGCGCTTGCACGGTGTTGGTGGCGAGCTGCGGTACGCCGTCTATGTAAACAGTCACCGCCGGGCTGTAGAAGTCCTGCGCCGAAGACACGCCGCGTAGTGAGATGGATGGGAACAGCAGGCTACCGTTATTGCCGAGATTCAGGCCGGGCATCACACGTGTCAGCTTGTCGGTGCTGGTGACGCCAGCGTCTTTTAGCTCCGGTGCCGTCACGACGGTGGAAGAGACGTTATTGGCCGAGGCAGAATAGGGCGACTGTTTGCTGGCGGTGACAACCAGCGTATCTTCCTGAGCGGCAAAGGCGCAGGAAGAAAGAAACACGCCGGTTAAGGCGAGCGGATAAAGACGCATTATTTTCATTATTGAATCCCTGAAAAGACTAAAATCGATGTCAAAGGCAACGGCTTTCATCACGACACGCTTTCTTACGATAGGGAAAGCGTGTGAGACAGAGAATGATGAAAGTTAAATGATAATCGTTTGCGTTTTTTGAGCTACCCGTATCGGGTCTATTTCAACCCGAATACAGCAGATGTCCTGCATGTTTCTCCGGTCATAAATCCTGTCCCTATTGGTTTGCAACCACGGGGGAGGTTCCCTCTGAAAACGCGCAGGAAAGCCGTACAAATAGCCGTTTAGCGGGCCACAGGCTGACGACTGCGAAGCAGGCCAGCACGCCTAGCGTGATTTGATAATTGGTGTGATGCGCTAACTGGAGCGCGGCAATCGACACGATCATGGCGACGGCGGCATCGGTCGATTGGAACAGCGCATAGTCAGAGATGGGCTGATGGGGTCTGACCAGACCCATCAGGACGTTGTATAGCGTGACAAACCCGACGGCGGCAGCCAGATTGACCACGCCAAAGAGTACGATCCAGGCGTTCAATGAATACCGCGGGTAACCGACGGCCAGCACAATGGCCAGCAGGGCGTGCACAACCATCACGGGTAGCAGGCAGCGCAGTGCGCCCATGCGTCGAATCAGAACGTTGGCGAGAACAATCCCTACGCCGCTGACGGCGGTGCTGTACACGGTCATGACGATGCCCAACTGGCTCAGGCTAAGCTGTCTGTCGATCAGCATGACGGTTTGTAACGCCATCATGCCGCGCATCGCCAAATAGAAAATGGCCGTAAAGACTAATACCGGCCAGAGCGCGTTAAACGTCAGGCGATTTAACGTCGGGCGGGCGGCTTGTTGAGTCTGATGATGCTGAATAGCGGGTTGTCGGGTATAGCGCAGCGGCAGGATGAGCATCAGCAGCGACAGCCCTGCCAGCGCGAAGAAGCCACCTCGCCAGCCCGCCTGTTCCGCAATACTCAGGAACGCATAGGAACCGAACAGAATACCCAGATAGCTGCCGCCGACCTGTGCGGTATTCGCCAGAGCACGGCTGGACGCGTTGGTGGTGCAGATCGTGATGCCGTCGGCATAGATATCGTGGCTGGCGGAGAGCAGCGCCAGCAGCATTAGCGCGATGACGATTATCAGGACGGATTGTTCAGGAGAGATGACGCCAATCACGACCAGCGTTGCCGCCATCGCGATCTGGATCAGCACCAGGCTGCCTAAGTAGGGATTGCCACGCAGGGGAAGGGCGTGACGCTCGCCCCACGGTGCCCACAGGCACTTGGCAATCCACGGCAAAAAGGTCAACGACAGCCAGCTTAATTGCGCCAAATCGAGCCCTGCATGGCGAAAATAACCCGCCACGCCTTGCATAATGAGGGCGGTGATCATGCCCTGATGGAGGTAGAAACACCAATAGGGCAGATAACGTGTCATCGCGCTGTCTGTCATGGTTTGTCGCGATCCAGCAGTGTTATCGCCAGCGCCTGTGCTTCAAGTGGGGTGGCGACAACATAGTAGGCGTACGGCGCCTGCCCGGATTGCGCCCAGTTGTCCGCCCACTGGATGTATTTTTCCCTTGTGACCTCGTCATTTTCGATACGAATGGCACCCGCACAGTATTGCTGTTGCAGGCCGATGTTATCGCGCGTCCACTGAAGGTAAGCGTTCATAAAAACGGGGGAGCGATGGGGCAGGTCGGCACCCGTCATGCAAAGTACAAAGCGTTCCTGTCTGGCATACAGTTGATGGATTTGCGCCATATAGGCGGCGGATTCAGTATCGGACACCTGTTCTGGCATATGTAAGAACACCACTGGCCAGGCCTGCGTATCAAGAAAAGTGGGTTGTGTTGCGATGAAATCGGACATGGCGGTTTCTCCTACTCATAATGGAGAAAATGATAATCATTCGCTGTTGCGACGCTACCCGAATCCAGTCTATTTGTATCCGTATCGGGATGAACGGTGGCGTTGGCTATCGACTACACGTTCAGACGCTTGAAAGCGGAAGGCGTCACGCCGAACTGCTTTTGGAAGGCGGCGCTAAAGTGGCTGGCATTGGCGTAGCCCAGATCGGTGGCGACCACCATAACGGGTGCACCCGTGACAAACAGCCGACGCCGCGCTTCGTGCATGCGTTCGGCCTGAAATAACCCATAGATACTGTTATTGAAGAGCTGGCGGAATCCGCGTTTCAGCTTGAGCACGCTTAACCCCGTTTCTCTGGACAGCATGGCGATGGTCGGGGCTTGTGACAGATCTGCCAGCAGCAGATCTTTTGCTCTCAACAGTTTCTGACGATCGGCCAGGCTTATCGCATCTTGCTGTGAAACCGTATCGGCATGCCCGGCGACGGCGAGGCTGACCAGAATCATGCTTTGCCCCAGCAGCCATAGCGGCGCATGGCAGTTTTCACCGGCCTGCTGTGGATGCGTCAGGCTGGACAGCGCGTGGCTTAATACTTGCGCGGTTGCTCGCATTTCGGCATTGCAGTCGCAGTGAGTACAGAGCCGACCAGAATCCAGTTGCTGTTGCAGGTTACCGGTGAGATCCGGTACCCAGCCAGCCAGTAGCTCAGGGCTCAGCGACACGGTGACGCTTTCAAACTGTCCTCTATAGGAGGATGTGCCCTGACAGTCAGGGGTATAGCTAATACAGCCCGATCCTTGCTTCAGCACGTGCTCTCGTCCCCGTTCGCCTTTCAGTAAAAATTGCGAATCTCCCTGCAACGAACAGGAAAAATTGATGCGTCCCCAGTCGTCGTGCAAATGCATGGTCGTCGGCTGCTGGAACTGCCCGCGCCACACCAGAATATCCAGCCCTTCCTGAAGCGTAGCGCGCAGCAGGCTACAGTTCGCACCGGTATCCGGCCGTATGACGTGCCGTTCCTCGATCAAATTTGAAAGGGTGACTTCAGGCTGGTGGGCGGATTTCAGTGGGGAGGCATTCAATGGGTAGACTCCTGACGATACGAGTTGCGGTCATCGGACGATCGTCGCAACGCGGTTGATAGCGATAACCCGTACCGATTCGGGTAGAAATCGGCTCGAATCGGGTAGATACGCAATTGAGAATAGTTATTATTCCTGACTTTATTGCCGTCGTCGAGTTGATTTGCTTGTCTTGCAGATAAGCGACTGTGCGGGAAGGAGAAAAGAGAAAACTATGCCACATTCCGCTGTTGAGGGCGGTTCATCCGCTGCCACGTCGCCGTCTACGCCACAGAATCGCGCCTGGCACATTATGCACCCCGTACGCGGGCAGATTCGCCTGGCGATGGGGTTGTCGGGGCTATCGGTTCTCGCTGGTATCGCATTTCTGCTCTTTCTGGCGTGGAGTATCCAATCGCTAATCGTGCAGCCTGCGTCGTGGCCGTTGCTGACGATGAGCGGCGCTGTGCTGTGCCTGTGCGCCAGCTATTTGCTGCGTCTACTGGCCTTTAATCAGTCTCACTACGCTGCGTTTCGGCTGGAGAATCAGATTCGCAGTGCGTTGGCGGAACAGCTGGCGCGGATCCCGCTGGGTGAGGTGCAGCGTCTTGGCACTGGCTCGCTGGCGAAGATCCTTCAGGATGATGTAAAAGCGCTCCACCTGTTTGTGGCAGACAGTACGCCACTCTATGCTCGCGCGGTTGTGGCACCGCTATGTACGGGCGCATTGCTGTTCTGGCTGGACTGGCGTTTTGCACTGGCGGCTTTGTTGGTACTGGTCATCGGAGCCCTGGTGCTGATGCTGGCGATGCGTAATGCGAGTGAGATGAACCAGCGCTATAACCAGGCGCGGGAAGACGTCAGTACCGCCGTGATCGAGTTTGTGCAGGCGATGCCGGTAGTGCGCACCTTCGATACAGGTGCCTCAACGTTTGGGCGCTACCAGCAGGCGCTGGAAAACTATCTGGACGTGCTTACGCGGTGGTATCAGCAGGCGGGGTTCTCGGCGCGCTTCTCCTTCGCGGTGCTAAACCCGCTTCCTACGCTGCTGGTGCTGTGCTGGGTGGCATACGGTTTCACTCACGCTGGCGAGCTTGATTTCAGCCAGTGGGTAGCCGTGCTACTGCTCGGTAATGGCATGGCGGAGGCCGTCATGCCGATGATGGCGCTGAATCACATGGTGGCGAAAACCCGTTTGAGTATCAGCCGGATTCAGGACGTGCTGGCGTTGTCGCCGTTACCGGAAGCTGAAAGTGATGCCTTGCCCGCTGACGCTAGCGTCAGCGTTGAGCAGGTCAGTTTCCGTTACGATCGGCACGCGAGCGACTGGGTGTTGGAGGACGTCAGTTTTCAGGTGCCGGCAGGGTCGGTCACGGCGCTGGTGGGGGCATCTGGCGCGGGGAAAACGACCATGGCTCGGCTTATTCCCCGCTTTTGGGACGTAACGGCCGGGCGTATTTTGATTGGCGGTGTCGACATCCGACAGATGAAAACCGCCACGCTCATGCAGCAGGTGTCGTTTGTTTTTCAGGAGTCATTCCTGTTTGCGGACACCATCGCTAATAACATTCGGCTCGGTTTACCTGAAAAAAATAGGGAAGAGGTGGTTGCCGCAGCGACGGCGGCGCAGGCACACGATTTTATTATGGCGCTACCGCAGGGCTACGACACGTTGGCCGGTGAGCGCGGCCAGTTCCTTTCTGGCGGGCAGCGTCAGCGCATCGCTATTGCGCGGGCGTTGTTGCATAACCGACCGATTTTGGTGCTGGATGAACCAACGGCCTTTGCCGACCCGGAAAACGAGGCGGCGCTGCTGGCGGCTCTTGGCGTCTTGATGCAGGGTAAAACGGTCATCATGGTGGCGCATCGTCTGTCGACGATCCGCGATGCTGACCAGATCGTGGTCTTCGATCGTGGACAACTGAGCGAGTCTGGCCGTCATGACGCGCTGCTGGCGGCACAAGGTCGCTATAGCGAACTGTGGCGACACTATGAGCAGGCGCAGAATTGGGCGCTAGGCAGCGCATCACCGAGTAACGAACCGTCAGGAGATCGCGCGTGATAAACAAAGGCCATTCCGC
This sequence comes from Pectobacterium actinidiae, assembly GCF_000803315.1. NCBI lineage: Bacteria > Pseudomonadati > Pseudomonadota > Gammaproteobacteria > Enterobacterales > Pectobacteriaceae > Pectobacterium > Pectobacterium actinidiae. The sequence goes on from NZ_JRMH01000001.1 coordinate 1,538,033, forward strand.
CATTACGACGCAGCTATCTGCGTGGTGGCACACGTATCGTCAGTTGCAGCGGGTGACGGGTTCACAAGCTCATGTATTCCATCGGTGCTGCCTGAGTTTGCTGGCAGCGGCTATGACTCAGGGGCTGGCGCTGGCGTGCCTGTTTCCGTTGCTGTCGGCGTTCACGGGTGCAGTGGCTGCCCGTGAGATAGTGATATGGCTGGTGCTTATGACGTTTCTGAGCCTGCTGACGCTGGTGCTGCGCTGGTATGGACAAGGGTTTGAATATCGCGGGCAGCTTGCGGCGGCGACCCATGAATTGCGTATGCGTCTTGGGGAACAGCTGCGGAGTATGCCGCTGACTACGCTTCAGTCCGCGCGGGCGGGGGACATTAACGCGCTGCTGCTGGGCAGCGTGGATGAGAACCTGAACTATATGTTAGCGATAGTCAACCAACTGCTGCTGGCTATCGTAACGCCTGTTGTGATCGCGCTCGTCATGCTGCTGGTGGAGTGGCGATTAGGTGTGAGTCTGCTGCTGATCTTTCCCGCTATCGCGCTGCTTTATCGCTGGAGGCGGCCAGCATTTGCACGCACGATGCAGGCGCTGGCGGAGGCGAATCAGCAAACCAGCGCCGATATTGTGGAATATGTACAGGGGCTTGCGGTCCTGAGAACCAGCTGTCAGCAGGCTGAACGTACGTCGGCACTGCGTCAGCGTTTTCAGCATCTACAGCAGATACAAACGTCGGCTCACCGCAGCGGTGCGAAACCCGGTACAGTGGTCGCCAGCGTCGTGGAGTTGGGGCTTCAGGGCGTGCTGATTTTGGGTATCAGCGGCGTTGTTGTGGGGGCGTGGGATATCGCCATCGTTGCCGCGATGATGGTGATTGTGGTGCGCTTCTCTGAGCCACTGGCAACGTTTGTCAGCTATACAGCCGTGCTGGCGCTGATTGATACGGCGCTGCGTCGCATTGACGATCTGCTGGCGATTGAACCGCTTCCAGTACACCCACCTGCCGAGACGCCGACGACGTATGCGATTACGTTCGAGCAGGTGAGTTTTCGCTATGCCGATGAGGCTGAAGCGGTGCTTGATGAGGTGGATATCGCGCTGCCGGAGAAGGGGATGACGGCGCTGGTCGGGCCGTCTGGCTCGGGGAAAACGACGATAACGCGACTGCTGATGCGCCATACGGATCCGCAACAGGGGCGCGCGTGTATCGGCGGCGTGGATATTCGCTGCATTCCAACGCGTGAATTGAATCGGCTGATTTCCGTGGTGTTTCAGGATGTCTATTTATTTGATGATTCGGTGTTGGCGAACATTCGGATGGCGCGGCCGGATGCCAGCGATGCAGAGGTCGAGCAGGCTGCGGACGCCGCCCAGTGTCTGGAATTTATTCAACGGTTGCCGCAGGGATGGCAAACGCGGCTGGGCGATATCGGCGGCCGATTATCCGGCGGCGAACGGCAGCGTATTTCGATTGCGCGAGCATTATTGAAGGACGCGCCGATTGTGATTCTGGACGAACCGACAGCGGCATTGGATACCGAAAGCGAACTAGCCGTACAGCGGGCGATTGACAGGCTGGTTCAGGACAAGACGGTCATTGTCATCGCGCATCGGCTATCGACAATTGTGGGCGCACATCGAATTCTGGTTGTGGAGAATGGCGTTATATCCCAGCAGGGAACACATAACGAATTACTATGTGCCGAAGGCCGCTATCGTGCGCTGTGGAAGGCACAGCAGTCTATCTCACGAAAGTGAAATAGACGTGATTAGGATTATAAAGGCTCAGGCTTGATGAGCTGTAATTCTACGCCCAGTCTGATGGCATGTTTGGCATTCAGCACGCCGAGTTTTTTTACCACATTACCAATATGGAATTTCACGGTGCTGATTTTGATATCCAGAATCAACGCAATTTCCGGGTAGGTTTTTCCCATGCTTGCCCAGTAAAGAATTTCGTTTTCGCGCTGGGAGAAAATCTCTTTGTCACTCTGTTTTTTGCTCTGAGGGCTTTGCGTCATCTCTTTGTAAAGCGTGGTGATTTTCTCATGAACCGCAATGAGCAACATTTGCAGTTTGTCTTTATTTTCCTCAACAATATTTTCCATATCCGTTGGCGCGTGTTCTTCAAACATAATCGATAACGCCGCCAGATTATTATTATTGTCATGCAAGACAAAGGTGCAGCCATTAACAATATCGTACTCTTTTGAAAGATTAAAAATCTTGGAGAACTTCAGCTTAGAGTTAATAACGATGTTGTCTTCCCAGGAGAACGGCGAGACTTTATTTATCGCTGTCAAAATAACCGGATCGATATGCTGATAGTTATTTTCTTTATAGGTATTAACCCATTCCTGCGGGTAATTTGAGATGATCACAACCTGAGACGGGTTCTTCTTGTTCATGATCATGTAGGCGTATTTCAGGTCGCCATATTGTTTTAATTTTCGGCCGAGATAGCTTTTTATCGTGTTATTGATAATTTCATTGTCAGAGCAAAATACAGACATGTAACGGCCTCAATAAAAAGCGAGAAAGTACCCATGATATAGATGACGTCATAAAAGTATAGTGCTTACCTATACCTAAGTCTAACTACTGTTACTCCATGATATCACTTATAATTTTTTCATGAACAGGACAATTTATAAAAAAATTTAAGAAAGTAAATTTTAAAAAAATTGTTACAAATTGATTTGCCAACCCAGGGAACTACCCATAATTTTGTTCCTGTTCTGTCTACTGAATTTAGGGTGTGTGGTACCAAACCACACGCCCTAAAAGCAGTTCTCCCGTCATTCGGAGCTGGATAGTAGATAATCCGTTTTCACTTATCAACTCCCGCCGTCCTTTGCCGTTCATCGTCATGCTTTTCTCGTCCTTCTCCCGTGCAATGTTGCTTTGTGTAAAGAGGCGGCAGCGAGGCTAATGTTTTGATAATATTGCTATATCGAATCCTATTTTGCTCGTCAGCATCGGCTGGCAGGAGTGGTGATGAAAGTCCGAACTAAGGCGCGTCGTGAGGCCATCGTTAAAACGGCGGCGCAGCTTTTTCAGGAAATGGGTTATGAACGTGCCACCATGAATGAGCTGGCGAAGCGGGTCGGCGGTTCCAAGGCGACGCTGTATGGCTATTTTTCAACCAAAGATGAACTGTTTACGGCGGTCGTTCGTGAACATGCGACGATGCATCTGTCCGAAGCAACGGCGGGGCTGATGACGAACACGCTGGCCGCCGAAACGCTGGATGTGCAGTTGACGCGCTTCGGCGAACGCATTCTGTTCGTGTTGACCAACGATAGCAGCGCGATGGCGATTTATCGGATGGTGGTAGCAGAGGCCGGACATTCCGATATTGGCTCGCTGTTTTATGAATCAGGCCCGAAAGATAACGTCGATAAGCTTTCTGAACTGATGGCAGCGGCGATGGCACGACAGGAACTAAAACCGGGGAATCCGCGTTTGAGAGCCGTTCAATTTTTATCACTGCTGACGGCAGAAATCGACGATCGCATATTCCACCGCCATTTGCAGCCGATAAGCCTCGAACGTATTCGTGAGATGGTCGATAATGCTGTCAGTATGTTTATGGCCGGAGCGGGGGCGTAAGGCAGGTGCCTTGGCGATCCGGCATCCAGCGGGTCGCCGTTGTGGCGATCTGCTCAGCCAACCGCGTGATGATCTGCTGCTGAGCGTGCAGCATAGCGGTATCACCGCCCGCTGCCTGTTCGGCAAGCTGGCTGCGGCAAAGTAATCGTGCGCGATCATTTTCTTCCCCGATGGCGCTTAGGCTCCAGTCGGCGTCAAACGTCACCGATTGTCCGGGCCAGCTATCAAATCGCCGAACCTGAAGGTGAATTCTGACCACCGGCGTTTTTGCCGAACGCACCAAGCCTGAAACATCCTGCGTATTGAGACGCTGCGTCAGATCGGCGGAAAGCGCGGTGCGGATTTCTTCGCTCAGAGGGCTGAGCCAACGGTCGTTCTCGAGCACGACGGCACCGCTATCACCCTGTCGAATAACACGCTGCGACGTATCGATTTGTGCCGGTACACCAACGGGCAGCACATCAATGAAAAAAGGTGCTGCGTGCGTCGTGTTTGCCATTGGTGATAGGGTCGCAACGGGTGAGGCGGGCGTCAGCAGCGTGTGGTAACGCACCGAAGGTGACGAGCAGGCGTTCAACAACGTAATGGCAACAAGCTGACAGAAGAGTACGACTGGCTTCATCTTGAAGATCCTTTTTGGGAAAGGGGATCGTGGTTAACTGCCGACGACGAGTCGCTTGGCCGTCCTTGCAGCAGCGATTCCGGGTGACGGTCAATCTGCTCGACCAGGCTGCGCAGGGCGCGTAGCGTGCGCTGCATTTCCTGTAGTGACTGCGTGATACCCAGTTGCAGCGGCGAATCCTCTTCCAGAACATCCTGTGCGCGGCGTGTGGCCTGCTGCATGTGTTTCATCAATCGATTGGCCTCCGGCAATGTCTGTCCGTTGACCTGTCGCAGCGCTTTATTGGCTTCTATCAGCGTGGTGTTCACGTTGCGACCGATAGCGTCCAGCGGCAGGTTATCGATCTTGCCGATGATGCTCGCCATCTGCGTTTGTAATCGGTCAAATCCCCCGTCGACGGTGGGCAGCACTAACGGGCGGGCGTTGAGATCAAACGCTGCCTTCGCCGCCTCGGGCACAAAATCGAGTGAGATATAGAGCTGTCCGGTCAGCAAATTGCTTGGCGCAACCTGGGCTCGCAGACCGTGTTCAACCAGATCGCGTGTAAACTCGGCCGTTTGCTGTTCGAGCGACGTCGCCTGCTTAGGCAGCTTATCCAGCACGTTGCCGAGCCGGTTAGGAAACACGTCAATGCTGACGACCGTCGGAAAGCGGTAGCCCGTTTTACTGTAGTCCAGCTCAATAGCAGTGACATGGCCGATTTTGACGCTGGAGAATTCCACGGGCGCACCGATCTCCAGGCTATGCAACGAACGGTCAAAGCGGAGCTTGAAGGTGATGGGCGGACCATCTGGCGGTGATAGGGCTGATTCCCGATCGCTCGCCAGTTTGTAGGTGGTCAGCGGTTCCGGTCGGGCAATCGTGTTGTCCAGATCGGGCGTGGAAAACGCGATGCCGCCAGTCATGACGGCAGCGAGGGTTTGTGTTTTGAGGCGAAAACCGTTGGCGTCCACCGAGAGATCCACCCCGCTGGCATTCCAGAAGCGGGTATTTGGCGTCACAAAGCGGTCATAGGGTGCATCGATAAAAACCTGAAGCTGAACGCTGTGACCATCGCGATTCAACTGGTAAGACGCGACGCGCCCGACGGGGATGCGACGGTAGTAAACCGGCGACCCGCTATCCAGCGACCCGAGATCGTCTGCCTGGATAACAAAACGGCTGCCCGGCATACCGTTAATTACGGCGGGCGGCGACTCTAAACCGATAAAGTGAGTTTCTTCCTGCGTCGATTCGCCTTTATCGGCGCCGATGTAAGCGCCGGAAAGCAGGGTATCGATGCCCGTCACGCCATTGATGGCGACGCGTGGGCGAACGACCCAAAAACGGCTATCGGTATGTGCCAGATTTTCCGCATTTTTATTGAGCTGTACCGTGACGAGAACCTGCTGACTGTCCTGACTCAGCGAGATGTCTTTTACGCTGCCTACCGCGACGTCTTTATATTTGACGACGGTGCGCCCCGCCTCAATACCGCTTGCGCTCTGAAAGGAAATCACGATTTCCGGCCCGGTATCCGACCAGGTGTGAATCAGCATGGCGAGCCCCGTTAGCATGGCGAGCGCCGGTACCAGCCAAATTAATGAGATTCGCCAGCGTTGGCGGATAATCACCGGATCGCCGGGTTGTTCGTGGATCATTTTTTGCCACCTTTCCAAATAAGACGCGGGTCATAACTCATGGCAGATAGCATGGTCAGTATCACCACCAGCCCAAAAAAAAGGATGCCGCTGCGGGGTTCCGCTTCACTCAGCGGCGGAAATCTGACGAGTGCAGAGACGGCGGCAATGACGACGACATCCAGCATGGACCAGTAACCCACCCATTCCGTTAGCCGATACAGTGCCGCGCGCTCGGCCATTGCCTTACGGCTTTTTTGCCGTGACAGGAATAGCAGCAGGCCAAGAATCAAAAACTTCATACAGGGGATGACGATGCTGGCAATAAAGATCAGCAGGGCGATGCCGTAATCGCCGCTGTGCCAGAAATCCATCACACCGCTTAGGATGGTGCTTTCGTTTCCCAACCCAAACAGACGGGTGTACATCACGGGTAACACGTTGGCGGGAATATAGAGAATTAGGGCGGCAACCAGCAGCGCAGAAGAGTACGCGGTGCTGTTCTTATGGGAAGACGTCAGCCGCGACTGGCAGCGTGGGCAGCGTGCCGCACCGTGCGTGTCGGCATCATGCTGGCAGACGAGGTCGCATACCGGACAGGCAACCAACGGCAAGGGCTGGACGGACGGATTACTTTTCATGACTGACCACGCTGCGGTGGCTGTCTGTGGGCACCAGCGACCACAGACAGCGAAGATCCAGACTATTGACGACGACGAGCAGCAACATCAGCGCCGCTAACGCCCAGCAGCCGGCTCCCGGCATTACCTGCATAAAACCAGATAGCTTGATGGCGGCGATCAGAAAGCCCAGCACCGCAATCTCCAACATGCTCCAGGGACGAAGCCACAGCAGTATCTTCATCACCGGAATAAAACCAGGAGCACAGCGGCTTTGGTTGGCGAATATCAGTACCCAACCGGTCAGCATGATTTGCATAAAAGGGGCAATAATCAGGAGAAAAAAACAGCCTATCGCCAGCGGCAAGGTAGCACCGTTAGCTAGCACGAGCGCCGCTTGCCACAGCGTTGCCGTATTCTGTAACGCATGGAAACTGACGCTGAGCACCGGATAGACATTCGCAATAAAAAACAGGATGGCCGCCGTCTGTATCAGCGCCAGTCGATGCCCAATATTCATCCAGCCTGAACGATAAAGTGTGGCCTGACAGCGTGTGCAGCGTGCTGCTTCACCGGGGTTTAACACCCGGTAATGATGCACGCTGTCGCAGTGCGGACAGATAATTAAGTGGGGATAGATTGTCATCATGCTGTTCCGCACCGTCGTATATTCGTTTTTGGCTTACTTCAGCATGTCAGCCAGTTCTTCAGCGGCTTTATCGATACCTACCTCCGCAGCGCTCAGTGCACCCACGCTGGCGCTGACGTTCATGGCGTTCGGGTACTGCTTCGCAACATAGGCATTGAGCAGCTTGTTGGTCGTCGCATCATAAATTTCAACGGCATAGTTCACCGAACCGTTGAGCAGACCTTCTTTGCCACGGATGGACTGCACGATGTTGTATGGCCCGCCAGCCAGGTCAAATTTGGTAAACGTACCGGCGACCGGCGTCGTGGTATCGGCACCCGTCAGCGTCAGTTTCAGCCGCAATGTGCCGGGCGCAGGCGAGGTCACCTCGTTGAAACGGGAACGCAGGGTTTTACTGAATGTATCCTGCATGTAGGTGGCCAGCGACTGCTTATCTTGCTGTGACATGTCGTTAAATTGGTTGTCACTTCCCTGATAAATACTGACCGGATCGATGATGATGTGGGTGTACTGCTTCCAGTCGACAGGCGTGGTGTAACGGTAAGGAATGCGATCCGCGTGTTCACCTGAGTTTTGCGCCAATTGCGAAGACGATGCGATGCCGCTGTAGCGCACGGGAGGATTGCTTGCGCAACCTGCGAGTACGATAGCCAGAGCCAATACGGTAGGATGTGCAACCCGGGATAATGTGAGCATATAAGAATCCTGTAAAGAGAACCGCAACATAGCGTGATAACACGCAGCCTTAGCCACACGACGTCTAATCACGCCAGCCGTTTAGGTGCCAGAGCACCGTCACTGTCGTTATGCGTTAATGTCGCCATGTGTATTCTTAAAACTAAACTGTACGGTATGTTTTTAGTTTTTTCTGGTTGCTGTGTCAAGAGATGTGTGAGGTTTTCTTCTCAGGCAATATTTCTGTCACGATTTGGGATAAGGTGTTGGCAAATTCTGCCGATATTAATGATTCAGGGAATGTTATTTGCACCTTAAGGATGCTAGCCGACAGTTATACTGAAGAGGGCTGATATCCGTCTACTGGTCCGATGATTGCCATCGTTGGATGATGAGGTTGACACACTTAAAAATATTTTACGTTTTACGCTGGATAAGATTGAAGAACACGACTATCACGTACAGTGGAGCGGTCGGATGTTGGTTCCTGTTTGCTCACATCTCGAATGTTGCCTTGTTACGGTATACCTATAATGACAATGACTCGCACTGAGGAAAGCATGGATAATTTTCAAAAAGAAATCGATGAGAGAACAAACCTCACCTCTGCTAATAAATTTGAACTCTTATTATTCCAGCTGGGCAAATCACCTGAAGGTGGCAAATCGGAGCTGTTTGGCATCAACGTGTTTAAACTGCGTGAAATTGTGCCGATGCCTACGCTGACCAAAGCGGCTGGTATGAAATCGCCGATGCTGGGTATGGTCAACATTCGTGGACAAATCATTCCGGTTATCGATCTTCCTGCCGTGGTCGGCAGTTCATCGGAAACTGGCCTGAACATTCTCCTTATCACGGAATATGCACGTAGTACGCAGGCATTCGCCGTGGAATCAGTAGACGATATCGTTCGTCTGGAATGGAGTCAGGTTCTGACTGCGGAAGCGGGCGTGAGTAGCTCCTATATCACCAGTATTGCGCGCCTGGATACCGACAAAGACAGCAATCGTCTGGCGCTGGTGCTGGATGTTGAACAGATTCTGTTTGATATTATTCCTGGCGATCGCGAAACCAAGCTCAAGAACGCAGAAGATAAGACCTATCCCTATACGTCTGGCGCGATTGCGATTGTGGCAGAAGATTCCAAAGTCGCGCGTTCGCTGCTTGAGCAGGGGCTAACCCAGATGGGCATTCCGTTTAGCATGCACATCACCGGACAAGATGCCTGGAACAAGATTCGACAAATTGCGCAAGAAGCCCAGTCAGAAGGTCGACCTATCTCGGATAAGATCTCGCTTGTTCTGACCGATTTGGAAATGCCGGAAATGGACGGCTTTACGCTAACAAGAAACATCAAACGTGAAGAATTCCTGAAGAATATCCCAGTGGTGATCCACTCTTCACTGTCGGGTAGCGCGAACGAAGATCACGTACGCAATGTGGGTGCCGATGCTTACGTCGCGAAATTCGAGATTAATGAGCTGTCAACGGCGATTCAGACGGTGCTGAATAAAGCGAAAGAACGCCGCTAATTAGTATCGCGCACGTATCACCACATTCGGCCTTTGCTTACTTCTTGACGGGAGAGGGCAGAGGCCGATTTTTTGAGTCGTTGAACGTTGCCAGCCGCCGACGCTTATCCTGATGAATTCGCTTTCTGGCCCCTGAATAAGCCGAGCCAGATAAGCGGTAATGATCAGAATGAGGTCGTTACCCCTGCATAGTAGGCACGTCCCGGTTCGTTATAGGTGGACGCGCCTTTTGCCTCGCGATAAATCTGCTTATCAAACAGGTTACTGATACCGGCATTGACGCGCAGGTTCTTGTTAAACTGATAGTTCACTCCCACGCCCGCAACGGAATAGCTGCCGATTTCGCGCGAAGAAAGCCCACTTCGGCTCTCTGTCCAGTTTGTCGCGTACTGACGGGGTTTTTGCTTGCCATACATTGTCCAACTAACATTGGCGGACAGCTTATCCGTCGCCTGCCAGTCCAGTAGGGTATTGACGGTGTATTTCGGGATAATCGACAGCGGGTTACCGGTGTCTTTGTTTTTCGATTCAATCATATAGGTGGCGTTGGTGCTCCAATCCAGCGTGTCTTCCATCACCGGCACCAGCAGGTTGGCTTCCAGCCCTTCCACCAGCGCTTTTCCGCCATTTTCCCAACGTAAAATCGCTGCATTTGACTGCGTCAGCCCGAGAATATCGGTGCCGGAAACAATCTTGTTTTTATAATCATTACGAAAATAGGTCACACCCGCCTGCCAGCCGGCATGTTTGAACTCCAGACCGATTTCTTTGTTGACGCTGATTTCGGGCTCCAGATTGTCATTTCCCGCCAGATAGCAGCCACCGCCGTTATTATAATCAACGCCGAATGGGCAACCGTTACCGCGCGAATAAAGCAAATAGCCGGTAGAGGATTGATAAAGATTTGGGGCTTTAAAGGCGCGCGCAATACCGGCTTTCACGCTGAACATCTCACCCAACTCCTGCTGGATATTCAGGCTGGGGCTGTAGTTGCCGCCAAATTTGTCGTGATAATCGAAGCGCAGGCCGGGAATCACTTTGGTACCGGGTACCACTTCGATATTGTCTTCAAAATAGAGTGCGCTGAGTTCGGCGCTGTTTTTGCTGCTGCGTTGTGAAGGATTGACGGACGTACCGGGGAGAGTATCGCCGCTGTTTCCTGTATAACTGCTTGCGGCAGGATCGTTTAACTGTTCTCGATTCCACTCCGCACCCAGCGTGAGCGTTTGTTCCATCCAAAGCTCAAGCGGGATATTTAACTCGCTGTTAATGCGTAAATTTTTTAAACGACTGGTACTGTAGCGATCGCTGTTGATTGATCCTTCAAAGCGGCCATACAATCCTTCATCAAGCCGGGTGTTATTCGTTTGGTCATAAGCGATGCCCAGCTTGGATTATCCCCAATCCCAGATGCCGTTATGCGTAATGGCATAATTCTGGCGGTACAGTCTGTTGGTTTCTGCGCCGCTCTTTGCCAGACTTTCGGGGATTACCCCTCCGCCGCTGAACTGCGTGTCGCCAGTATAGATATTACCCTGACGGCTATAGCCCGCTTCAATATCAACAATCTGCTGTGGGGAAAGTTTCCATGACAGCAGCGTATTGAGATCCTTATTGCGCACGCCTTCACGCCCGGCAGCAGAAGAACCGTTCTGGTTCCGGTTGATATCCCAACTGTCGGAATCGGTTTTATTGATATTACCGTATAGGCGCATGGTCAACGCATCACCGGCTAGCGGGCCGCTCAGGTTGATATTGGCACGGCGTGTGGCACCTTCTTTGCTATTTTCCGGCTGATTGCCATACAGCGAGAGTGAGCCAGTCCAGATGTTGGACGGACGTTTGGTGATGATATTCACTACGCCGCCAGCCGCACCGGAACCGTAGCGTGCCGCAGCAGGACCACGGATGACCTCGATACGTTCTACCTCTTCCACTGGCACCCAGTTGGTGTCGCCTCGGGTATCGCGTTCTCCGTCCCAGGCGTAGCGAACCGCGTTACGCGAGGTAACCGGACGACCATCAATCAGAATCAGCGTATTTTCCGGCCCCATTCCGCGCAGATCGATCTGGCGGTTGTTGCCTCTTGCCCCGGTGGCGCTGTTGCCTGTGAGGTTTACCCCCGGCATTTTGCGGATAATGTCTGACAGATCGTTAACGGGCGGCGCTTTTTTAATGTCTTCCGCTGTGATGATGGAAACGCCGGGCTGCTGTTTTAATTCCTGCTCAGCGGTGGCTTTTACCGTCATCACATCGTCATCGGCTGCCTGTGCCGTACCCAGATGGGCGCCGAGTAATCCGGCAACGATCAACGCTAATGGTTTTATGGTATGGAACTGCTGTTTGTGCATTTTTATTTTCATCCCTAACGACGCGCATATGTACGAATGCAAACGAGAGTTATTTGCGTTTGGTAATTTGGCAAAAAATAGTACATATGTACAGTTTTTATTGTGGCGATATACGGGAGAGAGAGAAAACGAGCAACAGCAGATGGGAAATGGCTTCCCACCAGAAAATCGTATTACTTAGTGGAAAGCGTTATACAAGGCTGACACCGCCTGATGGACCAATTCGCGTGGCAGTGTGCGTTCATGCTTTTCCAACAGTGCACGGATGAAAAAACCGTTCAACAGCGTCCCCAGCGGGAGCGCGGCGCTATCGGGCGCGACCACTTTAATGATGGCGACCACGGTGTTAGACCATTCAAGCGCGATAGGGCGGAGGGAAGGGCGAGAAATTGCGGCGGTAAATAACTCGTACTCACGTGCCAGATCGTCAATATCTTCGATGCCACGCATGACAAAATCGGTCAGGACATCACGCGGGTCGTCGTGGCGGCGTTCAAGAAACCAGCTAAACATGTCATCGCGAAACAGCGCAATAGCGCTACTCATGACGGCATTCAACATGTCGTCCAGACTCTTAAAATGGTAGGTGGTGGACCCCAGCGGCACGTGCGCCTCATTCGCGACAGCGCGGTGTGTCAGAGCACCAATGCCGTCACGTTTGATGATGTTCATCGCAGTTTCAACAATATGTGCCGCACGCGAATGCGTGGCTTCCAAACCTGTACCACTTGGCGTAACGCCTTTTTCCGCCAGCCAGGCGTTCGCCCATTCTGACGTCGTTTCGCCAGCGGAAATGACGGACGTGTCTTGCTGCAAAACGGTGGCAGACGCTAGCGGCGCGGCGTGAGTTGTTGCACCGGTGTGTGCCGTCATCGTGTGTGCGGTGTCGTCCGGCGAGAATAAGGATTTGGCATCATTAAGCATCGATTGCCGTTCCTCGCGATCGAGCGTCACGAAGCCTAACCCTTGTAGCAAAAAAACGCCTTCTGTGGCGAGGAACGCCAGACGGATACGGCGCATTGTTGGCGTGGCATCGCGTAGCTGGTCCAGTCTGGTGCGATAGAATGCCCGCACCGGTTCCAGCATGGCAGGGGAATGAACCAGTGCGGTAAGCAGGCCAACGGCACGGGAGGTGGTTTCGTCTTCTTCCTGAGCAATAGCCGTAATGTGGCCTAGCACATCGGCATGAGGCTGAGCGTTATAGCGTGCGGTTTGCAGCAGTGCTTCCTGCTCAAAACGGCTGAGTTCGCGCGACAGCATGGTCATGATCAACAGGTCTTTGCTGGGAAAGCTGTAAACCAACCCGCCTTTGCTAATACCGGCTTCGGCGGCGACAGCATCTAGCGTGAAGCGATGCACGCCATCGCGCAGCAGCACCTTTTCTGCGGCATCCAGAATCAGATCGTTTTCAATGGTTTTTTTGCGCGCCATCACATTGCCTTGTATTTTCGACTGGTCAGTCATATATTGCGCTCAGCAACACGCATCTTATCCGATTCGCAGTCCCTTTGCTGTCGGTTCTTCATGATTAAGTCGTCTATTTTGAGGTGTTATCGATGTCTGATTCGTCTTTACTGGCGTCGCGCAGTTTTGTTCTCATCGGCATTTTAGGCATTCTGTGTGCCTTTGATGCCATGTCGATTGATATGTATCTCCCTGCTTTTCCTGCGATCCAGCAGGATATTGGGGCCGATGCGGCAGGAATGCAGACCTCGCTGTCTGTCTTTCTGATTGGGCTGGCGCTTGGGCAACTGGTTTATGGGCCGCTGACCGATCGCTATGGCCGCAAAGGTCCGCTGTTGCTCGGTATCGTGCTGTTTGCCGTGTCTTCTTTGCTTATCGCCCATGCCTCCACGCTATCGTGGTTTGTCTTCTTCCGCCTGATGCAAGGCCTCGGCGGTGCAGCGGGATTGGTGATCCCGCGAGCCATCGTGGCGGATTTGTACTCGGAACGTGATGCGGCAAAGGTATTTTCTCTGCTCATGCAGGTGATGGCGATAGCGCCGATTATCGCGCCGCCGCTGGGCGGTGTTCTGCTCGGTTCGCTGGGGTGGTCGGCTATTTTCTGGGTGCTGACCGTCGTGGGTATGCTGATGCTGTTTGCCACCTGGCGCTGGGTGCCGGAAAGCCTGCCACGGCGTGAGCGCGTCGGTGGCGGTATGTTGTCGGCCTTAACGGGCTATGCGGCGTTACTGCGACAGAAAAAATTCATGGGCTATACGCTTTCAGGCTCTTTTGTCATGGGCGGTCTGTTTACCTACATTGGTGCGTCTGCCTTTATTTTTATTGAATATTTCCACCTGTCGCCCACCACCTACAGCTATATTTTTGCATCGAATGCGCTTGGCATGGTGGCGCTGGGGCAAATTAATATCTTTCTGCTGAATCGCTGGCGCGAATACCAAATCTTGCCCATCGGGATTGCTCTGCATGTTGTGGGCGGGCTGGTATTATCCGGTGTTCTGCTGGCTGGCATGACGTCGCTGTGGGTTGTGACGGCATTGCTGTTCCTGACCATGAGCTTCCTGAGTCTGGTGTTCGGCAATGTGGTGGCGGTGGCGATGAATGCGGCACCGGGACAGACCGGTTCGGCGTCTTCGCTGCTCGGCGTATTGCAGTATGTTTTCGGCGGGGTTGCGGGTGTCATCATGGGGATGGTGCATGACGGCACGCTGCTTCCGCCAGTGATGTTATTGACGGCCTGTGCGATAGGGGCACTGCTGAGTTGGTGGTATGCCTCGCGGCAAGTGGATATCGATACGGCGAAAGCGGCGTTGGCAGATAACGGTACGCCGCAAAGGGAAGGGAACTAAGGCGAATCGGGATGCCGCCTGCGGTGATTAGCAGGCGGCAGAAAATTAATCCAGATCGGATGCCTGATGGCGCTCGGCGACCTGCTCAGATTCTTCGCCCCAGGTCCGGTTGACCTTGCGACCACGAATGACTGCCGGACGGGCGGCAATCTCGTCAGCCCAACGAATCACATGCGTATATTCGTGCACGGACAGGAACTCTCCGGCGGAGTAAAGCGCGTTTTGTACCAGCCCGCCGTACCACGGCCAGACGGCGATATCGGCAATCGTGTAGCTGTCACCCGCCAGATAACGACTCTCTGCCAGTCGACGGTTGAGCACATCCAACTGGCGCTTGGTTTCCATCGTGAAGCGGTTGATAGGATATTCAAATTTTTCCGGCGCGTAGGCGTAGAAGTGCCCGAATCCACCACCAACGTAAGGGGCGGAACCCATCTGCCAGAAGAGCCAGTTCAGGGTTTCGGTGCGCGTGGCCAGATCGTTCGGCAGCAGCGCGCCAAATTTCTCGGCCAGATACACCAGAATGGAGCCGGATTCAAACACGCGAACCGGTTTTTCGCCGCTTTGGTCAAGCAAGGCGGGGATCTTGGAGTTCGGGTTGACGTCGACAAATCCGCTGGAGAACTGATCTCCATCACCTATCTTAATCAGCCAGGCATCGTACTCTGCACCCGAATGGCCCAGCGCCAGTAGCTCTTCCAGCATGATTGTCACTTTCACGCCATTTGGCGTTGCCAGCGAGTAAAGCTGAAGCGGATGCTTGCCGACGGGCAGCGCTTTTTCGTGCGTCGGGCCAGCGATTGGGCGGTTAATATTGGCGAAGGCACCGCCGGAAGAGGCGGGCTGCCAGACCTTTGGCGGCACATAAGTTGGGGACGTAGCCATTCAAAATCTCCTTATGCATGAAAAGAGAGCGAGTTAAGTCAACACCATAACAAACTCACGCGGCTCGCTGATACCGTTCTGTTCTATCTCTACTTATTTAGGATATAACGCGAGATCCGCACCTTGTTGAAGGAACGTGCGGATCGTCGTCAGGGCTTAATAGCCGACGGTAAAGCGCTGGCGAGAGTGTGCCGGGTTTTCAATTTCATCAACTAGTGCAACGGCATAATCTTCGAAGGAGATACTGCTACCTTTATCGTTACTCAGCAGCGTGTCTTTGCCGAGGCGGAAAGTGCCTGTGCGTTGACCCGGAACAAATTCGGCGGACGGAGAGAGGAAAGACCAATCAAGATCTTTCTCCTGTTTTAACAAGTCGAGGAAGGCTGCGCCGCGAGAGGCTTCAGGACGATAAGCATCAGGGAAGTTTGGCTGATCGATCAGGCGCTGACCGGGCGCAATTTCAAGGCTCCCCGCACCGCCGACGACCAGATAGCGTTTCACGCCTGCGGCTTTAACGGCGGCAATCAGGATAGCCGGATCGGACGAACCAAATTTAACGGCGCTGACTACGGCGTCATGCCCTTTGAATAACGCGACCAGCGCCTCTTTGTCCAGAGCGTCACCCTGCTGAGCCGTAACGTTCGGCAGTGAAGCAATTTTTTCTGGCGAGCGGGCGATAGCGGTGACCGTATGCCCACGGTCAGATAATTCTTTAAGAATGCGTGAACCGGCGTCGCCTGAGGCGCCAATGAGTGCGATATGTGACATGTAGACTCCTTATTTTCTTTTTTGTGGACTAAGTAACAAAAATAGACCGTAGAGAGTCTGGATGGTACATTGCCGACTTTCTCCCTACAAGAAGTCACCCGTATGCAACCAGGTCACACAACAATGACTAATGACGCCTTCACCGATGACACGGTTAGCCAAAAAGCATCGCCAGCGGAAAACCCTGACGATGCCGCATTTGACCATCCATGCCCGATCCGTGATGTGTTGGATCGTATTGGCGATCGGTGGAGTTTGCTAATACTGGAAGCGCTGGCGCAAAAGACGCTGCGTTTTAACGAATTACATCGCCATATTGACGATATTTCGCGCCAGATGCTGTCACGCACGCTAAAACGACTCGACGCTGATGGATTTATACATCGGACACTCTATGCGGAAGTTCCCCCGCGCGTGGAATACACGCTGACGCCATTAGGGCACTCCTTTTTACAACCGATGCAGTTGTTGATTCAGTGGGCGGATCAGAACCATGCCGAAATTTGCCGTTCTCGCCGTCAGGCCAGACAAAGCAAGGACTGAACGGTTATTTGACGCTTAATCCATTGGTCTCTCCACGCTAAAGAGGGTGCAAAAAACGCAAGTAGAAATGGCACAGGTGCTTGGGTTAAAACAGCCGACCGTGGCGGTCATGGAAAAACCCGGTCGCGATCTGAAACTTTCCACGCTTAAACGCTATGTCGAAGCGACCGGCAGTAAGCTACGTCTTGATGTTGAACTACCGGACGGCTCGCATTACGAATTTATGCTGTAACGCCTGGTTCCCGCGCGGTCAGCGCGATGAGTGCACTGGCTGCGGTAAACAAGGCGATGATCCACGCCATGGTCCACGGTGTCCCATCGCGCAGTAGCGCAAGCAGCAAAGAGGAGATAATGCCGCTGCCGTACTGTAGCGACCCTATTAATGCTGACGCTGAACCTGCCATGTTTGGCACCGCATCAAGGGCGGCGGCTGTTGACGTTGCAGCGATGATGCCGTTCATCGAAAAGAACACGAACACCGAGACCACAATCAGAATTATTCCCCCGATATGCAGTTTCGTGCCGATAGCCAGAATGAACGATGCGGCGGCTGCGATCAGCACGGCAAATTTAAGCAGCTTCTCAAGCGGATAGCGCTGAACCAGACGGCGGTTTACCATGCTCATGCCCATCACGCCGACGATATTCAGCGCAAATAGCCAGCCGTAATGCTGTGGATCAATACCGAAATAGGTGATGTAGACAAAGGCCGAGCCGGTAATAAAGGCGTAGGCGGCGACATAATAGAACGTCAGGCATAAGGTGAAACGCATGAAGTTCGCGTTCGTCAGCAGGGCATAATAATTGCGAAAGGCGTTAGGCAACGACGCTTTTACCCGCCTGTCTTCGGGTAACGTTTCTGGCAACCAGCGTAATGAAATCAGCATGACGACACCAATCACCGCCAGCAGCCAAAAAATGGCGTGCCATGAGGTTACTTTGATCAGCTGTCCGCCGAGTAGCGGCCCGGCAATGGGCGCAATCGCCATCACGATAATGAGCGTCGAGAGCATTTGCGCCGCACGGGTACGGCTAAAAAGGTCGCGAATCATCGCACGAGCCAGCATCGGGCCTGTACATGCCCCCAGCGCCTGGAAGACACGCCAAAAAACGATTTGCAGCATATCCGTAGACAGGGCACAGCCGACAGAGCCGATGATAAACAACACCATACCAATAAACAGCGGTATTCGGCGGCCCAGGTGATCGCTTAACGGCCCCCAAATCAGCTGCGCGATGCAAAAGCCGATTAAAAAGCCGGTGATGGTCAGCTCCACATCACCCTGTAACTCTTTTGCCATGATGGGCATAGCCGGTAAATAAATGTCTGTCGATAAAGAGGTAAACGCCATCAGTGCACTGAGAATGGCAATAAAAAATACCCCTGACGTTTTTTCTAAGCGCGTCTGAATTTGAGTCATATCTGTCCGTCTGGTTTTACATTCTTTGGGATTA
This sequence comes from Pectobacterium actinidiae, assembly GCF_000803315.1. Lineage (NCBI taxonomy): Bacteria > Pseudomonadati > Pseudomonadota > Gammaproteobacteria > Enterobacterales > Pectobacteriaceae > Pectobacterium > Pectobacterium actinidiae. The sequence goes on from NZ_JRMH01000001.1 coordinate 1,556,172, forward strand.
TCTTACTGGGATTACGTCCTGTGATAATCGCGCAGGACAGGATAGAGGTTATGAATGACGCTCATAAATCAGTGGTGATTGGTGCGGGAAAGGGGCTGCCGTCGCCCCGTGAATGTGAACAGTGCATGTCTGGTTTATTATTGGGCGAAACGCCTCCACCTTGGCAGGCGGGCGAATGCGATGGCGACAAGCACCATACCGCCAGCCAGAAAGAAGGTGAGTTGCATGCCATCCGCGAGGGCATCAGGAGCCGCATGGGTAAAATCTTCCGTGCCAACCCCCAAGGCGAAAATCTGCCCCATGATCGAGGCACCGGCGATCAACCCAATATTGCGCGACAGGTTAAGCAGGCCAGAGACGGTACCGCGCTGGTTCCCAGGAACCTCGGCAAGGGTGGCGGTGTTGTTTGCTGCCTGAAAGAGCTGGTAGCCCGGCGTCAGAACAATAATGGCAAGAATGTATCCCGTGACGCCGAGCAGATTGGGCAAGATCGCCAGCATAAAGGTGCCGGTAACCACGAGAGAGAGCCCGGCGGTGAGCGCTCGTCTACCCCCCCAGGTATCGACCAATCGCCCTGATGGGATCCCGCTAAAGGTCGCAACGGCAGGGCCTATGGCCATCACCAGTCCCACCAGCGTTTCCTTCAGTCCAAGACCCAGACCAAGGTAGTAAGGGCCGACGATTAACGTCGTCATAATAACGGTGGTGGTAGCCGCATTGATCGTGAGATTTGGCAATAAAGCGGTGTTCCGTAACGGCGATTCCCCTGATAGCGCGGCCTTTTCCTTCACTGGCGTGGCTGGCAGTAGAGTAAAGGCCATGAACAGAACGATCGTGACCAGCGGGATCTGTATCCAGAACAGGCTACGCCATCCTGCTAGCGCAAGCAGGAATCCCCCAACAGAAGGGCCAAGTGCGGTACCCAGTGCGGATACGGTTCCCACTATCCCCATTGCTCGCCCGACATGTTTCTCCCCAGCCGTCTGCCTCAGCAGCGCCATGCCAAGTGTCATCAGGAACGCCGCCCCAATCCCCTGAAGTGCTCTTGCCCCGATAAGCGACCACAGTTGGGGGGCAATGGCGCACAGCAGCGAAGCGACGGCGAAGAGCCCAAGACCTGTAATGAAAACGGGTTTCAGCCCATAGCGATCGCCAAGGCGGCCTGCGGGTACAACCGAGAGTGCCATCGCTGCAAGGTAGGCGATGACAACGGCCTGCACCTGTGCGAAGGGGGCTGAAAATACCGCAGTCAGCGTTGGAAGGGCAATATTGGCAATGCTTGTTCCCAGCGAGGCCGACAGTATCGCGAGTGCCAGTGTGAGGGTGACCCAAGGTGTGGCCTGCTCTGGTTGGCGCGGTTGGTTAATTGTCATTTTTTATCCTTGTCAGAATGTGGGTTCCAGAGCATGCTACGAATTAAAGTCGACTTGAGGTCAAGCATGAAATTTTTGGATATAGGTGAAATCGCGGAGAAGAGTGGGCTCAAGCCTTCCGCGCTGCGTTATTACGAGGAGATCGGGCTGATTGCTTCGGTGTCCCGACATGGGCTTCGGCGGCAATTTCCTGCCGATGTGCTGCTGCAACTCAGGCTGATTACGATGGGGAAATCGGCGGGATTCTCACTGCAAGAAATTGCTGGCATGTTTAATCAGGATGGGATGCCGGATTTGCCGCGCACCGCGCTACATAAGAAGGCCGACGACATCGATCGGCAAATCCATGAGTTGACGATATTGCGCGACACGCTGCGGCATGTCGCCGATTGTTCTGCGCCATCGCATATGGAGTGTCCGACGTTCAGGAAACTCGTTGAGACGACACACCGAAGAGGACAGATGCGGGATAACACGAGCCATTTATCCACGCGAAAGGCACCCCAGAAGACGAAAAAATAAAGCGTCATTCGCTGCCCGTGGCGAATGTCCCTATGCTGACGAACCTACATACACCGGATATGCAACCGGTTTCTTATTTCTGTTCATGCCCTCTTTTTTCCTCTAGAATTTCCGCCGTTCGGCGTGCGCTGAATCCAATCAATATCAGGCGGGCGCGCGATTATCGATAACGAATCAGCATTGAGAAAGGATAAGTGCCATGAGCGAAAGATTTCCGCACGGTTTTATGTGGGGCGGGGCCACCGCAGCCAATCAGGTTGAAGGAGCTTACAATATCGACGGCAAAGGGCTGTCGATTGTGGATGCTATTCCCGGTGGTAAAGCGCGTTTAAACATCGTTGCTTCCGACGCGTTTGATTTCACGCTGGATGAACAGCGTTACACCTATCCTAACCATAAAGGCATCGACCACTATCATCGCTTTCGTGAGGATATAGCGCTGTTTGCCGAGATGGGCTTCAAATGCTACCGCTTTTCTATTGCCTGGACACGCATCTACCCGAATGGCGTTGAGCAGCAGCCCAACGAGGCGGGGCTGAGCCACTACGAACAGGTAATTGATACCTGCATCGCCCACGGCATTGAGCCCGTGATTACGATCTCTCACTATGAGATGCCGCTGCATCTTGCCACCGTCTTTGGCGGCTGGAAAAACCGCGAGTTAATCGGCCACTTCGAGCGTTTTGCCCGTACTGTGCTGGAGCGTTTTGGTCACAAAGTGAAATACTGGATGACCTTTAACGAGATCAATAGTGCTGCCCATTTCCCAATTATGAGTCAGGGGCTAACGGTGCAAACTGGCGCGCTGGATCCACAGGCGAAATTCCAGGCGTGGCATAACCAGTTTGTCGCCAGCAGCCTGGCGGTGAAAATTGCGCATGAGACGAATCCGCAGATCCAGATTGGCTGCATGATTCTGTTTGCCACTAACTATGCTTATGACTGTAACCCCATCAATCAACTAGCGACGCTGAAAGAGACGCAGGCATTTAACTTCTACTGTGCGGACGTGCAGGCGGGTGGGAAATATCCTTACTACGCGAAAAGCCTGTGGCAGTCGCTGGGTATTACGCTGGATATTCAGCCGGAGGATCTGGAACTGATCAAGCAACACACGGTTGATTACATCGGCTTCAGCTACTACATGTCTTCCACCATTTATAAAACGGATCCAGATGCGACAGCCGCTCACGGTAACCTGCTGGGCGGGGCGCGTAATCCGTTTCTGGAAGCTAGCGAATGGGGCTGGGAAATTGATCCGGTGGGGCTGCGCATTGCGCTCAACCAATTGTATGACCGCTACGAAAAACCGCTGTTTATCGTCGAAAACGGGTTGGGAGCGGTGGATAAACCGAATGAAGATCGCTATATCGCCGATGATTACCGCATCAACTATTTACGCCAGCACATTGAAGCAATGGCGGACGCGATTGCCGACGGCGTCGAACTGATGGGCTACACCCCGTGGGGCTGCATCGATCTGGTCAGCATGTCTACCGGCGAGATGAGCAAACGCTACGGCTTTATCTACGTCGATCTGGATGACACGATTTCCGGCAGCGGCAACCGCTATAAGAAGAAATCGTTCCACTGGTATCAGAAAGTGATTGCTACTAATGGTAGTGATATCAGTTAAATGAATATTTCCCGGTGCTGAGGGAGTCGGCATCGGGAATGTTTTTATGTGGACTGAATGAATAAGAATGGCCTGATGTGGTCAATAGCAAAAACCCGGTTTACGGAAACTTAAGCGGGGTTTTTAAATTTGGCTCATCAGAAATTTATCATCAATACTTTAACCAAAGACGTAGTCTGCGCAGACATTGTGCTTTACACTGCGCGCTGCAAAAAACTGAGTAGATAAACGATTACGTAGGCGGTAATGGCGATGAACGGAACGATCACAACCTGGTTTAAAGATAAGGGCTTTGGATTTATCAAAGATGAAAACGGTGAGAACCGTTATTTTCATGTGATTAAGGTCGCCAACCCCGATCTGATTAAGAAAGATGCGGCGGTCACTTTCGAGCCCACCACAAATAACAAGGGGCTGTCAGCGTATGCTGTGAAAGTCCTACCAGAAAGCAAATACATCTATATCGCCGGTGAGCGTATCAAGCTCACGTCGATCAGATCTTATGTGGTTTACAGCGAAGAAGTGCTTGCTGATACGCACATTGATAAAGACAATACGGTGCTGTCAGTAGGAATATTGATGAATAGCATCAAGCCGAAAGCAGCCACTAAGCCCGATGAAATGCGCTCGCTGAAAAAACTGGCGATCACCACCTTCCAGGGTACAACGTTAATCTTCTCGGAAGATGAGATAGACGTGGATGCCACGGTGAAAATGCTCAAGGTCTGAAATCATTCGGGCTAGCCCTGTGCTGAAATTCTGCGTCATGCATAAGCAGAATTTCGGCATCGCTTCTGATCGCCCCTTCAAGCTCAAGCCACACCGCGTTTGGGTCCTGTAATCTGGCGCAGTCTCAAAAATTACAGGTATAATCCTGTGAATTATTCAACGGGTTTAGAAACGAAAATGACAAAACTCACCTTACAAGAGCAGATGTTAAAAGCTGGATTAGTGACCAGCAAAAAAATGGCTAAAGTTCAACGAACGGCTAAGAAATCACGGGTTCAGGCGCGTGAAGCAAGAGAAGCTGTGGAAGAAAATAAAAAAGCCCAGCTTGAGCGTGATAAGCAGCTAAGCGAACAGCAAAAACAGGCTGCGTTATCTAAAGAATACAAGGCTCAGGTGAAGCAGCTCATTGAAATGAACAGAATCACGGTCTCAAAAGGCAATATTGATTTTAACTTCACCGATAATAATTTAATTAAGAAAATAACGGTGGATAAGCTGACTCAAGCTCAGCTAATTAGCGGTCGTCTCGCCATTGCTCGTTTGGTGGTTGATAGCAGCGGTGAGAATCAATACGTTATTATCCCTGCGAGCGTAGCCGATAAAATTGCGCAGCGAGATGCGAACAGTATTGTATTAAATAGTACGCTGAGTCAGGAAGAGCAGGATGAAGACGATCCGTACGCTGATTTTAAAGTGCCTGATGATTTAATGTGGTAATTAACGTTTTTGCCAATACTTATCGATGAAAAGCCCTTCGGGGCTTTTCATGACGGCATTATTTTCAGCCCGTTCATGTAACAACGCCGTGTTATTCTGAACACCGTTGTGACCAGCCGATCGTATTACGTCTTTTTAGCTTCCCCGCTTTATTATATCTAGGTTAAACCTTTTTGCTGTTCTGGATAAACACGGCGTCATGTGTGGAAAGGCAGAGAAAATGGTCGTCCGATTTTCGGTTGTGAGCGCGTCGTGGAGTGTTCTAGATTCATCCTGTACATTACAACAGGAGAACGCCATGAACTTCACTGAACTTCATCATCAAAACAAACCCTTACTCATCGCGAATGTCTGGGATGCTGGCAGTGCCATTGCCGCTCAGGAAGCGGGTTATCAGGCTCTGGGAACATCAAGCGCAGCAATTGCTGCAATGCTAGGTTATGAAGATGGAGAAGCACTATCATTCGATGAGCTGCTCTATATCGTCACTCGTATCATGTCCGTTACTCACCTTCCATTAAGCGTTGATGTTGAAGCAGGGTTTGGTAGAACAGCAAGCGAGATAACTGATAATCTTAAGCGCCTCGTTCAACTCGGGGTGGTTGGTGTCAACCTTGAGGATAGCAGCGTCGTTAAGGGTGTCCGACAACTCGATGATGCAATGGTATTTGCCAGCCTGTTAAAAGAGATTCGCAATACGCTGGACATGGAAAGCGATCAATTATTTCTTAACATTCGAACCGATACTTTTCTTCTGGGCCATCATCAGGCGTTGCAGGAAACGCTATTACGCGGTCGATTATATCAAGAGTCTGGAGCTGACGGCCTTTTTGTGCCGTGCCTAACCTCTGAACATGATATTGAGACCCTTTCCCAGGAAATGACTTTGCCACTCAACGTCATGTGCATGCCCGAACTCCCGTCCTTCAACAGGCTGGAAAAACTAGGCGTAAGACGTATCTCGATGGGTAATGCGGTTCATTCAGCCATTCAATCGAATCTCAAAAAATTAATGTTAATTATCCCGTCGCAGCAGTCATTTGCAGGAGTTTTTGTTGATGAAAGTTCTCGATAATGACCTGTGTGATGTCTGGTATCAGGCTCTGCTTGAGCGTGCTCCAGAGTATACGGGGGTGTTTTTTGTTGGCGTAAGAACGACAGGCGTATTTTGTATTTCTATCTGTCGGGCACGAAAACCGAAACGTGAAAATGTTGAGTTTTATAAAGATTTCAAAGCTGCACTGGATGCGGGATTTCGTCCCTGCAAGGTGTGCCGACCAACAGAAAATGCACATAGCGCACCGCCTGTAATTGAACAGGCGCTGGAACTCGTTCGTGCCAATCCGAAAACACGCATAAGCGATGCCGATCTTCGTAAGTATGAGATCAGCCCGGAGCGGGTGCGGCGATGGTTTCTGCAAAATCACGGCATTACCTTTCAGGCTTTTCAGCGTATGCAGCGGGTGAATATCGCACTTCAGGAACTAAAAGGTGGCCGTACTGCTACGGAGGTTGCTTTTGATAGCGGCTACGAATCACTGAGTGGTTTTGGCTATACCTATAAACGGCTCACGGGCGGTAGCCCAACCGAACAGAGCCAGGTGATTATGATTCACCGTTTTACCACGCTGCTCGGCCCCATGTTTGTCTGTGCCACCGAGCGTGGTGTTTGTCTGCTAGAGTTTACTGACCGGCGAATGCTGGAGACCGAATTTCGCGATCTTCAGCGCTTGCTCAACGCTCGAATCATGTCGGGTGAAAATAATCATACCCGACAAGCTGAAAAAGAGATTGGCGAGTATTTTGCCGGAACACGCCAACAATTTACGCTGGTGCTTGATACGCCCGGCAGCGATTTTCAACGTACCGTTTGGCAAGCACTACAAACGGTTCCTTATGGTCAAACGTCCCACTATCAAGCGCTCTCTGGGCAGATGGGGAAACCCAATGCCGTACGAGCGGTGGCGGCGGCAAATGGTGCAAACCGCGTGGCAATTGTCATTCCATGCCACCGAATTATCGGTAAAGATGGCTCGATGACAGGTTATGGCGGCGGTATTGCGCGCAAAGAGTGGCTTATTGAGCATGAGAAAAAGTGCTTCATGATGTCAGCTGAACAAAAACTCACGTAGTGTTTAACGTAAGATATTTTTTGTTTTTCAGACCGCTCCCCACATGGATGACAGAAAACGAAATAAGAATGATATTATCTAGGCCAAGCGATGCCAGTCGCAACTGACATAGATTTTAACCCTTGGGGACAACGTATGAGCAATGACGTACCACTTAAATTTTATGACATCGTGGATGAGTATTCGACGGAATGCGAAAAGCCAGTGAGCGAACCAGAACGTGACCCTCTGGCGCGTTATTTCCAGTTGTTGATCACTCGATTAATGAATAACGAAGAAATCAGTGAGAATGCGCAGAAAGAGATGGCGAGTGAAGCGGGTATCGATGCGCATCGTATTGATGAGATCGCGACATTCCTGAATCAATGGGGTAATGAGTAACGCCTGTTGAGGACATGTTGGAAAGGTTGAAAGCTCGTGTTTTCACGTCTTCTACTTAGCTGACAACCCAACGTGACTGAAAAAATCCCGCATAAGAAAACTTAAGCGGGATTTCTACATGTGGCTCTCTGACGGGATCATCCGAATTTCTACCATCCAGCCTGATAGGCTAGGAAGGTGAACGTATTTTATCTATGCCATGTACTGGCCTGTTTGTGGCTGTAGTTGATAAATCCACGCCGTAACCTGCTGGTTTTCAACGGTAGTCACCATAACCTCAACGCGATCGTAGCCCTCTTCAAACTCATCCAGCATTGACCAGTGCGTCTCAAGGTTATCGGAGACAAACAGGTAACCGCTGACGCGCGGCCCGTTATTATCCAGTACGATCCCTGGAAAATCCGCGGCGGCACCCCAGCCGCGTTCATAAAACGTGCCTGTTACGTAACCCGGCAACCATTCTCCACCGATGTTTTCCAGAATATAGGCATTAGCGTGACCCGGACGCAGCGTACCGTAGACAAACAAACGTTCCATTTTCCCTCGTTAATCAAAACAATGCATACTCAAAGGGTGAAGAGTAATACTCAAGTTAGGATTTAATAAAGTGGTTCGCAACAGATACCTCACCGCTGATGTTCGGGTACTGAGCGAATCGTGCCTTTCGCATAGCGATCTTCTTAGAAGGAGGTAATGAGTATGTGGACGATTTCTAAAAGTGAATGGTTCGATTCAGTAGGATAGGGCACAGACAGCGGCGATGATCGTTATCGCTCAGCCCGGTTGGTGGTTTGGAATAGTTGGCGACGGATAGATCGCCAACTCAGACTGAGCTTGCTTCAAGTGATCGACCTGGCGACGTTATTTAGCCAAGAGTTCTCTTCGGACGATTTCTGCACCCGCACTTAACGCATTGAGTTTGCCTCTTGCAACTCGGCGAGATAAGGGAGTCATACCACAGTTGGTCGAAGGGTAGAGCTTGTCGGCATCCACAAACTGAAGCGCTTTACGTAGCGTATCGGCGACTTCTTCTGGCGTCTCAATGGTATTGGTTGCCACGTCAATGGCACCTACCATCACTTTTTTACCGCGAATGAGTTCAATAAGATCCATTGGAACACGAGAGTTCTGACATTCCAGTGAAATGATATCAATCGCCGATTTTTGCAGCTTAGGAAAAATTTCTTCATATTGCCGCCACTCGGATCCCAGCGTCTTTTTCCAATCAGTATTGGCTTTGATGCCATAGCCATAGCAAATATGCACCGCCGTTTCACATTTAAGCCCTTCAACGGCTCTTTCTAACGCGGCAATTCCCCAATCGTTCACCTCATCAAAGAAGACATTAAATGCGGGCTCATCAAATTGGATAATATCGACACCCGCAGCCTCTAATTCTTTGGCTTCTTGATTGAGAATTTTGGCGAATTCCCAGGCGAGTTTTTCGCGGCTCTTATAGTGGCTATCATAGAGCGTATCGATCATCGTCATGGGACCCGGTAAGGCCCATTTAATGGGTTGCGTGGTTTGCTGGCGTAAGAACTTGGCATCCTCGACAAAAACGGGCTTTTGGCGAACCACGGCACCAATGACTGTCGGTACACTCGCATCATAGCGATTGCGGATTTTAACGATCTCACGTTTCTCAAAATCAACACCGCTGAGGTGCTCAATAAACGTCGTGACAAAATGTTGGCGCGTTTGCTCGCCATCACTGACAATATCAATCCCTGCTTGTTGTTGATCTGCTAGGCTCAAACGTAGCGCATCTTGTTTGCCCTCAATTAACTCATCGCCTTGCAATTTCCAGGGTGACCACAGTGTCTCAGGCTGCGCCAGCCAAGAGGGTTTCGGTAAGCTGCCAGCCGTTGAGGTGGGTAACAATATTTTCATAATAATCGGTGACCTTTTGTTTTTGGTTAATCAAAGAACGTAATTAGCAGACCATTGCTCAAGGATAGCGTGGTATGGTTTGATGAAGTTTTTCTCAGTAAACTTTCCCTGCTCGATAGCCAACAGGCTACGTTCTTCTCGATCATAAACAATTTGAGTGAATGAATGATCCTGATGGTTCAGGCTTGGCTGATAGCACTGACCTGCCGGAGAGTTCGCATTGTAAATCTCAGGTCGGTAAATCTTTTGAAACGTCTCCATCGTGCTGATGGTACTGATCAGCTCAAGGTTCGTGTAATCACTCAATAAATCACCAGAAAAATAGAAAGCCAAAGGCGCGACACTATTTGGCGGCATAAAATAACGAGCCTGCAACCCCATTTTATGGAAGTATTGATCGGTCAATGAATATTCATCTTGCTGGTATTCGACGCCTAATACGGGATGCTGATTTCCAGTCCGATGATAGGTGTTTTTACTTGAAACACTTAGGCATATAACCGGTGCTTTACTAAAGCTTTCTTTGTAAGCATCTGAATTAACGAAGCATTTAAATAGATTTCCATGCAGATCGCCAAAGTTATCTGGGGTGCTAAATCCGGGGTGATTCTTATTATGATCTGACAGTAATACGCTAAAATCATAATCTCGCACGTAGGAGGAGAAATTGTTTCCCACAATGCCTTCAATGCGCGCGTTAGTTTTTTTATCAACGATATTCGTTTTCAATATTTCAATGACTGGGAAGCTGCTGCCATTGCCTTCAATATCAACCTCAACGGAAATGATATCAAGTTCCACAGAATAGCGATCGCTTTTAGGGTTATCCCAATGCGCCAGGGAATTGAAACGATTGTCGATCATCGTTAACGCGTTGCGCAAGTTCTCCTGGCGGTTCTTTCCTCTCGCCAGGTTCGCAAAGTTGGTCGTGATACGCGTGTTTTCGGAGGGGTTATAATTTTCATCGAAACACGTGTTCTTAATCGTAAAGGTAAAATTCTTATTCATCGCGATCTGGCATCCTAATTCTTGCTATAAAACCTGAATTTATTTCTTGTTTTTCCAAGGTTTTCAGGTCTTATAATTTTGCAGGTTTCGTATTGTCTATAGTACTGCACAATTTATGCCAGAGTCATTGAATGAGTAAAAGTGATTTAATTTCAATAGACATGAGCCATCTTCATGATTTGGTGTGTGGCCGGGATCGCTGCGGTTACTGAAGTTCTTACTGAACATAATTTGTTTTTGTAATTCAATGGATTAATTGATTTTTTCTGAATGGTCTTCTGGTAAGGCTAAAACGGAAAGCTCACCCTGCCTTTCGCTCTTAAGAGGCCGAACCGTCCTCGTTGGGTTCCTGGCCTCTGCATGGATGACATAATGAATCAATGGGCAATGAGTCGCGCTTGTTGAGAGCCTTTTTGATATTCCTCTTTGCCAAGACCACCAGAATGGCCTCAGGGCTAAACAGTATTACTGTCATCAGCGATGAGTCGGCCATTTTCGAGCTTGATGCAATGATCGGCCAAGTGGAAAAAGCGATCGTCATGCGTAATAGCCAATACCGCTTTACCACGAGCAGCTAACTCGGGCAGAAGTTCCTGATAAAAGACGCGTTTGAATAGAGGATCCTGATCGGCCGCCCACTCATCAAACAAATAGAAAGGGCGATCCTCAAGATAGGTCACGACCAGTGCGAGACGCTTACGTTGCCCCTGAGAAAGGTCGCGAGTAGAAAAATAGCCGTTTTCCACCGTAACTTTATGCTCCAGATGCAGTTTGGCTAGTAACGCGTTAGCGCGTGTGTCCAATGTGGAGTTGACATCATTCAATCCAATCAATGACTCGAAAAGATGAAAATCAGAGAATACGGCAGAGAAAAGCTGCCGATAGTTGGCTCGATTGCTGTCAACGACCTCGTGGCCGTCAACGGTAATTGTGCCGCTTTCCGGTGTATATAGGCCGACCAGCAGTTTGGCGAGTGTCGTTTTTCCACTTCCATTACCGCCAATCAGAAACGTAATCTCACCCCGCTTGAGTGTCATATCAATAGGGCCTAGCTGAAACACTCTGTCTTCTTTTTCACGGTAATAGCTATGGAGGACGCCAGATAGACGGATCGTCTCGGCGTTGCCAAATTCATGTGCGGAGACGGTATGATCGATGGCATCACGCTCGTCTAACTCAGATAATATCGTACTAATCCTTCGTAATGACACACGAGCTGAATTTAGCGTTGGAACGCTATTGAGCAATCCTTCCAGCGGCATCAGCATGAATAAAAATACAATGACGTAGCCTGCCAGCGCGGTTGATTCAAGCCCCGGTATTACGGAAGGGGAAAAAATGACCAGACCAAGGAAGCTATAGAAAAGAAAGAGGATCCAGCCAACGCCGAAAGCATAAACGCCGAAGGCGCGGGTACGGTTTTTACGTACGGCATCGATTTCTTTACCGAGTGACTGATTGAGAAACGCATACGCCCGGGAGACATGCAATTTGAGCTCTTTTGCACCAGAAAATAGCGCATTGAAGTGGGTAAATAAGCGATCTTGTGCCTGACCTGCCGCTCTCAGGGAGGTGAACGCCGTGTTTCCTCCCAGGCTGTAACCCAGTGAACCAATGACAACAATTGTCAGTGCCAGAAAGAAAATAGGGAGTGATAGCCAGGCAAGGTATCCCAGACAACCGATGACGATAGAACCTTGCATCACGATATTCGGCAGGGTGAAAAACAAGAGTGATACGCTGGTTGAGTCATCCGTGATGATCGACTGTGCACGTGATGCACCCAGTTCTTCTATCTGACGGAAGGGCGCACGAGCCACGCGACTTGAAATCAGTTCGCGCATTTTCGCCATTGTTCCCTGACTCAGTCTGGCGAAAATGACGCCGCTGAGAATACGGCAGGCAATGGCCAGAACCGTCAATATGGCAAAATACCAAGCGAGCGGCGCATAGTCATCGGTAGGCGTCAGCAGCGCCTTGTTGATTAAGGTAATCAGTAAAACGCTGGAAATACCATTCGTGACGCTGGCTACCGTGGCAATCGCCAATATCCATCGTGAATCGAACAGGAGTGAGAGTAAAAGCTGTAGCGCTGGGTTCTTATTCGTCGACGTATTCATGTTATGTCCACACGTTATTGAGGCGTACACGATGCCGGAATTCGCGACCAGCCGATACGCTGGTCGCGTCAACAGCCTGTTCTTGCTATTTTTTAGGGTTCAAGGTCTGCCATAGCCAATCTGCAAGTCGCCCGACCTGTGGCATGGCGAGCATCGTCATGTGGTTGCCCGGCATCAGGATCGGTTCTAGCTGGCTAACATGCGTGCTCCATTCGCTGTCGTTTGTCGTTCTTTCATCGATATCCCCCTCTTTGGCACTAACCAGATAAGCTTTTCCGTTATAGCGAGCTCGTGGCGTATACACTGTGTTCAGATTGGCCTGCATAACTTGAACAATTCCCTGCAACAGCGATCGGGTCGTCTGTGTAGAGAAAATACCGGCTTTCACCAGAGCGCGATGTAACTGTGTTATCTGCTCCTCCTCTACACTGTCCGCAAACTGAGAGCGTGTTAGCGCTAAAGGCTGCTCGAGGAGCATGTTGTAGATCTCGATCAGTTTCATCATCGTCTCAACGCGATCAATCGATTTTGGCGGACACGTCTTAGCATCAGGAGCATCGGTATCAACCAGTATCAGACTGGCAACCGATTCTCCCTGCGCTTGTAACTGCAAAGCGAGTTCAAATGCGATCCAGCCGCCAAAGGAATGCCCCATCAAATGGTAAGGTCCATGAGGTTGTTTTTGCCGTATTCCCCGAAGATAGGCTCGCGCGGCACCCTCGACGCTGATGTAAGGCGGCTGGCCGCTTTCTGTTAGGCCGCGTGCTTGCAAGGCGCAGACCGCTTGTTGCGTCGGCAGCGCCAGCGCCAGTTCAATAAAGCTGGAAGCATTGGCTCCTGCACCAGGGATACAAAAAAGCGGAGGAATTCCCGGTGTACCGTTTTGGATAACGATGTTTGGCACATAGTCATTGGGTAACAGGAAATCGCTAAACGAGTCGGCAACCTGATTCAGTAGCGGCGGCTGCATTATCGTGTAATGGGTTCCACCAATAGGGTGAAGCATGGACTCCTTACCGACGATGCCTTGCCATTCCCCCCAGATATCGTCACCCGTGGTGTGTTCTGAGCGATAGAGGTGAATCGGCAGCGTTGAAGCTGGCGTTTGGTAATGTTGGGATAGCTGCAAGATAGCTCTTTGGCTGTTGAGGCGCAGAAGAATATCCTCTTTTGTAATGCCAGACGGGAGCCATTGGCGTTCATGGCAACGTGCGATTATCTGGTTGATATCTGCGAGCGCTCGTAACTCCTCCAACGCTTGTTCATCGACCATTGGCATGTGATTGCGTAAATAGATAAAGATGATATTGATGTTTTCCTGCTCATCACTTTGCTCTCTATGGGAATCAACGCTTTTTTGCTCGCTTACGTGGGCATCTGGCCGATGGAGATTATAAGAATCAATCATGCCCAGAAACTCGACCTCCTCACCGCTATCGCGAATCTGTAGTCCGATTTCGTAGGCAATCGAACCACCTAATGACCATCCGGCAAGACGATAAGGGCCATGAGGCTGAATACGGCGGATAGCATTTAGATGACAAGTCGCCAGTTGCTCAAGAGATGCTGGCGGCGACGGCAGCGTATGTAGACCTAACGCCTGTAGCGCGTAGACAGGCACAGCAGCTGGCAGCAGCGTGGCGAAGGTCGAATAGACTAATGGGTCGCCGGAAGATTCGTGTATCAGGAATAGCGGCAGGAGATTCCCTTCTGGGCTTAGCGGTACAGGGTTCACATCAAACGGCGATCCTGATGTCGCTGAGGTATCGCTGCTAACGACAAAGGCCAGATCGCACAGCGTGGGATGAGAGAAGAGCGTAGCAAGTGATACCTCCATGTCCTGTTCACGCATGTGGTTGAGTAATTGCACTGCCAGCAGCGAGTGACCGCCAAGTTCAAAGAAATGGTCATAGCGGCCAATTTTTTCCAAGCCCAGTAGCGTCTGCCAGATATGCGCTAGCCTTATTTCCACTTTACCTTGCGGGGCTTCATAGCCATGGCTGACGACCGCCGTTTGGTCTGGTGCCGGCAGGGCTTTACGATCCAGCTTGCCATTCGGGGTAAGCGGGAAGGCGTCGAGGGTGACGAAGGCACCGGGCACCATGTACTCGGCCAGATGCAGGCTCAACTGCTGACGCAGGTCGGCCGGGTCGGGCGTGATGCCGGGCTGCGGACAGAGGTAGGCGACCAGCCGGGTATCGCCGGGGCTGTCCTCGCGGGCAACCACCACGGCGTCCTGCACGCCGTGGCACTGCATGAGACGGGCTTCGATTTCGCCGAGTTCGATACGGAAGCCGCGGAGCTTGACCTGAAAGTCGTTACGGCCGAGGTATTCGATGCTGCCGTCGGGCAGCCAGCGGGCGAGGTCACCGGTCTTGTAGAGCCGGGCATCGGGGCGGTCGCTGAACGGGTCGGGAATGAAGCGCTCGGCGGTGAGGTCAGGACGGTTGAGGTAGCCGCGCGCCACACCGACGCCGCCGATATGGAGCTCGCCGGCGACGCCGAGTGGCACGGGCTGGCCGAGGGCGTCGAGGATATAGATTTGGGTGTTGGCGATAGGGCGGCCAATGGGAACGAAGCTGCGATAGTCGTCCGGCTGACAGGCCCAGAAGGTGACGTCAATGGCGGCC
This sequence comes from Pectobacterium actinidiae, assembly GCF_000803315.1. Lineage (NCBI taxonomy): Bacteria > Pseudomonadati > Pseudomonadota > Gammaproteobacteria > Enterobacterales > Pectobacteriaceae > Pectobacterium > Pectobacterium actinidiae. The sequence goes on from NZ_JRMH01000001.1 coordinate 1,571,313, forward strand.
TCGGTGGGGCCGTAGAGGTTGTGTAGCTGGGCATTGAAACGGGCAAAGAAGCGCTGCTGTAGCTCGGCCGGGAGGGCTTCGCCGCTACAGATGACGCGTCGCAGAGAATCACAGGCGCAGCCGGCATCAGCCCAGAGGACGAACTGCTGTAGCATGGACGGCACGAAGTGCAGGGTGGTGATACCGGTCTGCTCGATAAGGTGAGCAAGGTAGTCGGCATCCTTGTGTCCGTCGGGTCGAGCCATGACGAGGCGTGCACCGTAGAGCAGCGGCCAGAAGAACTCCCAGACGGAGACGTCAAAGCTGAAGGGGGTTTTTTGCAGCACGCGGTCATCGTGGGTAAGGCGATAGGTGTTCTGCATCCAGACGAGGCGGTTGCAGAGTCCGCGATGGCTGTTCATGACGCCCTTGGGCTTGCCGGTGGAGCCGGAGGTGTAGATGACATAAGCCAGATGGTGAGCGTCGAGGCCGGCGACGTGGGGGTTGTCCTCACTGAGATGGCTGACGTCGGCGGTATCGAGCAGGATGACCGGCAGGGAATGGGTCTGAAGCTCATGGCGATCGGCCTGGGTGAGCAGGGCGACGGGAGCGGCATCGTCGAGCATGTAGGCGAGGCGCTCGGCGGGATAACCGGGGTCGAGCGGGACGTAGGCGGCGCCGGCCTTGAGAATGCCGAACAGTCCGATGACCATGTCGACGGAGCGCTCGACGCAGATGGCGACGCGGTCATCGGGCTTGACGCCGAGGGCGATGAGGTGATGAGCGAGCTGGTTGGCGCGGCGGTTGAGCGCCTGATAGGAAATGTACTGGTCTTCAAAGAGTACGGCGATGGCGTGTGGTGTGAGAGCGGCCTGTTCTTCGAAGAGCTGATGGATGAGGGCGTCGCGTGGGAAAGGGACGTCGGTGGCGTTGAAGTCGAGCATGACCTGCCGGCGTTCGCTGTCCGGCAGGATTGGCAGCGTCATGATAGGGCGCTGTGGCGCCGAGGCCAACGCTTCAATCAATCCCTTAATCGCGGTCTCCAGATACTGGGCGATACGGCTGGCGTCAATTTCTGAATGCGTTTGAGCAACCAGACGGAAATTTTTGCCGAGATCGTCTACCGATACGGTTAACGGATAGTTGGTGCGTTCCTCTACGGTCAACTGGCGCATACCCTGCCAGACGCTGACGGTGGTGTCGTGGTTAGCGGCACTGTGCTGACTATGGCGGTAGTTGAATAGCGTACTGAACAGCGGTAGCGGCGGCATAACACCACTGCATCGTTGCGCCAACGCCAGCGGCGTTTGTTCATGCTCCAGCAGTGAGATGAGCTCATCATAGGTTGAACGGACGACATCAATGATGCTGCGGTTATTAAGGGAAATGCGCAGCGGCAGTGTGTTAATAAACATCCCCATGACCCTGTCCGCGCCGTCTGTCCCTTGTAAACGGCCAAGCAGAACGGAACCAAACACCACATCATCACGGTTGCTGATGTGTGCCAATACCTGTGCCCAGGCCACGTGGAACAACACGCTGGGGCTGACACCCAGTCGGTTTGCCCGGTGGCGTATCGCTTGTGCTAATGCAGGCTCAAGATACTGCATAGCTTCATCCACATTCTCGCCGCCAGTTTGTATATCGACCAGACCAAAGGGTGCCGTAGGCTCGTCGACATCAACCAACCGGGAACGGAAATACGCTTCATGCGCGGACATGGGCACACTTAAAATTTGAGCGATAAAGTTACGGTAAGGTAGCGGTGTTGGCAGGTCATCATCGTGACCCTGCAAGATTGTGCGTATCTCGTCAATCATCAGGGCGAGTGTGATGTGGTCACAGACCAGATGATGGAAGCCGAGTGCCAGCAACCATTCCTGATTGGCAGCATCGTGAGCGATATCCGCGGTGAGTAATGGTGCCTGATTCAGATTGATACGGCGCGTATGCGAGCTGGTATGGGCGCGCAACTGACCGGGGACATCATCGTCTGAGTCGCTCTCCAGCGTGTTTATCGCTAACCGCGCATGACGCCAGACCACCTGTACAGGCTGGCTAAGCCCCTGCCAGCAGACGGCGGTGTGCAGGATGTCATGGCGTTCGATAACACGTTGCAGCGCGCTGAGAAAAGTATCAAGGCGTTCACGGGTATCAAAAGCAATGACGGTTTGCGACAGGTAGGTATCTCCCTGTTCCTGAAGCAGATAATGGAACAAGATCCCCTCTTGCAGCGGCGCAAGCGGGTAAATGTCCTGCACATTAGCCGCCCCGCCGGGGACGGTCGCGACAATAGCGTCAATATCACGTTGAGAGAGTGATATGAGCGGCAGCAGCTCTGGTGTAATCGCCGTGCAGTCCGCTGAAATCTGGCAGGGGGGAACGACCAGAGGTTGTTTCGAGCGATTAGCCTGTATGGCCTGCGCCATCTCGCAGAGCACGGGAGCGGAGAAAACGCTACGAACGTCCAACGTGTGGCCGATATTACGTAACCGCTCAATCAGACTGACAGCCATCAACGAATGGCCGCCAAGTTCGAAGAACTGGTCATGCCGACCAACGCGCTCCAGCCCCAGCAGGTCTTGCCAAATCTGTGCCAGTGCGATCTCGAGTTCTCCCTGAGGGGCGACGTAGCCGCGAGTCGCGACGGCAGAGTGATCTGGCGCGGGTAGCGCTTTACGGTCAATCTTGCCGTTTGGCGTGAGTGGGAAGGCGTCGAGCGTAACAAAGGCGCTGGGGACCATGTATTCAGCCAACTGTTCAGCTAACTGCTGACGCAGTTCGGCGGGATTGAGATCGGTGTCAGGCTGGGCGCGGAGATAGGCAACCAGACGCGTATCGCCGGAGATATCTTCACGTGCGGTGACCACCGCTTCTTGCACGCCCGCAAGCTGCATGAGGCGTGCCTCAATTTCACCCAGTTCGATACGGAAACCGCGTACTTTGACCTGAAAGTCGTTACGGCCCAGATAGTCGATATTACCGTCCGGCAGCCAGCGACCAAGGTCGCCGGTTTTGTACATCCGGGCTTCTGGCGTGTTTGAGAAGGGATCGGGAATAAAGCGTTCCGCTGTCAGATCTGGACGGTTCAGATAGCCTCGTGCCACGCCCGCGCCGCCAATATGGATTTCTCCAGTGGCGTTGAGCAGGGCTGGACGCCCCTGAGGATCCAAAATATAGATACGGCTATTGGCGATAGGGTGACCAATCGGCACCGTGAATCGTTCATGAGAGGCTTCGGGCGAGGTTACAGGGTAGACGGAAGCCCACACCGTCGCTTCTGTTGGACCATATTCGTTATACAGTGCGGTTGACAGACCGAGCTGTTCAATCGCGGTGTGGATTTCCGGCGGGCAGCGTTCACCCGCCACAATCAGCGCTTGCAGAGAGGTCAGTTCCTCATTGTGGCTCATCTGCAACAGGCTCAGGGCTAAAGACGGCACGCACAAAAGACAGCAAATGCGGTGCTCATGAAGCCTATGTAAAATGGCCGTCGGATCGACGGTTATCGCCTGTTCTGGCAGGTAGAGTCTGCCTCCGCGCGTGAGCGTGCCAAATACGCTGGCAAGTGCACTGTCAAAGGCAATGGAGGATAGCAGCAGTACCCGTTCGAATGTGGGATAGGTTAATTGCCGCGCGTAGGTCGATGCCACAATGTTGCGGTGTTCGACCATGACCCCCTTAGGTTTACCCGTCGAGCCGGAAGTATAAATGATATAGGCCAGATGATGAGGTGCCAGCCCTATCGCCTGAGCCGCAGGGTTGCTGTTTGGGTAGGCTTCGAAAAGAGAGACGTTATCCAGCAAGATGGTCGAAACCGAGGTGCGCAATGACGCCGCCAGAGAGGAGTGGGTCAGAAGCGCAACGGGTGCAGAATCATCCAGCATATAAGCGAGACGTTCCGCTGGGTAGGACGGGTCAAGTGGTACATAGGCCGCACCGGCCTTAAGGATACCCAGCAGACCGATCACCATTTCTGGGCTACGCTCGACGCAAATCGCGATGCGGTCATCAGGTTTGACATTCAGAGAACGCAGATGATGAGCCAACTGGTTGGCGCGGTGATTGATTTCCGCGTAGCTGAGTAACTGCGCTTCGAACACGATAGCGATAGCATCTGGCGTCTGCACGACCTGCTGTTCGAACAGATGATGAAGCAGCGTGTCCGGGAGCTTGGTTTCGGTCGCGTTAAAGTCGAGCAGCAGCGTTTTGCGTTCCGCTTCTGGCAGAACAGATAAGCTAAGAATAGGCTGCTGCGGATCAATCGCTAATGCCTCAACGAGCGCGCGTAGTGCCGTCATCATGTAATTCACGATTCGATCGGGATCGATCTCGCTAACGGTTTGAGCCACCAGACTAAATCCTTCTCCCAGATCGTCTACGGAGAGTGTGATGGGGTAGTTGGTACGTTCTTCTGTCGCCAGAAGCGTTATGCCGTTCCAGGTGCTGTGGTCGTTCGTCTCTGTTTGACTGTGGCGGTAGTTGAGCAGCGTACTGAACAGCGGCATTGGCGGCGTCATGCCGCTACAGCGCAGCGCGACGGAAAGCGGGGTTTGCTCATGCTCAAGTAAGGCGGTGAGATCGCGGTAGGTGGATTGGACGACATCGCGTACGCCGTGTCCGGCCAGTGAAAGGCGCAGTGGCAGCGTATTGATAAACATCCCCATGACCCGATCCGCACCAGCCGACCCTTGAAGGCGCCCCAGCAACACCGATCCGAAGACGACATCATCACGCCCGCTGGTTTGTGCCAGCACCTGCCCCCAGGCAACGTGGAATAGCACACCTGGGCTGATACCTAACTGGCGGCACAGCTTGCGGATCCCCATCGCGAGCGACGGGGCGAGTTGCTGGCTGGCTTTCACGACATTGCCCCCATCGCCTTGTATATCCAGTAAACCGAAGGGGGCGGTAGGCTCATCGATATCAGCCAATCGGCTGCGGAAATAATCTTCATGTGCTGACGCAGGTACGCTGAGATTTTGCGCAATAAAGTTACGGTAGGGCAGTGGGGTCGGCAACGCTTCAGTCTGGCTCTGTAAGATCAGTCGAACTTCATCAATGATCAGTGCCAGCGTCATATGGTCGCCGATCAAGTGGTGGAATGTCAGCGCTAACAGCCATTCATTACGCTCATCATCGTGAACAATGTCGGTAGCAAATAGCGGTGCCTGATTAAGATTAAGTCGACGCACGCTGGGATCGGTATAAGCCTTTAACTGTGCCAGAACGTGTTCTTCCTGCGCCGGAACAAACGTATTCACGCTCAACGGTGCCTGGCGCCAAACAACCTGTACGGGCTGATTTAATCCCTGCCAGTAAAGAGCGGTACGCAGAATATCGTGACGGTCAATGACGTGCTGTAGCGCATCCAAGAAGGCATCGAGACGTGCACGGGTATCAAAGGCGACAAGGTTGTTGAGCAGATAGGCGTCTCCCTGTGTCTGTAATCGGTGGTGGAATAAAATACCTTCCTGCAACGGAGACAGCGGGTAGATATCCTGCACATTGGCCGCCCCGCCCGGGACACTTGCCACGATAGCGTCGATCTCACCCTGAGATAGCGTGACCAGCGGTAACAAGTCAGGCGTAATTTGTTGGCAATCTGTAGGGATCACATTAGGCGCAACGCTGCTGAGGTTGCTCTCCTGCTGCACCTGCATCGATTCTGCCATGTCGGCAAGTATGGGGGATGCAAAGACGCTGCGTACGTCAAGCCGGTAACCCAGATTACGTAATCGCTCAATCAGGTTGACCGCCATCAGTGAATGACCACCGAGTTCAAAAAAGTGATCTCGGCGTCCGACATGCGTTAAGTCCAGCAGATGTTGCCAAATGGACGATAGAACGGTTTCTTTTTCACCTATGGGCGCTTCATAGGTACGGGTCACTACGGCCGTCTGATCGGGAACGGGTAACGCTTTGCGATCGAGTTTGCCATTCGGCGTGAGCGGAAAAGCCTCCACGGTGACAAATGCACTGGGCACCATATATTCGGCTAAATGGTGAGCCAATTGCTGACGCAGATCGGCAGGCACGAGTTCAACACCGGGCTGTGCAATGAGATAAGCGACGAGGCGAGTCTCCCCTGGCTCATCCTCACGCGCGATCGCGACGGCTTCTTTTACACCAGAACACTGAATAAGACGCGCTTCAATTTCCCCCAGTTCGATACGGAAGCCGCGTACTTTTACCTGGAAGTCATTACGACCCAGATAGTCTATGTTGCCATCGTGCAGCCAGCGACCCAGGTCACCCGTTTTGTAGAGTCGGGCACCGGGATCATCGCTAAACGGATCGGTAATAAACTGCTCTGCTGTTAATTCGGGACGGTTAAGGTAGCCCCGTGCGACGCCGATACCGCCAATATGAATTTCTCCGGTCGCGCCGATGGGAACCAGTTTGCCTTGCGGATCCAAAATATAGATCCGCGTATTGGCAAGCGGGCGGCCAATACAAGGCTCTCTCTCATCCTGAATACTGCATGGATAAAGCGTGGCGCAGACGGTGGTTTCCGTTGGACCATAAGCATTAAACATATGCCGTCCGGCAGCCCAGCGTTTGACTAATGCAGGTGGGCAAATTTCACCGCCGACCACCAGCGTCTGTAAGGTTTCCGGAAGTCCATCCAGTGCCGCCAATGCTGTTGGCGTTATCAGCATGTGTGTAATCGTATGGTCTTCCAGCGTTTGACGAAGTGCTGGACCCGGTAGGATAGCTGCGCGTTCGGCAAGGTAGAGTGTCGCCCCTGTTAACAGCGTCATGCAGCATTCCTGCATACAGACGTCAAAGCTGAAGGAAGCCAACTGAATCACATGGCTGTCTGCTGTAATATGCAGAGCGTCAATCTGTCCGTTAAGTAGGTTGCACATACTGCGATGCTCAACCATCACGCCTTTGGGTTTACCCGTAGAGCCAGAGGTATAAATCACATAGGCCAGATGATGCGACGTTAGGCCGAGCGACTGAGGTTCAGGATTACTGTCTGGCACCTCGTCAGCGATAGCGGCTGGCAGATTATCGAGTTCGATCGTGGGCAGCGGGCTATTCAGCAAGGTCGTCAGATCGGTTTGCGTCAGTAGCGCGACTGGAGCCGCATCCGCCAGCATGTAAGCCAGGCGGTCAACGGGATAAGACGGATCTAACGGCACATAGGCTCCGCCAGCTTTAAGAACCGCCAGCATGCCGACAACCATCTCCAGACTGCGTTCGACGCAAATCGCGACCCGATCGTCCGGCCGTAGGCCGAGTGAGAGCAGATGGTGGGCAAGGCGGTTTGCTCGGCGGTTAAGCTCGTCGTAGCTCAATGACTGCGACTCGAATACCACTGCTGTTGCATCAGGGGTACATTTAACCTGCTCTTCGAATAGCACGTGGGCCAATGCAGGGCCAGGTCGTGCGATATCGGTGGCGTTGAAATCGACCAACAGTTTCTGGCGTTCGCTTTCCGGCAGAATGGATAACGTCAGGACTGGGCGCTGTGGTTCATTCTCCAGCGCGTCAACCAGACCGTGGATTGCGGTGAGCAGATAGTGAGCGATTCGCGCAGGATCAATTTCTGTGCTGGTTTGCGCCAGGAAACTGAAACCGTCCCCGATATCATCCACCGAAAGCGTAAACGGATAGTTGGTACGTATATTTTCTGTCAGTACCCGAATGCCTTCCCAAGGGCGGGTATCTTTATTTATCTGCGTATGGCGATAGTTGAGCAGGGCGCTGAATAGCGGTATGGGGGGAGCGACACCGCTACAGCGTTGGGCTAGCGCAAGCGGTGTTTGTTCATGTGCCAACAGCGTTGTCAAATCGCGATAGGTTTCCTGTACCGCGTCCAAAACGCTACGTTCGGCAAGAGAAATCCGCAGCGGCAGGGTATTGATAAACATCCCCATGACCTGATCGGCACCCGCAGAACCCTGCAAACGGCCTAACAGCACCGTGCCGAAGACAACATCATCACGGCCACTGGTCTGCGCCAGAACCTGAGCCCAGGCTACATGGAACAGTACACCCGGACTGATCCCTAAACGGCGGGACTGCTGATATATCGCGTTGGATAATGGCGCAGAAAGCGGTACGCGAACTTCAGCGATATTTTCGCCTTCTCCCTGTATATCCTGTAAATCAAAAGGCATCGTCGGCGTATCGACATCCGCCAACCGTTCGCGGAAATAGGCCTCATGTTCCGCGTTCGGGACGCTTAATATTTGGGCGATAAAGTTACGATACGGTAGCGGCGTCGGCAGGGTGTCCTGCTGACCCTGCAACAACTGACGGATTTCCCCGACGATCAGCGTCAGCGTCATATGATCGCTAATCAAGTGGTGTAATCCGAAGGCCAGCAGCCATTCCCCCGTAGCGGGATCGTGGGCAATGTCGGCCGAGAGCAACGGTGCCTGATTCAGATTAAGGCGATGGGTGCGTGGATCGGTTCGCTGCTTCAACTGAGTCAGCACGTCATCTGATGAGGTAGGTTCGAAAGTATTGACGGACAAGATCGCCTGACGCCATACCACCTGTACCGGTTGATTTAGCCCCTGCCAGCAGACGGCCGTGCGCAGAATGTCATGACGTTCAATCACCTGCTGAAGTGCATTTAAGAAGGTATCAAGACGATCGCGATCCTGAAACGCAAGCAAGTGGTACAGCAAATACGTGTCGCCTTGTTCCTGAAAACGGTAGTGGAAAAGAATGCCTTCCTGCAAAGGTGAGAGCGGGTAGATATCCTGTACGTTGGCGGCTCCGCCAGCGACGGTATCCACCACCGTATCGATCTCCTGCTGCGTAAGTGTTACCAGAGGCAGCAGGTCAGGCGTGATGGCGGTACAGTCCTCTGGAATATGATTAGGGGGCACGACAAACGCGGGCTTATCCTGATGTGCCAGTATTGCCTGTGCCATTTCACTGAGCACGGGTGCGGAAAAAATGCTGCGCACATCCAGCGTCAGACCCGCATTACGGAGTCGCTCAATCAAGCTGACGGCCATCAGGGAATGGCCGCCGAGCTCGAAGAAGTGGTCATGGCGGCCAACGCGTGCCAGTCCCAGCAGTTCCTGCCAGACAGCGGCGAGGGCCATTTCGACATCCCCCTGCGGGGCTTCGTAGTCGCGGGTGGCGACGGCGGACTGGTCGGGAGCGGGCAGCGCCTTGCGGTCGAGCTTGCCATTCGGAGTGAGCGGGAAGGCGTCGAGGGTGACGAAGGCACCGGGCACCATGTACTCGGCCAGATGCAGGCTCAACTGCTGACGCAGGTCGGCCGGGTCGGGCGTGATGCCGGGCTGCGGACAGAGGTAGGCGACCAGCCGGGTATCGCCGGGGCTGTCCTCGCGGGCAACCACCACGGCGTCCTGCACGCCGTGGCACTGCATGAGACGGGCTTCGATTTCGCCGAGTTCGATACGGAAGCCGCGGAGCTTGACCTGAAAGTCGTTACGGCCGAGGTATTCGATGCTGCCGTCGGGCAGCCAGCGGGCGAGGTCACCGGTCTTGTAGAGCCGGGCATCGGGGCGGTCGCTGAACGGGTCGGGAATGAAGCGCTCGGCGGTGAGGTCAGGACGGTTGAGGTAGCCGCGCGCCACACCGACGCCGCCGATATGGAGCTCGCCGGCGACGCCGAGTGGCACGGGCTGGCCGAGGGCGTCGAGGATATAGATTTGGGTGTTGGCGATAGGGCGGCCAATGGGAACGAAGCTGCGATAGTCGTCCGGCTGACAGGCCCAGAAGGTGACGTCAATGGCGGCCTCGGTGGGGCCGTAGAGGTTGTGTAGCTGGGCATTGAAACGGGCAAAGAAGCGCTGCTGTAGCTCGGCCGGGAGGGCTTCGCCGCTACAGATGACGCGTCGCAGAGAATCACAGGCGCAGCCGGCATCAGCCCAGAGGACGAACTGCTGTAGCATGGACGGCACGAAGTGCAGGGTGGTGATACCGGTCTGCTCGATAAGGTGAGCAAGGTAGTCGGCATCCTTGTGTCCGTCGGGTCGAGCCATGACGAGGCGTGCACCGTAGAGCAGCGGCCAGAAGAACTCCCAGACGGAGACGTCAAAGCTGAAGGGGGTTTTTTGCAGCACGCGGTCATCGTGGGTAAGGCGATAGGTGTTCTGCATCCAGACGAGGCGGTTGCAGAGTCCGCGATGGCTGTTCATGACGCCCTTGGGCTTGCCGGTGGAGCCGGAGGTGTAGATGACATAAGCCAGATGGTGAGCGTCGAGGCCGGCGACGTGGGGGTTGTCCTCACTGAGATGGCTGACGTCGGCGGTATCGAGCAGGATGACCGGCAGGGAATGGGTCTGAAGCTCATGGCGATCGGCCTGGGTGAGCAGGGCGACGGGAGCGGCATCGTCGAGCATGTAGGCGAGGCGCTCGGCGGGATAACCGGGGTCGAGCGGGACGTAGGCGGCGCCGGCCTTGAGAATGCCGAACAGTCCGATGACCATGTCGACGGAGCGCTCGACGCAGATGGCGATGCGGTCATCGGGTTTAACGCCGAGGGCGATGAGGTGATGAGCGAGCTGGTTGGCGCGGCGGTTGAGCGCCTGATAGGAAATGTGCTGGTCTTCAAAGAGTACGGCGATGGCGTGTGGTGTAAGAGCGGCCTGTTCTTCGAAGAGTTGATGGATGAGGGCATCGTGTGGGAAAGGCGCGTCGGTGGCGTTGAAGTCGAGCATGACCTGCCGGCGTTCGCTGTCCGGCAGGATTGGCAGCGTCATGATAGGGCGCTGTGGCGCCGAGGCCAACGCTTCAATCAATCCCTGAAGAGCGGTTTCCATATAGCGTGCGAGACGCAGCGGATCGATGCCTTCAATAGCCTGAGAAACCAGACGGAACCGCTCACCAATATCATCGACTGACAGCGTGAAGGGGTAGTTGGTACGTTCTTCCGCTGTGAGCAAACGCATACCGCGCCATACCCTGTCTGTCGTTGTTCCCGGCTGACTATGACGGTAATTGAATAGCGCACTGAACAACGGCATTGGTGGAATGACGCCACTACAGCGTTGCGCCAATGTTAGCGGTGTCTGCTCGTGTTCCAAAATTGCTGTTAGATCGCGATAGGTCTCCTGCACAACATCCAGCACGCTGCGATCTGCGAGGGTTATACGCAGAGGGAGTGTGTTAATAAACATCCCCATGATTCGGCTTGCCCCCGTGGTTCCTTGTAAACGTCCAAGGAACACGGAACCAAACACCACATCATTACTGTTACTGACATGGGCCAACACCTGAGCCCATGCGACATGGAACAACACGCTTGGGCTGATACCGAGCTGACGAGCCTGTTTGCGAATCGCTTGTGCTAATGCAGTATCGAGAGGAAGGCGTGCTTCAGCGATATGTCCGCTGTCATCTTGCGTATTCAATATGCCGAAAGGTGCGGTTGGCGTATCGATGTCCGCCAGACGAGAACGGAAGTACTGTTCGTGAACAGAGGACGGCACACTCAGTATTTGAGCAATAAAATTACGATAGGGAAGTGAAGGCGGTAACGCCTCAGCACGCCCCTGAAGCAGTAGGGTGATTTCACTGACGATGAGGTCCAGCGTCATATGGTCGCCCACCAAATGGTGGAAACCGAATGCCAGAAGCCATTCCCCCGTCGCCGTATTATGGGCGATATCGGCGGAGAGCAGCGGTGCCTGATTCAGGTTAAGGCGACGATGGCTCGGGTCGGTGTAGGCTTTCAACTGTGAGAGAATATTGTCATCTGAGGCTGGGACAAACGTATTCACCGGCAGCGGTGCGTGACGCCATACGACCTGAACTGGCTGAGTCAGTCCCTGCCAGCAGAATGCGGTACGCAAAATATCGTGGCGGTCAATAACCTGTTGCAGGGCATGCAGAAACGTATCAAGCCGCTCGCGGTTATCAAAGGCCAACAAGCTGTTAAGCAGATAAGCATCACCCTGCTCTTGCAGGCGGTGATGGAACAGAATGCCTTGCTGAAGTGGTGAAAGAGAATAGATATCCTGCACATTGGCCGCGCCGCCGGGTACCGTAGCGACAACGGTGTCCAGCTCTGCCTGAGTGAGCGTGGCCAGAGGCAACATCGTGGGCGTGAGCGCCGAGCAGTGTTTTGGAATACAGTTAGGCGGCACCGAAAACGCCGGTTTATCCTGATTAGCTTGTACCGCCTGTGCCATCTCGCACAGTACGGGCGTAGAGAAGATACGGCTAACATCAATCGTCCAACCCAGATGATGCAGCCGTTCTATCAGGTTGACGGCCATTAACGAGTGGCCGCCAAGCTCGAAGAAGTGGTCACGGCGGCCAACGCGATCCAGCCGCAGTAGCGTTTTCCAACTATCCGCCAATGCGATCTCGATGTCTCCTTGCGGTGCTTCATAGCCGCGGGTGGCAGCAGAGAGTTGGTCAGGCGCTGGGAGCGCCTTACGGTCGAGTTTCCCGTTCGGGGTCAGTGGAAACTGTTCCAGTGTGACAAACGCGGCAGGCAACATGTATTCGGCCAGATGCTGTGAGAGCTGTAGGCGCAATGTTGCCGGTTCGATTTCAGCACCGGTATGGGGCCGGATATAGGCAACCAGCCGTTTATCGTTAGGATTATCTTCCCGGATGATAACGATGGCATCCTGCACTCCTGAACAGGCCATGAGACGCGCTTCGATTTCGCCAGGCTCAATACGAAAACCGCGCAGTTTGATCTGAAAATCATTGCGGCCTAAATATTCTATATTGCCATCGGGCAGCCAGCGGCCAAGGTCGCCAGTTTTATACATTCTGGCACCGGCTTGGTCGGAATACGGATCGGGAATAAAGCGCTCGGCGGTCAGTTCGGGGCGGTTGAGGTAGCCGCGTGCGATACCGACGCCGCCCAGATAAATTTCGCCAGCGACGCCGAGGGGCGCGAGCTGTCCCTTCGCATCAAGAATATAAACGTGGGTATTGTCGATGGGTTTCCCGATGGGCAGAAAATCATCGTCAGCATGATGGCAATGGTAGATTGTCGCACAGACGGTGCTTTCCGTCGGGCCATAGGCGTTAATGACCTGTTTATCGGTTGCCCAGCGTTTGGCTAATGCCGGAGGACACGCCTCGCCCGCGACTATCAGCGTTGTCAAATCAGGAAGCTCGGCGGCAGGATCCAAGGCGCTGGCAGCAATCGGCGGGAGCGTCACATGAGTAATGGCCTGTGTTTGCAGCGTATTGAGCAGCGCATCGCCGGGCAAGAGTTCCTCGCGAGAGGCCAGAACGAGACAGGCTCCCTGACACAACGTGGTCGTCACTTCGGAGATACAGGCATCGAAACTGAAAGAGGCAAACTGCAAAAGGCGGCTATTCGCAGTGATGCCAAATGCACGAATCTGCGCGCTGGCAAGATTACACAGGCTGTGGTGCTCGATCATTACCCCTTTCGGCTTGCCAGTAGAGCCCGAGGTATAGATGACATACGCCAGATGATGTGGCGTGAGCCCCAACGTAGTCGCATCCAGATTGTCTTGCGGAGCAGACTTAAAGATGGCGGATTGCGGATCATCCAGTATCACCAGCGGCAACGTGCTGTTTAGCGTTTCAATCAACGCCGTCTGGGTTAACAGTGCGACCGGTTTCGCGTCATCAAGCATGTAGGCCAGACGCTCGGCTGGATAAGCCGGATCGAGTGGTACATAAGCCGCACCCGCTTTCAGAATCCCCAATAGGCCGACGATCGTTTCCACGCTACGTTCTACACAAATGGCAATGCGGTCATCCGGCTGCACACCGAGTGACAGGAGATGGTGAGCTAATTGGTTGGCGCGACGATTAAGGCCGTCGTAGCTAAGCGTCTGCGCGCCGAACACGACCGCAATCGCGTCAGGCGTTTGGGCAACCTGTTGTTCAAACCGTTGATGGATTAAGGCGTCATCTGGGAGATCGCGATGGGTTGCATTGAAGCCCACCGATAATTGCTCGTATTCTGAGGCAGGTAATATATCAATCGCTTCTGCCAGCGTTTCCGGCGCAGTGGTTAATAGGGAGACGACCTGTTCTATTGCCTGCAACAGATAAGCATTCACCCGATTCGGATCGATAGGGCTGATGGTTTGGGTCGAGAGCGAAAAATACTCACGATTATTATCAATTGAGATGCCCAATGGGTAGTTGGTGCGTTCACGACTAAACAAGCTCTCTACACCAAACTGTCTCAAATTCGGCGCTTCGACACCTCTGTCATTGGTGTGGCGACAATTGAGTAACGCGCTGAACAATGGCATCGAACCGAGCCCGCTGCATCGCTGGGCCGTGGACAGCGGAGTTTGCTCGTAGCGCAATAAATTGGCGCAAATATCATTCGCGGTGTTGACCAGTGTCGCCACGCTCATGCCAGCCAGTTTTATCCTGAAAGGAAGCGTGTTGATAAACATGCCTAGTGCGGTTGTACTGCCATCGAGACCTGACATACGCCCCGATAATGTTGTGCCGAACACGATATCGTCCCGTCCGCTGGTTCGAGCGATAACCAATGCCCAACTGGCGTGAAACAGTGCCGCCGGACTGATGCCGAACCGACGGGCAACGTCACGGATCGTGTGTGAAAATTCGGGACTCAGTGATTGACGCGCTTCTGCTGCACTTTCACCGTTGGCTTGAACATTCACCACGCCAAACGGTGCCGTAATTTCGTCGATGTCCGCCAGATAGTCTTGGAAAAACGCTTCTGCTGCCTGGTTTTTCTCCTCCTGACGGGAATAAGCCACAAAGTTTCTATATGGGAATGATGGCGGGAGCGTTTCACCTTTTCCCATCAGAAACGCGGTGGTTTCCGCGAGTAGCTGACGCAATGAAAGGTTGTCATCAATGATGTGGTGAAACTGGAGCAGGACATAACGCGTCGGTGATGTTGAATCCGGTGTAACGTACAAATGCATTAATGGTGCCTGAGTCAAATCCATTGCGGTGTGTGAGGAGACGACGCGATCTCGCATCGTGGTGACCACATCATGGCGGTTTTCGGGTTCCAGATAATGCACATTCAGCGGCGCGTGGCGATGTACCACCTGAACCGGCTCCGTCAATTCCGTCCAGTGAATCGACGTGCGCAGAATATCGTGTCGGTTAATCACGGACTGTAATGCGGCAATAAAAGCATCCAGCTTCGTCTGGTTTTCGACCCGCAAAAGCGACGAGACGACATAGGGATCTTTATCGGGATGCAGGCGATGGTGGAAGAGAATCCCTTCCTGTAGTGAAGCCAGCGGGTAGATGTCCTGTATATTGGCGGTGCCGCCAGACACGTTATCAGCAATGGCATCAATGTCCTGCTGCGATAGCGTTACCAGTGGCAACATATCCGGTGTGATTTGTTCAGCATCGTCGGGGATAAGGTTATCTGGCGTAGTGAAACGGGATTCGCCCCGATCGTGTTGAACGGCATCAGCCAGTTCGATGAGCGTCGGTGCGGTAAATACGCTGCGAACGTCGAGTTTTAAGCCGAGGTGACGCAGTTTTTCAATTAAGCTGACAATCAGCAATGAATGGCCGCCGAGTTCAAAAAAGTGGTCATACCGTCCCACCCGTTCTAGTCCTAGCAGGTCTTGCCAGATTTCAGCCAATGCGTTTTCAATCTCTCCGACAGGTTCTTCATAGTCGCGTGTGACCACGGCGGAACGTTCAGGCGCGGGAAGTGCTTTACGATCCAACTTGCCATTCGGCGTGAGCGGGAACGTATCGAGAGTGACGAAGGCTGCTGGGATCATATACTCGGCCAGATTCTGACTGAGCTGCTGGCGTAGTTCGGCAGGTTCCAGCACGGCTTCAGGCTGGGGCTGAATGTAGGCCACCAGACGGATATCTCCCGGTATATCCTCACGGGCAAGCACCACTGCTTCCTGAACGCCGGGGCACTGCACCAGACGAGACTCGATTTCCCCCAGCTCGATACGGAAACCGCGCACCTTGACCTGGAAGTCGTTACGCCCCAGATAGTCCAGCGTCCCGTCGGGCAGCCAGCGGGCGAGGTCGCCGGTTTTGTAGAGGCGAGTTACTGCACCCTCAGAGAACGGGTTGGCAATAAAGCGCTCGGCGGTCAGGTCGGGTCGGTTGAGGTAGCCACGTGCGACACCCGCTCCGCCGATATAAAGCTCGCCGGCCACGCCAACGGGTACCGGCTGACCGTGCGGGTCAAGCAGGTAGGCACATAGGTCCGGTAAGGGCTTGCCGATAAGGCTGCCGCGACCCGCGATGATATCGGCGGCGGTCAGTTCGCGGAAGGTCGCGTGAACGGTAATCTCGGTGATGCCGTACATGTTAATCAGACGGGTGTGTTCAAGTGGGTTGTTTGCTATCCACGGTGACAGCATGTGTAACTCAAGCGCCTCCCCGCCGAAAATGATGCAACGCAGTGCATGCTCGGTGTTGTCTCGTGCGGCAATTAATTGGCGGAATGCTCCCGGCGTCTGGTTAAGTATGGTCACTCGTTCCCGACAGATCAGGGAATAGAACTCCTGCGGTGAGCGAGCACACAAAGCGGGCACGATGACGAGTTTGCCGCCGTAGGCGAGCGCCCCCCATATTTCCCAAACGGAGAAGTCGAACGCGAAGGAGTGGAACTGAGTCCAGACGTCGTGGCTGTTAAAATGGAAATAGCCCTGCGTGGTGTCGAGCAGGCGAGTGACGCTGGCATGCTCGACCATGACGCCTTTGGGCTTGCCGGTAGAGCCGGAGGTGTAGATGACATAGGCCAGATGGTGGGGTATGACGCCCAGCGCGTGCGCGTCGGGATTGTGGTCAGGCTGTGCATCAAAGACGTCGTGCGCGTCAAGCAGTACGGTGGGCAGCGCAGTGTCCGGCAGGATCGCGGTTAATGCCAACTGAGTGAGTAGGGCCACAGGCGTGGCATCTTCCAGCATATAGGCAAGGCGCTCGGACGGATAAGCCGGATCTAATGGAAGATAGGCGGCACCAGCTTTGAGAATAGCCAATAGACCAATAATCATCTCCGGACTGCGTTCGACGCAAATGGCGACGCGGTCATCGGGTTTAACGCCGAGGTTGTTGATGAGGTGGTGAGCGAGTTGGTTGGCGCGATGGTTGAGAGCCTGATAGCTGAGCGAGCGGGATTCAAAGACGACGGCTGTCGCCTCGGGTGAGCGTTGGGCTTGAGCTTCGAAGCGAGCCTGAATCAACGCGGGATCAGGCCGTTCGGCTTCAACCGGATTAAAGTCGACCAACACCTGTTGGCGTTCGCGTAACGACAGCATAGGCACGGACCATAGCGGCTGTGTCACGTCGGTGGCAATCGCGGTGAGTACATTCACTACGTAGCCAACCACGCGCTCAATCGTTTCCCGTTCGAAGAGGTCGATGGCATATTCCAGTGACCCCGTCAGACCATTATCTGTCTCGTTAATCGACAACATGAGATCAAACTGAGCGCTGTGTTTGGGTTGTTCAATAAAAGAGACGTCCAAATCGGGCAGTGTTAAATGTTGTGACGACGTATTATTCAGTGCCAGCATTACCTGAAAAATTGGGCTGTAGCTGAGGCTACGTGCGGGTTTCAGTACTTCTACGACCTGATCGAATGGAAGATCCTGATGAGCATAAGCAGAAAGTGACAGTTCTCTAACCTGCGTCAGCAGGGCTTCCAATGTCTCACATTGATTCAGTTCAATGCGTAGTGCCAGCGTGTTAACGAAGAAGCCGATCAGGCCTTCCAACTCATGACGGGTACGATTGGTGATCGGCGTACCAATGACGATGTCGTCTTGACCACTGAGGCGAGACAACACAAGGCTCCATGCGGCAAGCACCGTCATAAACAGCGTGGTTCCCTGTTGATGGCCTTGTGTTTTTAGCGCATCAAGAATATCGGCGCTGAGATGGAAAGGCACATGGTTGCCCGCATAGCGCTGTACCGCAGGGCGTGGATGGTCAGTTGGCAGTTCTAACAGGGCGGGGGCACCTTGTAATCGGTTATGCCAAAAATCACGCTGTTCGGTGAGCGCATCCTCTTTGAGCCAGTCGCGTTGCCAGGCTGCATAATCGGCGTACTGAATCGGTAACGGTGGTAAATGTGCCGCGTGGCCGCTGAGCGCGGCGCGGTACAGGGCTGAAAACTCACGGACAAAGATCCCCAGAGACCAGCCATCGGAGATGATGTGGTGTTGCGTGATCAGCAAAACATGTTCTTTATCACTCAACTGCAATAGCTGGCCGCGAATCAGAGGGCCTTGCATGAGGTCGAACGGCTCACGCGCTTCATTCTCGGTTAATTCAGCGACCCGCTGGGCTTGCGTTGTCTCATCAAGGTCACGCAGGTCAAGGCTGGACAAGCAAAAGTGGGTCTCTGCGGGGGCAATCTGCTGGTAGGGTTGACCCTCAACCAGTGCAAAATGTGTGCGAAGGCTTTCATGGCGAGCGATCAGGCTATCAAGCGCAGCCGTGAGCGCCGATTTATCGAGCTTGCCGGTAAGTCGCAGAGCGGCGGGAAGATGATAAGCCTGACTCGCGGCTTGATCGAGTTGACCAATAAACCACAGCCGCTGCTGAGCAAAAGAGAGTGGCAGCGGTGCATGCCGATCGGCTTTCTTTATCGATGGCCGCTGCTGATGTCCACGCTGCTTCAATTGTTCTTTAACTTTTTTCTCCAGAACGGCGCGTTTTAGCTCTTCAATGCTCATGTTTTCTTTATTCATCTTTTGTGTCTCCGTCTAAAATCGCCATTAACTCTTCTGCTGACATTGAGTCGAGATCGTGTGTGAGTGCGTCAGTATCATTTCCCCATGCTGCATGTATTTGTGCGGCCAGAATGACCTCCGCCAGCGCGGATAGCTGGGGATGTTGGAAAATGGCAACGATAGGGATATCGGTGAAAAATTCTGCGCGTATGCGGGCGTTTAACTGCACGGCAAGAAGTGAGTGTCCGCCGAGCTCAAAGAAATGGTCATGGCGTCCGACACGCTCTAGCCCCAGCAGTGTTTGCCATATCTGGGCCAGCGCACGTTCGAGTTCACCCTGCGGTGCTTCATAGCCGCGAGTCACCATCGCCGACTGGTCTGGTGCGGGTAGCGCCTTACGATCGAGTTTGCCGTTTGGCGTGAGTGGAAAGGTATCCAGCGTGACGAATGCACTTGGGATCATGTATTCGGCCAGTTCCTCGCTAAGCCTTTGGCGCAGATCGGCAGGATCAAGCACCGTATCCGGTTGAGCACGAAGGTAGGCAACCAGTCGTTTGTCGCCGGGGCTATCTTCACGGGCAATGACCACGGCATCGTGCACCCCTGGGCAGCGGTCGAGGCGGGTTTCAATTTCGCCGAGTTCGATACGGAAGCCGCGGACTTTGACCTGAAAATCGTTACGACCCAGATACTCAAGGGTACCGTCAGTCAGCCAGCGTCCGAGATCGCCCGTCTTGTACATCCGAACGTCTGGCGAACGTGAGAACGGATCGTGGATAAAGCGCTCTGCAGTGAGATCGGGACGACCAAGATAGCCGCGAACGACGCCCGCACCAGCGATATGGATTTCCCCCGCAACGCCGAGAGGAACCACGCGCCCCTGCGGATCCAGAATATAGATCTGGGTATTGGCGATGGGGTGACCAATATAAGGCGTCGGTGTAGTCAGGCCGTTTAGCGTTGACCAGATCGTAGTTTCTGTCGGGCCATACAGATTCCAGAGTGTCGTTACCTTCTGAAGCAACGCGGTCGCCAGATTTTCAGGCAGCGCTTCCCCCCCACACAGTGCTTTAAAGTCCGGTGGCAGAGTGAAATCACTTAGCTCTACTAGCATACGCCAGGTTGACGGCGTGGCCTGCATGAAGGAGACCGCGTGACGTTCGATCAGCATCGCCAGCTGTTGTGCATCTGCCGCCTGTTCCTGTGTGGCCAGAATCAATCGAGCACCGTTCAATAGCGGTAGGAAAATTTCCAATATGGAGATATCAAAAGACAGAGACGTAACGCCGAGCAGAACATCCTCTTGGGCTATGCCTGGCTCCTTACGCATCGAACAGAGGAAATTAACCATGTTGGCATGTTCAACCATGACACCTTTGGGTTTCCCCGTGGAGCCGGAGGTGTAGATGACATAGGCCAGATGACGTGGTGTTAACCCCCGCTTCCGAGCCTCAGGCGACGTATCGGGTTCGTTATCGAACGGACTGACGTCTCCGCTATCAAGCAGAACTACTGGCAGGTTGCCGTTCATTATCTCGATATGTGCCGACTGCGTGAGCAGAGCGACCGGTTTGGCATCATCGAGCATGTAGCGCAGACGTTCTACGGGATACGTCGGATCTAATGGCACATAGGCTCCGCCCGCTTTGAGAATACCGAGTAGCCCAATAACCATGTTCAGACCGCGTTCGACGCAAATCGCTACCCGCTCATCGGGGCGTACACCGCATGAGAGAAGATGGTGGGCAAGACGATTAGCTTGGCGGTCAAGCTCGTTATAGCTAAGGGCAGTGTCCCCAAATACCACGGCGATAGCATCGGGCGTTCGGGTAACCTGTGCTTCAAACAGTTCGTGGATAAGCGCGTGCTGTGGGATATCCATGTCGGTCGCGTTGAAATCAACCTGTATCTGTTGACGTTCGTCATCCGGCAGTACTGGCAGGCTCAGTATGGAACGCTGAGGTTCTGTTTCCAGTGCGTCAACCAGGCTACTGATGGCCGTCATGAGATAGTTCACCAGACGGTGAGGATCGATGTCTGCCAGTGTCTGCGCAACCAGACTAAATCCTTCATTTCGATCGTCCACTGCAAGCGTGAGTGGATAATTGGTGCGTTCCTCTGACGTCAGCACACGGATGTCGTTTAAGGTATTGTCGGTCGAGTCAGCCTGCGTGTGGCGATAGTTAAGTAAGGCACTGAATAGCGGCATGGGCGGTGTCACACCGCTACAGCGTTGAGCCAATGCCAGCGGCGCTTGCTCATGCTCCAGCAGCAGCATCAAATCGTGCGAGGTTCGCCTAATCACCTCTGCTGCGCCACGATCTGCAAGAGAAATTCGCAGCGGCAGCGTATTGATAAACATCCCCATAATGCGGTCAGCGCCTTCCGTACCAGCAAGACGGCCAAGTAGAACAGAGCCGAATACCACGTCGTCACGGCCGCTGGTTTTCGCCAGAACCTGCGCCCAGGCCACATGGAACAACACGCTGGGGCTGACACCAAGGTGACGAGCCTGTTGTCGAATAGCGGATGCTAGCGTGGCGTCCAATACCAGACGGGCTTCGTGGATGTCCTCGCCGCTCCCTTGTATGTTGAGTAACCCAAAAGGTGCGGTTGGCTCATCAATATCGGCTAGCTGGTCGCGGAAATACGCTTCATGTGCTGAGTTCGGTACGCTTAGCGTCTGGGCGATAAAATTGCGGTACGGGAGCGGAGTCGGTAACGCGTCAGCCCGATGTTGCAATAATAAGCGGATTTCGCTGACGATCAGCGCGAGCGTCATATGATCGCTAATCAGATGATGGAAACTCAGTGCCAGCAACCATTCATTTCGTTTAGGGTCGTGGGCGATATCAGCGCTAAATAACGGTGCCTGACTGAGATCGATCCGGCGTGTGCGCGGCTCAGTATGAGCCTGCAACTGTGCCAGCACGTCGTCCTGTGAGGTCGGTTCAAAATGGTTGATTGGCAATATTGCCTGACGCCAGACTACCTGCACGGGCTGGCTTAAATCCTGCCAGCACACGGCAGTGCGCAGAATATCGTGGCGATTAATAACCTGTTGAAGTGCATCGAGAAATGCATCAAGACGTTCGCGGTGAGTAAAGGCCACCATGCTGCGGAGCAGATAGGTATCGCCCTGTTCTTGCAGGAGATGGTGGAAGAGAATGCCTTCCTGCAACGGTGCGAGCGGATAGATGTCTTGTATATTGCTCGCCCCGCCAGACACCGTTTCGGTGATCCGATCGATCTCCACTTGAGTCAGCGTTGCCAGTGATAGCATATCGGGAGTCACTGCTGTACATCCCGCTGGAATACGATTCGGTGGGACGACAATCGGCGGCCTGTTCTGATACGTTTGTATTGACAGCGCCATTTCACTGAGAACCGGTGTTGAGAAAACACTGCGTACATCTAGCGTCAGGCCCGCATTACGGAGTCGCTCAATCAGGCTGACGATCATCAGCGAGTGGCCGCCGAGCTCGAAGAAGTGGTCGTGACGGCCGACGCGATCTAATCCCAACAGATCTTGCCAAAGTGTTGCCAGGGTGACTTCGACGTCACCTTGCGGCGCTTCATAGCCTCGAGTGACCACCGCAGACTGGGCGGGAACGGGCAGGGCTTTCCGGTCTAGCTTACCGTTTGGCGTAAGTGGGAAAGCATCAAGCATGACAAACGCAGCCGGAATCATATAGTCGGCTAAACGTGTCGAGAGCTGTTGACGTAGGTCGGCAGGTACCAGTTCAGCGTCAGGCTGAGCAATGAGGTAGGCCACCAACCGGGTATCTCTCGGACTGTCTTCACGGGCAATCACTACGGCCTCCTGTACCCCCTGACAGTGCAGGAGGCAGGACTCGATTTCACCCGGTTCAATGCGGAAACCACGCACCTTAATCTGGAAATCGTTACGACCGAGGTATTCGATATTACCGTCGGGCAGCCAGCGGCCGAGGTCACCGGTCTTGTACAGCCGGGCTGCTGTTGAGCCAGAGAACGGGTCGGCAATAAAGCGCTCGGCGGTGAGGTCGGGACGGTTGAGGTAGCCGCGAGCGACGCCGGCCCCGCCGATATAGAGCTCCCCGGCGACGCCGAGCGGAACGGGCTGGCCCTGTGTATCCAGAATATAGATACGGGTATTGGCAATCGGCCGGCCAATGGGAACGCTGTCGGTGAGCGGATTAGGAGTACGGGCATCAAAGGCAATACAGCCGACGACGGTTTCCGTGGGGCCGTATTCGTTGATGA
Organism: Pectobacterium actinidiae; assembly: GCF_000803315.1. Classification (NCBI taxonomy): domain Bacteria; kingdom Pseudomonadati; phylum Pseudomonadota; class Gammaproteobacteria; order Enterobacterales; family Pectobacteriaceae; genus Pectobacterium; species Pectobacterium actinidiae. The sequence goes on from NZ_JRMH01000001.1 coordinate 1,594,145, forward strand.
TACGGGAGCCGGAAGACAGCGTCTGCCAGAGTGCGACGGTGGCAGAGGAGAGAGCTTCGCCGCCGACAACAAAGAGCAGGTCCGGACAGGCCTGGTGAACGGACTGTCGTTCCTGACCGAGCGCGGCAAGGTGAGTGGGTGTGATTTTGACCAGCGTACCGGGCTGAGCGTCGAGCAGCGCGGGGAGTAACTCGGTCAGTTCCTGCCCGTCGTGAATGAGCCGCATTTTGCCGCCGGACAGGAGAGGCAGATAGAGGCTGGTGACGGTGGCATCAAAGGCGACAGGGGAGGAGACGATACTGTCGAGTGAGCCGGATGTGGCGTAATACTCGCGGGCCCAGAGCAGGTAATTACTGAATCCGCGGTGTTCGACCATGACACCTTTGGGTTTACCGGTGGAGCCGGAGGTGTAAATGACATAGGCGAGATGGGTGGCATTCAGCCCCTGTACCACCGGATTGGTGTCTGGTTCGTCTTCGGTAGCAGACGTATCCAGCAGGACGGTCGGCAGCGGGCTGTGGAGCAGCGCCACCAGAGCCGACTGGGTCAGAAGCACGACCGGGTCGGCATCGTCGAGCATGTAGGCGAGACGTTCGGTCGGATAAGACGGGTCAATCGGAACATAGGCGGCACCGGCCTTGAGGATAGCGAGCAGTCCGAGCACCATCTCGGGGCTGCGTTCAAGGCAAATGGCGACGCGGTCATCGGGTTTAACACCGAGGTTGAGCAGATGGTGTGCGAGTTGGTTGGCGCGGCGGTTAAGCTGGTCATACGTGATGTGCTGTGCTTCGAACACGATGGCGGTGGCATCGGGTGTCTGTTCAGCCTGTTGTTCGAACAGATGGTGAACCAGCGCCGATGGGAGATCGGCATCAGTGGCGTTAAAATCAACCAGCACCTGCCGGCGCTCGGCCTCCGGCAGCATGGGCAGCGAATGAAGCGGCTGCGTGACATCGTCGGCCATCGCCATCAGGATATTTTCTACATAACCCGCCATGCGAGTGATGGTGTCCCGGTCGAACAGGTCGGTGGCATAGATCAGCCCGCCTTCGAGACCGTTTTCCGTTTCGGTCAGGGAAAGTGTCATATCAAAGTGGGTGCTATGCTGCGGCCGCTCAACGGCAGAGAGTGCCAGGTCGGGCAGCGTCAGGGCTTGCGAGGGGGTGTTATTCAGCGACAGCATCACCTGAAAAATGGGGCTGTAACTGAGGCTGCGAGCGGGTTGGAGTGCTTCCACGACCTGTTCAAACGGCAGAGCCTGATGGGCGTAGGCGCTCAGCGCCCGCTCGCGAACCTGCTCGAGCAGTTCCGCAACGGAGTGGCACTGCCCCGGCTCGGTACGCAATGCCAGCGTATTGACGAAGAAGCCGACGATGCCTTCCAGCTCCTGACGGGGGCGGTTGGCGACAGGAGTACCGATGACGATATCATCCTGCCCGCTGAGTCGTGACAGCACCACCGACCATCCGGCAAGCAGTGTCATAAACAGAGTCGACCCCTGCTGCTGACTCAGGGTATGCAGACGACGCAACTGCCCGGCATCCAGATGGAAGGGAACCTGAGCGCCGGCATAGCGTTGAACCGCCGGGCGGGGCCAGTCGGTCGGGAGTTCCAGCAGGGCTGGTGCCCCCAGCAGATGATTGCGCCAGTAGTCACGCAGGTCGTCGAGCGTCTCGCCCTGTAGCCACTGGCGCTGCCAGACCGCGTAATCGGCGTAGTGAACCGGCAGCGGCGGCAGGTGGGCGTCACGTCCTTCAAGCGCGGCCTGATACAGCGCCGCCAGTTCACGTGCCAGAATACCGATGGACCAGCCGTCGGAGATAATGTGGTGCTGGGTCAGCAGCAGCACATGGGTTTTATCATCCAGTTGCAGCAACTGACCGCGGATCAGCGGCCCCTGTGTCAGATCGAAAGGCGCCCGCGCCTCCTGTTCGGCCAGTTCTGCCACGCGTGTGGTGCGTGTCGCCTCGTCCAGCTCACGCAGATCATGGCTGGACAGGCTGAAGCCGAGCGTATCCGGCTCAATCTGCTGGACGGGCTGCCCGTCGACCGAGGTAAAACGGGTACGCAGGCTTTCGTGACGCGCGACCAGCCCGTTGAGCGCGGTCGTGAGTGACGGTCGGTCAAGCTGGCCGGTCAGGCGCAGCGCGGCGGGCAGGTGATAGGCCTGACTGGCGGCCGGATCGAGCTGGGTCAGGAACCACAGCCGCTGCTGGGCAAACGACAGCGGCAGGGGCTGAGTGCGGTCGGCGACGGGCAGGGTGAGCGGTGCATCGTGGGCAGTGGCCGTGACGGCCGCCGCCAGATCGCACAGCGTCGGGTGTGCAAACAGCGTAGCCAGCGCCACGTCCATCCCGGCCTTGTTCATGCGGTTCAGCAACTGCACCGCCAGCAGCGAATGGCCGCCCAGCGCGAAGAAGCTGTCGTGGCGGCCCACTTGCGCCAGCCCCAGCAGGTCTTGCCAGAGCGCGGCCAGCGTCGTTTCGGTCTCCCCCTGTGGTGCTTCATAGTCGCGGGTGGCAAAGGCCGTCTGATCTGGCACCGGCAGAGCCGTGCGGTCAAGCTTGCCGTTCGGGGTGAGCGGCAGGGCGTCAAGCGTGACAAAGGCGGAGGGGATCATGTATTCCGCCAGCGAGGCGGCCAGTTGCTGGCGCAGGCTCGCGGGATGAAGCTCCGCATCTGGCTGGGCGCAGAGATAAGCGACCAGTCGGGTATCGCCGGGGCTGTCTTCACGGGCAATCACCACGGCCTCCTGCACACCCGGACAGCGCAGCAGGCAGGACTCGATTTCACCCGCTTCGATACGGAACCCGCGCACCTTAATCTGGAAGTCGTTACGACCGAGATAGTCAATGCTGCCGTCGGGCAGCCAGCGGGCGAGGTCACCGGTTCTGTACAGCCGGGCTGCTGTTGAGCCAGAGAACGGGTTGGCAATAAAGCGGTCGGCGGTGAGGTCGGGTTGGTGGAGATAGCCGCGGGCGACCCCGGCGCCGCCGATATGGAGTTCCCCCGTGACGCCGATCGGAACGGACTGACCCTGAGCATCGAGAATGTAGATGCGGGTATTGGCGAGCGGTTTACCGATGGTTGGCAGCGGCTGGGTGCGGTCGACCACACAGGCGGTGGCATCAACGGTACATTCGGTCGGGCCGTATACGTTGATAAAGCGGGTGTCGGAAAGCGACGGCAGGCGCGACCAGATGGCGGGTGCAATGGCCTCCCCGCCGACCAGCACCTGCGCGGGTTGATAGGCCGGATCGGTGCCGAGCCCGGCGTCGAGCAGCCACTGCAACTGCACCGGGGTGCAGTCAAACAGGTCGACGGCATGACGGGCGAAATAGCGCCAGAGCTGGCGGGCATCGGCGCGGATGGCCTCGGGCACCAGAACCAGGGTGTGGCCTGACAGCAACTGCATCCAGTTTTTCACCGAGGCATCGAACACGATGCTGGCGTTGAGGGCAATGCGGCTGGGGTGGTCGAGAGCCAGCAGGGGGCGTAATCCGGTGGCAAGGTTAAGCACGTTTTGGTGTGCGACCATGACGCCTTTGGGTTTACCGGTGGAGCCGGAGGTGTAAATGACATAGGCCAGATGAGTGGCGTTCAGCCCCTGTACCACCGGGTTGGTGTCTGGTTCGTCTTCGGTAGCGGACGTATCCAGCAGGACGGTCGGCAGCGGGCTGTGGAGCTGCGCCACCAGAGCCGACTGGGTCAGAAGTACGACGGGAGCCGCATCATCGAGCATGTAGGCGAGGCGCTCTGCCGGATAGGCGGGATCCATCGGGACGTAGGCGGCACCGGCTTTGAGAATGCCGAGCAGACCAACCAGCATCTCGGGACTGCGCTCGACGCAGAGGGCGACGCGGTCATCGGGTTTAACGCCGAGGGTGAGCAGATGATGAGCCAGTTGGTTGGCGCGGCGGTTGAGTTCGCGGTAGGTCAGGTGCTGGTCTTCAAACAGCACGGCGATAGCATTGGGTGTCTGTTCAGCCTGGGCTTCAAAGGGTTGCTGGATCAACGTCTCACGCGGGAAGTCGGCGTCGGTGGCATTGAAATCAACCAGTACCTGCTGGCGCTCGGCTTCCGGCAGCATGGGCAGCGAATGAAGCGGCTGTGTGACATCGTCGGCCATCGCCATCAGGATATTTTCTACATAACCCACCATGCGAGTGATGGTGTCCCGGTCGAACAGATCGGTAGCGTAAATCAGCCCGCCCTCAAGACCCTTTTCGTTCTCGATAAGCGACAACGACAGATCAAAGTGAGTGCGGTTTAATGGTTGCTCAACGGCAGAGAGCGCCAGGTCGGGTAGCGTCAGAGCCTGCGAGGGGGTGTTATTCAGCGACAGCATCACCTGAAAAATGGGGCTGTAACTGAGGTTACGAGCGGGTTGTAGTACCTCGACCACTTGTTCAAACGGCAGAGCCTGATGGGCGTAGGCGCTCAGCGCCCGCTCGCGAACCTGCTCGAGCAGTTCCGCAACGGAGTGGCACTGCCCCGGCTCGGTGCGCAATGCCAGCGTATTGACGAAGAAGCCGACGATGCCTTCCAGCTCCTGACGGGGACGGTTGGCGACCGGGGTGCCGATGACGATATCGTCCTGCCCGCTGAGACGGGACAGCACCACCGACCATCCGGCAAGCAGTGTCATAAACAGAGTCGACCCCTGCTGCTGGCTCAGGGTATGCAGACGACGCAACTGCCCGGCATCCAGATGGAAGGGAACCTGAGCGCCGGCATAGCGTAGAACCGCCGGGCGGGGGCGGTCGGTCGGCAGCGTCAGCAGAGCGGGCGCCCCTTCCAACTGGTGACGCCAGTAGTCACGCAGGTCGTAGAGCGTCTCGCCCTGTAGCCACTGGCGCTGCCAGACGGCGTAATCGGCGTAGTGAACCGGCAGCGGCGGCAGGTGGGCGTCACGTCCTTCAAGCGCGGCCTGATACAGCGCCGCCAGTTCGCGTGCCAGAATACCGATGGACCAGCCGTCGGAGATAATGTGGTGCTGGGTCAGCAGCAGCACATGGGTTTTATCATCCAGTTGCAGCAACTGACCGCGGATCAGCGGTCCCTGTGTCAGATCGAAAGGCGCCCGCTCCTCCTGTTCGGCCAGTTCTGTCACGCGTGTGGTGCGTGTCGCCTCGTCCAGTTCACGCAGATCATGGCTGGACAGGCTGAAGCCGAGCGTATCCGGCTCAATCTGCTGGACGGGCTGCCCGTCGACCGAGGTAAAACGGGTACGCAGGCTTTCGTGACGCGCGACCAGCCCGTTGAGCGCGGTCGTGAGTGACGGTCGGTCAAGCTGGCCGGTCAGGCGCAGCGCGGCGGGCAGGTGGTAGGCCTGACTGGCGGCCGGATCGAGCTGGGTCAGGAACCACAGCCGCTGCTGGGCAAACGACAGCGGCAGGGGCTGTGTGCGGTCGGCGACGGGCAGGGTGAGCGGTGCATCGTGGGCAGTGGCCGTGACGGCCGCTGCCAGATCGCACAGCGTCGGGTGTGCAAACAGCGTAGCCAGCGCTACGTCCATCCCGGCCTTGTTCATGCGGTTCAGCAACTGCACCGCCAGCAGCGAGTGGCCGCCCAGCGCGAAGAAGCTGTCGTGGCGGCCCACTTGCGCCAGCCCCAGCAGGTCTTGCCAGAGCGCGGCCAGCGTCGTTTCGGTCTCCCCCTGTGGTGCTTCATAGTCGCGGGTGGCAAAGGCCGTCTGATCCGGTGTCGGCAGAGCCGTGCGGTCAAGCTTGCCGTTCGGGGTGAGCGGCAGGGCGTCAAGCGTGACAAAGGCGGAGGGGATCATGTATTCCGCCAGCGAGGCAGCCAGTTGCTGGCGCAGGCTCGCGGGATGAAGCTCAGCATCTGGCTGGGCGCAGAGATAAGCGACCAGTCGGGTATCGCCGGGGCTCTCTTCACGGGCAATCACCACGGCCTCCTGCACACCCGGACAGCGCAGCAGGCAGGACTCGATTTCACCCGCTTCGATACGGAACCCGCGCACCTTAATCTGGAAGTCATTACGACCGAGATAGTCAATGCTGCCGTCGGGCAGCCAGCGGGCGAGGTCACCGGTTTTGTAGAGCCGGGCTTCTGTAGAGTCAGAGAACGGGTCGGCAATAAAGCGGTCGGCGGTGAGGTCGGGTTGGTGGAGATAGCCGCGGGCGACCCCGGCGCCGCCGATATGGAGTTCCCCCGTGACGCCGATCGGAACGGGCTGACCCTGAGCATCGAGAATGTAGATGCGGGTATTGGCGAGTGGTTTACCGATGGTTGGCAGCGGCTGGGTGCGGTCGATCACACAGGCGGTGGCATCAACGGTACATTCGGTCGGGCCGTATACGTTGATAAAGCGGGTGTCGGAAAGCGACGGCAGGCGCGACCAGATGGCGGGTGCAATGGCCTCCCCGCCGACCAGCACCTGCGCGGGTTGATAGGCCGGATCGGTGCCGAGCCCGGCGTCGAGCAGCCACTGCAACTGCACCGGGGTGCAGTCAAACAGGTCGACGGCATGACGGGCGAAATAGCGCCAGAGCTGGCGGGCATCGGCGCGGATGGCCTCGGGCACCAGAACCAGAGTGTGGCCTGACAGCAGCTGTATCCAGTTTTTCGCCGAGGCATCGAACACGATGCTGGCGTTGAGGGCAATGCGGCTGGGGTGGTCGAGAGCCAGCAGGGGGCGTAATCCGGTGGCAAGGTTAAGCACGTTTTGGTGTGCGACCATGACGCCTTTGGGTTTACCGGTGGAGCCGGAGGTGTAAATGACATAGGCCAGATGAGTGGCGTTCAGCCCCTGTACCACCGGGTTGGTGTCTGGTTCGTCTTCGGTGGCGGACGTATCCAGCAGGACGGTCGGCAGCGGGCTGTGGAGCTGCGCCACCAGAGCCGACTGGGTCAGAAGCACGACGGGAGCCGCATCATCGAGCATGTAGGCGAGGCGCTCCGCCGGATAGGCGGGATCCATCGGGACGTAGGCGGCACCGGCTTTGAGAATGCCGAGCAGACCAACCAGCATCTCGGGACTGCGCTCAACGCAGAGGGCGACGCGGTCATCGGGTTTAACGCCGAGGGTGAGCAGATGATGAGCCAGCTGGTTGGCGCGGCGGTTAAGCTGGTCATACGTGATGTGCTGTGCTTCGAACACGACGGCGATAGCATCGGGGGTCTGCTCGGCCTGGGCTTCAAAGGGTTGCTGAATCAACGTCTCGCGCGGGAAGTCGGCGTCGGTGGCATTGAAATCAACCAGCACCTGCTGGCGCTCGGCTTCCGGCAATATAGGCAGGTTTAACGCCATCCGCTGAGGTGTTTTCTCCAACGACGTGACCAAATTCTCGATCGCGGTAAGCATATAGTGAACAATCCGTTCAGGATCGACGCCCATTACGGTTTTTGCGGTCAGGTTAAAGCCATCGCCCAGATCGTCTACTGACATCGTGATTGGATAGTTAGTACGCTCTCGCCCACTCAATTGGCGCATGCCCTCCCAAAATGGATTACTGGCATCTTTTTGGGAATGGCGATAGTTGAATAGCGTACTGAACAGTGGCAGAGGAGGGAGAACCTGACTACATTGTTGAGCCAAGGCCAGAGGGGCTTGTTCATGTAGTAGCAACGTCATCAACTCATGAGACGTGGTCTGAATAACATCGATTACGCTGCGTTCACGGAGTGATACACGCAGCGGTAGCGTGTTAATGAACATTCCCATCACCCGATCAGCACCCGAACTTCCCTGTAAGCGGCCGGAGAGCACGGAACCAAAGACCACGTCATCACGACCGCTGGTCAGTGCGAGAACTTGTGCCCAGGCAACGTGGAATAGCACGCTTGAGCTAATCCCCAGATGGCGAGTCTGGCGGCGGATGTCATCAGCTAGCAAAGGGTCGAGTGAAAGATGGGCTTCGGTGATGTCCTCGCCGTTGCCTTGAACATCCACGCGATCGAACGGTGCTGTCGGCGCGTCAATATCCGCCAGTCGGTTGCGAAAATAGTGCTCATGCTCTGAAAGTGGGACGCTCAGAATCTGCGAGATAAAGTTACGATACGGTAGCGGTTCAGGCAGATCTTCAGCTCGATCCTGTAACAGTAAGCGGATCTCATCGATGATCAACGCCTGTGTCATATGGTCGCTGATTAAATGATGGATACTCAACGACAATAGCCATTCGCCGCTCATTGGATCATGTACCGTTGTTGCCGAAAGCAGCGGTGCATGGTTGAGATTGATTCGGTGATTGCTGGGATCGGTAGCGGCGCGTAATTGAGCTGGAATATCGTCTGATGACGTTGTCGTTAGGGTGTTTACCTCCAGTGCTGCCTGTCGCCAAACGACTTGTACAGGTTGATGAATCCCCTGCCAGCAGATAGCGGTGCGCAGGATATCATGGCGTGCGATAACCTGTTGCAATGTATCGAGAAAAGCGTCAAGTCGAACTTGAGTGTCAAAGGCGAGCAGGCTGTTTAACAGATAGGTATCGCCTTTCTCCTGTAGCTGATAATGGAACAGGATGCCTTCCTGCAAGGGAGCCAGAGGGTAGATATCCTGCACATTGGCTACGCCGTTGGGTACTGTCGCGATAACCGTATCGATTTCTTCCTGAGACAGTGTGACCAGTGGCAACAGCTCGGGCGTAATGATTGTGGCGTCTGTGGTAATCCGATTAGGCGGGACGATGAACGCCGATTTATCTTGGTTCTCCAGTATTTCCTGCGCCATGTCGCAGAGAACAGGGGTAGAAAAGAGGCTTCGGGCTTCAAGTGTCCAGCCAAGGCTGCGTAGACGTTCAATGAGTCTGACGATCATCAGCGAATGACCACCGAGTTCGAAGAACTGATCGTGTCGTCCGACGCGATCAAGCCCTAGCAGGTCTTGCCAGATTTGCGCGAGCGCCACTTCCAACTCACCCTGTGGGGCTTCATAGCTGTGACGGGCGACGGCGATTTGGCCTGGCACGGGAAGTGCATTACGGTCGAGTTTCCCGTTCGGTGTGAGCGGGAAAGCATCAATCACGACAAAAGCAGAAGGCAGCATATACTCTGCCAGGGACTGGCTGAGCTGCTGACGCAGGTCGGCCGGATCCAGTTCCGCCCCCGCTTGCGGGCAGAGGTAGGCCACCAGTCGGGTGTCGCTGGGGCTCTCTTCACGGGCAATCACCACGGCTTCGCCGACGCCGTTGCACTGCATCAGGCGTGATTCTATTTCACCCAGCTCAATGCGGAAACCGCGCAGTTTGATTTGGAAGTCGTTACGACCCAGATACGCTATATTGCCATCCGGCAACCAGCGCCCAAGGTCTCCGCTCTTATAAAGTCGTGCATCAGGATGATCGCTAAACGGATCGGCAATAAAACGCTCTGCCGTCAATGCCGGTCGATCAAGATAGCCACGGGCGACGCCCGCTCCGCCAATATAGATTTCACCCACGACACCAAGGGGCACGGGCTGTTGTTGCTCATCCAAAATATAGATGTGCGTATTGGCAATCGGGCGACCAATGGGGGGCGCTCCGCTATGGCTCGCATCGCAGTGAGACAAGGTCGCGCAGACGGTAATTTCCGTTGGACCGTAGGCATTAAACACGCATCGGCCTGGTGCCCATCGCTTAACCTGTGCCGCTGTACACGCTTCTCCTCCCAGAATCAGCGTCTTCAACAGAGGCAGTTCGGCTTCAGACGGCAAGGCACTGGCGGCAATAGGCGGTAATAATGCATGAGTCACTGACTGCGTTTGCAGTGTCGTCAGCAATGGCTCGCCGGGCAGTAATGCTTCTTTGGGCGCAAGTACCAGACAACCGCCATGAGAAAGCGTTGTCGCGATTTCAAAAACACAGGCATCGAAACTGAAGGAAGCAAACTGCAACAGACGGCTGTCGCGGGTGATATTGAGGGTACCCGCTAGCGCATCAACCAGATTACATACGCTGTGATGTTCAACCATGACGCCTTTGGGTTTCCCCGTGGATCCCGAAGTGTAGATCACATACGCCAGATGGTGCGGCGTCAGGCCGAATGACTGTGGTTCAGGATTACTGTCTGGCACCTCGTCAGCGATAGCGGCTGGCAGATTATCGAGCGCGATCGTGGGCAGCGGGCTATTCAACAAGGTGACCCGATCGGTTTGCGTCAGCAGCGCAACAGGTTTTGCATCTTCCAGCATGTAAGTCAGTCGATCGATAGGGTAAGACGGATCCAGCGGGACGTAGGCAGCACCTGCTTTGAGGATACCGAGCAAACCAATAATCATCTCTGGACCACGCTCAATGCAAATGGCGACTCGGTCATCCGGCTGTACACCGATCGTGAGGAGATGATGAGCGAGACGGTTAGCACGGCGGTTGAGTTGATCGTAACTGAGTGTGTGTTCACCGAATACGATGGCAACCGCATCCGGCGTCTGTCGTGCGGCGTGTTCAATCCGTTCGTGAATCAGCGCATGCGGCAGGATATCCGTGTCGGTGGCGTTAAAATCAATCAATAACTGTTGACGTTCTGCTTCTGGCAGCACGGATAGACGGCGTATTGGTCGCTGGGGCTCCGTTTTCAATGTAGCAATCAGGCCGCTGATTGCCGTCATCAGATAATTCACTATGCGCTCAGGATCGACTCCCTCGATGGCTTGCGCTTCGAGGCTGAACGCGCTCCCCCGATCGTTGACAGAAAGAATGAGTGGATAATTGGTGCGTTCTTCTGACGTGAGCAAACGCATTCCGCTCCAGGCACTATCGTCAATATATTGTGAGCTATGACGATAGTTGAACAGCGTGCTGAACAATGGCATCGGTGGTGTTACGCCGCTACAGCGTTGAGCCAATGCCAGTGAGGCTTGTTCATGTTCCAGCAGCGTCATGAGATCGTGCGAGGTGCGCTGAACGACTTCTGCTGCGCTGTGATCGCTGAGCGATACTCGTAACGGCAGGGTATTGATGAACATTCCCATGATCCGGTCGGCATCGGCGGTACCCGCGAGTCGACCAAGCAAAACGGAACCAAATACGACGTCATCACGACCGCTGGTCTGTGCCAGCACCTGTGCCCAGGCTACATGGAATAGCACGCTGGGGCTGACGCCCAAACGGCGAGCCTGACTGCGAATCGCCGATGCCAATGTGGTTTCCAGAGGCAAGTGTGCTTCGGTGATGCTGCCACCGTCTCCTTGTACATCCAGCAGGCCAAAAGGCGCTGTTGGTGCATCGATATCAGCTAGCTGTTCGCGGAAATAGGCCTCATGTTCTGAGGTCGGTACATTTAAGGTTTGGTAGATGAAATTACGATACGGTAGCGGCGTCGGCAGGGCATCCTGCTGACCCTGCAACAACTGACGGATTTCCCCGACGATCAGCGCCAGCGTCATATGGTCACAGACCAGATGGTGAAAACGTAGCGCCAGCAGCCATTCCCCCGTAGCGGGATCGTGGGCAATGTCGGCCGAGAGCAACGGTGCCTGATTCAGATTAAGGCGATGGGTGCGTGGATCGGTTTGTTGTTTCAACTGAGTCAGCACGTCATCTGATGAGGTGGGTTCGAAAGTATTGACGGGCAAGATCGCCTGACGCCAGACCACCTGTAGCGGTTGATTTAGCCCCTGCCAGCAGACGGCCGTGCGCAGAATGTCATGACGTTCAATCACCTGCTGAAGTGCAGTCAGGAAAGCATCGAGATGTTCACGGGTATCAAACGCTGCCAGATTTCTTAATAGGTAGGCATCGCCGTGTTTTTGCATTTGGTGATGGAAAAGAATGCCTTCCTGCAAAGGCGAGAGCGGGTAGATATCCTGTACGTTGGCAGCTCCGCCAGTGACGGTAGCCACTACCGTATCGATCTCCGGCTGCGTGAGTGTTACCAGCGGCAGCAGGTCGGGCGTGATGGCGGTACAGTCCTCTGGAATACGATTAGGCGGCACGACAAACGCGGGCTCATCCTGATGTGCCAGTATTGCCTGTGCCATTTCACTGAGTACCGGTGTGGAGAAAACCCCTCTCACATCAAGCGAGTAGCCCTGACGCCGCATTTCTTCGATCAGATTCACTATCATCAGGGAGTGGCCGCCGAGCTCGAAGAAGTGGTCATGGCGGCCAACGCGTGCCAGTCCCAGCAGTTCCTGCCAGACAGCGGCGAGAGCCATTTCGACATCCCCCTGCGGGGCTTCGTAGTCGCGGGTGGCGACGGCGGACTGGTCGGGAGCGGGCAGCGCCTTGCGATCGAGCTTGCCATTCGGGGTAAGCGGGAAGGCGTCGAGGGTGACGAAGGCACCGGGCACCATGTACTCGGCCAGATGCAGGCTTAACTGCTGACGCAGGTCGGCCGGGTCGGGCGTGATGCCGGGCTGCGGACAGAGGTAGGCGACCAGCCGGGTATCGCCGGGGCTGTCCTCGCGGGCAACCACCACGGCGTCCTGTATGCCGGTACACTGCATGAGACGGGCTTCGATTTCGCCGAGTTCGATACGGAAGCCGCGGAGCTTGACCTGAAAGTCGTTACGGCCGAGGTATTCGATGCTGCCGTCGGGCAGCCAGCGGGCGAGGTCACCGGTCTTGTAGAGCCGGGCATCGGGGCGGTCGCTGAACGGGTCGGGAATGAAGCGCTCGGCGGTGAGGTCAGGACGGTTGAGGTAGCCGCGCGCCACACCGACGCCGCCGATATGGAGCTCGCCGGCGACGCCGAGTGGCACGGGCTGGCCGAGGGCGTCGAGGATATAGATTTGGGTGTTGGCGATAGGGCGGCCAATGGGAACGACGCTGCGATGGTCGTCCGGCTGACAGGCCCAGAAGGTGACGTCAATGGCGGCCTCGGTGGGGCCGTAGAGGTTGTGTAGCTGGGCATTGAAACGGGCAAAGAAGCGCTGCTGTAGCTCGGCCGGGAGGGCTTCGCCGCTACAGATGACGCGTCGCAGAGAATCACAGGCGCAGCCGGCATCAGCCCAGAGGACGAACTGCTGTAGCATGGACGGCACGAAGTGCAGGGTGGTGATACCGGTCTGCTCGATAAGGTGAGCGAGGTAGTCGGCATCCTTGTGGCCGTCGGGTCGAGCCATGACGAGGCGTGCACCGTAGAGCAGCGGCCAGAAGAACTCCCAGACGGAGACGTCAAAGCTGAAGGGGGTTTTTTGCAGCACACGGTCATCGTGGGTGAGGCGATAGGTGTTCTGCATCCAGACGAGGCGGTTGCAGAGTCCGCGATGGCTGTTCATGACGCCCTTGGGCTTGCCGGTGGAGCCGGAGGTGTAGATGACATAGGCCAGATGGTGAGCGTCGAGGCCGGCGACGTGGGGGTTGTCCTCACTGAGATGGCTGACGTCGGCGGTATCGAGCAGGACGACCGGCAGGGAATGGGTCTGAAGCTCATGGCGGTCGGCCTGGGTGAGCAGGGCGACGGGAGCGGCATCGTCGAGCATGTAGGCGAGTCGCTCGGCGGGATAGCCGGGGTCGAGCGGGACGTAGGCGGCGCCGGCCTTGAGAATGCCGAACAGTCCGATGACCATGTCGACGGAGCGCTCGACGCAGATGGCGATGCGGTCATCGGGTTTAACGCCGAGGGCGATGAGGTGATGAGCGAGCTGGTTGGCGCGGCGGTTGAGCACCTGATAGGAAATGTGCTGGTCTTCAAAGAGTACGGCGATGGCGTGTGGTGTAAGAGCGGCCTGTTCTTCGAAGAGTTGATGGATGAGGGCGTCGTGTGGGAAAGGCGCGTCGGTGGCGTTGAAGTCGAGCATGACCTGCCGGCGTTCGCTGTCCGACAGGATTGGCAGGGTAGCGACAGGCTGTGTTGCATCGTCGGCCATCGCCATTAAAACATTTCGCAGATAGCCTTTGAGTCGGACAATCGTTTCGCGATCAAAGAGGTCGGTGGAATAGATCAGCCCGCCTTCGAGACCGTTTTCTGTTTCGGTCAGGGAAAACGTCATATCAAAGTGGGTACTACGCTGTGGACGCTCAATGGCTGAGAGCTCAAGGCCGGGCAGCGTTAGGGTCTGCATTGGCGTGTTATTAAGCGACAGCATCACCTGGAATATAGGGCTGTAACTGAGGCTGCGAGCGGGTTGCAGTGTTTCCACTACTTGTTCGAAAGGCAGATCCTGATTGGTATAAGCGGCAATTGCCCGTTTACGAATTTGAGTAAAGAGATCGCCGACCGTCTGGCACTGGCTCGGGGTGATCCGCAGAGCCAGCGTATTGACAAAAAAGCCGATCAGCCCTTCAGTTTCGCTGTGTTTACGGTTAGCGAGTGGTGTACCAACGACGATATCGCCCTGTCCGCTCAGGCGGGAGAGTACCACACTCCATACGGCGAGCAGCGTCATAAACAGGGTCGTCCCCTGCTGGCGACATAATGTTTGCAAAGCTGCCAGCTCTTCTGGATCGAGTCTGACGGGAAGAATGTTGCCTTCGTAGCGTTGTACTGATGGGCGAGGCCGATCGGTAGGCAGTTCTAGCAGGGCGGGCGCATCTTGCAACTGCTGACGCCAAAAATCACGCAGGTCATTGAGCGTATCGCCTTGCAGCCACTGACGCTGCCAGACGGCGTAGTCGGCGTACTGAATTGGCAGCGGCGGTAAGTGCGGGTCACTGCCATCCAGCGCAGCCTGATACAGCGCCGCCAGCTCACGTGCCAGAATGCCGATAGACCAGCCGTCGGAGATAATGTGGTGCATGGTCAGCAGCAGTACATGTATCTCATCACCCAGTTGTAGCAACTGACCGCGGATTAGCGGCCCTTCTGTCAAATTGAAGGACTTGCGAGATTCCTGAGTGGCAAGTTCAGATACGCGCTGTGCGCGGGTCGCCTCATCCAGTTCACGTATATCGAGACAGGACAGGCTAAAGCCGATGGTCTCTGGATCAATATGCTGGCAGGGTTGACCGTTAACTGAGATAAAACGGGTACGCAGGCTTTCGTGACGCCCGACCAGTCTATCAAGTGCGGTGATGAAAGCATGCCTGTCGAACCGGCCAATGAGGCGCAATGCGGCAGGTAGATTATAGGCGCGGCTGGCCGTTGGATCGAGCTGTGTAAGGAACCACAGCCGTTGTTGAGAAAACGAAAGCGGTAGCGGTTGACTGCGGTCTGCAAGTGGGATGGCTGTGACCGTAATCGTGGACGTATTGGTAAGTTCCTGTGCAAGATCGCTGAGAACGGGACAGGAGAAAATTTTCTGTACCTGAAGATCCAGTCCTAACATCTGACGTACACGCGTGACACATTGCACGGCGAGTATTGAGTGACCGCCAAGTTCAAAAAAGTGATCGTGACGTCCGATACGTTCCAGCCCCAGTAAATTCTGCCATATCTCAGTCAAAGCCATTTCCAATTCACCCACAGGGGCTTCGTAGCCACGGCTGACAATCGCGGAGTGTTCTGGCACCGGTAGGGCTTTGCGGTCGAGCTTGCCGTTCGGCGTAAGTGGAAAGGCGTCAAGGGTGACAAAGGCACCGGGCACCATGTACTCAGCCAGATGGAGAGCAAGTGCTTTGCGCAATACTGAAGGGATGAGTTCTGTGCCAGGTTGTGCGATGAGATAGGCCACTAGCCGGGTATCGCCGGGGCTATCTTCACGGGCAATGACCAGCGCCTCCTGTACGCCGTGGCACTGCAACAGGCGGGCTTCGATTTCACCCGGTTCAATGCGGAAACCACGCACCTTAATCTGGAAATCGTTACGACCGAGGTATTCGATATTACCGTCGGGCAGCCAGCGGCCGAGGTCACCGGTCTTGTACAGCCGGGCTGCTGTTGAGCCAGAGAACGGGTCGGCAATAAAGCGCTCGGCGGTGAGGTCGGGACGGTTGAGGTAGCCGCGAGCGACGCCGGTTCCGCCGATATAGAGCTCTCCGGCGACGCCGAGCGGAACGGGCTGGCCCTGTGCATCCAGAATATAGATACGGGTATTGGCAATCGGCCGGCCAATGGGAACGCTGTCGGTGAGCGGATTAGGGGTACGTGCATCAAAGGCAATACAGCCGACGACGGTTTCCGTGGGGCCGTATTCGTTGATGATACGGGAGCCGGAAGACAGCGTCTGCCAGAGTGCGACGGTGGCAGAGGAGAGTGCTTCGCCGCCAACAACAAAGAGCAGGTCCGGGCAGGCCTGGTGAACGGACTGTCGTTCCTGACCGAGCGCAGCAAGGTGAGTGGGTGTGATTTTGACCAGCGTACCGGGCTGAGCGTCGAGCAGCGCGGGGAGTAATTCGGTCAGCTCCTGCCCGTCGTGAATGAGCCGCATTTTGCCGCCGGACAGGAGGGGCAGATAGAGGCTGGTGACGGTGGCATCAAAGGCGACAGGAGAGGAGACGATGCTGTCGAGTGAGCCGGATGTGGCGTAAAACTCGCGCGCCCAGAGCAGGTAATTACTGAATCCGCGGTGTTCGACCATGACACCTTTGGGTTTACCGGTGGAGCCGGAGGTGTAAATGACATAGGCGAGATGGGTGGCATTCAGCCCCTGTACCACCGGATTGGTGTCTGGTTCGTTTTCGGTAGCAGACGTATCCAGCAGGACGGTCGGCAGCGGGCTGTGGAGCAGCGCCACCAGAGCCGACTGGGTCAGGAGCACGACCGGGTCGGCATCGTCGAGCATGTAGGCGAGACGTTCAGTCGGATAAGACGGGTCAAGCGGAACATAGGCGGCACCGGCCTTGAGGATAGCGAGCAGTCCGAGCACCATCTCGGGGCTGCGTTCGACGCAAATGGCGACGTGGTCATCGGGTTTAACACCGAGGGTGAGCAGATGGTGTGCGAGTTGGTTGGCGCGGCGGTTAAGCTGGTCATACGTGATGTGCTGTGCTTCGAACACGATGGCGGTGGCATCGGGCGTCAGTTCAGCCTGTTGCTCAAACAGATGGTGAACCAGCGCCGATGGGAGGTCGGCATCAGTGGCGTTGAAGTCGAGCAGCAATCTCTGACGTTCTTCTTTAGGTAAGATCGATACGCTGAGAATAGGGCGTTGTGGATCGGATTCCAGCGCGTCAACCAGACCGCGCAGCGCCGTCTCCAGATAGCGGGCGATACGCGCCGGATCGACGCTTGCGATGGTCTGAGAAAGTATCTCAATACCGTCACCTTGATCGTCCACAGAAAGATTAAAGGGATAGGTGGTGCGTCTGCTTTCAGCCAACAGCGTCATCCCTGCCCACGTTGTCGCCGCCGTATTTGCCTGAGTTCGACGATAGTTGAGAAGCGTGCTGAAAAGCGGTATCGGGGGCACAACGCTGCTGCATCGTTGCGCGAGCGCCAGAGGGGCCTGCTCATGCTCCAGTAAGGATAAAAGCGCATTGTTAGTGCTATGCACGATGCCTAGTACGCTGCGATCGTTAAGGGTAATGCGTAACGGTAACGTATTGACGAACAACCCCATGACATGGTCAGCACCGCTGAAACCTTGCAGGCGGCCTAGTAATACCGAACCGAAGATAACATCGTTGCTGCCGCTGATTTGTGCCAAAA
Organism: Pectobacterium actinidiae; assembly: GCF_000803315.1. Taxonomy (NCBI): domain Bacteria; kingdom Pseudomonadati; phylum Pseudomonadota; class Gammaproteobacteria; order Enterobacterales; family Pectobacteriaceae; genus Pectobacterium; species Pectobacterium actinidiae. The sequence continues at coordinate 1,611,560 of NZ_JRMH01000001.1, forward strand.
CCTGTGCCCAGGCAACATGGAACAAGACACCTGGGCTGACGCTACATTGACGTGCATGGTGATAGATAGCACCGGCTAAGTCCTGATCTAATGAGAGCGTGGCTTCAGCCATCTCTCCGTCATAATCCTGAACCTGAGTCAGACCAAAGGGGAGCGTAGGTGTATCGACATCGGCCAGGCGAGAACGGAAGTATTGTTCGTGAACGGTGTTGGGAATGCTGAGAACATGAGCGATAAAGTTACGATAAGGCTGAGGTATCGGGAGTTCATCCGCTTTCCCCCACAGCATAAGGCGGACTTCCGCGATAATCAGGTCAAGCGTCATGTGGTCGCTGACGAGATGATGAGTTCTTAGTGCCATCAGCCACTCGTTGCGTGACGGATCGTAGACGATATCAGCAGCCAGTAGAGGTGCCTGATTTAGATCGAGACCGCGCGTTTGAGGAGAAATATAGGCCTGTAATTGAGTGGCGATATCTTCTGACGATTCTGGTTCGAAGGTGTTCACCGGCAGCGGTGCATGACGCCAGACTACCTGCACTGGCTGGCTCAGACCTTGCCAGCAGATAGCGGTACGAAGGATATCGTGGCGATCGATAACCTTTTGTAGGGTATTCAGAAAAATGTCGAGACGTTCTCGAGTATCGAAGGCAACTAATAGGTCTAACTGGTACACATCACCCGTTTGCTGATACAGGCGGTGGAAAAAAATGCCTTCCTGTAGCGGAGCAAGTGGATAGATATCTTGTATATTGGCGACCCCACCCGGCACCGAACTGGTGATAGTGTCTATTTCAAATTGCGAAAGGGTAACCAGTGGTAATTGATCCGGTGTAATAGTGGTGCAATCCTGACGAATGAGATTAGGAGGAATGACTGGCACGGCGTCGTTTTGATGGATCTGTATTGCATGAGCCATTTCATACAGCACAGGGGATGAGAAGGCGCTGCGAACATCGAGCGTTTTTCCTTGATTACGCAACTGTTCAATCAGGCTAACAACCATGAGCGAGTGGCCACCAAGTTCAAAGAAATGGTCATAGCGGCTAATACGGTCTACGCCTAACAATGCCTGCCAGATAGTGGCCAGCATTGTTTCCATTTCTCCCTGTGGTGCTTCGTAGTGGCGCGTGACCATCGCGGATTGATCGGGCTTAGGTAGCGCTTTGCGGTTGAGTTTACCGTTTGGGGTAAGCGGGAACGTATCCAGCGCGACAAATGCGCTGGGAATCATATACTCCGCCAAACGCTGTGAAAGCTGTAGACGCAGATCGGCTGGGGTTGGCTGAGTATCCTGCTGAGCCTGAAAATAGGCTACCAGACGTTTATCGCCGGGTGTATCTTCGCGAACAATGACGACAGCTTCCTGAATCCCAGGATGTTGCATAAGGATGGATTCAATTTCACCAAGTTCAAGACGGAAACCGCGCAGTTTGACTTGAAAGTCATTACGTCCCAGATAGGCGATACTACCGTCGTAATGCCAGCGACCGAGATCGCCGGTTTTGTAGAGTTTGGCATCTTGTTTATCGACAAAAGGATTGGCAATAAAACGCTCTGCGGATAGCTCGGGGAGATTGAGGTAGCCGCGCCCTACGCCAGCCCCGCCAATGTAGATCTCTCCACTCACGCCGATAGGCACGGGTTGGCCCTGCGCATCCAGAATATAGACTTTTGTATTGGTGAGAGGGCGACCGATAGAGGGAGCGGGCTGTGAGGCGTCGATAAGGCAGGCGGTGGCATCAACGGTACATTCTGTCGGCCCATAGACGTTGATAAATCGGGTACCGGTAAGCAACTGCAAACGGGACCAGATACCCTGTGAAATGGCATCTCCACCGATGAGAACCTGCTCAGGTTGATAGTCAGGGTCGGTGCCGAGGCCAGCGTCCAGTAGCCATTGCAGTTGGACTGGCGTGCAGTCAAATAGATCAGCAGCATGGCGGGAAAAATAGTGCCAGAGCTGTTGTGCATCGGTACGGATTGCGTCCGGGACGATCATCAGCGTGTGGCCTGATAGTATTTGAATCCAGTTTTGCACCGAGGCATCGAACACAATGCTGGCATTGAGGGCAATGCGCTTGGGGTGTTCGAACGCGAGTAGCGTTTTCAGACCGGTGGCAAGGTTGAGTACGTTTCTGTGTGTGACCATTACTCCTTTGGGCTTACCCGTGGAGCCGGAGGTATAAATCACATAGGCCAAATGTGTTGACGTCACTCCCAGCGCCTGAGCATCAGGATTCGATGTGTCGTAAGCATCAAAGTTATCGGTATCAAGCATGATCGCCGGAATATCCGCGGTCTGTATTACTATCTGGTTCGCCTGAGTCAGCAATGCCACCGGTTTAGCATCATCGATCATGTAGGCCAATCGCTCAGCCGGATAGGTCGGATCGAGCGGTACATAAGCGGCACCCGATTTCAGTATCCCCATCATGCCAACGATCATTTCCAGACTGCGTTCTACGCACAGCGCTACCCGATCGTCTGGCTTAATGCCCAAAGTAAGCAGGCGATGCGCTAACTGGTTCGCACGACGGTTGAGTTCTGCATAACTGAGCGATTGCGTTTCAAAGACCACTGCGATTGCATTAGGCGTGAGTTCGACTTGCTGTTCGAAACGCTGATGTATCAAGGTGTGTTGCGGGAACTCGGCATCAGTGGAATTGAAATCTACGACGATTTGCTGGCGTTCTGTGGGGGGCAAGATCGGCGCATTCTCAACGGTCATATCCAGAGAAGCCATCGCTGCATCCACCAGCATGGCCAGACGTGATTGTATGGTCATCACGTCTTCACGATTCAGGTAGCGTGTGTCGAAATTGAATTCTATTGTTACGGGGCTATTTTTATCTTCAAAGTCATACTGATAAATACTGATGGCGAGAGGGAACTGTGTTGCTCTGTGCGGGGTTTGGAGGGTAGTGTGAGTCCCTTCCATATGCACGTTAATATCAAACCACTCAAGCGATAACGTAATATCAAAAAGCTGAGCACGACCTGTTTTTTGTCTAATTCGTGTGTTCTGGTTAATTTCTGTTATGGGTAATCGCTGGTGTTTATAACAATGGCGTAGCTCCATTGCCACGTTACGCATAATATCAAGGAAAGAATCTTCTTTTTTAATGCTCACGCCGATAGGAATAACGGATGAAAACATCCCTATTGTATTCTTTTGTTTTGCATTTCTACGATTATGAATCGGAATGCCAATAACAATGTCTTCTGTTTCTGTCGTCCGCGAAAAATAACAGGCGAGAATGGCGTACATAAAATGAAGAACTGAGAGCCCATGTTCCGCCGCAATATTTTCAATCTTATGAAAGTATTCACTTTCTAATTGCCAAAGATGAGGAGCAGGGAGTTCGTTCGTCAACTCCTCATCTTGGCTTGAGATTGGAATCAATGCTGGCGGTAGCGTTTTGTAACGATCCAACCAGAATTTCAGATCAGACTGATAATGTTTCGAATCAAGATAAATTAAATCCTCAGCGATGTAATCAAGGTAGGAAGGAGCGACTTCGCCCGCATTATCATCTTTGTTTTTCAATCGGTTGTAGGTAATAACAAGTTCATTAAGCAGTAATTTCAAGCTCCACCCATCGGCTACCAGATGGTGGCAGCAAAATTGCCAATACCAATGTGTATCGCTAACCCTCAAAAGATCGGAAGACCACAGTTTTCCACGGAGATCAAAGGGACGCATCCATGTTGCATGGATATGCTGCTGTGCTCGCTCTTCCGCATCGTCATATTGCGAAAAGTCATACACGTTTATCGATGAAGAGGATGCATTTACCAGTGTCTGGAAAGGAAGACCGTGAGTGTGGACGAGCTGTAAATGCAATACATCATGGCGAGCGACAAGTATTTCAAAAGCCTGGTTAAAAAGCGTTTCATCCAGATATTCATCGATACGAAGTCGTGTACCAATGTTGTAATTCGGTGATTCTGGGTTAAGTGTCTGATCGAGCCAGACAACCTGCTGTGTGGAGCTAAGCGGTAATTTGTTAGAGTCAGAGGAATGGTCACTGTTTAAGACGGATTGGTTTTTCGAAGAATGATTTTGAATAGATGACATTGAAGGACTCCAATTCTGGTTCACTTAGGCTGTGTTTTTAACTAAGTTCACATTCCTACTAGATTTTTATGACTTTATTTGCCTGCTATTAATTAATTTAAGTAATGCTTTGTTTTTGGGCATAGCTCAGCGGGCGAAGATAATTTCGCTCAATTTATGCATCTAATTGATTAATTAAATTGGTTTTTATGTTATGAAAATAAAATTTAACAGCGTGATTTTTTGAGGTTTGGATTAAATATAGACGTGGATTTTGGTTTATCAATTAAAAATATTAATTAATTGTCGGTGGTGAAAAAGTAATACGCAAAATATTAACCGTCACGATGGATGTCATAACTTGCCTGGGACATGGAGAATCATGTGAGTCGGAGATAGTAGGGCGTTTATCAAGGGATTTTTGAGTCGTTAAGAGACATGTGGGGGTCACTTCGTCATCGAACCAACGTGACCCTTAATCTGATCACCACATTCTTCCGATGCGGAGGGAAAACGGAACGTACACGGGGAACATTTTTCCCGTGTACGTATTGAATAAACGACTAAAAACAAAAATCCCGCTTAAGTTTCCTTCAGCGGGATTTTTTAAATTTGGCTCCTCTGACTGGGATCGCCTTTGCCAGTAACTGGCTAATAAATAGGCTAAACATGAATTTCCTTTCTGTCAAGACCACCAGAGTGACCACCAATAGTTTTTGGTTACTTAAGGCAGGTTTAAACGCTTCGCTTCATGTGTTGGTCGTTCTACTGAGTTCGCGCAAAGGAAGGGAAATTAGAATGAGCATAAAAAAGTCGGATCGAGGCGAGATTGTGTCCAAAGGCTCTGACAGTCTGTTCTGTGAGTTCAACCGATGGATGCAACATACTAATTGAACTCACAGTACAGAGCAGACATACATTCTGATATTCCTATGATGAAAAAATATAGCTATTGACCTGTTCCTCGTTGTGTAAGTATCCCGCTAAACCGAACCATTCACTTTTAGAGATCTTCCGACATACTGAGCATGTTCCGTGAGGAGATCGTCATGCGTAAAGCCCGATTCACTGAACACCAGATCATTGCCGTTTTGAAGTCTGTCGAAGCTGGACGTACCGTCAAGGATGTCTGCCGCGAAGCCGGCATTTCCGAAGCCAGCTATTACAACTGGAAAGCGAAGTTTGGCGGTATGGAAGCCTCTGATATCAAAAAGATGAAAGATCTGGAGGACGAAAATCGTCGTCTCAAACAGATGTTTGCCGATCTGAGTCTTGAGTGTCGTGCTCTGAAAGATGTCATCGAAAAAAAGCTTTAAAACCAGCGATAAAGCGTGAGCTCGTCAGTTACCTGACCGCGCAGTTTACGATGAGCATACGCCAGGCATGCAGGACGTTATCGCTGAGCAGGACGGTGTATTTTTATCAGCCGGACACCTGTCGTGATGAACTGGTGATCCAGGCTCTGTCGGAGGTGGCTGAACGCTACCCCCGTTACGGCTTCAAGAAGCTGTTTCAGGTGCTGCGCAGGCAAGGCAATGCCTGGAATCATAAACGCGTTCACAGGATTTACTGCCTGCTTAAACTGAATTTTCGTCGTAAGGGAAAGCAACGTCTGCCGGTGCGCAATCCTACTCCGTTGGCGACGCCGGAAGCACTTAACCAGAGCCGGTCGATAGATTTTATGCATGATGCGCTGGTCTGCGGCAGACGCTTTCGGACCTTCAATGTAGTAGATGATTTTAACCGCGAGGCTCTCGCAATAGAAATCGATCTGAATATCCCAGCGCAGCGGATGGTCAGAGTACTGGACAGGATCGTGGCAAACCGTGGTTATCCGCTGAAACTGCGGATGGACAATGGCCCGGAGCTAATCTCGCTGACGTTGGCGCAGTGGGCTGAAGAGCATGGCGTGGTGCTGGAATTTATTAAACCGGGAAAACCCACGCAGAATGCCTTTATCGAACGTTTTAACCGAACGTACCGGACAGAAATACTGGATTTTTACCTGTTCAGAACACTGAATGAAGCGAGGGAAATCACAGAGCGCTGGCTGACGGAATACAACAGCGAACGGCCTCATGAATCCCTGAATAACCTGACGCCGGAAGAATACCGGCTGATGACCGAGGAACCGGAAATCTCAAAAAGTGTGTGGAACTAAAAGCGGTCTACTTACACAAGGATTCGGCTAGTAATATTTTAACAATCGAGTGCTCATGACCAACTAACCAAGTGTCTATGATTTGTTGATTTGGGCAAATATACTTACCCTCTGTACATACTGAATAATATTCAGAGCTGAAATGGAAACTTTCACTGATAAATTCATTTTTGTCTTCTACAGTAGTATTTATAACCTTGAGTTTTAACTTATCCTCTATTTTCTGTACCTTACGTACTATAACTGGAGATTGGAAATAAATTGAGAGAATAATATCTCCGCAAAGCGCATTGCGATATATATCACTATCAGTGATTGGTGAGTTATAAATCTGTTTCGAAATATAAATGGCCTCCGATATTGTTATCCACTTTGGCATGATTTCTGATTTTGAGTTTGTTTGTATTTGAGGCATGGTAACATCTCCATTTTTACATGACAAATAGTCCTAAACCTGGTTTTGTGATGTAATAGGAAGAAGTTATTTATAAATTAAGTGGTCAAGAGTATGGTTTTTTTGTGGGTTTAGAAAATGGTTGTAGTATCTAGGTTATTTAAATTTATATTTTCCTTTCGTATTTTTTAAATTTCTTGGTTTTATTTTTATGTATTTTGCTTCAACCCAGAGATTCTTTAAGGAGGTTTTGAGAGGTGAGGTTTTGTTTTTGTTAAGTGTTTTGTATGGATGTTTTTATGAAATAACTTATAGGGGCTTGCTATATGGAAAATATTTTTTGTAATAATGATTTTTTTGTTTTTATTCAGAGTGCAAATAAAAAACTTATTTAAGTCGTATAATCTTATTTTGACTGAAATTATCCAAGGATGTCTTTAAGCACCGTTCTATAAAAAATTTTATCACGATGAGGTTTTATGCTATGGTTCTGCTAATAACTAAACACATCGGTTTACTTATGCGAGGTAAAGATAAGATGAGAACGCTTACCGAAGAGCGGAGAAAATCCATCATAGATGCAGCATCCAGTATTTTTCAGGAGATGGGGTACGAGCGGGCCTCTATGAACGAAGTAGCAAAGCGAGTCGGGGGCTCGAAGGCTACTTTGTATAACTACTTCAATTCTAAAGAAGAACTATTTGAAACAGTTGTTCGTACTTACAGCACACGCTTTCTAAGCGAGGCAGCAAACGAATTACTTGATGCCAAAAATGCCAGTTTAACGCTGGAGCAAAAGCTCAATCGATTTGGAGAGCGTATGCTTCAGGTGCTTGCTGGTGATGATCAGGCTTTACAGATTTATCGGGTTGTCATTGGTGAAGCCGGGCATTCTGATATTGGCTCACTTTTCATTGAATCAGGTATTAGTGAAAGTATGGGAACACTATCTATGGTTATGGCAGAAGCGATGAGCAAAGGAGAATTGATAGAAGGCGACCCTGTAATGAGAGCTGCTCAATTTACCGCGTTGGTAAAAGCAGAGGCCGATGCAATGATTCTAAGACGTGATCTTCCTCGCTATACAACTGCGCAGATCAATCAGATGGCCCAAAAAGGTGTACATTTATTTCTTTATGGAGCCCTTCCCCGTAATAGCTAAGATAAACATGCATTTTTACCTTACAGGAATCGACATATTTACATTTCGATTCCGTAAGATCTCGCTGAGTTTTAATCATTGCCATTCTGCTACATTCTCAGTTTTCTTAGCTACATCATCTGCAGTTCTTCAGGTTGACAATTACATTAAGGTAAGGTTAAACTAAACCGTACAGTTTAACTAAGGGGTGAATCATGAAGAAATTAGCGATGATTGCAATGTTGTCGTCAGTCGTTCTTTTGTCAGGTTGCGTGTCTCTTTTCTGATAAAGAGATCTTTCAAATACATCGGGAGAAGATATGAAGCTGCTTGCGCTAAGTTCTGTTATCGTGACTGTAATGTTAATAAGTGGTTGCTTATCTATTGGAAGCCATCTTTAAGTAAAAATCAATCCAGTATCAGTCACAAGTTTCTTTTTCATAGACTGATACTGGATAGAAAACATTATTCCTGTCGCCTATTTAGGACGAATTTTATATACAGTTTCAGTAACTTACTTCGCAATATGACGATCCAGCCTCTATCCATTTTTTTGCCGTTTCTGAAATATTGATTGCAAGTCGATTAACCAACTGCTGGGCTACAGGTACCACTTGCAGATAGTTTCCAGGTGCATTCTGGGTTAGCTGGCTCTGGCAAAGGATAAATTGTCTTTTGTCACCTTTTCTTGTTGAAAGGCTCCAGTCTGCCTCAAGACGTACTTGGTCCCCAGGCCAGAGGTCAAAACGCCGTATCTGTATCAGTATCCTCACCACTTGTTTTTCATCAGCCTTCGATAAACCTGACACATCCTGAGTGCCTAAGCGCTGTGCGATCTCAGTTGAGAGGGCTGAATGCATTTCGTCCCCCAGAGTACTCAGCCACCGGTCATTATTGAGCACCTGAATAGTGCTTTCACCCTGGCGCACCACTACTTGTTTCATATCCAGTTGAACCGGCACACCTACGGGCAGAAGTTCTATGGCAAAAGAAACTTTTTTTGCTTGGCTGGCTGAGGGAGCTGGTAGCACTAAAGTGTGGTACCTGATTTGTGGGGAAGAACAGCCACTTATCGCGAACAGCAGCACCAGCACCGAAACATACGACAGCAATTTCATTAGCGTTTACCTTGGTATGAATTAGCGGGGTTCACCGTGCTCTCAGGTACGGGGTCCACGGGTGTACCCTGTAATAAGGATTCCGGATGACGGTCTAACTGATCTGAAAGACCGCGTAATGATTTGAGTGTTCTGCTGGTTTCCTGAAGTGTCTGCATGATATTGATAATGAGGGGTGAGTCTTCAGCTATCAGGTCCTGAACACCTTCAGTAGTTTTTTGTGTCTGGCTCATCAGTCGGTTTGCCTCAGGCAGTGTCTGGCGGTTAACCATCCGAAGAGTTTTACTGAGTTCTGCCAGTGTGGTGTCCAGATTGTTGCCGATTGACTCCAGGGGGAGTTTGTTGATTTTTGTGACGATCCCGGCTACCTGCTCCTGAATTTTATCCAGTCCACCGCTGACGGTAGGCACCAGCAGAGGACGAGCAGTCAGGTCAAAAGGGACCTTAGGGGCGTCGGGTACAAAATCGAAAGTAATAAAAAGCTGACCTGTCAATAAACTGCTAGGAACCGCCTGCGCTCGTAAACCATGAGAGACAAGATCACGCACGAAAAGCGCAGCGATATGTTCAATGTCTTCCGATTCTGCCGGTTGGGGTAATTTTTTCAAAACTTGGCCAATGCGGGACGGATATACGTCAATCCCTACTATAGTGGGAAAACGATAGCCTGTCGGATTGTAATCGAGATCAATCGATGTCACACGTCCAATTACCACACTCGAGAATTGTACCGGAGCACCGACAGAAAGGCCGCGAAGAGAGCGCTCGAATCGCAATCTGAATGGAATGGCAGGACCATCTGGATGAGCCAGTGCGGTAGCCTCATCGGGGGCAAGTGAGTAACGGACGTTTTTATTATGAGGGTGAGGATCGCTGGTTGTGGCTGATGCAAATGCAACACCTCCGGCCAGCATGGCGGCAACCGTCTGCGTTTTCAGGCGGAATCCTTCAGTTCCCACAGAGAGGTCAATACCACTGACATTCCAGAAGCGTGTCTCGGACGTTACCAACCGGTCATAGGGCGCGTCTATGAAGACTTTAAGAATGACACCGACACCATCCTCCCTCAGATGGTAAGAGGCGACCCTGCCAACCTGAATCCGCCTGTAATAAACAGGTGAGCCGATATCAAGCGATCCCAAGTCTGCGGCTTCAATAATGAACTGGCTGCCTTGTACATCACTGATAATTGATGGAGGGATTTCAAGCCCAACGAATTCACGCCTACTTTCGGCTGATTTACCTCTGTCCATGCCAATATATGGCCCTGAAAGAATAGTATCGATGCCACTAACACCGCTTATTCCAACACGAGGCCTGACTACCCAAAAGCGTGTATCTTCCCGGATAAGACTTTCTGCACTCTTTGCTAATTGGACTCTCACAAGCACCGCCGAATTATCTGTGCTGAGAATAATTTCTTTAACTGTACCCACGGTGACGTCTTTATATTTAACTGTAGTTTTACCTGCCTCAAGCCCTGCGGCACTACGAAAAGATATAGAGATCTCCGGTCCTTCAGCCAGTTTAGTCTGCAGCAACATAGAAAGGCCCGACAGCAGGGCAATTACCGGCACAATCCATATAAGAACATTACGCCAGTTTTTTCGGGCAAACACAGGTTCACCACGTAGCGTTTGCTTCATTTATCACCTGCCCAGATTAGTCTAGGGTCAAAACTCAAGGCGGATAACATCGTCAGAAATACGACCAGTCCAAAAAAAAGAATCCCGGCGCGAGGCTCTGCTTCTCCCAGTGAATGGAACTGAATCAGCCCGCTGACTACAGCCACGACAATGACGTCCAGCATTGACCAGCAGCCAATCCATTCCGTAATGTGATAAAGCCGTGTTCTTTCACTTTGCGCCCACTGACTGCGGATCGCTGAACTTATCAGGAGTACAGCCATGGATAGAAATTTCATACAAGGAATTACCACACTTGCAATAAAAATAATTACGGCAATGCCGTATGAACCCGCATGCCAGAAATCCACGACTCCCTCCATAATCGTGCTTTCTTTTCCGCGGCCAAACAGACTGGTAAACATTACCGGCAAAACGTTGGCCGGGACGTAAACAATCACAGCGGCAATCAGCAGGGCCCAGGAGCGTCCGAGACTTTTTCTGTCAGGGAGACGTTGCCGAGTGTGGCAGCGGGGGCAACTTTGCATAGAGTCAGTTGCTGGCTGAAATACCAGGTGACAAAAATGGCAGCCAGTAACGCCAGCCTTACGAGCAGACAGAAGCCTACACATGTTCGCTCTCTGCAAAAGGAACAATCGGGCAAAGAGTCCACAAGGACTGCAGGTCATGACTGGTCACTATAATGATGAGCACTACGGAAACTGCCAGTGCCCAACCACCGATGCCGGGAGCCACTTCCAGCAGTGAAGATAGCTTAATCGCAGCAACCAGAAAGCCCAGCACACCTACTTCCACCATACTCCAGGGGCGTAGCCATACCAGCGTTTTCATCATGGCAATAAAACCCGGTGCCCGCTGTTTGAAATGAGCAAACACGAGTAGCCAGAGCATAAGTAAGATTTGCAAAAGAGGGGCGATAATAAGCAGAAAGGTTGTCAACATTGCCATAAGTGGAAAGCTCTCCCCCTTTGCTAGCGCCCACACCGCCTGCCATAGGGTGATTTCATTTCTGACGCCATGGAAATTAACCATGATGACCGGATAGATGGACGCAAGTGAAAAAGTGATGAGTGCTGCCACGGTAAGAGGCAACACCAGATATATCCCCGCGCCACCGTTCTGCCAGAGTACTGAATGGCAGCGTTCACAACACGCTGTGCGGCCCAGTTGGTCTGAGCGATAACGGTACAGTGTGTTGCAAATCGGGCACACGATAAGATGATGGTATATTTTCATGGATTTCATCAGCAGCGTTAAATTATATGGCGGCGCTGATGTGTTCAGTCCGCCGCCTTTTTTCATTGTAACTTTCGTTACGTTATCCCTGGTGTTGACTACCTTTAAACGTTGACCTTTCCTGTGTTTTAATACGCTTATCGTCCATCATCAGAAGGTATAGCTAATGCCGGTGGATACTATGCCCACACCGTTTTTATCTATCATTGGACTTTTCTTCACTTCATCAGCAGTTATGTCATAACGGGCTGAGAAAAATGCTTTCCAGTCGTTGCTCATATGATAGTTAGCTGAAAGTACAATATAAGGCGTGAAGCTATCGTCAGGCGTATAAGACGGTAACCCACTGCGGCGTGATTCATCTATGCTTATGCCAGCGTAGTAATTATTTTGGTCCTTATTGTCCCAGCGAACGCCTATTTCAGGTGTCAACTCCCAGTCCGTTAAGGCGAAAGGATACATATAGGAAGTGTTTGCAAACACTCCGTCGCTATTATTCAGCGCATCATGGGCTACAGAAGCGGTAAAATGGCCGAAATAAGTTCGCAAAGAATATTCAAGTCCGGTTGTAACTGTTGACCGTCGTTTGTCTAATCGTTGTATCTTCGAATCATTACTATCCTGCGGTCGGAATTGTCGGGGATCGTAGGCGGCGAAGACATCAAACTGATTTACTCTGTCTTTCAAGAGGTGAATACCTCCCTGCCCGCCATGGAAGAATAGAAAGTCACCTTCATAATCTACAAAGGGAAACGGAAACACCCGAGGGGGCGTTTCCTTGTAAGGGCTTTCTGCCACGCCAGCCATTAACCCAAGTGCTAGGTCATCTGAAACTGCCGGAGGAGACACAATAAGCGTGAGCCCTAAGGCCAGCCTCTGTTTGTTAGCAAATCCTGATGTCATGTTTTTGTCTCCCCCGAAGATACCTTTGAGCGTATGGCTGCTATTGAAGTATTTCCGCCAGCTCATCTGCACCCTTATCAATGCCTACTTCTGCTGCACTGAGGGAGCCGATAGTGGCGGAGATATTCATGGCGTTCGGGTACTGTTTTGCTACATAGGCATGCAACAGCTTGTTTGTTGAGGTGTCATAAATTTCGACCGCATAGTTTACATAACCACTCAGCATGCCCTGTCCTCCTCGGATGGACTGAACGATATTGTACGGCCCCCCGGCAAGATCAAATTTAGTAAAAGTTCCCACGAACTGAGTCGTTGTATCTGCCCCTGTTAGTGTCAGCTTCAGGCGTAAAGTTGATGGTGAAGGAGATCCTCCTTCACGAAAACGCGGGCGTAACTTCTCTGCAAATTTCTCCTGCATGTAACTGGCCAGTTTCTGACGATCTGATTGCTCCATATCACCAAACTGATTGTCTGGACCCTGATAAATAATTACCGGGTCAATAATGAGGCTGTTATATTTTTTCCAGTCGATCTGAGGTCCATAACGGAAGGGGATACGATCAGACTCGGCTCCAGTGTTGGGGGTCAATTGTGAGGATGAGTCGAGGCCAGAATAACGGACGGGATCATCACTCGCGCAACCAGCGAGCAAAGCTACCGCAGCCAAAAGTGTCAGGCGTATTGCCCGTGAGAATGTAATCATCTGAAGTTCCTTTAGTTAAATGCGTCTATAAATCAGTCTGTTATCTGGGCCGTCAGTAGCAAGGAAAGCTAGACTCATTTCAAAATCTCATTGAAGAAATGATTTAACCTATGACTAAACTGTACAGGCTAGTTTTGATCCACTACGATTGCTATGTCAAGGAAATGTTTCGTGATCTAAATTTTTGTTTAGGGTTGTAATTTATGGGGGGAAAGGAATTCTTGGTCGTGAAATGTGCACGGCTTCTCGATGATGCGGCTAGATTTTCTATCCATCAGGATGTGATGCATTGTATTTACGGTTGCTTGCCAGTCTTATGAACTGCCCGCAGAAATTAATCAGCTATTATCTTTCGAGATCATTAAGCGCATCATGATGGAAATTATCTGAATTTATGGTTATAAGCATCTCTGAAGAGCAGTAACCTTTAAGTGCTCGCCTAGAACGAAGTTGATGCGTTTTGCAGATACCATTGCAGTTGTTTTTGAGAGAAGATGAAAAGTTGATTGTATTTTTCGGGGTAAATTAAGGGATATCGCCCAGTACCGGCAGAAGTGCGGATTGCGGTTGGCTTAGGAAAGACTCACAGATGCTATTGATAAGCCGATACAAAAAAGGGATATACTTACCTTTTATCAATATATTTTTATGTAACTGTGAATGATTTCATTGGGAAACATCTGATTATACAGGAAAATAAAAGTTTAGTTTCTATCAGACTAGATAATCTGCAGGCTTTTTTTTCATGCACAACAGCATGAAAGTAAGAAATTATATTTAACATATAATTAACCATCCATCAATCAAATTGGTTTAGTAACTATTGTTATTTAATGATGGAGAGGTTTTGGGGATTGAAAATATTATCAGCGACAGTGGTAGTGGAACCTTTCGACTGATATGCATCTGTTAAAAAGAAAAATCAATGACAGGCGCACTGCATGAGTTTGTTTTTTTACCCCTGATTTCTTTCTGTAAGTATTAGCTGAAGCTTAAAGTATAAATCTTTACATAATCATATCTCTCGAGTGAGCTTTGCTTTATTTTAATTTGAGCTTACGTCATAGGCTCAAAGCACGCAAACGTAATAGTTAAGAATGATTTGATCCTGTTTGGAAGGGTAATAATAAAACAGATGTGGCATTATTTTTAGAACAAAGCGGGCAAGTACACTGTAGAAGCTTGCACTTTTCATTAAGTAGTTATATTTTACCAATGAATAGATGTGCCTCTGAATGCATATCTATTTACTGGGTGGTTTCAACGTTGCAAGTGCGAAAATGTTGCACCAGTGAAATTTTATTATTCCAATTTCAGCTACTGTATTTTTACATAGCCACCCATTATTTAATGCTAATGCATATTTCTCGTAATTCTGGCGAGATCTTGCTTTGCATTTTCAGGCTCGTCTGCAAGTGGCATGTTCAGGGAGTCCATCGCACCATCAATCCCGTTATCAGCAACCAGTTTCTTAAATAGTGCGCCCCATTCATCGGGAGCGTTGCCTTGACCAGCCACTAGCTCGAATGTTTTACTCAAGGCAGTGTTATTTAACAAGCTTTGTACCAGTACATCTGCAATTTGTCTACGTCCAACCCCGCCATCTAATTTGTCCCCCTGGCCCAAAATGAGACAATCATCCCCTGGTTTGATGAGATCAAAATAACCCGGACGAACAATTGTATATTCCAGACCGCTCGCACGGAGAAGACGCTCAGAACGTCGTTTCCAATCTTTTAATTCCATCAAAGTTCCAGAACGTTGGGTCACATAAATTGATGTCATAAGCACGATTCGAGGCCGATGACATTCCAAGGCATGCAAAACGTTTGCGACCCCTGCATAATCCAACTCCATCGCCCCTGCATTACTGGATGAACCATGTGTGAAGATTATTGCATCTATATTTGCTCCGATATTTTTAAGCGAATGAATATTTTGAAGATCACAAATAAAAAGCTCTGTATTCCCTAACATTTCCTTTCCCCGAAGGGCATCCCGTACCATAGCCACAGGAATAAGATTGTTTCGAACTAAGATATTGACGACTTCCCTGCCAACGCTGCCAGTTGCACCGGTTACTAAAACACGTTTGATATTGTTATTCATCATAGCTCCTTTCGTATGAACCCGACATTCGTCACTTTTGCTCTTAATGGAATGCCGGGCACTGTTGATCTGTACTAATCCCTCAGAGATGTTCTTTGAAGAACGGCACAATTTTCTTCAGGGCAAGCTCAGTCGGTTCGGGTTTATCATAAAGGTCATAATGTGACCAGCCTGCA
The DNA here is from genome assembly GCF_000803315.1 of Pectobacterium actinidiae. NCBI lineage: Bacteria > Pseudomonadati > Pseudomonadota > Gammaproteobacteria > Enterobacterales > Pectobacteriaceae > Pectobacterium > Pectobacterium actinidiae. The sequence continues at coordinate 1,627,207 of NZ_JRMH01000001.1, forward strand.
ATCTCCACGATTTCTTTTTTCCTAGATGCTGCTTTTCCAAAAATTTCATAACCGTCGCGGTAAGCACCAAAAGCACCAACCTTGTTACCGACAACAACCATAAGAGGCTGTGTAAGAAGTACTTCAGCTAAATGGAATGCGTCCCAGCCAACTGCTGCAGACTGGTGTGAAAATAACCAGCTATTAACTCCATTGGGTTTTTGTCCTCGCGGTGTACGGTAGTATTCTGTGGCCTCAAAGACATCGATTTCGGTTAAACCAAGGCGTGTGGCCTCTTCCGGGCTTGAAGGTAATACATCGTCAACTCGAGCAGTGCTACCAAGTATCTCTGCAGTGCGTTGATTGCTTATCGCCTCCAGTAAAGGCAGTGGGTCATTGCTGCTGAATGCTTCCCGCATCAGTCGGCCAATATTAACCCCGGTCACTGAAACAACTGCCTTGATCCGCCGTTCAGTCATTGCCGCATTAATTGCATACCCACCACCACCACATATTCCAAGTACGCCAATCCGTTCCTGCTCAACGTAAGGAAGAGTTATTAGATGGTCGACAACAGCTTTAAAATCCTCAACACGTAGTGCCGGGTTTTCAAGATGGCGTGGCTCACCAGTACTATCACCTTGGAATGAAGCATCAAAAGCGATGACAACATAACCTGCGAGAGCAAGACCAGTGCCGTAAATGTTACCTGAAGTTTGTTCCTTACAGCTTCCAATCGGATGTGCACTGATAATGGCTGGGTATTTTTTAGTTTCGTCAAAGTCAGGAGGGTAATAAAGGTTTGCCGAAATGGTGCTGTAGAAATTCTTGATATTGATGGAATCCATAAAGTTCACCTTCTTGAATAATTACCTGTTTGATAGAAATGTTGCTCAAAACAACAATTAAGTGTAGGTAGGTAGTAACGCTGGAACAAGACAACAATATCAACTATAGTGTCAATTTGAATTTGACAATAGGATGAGGTTATGGAGCCATATCTACTCCCCCAACTCGCACTTTTTGCAGAGATAGCACGTCATAAAAGCTTTACCCGAGCTGCCGCAGAGTTAAAAGTATCAAGGGCAGCTATATCTCATAGTTTAAAGACACTTGAGCAGCGTCTTAACGTGCGTTTACTCAACCGTACTACCCGAGATATGTCATTGACTGATGAGGGGTTACATCTACTCCGTGCCCTTGAGCCTGCACTTGGCTCCATTGAGCGCGCGATTCGTGAGATAGGCAATTCCCGTAATCATCCCTCAGGTCTTTTACGTGTGAATACTTCGAGGTCGGCCGCCAAAATGCTCATAGAGCCGCATTTGGCAGAGTTTCTTGTGAGATATCCCGATTTACAGTTGGAGCTGGTAATGGACGATGGTCTGGCGAATATTATTGCAGATGGTTGTGATGCGGGTATACGACTGGGCGAAAGTCTGGCTGAGCATGTTGTTGCAGTGCCTGTTACCCAAATGCTGGAGATGGTGGTGGCGGGTTCCCCCTCCTACTTCGCCAAAAATGCTATTCCAAAGACGCTGGCAGATCTTGCGGAGCACAATTGTATTTCTTACCGCAGGCTGACAAGTGGCGCAGTATACGATTGGGAATTTAGTGCTGAAGGCGATGCGCACCATCAAATCACGGTAGAACCCAAAGGCACTTTTATTACTAATGATGACGAAGGAATGATTAATGCAGCCCTCCAAGGAGTCGGGCTTATACAACATATCAACCTTTGCCTGCATCGTCATCTTGAAGAGGGATCGTTAGTACGAGTGCTTGACGAATGGTGTCCACCATTCCCAGGCTTTTATCTCTATGTTCCTACAAGGGAAAATATGCCAGCAAGGGTGCGTGCATTCATGGATTTTTTAATTGAGAAACGGGATGCATTTCAAGGTTAATGAGTCGTGGAGAGTTCGTTAAAATAATATTTATCAGGATTTAATAATATTGTATGTCTTACTATATTTATATCATTTGATGAAATAAAAAAGCTGTCATTGTAATTATTTCAGGTATGAACCATACCTGAAACTCGCACGTCAAAATAAATACTTTTTTGTGATTTTATGTTAAAGCGAAGAGGCTATATAATCAGACAGGATTTGCTGTTTTGTGAGATTATAAAATATAATCTTTCTAACTTTTATTGTAAGGTCAATATATTCTTTATGTTTTATTTGTCATTTATACTTAATTTTAATCTTGGTAATTAGGTGCCAATTTAAGCTGTTTGTCGGATTGTGTGAAGTAGCTCACGTCCGTTCTGCTATAGCAGATTCTTACTGATCGATAGCGATATATTTATGATCACTCTTTTTGTGGGGCGCTAACTTAATTGCGTTTCTACAAATATATTCCCTTGCGAGGAAAAGAGGGTGTCATGAATAAAAACTATTCTAGAAGTTGCTTATTTTTCTTTTTCTTTTTTATCGGGTGGGGTTGTTGTTACCCTTACCTTTCTCTTTGGTTGACAGAAACAATTGGCATCAACTATAGAGATGTCGGTATGGTTTATTCGTTCACCGCCATTATCTCTGTGTGCGTGCAGCCGCTCTTTGGTTATATATCCGATAAACTTATCTACCGCAAACATCTTATGTGGATGCTGGCCATCATTATTACGCTGTTTGCCCCCTACTGGATCTACGTGTTTGCACCTTTGTTAAAGTTCAGCGTGCTTCTTGGCGCGCTGGCTGGCGGTGTTTATATCGGTCTTGCGTATGGGGCTGGTTGTGGTGTCTGCGAAGCATATATTGACAAAGTAAGCCGGGCTTCTAGTTTTGAGTTTGGTAGAGCACGTATGTTTGGAGGAATTGGGGCTGCGATTGGGACATTTGCTGCTGGAAAACTTTATGGCTTCGACCAGACCATGATTTTCTGGTTGGCTAGCGCAGCTGGTGTCTGTCTGTTGCTCATCGTCTGGAAAACACAGGTAGATACAACAAAAGATGCAGGTAACCATGTCAAAGCCAAAGCAGTTACTATTAACGATGCAGTTGCGTTGCTGAAAAAGAAAAAATTCTGGTTTTTCGCCTTCTATATGATTGGAGTCGGAGCAGTATATGAAACTTACGATCAGCAGTTCGCTATTTACTATAGTCATTTTTTTGAGAGCAAAGCTCGAGGCGCAGAAGTTTTCGGTTACCTCACAACCGGACAGATAATTCTCGATGCTGTAGTAATGTTTTTTGCCCCTTGGTTTGTTAACAAAATCGGGCCCAAAAATGCCCTGCTGTACTGCGGTATGATTATGAGTCTTCGCATCATTGGCTCCGCATGGGCGATAGGTCCAATATCAATCAGTCTGATTAAGCTATTGCATGGCTTCGAAAGCTCAGTGCTGCTAGTCGCAGCATTGAAGTATATCTGCACTAACTTCAATCCAATGCTTTCCGCTACGGTGTATTTAATTGGTTTCCAGTTTTCCAAAAGTTTCAGCTCTATCTTTCTCTCTACCGGAATCGGCTACATGTACCAAAGTATGGGGTTCACTAGTAGCTACATTGTTCTCGGAAGCATAGCTCTTTGCTTTACACTTCTCTCTATTATCACACTTGAAAAGGCGCGGCTTATCAATCATCAGCCCGCACTTTCTAATTAATTCACGAGGTAACCTGAATGTCTTATCTATATTACGGAGTCGCTTATTACGATGAATATATGCCGGAAGACCGCCTTGCAAAGGATATCTCACTGATGATTGAAACTGGCATTAATGTGGTTCGCATTGCAGAATCTACCTGGAGTACCCTAGAACCTAAGGAAGGTGAATTCAACTTTTACCATATCGACCGTGTTCTTGACGCTATGCATGGTGCTGGGATTTCCGTAATCATTGGTACACCCACTTATGCAGTTCCAGCTTGGCTCGCAGCTAAGCATCCGGATATTCTGGTGACCACTATAGAAGGACATCAGAAATATGGCCCGCGACAGATTATGGATATTGTTAACCCCACTTTCCGCCTTTATGCGGAAAGGATTATTCGTGCGCTACTGGAGCACGTACAGCATCATCCGGCAATTATTGGTTGGCAGTTGGATAACGAAACAAAGCATTATGGCAACGTAGGGCACCATATGCAGAAGGGTTTCATATATAGCCTGAAGGAAAAATACGCAAGCCTTGATAGGCTAAATTACGATTTTGGCCTCGACTATTGGAGCAACCGTATTGACAACTGGGATGATTTCCCGTCAGTTGAGAAGACTATTAACGCCAGCCTTGCTTGCGCGTTTTCCCGCTATCAGCGCCAGCAAGTAACGGATTATCTTGCATGGCAGGCCGGGCTCGTTAGGGAGTACGCGAAACCGCATCAGTTCGTTACCCATAACTTCGACTTTGAATGGCGTGGTTATTCTTTCGGCCTGCAACCGAGTGTTGATCATTTTACGGCCTCGCAGGTACTGGATATCGCCGGAGTTGATATTTATCACCCTAGCCAAAAAAATTTGACAGGTCGAGAGATAGCATTTGGAGGCGCCATTTCTCGCGCACTTAAAATGGGGAAAAATTATTTCGTGCTTGAAACACAAGCTCAGGGCTTTGCGCAGTGGACACCTTTCCCTGGCCAGCTACGACTTCAGGCTTTCAGTCACATTGCTTCCGGTGCCGCAATGGTTTCATACTGGCATTGGCACTCCATTCATAATTCCTATGAAACGTACTGGAAAGGTCTGCTGAGCCATGACTTCTCGCGTAATGCAACTTGGCAGGAGGCCACGACGATAGGTGCAGATTTTGCACGATTATCACCAAAACTTATCGGGCTGAGGGCAGTTAATGATGTCGCCATTCTCATTAGCAATGAAGCCATGGATGCACTCAATCAATTCCGGCCGGGGGATGAGCAAGGAAATGTTTATAATGATATTTTTCGTCGCTTCCATGATGCCATGTACGACCACAACATTGGTCTAGATATCATTAACGATGTGAACGAAGGAACAATGCGATATAAGGCGATAATTATACCCGGCCTCTATGCCGCTGATGACGGTCTCCTTACGCGCATTAATCACTATATTGAACAGGGGGGACGAGCCTTAATTGGCTTTAAATCCGGATTTAGCAACGAGCACGTTAAAGTGCGCAGTAGTACGCAGCCAGGCATTCTGTATCAGGCCTGTGGGGTAAGTTATAACCAATTTACCTTACCGAATGATGTTCAAGTTACTGCTTGCATCCCGACACTTAACTGCCGTGAGCACAATAAAGTGGAATTGTGGATGGAATTACTGACCCCGGCACCAGAGACTCGCATGTTACTACGCTATCAACACCCTGAATGGAATTCATATGCGGCGGCAACTGAGGCAGACTATGGAAAAGGCCGTGCGTTATACGTCGGGTTTCTTCCGCATAAAAAGCTGATTAGTCAGTTGTTTAACAAGCTTACTAATGGGTTAAAATTGACATCACACACCTCGAGTAATACCTATCCACTAATTACCAGAACGATGAGCAACAGTGATGGCAACCTTATCCATTTCTTGTTTAACTATAGCGGCGACGCGTGTGACACCACAGCGGAAACAGAGGGCATTGATCTTTTGAGCGGTGAAAAAGTATTCTGTGGCGAACCATTGCGCCTCAATAGTTGGGGTCTTCGTATCATAGAGAGCTAAAGGCAACAACTTATCCTAGCGGAGGGTATATGGAACTGGATATTCACGAACTTTTACATTCTTCACCATTGTTCAAGACCTTTACCTTCAACGCCTGGATGGTGGCGGGCTTTACGCCGATTACTCGGGGTTCAAAACTAGACTACTACATTAACCGACCGCAAGGAATGAAAGGCTATATCATCAACCTAACGCAGCGTGGTCAGGCTAGGGCAAGAGCTGGAACGGGGTCGCTGCTATTTCGTGAAAACGATCTGCTGCTTTTCCCACCCGGTGTGCCTCACCACTACGGGCGTGATGAAAATAGCGAGCACTGGGATCATCTATGGATTTACTTTATTCCACGCCCTTATTGGGTTAACTGGTTAAAGTGGGATAACACCACTTATGGCATCGGTAAAACCACAGTGATGGATCAGCAGCAACTTAAAATTCTTCAAGATCTCTTTTACGCTGTGATTCTCGAACATAATGCTACGGCACCACTCTCCGAAGCACTAGCTATGAATGCACTGGAACGGCTTATTTTAAACTGTTTCCAGTTGCAGCCAATTGGCAACCAACACATACACGATCCGCGAATAAAAGTTATCTGCGAGTATCTGGATGAAAATATAGCTCAGGAAATTAAAATTGAAACGCTTGCATCAATGGTTTTCCTTTCTCCCTCGCGTCTTGCGCATCTATTCAAACATGAAGTGGGGCAAACTATTTATGCTTGGAGAGAGATGCAGAGGATTAATCGGGCAAAGTGGCTGGTGCAAACTACTACATTGCCCTTCAACAAAGTGGCGCTGTCAGTAGGATACAGCGATCCGGTCTATTTTACACGAATCTTTCGTAAACATAATGGCATCGCACCGGGAGCATATCGTAAGCACTATTCGACAATGAGAGGATAAAATAATAAAAACAAGATTATTAAACGTTTTAACTGGCCTAGCCTCATCACTCGATGAGGCTAGCGCTTGGACTATAGTGAAGTTTGAAAATAATGATTTTTTAATTGCTAATAATTGTTATGGGTATTTCCGAAAGCGCGGGCTACGCTTCTGACAATCACGAAAAACAAAGGCACAAAAAATATCGCAAGCAACGTAGCAGCAAGGGTGCCACCGATTATACCGGTCCCAATTGCGATACGGCTATTAGCTCCAGCACCAGTGGCTATAGCCAGTGGTACCACACCAGCGATAAAGGCAAGTGATGTCATCAAAATGGGACGCAGGCGAGTACGGGCCGCCTCAACAGTCGCAGCAGCAAGGGGACGACCATTTCTGACAGATGCTTCAGCAAATTCAACTATCAAAATGGCATTCTTGGATGAGAGACCTATGGTGGTGAGTAGTGCAACCTGAAAATAAATATCGTTGTTCAGACCCCTCAGCGATGCGGCGATAATCGCTCCCAGAAGTCCAAGCGGGATCACCATGATGACAGAGAAGGGCACCGACCAGCTTTCATAGAGTGCCGCAAGACAGAGAAAGACAACCAGTATGGACAGAGCATACAGGCTGAATGCCTGTCCGCTGGCCAGTTTTTCCTGAAGGGAAAGTGCACTCCAGGCCCAGGTTGTACCCGGAGGAAGGTTATTGGCGAGTGCCTCCATTTTCTGCATTGCATCTCCTGAGCTGAATCCTTCAGCACTGTCTCCCTGTATTTCGAAGGCGGCCGAACCATTGTATCGTGCAAGACTCTCCGGTCCCCAGGTCCAGCGGGCAGTGGCAATAGAGGCAAAAGGCGTCATTGCTCCATCCTCTCCCCGTACGAACCATTTGTCTAAGTCCGATGGCTTTGACCGGAATTCACCATCACCTTGAATGTATACCCGCTTCACGCGTCCCCGATCGATGAAATCGTTAACATAACTCCCTCCCCATGCAGCGGAGAGCGTGGTGGTAACATCACTAATCGGCAGGCCCAGCGCGACCGCTTTATCGTTATCTATGTCGATCTGTAACTGTGATGTTTCCGGCAAGACATTGGCCCGGATTGAGCGAAGTTCCTGACTCTGGTTTGCATCATCTATCAACTGGTCACGAAGTGACATCAAGGTACTGCGGTCTGTTGAACCGCTGGCCATCAGCTCAAAAGTGAACCCGCTGCTTTGACCAAGTCCCTGAACAGAGGGGGGGATGAGTGCAAAAATACGGGCATCGCGGATAGGAAATAACTGCTGTGTTGCCCGAAGTGAGACGGCTTCGGCAGAGTTTTCTCTGCCTTCACGCTGATCCCAGTGTTTAAGTTTGACGAACGCCATCCCGGCATTCTGAGCACTTCCGGTGTAATTAAATCCTGTGATGGTAAAAATGACTTCAGTATTGTCCTTTTCCTTGTCAAGGAACCAGGAGGTGATCTGGTCATTGACAGCATTTGTCCGGCTGGCGGTTGCGCCTGACGGGAGTGATACCTGCAGCATAACTTCCCCCTGGTCTTCGTTAGGGAGGAAACTGCCGGGAAGGCGCCACATCAGCAGACCCATAACAACTCCCATTGCGCCATAGACCAGCATTAACGTGAGGGGGCGACGAATAACCTGGAGTACTTTGTGGCAGTAGCGACGCTCTGTATTGCCATAGAAACGATTGAAAGCACCAAAAAATCCTTTATCACGGGGGGGACTGTGATGAAGCAGCGTGCCGCATAATGCAGGGGTGAGCGTCAATGCAACGACGACAGATAGTGTCATTGCAGAAATAATCGTGACTGAGAATTGTCGGTAAATGACGCCTGTGGCACCACCAAAAAATGCCATCGGCAGAAATACTGCGGACAGTACGAGAGCAATGGCTATCAGCGCACCGGAAATTTCGCTCATCGATTTTTCGGTCGCTTCTTTAGCAGATAGCCCCTCATCACGCATTATGCGCTCTACGTTCTCCACGACCACAATAGCATCGTCGACAAGTAGTCCAATAGCCAGCACCATCGCAAACAGCGTCAGCGTATTGATGGAGTAGCCAAACAAGGACAACACGGCAAATGTTCCAAGCAGTACCACTGGGACGGCCAGTGCAGGTATGAGTGTCGCGCGCAGGTTTTGCAAAAACAGGTACATCACAGCCACGACCAGCACGATGGCTTCGACCAATGTTTTGACGACATCCTGAACGGACAGTCTGATAAACTCAGTACTATCCTTTGGATAGGCCACATCATATCCTGCAGGCATACTGCGCTGAAATTCGGCAATCTTTTCCTTTACTCTCAGAGATGTATCGAGCGCATTCGCTCCCGGTGCCAGCATCACAGCAATACCAGCAGAAGGATGCCCGTTCAATTTTGCGGACATACTGTAAGATTCACTCCCCAGTTCTATACGGGCTACGTCGCCAAGCCTAACAATGGCACCTGTGCTGTCATGTTTGAGGATAATGTTGCTGAACTGTTCGGGGGTCTGCAGACGGGATTGTGCCCTCACAGTAGCCGTAAGTTGTTGCCTGTCAGAAGAGGGGAGTCCGCCAATTTTACCGGCGGAAATCTGAATGTTTTGCGCCCGAATTGCATTGGCCACATCTCCGGGCATCAGGGAAAAAGATGCCAGTTTTATAGGGTCAAGCCAGATCCGCATTGCATATTCACCCCCGAAAATTAGCAGATCACCCACACCATCCACTCTGGCTAAAGGATCTCGCAAGTTGCTGACGAGCCAATCGCCAATATCTGCACTGGTCGATGCATCGGTTTTGTCGTACAGCGCCATGATAAGTAAATAGTTTGACTGAGCTTTAGTGACAGTAACACCAGCCTGCTGGACTTCGGTGGGAAGACGGGATTCTGCTTGCTGAATTTTATTCTGCACCTGTACCTGTGCTGTGTCAGGATCGGTTCCCTGTGCAAATGTGACAGTAATGCTCACTGTCCCTTCAGATGAACTGCTGGAATTAAAATAAAGCAGGTTATCGAGTCCGGTTAGCTGTTGCTCAATTACCTGTGTCACACTGTTTTCCAGTGTCTGGGCTGATGCGCCGGAGTAATTTGCTGTTATTCTCACTGAAGGCGGAGCAACATCAGGATATTGCGCCACTGGTAGTGTGCGAAGTGCCAGTAATCCAGTCAGCATGATAAGAATTGATATTACCCAGGCAAAGACTGGTCGTCTTACAAAGAAACGAGAGAACATCAGGAGTTACCTCCCGGTTGCTTAACTTCAACAGGCCGAACGCTTTGTCCTGGGCTCGCTTTATCCGTTCCCTCAATAATCAACCGATCGCCGTGCTTAAGCCCTTTAAGTACAAGCCAGTTGTCACCTTCGGCATTGCCCGTTTCCACTTGCCGTCTTTCAACACTATTATCCTCAGTAACGACCAGTGCTGAAGCATTACCTTTTACATCCCGGGCAATACCCTGCTGTGGCGCAAGTATGGCATTTTCAAGGATACCTTCATTGATTCTGGCACGGACATACATACCCGGAAGCAGCAGATGCTGCGGGTTAGGGAAAATAGCCCGCAGAATAACAGAACCTGTTGACTCGTTAACTGCAAGTTCAGTTAGTTGGAGATGACCTTTTTCCGGATATACACTGCCATCTTCCAGAATCAGTGAAACGCTAAGGCTTTCTCCATTCGAAGATAGCGCTTGTTGACGAAGACGTAATAAGTCGCGGCTTGAACGTGTAACATCAACATATATGATATCGATCGCTCGAATGGTTGTCAGTGCTGTTTCCTGTTGCGCAGTAACTAGTGCACCAGGTGTTACAGAGGAAATTCCAATCCGTCCATTAATGGGTGCAGATACAGTGGTCCATTCCAGCTGTATGCGAGCACTTTCCAGCAACGCTGTTTTTTCTGACACACTAGCCCGTGCTTGCTCACAGGTTGCACGGGCATTATCTAGATCCTGACGGGCGATGTTATGTGTGTTTGCCAGTTCTGTATAGCGACGGGCTTTGGCGCAGTCAGCCAGCATAAGTGCCTGCACATTCTTAAGGGATGCAGTTGCCTGATTAAAAGATGCGCGGTAACTGGCGGAATCAATTTGATACAAGGGCTGTCCGGCTTTGACATCGTCACCTTCATTGAAAAGGCGCTTTTGGATTATCCCCCCCACCTGTGGACGAACCTCGGCGGTTGTGGAGGAAACAGTTCGTCCGGGCAATTCGCTGATGACAGAATAAATTTGAGCATTGAGGGTTGTCACTCCCACTTCAATTGGTGGACTACTTTGTGTTTGCGGTTGCTTATTGTCGCATCCGTAAAGTCCCGCGATTGCCATGATGGAAATGATTTTCAGATACATAATATTATCCAGAAGTTGAATTAACTAAACTTCCTCATTTTTCATGAGGTTAAGTGATGTTCAGTTTCGAAAACTGGTTGATAGACAGTTAAAGCAGCTAAGCGCATCTGATTCTTTTCATCAACTGCAGCTTAAGAAACGTATGATGAATCGGGATAATTCGTTCATTTTGATTACGAAACTAGGGTGCCATACCTTTCTTATACAGTACGGTTTAGTTTTGTGGAAGTCTCGGTATTGGTTAATGATTCATTCTTTCAAAGGGGGAAGGTCGTGTATCAAAATTTCGTCTATCACCAACATATGAGCCTAAAACCTGACGAAAACTATACTTATCAAGGTATTAACTTCTTTATTTTTAAAGGAACCATAGTTTGGTTCTGAAACTTCTGTAGCATTGCTGCCAGATCTCATTGTTTTGACTTTGTTTTAGAAACCGAGTTCAATCCCATCCATGGGAAATGGTAGTTTCTACCAAGCTCGTCTTTCCCGAGCCCTATCCTTTTCCATCTGCTGAACTCTCTCCACATCGCGGGCACGTTCTATCTCACGATTTCGTTCCCGGTTGCGTATACGATCGATTTCACGTTGCCGATCCGCTTCAAGAACCTGAGACTCATATCGTCGTTCCCCTCGACGATCATAATCATCATGAGGCACGCAACCGCTTATTGAGCATACTGATAGGAAAAATGATAACGGTAAAAATTTTTTCATGATTTCGCCTTCATTCATCAAACGTTCTCGTTGGAAGCAAATTGATGCTTACCTAAACCGACACAAAAACTCACCATTAAGAAACTCCACTTGCTAAAAATTTAAAGCTTGGCAGCTGCTTAGTGTGTTGGAGCCCAATGCAATTCAAATAACTGTACCGTACGGTTATGCTGAGGGCAATGTTATTTTTCCGTATTCATCTATAACGCACAAAGCGAATTACGATTAGAGATTTATTTTTGTAAAAAAGATCAACACTTTCAGCAAAAAGTAGTTATGCAGTTTTGACTTTTGTTAAAGGTGTATGCTTAATCATTTCGTTTTTTTGCCGCACACATAGGGTGGAATATAGGACTTATGGCAAATACCCAAATAATCGGACCACCATTGCATCATCTCTTTTCGGGCATCAAGGTATACAGCTTTGTGCATGTATGCTGCACGTACTTTATTGCGCTCCTGGTGACTCATCTGACGCTCAACCGCATCCTGCGCCCACAGTCCGGATTCCATCAGGGCACTACAGGCCATTGCGCGGAATCCGTGGCCACAGATTTCATCTTTCGTGTCATAACCCATCAAGCGCAACGCCTTGTTGACCGTGTTTTCGCACATGGGCTTATACGGATTATGGTCACCGGGAAATATCAGTTCCTGATGCCCGGAGATTTCCCTTATCTGTTTCAGAATAGTGATGGACTGACTGGATAGAGGAACGATATGCGGGGTACGCATTTTCGCGCCACGCCCTGAATAGCGGACTCCGGGGATGGACTCACGAGTGGCAGGAATGGTCCAGATTTTGTTTCTGAAATCAATCTCAGACCAACGGGCGAAACGCAGTTCGCTGGAACGGATAAACAGGTGCAGAGTGAGTGATACTGCCAGGCGGGTTAACTCTCGTCCTTGCTGGTAACCCTCAATGCGAGTCAAAAGTTCCGGGAGTTTTTCCAGCGGAAGGGCAGGGTAGTGGCGTTTGATGGGAGGGGCGATTATGCCATCCAGATTTGCCGCCGGATTGTGCTCTATCAACTCCTGATGCACAGCATGACGCATAATGTTGCACATATGCTGTCGGGTACGTGCCGCCACTTCCAGCAGACCTCTTTTTTCAATCCCTTTCAGCAGGTCGATGAAATGACGGGTTTTCAGTTCGGTGACCGGCAGGTGTCCAATTATTGGGAAGATATGATTGTTCATGCTGGCGAGCAGACGGGCGGCATGGTTCTCTGACCATGTTCGGTTGCTTTTATGCCAGCTCAATGCCACGGTCTTGAAGGTTTTTTCTGGTGAGGAAGTGGTTCGTTCAGCGGATCGCTGTTGTGCTGGGTTGATATTCTGCGCCAGCAATTTTCGAATACCGTCACGTTGCTGACGAGCGTCGGCCAGAGATACATCAGGGTAGGCACCTAAGCCGAGGCGGGATTCTTTTCTATTGATGCGATATTTGAGATACCAGAGACGTGAACCGCCGGGATTAACTAAAAGGTACAGACCATGAGAATCGGAAACTTTGAAGGGTTTTGCTGATGATTTTAAGTTGCGGATTTTTGAGTCGTTAAGAGACATTTGGGGGTCACTCCGTCATCGAACCAACTTGACCCCAAATCTGACCACCAAATTCTCCCGATGCGGAGGGTAAACTGAAAATCCATCGGGAAGACTTTTCACGCTAACCTATTGAATCTGAATCACATAAGGATTCGCAAAGCGGCATGAAAACAAGAATTTGGCTCCTCTGACTGGACTCGAACCAGTGACATACGGATTAACAGTCCGCCGTTCTACCGACTGAACTACAGAGGAATCGTGTGAACGGGGCGCATGATATCCGCCACCTGCGGTACTGTCAACGGCAAAATCAGCTTTATCGTCTGACTGTTTAGGCTGTGTACAATTCGCTGTTTTTTTATGAGCTAGTAAATGGATGGCGCACGGTAGTTGGTGCTGCTTTGCCAGTTTTTTAGACGGGCGAGCGGATCCTGTCGATAAAATTTTTGGAAGCAGCGGTAGAGGTCGGGGAAACGCTCTTCGAGAAGTTCGGGGGCGCTGAAAAAGTATTCTGACAGTACCGCAAAGCACTCTGCCGGATCGTGGACGGCGTAGGGATCCATGCTGGCCGCCTCTTCACCCACCAGATCGATCTCTTCCTGCATGGTATCCATCGCACCGTGCAGATGCTGTTCCCAGGCGGTAATCTCACGCAGCGGAATCAAGGGAACGCCGGTTGCTTCACCGCTGCTGCGAATATCCAGCTTGTGCGCGACTTCATGAATGACGAGGTTGAAACCGGAGAGGTCGAAGGAGTCCTGCACCTCCTGCCAGTTGAGAATAATCGGCCCCTGATCCCAGCTTTGGCCGGATTGCACCATTTTCCCTTTATGCACGAGCCCGATGTCGTCCTGCCACTCTTCCTCGACAATAAACGGGCCGGGATAAATCAGAACTTCATGAAAGCCATCCAGCGCATCCATTCCCAGCGACAACACCGGCAGAGAAAACAGCAGGGCGATGCGCTGCTGCATGATGTCCGTTAACACCAGCTCCTGCAACGGAATCAGGCGTTTTTGCTTCAGAAACTGATCGGCCAGGGCGACCAGTTTCTGGCGCTCTTCGTCGCTTAACGGCGCGAGGAGCGGGATGGAAATCGCAGCTTGCCAGTGTTCAAGCGTCTGCACCTGAGGTTGAGTGTTTTTCCACGGCCATTTAATCATTGTTATTGCTCGTTCAGTCGTCACTTGAATTTAAAGGCGAGGGCGGGTGCAGTTAACATGCCGTAAAAGTAGGCATCATGGCAACTGCTAAACGGAGAGATGCCGCAGCGGCTTAACGGATCAGTCTTGGAAACTGGAGTAGGGGCAACGCTACCGGGGGAAAACCTCCTCTCTCAGCCACTATTCAAACACTTGCCCCACGTTTAGTCTGTGACGCTTTCCACACTTGGCGGTGGCTTAAAGCGGGCAGCTCAAATCCCCCTCTTCACAACGTAGCATGGTTTTGAACTCTTTTACGCGCTCGGCGGTTTTCTGCGTCAGGCACTGGGAATACACCATGCCATGAACCGATCCTCCGGTTGTTGGGAAGGTCTGAAATTCACAGTCAGCGTCGCGGTACGCTATCCATTTTCTCTGTGCGGACTTGAGCAATGCCTTGTGTTCTTCATTAACGACCCGTTTTACGACATCCTGATAAAGCGTATTAAGCTCACCATCCACTTTTTTATATTCCTGAGATGCGCACTGATTCATATCGAGTTGTGTATTGGCGTTATTGCAATCTAAAGCAGCTGCTTGCGCTGTGGGCAATATAAAAAACAATGCAATGGCTAATTTTTTCATTATTTATCCTCTGTAAATAAACACTACGTATGACATTTATTATATCCGCCATAAGGCTAGCTGCACATAAACGGAATGACGGCATGCCGTTTTGCGAGTTTCTTGGTTAATGCGGCGTATCGCGTTAACCAATACGTCGTACTGAGTTCGGGGGCGATAACCTGTTCAATACCACCGACAGTGAGCCTCTCAACCTCGCTGGTCATAGCAGCTTCGGTGACTCAGCCAAAACGCCATAAACGGGGCGGGTCGAACCTACCGGGCGAAGGGATACGCCGCGTGAAACATGTAATGGCATGTTTTCTGCGAAGATTAGTCTCAATTATTCCGATGAATGCTGACAAATCCCGAACGCTGAACTATTTTCATAAGTAATTATCACGTTACGGAGGTTGACATGGGGTTTTGGCGCATTGTACTGACTATTCTTCTGCCACCGTTGGGCGTGTTATTGGGGAAAGGGATTGGTGGAGCATTCATTCTGAATATTATTCTGACGCTATTAGGCTATTTTCCCGGTTTGGTGCATGCGTTTTGGGTGCAGTCAAAAGATGATGGAATTTAATGGCTGAAAAGCTGAATGAATAATGGTCATGACGAAACAACGGGAGGCAAAGGGCCTCCCGTTATTTTTTGCGGACGTATAAGACCGACGATCAATAATAGCCAATGAGTTTCCACCACGCCAAACCGACGATAAAAATCAGGGCGACGTTAAATGTGACGATGCAGAAATTGATTTTATAGAAACGGTGCCGTTCAAAATATCCCTGAGCAAAATAGATCGGGCCAGGGCCACCGCCGTATTCGGTATTTCCCCACATCAGGTTGCTAAAAATCCCAAAACAGATGGCGACCATCATGGGCGGCGCGCCTGCGGCTATTGCGGTGGCGGCGAAGGGAGCATAGAGCGCGGCTACGTGACCAGAGGCGGTTGCAAACAGATAATGCACATAGATATAGAGGATGCCGAGAATAACGAAGGTTTCCATCGCGCCAAAACCCTGTATGGAATTACCTAGCTTAACGGTCATCCACTTGATGAAGCCGAGGTCAGACAATCCTGCGGCGAGGCTGATAATGACGCTGAACCAGATGACCGTATCCCAGGCTGCGCGATCGCTAAGTACGTCTTTCCACTGGATAGCCTGAGTGACGAACAGATAGGCAACTAATGCCAACCCGACGGACGTGGCGGAAAAACCGGTGATCAGGCTCGTGCCCCAGCCAAGCAGCGCGAGAATAAAGCCAAACGCGACTTTCTTCTCTGCCGATTTCATGCTGCCCAATTCCGCCAGCGACCGGCGTCCCATCTCTTTGGCTTCTGGCGTTTTTTTCAGTTCCGGGTTCAGTATTTTGTACACCAGCAACGGCATCAGGCAGAAGCAGCACATGGCGGGTACGACAGCGGCAATAAACCAGCCGCCCCAGGTAATCTCTACGCCTAGTGAGGTTTTTGCCAGGCTGCCGACGAGCGGGTTGGCGGCCATTCCGGTGAGGAAGATTGCACCGGTGATCGGAGTAAACTGAAAGCAGACCATGATCAGGAAGTCCCCGATCTTTTTACCGCTAACGCCGGGTGTTGAGCCTAATACTTCATTAATGGAACGCGCGATAGGAAAGATAATTCCCCCCGAACGCGCCGTGACGGATGGCATGGCAGGTGCCATGATGAGATCGGAAACGCCCAGTGAATACGCGATCCCCAGGCTACTTCCGCCGAATAGCGACAGCATTTTGTAGGCGATGCGTTTTCCTAATCCGGATGTCACAAAACCCAGAGAAAGAATATAGGCACAAAAGATGAGCCAGACGGTGCCGCTGGAAAAACCGGCTAGTGCTTTCGCTTCTGTTAATGTTCCAGTGAAAATAGTGATGCAAAGGACAAGCAGCATAATCGCGCCCGACGGCAAAGGCTGCGTCAATATTGCTGCGATGGTGGCGGCAAAAATCGCGAACATATGCCATGCCTGCGGCGTAAGGCCATCGGGAACCGGAGAAAACCAGATAATCAGGCCCAGCAGGAGAGGAATAATAACCGCGACTATTTTTTTCTTGGTGGATGATTCGGATGACATAACGTCTCCTTAATCGTGCAAGCCATTATTATCCGCTATCATTCCCGGCAACAGAGAGCCTGCCCAGACGCGTGATTATTTTGCGTCTGGGACGTATCTCTCTCAGTCTGTTAATTAGGGTGATACCGGATAATCGCCGGTGATGACTATTTTCTTTCCGTTTTATTTAATACCTGATCAACCATTTCAGGCGCGCTACCCAAATAATTGACGGGATTAGTCAGGTCTTCGATTAATTTGGGATCGAGTCGGCTGGAGACGCCAGGCATGGCATTGAGAACATCGGCCAGCGTGCCGCCTTTTTCATTCACGATACGGCAGGCATCGTAAACGATGTCATGGGCTTCCTGACGCCCTATATACGGTGCCAGCCCCATCATAACGGCTTCTGCCACAATCAGGCCGTTGGTCATATTGAGGTTTTTCAGCATCATTTTCTCATCAACAATAAGACCGTTTAGCATGAACTTGGCCTGATGAAGTGCGCCCGCAGAAAGAATGAAACTTTCCGGAATAGCGATCCATTCTGCGTGCCATGGGCCTGTGGCGCGTTCCAGATCTTGCACCATCGCATCCAGCATTAACCCTGCCTGTTGGCGAACGCCCTTGGAACAGGCCAGCATCAGTTCGCTGGAAATAGGGTTACGTTTTTGCGGCATGGTGCTGCTGGCTCCACGGCCTTTGACAAACGGTTCATACAGTTCGCCGAATTCGTTTGAGGCCATCAGCATGACGTCATAGCCAATTTTCCCCAACGAACCCGTGATTACTGCCAGCAGGTTGACGGCTTCGGCAAATCCATCACGAGCAACATGCCAGGTTGAGGTCGGTACGCCCAGGCCAAGCTCGGTCATCAGCGCTTTTTGTACCGCGAGTCCTTTGTCGCCCAACGACGCCAATGTCCCCGCAGCCCCCGCGAACTCGCCGACCAGTACGCGAGGGCGCATCTGGGCTAGGCGCTCGGCATGACGGTCGAACATATCCAGCCAGATGGCGGCTTTGTAGCCGAATGTAATCGGTAATGCCTGTTGTAGATGGGTGCGTCCAGCCATTGGCGTATTACGGTAACGCGCGGCCAGTCCGGCCAAAATAGAACGCAGGGCGTCGATATCCGCTTCAATTAACGCGAAGGCATCACGGATTTGCAGCACCACGGCGGTATCCATAATGTCCTGTGTTGTTGCGCCCCAGTGTACATAACCGCCAGATTGACCGGCCTGTTTGGAAATCTGGTGTACCAGCGGGAGGATAGGGTAGCCCACAATTTCTGTTTCGTGGCGCAGTAGCTCAAAATCGAGCGTGTCGGCGTTACAGCTGGCCGTAATTTCTGCGGCAGCGTCTTCTGGAATTACACCACAGCGCGCCTGCGCGTTGGCCAGAGCGATCTCTACTTCTACATACTTACGGATGAGTTCCCGATCATCGAAGATCGCCCGCATTTCCGGGGTACCAAATGAATCACGGAATAGGACTGAATCAAGCACATTCGAAGCCATAACGCCTCCTGAAGCGAGTGTATTAGTGATAAGATGCGGGCCATATCCGCAATAAAATGAAGCGTGTTTCCGTTGATAATTGATATGGCCTGAAAGAATTAATATACGGACAGGTTTAAATGTCCGTACATGTTGCGCTTATGACAACATGTACGGACAAGTTAGGGAAGCAGCTGATTGTCATTTTGTGATGCAGGGCATCAATATTGATTAAGAGCGTGAGCCGATGAAAGAACCCTTGTATAAGCGTATTGCCCGTGAACTCAGCCAAAATATTACGCTAGGCCAGTATCCGGCGGGGTCGTTAATCCCCTCCGAGCTGGAGCTCTGTGAGCAGTATCAGGTCAGTCGGCATACCGTCAGGGAGGCGCTGCGCGATCTAACGGAGGCGGGGTTGTTATCCCGTCGCAAGGGCGTGGGCTCCGTTGTTGTCGATAATGATGAAAAGCGCGAACGCAACCATCCTCTGGCTAGCCTTGAGGATCTGTTCGTGCTGGCAAAAACCAATCTGCGCGTCGTGAAGAAGATTGATGAAATCGTGGCGGATGTTGAACTGGCGCAGATCATCGGCGGCAAGCCGGGCGATCGCTGGCTGCATATTGCCAGCATTCGTGAAGACAGCGAGAAAAAGGATTCCCCGATCTGCTGGACTGATAGCTACGTTAGCCCGGATTATGCCAAGGTCAAAAGTCTGGTGCGCAGCGATCCGTTTGCTTTAATTAGCGATTTGATTGAAAAGCACTACGGCGTGCAGGGGGAAGAAGTGCGCCAGACGATTTCTGCCGTAGGTGTTCCGGCCAAAATAGCGAAAACGCTGGGCGTTGACGTCGGTTATCCGGCATTAAAAATCATCCGCCATTATCTGGACCGCTCGGGAAATGTCTTTGAAACCACGGTGTCGATCCATCCGGCAGACCGATACACCTGTTCTATTACGCTGAAACGACAAACGGGAAACCGAACGTAATCCGTTTGATACCTTCGCTGGTTTTCTATCGATATGTGCCTGCGTATTCATGCAGGCACGATTCCTGTTGCGATTGCCCTGACGGCTATTACGCCGAACTTACCACCCGATTACGCCCCTGCTGTTTGGCCTGATAAAGCGCGATATCGGCGCGGTTAATCAGCATACTCAGTGTCTCGCCCGCCCGATATTCAGCGACACCGCAGCTGGCCGTTACCTTAATGGTTCCTTCACTGTAGGGAATCTGGGCTATCTCAATACTGTGTCGTAAGGCTTCGGCACGCTGCTGCGCGGCGTTGATATCGCAATCGTCGAGTAGAATAACGAATTCCTCGCCTCCCCAGCGGCAGGATTGATCGCTGGAGCGGGTTTTAGTCGACAAGATGGCGGAAACCTCTTTTAAAACTAGATCTCCGACGTTGTGGCCGTACTTGTCATTAATTTTCTTAAAGTGGTCAATATCAATAAGAATCAGGGAGAGTGATTTGTGCTGGAAGGCACTTTTCGTACCGAGACGGTGGAATAAATAATCAAATGCCTGACGGTTCATCAGACCCGTTAATTTATCGGTGGTCGCCATCTGTTCCAGACGACGTTGATAGCCGCCAATAGTCAACCACAGCAGGAACAGAAAGAGGACGCTGACGAACGTGCTGATACCCAGATTTTTAAGCAGCGTGGTGAACAGGCGTTTTTCACTGGGGTGACTGGTTTGCTCAACCATCAAATACCAGCCGAATTCAGGGATTAGCCGGGTGTTGAGGAAGATATGTTTCTCGTTGGACTGATATTCATAAGCACCGCCGGGGGAAGTCAAAATCGTGGTCGCGATCCGGTTCAATCCCTGCTGTTGTTGAATTTGCAGTGGGCGGGAATAACTTTCTCCATGTAGTGTAATGTTGCCTTCTTTATCAATGAAATAGATTGTCCGGTTATAGCGCTGTTCGTATTTTTCAATGAGATGTTTAACGCGCTCAACCGGGATGCCTACGCCAGTAATGCCAATAAAATTATCTTCATAATCCATGACTTTGTGGTTGATGAAAATATCCAGACGCGTGCGGTCTTCAGGGTCGAGGCGGAGATCGATGGCATAAGGCATATTGTCCGATAAGGTTTTGTACTGAAAATACCATTGGTCGTCTGGGGAATCTTCCGAGACGGTTTTGATAATACGCTGAGGATCGTAGTAGCGTTTGGTTTTATCAGAAATGAAAAACGAAAATACAGTATCGAAACGGCGATCGATTTCCCTTAGATAACGGAACATGGCCTGTGGATCGCTTTCGTCTTTCAGTACCCAGTCGCGTAAAAAAGTATCGTGCGCCATCAGCGACGAAATAAAGATAGGTTTTAACAAATCCTGCTGGATTTCCGAATAAACGTTATCGCTGGTCAGTGGCAGGGTATTTTCTTCGATCTCTTCTTCCAGAGCTTCTTTAGCCACTTCATAACTGGTCCAGCTAATCACCAGAAAGGCGGCGAGCAGCATGGAGCCGAATATTATGATTGCGCGTGTTTTGTCCAGCCAGCGTGAGTGATTGATGAATCCAGTCTGCAAAATAATCTCCCCAGAGAATCATTGATGAGATAACTGAGTAAATCCCTGTGTTCACATAGAAATGGTGATGCAACGTTTTACTGGAATGACGTTATGGAACAGTGGGTATAGGAATCGCTGACTCGTAGAATTCAGTATAGTGGTTCCCGTGTGGAAGTATTAGCCACAGATTGCCGGAACGTAATGTTTTGTATTTTATTGTGGGCTTGTTAAAGCTCCCTTGCCGGTTTGATTATCCCTATGGTTAGATTTAATCAATCAATGATGTTGGTGGATGACGATGAGCCATTATTCAGCAGCGAAGGAATCAGGCCCAACAGCGCTTTTATTTATTAATAAACATGCGCGTAACGGTGATTCCTCCGCTCGCTATGTGAAAGAATTATTACAACAAAGCCAGATCAGCATCGTCGAACCGGATGAAAAAGACACGGGGTCGTGCAGCGATATCATACGTGCGTATGCGGATCGGGTGGATTTTGTGATTATCGGCGGTGGCGATGGCACGCTGAATGCAGCCGCCCCTGGCCTGGTGGATACGGGATTGCCGTTGGGCGTGCTGCCATTAGGGACGGCGAATGACTTTGCCCGTACGGTGGGGATCCCCAGAGAAATTCGGCAGGCCGTGCAGGTTATCGCTAACGGGCAGCGGCGCGCCGTTGATTTGGGGGAGGTCAACGGGCATCTATTTTTTAACGTTTCCAGTATTGGGTTTTCTGCTGCATTGGCGCGCGGGCTGTCGGCGAAATCCAAGAAACGATGGGGAACATTAGGCTATGCGCTGGCGGCCTTTAAGCTCTTGAAACAAAGTCGTCCTTTTCGCGTGGAAATTGAGCATGACGGTATCAAAGAGCGCGTGAGAACGGTACAGGTGTCGGTGGGAAACGGGCGTTTCTACGGCGGTGGCATGGCGGTAGCGGACAGTGCTGCGCCTGATGATGGTCGACTGGATGTCTATAGCCTGGAGGTTTCTCATTGGTGGGAAATGGTGGCACTGATTCCTTTTATCCGCAAGGGAACGCATGGTCGCTGGCGCAAAGTCCGCGCTTTTTCCGCCAGAGAACTGACGTTGAGTACCTCAAAGCCGCACGACATCAATGCCGACGGCGAGCTGATTGGCAAAACGCCAGCGGTATTCGGGATCAGAGAAAAGGCGATTCAGGTTTTTGCGCCACCGGTGCCTGATTAAAGTTTGAACGCAAAACAAACAGGGACACCGCATGGTGTCCCTGTTTGTTTATCAAGAATGAATCAGCGGATTATTTAAATACGCGGAAACGCTCTTCAAAGGAAATATAAGTTTTCTCACCAGCGGGTTGCTCGATTGAGCCAAATGGCATTTGAGCACGCAGCTTCCAACTGGCTGGCAGATTCCACTGTGCTTTAACATCATCGTCGATCAGGGGATTGTAGTGCTGGAGCGAGGCACCAATTTTTTCCTGCGCCAGCGTAGACCACACGGCAAACTGAGCAATTCCGGTTGAATGTTCAGACCAGACTGGGAAGTTATCGGCATAAAGCGCGAATTTTTCCTGTAGTGCCTCAATCACGGCGGTGTCTTCAAAGAACAGGACGGTACCCGCGCCAGCGGCAAAGGACGCCAGTTTGCTTTCTGTTGGGGCGAAAGCGTCCGCCGGTACAATTTTCTTCAGTTGCTGTTTAACAATATCCCACAGTTTGTGATGCTGCTCGCCGAACAGAATCACAACGCGTGAGCTTTGTGAATTAAAAGAGGAGGGGCTTTCATTAACGGCTTCGGTAATGAGGGCGGTAACCTGATCTTCTGATATCGGTAATTTATCGCCGATGGCATAGATTGAACGACGGGCCTTGATTGACTGCAAAAAAGCATTACTCATGGTGTGTTCCTCAGTTTACGTTATAACTTACCTTGATACTGTGTCACTGATGTTCGCCGTATTCAATGGCTTATCGTGCCGGATGCCAATCTTCCCACTTTCTGCTTTATCCGCCACAGATTTCGCAGTGCGGATTTTTCGGCAGCATTATTTCGCGAAATTGCAGCGTCATCGCATCGAACATCAGCAGCCTTCCTGTGGTCAGCCTGCCGTAACCGGTCAACAGCTTAATGGCTTCCATCGCCTGCAAGCTTCCGATGGTACCTACCAGCGGCGACATCACGCCTGCTTCGACGCAGGTCAGCGCATTGGCACCGAACAGACGGCTGAGACAATGATAGCAAGGTTCATCAGACTGATAAGTAAAGACGCTGAGTTGACCTTCCATCCGAATCGCCGCCCCGGAGATCAACGGTTTCTTGAGCTGAAAGCCAATACGGTTTAGGCGGTTGCGAATGGCAACATTGTCGGTACAGTCCAGCACGGCATCGTGTTGGCTGACCAGCTCGCTCAACGCCTCGTCATCGAGATCGCCGTCAATCGTATCGAGCGAAAGATGCGGATTCATGTCGGTTAGCGTCAGACGCGCCGATTCAACCTTCGCCATCCCGATACGGGTATTGCGGTGCAGAACCTGACGTTGCAGGTTAGATAGAGAAACGGTATCAAAATCCAGCAGTGTTAAATGGCCGACGCCCGCCGCGGCAAGATACTGCGCGGCAGCACAGCCTAGCCCACCGAGCCCGACAATCAGCAGGCGTGAAGCCTTCAGCTTTTCCTGTCCGTCAAAATCAAATCCGCGTAGCACAATCTGTCGATTGTAGCGCAGCATCTCTTCATCACTCAGCTCCGGCAGCATACTTAGTGTCCCAGCAACGCGTTGAAGGGCTCGATGTCGACCCATTCGCCAGCGGCGACGCGACCGCGGTCTTGCTCCAGTACGATGAAGCAGTTACCGAGGCTGAACGAGCTGAAAACGTGTGACCCCTGATGTCCAGTGGTTCTCACTTCCAGTTCACCCTGCGCGTTACGGCTGAAAATGCCGCGCTGGAAATCGGTACGCCCCGGTGTCTTTTTCAGTGTGCTGGTAGTTTTGACGCGAACACGCGGCGGCAGTCGCCATTGTGTATAGCCAGACAGACGGGCCAACAGTGGCTGAACCAGTTGATAGAACGTCAGCGCAGCAGAAACCGGATTCCCCGGCAGGCCGCAGAACCAGGCGTGTTGCAACTTGCCAAAGGCGAAGGGTTTACCGGGTTTAATCGCCAGCTTCCAGAAATGGATATCACCCAACTCATCCAGCATTTGCTTGGTGTAATCCGCTTCACCAACGGAAACGCCACCGCTGCTAATCACCAAATCGGCAAGCCGGTCAGCCTCGTGGAATACAGCGCGCAGCGCGGCCGGATCGTCACGGACAATCCCCAGGTCGTGCACCTCGCAGCCCAGCTGTTCCAGCATCAAACGGACGGCGAAACGGTTGGTGTCATAAATCTGACCGTCTGCCAGCGGTTCGCCGACGGGTTGCAGCTCATCACCGGTTGAAAACACCACAACTTTCAGGCGGCGCACCACGTCAATCTGCGCAATTCCCAGTGACGCCAGCAGCGGCAGCTCGGCTACGCCCAGCTTGGTGCCTGCGGGTAGCACGCTGGCTCCCGCCTGAATATCTTCTCCCGCCAGACGAATATTCTGGCCGGGTTTTACCTCATGGGGAAAGCGAATACCGTCCTCGCTGACGTCAGCTTCTTCCTGCATGATCACCGCATCAGCGCCAGTGGGAATCGGCGCGCCGGTCATGATGCGAATGCAGGTTCCGGCAGGCCATTCGCCGGTAAAGGGGGCGCCAGCGAAGGCTTTTCCAGCCAGCGGGAGCGGTGAGGCAGCGGATAAATCGGCGCAGCGTACGGCATAGCCATCCATCGCGGAATTGGCGAAAGGCGGGACGTTAATCGGAGAGGCAATCGCATGGGCGCTGATCCGTCCTGCGGCGTCGAACAGGGATACGCGCTCTGTCTCGGTAAGGGAAGGAACCTGAGAAAACATGTTTTCCAGAGCGTGTTCAAGAGTCAGTAAACCTGCGTTAACGCTTTCCATCTTCACTCCACAGTGTGTTTCATCAATACGACTAATTTTATTAATATGACTTATTTCATCAGTAAGCATCGTGTTCCGGCAATGCGTCATTCATGGGCGAAAACCCGTTTCCTATGCCAATATTAATTATGTCAGAGTTCGTCACGGGGGTGAATGTATGCAGGTCAAGGAACACGGCTTTTATACCCGTCATACTTGCGCTCACGCACCCGAATCATTTACCTGAGTAAGATCATCGGGACGCCTTCTCTTGCCGCCTGCCTGAAACTCGGATTATTTAGGGTATAGCGCATGAATTCTTGTTAGGCACGGAGCGGCAGGGTCATGGCGTAAAACCGCGGCCTTCTGCCCACACGTTGAACCATTTCGGGCAAACGTGAGCGGATTTGCAGGACATATTGCCCCTGATTACGTGTCTTTATGGCAATTAACTTAATGTTATAAAAGAAATTTTTCACCGTGCCGATTTCAGTTTCCGCTTTACATCATACTTTGCGCTAAATATAGTCGAAAATCGCTGATAATTTGTCCCTGACCGCGTTGCGCTGATTCCAGCCGCATTTATATGGAGATTCGCCGTTCATGTCGCCCAAACAGGATCATTTTGCCTCGCTGTCTTCCCCTGTTCCGGGGCTGGTTTTGCCTGAAAAACGGGTGGTAGAGGTGCGCAACCTGAGTGTCTATTTCGAGCAGCAGGGGCAGCGCACCGACGCGGTGCGTAATTTGACGTTCTCTGTCGATCGGGGAGAAACGCTGGCTATCGTCGGGGAGTCGGGATCGGGCAAGTCGGTCACGTCGCTGGCGCTGATGCGTTTGGTTGAGCATGCGGGCGGTGTGATTCGCCAAGGAGACCTGCTATTCCGTCGCCGTGATGGGCATGTGCTGGATCTTCGCGGTGCCCGTCAACGGGTGATGCGCACGTTACGTGGTGCGGATCTGGCGATGATTTTCCAGGAGCCGATGACGTCGCTGAATCCGGTTTTTCCCGTCGGCGAACAGATCGCCGAGTCGATTCGTTTGCATCAGGGGATGGACAGGCGCGCTGCGCGGGCAGAAACCTTGCGCATGCTGGATTTGGTAAGAATACCGGAAGCACGCAACGTGCTGGATCGTTATCCTCACCAGCTTTCTGGCGGCATGCGCCAGCGGGTGATGATTGCGATGGCGCTCTCCTGCAAGCCCTCGCTGCTGATTGCCGATGAGCCGACCACCGCGCTGGATGTCACCATTCAGGCGCAAATTCTGCAACTTATCCGCGTGCTGCAACGTGAAATGGACATGGCCGTCATTTTCATTACCCATGACATGGGGGTAGTGGCGGAAATGGCCGATCGCGTATTGGTGATGCACCGTGGAGAGTGCGTTGAAGCGGGGAGCGTTGGGCAGATCTACACGGCACCCCAGCACTCGTATACGCAGGGGCTGCTGGCCGCGGTACCGGCGTTAGGGTCTATGCGCGGCCAACCTTTCCCAGAGAAATTTCCACTGCTGGATCAAAACGCGCGGCGTATTGCGGACAACGTACCGCAGGATACCGTTCCCGCACACGCGGATCCGATCTTGCGGGTGAGTAATTTGGTTACACGTTTTCCTATTCGCAGCGGTTTATTGAACCGCGTAACCAGACAGGTGCATGCGGTGGAAAACGTCAGCTTCGATCTCTGGCCGGGTGAAACGCTTTCACTGGTTGGCGAATCGGGATGCGGCAAGTCCACCACCAGCCGTGCATTGCTCCAGTTGGTTGAAAGTCAGCGGGGCGAGATTACCTTTAACGGTCAGCGAATTCATCAACTGAAAGGTGTCGCATTACAGCACCTGCGGCGTGATATCCAACTGATTTTTCAGGATCCCTATGCATCGCTGGATCCTCGTCTGACCGTTGGGTTCTCGATTATGGAACCGTTGCTAGTGCACAACATTTGTCGCCGACAGGAGGCAGAAAAGCGTGTTGAGTGGCTGTTGTCGCGCGTAGGGCTGGAGCCCGAGCACGCCAGGCGCTACCCGCATGAGTTTTCCGGCGGCCAGCGGCAGCGCGTTTGCATCGCCAGAGCCCTGGCGCTAAATCCTAAAGTGGTGATTGCGGATGAAGCCGTATCTGCGTTGGACGTGTCGATTCAGGCACAAATCATCAACCTGATGCTGGAATTGCAACGTGAATTCGGCATCGCGTTTTTGTTTATTTCACATGATATGGCGGTGGTTGAGCGTATTAGCCATCGTGTGGCGGTGATGTACATGGGGCAGATTGTCGAGATTGGTTCACGGCAAGATGTATTCGAACGACCTCGGCACCCTTATACCCGCAAGCTGATGTCGGCAGTACCGGTTGCCGATCCCTCACGCCGCCAGCGTGAGCAGGTACTGCTGGTTGATGAAATACCCAGCCCGATTCGGGCGCTTGGCGACGAGCCGACCACGGCGCCTCTGGTTCAGGTCGGTGAGCGGCACTTTGTTGCTCACCATCCAATAGCCGGCGCGTATTGACAGGGATTCACAAGGAGAACGTAGCATGAGCGTAATGACGATAAAGCGGCGCTGGTTAGTGGCCGCAGGGGTAACCGCAGCGATGGCGGCGTCACCCGTCTGGGCAGCCAAAGATGCGGTGATCGCCGTGGGGTCCACGTTTACCAGCCTGGATCCGTATGATGCCAACGATTCGCTATCGCAGACGGTGGCGAAGTCATTCTATCAGGGACTCTTTGGCTTCGATAAAGACATGAAGCTGGTGAACGTACTGGCGGACAGCTATGACACCAGCCCAGATGGCCTGACGTATACCGTCAAGCTGCACCCCGGTGTCAAATTTCACGATGGCTCGGCGTTTAACGCCGCCGCAGTGAAAGTGAATCTGGATCGCGCCAGTAATCCTGACAATCGCCTGAAGCGATATAACCTGTTCAAGATGATCGACAAAACCGAGGCGGTTGACGATCTGACGGTGAAAATCACGCTGAAGACGCCGTTTTCAGCCTTCGTTAATAATCTGGCGCATCCAGCGGCGGTGATGATCTCTCCGGCGGCATTAAAGCAGTACGGTAAGGACATTGGTTTTCATCCGGTAGGCACCGGCCCGTATCGCTTTGTGGCCTGGAATCAGACCGACTTTGTCAAAGTCGAGAAATTCAGCGGCTACTGGAAGGCGGGATTGCCGAAACTGGACAGCATTACCTGGCGGCCGGTGGTGGATAACAATACGCGTGCGGCGCTGTTGCAAACGGGTGAAGCGCAGTTTGCTTACCCGATACCGTTCGAGCAGGCCAAGGTACTGGAGAAGAATGACAAGCTGGCGCTGGTGGCGTCGCCCTCGATTCTGCATCGCTACATCAGCATGAATGTCACGCAGAAACCGTTTGATAACCCGAAAGTACGCGAGGCGTTGAACTACGCGATCAACAAAGAAGCGCTGATTAAAGTGGCGTTCTCCGGCTATGCGACGCCAGCCGAAGGGCCACTGCCGAGCAGCATTGATTACTCGGTAAAATATCACCCGTGGCCTTACGATCCGGCCAAAGCGCGTGAGTTGCTGAAAGAAGCAGGCTACCCGAACGGCTTCACTACCACGCTCTGGTCGTCACATAATCACAGTACGGCACAGAAAGTCTTGCAGTTCACGCAGCAACAGTTGGCACAGGTTGGCGTGAAGGTGCAGGTGACCGCGATGGATGCGGGGCAACGTGCCGCTGAAGTAGAAGGTAAGGGCGTGAAGGAAACGGGCGTTCGCCTGTTCTACACCGGCTGGTCAGCCTCGACGGGGGAAGCGGACTGGGCACTGTCGCCGCTGTTTGCCACGGCTTCCTGGCCACCGGCGCAATTCAACACGGCCTTTTACAGTAATCCACAGGTGGATGCGGATCTGGCGAATGCGCTGAAAACGACGGATCGGACGGAAAAACAGAAACTGTACAAAGATGCGCAGGACAAAATCTGGGCGGATGCGCCGTGGATCTTCCTGGCGACAGAGCGTTTGGTGTCGGCGAATAGCAAAAAACTGACCGGATTCTACGTGATGCCGGATACCTTGTTCAGTTTTGAAGAAGCCGACCTGAAGGAATAACTCACCGTAAAAGCATGACCAGGGAGTCGGCTGTGGTCAACACACGTTCACTCATTGGGAGTCCGACGCATGTCTGTGGAAAACCGTTCATGCTGAATTATTTTATTAAACGACTACTGGGACTGATCCCCACGCTGCTGATTGTGATGGTGCTGGTGTTCCTGTTCGTTCATCTGCTACCCGGCGATCCGGCGCGTTTAGCCGCCGGGCGGGAAGCGGATGCTGCCGTTATCGAGATGGTTCGGCAGGATTTGGGGTTGGATAAACCGCTACCACACCAGTTCTGGCATTTCTTTACCAATATCCTGCAAGGGGATTTTGGTACGTCGATCGTATCGAAACGCCCCGTCACTGAAGAGATCGCCATGCGCTTTATGCCGACGTTTTGGCTGACGGTGTGCAGCATGGTGTGGGCTGTGATGTTTGGCATGGCGATAGGCATCGTGTCCGCCGTGTGGCGCAACGGCTGGCCGGACAGAATCGGGATGACGCTGGCGGTCTCCGGTCTCTCTTTCCCTGCGTTTGCACTCGGCATGCTGTTAATGCAGGTTTTTTCCGTCGAACTGGGGTGGCTGCCGACGGTGGGGGCGGACACCTGGCTGCACTACATTTTGCCCTCTCTGACGCTGGGGGCGGCGGTGGCGGCGGTGATGGCGCGTTTTACTCGTGCGTCGTTTGTCGATGTCTTGCAGGAAGATTATATGCGTACGGCGCGAGCAAAAGGCGTACGCGAATCGCTGGTGGTGGTGAAGCACGGGCTGCGCAATGCGCTGATTCCGGTGGTTACAATGATGGGGCTGCAATTTGGTTTCTTGCTCGGTGGCTCCATCGTTGTGGAGAAGGTCTTCAACTGGCCGGGGCTAGGTCGGCTGCTGGTGGATGCGGTGGAGATGCGCGACTATCCGGTGATTCAGGCGGAGGTACTGCTGTTCTCACTGGAGTTTATTCTGATCAATCTTTTGGTGGATATGCTGTATGCCGCGATTAATCCAGCCATTCGTTATAAATAAGGAAAGGGAATGAGACACTGGCGACGTAAAGCTATGCTGGCGACGCTCCCTGTCATTAGGGATAAACCTGTTCGCACGCCGTGGCGTGAATTCTGGCGGCGTTTTCTTCGGCAGCACGTTGCAGTCGCCGCTGGCATGTTTGTACTGCTGCTGATTGTGGTCGCGTTTCTGGCACCGTATCTGATGCCTTATGATGCCGAGAACTACTTCGATTATGAACGCCTGAATGAAGGCCCGTCGGCGGCACACTGGCTGGGCGTGGATTCATTAGGACGTGATATTTTCAGCCGGATCCTGATGGGAACGCGCATTTCTCTGGCGGCGGGGATTCTCTCAGTGCTGGTCGGGATGATTATCGGCACGACACTCGGTCTGGTGGCGGGCTACTACGGAGGGTGGGCGGACAGAATCATCATGCGCCTATCCGATGTGCTGTTTGCCTTCCCTGGTATTCTGCTGGCGATTGCTGTTGTGGCGATTATGGGGAGTGGGATGGCGAACGTGATTGTCGCTGTCGCAATCTTCAGCATCCCGGCTTTCGCCCGTCTGGTGCGGGGGAATACGCTGGTGCTGAAGCAGCTTACCTACATCGAATCGGCTCGCAGCATTGGTGCCAGTGACGGGACAATCCTTTTTCGACATATCCTGCCGGGCTCGGTATCTTCCATCGTGGTGTTTTTCTCGATGCGTATTGGCATGTCGATCATCACCGCAGCCAGCCTGTCATTCTTAGGGCTTGGCGCACAGCCGCCGATGCCGGAGTGGGGAGCGATGCTGAACGAAGCGCGGTCGGATATGGTGATTGCCCCGCACGTCGCGATCTTCCCCAGTTTGGCGATCTTTCTGACGGTTTTGGCGTTTAATTTATTAGGTGACGGCCTGCGCGATGCACTCGACCCGAAATTGAAAAGCTGAATAAAAAAAGCGCGACACAAGTGCCGCGCTTTTTAGCAGTAAGGCAGTTAGAACGAGGTACGTTTGTAGCTGCGGTACTGCGGTTGCCAGAAGTTGTGCTCAATCGCTTTCTGCAATGCATCAGCAGACGTTACGACGGCGACACCTTGCAACTGTGCGGCTTTACCTACGTCCAGTGCGATACGTTTGGACACCTGCTGGATATCGGACAGATCCGGCAGCAGTGCGCCTTCACCGTTATTCGCCAGCGGTGAGCAGTCAGCCAGAGCGCGGCTGGCGGCCATCAACATACCGTCAGTGATACGTTTGGCACCCGACGCCAGTACACCTAACCCGATACCAGGGAAAATGTAGGAGTTGTTGCACTGTGCGATAGGGAAGACTTTGCCCTGATAGTTAACCGGAGAGAACGGACTACCGGTTGCGACTAGCGCTGAGCCTTCTGTCCAGCGAATGATATCTTCTGGACGGGCTTCCACGCGGGATGTCGGGTTAGACAGCGGCATCACGATAGGACGCGCGCAGTGCTTGTGCATTTCACGGATGATTTCTTCCGTGAACAGACCCGGCTGGCCGGATACCCCGATCAGGATGGTTGGCTTGGCATTGCGTACCACTTCCAGCAGTGAAATCGCGTCGCTGTTGCAATCCCAATCAGCCAGCAGTTCACTTTTTTGCACCAGCTTGCTCTGGAAATCGAGCAGGTTCGGCAGTTTGTCTGTCAGCAAACCGAAGCGGTCAACCATGAAGACGCGTGCGCGCGCTTCTTCTTCGCTCAGACCTTCAGATTTCATCTGCGCGATGATTTGCTCGGCAATACCACAACCTGCGGAGCCTGCGCCCAGGAAGGTCACGGTTTGATCGCGTAACTGAGTGCCTGCTGCACGGCTGGCGGCAATCAGGCTGCCGATAGCCACGGCGGCAGTGCCCTGAATGTCATCGTTAAAACTACAGATTTCATCACGATAGCGGTTCAGCAGCGGCGTCGCGTTCTTCTGTGCGAAGTCTTCAAACTGCAACAGCACATTCGGCCAACGACGCTTAACGGCCTGGATGAATTCATCAACAAACTCATAGTATTCGTCATCAGTGATACGCGGATGACGCCAGCCCATGTACAGCGGATCGTTCAGACGCTGTGGGTTGTTCGTACCGACATCCAGAACCACTGGCAGGGTGTAGGCTGGGCTGATACCGCCACAGGCGGTGTACAGTGACAGCTTACCGATTGGAATCCCCATCCCGCCGATACCCTGGTCACCCAGACCCAGAATACGCTCACCGTCGGTCACAACGATGACTTTCACGTTCTGCTTGGTGGCGTTTTGCAGCATATCGTCGATATGTGCGCGGTTAGGGTAGGAGATAAACAGGCCACGAGCGCGACGATAGATATCGGAGAAATGTTCACAGGCTTCGCCAACGGTCGGGGTGTAGATGATCGGCATCATCTCACTGAGGTGACCGTCCAACAGGCGATAGAACAGCGTCTCGTTGGTATCCTGAATGTTGCGTAGGTAAACGTGTTTTTCAATATCGTGTTTGAATTCCTGATACTGACGCCAGGCGCGTTCTGCCTGTTCTTCGATGGTTTCGACGGCTTCAGGCAGCAGACCATGCAGGTTAAAGTTAGCGCGTTCTTCTTCGGTAAACGCACTGCCTTTATTCAGCAGGGGAAATTCAAGCAATATTGGGCCAGCGTAGGGAATATGGAGAGGTCGTTTGCTTTCGTATTCTAATTCCATGACTTTTTACTCTTCGGATAACAGAAAAAAACTCAGGTGTTGTCGATAAAAACTGTTGCGGATCTTAAATTACCCAGAAAATATGTACAGAAATTGTTAATTAAAATAGTTACAGATGGCTTGCATCTTAGTGGAAATGCAGGCTTTATCGATTCACCTCTCGTTTTTCACGCTTCCCTGTGCTGAAATCGTGCGCTCACCTCTGCCGTTATTCCCCAATAAAGTGATGTTCAATGTCGGTGCAGCCTAATTCGGCCAGCATAATTTGCGAAATAGCCCAGTGGCTGACAACCGCATTGCGACGCTCAACGACGGCCGCGTGTTTAATGGTGCACGGATCGTCGCCGGCAAGGTTCATCAGATTCAGTGCGATTTGCAAAGGCGGCAGGCTAGGATTAAATGCCGCATTTTCTGCGTAGCGTCCGGTATAAATGTTGCCGCTTACGGTTTCCAGCGCAATGCCGCTGATCGCCTTGCTATAGGGCGCGTGGCTACGGTTGGCGGCATCCAGTCCCAGACGTGCCAGCACGCCCACATTGTGTAAGGTCGCACCGTGGTTGACGGCATCCATTAATAAGGTATCAATTTGTAGATCGACAGGGCCAAAAGCATCCGGCAGATAGTGGCTGAGCAGTGCAGGCTGGCGACCCGGCAACTGAATGCGTAGCGACGCCGCATTGCGCAACTCATTCATAAACTGGCGACAGTGGCCGCACGGCGTGTAGTTCACGGTCACGGTTCGCAAGCCATGCTCATTGCGTAGCCACGCATGGCTGATGGCGCTTTGTTCGGCATGCACCGTTTGCTGTAGCTGAACGGCACTGAACTCCATGTTGGCACCAAAGTAGAAATTGCCGCTAAGCCCTTGTGCAATCGCGCCAACCTGAAAATTCGAGATCGGCGCTTTGGCGTAGGTGGCCGCCAGCGGTAATAGCGCAAAGGCCAACGCGTCGGCGTCTAACTGGCTGGCTTCACAGACGGCATTCACGTCGTCAGCGGTTAGCATGGCGGCGAAATCCGGTTTATCGATCAAGGGACCGATCGCAGCTTGCAGACTGTCAGGGAGTTGCTGGAAGGCGTTTTCAAATCGTGGGTGCATGTTGGCGTACTCTTTTTACCCGTCAATGACATCATGTTAGTAGCAGAGTAGCAATAATTTGTGATCAAAATCTCTTTGTTGAATGAAAGGAATGCAAATTAACTGCTAAATGCGAGATGAATCTCAATTTTATAGCGGACGATGCAAGGTACGCACCGTCCCCGCGAGATTCAGCCAACGACATGCAAGAGTAGAGGGAAGACTAACGGCGCAATCAGCGACGTGATGATTCCGCAGATGACCAGCGCCAGCGAACTGAATGCGCCTTCCTGATAATCAACTTCTGCACAGCGTGCCGTACCGAGCGCGTGCGAAGCGGTGCCCATCGACAGCCCACGTGCGGCTTTGGTTTTGATTCCGACGCGGTTGAACAGGCTGTGGCCTAAGACCGCGCCGAGAATACCGACAAAAATCACGCAGACGGCGCTGATAGCTGGGATCCCGCCAATAGAACTGGCAACGGCCATCGCAATCGGTGTGGTGACGGATTTAGGCAGCACCGAGGCGGCTATTTCTGGCGATGCGCCCATCCACAGCGCTACCAGCGTGCCGGAGATAATGGCGGTTAGGCTACCGATGAAGCATACGCTGATGATTGACTTCCAGCGCGCGCGAATTTGATGCAACTGTTCGTAAAGCGGGAATGCCAGCGCGACCACCGCGGGTTGCAGCAGGTCGTTAAGGACTTTGCTGCCCTGAAAATAGTGCTCGTAGGGAATCTTCAATACCAACAGCAGCGGAATAATAATCGCCATCGACACCAGCAGTGGGTTCAACAGTGAAATTCTGGTCAGTACGGCCAGTTTGCGCGCGGCGAAAAAGACTATCAGAGTGAGGGGCAGTGACCACCACAAATAGCTGAACATTATTCGTTATCCTTCGGCGGCGTGCGATCGCCAGCCACGGCTCGTTCACGCTGCATTATCTGGGTACTGAAACCCACAACCAACATCACAATAAAGGTACTGATCAGGCAGGAAACCACGATGGGGCCAAACTGTTGGCTGACCAGCTCGTAATAATTCATCACCCCGACGCCGATAGGGACGAACAGCAGCGCCATGTGACGAATAAGCAGATGGCAGCCCGGTTTGACCCACTGTGCGGGCAGAATTTGCGAGGTAAGCAGGGTGAACAAGACCAGCATGCCGATGATACTGCCGGGGATAGTGAACGGAAGTAACGCGGATACCGCATTGCCTGCCAGCAGGCAGAGATAAATCAATGCGAAAGCGCGTAAATACTGCCAGCAAACGATGAACGTATTACGCATGGGAAATTCCTGATTAGCATAGAGCATTATCATAACGCTAATGGAATTGACGTGCCATAGATCACGAATTTTGTTGGGAAGGGAAGGCAAATCCGTCTAAAAGATGAGCGATAGTTGTCCGGTCCGACAGAAATCGAGAAGCCGATGGAATAAATTCGGTTCAACCCCGCGCCAGTGTGGGCGTCGGCGTTGAACCGGAAATGATCGAGACGACAGGCGTGTTATTTTACGTCTACGCTCCACTTGGTGATGTCAATCTGCCCATCACCACCAAAGATCTCAGTGCCAAACTCAACGCTGCTGATATATTTTGCATTACTCATCCATTTCTTGGTTCCCACCAAATAGTTGGTGAAATGGCGAATATTGAGTGACGCACTATTGGTATTGGAAGTACGCACAAAGGAAAAGACATTCCACCCTTTACCGTTACCGGCGTTGATCCAGCCTTTGAATACGTTCCAACTGCTGCCACCGAGGAAAACGGTTTCAATATAATCACCCGCCGGGCCTGCATTAGTATTATTTAGCCAGATCATTAATTCATCCGTAGGGGTAGAATCCCAACTGGCTTTGTCTGTGGTGTGGAACCAAATGTCATAAGCCGCGTTGTAAGTCCCGGTGGATTTGATGGAATAGGTGACGTTACTGGTAATACTTTTATTGCTGGATAATTTTATCGGCAAGCCACTATTTGCTGTATAACCCGCCGTCCAGTGCCAACCGCTCACCAGCGACGGATAGGCTTTAACGCTGGGGGAGCTACTTGGCCAGTGCCAGTTCCACCCCATGCTGGTTGGGCTATTATAGAAAACCGTTTGTTGCCATCCTTTTACTTCATCCTTTCCCCAAACGTTATTGAATACATAATATTTATTATTCTCAAAATAGAGTTTGTCCGCGTCTTTGGACGAACTGACCGCAGAAGCAGCGAGTGGAGAAAGCAACAAGGCAGAAAAGAATACGGGAAATAATGTGCGGAAGATACGGAACGGCTTCTTATTTTCTGTAAGCATAATAAATCTCCTTTTAAATATATGCTTGAGGTGTTTCACGTTAAAATCTAACACGTATTCATCACGTGTCTATGGTCGGTTGAATATAAATTGTGGTGTGCTTAACATTTTATATTTATTTTACCGCTATCAGAGTAATTCAATACGTTAACCATGAATAAAATGAAAAACTTATTCGTGTGTATAATTATAAGAGCGGTAATAAATAGCTGTACCCGTCATACTTCAAGTTGCATGTGCGTTGGCTTCATTCGGTCACCCGAATCACTTACTTGAGTAAGCTCATCGGGATTCCCTCATTCGCCGCCTTCCTGAAACTCGAATTATTTGGGGTATATCATTTGAGATGAAATAGGGGACATGTTTTGCGGCGCACGAATGCGTGCGCCTTAGCTGACTGATTAGTCAAATAGCTGTTCATCACGTATGGCGGCACAGACGGCGTCGGTCAACTGACGTAGCTCATCAGGCTGAATGATAAACGGCGGCATCAGATAAATGAGTCGACCAAAGGGGCGAATCCAGACGCCACGCTCGACAAAGAAACGCTGTAGCCGCGCCATATTGACCGGACGCTGCGTTTCTACCACGCCGATAGCACCCAGCACGCGGACATTCGCCACCAGCGGAGAATCCGCGCAGGGTTGCAGCGCTTCTCGCAACTGCCGCTCAATATTTTGCACTTGCTGCTGCCAACGGTTCTCGGCGAGCAGCGACAAACTGGCATTGGCTGCCGCGCAGGCGAGCGGATTGCCCATAAATGTGGGGCCGTGCATAAAACAGCCTGCTGCGCCGTTACTGATGGTTTCAGCGACTCGCCGGGTGGTCAGCGTGGCGGAGAGCGTCATATAGCCGCCGGTAAGCGCTTTTCCCAGACACATAATATCGGGAGAAATTCCCGCATGTTCGCAGGCAAACAGCTTGCCGGTGCGGCCAAATCCGGTGGCGATCTCATCAGCAATCAGCAAGATGCCCCACTGGTCGCACAGTTCCCGCACCCGACGCAGGTAGGCCGGATGGTAAAAACGCATTCCGCCCGCGCCCTGCACGATAGGTTCCAGAATGACGGCCGCGATCTCATGCGCGTGCGCCGACAGCATTGCCTCTAACGGCGCGATATCAGCTTCCTGCCAGTCATTGGTAAAACCGCCTGCGTTGATCGCGGCGCATGGCGGTGAATCGACAAACAGATGGGTAGGCAGATAGCCCTGATACAGGCTATGCATCGAATTCTGTGGGTCGCACACGGACATCGCACCGAAGGTATCACCGTGATAACCGTGACGTAGGGTGAGAAAACGTTGACGGGTTTCACCGCGTGCCTGCCAGTATTGCAGCGCCATTTTCATCGCCACTTCGACGGCCACTGAACCGGAATCCGCCAGAAAAACGCATTCCAGCGTGTCTGGCGTGATGTCCACCAGTTGGCGGCACAGCGCCACCGCCGA
Source organism: Pectobacterium actinidiae (assembly GCF_000803315.1). Classification (NCBI taxonomy): domain Bacteria; kingdom Pseudomonadati; phylum Pseudomonadota; class Gammaproteobacteria; order Enterobacterales; family Pectobacteriaceae; genus Pectobacterium; species Pectobacterium actinidiae. The sequence continues at coordinate 1,664,740 of NZ_JRMH01000001.1, forward strand.
CGGATGGGTGATCCCGCCAAACATCACATGCGACATCTGGCTGAGCTGATCCTGCACCGCCTGATTGATCGCCGGATGATTGTAGCCGTGAATCGCTGCCCACCACGATGACATGCCGTCAATCAGGCGACGTCCGTCATCCAGATGAAGCGCGACGCCGCTGGCTGCTATCACAGGATAGCAGGGCAGTGGTTCGGTCATCGAAGTGTAGGGGTGCCAAATGTGGCGCTGGTCAAAAGCAATGTCTTCCGGGCTCATGATGATCTTTCGTAAACCAAAATGGATTCTATTTGGTTGACAGTATATCGGGTTAATTTACACTGGCGAAACGTTTTTAGTTTGGAGATGCCGACATGGCTGACCGCATGTACTGGACGCTTGAGCAAGCGCAAGACTTATTTAATAAACCATTTCTGGAACTGATGTTTGAAGCGCAGCAGATCCACCGTCAGCATTTTGATCCCCGCCAGGTGCAGGTCAGTACGTTACTGTCGATTAAGACCGGTTCCTGTCCCGAGGACTGTAAGTATTGCCCGCAGAGCTCCCGCTATCGCACCGGGATTGATACTGAACGCCTGATGCAGGTTGAACAGGTGCTGGAATCGGCCCGCCAGGCGAAAGCCGCAGGATCGACGCGCTTTTGTATGGGCGCGGCGTGGAAAAACCCGCACGAGCGCGATATGCCATATCTGGAACAGATGGTGCAAGGTGTCAAAGCGATGGGGATGGAAACCTGTATGACGCTGGGAACGTTGCACAACGATCAAGCCGAGCGTCTGGCGTCTGCTGGGTTGGATTTCTATAACCATAACCTCGATACCTCGCCAGAATTTTACGGCAGCATTATTACTACCCGCACGTATCAGGAGCGTCTGGATACGCTGGATAAAGTGCGCGGTGCGGGCATTAAGGTCTGCTCGGGCGGTATCGTCGGGCTGGGGGAAACGGTGCGTGACCGTGCCGGGCTGCTGGTGCAGTTAGCTAACCTACCGACGCCGCCGGAAAGCGTACCGATCAATATGCTGGTTAAGGTGAAAGGCACGCCGTTGGCGGATAATGATGATGTCGATCCGTTTGATTTCATTCGTACTATTGCCGTTGCGCGTATCATGATGCCGGCGTCCTATGTGCGTCTGTCCGCCGGACGCGAGCAGATGAGCGAACAAACACAGGCGATGTGCTTTATGGCGGGGGCGAACTCCATTTTCTACGGCTGCAAACTGCTCACGACGCCAAACCCGAAAGAAGACAAGGATCTGGCGCTGTTCCTCAAGCTGGGTCTGAATCCGCAGCAGACGGCGACCGAATACGGCGATAACCAACAGCAGCAGCGGTTGGCCGAACAGTTGATTAATGCCGATAGCGAGCAGTTTTATAATGCCGCGGTATAACGCCCTGTACGCAAACTGCTGGATGGGGCATGTGCAATCATGAGCTGGCAGCAACGTATCGAAGCCGCGCTGATGCAGCGTCAGCGCGATGATGCCTACCGCGTACGGCAGGTTAATCAAGGCGGCAGCGGGCGCTGGCTGATGCAGGGCGATCGCTGCTATCTGAATTTTTCCAGCAACGATTATCTGGGGCTGAGCCACCACCCTGAGATTGTGCGTGCCTGGCAGCAGGGCGCTGAACAATATGGGATTGGCAGTGGCGGTTCCGGGCATGTGACAGGCTATACCGATGCCCATGCCGCGCTGGAAAGTCAGCTTGCCGACTGGCTGGGCTATCCGCGTGCGCTGCTGTTTATTTCCGGCTATGCCGCGAATCAGGCTGTGGTGGCGGCGCTGGCACAGTCAGAAGACCGTATTTTCGCCGATAAACTCAGCCATGCTTCACTGCTGGAGGCCGCCGCACAGTCACCTGCGAGCCTGAGGCGCTTTAAACACAATCAGGTCGATAGCCTGCAAGCGCTGCTGAAGAAACCCACAGACGGCCAGACGCTGGTGGTGACCGAGGGCGTTTTCAGCATGGATGGCGATACCGCGCCGCTATCGGCACTACAGGCTCAGTGCAGGGCGCATAATGCCTGGCTGATGGTGGACGATGCACACGGAATTGGCGTGCTGGGTGATGAAGGGCGCGGGAGTTGCTGGCAGCAAGGCATCAAACCCGAGTTGCTGATTGTCACGTTCGGCAAAGCGTTTGGCGTGAGCGGCGCGGCGGTACTGTGCGCCGAACCGCTGGCCGAGTATTTCCTGCAATTCGCCCGCCATTTGATTTACAGCACCTCAATGCCAGCAGCACAGGCCTGTGCGCTGAGTGCGGCAATCAACGGTGTCCGGCAGGGCGAAGCACGGCGTGATGCGCTACGACGTAATATTGCGCTGTTCCGTGCGGGTTTTTCCAACTCCACCTATCAATTGATGGATTCACAGAGTGCGATTCAACCGCTGATTGTTGGTGAGAATGCGCGGGCAATGGCACTGATGAGCCATCTGCGTGAACAGGGCGTGTGGGTTAGTGCGATGCGGCCACCAACGGTGCCTGTCGGTAGCGCGCGTCTACGCATTACGCTGACGGCGGAGCATCAGCCGGAAGATATCCATCGCTTGCTGACGGTATTGCACCATGCTGACAGAAAACTATAACAAGCAGGCGATTGCGCAGGCGTTTGGGCGTGCAGCAGGGTGCTACGACCGCTTTGCCGAACTGCAACGCACCAGCGGAGAACGTCTGCTGGCGCTGATGCCGTCGCACAGCGGTCTACAAGTGCTGGATGCGGGCTGCGGAACCGGGCATTTTAGTCGCCGCTGGCGCCAGGCTGGTAAAAATGTGACTGCGCTGGATTTGTCGGTGGACATGCTGGCGCATGCCCGTGAGCAGCACGTTGCCGATCGTTATCTGGAAGGCGATATCGAAAATCTGCCGTTGGTGGATTGCTGTGTGGATATCAGCTATAGCAATCTGGCAGTGCAGTGGTGCGACTCGTTACCGCGTGCGCTGGCCGAGCTGTATCGGGTCACGCGGCCGGGCGGCGTTATTGCGTTTGCGACGCTGGCTGATGGCTCCTTAAGTGAACTGTCACAGGCGTGGCAGCATCTGGACGGCACGCAGCGGACGAATCGTTTTCTGCCACTCTCCGCTATCGAAGCAGCCTGTCAGCCCTATCGTCATCATGTGGTACAAGAGCGTGAGATCTGCCTGTTCCCAGATGTATTGGCGTTGATGAAATCGCTGAAAGGGATTGGTGCGACCTGGTTGCACGAAGGACGTGCGCCGGGGCTATTGAGCCGGGCGCGTCTGGCGGCGCTGTCTGCCCATTATCCGCAAGAACAGGGCGGCTACCCGCTCAGCTATCAACTGGTTTATGGAGTGATTTATCGTGATTGAGCGCTGGTTTGTAACGGGCACGGATACCGAAGTCGGGAAAACGGTCGCCAGCACGGCGCTACTCCAGGCTGCGAATCAGGCCGGAAACCGCACCGCAGGCTATAAACCCGTGGCGTCCGGCTGTGAAATGACGGCTGACGGCATTCGCAACAGCGATGCGCTGGCGCTTCAGGCCAATAGCAGCGTCCGGTTGGATTATCAGGCGGTGAACCCGCTGGCGTTTATGGAACCGACTTCGCCGCATATTATCAGTGCGGTGGAACAGCGGCCTATCCCTCTCTCCAGCCTGTCCGCAGGGCTGCGGGCATTAGAAACAGAGGCAGATTGGCTGTTGGTCGAAGGTGCTGGTGGGTGGTTTACGCCGCTGTCGGAGCAAGAAACGTTTGCCGACTGGGTCGTTCAGGAACAACTCCCCGTGATTTTGGTCGTCGGCATCAAGCTGGGTTGTATCAATCACGCGATGCTAACTGCCCACGCGATTCAACACGCTGGCTTGCACCTGGCTGGCTGGATCGCAAACGACATCACGCCGCCCGGAAAATGGCATCAGCCGTATCTGCAAACGCTGCAACAGCGCCTACCTGCGCCGATGCTGGGCGAAATTCCCTATTTATCGGATCATCAGCAGCATAACTTGGGGCAGTATATTGATATTACATTATTAGTGAAATAAGTAACGTCACTAAAAATAGTGGGATATGTTTTATTATTGGCTAACTATTTTATGCCAAATAATAATAGTGTTATTTATTGGTTCTTCACTCAATGGATTTGCGTGTTTTTTTAATAAAAACGCTAATCCATTTTTTAAAGAATACATTCATTAATGTCTGGTTGTTCGTGAAATAATAGTGATAGAATAAATGTTGTGACATTTTTTATTGTATGTTTTTTATTAAAAAACTTACGCAAACAACTAACATGATTCAAGGAATGTATCATGGCAAACATTATTTATCTTTCACTTAATGGCGAGAAACAAGGGTTGATATCCGCAGGGTGTTCCACGATTGCATCGATAGGCAACCTGCATCAGTCTGGACACGAAGATGAGATTTTTGTTTACGAATTAAATACCAGTGTTATGCGGGAAGACAACGTCTCATTCTATCCCCTCCAAATCAGAAAGCCTATCGATAAATCTACGCCGCTATTATCCCAAGCTCTGGGCGATAAAGAAAAATTAACCTGTGAACTGTCTCTTTATCGGACCGCCATGGCAGGCGGTAATGAGCTGTATTTCAAAATAAGGTTATTAGGCGGAATTATTTCTGGTATTAATGCTATGTACCCTAATTCTTTAACACATAACGATTTACAGCCGAGCGAAAGCGTGTCTTTTAAATTTAACACCATTGAATGGGAACATGTGGCTGCACGCACCAGTTCCTATCTGTTCTGGCAAGATGCCGTTATGTGAAATGATGACTGATTCATTTCATTCTGGCTGAAGCTATCTTCCGGCGCTATTGCCTGTAAATAAGAAGGCGTTGAGAATTTTATGAGTAAACGATCGGATATCGTGGATGGTCCAACGGCAACGACGAATAAGAGCGGTTTAATTTACAGTGAGGTACTTGGCTGGGTTGATTTGGGCCATGCTCAGGGCGACGATATCAGAAAGTTGTTACTGCAATTTGAGGCAGGCGAGAGTGGGGATAAACCGTATTACGATGTGAAATATTTCCAGGATATGCGGAAATTTAGGAAGAGGGTCGGTACATCTAAATATTCCGTCTGGCGCATCAAGAAAGGTGTATCACGTAGCGAACAGTTCAGCATCGCGTTAGCGATGATGATGGCAGTCGCTCCCCGTTTTGAGGGGTTCCAAGATGGTTTTCCGTTTAATTTTTTCACCGACAGTGGGTTTAGCGGCGAAGATCTTGTCTCTGATTTATTGGGTTTTTATCGTGTCGTTGATGGCATCCATTACTTCTCAGAACTCAAACCGATTAGCAGGGATGAGGCATTAAAACGCTGGGATTTTTACGGCTCGATCGGTGGGTTCAAGAATAAATCATTCAGGCCGTTACTCTTCCCCGATCCAGAGCAGAACCCGAATGCGCGGCCCTATTTTGGCGTGTTACCTGCATTTATGACGAGAATAAAACCCTACGCTTCCGTTCCGTCTGAACGGGTTGATATTGTGATTGATGATGGAACCGGGTGGCACCTGAAGTTTTCAGGAGGGTAAATGGCGACGCTATATCGTTTGCTGCAAAATCTACTTATGGGGTGTCTCATCGCTGTGGGGTTGTTGTGGTGGTTTTCGACTGGTTCTGATTCTGGTTTTGATTCTGGTTTTGAATTTTACACAGTGGAGGACCAAGCCCTGTACGAAACGCTCACTGACGATATTGTCAAAGGCGCGCCACGCATCTCGGCGGTTTATCGGTTTGTTTACTATCCACCACAGAGATCGGCATCGGAAGTGAGCGCAGTATATTTTGAAAACACTGCGGATATTGCCTTATTGAGAGACTACCTTATTTCCATCGGTTGTACCCTTGAGAGGACGGAAGTAAATATCGAAAACTGGCTAAGTAAGGATAAAACCAAAGCAATAACGATTTTTGTCGACCCAAAGGGAAAAACAGTGGGTTTGGAAATTCGATTGCCGCCACCGTCGTGGTGATGATGAGGAACTGGGGGACATGGGGGCTTTTGGGGAGGATAAATGGCGACGCTATATCGATTTCTGTGTGACCTGGTTATGGCTTGTATCATAGCGGCGGGGTTGCTGTGGTGGTTGTTTTCAGGCTTCGATCTTGAAAGTAAACACTATACCATGGAAGACAAAGCCCTCTATGAAGAGCTTACTGACGATATCGTCAAAGGTGTACCTCGTATATCGGCAGTTTATCAGTTTGTGAACGCACCTCAAGAGGGGTCAGCATCGGAAGTGAGCGCAGTATATTTTGAAAACACCGCGGATATTGCCTCATTGAGAGACTACCTTATTTCCATCGGCTGTACCCTTGAGAAGGTGGAGGGAAATGGCGAAGAATGGCTGAACAAGGATAAAACAAAAACGGTAGTGATTTTTGTCGACGCTAAGGGAAAAAGGGTTGGTATGGAAGTTGTACTGTCAAGACAACTGTGATGGTGACTGTTGGCAAACCCTTCGCCTGCGTTTAATCAAGCGACGGTTTTTGTTGCTTTTTACTAACATTCCTTTTGTGAGTGGAAAACCTGCGTTTTCACGCAGATCAATAGATAAAATCTTCTTGAATTTTTCTCCAATCCCCCGCCATACCTGAATTGTTGCCATTTAGCTCCCTGCTGTTTTTAGTCTTTTTCCGTCTAATACTTATGCGATAAATCACAGAAAGAGTGTGAAGAAAATCCATATCAGAGGGAATCGTGAATGAAGCGGGTATTTCTCTAACTCAGTGCTGATGCGGGGTTGTGGGAGTTATCCACCATTTCTGTGGATAACTATGTGTATTATGGATAGACAACACGCCCTAACCGAGAGCTGGCGCGGGTTCTCGCCGGGTTGGCGCTATTCTCCACGGTTTTGCTAATCTATTTGTTATCATATGCTTAAGTAAAATCAAGCGTCTTGAACATCAATGGAGCGTAGTTGCATAAATTAACGTCACCGGTCATCCCCGCATGTTATATTTTACCAAATCTGGGGATAAATCACGATGATTTTATCTGGTAGATTGCAGATGGATGTGCTAGCAAATTCATTTGTCGATTAATCATCCAATCCAGCGATAATTTCCTTGATGCTGTTTTTATATCCAGTATCATTGCGGTGGCGAATTTCATCATTGGCATTCAGAATAAAGTTCCGATCACCCATCCACGAACGTCGCATTGAGCGATGGTTAATAACGATAAGTAGCGTGCTTAACGATGAGTAAAGTATTTACACTGAATTCCGACTTTAAACCGGCAGGCGATCAGCCTGAGGCCATTCGTCGTTTAAAAGAAGGTCTGGAAGACGGGTTAGCGCATCAAACGCTGCTCGGGGTAACGGGCTCAGGTAAGACGTTCACGATCGCCAATGTGATTGCCGACCTCAATCGGCCGACGATGATGCTGGCGCCAAACAAAACGCTCGCAGCCCAGCTGTACGGCGAAATGAAAGAATTCTTTCCCGATAATGCCGTCGAGTACTTCGTTTCGTATTACGACTATTATCAGCCAGAGGCCTACGTTCCCAGCTCGGACACCTTTATTGAAAAAGATGCGTCGGTTAACGAACATATCGAACAGATGCGTCTTTCCGCGACAAAAGCGCTGCTGGAGCGTCGCGATGTCATCGTCGTGGCCTCGGTATCCGCGATCTACGGTCTGGGCGATCCCGATCTCTACCTGAAAATGATGCTGCACCTGACGCAAGGGATGCTGATTGACCAGCGTGCGATTTTGCGGCGTCTGGCCGAATTACAGTATGCCCGTAACGATCAGGCGTTTCAGCGTGGTACGTTCCGCGTGCGCGGTGAAGTGATCGATATTTTCCCTGCGGAATCTGACGAAATCGCGCTGCGCGTTGAATTGTTCGATGAGGAGGTGGAACGGCTGTCGCTATTTGACCCGCTGACGGGCCACGTTCTCCAAACGGTGCCGCGCTACACCATCTATCCAAAAACGCACTACGTCACGCCACGTGAGCGTATTTTGCAGGCGATGGAAGACATCAAGGTTGAACTGGCCGACCGTAAAAAGGTGCTGCTGGCCAATGACAAACTGGTGGAAGAGCAGCGGCTGAGTCAACGCACGCAGTTTGATCTGGAGATGATGAACGAACTGGGTTACTGCTCCGGCATCGAAAACTACTCACGCTACCTTTCCGGTCGTGGCCCCGGTGAGCCGCCGCCGACGCTGTTTGATTATTTGCCTGCGGACGGGCTGCTGGTCATTGATGAATCCCACGTTACCGTTCCCCAGATTGGCGGTATGTATCGCGGTGACCGTGCGCGTAAAGAGACGCTGGTCGAATACGGTTTCCGGCTGCCTTCAGCGCTGGATAACCGACCGATGAAATTTGAAGAATTTGAAGCGTTAGCTCCACAGACGATCTACGTATCTGCGACGCCGGGTAACTATGAACTGGAAAAATCGGGCGGTGAAGTGATCGATCAGGTGGTGCGCCCCACTGGGCTACTCGATCCGATTATTGAAGTACGGCCTGTTGCGACACAGGTGGACGATCTGCTTTCCGAAATTCGTCTGCGTGCGGCGATTAATGAGCGGGTACTGGTGACCACGCTGACCAAGCGAATGGCGGAAGATCTGACGGAATATCTGGAAGAACACGGCGAGCGTGTACGTTATCTGCACTCGGATATTGATACCGTCGAACGCGTGGAAATCATCCGTGATTTACGTCTTGGCGAGTTCGACGTGTTGGTTGGCATCAACCTGCTGCGTGAAGGGCTGGATATGCCAGAAGTGTCGCTGGTGGCGATTCTGGATGCCGATAAAGAGGGGTTCCTGCGTTCTGAACGTTCCCTGATCCAGACGATTGGCCGCGCCGCGCGTAATCTGCGTGGTAAAGCCATTCTGTACGGTGACCGGATTACGGCATCGATGGCGAAAGCGATTGGTGAAACGGAGCGCCGTCGCGAGAAGCAGGAAGCCTACAACACCGAGCACGGCATTGTGCCACAGGGCATCAATAAGAAAATTTCCGATATCCTGCAACTGGGACAGCCGACGAACAAAGGCAAAGGGCGTGGCAATCGTAAAGCGGCAGAACCCACAACACGTTATGAACTCATGACGCCGAAGGCGCTGGAGCTGAAAATTCGCGAGCTGGAAAGCAAGATGTTGACGCACGCGCAGAACCTTGAATTTGAAGAGGCTGCTGCTCTGCGCGATGAGGTACAGGCACTGCGTGCACAATTTATCGCAGTATCCTAACGATGCAAGCGTTCACTGAGGATCAATGATGGATCACTCTATACCGGGTGTTGAGGTGTTGTTTGTGGCAGGTTTCGGGCCGATTGTGAAATCACGTTCTGCCAGCCATGCGCTCTATGTTGATACGCTGAGGTTGCCGCTGAAGCCCGTTGCGGAAGGGAGCGATTATCTGGTGACCGATGTGATGGATGGTGTGAAGCATTTCGCGCTGTGGCCGCTGTCACAGGCTAGTGAATCCTGTTTCGGGCAGGAAAATTGGCCAGCACAACACCCTGAGCCACAAAGCTGGCTGGAGTTCGAAGTGGCTGACATGGTGGAAGCGACCAGCACGCTGAAAGCGCAAGGCTATGTGTTGCTGGTGGAAAACCGTCTTGAACCTTGGGGACAGCAGGTCACACGTTTCCTGAGTCCCGAAGGTATTCTGGTTGGCGTGACTTATACGCCGTGGTTACGAGATGGACGGGATGTGTAATAACGTCACCTTTTCTCTATGAAAAAAGGTGTTAGGGAAAACACGGCAGTTACGAATGAAATTTGTGAACGACTGGTTTTTGCAGCAGAACGAGGTTTTTTTGTCGGATGATTGATCGGGAATTCATCAAAAATAACGCTAAAACATTCATTATTGTGGTGGTGGCGCTGTCTGGTTGGACGCTGTACAACTATCAGCAAAAATTACAGTTTGAAGATTATCGTAATGAACAACTCAATCAGATTCGCGAAAGAGAGCTGGTGCTCGTGAAGCAAACGTCGATTACGGACTTTCGCGAACAGCAGTTGGCCGCACGCGAAGAGGGAGTAAACCAGCAAATTCAACGACTCACCGAGCGTGAAAGATTGCTCGATCAGCGCGCGGAAGGTATTGAGCTTTCGGTAAAATCACTGGATCCTGAGGTGAGAATCAACAAGGTGCGCGATGAACTTTCTGCATTGATGAGTAAATTTTCCGATTTGGGTGTAAATCTCTCATACCTTCCACCGTGCAACGACGTCGATATGTTGAAACGTCATTTTCAGGCTAAAGCCATTCTCAATGAGATTGGCAGCCGTGCTCAGGCTGCGAAGATATACGAAGAATACCGTCCGTTTATCAGTATGAATACCCCAACTCTGGTAAGTAGTGAACGCTGCCAAAGCCCACCCCTGCCACGTTAGATCGTTAGCCCAGCAGCTGTAGCGCCCGATCGATGGCCTGACGCAGTAACTCACGGTCATGATGGTGAGGAACATCTTCTGCTGCCAGTGCCTGCTGTACGATCAGACGGTCGCCGATCTGGCTGATATCGACTTTTGGACCGACAACCGCGGCATCAACCACGGGTTTCCCTACCTTGTGTTCAATCCAGGATAGTTTCTCCGCCAGCGTCAGGCGGGCGGCGGGATTACTCTGCTCATTGCCCAGGTTGCCGATGTACACCATGGGTGCGGGTGTGCGGCGGATCGCCTGTGTCAGATCTTTCAGCAGCAACAACGGCATCAGACTGGTCAGAAAGCTGCCGGGACCAATCAAAATCAGGTCGGCTTTTGCAATGGCATCAATCGCCTCGCGCGTGGCTTTTACAGCCGGGTACAGCATCAAATCCTGCGGCAAGGTTGCCAGCTGATCGATCTCGACTTCACCATAAACGGGGTTGCCCTGTTCATCAATCGCCATTAAATCGACAGGATGCTCGGACATCGGAATTAAAAAAGCGTCCACCTTGAGCAGGTTGCGAATCAGATTGATGGCTTCCAGCGGACGCACGCTCAGGTGGTCGAGCGCTTTTAGCATCAGGTTACCCAGATTGTGTCCGGCAAGTTCACCGTTACCGTTAAACCGGTACTCAAACATTGCGGATGCCACGCTGGGCGTTGTAATCAGTTGATTCAGACAGTTGCGGGTATCGCCCCAGGCAATGCCGCCTTCAGAACGACGGATGCGGCCAGTTGAGCCGCCGTTATCTGTCGTCGTGACAATGCCGGTTAGCCGTGAACCCAGGGAAGAGAGCGAAGACATCACACGACCTAAACCGTGCCCGCCTCCGAGTGCGACAACCCTATCGAGGTCGGCCAACGTGCGATTGCGCATAGAAAACCTTATGAATGAGCCAGAGAAATATTAACTACGTGTGACGATCGTCGCTAAGGTAGCTGATTTCCACTTAAAAGGCGAAAAATCCTCACGCAGGCATGACCTGAGACAATTTCTGTCGCATATTTTTCCGTATGCTGTGCATCATAAGATATTGAAAATTCGCTATATATTTAATTATATACCGATTTTGAGAGTGGTTGGCTGTGCTTTTTCGCAGTAGACTGCTTAATGAAATCACGATTCTTGAACGATTATCTCGTTGCTGTTTAACGGATAACTGATAGGAATCAAACTCCTAGCCTTGGTGCCTAAGTGATGCGCGTGTTGCGCGTGATACGGTGCCCTGGCCGTGGCCTTCGTGGTCACCAGGGTGCGAGGCAGAAATGCCTGCATCTCCCGTATTTGGAAAGGTGTTTATGGTGAGTCAACTGACTGATGCGTTTGCGCGCAAGTTCTACTATTTGCGTCTGTCTATCACAGACGTCTGCAATTTTCGCTGTACCTACTGTCTGCCGGATGGCTATCAGGCCAATGGTAAGAATCCACATCGCTTTTTATCGCTCGATGAAATTCGTCGCGTCAGCCGCGCCTTTGCCGAATTAGGGACGGAAAAAGTCCGCCTCACCGGTGGTGAACCGTCTTTGCGCCGTGACTTTGTCGATATCATCGCGGCGATCCGTGAAAACCCTGCTATCCGCACGCTGGCGGTAACCACTAACGGCTACCGTTTGGCACGCGACGTTGCTCAATGGCGAGATGCTGGCCTGACGGCGCTGAATGTCAGCGTCGACAGCCTGGATGCACGCCAGTTTCACGCGATTACCGGGCAGGACAAATTCCGCCAGGTAATGGATGGCATTGATGCGGCCTTTGACTGTGGCTTTGCCAAGGTCAAAGTCAACACGGTGCTGATGCGTGATGTAAACGCAGGCAGCCTGCAAACTTTCCTCGACTGGATTAAACACCGCCCGATTCAACTGCGCTTTATTGAATTGATGGAAACCGGGGAAGGGGGCGACGTGTTCCGCCGTCACCATGTCTCTGGCGAGGTGATCCGTCAGCAACTGCTGCAACAAGGCTGGCAGCAGCAACAACGCGCACGCAGCGACGGCCCTGCTCAGGTGTTTAGCCACCCTGACTATCAGGGAGAAATCGGGCTGATTATGCCGTATGAAAAAGATTTCTGCCTGAGCTGTAACCGTCTGCGCGTATCCGCTGTAGGGAATCTTCATCTGTGCCTCTTTGGTGAACAGGGTATTCCACTGCGTGATTTGCTGGCCGACGATGATCATCTTGATGATTTGAAAATGCGTATCTCGGGTGGATTGTCGACGAAGAAGCAGACGCACTTTCTGCATGAAGGCAACAGCGGCATCACGCAAAATCTGTCATTTATCGGCGGTTAATCCGCGACATCACTGATTCTTAAAGGAGCCTGACATGAGCAAAGTCAGCAGCGAATTCGTTTCTCTCAATCTTGCGGTTTTGACCGTTTCCGAACGTCGTAGCGCGGAAGATGACACATCCGGCGACTATCTGCGCGAAGCGGCACAGTCCTCAGGGCATCGCATTGTCGATAGCGCTATTGTGAAAGAGAATCTGTACCAGATTCGGGCACAGGTTTCGGCGTGGATTGCCAGCGATGAGGTGCAGGGCATTTTGATTAATGGCGGCACGGGCTTTACCGCAGGGGATGTGGTGCCGGAAGCCATTGGCGTCTTGTTCGATCGGGAAATTGAAGGTTTCGGCGAGCTGTTTCGTATGGTGTCGTACGAAGATATAGGGACGGCGACGCTGCAATCCCGTGCGCTTGCCGGTCTGGCTAACCAGACGGTGATTTTTGCCATGCCGGGTTCGACTCGTGCCTGTCGGACCGCATGGGAACGCATCATTCAGGAACAGTTGGATGCGCGCCAGAAGCCGTGCAATTTTTACCCGCACTTGAAAAAATCCTCTTAACGGTAAGCCTTATTCACTATGTCATCATCTAAATCTATGGCGTCATCACTGACGCCACAATTGACCCACATTAACGCCGCTGGCGAAGCCGCAATGGTGGATGTTTCCGCCAAAGTTGAAACCGTGCGTGAAGCCCGCGCGGAAGCGTTTGTTGAAATGGCACCGCAGACGCTGGCGATGATTATTGCTGGCAGCCACCACAAGGGCGACGTGTTCGCTACTGCACGCATCGCCGGGATTCAGGCGGCGAAACGCACCTGGGAACTGATTCCGCTTTGTCATCCTCTGCTGCTGAGCAAAGTTGCTGTCGAGCTGGAGGCGCAGCCGGAGCACAATCGGGTTCGTATCGAATCCGTGTGTCGCCTGACGGGGAAAACGGGCGTGGAGATGGAGGCGCTGACGGCGGCTTCCGTCGCCGCCCTGACCATCTATGACATGTGCAAGGCCGTGCAGAAAGACATGGTGATTGGTCCCGTGCGCCTGCTGGCGAAAAGCGGCGGCAAATCCGGCGACTTTACGGCGGAGGGCGCATGATTACGATTCTGTTTTTTGCACAAGTCCGTGAACTGATCGAGACAGACAGCCTGTCGCTGCCTGCTGAGTATGCCACCGTAGAGGATGTCCGACAGGCGCTTTGCCAACGCGGCGCACGCTGGGCGCTGGCACTGGAATCCGGCAAGCTGCTGGCCGCGGTGAATCAGTCGCTGGTTGAGCTCACGCACCCGTTACAGGATGGCGATGAAGTGGCGTTTTTCCCTCCGGTAACAGGAGGTTAATCGTGGCAGACACGCGTATTCTGGTCGGCGAAGAGAACTTCAATGTAGGTGATGAATATCAGTGGCTGGCGCAGTGTGATGAGGACGGCGCGGTGGTGACGTTTACCGGCAAGGTGCGTAACCACAATCTGGCGAAAAATGTTAGCGCATTGACGCTGGAACATTACCCCGGCATGACGGAAAAGGCGCTAGCGGAGATTGTCGAGCTGGCACGCGAGCGCTGGGAACTGCCGCGCGTCAGTGTGATTCATCGGGTGGGTGCACTCTATCCAGGAGATGAAATTGTGTTCGTTGGCGTCAGTGCCGCTCACCGTAGCGCGGCGTTCGATGCTGCCCAGTTCATCATGGATTACCTGAAAACCCGCGCGCCGTTCTGGAAGCGAGAAGCGACGCCGGAGGGTGAACGCTGGGTAGAATCACGCGACAGTGATAAACAGGCCGCGCAGCGCTGGTAGTCCATTTCTGTGTTAGGATAAAAGGATGGCGGGGAGAGAATATTCAGTCTCGATCCCCCAAACGGGCGGTTTGCGCCGCGTTAATCAGATAACTTTATGCAAAGGTAACATCATGGACAGATATCCACGCTCGGGTTCAATCGTTGAACGCTCGCAGTCTGGTCTTCAAGCCTATATGGCGCAGGTTTATGGCTGGATGACCTGTGGCCTGCTGTTGACGGCGTTTGTCTCCTGGTATGCGGCGAATACGCCTGCCGTACTGAATTTCGTTTTCTCCAGCCAGATCACGTTCTTCGGCCTGATCATTGCCCAACTGGGGCTGGTCTTTGTGATTTCTGGCATGGTGCAGCGCCTGAGCGGCACGGTCGCCACGTCGCTGTTTATGCTTTATTCCGCGCTGACGGGGCTGACGCTCTCCAGCATTTTCATCATGTACTCCGGTGAATCCATCGCCAGCACCTTCGTGATTACGGCGGGGATGTTTGGGGCGATGAGCCTGTATGGCTACACCACGAAGCGTGATCTGAGCGGCTTTGGCAGCATGTTGTTCATGGCGCTGATCGGGATTGTGCTGGCTTCGCTGGTGAACCTGTGGCTGAAAAGCGAAGCGCTGATGTGGGCTGTCACCTATATCGGTGTGGTGGTGTTTGTCGGTCTGACCGCGTATGACACCCAGAAGCTGAAAAACATCGGCGAACAGTTGTCCGTTGATGACAAAGACAGCTTCCGTAAATACTCCATCGTGGGCGCGTTGACGCTGTACCTCGACTTCATCAATCTGTTCCTGATGCTGCTGCGTATTTTCGGTAACCGTCGTTAAGGGCAAAGCTGTAACCTAAATGTTTCACTGCGTTATGTGAATCCGTGCAAAGGTTTCGGGCGTGTCAAACATAGCGTTTTTTGTGACTCATCACACGCCCGACAAGGAGCGCTCAGCTGCCGCAGCTCCTTGACCTATGGCTGTTTGGCGCTAATTGTGCCGCTACGCGGTGCCTTCGGCGCTCGTGACCGCTATTCGTGCCGCCAGTGACGCGTTTACTCGCCCCATAAATGGGGCTCGCCCTTCGGGCCAGCACAAGTGCTGTTCAAAAACGTCTCTGACGTTTTTGTCCGACGCGGCACTGGCTTTCGCGGCGTCCTGCCGCTCACACGGCGGTCACGCCACCTCAGCACAATTTTTTACGCCACTTGGTTATCTTTTTCCCTTATCTGCTATTACGCAATATTCCGTCTAAAAATGGCGTAGGCTGCCGAGCCGGTGGTCAGCGTGATGATGAACAGCGGCCACAGACTTCCCCAGATAATGCTGAAATCTGCATCCTTAAGGTAAATTTGCTTGGTGATGTCGGTGAAGTGACGAATCGGGTTAATCCAGGTGATGTGCTGTAACCAGATCGGCATATTCTCAACCGGCGACACATAGCCGGAAAGCAGGATCGCTGGCATCAGGAAGACGAACACGCCGATAAACGCCTGCTGTTGCGTTGAACAGAGCGAGGAAATCAGCAGGCCAAAGCCCACCAGCGACAGGCCATAGATCAGCATTGTGGTGTAAAACAGCAGCAGCGATCCGGCGAAAGGAATATGGAAAATCAGTATGCCCGCCAGCAGCACGATGGTGGCCTGAAACGTGGCGACAATTAGCGCGGGGATGGCTTTGCCGATGAAGATCTGGCTGGTGGACAGCGGCGAAACCAGCAGTTGTTCCAGCGTGCCTTGTTCCCGCTCACGCGCCACCGACAGCGCCGTAACAATCAGCACGCCGATAGTAGCGATCATGGCAATCAGCGACGGCACCACAAACCATTTGTAGTCCAGATTCGGGTTATACCAGTGGCGCACTACCAGTTCACTGTTGTTGTGCGCTGTATCGTTGCCGGTTGCCAGCAGTGCCAACTGATAATCCCGTACGATGTGCTGCACGTCGTTGGCGGCAATCTGCGCGCTGTTGGAACGTCTGCCATCCAGAATAAGCTGGAGCGATGTACTGTTTCCGCTAGCGATATCACGCGAAAACTGCGGTGGGAAGCGCAGGATGAGAAGCGCACGCTGATTATCCAGCGTAGCAGCGACGTCCTGTGGACTGTGCAACATCTGCACATGTGAAAAGGATTTCGCTTTGGCAAAGCGCTGCGTCAGCTCTATCGCATGCGGCCCGCTGTCCTCGCTGTAAATCGCAATGGTCGCATTGGTGACGTCGAGCGTCGCAGCGAAAGGGAACAGGGAAACCTGAAGAATGACGGGCAACACCAGAATGGAGCGTGTTTGCGGATCGCGCAGCAGTGATTGCAGTTCCTTGATAATCAACGTCCATAGACGATGTAGCATAGTCGCTTCCTAATCCAGCCTGCGCCGGGTTTTCCAGGCCGTCAGGCCAATAAAGACCATCGCGGACAGGATGAGAAACAGCAGGTTAGTCATCAGCACCGTACCGATATTTCCCGCGAGAAACAGCGTTTGCAGCGTACTGACAAAATAGCGTGCCGGGATGAAGTACGACACGCCGCGGACAAATTCCGGCATGCTGTCGATTTCAAAAATAAAGCCGGACAGCATGATGGCCGGTAGAAATGCGGCATTCAGCGCTACCATCGCGGCGTTGAACTGATTGCGGGTGAGGGTGGAGATCAGCAGCCCCATGCCCAGCGTGCTGGCAAGAAACAGGCTGCTGATAACAAACAACAAAATCAGCGAACCGCGGTAGGGCACCTGCATAATGAAGGTTGACACCAGAATACACAGCGTCATGGCGATCATGCCGAGAAAGTAATAAGGGATGAGTTTGGACAGCAGCAGCTCGGCGCGGGTGACCTGCGTGGAGAGCAGTGCCTCCATCGTCCCGCGTTCCCATTCGCGGGCGATGACCAGCGAGGTGAGGATGGCGCCAATCACCGTCATGATGATGGTAATCGCGCCGGGAATGATGAAGTGCTGACTGATGGCGGCTGGATTAAACCAGTAGCGCGATTGCACCTCGATAAGTTGCTCGAACGTGTCGCCGCGATCTTCCGCCCGTTGCTGTTGCCACAGCAGCCAGATGCCTTCCGCGTATCCCTGAACAAAATTGGCCGTGTTGGGTTCGCTGCCGTCGGTGATGATCTGGATCGGCGCGCGATCGCCCGGTCGTGCCAGCCGTTCGGCAAAGTCGGTCGGGATCACGATCAGCCCGCGAATGCGGCCGGCCTGCATCTGTTGAATCAGGAGTTGACGATTATTGCTGACGGTCGGCTCGATAAACGGCGACGCCGCGAAGGTATTCGCCAAATCGCGTGCGTCTTCGCTCTGTTGCTCCATCAGGATACCGACATGCAGGCGGCTGGAATCCAGATTGATGCCGTAGCCAAAGATAAACAGCAGTAGCAGCGGAATCACGAAGGCAATCAGGCCACTGCTAGGGTCACGCAAGATTTGGCGCGTCTCTTTTAGGCACAGCGCCCGCAGGCGGCGTGCAGAAAGGTGCGTGCTACCGTGTTGGCTCGCGCTATCCTGTTTAGCTCCATTCTGCTCAACCATGTTCCGCCTCCCCATCGTAAGCCTGAATCAGCGTGATAAACGCTTCTTCCATCGTCGGCGAGGGCGTCTGTGGGCTGGCCGCCTGATGCTTTAGTTCGTCCGGCGTACCGCTGGCGATCAGCTTGCCGCGATACACCAATCCGATACGATCGCAGTATTCGGCTTCGTCCATGAAGTGGGTGGTGACCATCACCGTGACACCGCGATTGACCATGCCGTTGATGTGTATCCAGAACTCGCGTCGAGTGAGCGGATCGACGCCGGAGGTCGGTTCATCGAGAAACAGAATATCGGGCTCATGCATCAGCGCGCAGGCCAGCGCCAGTCGCTGTTTGAACCCTAGCGGTAGGGCATCCGGCGTTTGGCGGTAAATTGGCTGGAAGTTGAAGGCCTCGGTCATGCTCGCCATTTTATCGCGCTGTGCTTTGCCCGTTAGTCCATAGACGCCAGAGAAAAATCGCAGATTCTGTTCGACGGTCAGGTTGCCGTAGAGCGAGAACTTCTGCGCCATGTAACCTAAATGCTGGCGGGCTTTGCCGGAGCTGGTTTTCAGATCCATATCGAGCACCAGCGCCTTACCGTCAGTCGGCACCAGCAGGCCGCACATCATCTTGAAGGTAGTCGATTTTCCCGCACCGTTTGGGCCGAGCAGGCCGAAAATTTCGCCCCGTTTTACCTGAAAACTGACGTGATCCGTTGCTGCGAAATCACCAAATTTTTTCGTCAGCGCCTGGGCTTCAATCACCGTTTCACCGCCGCTAATGTCAATCTGTGGCATGATGCTTGCCAGCGATGAATCGCTGGCTGGGCCACCGCCCAACAGATCGATAAAGGCATCTTCAAAACGCGGATCGGTGTCGTTCAGGCTACCTGCTTCCAGATGCAAGGCGGAGAGTAACGATGCCCGATCCGCATCGGGTTTCAGCATCAACCGAACGTATTGCCCCTGAATCACACCGTCGCTGACCTGTGGCAGACGTAGCGCTTCCTGTAATACATCCCGATGTCGGCGATCGCCCGTATCAATCAGGATACAGCGTCCCGCCATGCGTGCAGTCAGATCGCGTGGCGCACCGCGATACAGCAGTTCACCTTCGTTCAGCAGCAGCACATCCCGGCACTGCTCCGCTTCATCGAGGTAAGAGGTACTCCAGAGGATTAACATGCCGTCGTCAGCCAGTTCGTGCACCATGTGCCACAATTCACGGCGAGAGATTGGGTCGACGCCCACGCCCGGTTCATCCAGCAGGAGTACCTTAGGCTGTCCCAGCAGCGTACAGGCCAACCCCAGTTTCTGTTTCATACCGCCAGACAGTTTGCCCGCGAGCCTGTCGGTAAAGCGGGTCAGATCGGTAAACGACAGCAGGCGCGCAAAGGTTTCTTTGCGCACAGCGCCAGTAATACCGCGTAGGTCGGCGTATAGCGTCAGGTTTTCCATCACCGTCAGATCTTCATACAGCCCGAATTTTTGCGGCATATAGCCCAAAATGGCATGGAGCTGACGATCTTCTTTGATGGGATCCAGATTCGCCACGCGCAGCGTACCGTGGCTGGGGGTTAATAACCCCGCCAGCATGCGCAGCAGGGTGGTTTTCCCCGCGCCGTCTGGGCCAACTAATCCGGTTACCGCGCCGCTGCGTATCTCGGCGCTGAGGCTGGCAAGTGCAGGTTTTTCCTGTCCGGCAAAGTGTTTTTCCAGCCCATCCAGCGCGATCTGCGTGGGCATGTTAGTCATGGCGAACGGGCTCTTGATTATTGCGGTTGCCATCCTCCGCAGGCACATCTTCAAAACGCAGCGTCACAGGCATCCCTTGGCGTAAACCGTCATCAGGGGCGTTGACGACAATACGCAGGCGGTAAACGAGATCGGTGCGTAAATCTTCCGTTTCGACACTTTTCGGTGTGAATTCGGCACTGGGTGAAACAAAACCGATTTTGCCATGATAAGGCTGGTTAGGTCGGCCATCGGTATAAATCAGCATGTGGCTGCCGGGAACGACACGACCGAGATCTTTTTCACTCACGTAGGCGCGTACCCAGACAGGGCGAGTGAGGGAGAGGGTGAAAACGGTACTGCCAGCCGCCAGCATGCTACCTTTCTCTACGGCACGGGTGAGGATTACGCCGGGAGAGGGAGCCAGCAGTACGGTATCCTGCTTATCCAACTCGGCTTGTGCCAGTCCGGCTTCGGCCTGTGCCACTACGGCCTGTGCAGCGGCGATTTCCTGCGGCCGATTGCCGCGCTCAAACTGGCTCAGTTTGTCTTTCGCTGCCTGTAGCGTCGCAAGCGCTTGATTGCGCGTCGTTCTGGCGTCATCCAGCATGTTGGCAGAAATAACACGTTTATCCCACAGTCCTTGCTGGCGCAGATAGAAGCTGTTGGCATAATCATAGGCCGCCTGACTCTGGACAACCTGAGAGCGCACCTGTGCGATCTCTTCCTGCCGGTAGCCTTCCTGCGCAAGCTGAAGCTGGGCTTGCGCACTGGCGAGGTTCGCCTGTGCCTGGTTTTGTGCGTTCAGATAAGGCACGGCGTCGAGCGTTGCCAGCGGCTGACCTGCCTGTACGGCATCACCTTCATCTACATTTAACTCTGCCGTTCTGCCGCCGACGCGAAAGGCCAGATTGACGGTGCGGATATCGACATTGCCGTAGAGCGTGAGCGGTTTTTCCTGCTGCTTCTGATGGTGATAAAAGCCGTAACCCGCACCGAGCAGGATAAGGACGAGGGCGGCGAACGCCAGTTTTCTCTTGTTCATCACGCATAGTTCCTTGTTTATCAAACATAGTTCCTTGTTTATCAGCGGTGCGTTTGTCGGCGGTAGCGATCCCGCAGGCCGTTAAGAGGGGAGGTCGTTTCTAATTTCTGGAAATGATTAATCATATGACGAGTTACAAGGGTTGATGGTGATTTAGTGTGATCGAGTTCACAAAAATACGTTGCATCCGGTCGAGATTCTCACGTAATACCACCTATATCTGGTGTAACACCTTTATTTTGCTAAAGAAATGGAAAGATTTTGAAAGAATTGTAATTTATTTCATTGGATGATAATAATTGTTATTAGCAATTACATAGCGATCTGGTTGCATTGATGCCTACGACGGGTGATATCCCCTCTCTCAATGCTTGACCAGTCATCACTGCCAAAGTGTTTCGCGTGAAACGAAGCATTTTGGCATTTTTTTGTCCATGTCGCGGTGCCTGTTTTTAGTTAAGTCACCGTCACGGATAGTGATTTGCATTCACGATTGGATACATAACCAAAGGGGAAGGACAGTGAACCAGATGCGCACTTTACTCGCATTGACACCATGCGTGCTGATTGCTCCGGCGTATGCACAGGATGACACGACTAAAAAGGATGTGGCGAGCGGCGATGAGATGGTCATTACCGCCTCACGCTCGAATATCCAGCAGCAGAAAGCGCCGCAGGTGGTCACGGTGATTACCAAAGAGCAAATTGAGCAGCAGATGCAGGTCACTTCCGACTCGTCGCAAATTCTGAGCAATTTGCTGCCCTCGTTCTCCCCTAGCCGTCAGAAAATGAGCGGCAGCGGTGAAACTTTCCGTGGTCGTGCCGCGCTGGTCATGGTCGACGGTATTCCGCAATCCAACCCGTTGCGCCCCACTGGGCGTGAGATGCACACGATAGATTACTCGATGGTCGAGCGTATCGAAGTCATTCACGGCGCGAACGCCACCAACGGAATGGGAGCAACAGGTGGGGTGATTAACATCATTACCCGTCGCCCGGAAAACGGCTCATTTAATCAGCACATCAATGTGCAAACCACGATCCCGACGGAAAAGATTCGCGGCGAAACCGCCAGCTATAAGACGACTTATCGGGTCGACGGACGTGAAGATTATCTCGACTACCTGTTCGCGATTGGCTATGAGAATCAGGGGCTGTATCTGGACGGTAACAATCGTCCTGTCGGCGTGGATAACACGCAGGGCGATACGATGGACTCCCGCTCCTATGACCTGTTAGCGAAAGTTGGATACTGGCTGGATGACTATCAGCGCGTTCAACTGAGCGTGAACCGCTACCATATCAAAGGTGACAATGACTACCTTAGCGTCGACGGCGTGCGCAGGCTCGGTATTCCTACCACGTCGGTACGCGGTACACCGCCGGGTGAGGCACCGAATAACAGCATTTGGACAACGGGCTTAACCTATGAACACCACGATCTGGCAGGGATGAAGCTGTCCGCGTTGGTGTTTAATCAGCGCTATGAGGCACTGTTTGGTGCAACCTTGTCGGATACCTTCCAGGATACGTCCATTGCTCCCCGTGGTACGCTTTACGATCAGTCCCGCTCCGTTGCCAATAAGTACGGTACTAAGCTGGCGTTGACCAAAGACGATCTGCTGGATGACACGCTGAAAGTCACAGTAGGTTTCGATACGTTATACGATAAGGGCAAGCAAGATCTCTACCTGACCAAGCGCACCTATGTGCCGGAGATGGAATACACCAACTATTCACCGTTTGTTCAGGCTGAATATCAACTGCTGGATAACGTCACGTTACACGCGGGCGTACGCCATGAAATCGCCAAACTTCAGGTTAATGATTATCGAACGCTGGCATCCAGTACGGCCTCTCAGGCAGATAATAGTGTATCCGTAGCAGGGGGGAGTCCGAAATTTAATGAGACACTGTATAACGCTGGTATTGTTTATGCGGCGACGGATTCCCTCAGCCTGTTTGCCAACTACTCGGAAGGGTTTGGCATGCCGGATGTGGGTCGTGCGTTGCGTGCCATTGATCAACCCGGTATTAGCCTGAAAAATTTTGACGGCTTTAAGCCGATTGTGACGGATAACGTAGAGACGGGTTTCCGCTTTAAACGTGATAAGTTTGACTTTGAAGCCAGCTACTATGAGTCCAAATCAAAACTGGGCGAACGCGTTCTGGCACAAGGTGATGTCTTTGTGTCCCAGCGTCAGCGTACCCAGATCCGTGGGGTAGAAGTCAGTGCCGGCTACCAGATTAACGAGCAGCATAAAATCAATGCCTCTTACGCCCATAGCGAGGGGAAATATGACAGCAATGGTGATGGCAAGGTGGATAAGAAATTCAACGGCTTGAATATCGCACCGGATCGCCTCATCACCAGCTGGTCAGCGAATTGGAATGACCAATGGAGCTCATTCGTGCAGGCGAATTATGCCTTTGGCCGCAGCTTTGACGATGCGGGCATGGCGTTTGACGGCTATCTGCTGATGGATGCGGCGGTGGGATACAAACTGCCTTATGGTCGCCTCAATGTTGCGGTGGCTAACCTGCTGGATAAGCAATACATCACGTATTACTCACAGGCTGCACTGAATAACAACACGCGCTATTTCTCCGGGCGTGGACGCACGGTGACGCTGGGTTATTCGATTGATTTCTAAGATTAAACGATTTAACACCGTCTTTAATTCAGCAGCACGGCAGCGTTTTACGCTGGCCGTGTTGTTGTCTTTTCTGCTGGTGACTTTGGCGCAGGCGGTGGAACCACCGCGTCAGATTCGGCATGCGATGGGCGTGACGACTGTGACAGGGACGCCGCTGCGTATCGTGACGCTGTTTCAGGGCGCGACGGACTCCGCCGTGGCGCTGGGAATTAAGCCGATTGGCGTAGTGGAATCGTGGACGGAGAAGCCGATTTATCGCTACCTTCGCCCCGCCTTGCAGGGCGTAACGCTGGTTGGGCTGGAAACGCAGCCCAGTCTGGAAACCATCGCGCTACTTAAACCTGACCTCATCGTGGCGTCTACGTTTCGGCATGAGAAAATCTACGGTCTGCTGTCGCAGATCGCGCCGACGATTGCGCTGGACAAGGTGTCTGAATTTAAAGAAACGGTGCAGATGATGGGCGTAGCGCTGAACAGGGAAGATAAGGCGAACGCGATTCTATCCAATTGGGATTGGCGCGTGGATTCGCTGCGTGATCGGTTGAAAGCCCGGTTCGGTGAACGCTGGCCGCTTAGCGTGTCTATTCTTGAATTCCGTGAAGATCACATGCGTAGCTATCTGCCTGCCAGCTTTGCCGGATCGGTGCTATCGGAAATCGGTTTTGTTTGGTCGCGGCCGGAAAGCTATACGGCGGGTGTGATGCAAAAGCTTACGAGCAAAGAGAGCATTCCGGTGGTGGATGCCGATCTGTTCTTTGTGCTGCTGCGTTCAGGTAAGCCAGCGGTTGAGCAGAATTTCCGGGATTGGCAGGCGCACCCGCTCTGGCAGCGACTGCATGCGCCTCAGCAGCAACAGGTGTATCCGGTGGATAACGTAGCCTGGAGCCTGTCTGGCGGTATTTTAGGTGCGAATAACATGCTGGATGATATCGAAAGGCAGTTTGCTGGCAACATGGAGCCTGCTGGCACAAAAAGCGATAGTACAAAGGAGAGTCAGACGCGATGAGAAAATGCATCGTGACGGCAGTGGGAGTTGTATTGCTGCTGCTGAGTATCGTCGCCAGCCTGATGCTGGGACAAACCACCATTTCTCTGGGTGCCGTGTTCAGTTCCCTGTTCCATTACGATCCACAGCAAATCGATCACATTCTGGTGTTGACGACCCGCCTGTCGCGGACGGTGATTGCCATCGTTGTCGGCGCCAGCCTTGCCGTTGCCGGGGCGTTAATGCAGGCGTTGACGCGTAATCCGCTGGCCTCGCCGGGGATATTTGGCATTAATGCGGGAGCCATGTTTGCCATCGTCCTGCTGTCTTCGTTATTTACCTTTTCCTCGCAGATCGCGCTGGCGTGGACGGCCTATCTGGGGGCGGCCGTTGCTGGCATCATGGTGTACGTGCTGGGAACGCTAGGCAACGCTCGTTCTAGCCACTTACGCATTGTGCTGGCCGGAGCCGCCATTAGCGCGCTGTTTATTTCGTTTACGCAGGCGCTGCTGGTGATCAATCAGGATGGGCTGGACAGTATGCTGTTCTGGCTGGCTGGTTCGGTATCCGGCCGCAGCCTGTCGATGCTGTTACCACTCCTGCCATACTTTCTTATTACGTTATTTCTCGCGTTGTTGCTGGCGCGTCACCTGAATATTCTGGTGGCAGGCGATGAGATTGCCAAAGGGCTGGGACAGCGAACCGCGCTCGTGCGTGCGCTGTCCGGGCTGTGCGTGATAGGACTGGCGGGCGGCGCGGTAGCGATAGCCGGAAATATCGGTTTTGTCGGGCTGATCGTGCCGCATATTGTGCGTCGCGTGCTGTCTGCCGATCACCGCTGGCTGCTGCCCGGCTGCGCTATTTTCGGTGCCACGCTGTTGCTGCTGGCCGATGTCGCCTCGCGTTTGCTGATCGTGCCGCAGGAAGTGCCGATCGGCGCAATGACCGCGCTGCTGGGGGCACCTTTCTTCATTTATCTGGCAAGAAGGGGAATGCGGCATGGGTAAGGTGTATACCGTGCGCGTGGGAAGGGTATCGCGCCAGATTGATTGCCGCACGTCTGCGGTGGCGTTGTCGCTCCTGCTGGTGCTGTTAGCCGTCGTGTTCCTCTCGCTGTCTCTGGGCGAGGTGCTGCTGTCGCCCGCGCAGGTGATGTCGGCGCTGCTGGGAAAAGCAGACAGCGGCGTGCACTTTATCGTCAACGATCTGCGTTTGCCGCGTGCGCTACTGGCGTTACTGGTGGGTGGCGCGCTGGCGATATCCGGCTTGATTCTGCAAAGCATTGTGCGTAACCCGCTGGCGTCGCCGGATATTCTGGGGATTACCAGCGGCGCATCGGCAGCCGCCGTATTCTTTCTCTCGTTTCTGGCGACGGCGATAAGCCAGCGCTGGCTCCCTGTGGCAGCGATGGGCGGAGCGTGGATCACCGCCGTCGCCATTTATCTGTTGGCCTGGAAGCAGGGCGCATCGCCGCTGCGGCTGGTGTTGGTCGGCGTTGGGTTGTCCGCCATTATGGGCGCGGCGGTGACCATGATGCTGGTGTTTAGCCCGATAGGCACCACGCTGACGGCCTACGTGTGGCTGACGGGCAGTATTTATGGCGCGCAGTGGCAGCATGTATCGGCGCTGGCGGGCTGGTTGCTGCTTGGCGCACCGTTTCTGGTGGGGCTGGCGCGGCATGTTAATGTCCATGAGCTGGATGATGCGCTGGCCTGCGGGGTCGGGCAATCTGTCGGGCGTATGCGGCTTGCACTACTGACGCTAAGCGTTGCGCTGGCAGGCGCGGCGATTGCCTATGCGGGGGCGATGGCGTTTGTCGGCCTGTTGGCTCCGCATATCGCGAAAAAGCTGGCGAGCCGCTCATTCCCCGGTTTGGCGCTGGTGTCGGCGCTGACGGGCGGATTACTGGTGATGGTGGCCGATTTGATTGGCCGCACGGCGTTCTTACCGCTGGATCTGCCTGCCGGTATTTTTATCTCCGTGCTTGGGACGCCTTTCTTTATCTATTTACTGCTTCGGCAACGTTACTGAGATCGCAAGATTATGCTAGAGAATGTGTTGCCAACACCTATCCCCCCAACTGACCGAGAAGCGATTGCCAGCCAGTCGCTGACGTTGAGTTACGAAAAACAGGTTGTGATTGATACGCTGGATATTACGCTGCCCGCCCAGAAAATCTCGGTACTGGTAGGCAGTAACGGCTGCGGTAAGAGCACGTTATTGAAGTCATTTGCCCGCCTGCTGAAACCCACGAGTGGGACGATTATTGTCAACGGGGCGGATATTCATCGGCAATCCACCGTTGACGTGGCGAAGTCGCTGGCGATTCTTCCGCAAACGCCGACCGCGCCGGAAGGCCTGACGGTCTATCAACTGGTGAAGATGGGGCGTTACCCGCATCAGTCATGGTTGAAGCAGTGGTCGACAACGGATGAAGAAAAAGTGCTTCAGGCGTTGCGCAGCACTGGCGTGCTGGCATTAAAGGATCGTGCGGTGGATTCGCTGTCCGGCGGGCAGCGCCAGCGCGTCTGGATCGCGATGACGCTGGCGCAGGATACCGATATCGTCCTGCTGGATGAACCGACGACCTATCTCGATCTGGCGCATCAGATGGAGGTGCTGGATTTGTTGCGGGAACTGAACGCTCAGCAGCACAAAACCATCGTGATGGTGCTGCATGATTTGAATCTGGCGTGTCGCTACGCGCACCACATGGTGGCCGTACATAATCGAACGGTGTTTGCGCAGGGCAATCCGCGCGACATTCTCACCGAAGCCATGGTAAAGACGGTGTTTAACCTGAATTGTCGCATCATTGACGATCCGTTTTTCGGCACGCCGCTGTGTATTCCGTTTGGACGTGAAGTGGCGGAGCACGCTGCCGATGTTGGCTAACCGTCTGACGGCACAGCAGTGGGCGATGCTCTCCGGCACGCTGCAATTAACCGATGCCTCACTGCGGGCAGGGCAGGATAGTTGCCCGAGCAGCCGGGTGCTGGATCCTGAATATTGCCGCTGGCTGCTGGAAACGCTGACGCCGCCGTTGCTGTCTCCATCGATCAAGATTACCGCCTCGCTGCTGGCGAAACGGATTGGATTCTTAACTACGGCCGCCAGCCTGTACGCCATGTCAGTGTATAACAAAGGGCTGAACATGACGCTGGATAACAGCGTGCTGGAATTCGGACATAACCGCCTGTGGACGTCGACGATGCCGCTGTACGATCTGACGGTGTCCCAGCCGGATCAGGGGCAACGAGACGTGTGGCGCGATAGCCTGTTCGACACGCTGTTTGCTCAACACCTGTCGCCGATCCTACAGACGCTGTCTACGGTGTCGGGTGCGCCGCTGCGCATTCTGTGGGAAAACGTCGCGGTACGGGTGTTTTCGTTATACGAGCAGCGCATTGAGTGGGACGATCCGGCGGCGGCATGTTCACCGGGAATGACGCTGGCACAACAGGTGCAGCAGGATTTTGCCGCTTTGCTGGCTGCGCCCGGCGAGCGTTTTGGTTGTGATGACAACCCGCTGAAACCGTTCTTTCGTGCGAAAACGCAGGTTCCCGTCGCGGGGCGTTCGGTAAGCTTCCGTGACGTGCGTTTTCGTCGTACCTGCTGTTTTTATTACAAGGCCTCGCAGCCGCAGGAATATTGTCAAAATTGCCCCTTATTGCGCCCAGGGAAACGCGGGGAAAAACGTATTTAACGCGCTCACTCGCACTCTTGCCGCGGCGATGGACTGCCGATAGCGAAAAAGCGCACTATCGTAGATAAAAATCCCTTAGCGCTCATAATCTCTGCTACAATCATCGACAGTCATGCACCGTAGTTGTGCTCGTTCATCGTGGTTGTTGCGTATGTTGTTGTTGCGTGAGTTGTTGCGTTAATAGTGGCCCGCCAAACCCGTCTTATTGACCCTCTGAAAACTACACCGGCTGCTGTCCGGTCAGAGCGGATCTGGAGTTGTTCTTTTTATGTCATTTGATTCTCTCGGCCTGAGTGCCGATATTCTGCGCGCGATTGACGAGCAGGGTTATCGCGATCCTACTCCCGTTCAGCGTCAGGCGATTCCTGTCGTGCTGGAAGGGCGCGATTTAATGGCCAGCGCACAAACGGGTACGGGCAAAACGGCGGGCTTTACGCTGCCGTTATTACAATTGCTGACCAGCCGTGAAGTGCAGCACAAAGGGAAAGGTCGCCGTCCGGTGCGTGCGCTGATCCTGACGCCAACTCGTGAACTGGCCGCACAGATTGATGAAAATGTGAAGGCGTACAGCAAGTATCTGAGCCTGCGTTCACTGGTCGTATTCGGTGGGGTGAGCATTAACCCACAGATGATGAAACTGCGCGGTGGCGTAGATATTCTGGTGGCAACGCCGGGACGTCTGCTCGATCTGGAACACCAGAACGCCGTTGACCTGTCACAGATTGAAATTCTGGTGCTGGATGAAGCGGACCGTATGCTGGATATGGGCTTCATTCACGATATTCGCCGTGTGCTGGCGAAGCTGCCTGCTAAACGCCAAAATCTGCTGTTCTCCGCCACCTTCTCTGATGAGATCAAAGCGCTGGCGAACAAATTGCTGACCAATCCTGCTTCGGTTGAAGTTGTGCGTCGTAATACGCCGTCTGAACTGGTTACGCAACATGTGCATTTTGTTGATAAGCGCCGCAAGCGTGAACTGCTGTCGCAGTTGATTGGTGAAAATAACTGGCAGCAGGTGCTGGTCTTTACCCGCACCAAACACGGCGCTAACCACCTGGCCGAGCTGCTGGAAAAAGACGGTATTACTGCCGCTGCTATCCACGGTAATAAAAGTCAGGGAGCGCGTACTCGTGCGCTGGCGAACTTTAAAGATGGCAGCATTCGCGTACTGGTCGCAACGGATATCGCTGCGCGTGGTCTGGATATCGATCAGCTGCCGCATGTGGTGAACTATGAGCTGCCAAACGTGCCGGAAGATTACGTTCACCGTATCGGCCGTACCGGTCGTGCGGAAGCCACGGGTGAAGCGCTGTCGCTGGTCTGTGTGGATGAACACAAACTGCTGCGTGATATCGAACGCCTGTTGAAGCGCGAGATTCCGCGTATCGCTATTGAAGGCTACGAGCCGGATCCATCCATTAAGGCGGAACCGATCGTGAATGGTCGTCAGGGCAACCGTGGCGGCGGTGGTGCACGTAACGGGGCACCTCGCGCGCAGTCTGGTGCGCCGCGCGGTCAGTCCGAGCGCAGTCAGGGCGAACGCCGTCCAGCCGATGGCAATCGCCAGCCGCGTAAAGCGGGCGGTAATAGCGATAGCCCTTGGGGGGGGAATAAAGGCAATAGCGGGAAAGGCAGTGGCGAAGGCCAGCGCCGCGCACCGCGTCCGCAAAACCGCAGTAAGCCAGCGGACAAGTAAAATCGATAGGGAGCCATTGGCTCCCTTTTTTATCGCGTTATTTTGCTGTTGCGGGTTGTGCCGTTTGACGGCGTGGACGATAGAACATCGCTGCGCCAGATCATGGCAAGTCGATGCCCACTATTTGCGCGAAATTACCATTTGGTTATAATAAAAATTCCAAATGGAGGTTTGTCATGAAAACATTTAGCTTATCGACGACGCAGACTCGGCCGCCCCGTTTATGGCAGGTGGCCGGATTACACCATTCCGATGGTGTAGCGCTTCTGGGACAGATTCGCGAAGGCCTTGAGGGCAATGTTGCTAACCTTATCGCTGACTGGGCGAAGATAACGCAAAGCGACCTGCGTAAAATGTCCGGTATTCCGTCAACGACGTTTAGCCGCAGCGTCAAAGCAAGATTTAACGCCGATCAAAGCGAACGGCTAGTGCGTATCATCCGTGTTATCGATCGGGCGGTAGAGCTGTTCGAAGGTGATAAAGACGACGCTCAAAAATGGTTGAATGAACCTAACAGGGCGCTTGGCGGAAAAATACCAACAGAACTGATGGTATCCGAAACCGGGGCTTATGAAGTTATGAAATTGCTCACGCGTCTGGAGCATGGTGTGTACTCTTGATCCTCTATCGGCTGACAAAGACAAAGTATCTTTCTACAGCCTGGACGGGATACGGAGCAAAAGAGGCGGGAGGGCGCTGGAACAGTGTCGGCACCTCGATGGTTTATGTCTCAGAAACCGCATCGCTGACTATGCTGGAGACGCTGGTACACCTGCACGCAGCGCAGATCCTGGATTATTACACGCTAATGCGTATCGATGTGCCTGAAGATCAGATTCAGAGTGCCAATATGGCCGAATTGCCAGACAACTGGGCTGCTGAGGAAGCACCGCCGGATCTGGCGGTGTACGGTGATGCGTGGATCTTTACCCAAAGTTCTATCGCGTTGCGAGTCCCCAGCGCCCTCTCGCCCGTAGAATATAACTACCTGTTAAACCCTGAACACCCGGATTTCTACGGGATTATTCAGAGAGTAGAGGTTATACCGTTCCAGTTTGATCGTCGGCTAAAGCCCGAACGTAAATAAGGCATACGGCCTGACGAAACCAGCGCTGCGGCTGGCGCAGAAGTCGATGATGTTTTACCGAGGCGGACGGATGTCCGCCTTTCTCGTTTTCTGAACGCGACTATTTCGCCGCCAGCAGGCATAAATTCAGCGCCACTTCATACGATTTTACAAACGACGGCACGGGTAAAAATTCAAAGCGCGAGTGGAAATTGTGCGCGCCAGTGAAGAAGTTCGGCGTCAGTAACCCCTTGGCAGACAGCGCGGCACCGTCTGTACCGCCACGCATCGGCGTCACTTTGGGGTCAATACCCAGCGTGTCCAGTGCGGCAAATAGCAGGTCGATGGCTCGGCGATCGTCAGTGATGGCGTTGCTGATGTTGCTGTAGATGTCGGTGAGGGTGTAGGTCACGCTGCCTGTTGGGTACTGCGCGCCAATCTTCTCTGCGATCGCGGCGATTTGCTGCTTCCGCTGTTCAAACGTGGTTAAATCAAAATCGCGGATGGAGACTTTGAGTGTCGCTTCATTGGCGTTCGCCGTCAGATCGTTAAACCAGACATAGCCCTCGCGTCCCTCCGTGTGCTCTGGCGTCTGATGGCGATCGAACTGGCTGATAAAGTCATGTGCCATGAGCAACGGGTTAACCAGCACGCCTTTCGCCGACATCGGGTGAGCTGGCACACCGGTAAAGCGAATTTCCGCGGAAGCCGCATTGAAGTTCTCATACACCACTTCACCCAGTTCGCAGCAGTCGATGGTGTAGGCGAAATCGACATCAAAGCGTTTGAGATCGAGCGCTTTCGCACCACGCAGCCCAATCTCTTCATCCGGCACGAAGGCCACGACAATATCGCCGTGCGGCGTCGCGTCGCTCAGGTTTTCCATGAGCGTCATCACCACGGTAACGGCAGCCTTGTTGTCCGCGCCGAGTACGCTGGTGCCGTCGCTAAAAATAATGTCCTGCCCGACATACGGTAGAATTTCCGGGTGTTCCGCCGTGCGCAGCCAGATGTCCTGTTCGGCGTTCAGACACAGATCTTCACCGGTGAAGCGCAACGTTTGCGGGTGAATGTGCGGTGACAGGCCGACGTCAACCGTATCGATATGGGTAATAAAACCGATGCGCGGTGCGGATGGACAGTTACCCGGCTTCACGGCTGTCACGGTGGCGTGCTCATCGATCACGACATCCTGTAGGCCCAGCGCACGCAGTTCGTCCGCCAGTAGACGCGCCATTTCATGCTGTTCTGGCGTGCTAGGCAACGTTGTCGAACGGGCATCACTTTGGCTGGTGACGGCGAGGTAACGATAAAAACGCGTGCTGAGCTGATGAGCCAGACTAGCTGTCATAACGAATCCTTTTTATTCAGTAAAAGCCATAATCGTTATCCTAACGTAGAAATTATTTCATTTGAGGGTTTTATTTGTCATTTTATCGTCATGATTTTTATAACGGTGTGGTGGAACATAAATAACAAGCGAGGACAGGAATGAAAAAAGCAGGAATACGATTGACTCTGGCCACGTTGACGCTGGCGGTCGCCTCTGCGGCCTCGGCGAATACGTTGGTGTACTGCTCGGAAGGATCGCCAGAAAACTTTAACCCGCAGCTTTACACCTCTGGCACCAGTGTGGATGCCAGCGCCGTGCCAATCTATAACCGTCTGGTGGATTTCAAAGTTGGCACCACGGAGCTGGTGCCCAGTCTGGCGGAACGCTGGGACATCAGCGCGGATGGGCGCATCTATACCTTCCATTTACGCAAAGGCGTGAAATTCCAGAGCAATAAATACTTCAAACCTTCACGTGATTTTACCGCCGACGACGTTATTTTCTCCTTCATGCGGCAAAAAGATCCGCAGCACCCTTACCACAGCGTCTCGAAAGGAACCTATGCCAATTTTGAAAGTTTGTCCTTTGGCTCGCTGATCCAGAGCATCGAGAAAGTGGATGACCACACGGTGCGCTTTACGCTCTCCCATGCGGAAGCCCCATTTCTGGCCGATTTAGCCTGGTACTTCGCGTCTATCCTCTCTGCGGAATATGCCGATGCCATGCTCAAAGCCGGGACGCCGGAGCGCGTGGATATGGAGCCGATTGGCACCGGACCGTTTGAATTAGCGCAGTATCAGAAAGATTCCCGCATTCTGTTTAAGGCGTTCCCCGCTTATTGGGAAGGCAAGGCCAAACTGGACCGGCTGATTTTCACCATCACGCCGGATGCCTCCGTGCGGTACGCCAAGCTGGAAAAGAATGAGTGTCAGGTTATGCCGTTCCCTAATCCTGCCGACCTGCCGCGTATGAAAGAGAACAAGGATATCGTGCTGATGCAGAAGCCTGGGTTGAACACCGGTTTCCTGTCGTTCAATACCCAGAAGGCGCCGACGGATAATGTGAAAGTGCGTCAGGCGTTGACGATGGCGATTAACAAGCCAGCGATTATCGAAGCGGTTTTTCAGGGAACCGGAACGGCGGCGAAAAACCTGCTGCCGCCAGGTGTCTGGAGTGCCGACAGTGACCTGAAGGATTATGACTACGATCCCGAGAAGGCGAAGGCGTTACTGAAAGAAGCTGGCTTGGCGGAAGGCACCACTATCGAATTGTGGGCGATGCCAGTGCAGCGTCCGTATAACCCGAACGCCCGTCGGATGTCGGAGATGATTCAGGCCGACTGGGCGAAAGTGGGCGTGCAGGCCAAAATTGTCACCTTCGAGTGGGGAGAATATCTGAAAAGGGTGAAAGGCGGTGAACATCAGGCCGCATTGATGGGCTGGACAACGGCAACGGGCGATCCTGATAACTTCTTCGGGCCGCTCTTTACCTGTACGGCGGCTAACGGCGGCTCCAACTCGGCGAAATGGTGTTATGCACCGTTTGATAAACTCATTATCGAAGCGCGCGCTTCACAGGATCACGAACAGCGTATTGCCCTGTACAAGCAGGCGCAGCAGATGATGCACGATCAGGCACCGGCCGTCATGATTGCGCATTCCACCATCTTTGAACCGGTGCGCAAAGAAGTGACGGGATATGAGGTCGACCCGTTCGGTAAGCATATTTTCTATCAGGTCGATGTGAAGAAATAAGACGCAATGAAAACGGCACGCCGTAGGGCGTGCCTGACTCTGACGTAGCGTTACTCGGTTTCATCGCCGTAATACAGCTTACCGATGCGGATAATATCGCGCCCCTGTGATTTGCGATGCTTATTGGAATCGCGCAGGGAGTAAATGCAGCCGCAATATTCCTGCTGATAGAAACGTTCGCGCTTGCTGATTTCGATCATCCGTGATGAACCGCCGCCTTTGCGCCAGTTGTAATCCCAGTAAGCGACGCCAGGATATTTCTGCGCGGCGTTATGGCCACATTCGTTAATCTGCTGCATGTTTTTCCAGCGTGAAATCCCCAGCGAACTGGAAATGACGCTAAAGCCGTTTTCGGCGGCGTACAGTGCCGTGCGCTCGAAGCGCATATCAAAGCACATGGTGCAACGAATGCCGCGTTCGGGCTCCCATTCCATGCCTTTGGCACGTTCGAACCAGTTATCCGTGTCGTAATCCGCATCGATGAACGGCACGTTATGCTGTTCGGCGAAGCGGATATTTTCTTCTTTACGGATCAGGTATTCACGCTGTGGGTGGATATTCGGATTATAAAAGAAAATGGTGTAGTCGATGCCTGAAGCGGTGATGGCTTCCATGACTTCACCCGAGCAGGGCGCACAGCAGGAGTGCAGCAGCAGTTTGTCGGCATTATTTGGCAAAGAAAGCTGTGGACGTTGCAGCGCGGCGGTTTTGACATTCGACATAAATAGACTCGTCATACTTCGTTGTGGTCCGCAAGGACGGTGTAGGCACAAATTCGTCACGAATTATTGATGATATGCTCACAAGAGGCAACCTCATGGCTCGTCCAGCGTTATCTTTCCCGTTGCGTTCCCCGTACAATACCCCCTAAGATTGCCTGCTTTTTTTGGCCTGACTGGCTGTGATTAACGATCGAATGGTTACCGAGTAGCGTTATGCGTGTTCTGCTTGCCCCGATGGAAGGGGTTCTCGACTCATTAGTGCGAGAACTGCTGACTGAAGTAAATGATTATGACCTGTGCATCACTGAATTTTTACGCGTGGTGGATCAGTGCCTGCCGGTTAAATCCTTTTATCGCCTTTGCCCGGAATTGCACCATGCCAGCCGCACGCCGTCCGGTACGCTGGTGCGTGTTCAGCTACTGGGGCAATATCCACAGTGGCTGGCGGAAAATGCGGCGCGGGCGGTCGAGCTGGGCTCGTATGGTGTCGATCTCAACTGTGGTTGCCCGTCTAAACTGGTGAACGGGAGCGGGGGCGGGGCAACGCTGTTAAAAGATCCTGAGCTGATTTATCAAGGCGCAAAAGCGATGCGTGAGGCGGTGCCTGCGCATTTGCCGGTCACGGTGAAAATCCGGCTGGGCTGGGATTCTGGCGCTCGCCAGTTTGAAATAGCCGACGCGGTGCAGCAGGCGGGCGCAAGCGAACTGGCCGTGCATGGCCGCACGAAGGAAGACGGTTACAAGGCGGAATGCATCAACTGGCAGGCGATAGGAGAAATCCGCCAGCGTCTGCGGATTCCGGTGATCGCCAATGGCGAAATCTGGGACTGGCAAAGCGCACAGGACTGTATGGCGACAACGGGCTGTGACTCGGTGATGATAGGGCGGGGCGCGCTGAACGTGCCGAATCTTAGCCGCGTGATTAAGTATAACGAACCGCGTATGCCGTGGCCGGAAGTCATGCTGCTGCTACAAAAATATGTGCGGCTGGAAAAGCAGGGCGACACGGGGATGTATCACGTCGCACGCATCAAACAGTGGCTCGGCTATTTGCGTAAAGAATACGACGATGCCACTGAATTATTCAGCGAGATCCGCACGTTGAAGACCTCGGCGGACATCGCACGTGTGATTGGTGAGCCATAAAGGTTCACCGTTTCTTCACTTCTCTTTTCCACTCTCGTGTTTTCATCACGCTGTTCAGATTTAACGCATCTCACCGCTTTCCCTCCAGCCTGTCCTTTACTTTACGAATCGGTTGACGGTATAACACACCATCTATCTGGAAGTTTAGACGTCTATAATGAAAGGTCATCATGGAACAACACGCATCAGGCACGGAAGGGCAGTTTAAGCGCACCATGAAAGCTCGCCACTTGGTGATGCTTTCTCTCGGTGGGGTCATCGGTACCGGCCTGTTTTTCAATACGGGCTACATTATTTCGACGACGGGTGCGGCCGGAACGCTCTTGGCGTATCTGATCGGCGCGCTGGTGGTGTATCTGGTGATGTTGAGTCTGGGCGAGCTGTCCGTTGCCATGCCGGAAACTGGCGCGTTCCATGTGTATGCTTCCCGCTATCTCAGTCCGGCAACGGGCTATACCGTAGCGTGGCTATATTGGCTGACGTGGACGGTTGCGTTGGGCTCTAGCCTGACCGCTGCCGGTTTTTGCATGCAGTATTGGTTCCCGCAGGTGCCGGTCTGGACCTGGTGTTTGCTGTTTTGTGTGCTGATCTATCTGCTGAATATTGTGTCATCCCGCTTCTTTGCCGAAGGGGAGTTCTGGTTCTCTATTGTTAAAGTCGTCACGATTCTTGCCTTTATTGTGCTCGGTGCTGGCGCGATGTTTGGCTTTATTCCGATGCAGGACGGTTCACCTGCGCCGTTCTTCCAGAACATGACTGCGTCTGGCTGGTTTCCACACGGCGGCCTGCCGATTCTGATGACGATGGTGGCGGTGAACTTCGCCTTCTCCGGTACGGAGCTAATCGGCATCGCGGCTGGCGAAACCGAGAATCCGCAGAAGGTGGTGCCAATGGCGATTCGTACTACCGTCGCGCGGCTGGTGATCTTCTTTCTGGGGACGGTGCTTGTACTGGCGGCGATCATCCCGATGGAAGAAGCGGGTATTGCCAAAAGCCCGTTTGTACTGGTGTTTGAAAAGATTGGTATTCCTTACGCTGCCGACATTTTTAATTTCGTGATTTTGACGGCGATCCTGTCGGCGGCTAACTCAGGGCTGTATGCCTCGGGGCGTATGCTGTGGTCGTTGTCTAACGAAGGCACACTACCGCGCCGTTTTTCTCGCCTGACGCGTCGTGGCATTCCGCTCTTTGCCATTTCTATCAGTATGCTGGGCGGGCTGTTGGCGCTGTTCTCCAGCGTGGTTGCACCGGATACCGTTTACGTGGCGCTGTCCGCAATTTCCGGCTTTGCTGTCGTGGCGGTGTGGCTGAGCATCTGCGCATCGCACTATATGTTCCGCCGTCACCATGTCCGCGCGGGAAAACCGCTTTCCGAGCTGCAATATCGTGCCCCTTGGTTCCCGATCACGCCAATTCTTGGCTTCTTGCTGTGCCTGCTGGCCTGCGTCGGGCTGGCGTTTGACCCAAGCCAGCGAATTGCGCTGTGGTGTGGAATTCCGTTTGTCGCGCTGTGCTACGGTGCTTATTATTTCACGCAGTCAATGAAGAAACGTCGATTAACGGGAGTAGAAGACATTGCGTAAAAATACGGTTACCGAAATGCTGGCGACGGCCTCAACGATTGTGCTGGACGGTGCGTTGGCAACCGAACTGGAAACGCGCGGCTGTGACTTAACGGATCCGCTGTGGTCGGCGAAAGTGCTGGTTGAAAATCCGGCGCTGATTTATCAGGTTCATCTCGACTATTTCAACGCCGGGGCGCAGTGTGCGATTACGGCCAGCTATCAGGCGACGCCGCAAGGGTTTGCGGCGCGCGGGTATAGCGAAGTGGAATCACTGGCGCTGATTGCCAAGAGCGTACAACTGGCTGCGCAGGCGCGGGAGGATTACCGGCGCGATAATCCGCAGGCTGGCACGCTGCTGGTCGCGGGGTCGGTGGGGCCGTACGGTGCCTATCTGGCGGATGGTTCGGAGTATCGCGGTGATTATCAACTGCCGCAGGCTGAGATGATGGCGTTTCATCGTCCTCGTATTGCCGCGCTGCATGAGGCGGGAGCCGATCTACTGGCCTGTGAGACGCTGCCGTCTTTTGCCGAGATAGAGGCGCTGATTGCGCTACTGGCCGAGTTCCCTCAGGCGCAGGCCTGGTTCTCCTTTACGCTGCGTGATAGCGAGCATCTCAGCGACGGCACGCCATTGCGCACGGTGCTGGCGCGGGTCAACGCCTGTTCGCAGGTGGTCGCTGTGGGGATCAACTGCATCGCGCTGGAAAATGTCACGCCTGCGCTGACGCATCTGTCCTCGCTGACAGATTTGCCGTTGGTGGTTTATCCCAATTCCGGCGAGCAGTATGATGCGGTAACGAAAACCTGGAGCAGCGCTCACAATGACGTCTGCTCGTTGACCGCGTATTTGCCCGAGTGGCAGGACGCAGGCGCACGCCTGATTGGCGGCTGTTGCCGAACCACGCCTGCGGATATCGCTGGTATTGCACGCTGCTGCCAACACGAGAGCCAGCACTAAATAAAGGGGCCGTGATGGAAAATGAGGTGAATCTGCAACAGGCGTACTCGCTTGCCAGACAGCGCGTTGCGCCGGATGTACCGGTAACGGTACTGTGCATTGGCGAACGGCAGACGACCGTCGTCTGTGGGACGGCATCACAACCGTCGGCAACCCTGCAATTAGCCATCGGTTTTGACAAAACGGCAGCGGCGTTTTTCAAGCATCTTCCCCCAACGCCGGACGAAATGGAGCTGGCAATCATGGCGGTAGAGGATGAAGTGACGCGTATTCGCCACGACATCCCTGCGGATTCTGTTCTGTTTTCTTTCGACCCCGCGTTGGTCACGATCGCACAGATTTCGGGAGTAGAAGAAGAGGACGCAGGCTGGCGGTTGCCGCAGGATGACATGGAGCGAACCTTTAAACGTCTGGAGCGCGTCATGCTGGGGAGTCCGGCGACATGGGAAGCGATTCCGCTAGAGAACGCTTTCTCCGCCCGATTGCTGATTTTGCGTGAATTTATGCACCATCACGGCTTCGATT
Source organism: Pectobacterium actinidiae (assembly GCF_000803315.1). Taxonomy (NCBI): domain Bacteria; kingdom Pseudomonadati; phylum Pseudomonadota; class Gammaproteobacteria; order Enterobacterales; family Pectobacteriaceae; genus Pectobacterium; species Pectobacterium actinidiae. Next base: position 1,703,599 of record NZ_JRMH01000001.1, read on the forward strand.
CTGCACTGATTTTGCTATTACCTGGGGTTACTGCGTGAAGAACTAGCGGTTTTCCCCTTCTGAGCTACTATTAACGGCGGTCAGCGTCCAGCAAGGGTTCTGACCGCATTTTTTTAATGGGACGTCGCTAATGGCATTTATTGCCAAAAAGCTGTGCAGGGGACAGCTGATATCGTAAAGCAATCACGCCGTAATATGCTCGCGGTGACCGGATGTGACAGGACGTAGGGTGTTAATCAAGGAGGATAAAGGACGGCCATTGGGCCATATTATGTTACCTGTATGATCTATTTTGCGGATGACTGAATCATTATTATCTTGAATTTCCGTATGACAGCGTAATAAAACGCTGCTCGATATGGTGGAGAGTCAATTTTATTTCAGGGAATCTAGTGAGGGGAAAGAACATGGTTGAACATTTCACAGGGAAATATGAAGTAGAGCTTAAATTTCGCATCGACGATATAGCTGTTTTCAGGAATACGCTTTTTAGCCTTCATCCCGAGGCTTTCGTCTTTGAAAATAAAGAACATGATGTTTATTACGATGATGCAGAGAATCGCCTGCAACAGCAGCATATCAAAATGCTGGTACGCCGCATGGAACCATCGGGGATAAAACTCTGGATTGTTAAAGGGCCGGGAGCCGATCGCTGCGAAGCGGTTAACGTCGAAGCCTTTGAAAAAACCGACAGCATGCTACAAACGTTAGGGTATAAGCCCCTTTTTGAAATTCATAAAATCCGCAGCATCTACTTTTTAAATTCCTTCCATATTACGCTCGATTATATTGAATCCCTTGGTTATTTCGTGGAAATATCAGTGATGACCGATGATGAAACTCAGTTGAAAGCACTCAGAGATCGGTGTATAGAATGTGCGCTACGGCTTCAATTGTCATTGGATCATATTGAGACGAAATCTTATTATCAATTATTAGGTTTTAATTAATTGTTCTTTTTTGGTTATTGAATTGTTGTTTTTATTATTCTATTTACACACGGGGAAATAATGAAAAAATCTATTTCGGCGGTGATGGTCACGTTAGTGATGGCTTTTTCTCTGTCCGTTCATGGCAGCGATGTGGCGCACTATAAAGACGGCACCTACATCGGTAAAGCGCAGGGTAAGGCCGCAGAGGTTGAGGTCACGGTTAGCATTAAAGACGGGAAGATCGCCAATGCTGAAGTGCTGAAGCATGGCGATACCGAAGCGATGATGCTGAGTGCGACGGATCAAATCGTGCCGGATCTTATTGAGAAGCAGGATATCAACAAGGTGGATGCGGTAACGGGCGCAACGTTATCGAGTCAGGGGGTGATTAACGCGGTGAAACAGGCGTTGGAACAGGCCAAAATCACCCCGTAGTCGCACCGGTTGTTGGCTATCACCGTTGATGAAGGCCACATTGATCAAGGAAATAGTACAGCCGTGGAAAACCTGCTGATTATTCTGCGTCACACGCCTTATTGGGTGTGGATCGTGTTGGGTTACCTGATTTATGCTGGCGTAAAAGCCAGCCAGCCGCGACAGCAATCGCTGGTACGCATGCTAGTTGTGCCGATGGTTTTCATCGTGTGGGGTATCAGCGCGATTTTTCATACGCTGATGCTCCCGCTTGCGGCGGCGGGAGGATTTCTGCTGGCGTTGCTCATTGGGCTGGGCATCGGATGGGCGTGGGGGAAGAGGTCAGGAACCTATCTGCCGGAATTGCGCTGTTTTCAACGCACTGGTTCGTGGTGGCCGCTGATCTTGATGCTGTCGACGTTTTGTTCTCGTTTCTACTTTTCCGTCCAGTTGGCTCGGTTTCCGGCACTGGCGCATGATCCCGTATTTTGCCTGCTGTCCGGTGCGGCAAGTGGGATTACTGCGGGGATATTCAGCGGCATCAGCCTGTATTTGCTTAACCACATGCGCAAAATAAGACCGTCTCTGGCGCAATACGATAGAAAACAGTAGGTTACTATAATCGTTTGTCAAAATTTGTCACAAAGCTTTTTCTGCTGCATGAGTGCGTGGGAAAGGGCGGTAAATTATAATGCCGGTGCCCATCCCTTTCATTTAACAGAATACTGTTTAAGTTATTGAAGAATGACTAAAAATTTTAAGCTTTCTCTTTTTGGCCTGTTGTTGCTGTCAACCCATGCTGTGATGTTGCCTCAGGCTGTGGCGAAAGCGCCAACGTATTCCGCTGGCACTGCGCATCAGGAAATTGCTTCCGGTAGCGCGATGGTGGTGGATTTACGTGATAACCACATCCTGTATTCCAGTAATCCTGATGTGGTGGTGCCGATTGCTTCGGTGACAAAACTGATGACGGCGCTGGTGGTGCTGGATGCCAATCAGCCGCTGGATGAAATCATCTCTGTCGATATCAGCCAGACGAAAGAAATGAAAGGGGTCTACTCGCGCGTTCGTCTGAACAGTGAGATCAGCCGCCGCGACATGCTGCTACTGGCGCTGATGTCATCCGAGAACCGTGCGGCGGCTAGCCTGGCACACCACTACCCAGGCGGCTATCAGGCCTTTATCCGCGCGATGAATGCGAAAGCGCGCGCGTTGGGTATGGCCCACACGCGTTATGTGGAGCCGACCGGGTTGTCCATCAATAATGTCTCGACCGCCCGCGACCTTACCAAGCTTTTGATTGCCAGCAAACAATATCCGCTGCTGGGTCAGCTCAGTACCACACAGGAGAAAACGGCGACGTTCTCTCATCCGGCGTACAGCCAACCGTTCAGAAATACGAACCACCTGGTCTATAAAGCGGACTGGAGCATTCAACTGACTAAAACGGGCTTCACGAATCAGGCGGGACACTGTCTGGTGATGCGTACGGTCATTAATCAGCGACCTGTTGCGCTGGTGGTGTTGGATGCCTTCGGTAAATATACGCACTTTGCGGATGCTAACCGCCTGCGTAAGTGGATGGAAACCGGTAAGGTCAGCGAGGTGCCTGCTGCCGCGTTGAGCTATAAGAAACAAAAATCGCTGGCTTCTCGTCAACCGCAGAGCATAGCGAGTATCGAAACGGAATAATCAATCCCCCCTTCCTGATGTTTGGGAAGGGGATGTTTTGACGGTGGTCAAACGTGCCACCGCCTGCATCCCTATCACGCGCAAGCGCGTAAATCTTCAATCACTTCACCCGCTTTTTTCACTTCTTCTTCATGCTCGTCTTCACGCCAGGTTTCCGCTAAGGCATCCTCTAGCCAACGCTGCATGGCGGGCTGCGCTAACAGATGATCGCAATAGGCGGCGGCTTCCGGTGAAACGGGAAGCTGGTAGGTGTGGATACGGAAGACAACCGGCGCAAAGAAGGCATCTACCGCCGAAAACTGTTTCCCTGCCAGAAACGGCCCGCCAAAACGTGTCAATCCTTCCTGCCATAGTTCGCCAATGCGGTTAATGTCGCTGCTGAGCGCTGGGGGGATATCGCTCATTTTGACGCGCACCCCGCAGCTCATGGCGCAGATGTTACGCAGTGCGGTATAGCCAGAATGCATCTCGGCTGCGGCACAGCGTGCCCAGGCTCGGGGTTTGGCATCGGCAGGCCAGACGCCAGGGTGTTGCTCAGCCAGATATTCGGTAATCGCCAAGGAATCCCATACCGTGATCTCGCCGTCGATCAGACAGGGGACTTTTGCCGTCGGCGAAAAGGCCTTAAATGCTGGCTGTGCCATACCCGGCGCAAAGGCAACCTGCTTCTCTTCGAAAGGAATCGACAGTGTTTTCAACAGCACCCACGGACGCAGTGACCAGGACGAATAGTTTTTATTGGCGATGTACAACTGATACATGTCTGATGCTCCTTGTGTTAACGAAGCGTTAGCATTAGCACGAAAGTTGACAGAAATCATCTCTCATCTCGCTGTCAGCACGCGGTGTTTGCCGGTCTGGAAAGGCTGTGGGCGATGAACGGCGGTAGGAACCGTTCATCGCCTGTCGTCAGACGATAATGACCTGTTGGCAATGCGTCTGTAGTAATGACAGCTCCGGTTTATCTGCACTGGAAAGATCGGTCACGACGATGTCGATTTCCGGTATGGTGGCGTAGACAACCCGACTGGTGACGCCGACCTTGCTATGGTCTGCGAGAATAATTCGCGTTCGGGCATGTTGCACCATGGCTCTGGCGATGGCGGCTTCATGATGCGCAAAACTGCTGGCACCGGAGGCCGCATCCACACCGACCGGAGAAAGGAGTGCCACGTCAGCACGATAGCGCTGTAGTTCATTGACCGTGATATCGCCGCTGGTTGCCTGTGCTGACGCACCCATGTATCCGCCGAGTAATATCACGCTATGTTGGGCGACCGATTCTGTCGCGGTGAGTTTCTGTGCCACGGTCAGACTATTGGTAATGACCGTCATCCCCGGCATGGAGAGCAACTCGTCGGCGAGCAGAGAGGTGGTGCTCCCCGAGTCAATAAACAGCGTTTGCCCGGCTTTTAACTGCTGCACCGCGGCACGGGCAATGGCCTGCTTCTCTTTTTCTCGCACGGTATTGCGAATGGACAACGGCAGTTCTGGTTCCTGCGTGGTTGCCACAATCCCACCGTGGACGCGTCGCAACGCGCCTGCGGCTTCCAACTTCAGGATATCGCGCCGTACCGTTTCCCGTGACACACCGAGATGTTGAATGATTTTCTCGGTGCTCACCCGGTTTAATGTCGAGAGCAGGGCCTGTATACGATGTAAGCGCGTTTCTTCTAACATAGCTGTCCATTTTTTGGGGTTCTGACGCTGGCTAAACTGATTGCCGTTTCACTGTCACAAGATGCAGAAGGAGTGCAGTCATCGCCACAATGCCCATGATACAGGTCGAAAAGGCGGCAGCCTGTGACGTGAAGCCTGCTTCATCCAGACGCATAACGCTGACGGCACCTAAAGGCAACGACGGTGTGACCAAAAAAATCACCGCTGACAGTGTAACCATTGAGCGCATGAATAAAAACATGGCGACCGAAATCAGCGTGACGCGCATGGCTGGCAGATAAACATCACGTAGAATACGGACGACACCGCCGCCTAATACGGTGGTGGCATCTTCCATCGCGTGCGGAACGTTGCGTATGCCCATCATCATCGTGGTATAGCCTTGTGTGTGATAGTGGTAATAATTGCAGAGTGCCACCAGCAGTGCAGATCCGTAGAGCATACCCCAGGGTAGATCGGCCGTATTGAACGTAAACACGTAAGATAATCCCAATACCAGACCAGGAACGGCAACAGGCAGGGCGCTGAGCAGCACGGCGGCGTTGGCAACTTTTCCCGGCTGGCGGTGAATACCGAAGGTGAGCAGGAAGAGCAGTGCGGTGCCAACCACTGCCGCCAGTGCAGAAATCCAGACCGATGTCCAAAGCGGCGTGTAGCCACCTGCGAGATCGATGTCGTAATGTTTGAGTGTCAAATCCAGACGATACGGCCAGAGGCGTATCATGCTGGCGATAATGACGGTGCCAATCACGGCGACAATTGTGAGGGCGATTGTCATGGCTGCCAGATAGAACGACATATCGCGGATGCGCAGCGGCTGTGGAACATGCGGAATGGCCGCTTGTGTTCCTATCGCTTTTTGTCGTCTGGCGGTCGCGCGTTCTATCCAGATAGAAGCGGCTGCGGGCAGCAAGAGTAAAATCCCGACGACGGCTCCCATGCCGAATTTCATCTGGCCGCTGACCTGACTGTAGATCTCCGTCGCCAGTACCGAAAAGTTGCCGCCGATGACAATCGCGTTGCCGAAATCCGTGATCGTGATGGTAAAGATGACAAACGCGGCGCTCAGCAGGCCGTATCGTAGTCCGGGGAGGGTGATGTCCAGAAACTGTCGCCAGTCGGATGCGCCCAGAACGTTAGCCGCCTCATACTGGCGGGTATCGCTATGGCGTAGCGTGGTGCGGATGATCAAAATTGCCTGTGGCAGCGCGTACAGAACGTTGGCGATCAATAGCCCCCAAAAGCCATAAATATCCAATCGCATACCGAGAAGGTTGCCAATAATGCCATTTCTGCCCAGCAGAAAAATCAATCCCAGTCCCAACACCAGCGAAGGCGCAAGAATAGGAAGCGCGCTCGCAAAAGCGATAAAACGCTTCGCGGGCATCGCTGTACACTCCAGCCCGTAGGCGACAATGAATCCCAACAGCAGGGTAACCAGCGTTGTAACAATACCGAGCAGCAGGCTGTTTGCTGTCGCACGCCAGATGCCTGGCGAGTCCATCAGCGCCAGATAGTTTGCTAATCCCACGGTGCCATTTCTGTCGTCGAGAAGGCTATGCCAGACGATGCTTAGCATCGGTATACCGAAAAACATCAGCAGTGCCAGCAGCGGGATCCACAGGCACAGGCGTGAAAGCCAACGATCGCTGGCCGTTTGTGGCGGGAGAATGGATTGATTCATGCTTGCACCCAGGCACAGTCTTCTGCGCGAATAGAGAGATGAATAGCGTCACCAGGGGACCAGTTGACGGCGCTGCTGGTCTCGACTAATAGTGGTTGCGACTTCCACATCACCTGCACGCGCTGAATGCTGCCGAGGAAGCTGGTATTGATGACCCGGCCTTCTGCGCCTTCTGCTTTATGGAGGGCGATCCGTTCCGGTCGGATAAATAATTCGGCGTCTTCCGGTAGCGTAGGATCCTGTGCTACCGCGAGCAGTTCCGGCATACAGGCGTTGACGACATCGCGCGATAATAAATTACTGTGTCCCATGAATTCGGCAACGAAACGCGTACGTGGGCTGGTATAAAGCTCGTACGGTGTTCCTTCCTGCACAATCCGACCACCGTGCATACAAATGATCTTGTCCGCCATGCTCATCGCTTCTTCCTGATCGTGGGTGACCATCAGCGTGGGAATGCCCAGCCGTTGTTGCACGTCGCGCAGTTCTTGACGCAGTCCGGCACGTACGCGCGCATCCAGTGCTGAAAGGGGTTCGTCCAGCAAGAGCAAGGAAGGGTTGACGGCCAGCGCGCGCGCAATCGCCACGCGCTGCTGTTGCCCTCCAGACAGTTGATTAGGGTAACGATCGCCAAATCCACTCAGGCGCACGGTATCCAGCAAGTCACTCACGCGAGCGGCGATTTCCTCTGCCGGGGTCTGGCGGATTTTTAGGCCATAACCAATATTTTGTGCAATCGTCATGTGGGGAAAGAGTGAGTAGGACTGAAATACGATGCCAAAGCCCCGTTCTTTCGCCGGCACGTTAACCAGATCGCGGTCGTCCAGCGTGATTTTCCCCCCATCGCAGCTTAGCAATCCGGCAATGATGCGCAGCAATGTTGTTTTGCCACAGCCGCTTGGCCCAAGGAGGCAGACAAATTCGGCATTTTCGATCGACAAATTGATACGGTCGAGAGCGACATAACCCTCAAAGCTTTTATAAAGATTTTGAATAACCAGTGCCATGAATGCGACCTCTTAATTACGTCTGCCGCGCAGGCGGAAGTGTGCGACGCGGCAGTTTCTGGAGCGAATACAGACCACTATCGGCCGATGGATTTTTGCCAGGTTGCCAGTGTGGCATCACGATCATTGGCGCTTTTGGTGAAATCCACAGGGTAGAGTACGTGGGTGAGATCGGCGGGCAGACCGGCCATTTGCGCGGCTTTAGACTGCTCAACGCCAGGTATTGTCACGATCTCTTTGTATTTGGTGTATAGCGCGGCAGCATTGCTAGAAAGCGTCCAGTCAAGGAAGCGTTTAGCATCCGGTTTGTTCTTTGCCGAGGCCATCAGGGCGGAGGCTTCCAGTTCATAGCCTGCACCATCGTTTGGGATCACCATCTTGACGGGGTAGCCTTCTTCAATGGATTGCATGGCGGCGAAGGCCAGCGATACGCCAATAGCATATTCACCTGTACGTGCGGCTTTACACGGACGCGAGCCTGACTTGGTGTATTGGGCGATGTTGCCATCCAGCGATTTCAGAAAGGCCCAGCCGTTTTGTTCCCCTTTCGCTTGCAGCAGTGCGGCGATTTGCAGATAGCCGGTGCCGGATGACACCGGGTTTGGCATCACAATTTCGCCCTTATAGACAGGATTGGTCAGATCCTGCCAGGACGCGGGGACAGGAAGATTCTTGGCCTTGAGCGCTTCGGTATTGACACAAAAGGCGGCCATATAGCCCGTTGCCGCAAACCACTTGTGATCGGGGGAGCGATAGGTCGCAGCGAGGTTGTCACTGCCTTTGGCATCGTAGGGTTCCAATAATGCAGACAGACGCGGATCCATCACGCTGGTGACTGCCCAGCCCCAAATAACGTCATGTTGCGGATTTTTGGATTCGGCCAAAATGCGCGGGCCGAGATCGCCAGTGGACAAGCGCAGCACGTTAATGGTCACATCGGGCAAATCTTTCTTGGCCTGCGCGACGTAATCTTTAATCTCATCTTCTTCCAACGAGGTGTAGACCGTGATGGTACCAGCGTGTGCCACTGCGTTAACCAGTGTGGCACCGGTAAGCGCAGCGATCAGACTGATACGGCGCAATGAAAATCGGTTCATAAACGTTCCCCTACGGTTTTAGAAAAGGTTGGCATCGGTTTTCCCCTCGCTTCGAATCAGTTGGTTACCTGTTCTGTGTATTTTTGTGTTTATTGCGAGTGGTCTGAGGTTTTAGCACTAATCGTGCCATTTTCTGATCTGACAGCGAGTGTCATTTAAATTGTTTTATTTCTTAAATGCTTATTGGGTTTTATTCGCAGTCACCCATCAGGGGGTATCTGCGTTGAGGTCGTTAATGTGTTTTTGTGACAGGTTTATTGCACTTTTTTGGTGTTTTTGTGCATCAAGAAAGTGCATTTTTTTGTATTTGTGTATTTTATTGCTTTTGGTGTAGTGTGGACGTTATCTGAACATACCGATGCGTTTTATTCAGGTGATACGCCGTCGGGCCACAACCTTGTATATCAGGAGTCATTATGGCGACACGCTCAACCATCATGGATACCAATAGCTTTCGCGCTGAACATGCGGAGACGCTGGATGAAGACACGCGTAAACTAACCAACAAACGCGCCCAGGTGTTAGGGGACTCCTATCGTTTGTTCTACCGTAATCCGGTACATCTGGTTCGGGGGGAGGGGCAATACTTGTGGGATGCCAGCGGACATAAGTATCTGGATGTCTACAATAATGTTGCCAGTATTGGGCATTGTCACCCTGCGGTCATCGAGGCCGTTAACGAACAAATGCGTCTGCTCAACACGCATACCCGCTATTTACATGAACGTATTCTGGATTACTCTGCGGATATTCTTAGCACGGTGCCTTCTGCCATCAACAAAGCGATGTATATGTGTACCGGGTCGGAGGCTAACGATCTGGCGATCCGGGTGGCTCGAGCCTACAGCGGTGGGACAGGCATTATTGTGAGCCGTGAAGCCTATCACGGGACGAGCGAACTGACGTCTGGCGCCTCACCCGCGCTCGGAAGCGGGCAGCCTCTGGCGGCGACAACGCGTCTTGTACCCGCGCCCGACCGCTATCGGGTCAACGCGCCCGATCTAGGCGCGTGGTTTGCACAGCAGATACAACTGCAAATTGATGATATGGCGGCGAACGGCATTAAATTCGCCGGTTTTATGGCTGATTCCATTTTTTCCTCAGATGGCGTGTTGCCTGGGCCAGCTGGCTACCTGAAAGCGGCGATTGACGTGGTTCATGCCAATGGTGGGATTTTCATCGCGGATGAGGTTCAGCCTGGTTTTGCCCGCACAGGCGAGCATTTCTGGGGATTTGGACGGCATGGCATCGTGCCTGATGTTGTCACGTTGGGTAAACCAATGGGTAACGGCATACCGGTGTCGGCACTGTTGGCAAAAGCGGACGTATTGGCGGCATTCAGCGACGAGATTCCTTATTTTAATACCTTTGGTGGAAATCCGGTGTCGATCGCGGCAGCGCAGGCGGTGTTACGCGTTATTCGCGAGGAAGGTTTGCAAGAGCATAGCCGTACTGTCGGGGATAAATTGCAGCGGGAATTGGCGCTGTTGTCCGATCGTCATGCGTGTGTTGGCGATGTCCGCGGCGCGGGGTTGTTTATCGGCTTTGAGCTGGTCAGCGATCGAGAAACAAAAACGCCGGATAAAGCGCTGGCACTGGATGTTGTTGAACATCTTCGCGCTGAACGGGTGCTCACGTCGGTTGCGGGTCCGCATGGAAATGTACTGAAGTTACGCCCACCTTTGGCCTTTCAGGAACATGATATCGACTGGCTGGTTGGGGCGCTCGACCGGGCTTTACGCGCACAATCACCTCGACGCTAATTCTCCCTGATGCGCATGCGTCGGCAGTTGTCCGCCGCATGTGCTTTCACGCTGTTCGCTTATTTCCCTGTCACCGCCCAGGTTGAATGTCAGTTTTGCGCATTGTCTAGCATAATTCTTGCAGTTTTTATTAAATGAAACCTCAATAAATGCACTATATTACGCGCTGTGCATTTGAGTGCGTCGGTGCGGCAACCATTATCGGGAAGCCTTATTTGCTTAAGGCAGGAGAAGGTGTTTTACGCCTTGTCAGAGAAGGGATGTGACCGTCGGAATCTTCAACCTGTCTTGTGCTTCAGCATGCTGTTCTAACGCTCTGACGCCTGGATTGACTGGGTCTTTATAACGAATGAAATGGCTTACTTCACTGACTATAGCAATTGGACTTGCTTGTAATCCGGCGTTTGCGCAGGAGTTGACGTCTGCGCCGGCATCAATATCGCCTTCACATCAGCAACGCGATGCGTTCGTCACGGATCTGCTGAAGAAAATGACGCTGGAAGAGAAGATCGGTCAGCTCCGATTAATCAGCGTCGGGACGGATAATCCGAAAGAAGCCATTCGGGAAATGATCAGAAACGGCCAGGTTGGCGCGATTTTTAATACGGTAACCCGCCCAGACATTCGAGCGATGCAGGATCAGGTCATGCAGCTCAGCCGCCTGAAGATTCCCCTGTTTTTTGCCTACGATGTGGTACACGGGCAGCGCACTATTTTTCCTATCGCACTGGGGCTGGCCTCTAGCTGGGATATGGACGCGATTGCGAAAAGCGCACGCGTAGCGGCCTACGAGGCGACAGAAGACGGTCTGAACATGACCTGGGCGCCGATGGTGGATATCACCCGCGATCCGCGCTGGGGTCGCGTGTCGGAAGGCTTCGGTGAAGACACCTGGCTGACCAGCAAAATTGCTGGTGTAGTCGTCAAATCGTTTCAGGGTGATGACGTCACTGCGCGCCACTCGCTGATGACCAGCGTAAAACACTACGCACTCTACGGTGCGGTGGAAGGCGGACGCGACTATAACACCGTGGACATGAGCCCTCAGCGTATGTTCCAGGACTATATGCCGCCTTACAAAGCGGCGATTGACGCAGGCAGCAGCGGCGTGATGGTCGCATTGAACTCAATCAACGGTACGCCAGCCACCTCAAATAGCTGGCTGCTGAAAGAGGTTCTGCGCGATCAGTGGAATTTCAAAGGCATCACCATCACCGATCACGGTGCGATTAAAGAGCTGATTAAGCACGGCGTTGCCAGCGATCCGCGTGATGCATCGCGTCTGGCGGTGAAGTCCGGTATTGGCATGAGCATGAGCGACGAGTATTTCGTGCGCTATCTGCCTGAACTGGTGAAAAGCGGGGCGGTGAGCGTGCAGGAGATCGACGATGCCTGCCGTCAGGTGCTGAACGTGAAATATGATATGGGGCTGTTTGAAGATCCTTATCGTCACTTGGGGCCAGTCGGTTCCGATCCGGTAGATACTAATGCGGAAAGTCGCTTACACCGTCTGGATGCGCGTGATGTGGCGCGTAAAAGTCTGGTGCTGTTGAAAAACCGTCTGCAAACGCTGCCGCTGAAGAAAGAAGGCACCATTGCCGTGGTGGGACCATTGGCCGACAGCCAGCGCGATACAATGGGAAGCTGGTCTGCCGCTGGCGTCACGAAACAGACGATTACCGTCTATCAGGGCTTGAAGAATGCCGTCGGCGATAAAGCCACCATTCTCTATGCTAAAGGTGCCAACGTCAGTAATCACAAAGGGATTATCGATTTCCTCAATCAGTATGAAGATGCGGTTCAGGTGGATAAGCGTCCGCCACAGGTGATGATTGATGAAGCGGTCGCAGCAGCTAAGAAGGCCGATGTCGTCGTCGCCGTTGTTGGTGAAGCAGCCGGGATGGCACATGAAGCGTCCAGCCGTTCGAACATCGACCTGCCGCAGGGTCAGCGCGATCTGATTGCGGCGCTGAAAGCTACGGGTAAACCACTGGTTCTGGTGCTAATGAACGGACGTCCTCTGGCGTTGGTGCGTGAAGATCAGCAGGCCGATGCGATACTGGAAACCTGGTTCAGCGGTACGGAAGGCGGCAACGCGATCGCTGATGTGTTGTTTGGCGACTATAACCCATCTGGCAAGCTGCCGATGTCCTTCCCACGTTCCGTCGGCCAGATCCCGATTTATTACAATCACCTGCCGTCAGGCCGTCCTTACACGCCGGAGAATCCAGGCAAGTATACGTCTCACTATTACGACGAGGCTAATGGGCCGCTCTATCCGTTCGGTTACGGCCTGAGCTACACCACTTTCAGCGTGTCAGATGTGCGTTTATCCAGCCAGACGATGAAGCGTAATGGAACGATCAACGCCAGCGTGACGGTGAAAAACACCGGCAGTCGTGCAGGGGAAACGGTAGTTCAACTGTATGTGCATGATGTGGTGGCTTCTATCAGCCGCCCACTGAAAGAGCTGCGTGGCTTTGAGAAAGTGATGTTACAGCCGGGAGAATCCCGTACTGTCACCTTCACGCTCGATCAGGACGCTCTGAAGTTCTACAATGCTCGTATGCAGCAGGTGGTGGAACCTGGCAAATTCGATGTGATGATTGGGTTGGATTCACAGCGCGTGAAGAGCGACAGCTTCACCCTGCTATAATGATGTTCGTCTCGCCGCCAAAAACTCCGGCGGCGAGATGAATGACGATGATCGTAATACAGATATGGCCGGAGAATCAGGTATTGCAGGAGAAAGGTATGCCGTTGACTGAAGTCGTGCTGGTTGATGAAAATGACAGGCCAACGGGCGTAATGGAGAAGCAGGAAGCGCATGTAAAAGGTGTATTACATCGTGCGATTACCGTCTATATCTTTAACTCTCGCCAGCAGTTGTTATTACAGCAGCGTGCGGAGGGGAAGTATCACAGTGGCGGTCTATGGAGCAATACCTGCTGTAGCCATCCAGCACCCGGTGAAGACACGTTGCAGGCGGCACATCGCCGTTTGTATGAAGAGATGGGATTGCGCTGTGCGCTGACGCCGATGTTTACCCTGACCTATCGTTTACCGCTGGATAACGGGCTGATTGAGCATGAACTGGGACATGTGTATTTTGGCGTGACGGACGACGTTCCGCAGATGAATCCCGATGAAGTGTCGAGCTATGAATACCAGTCGATAGACGACATTGCACAGCGGATGGTGATGACGCCCGAACAGTTTACCGCCTGGTTCCAACTGACCTTCGCACGTATTCCTGATTACTGGCAGACGTTTCAGTCTGAGCAATCGTATTAGTCTGAAGAGCCGCGCGAATTGCCGCGTTTTCGTGCGGCACAATTTGCGTGATGGGGCGAGTCGCGTAATCGGGTTAGTGGTACGAAAGCCTCAGCCCGCGTGCTCGATAATAATGTAGCCCACCAGCATCATGCCAGACATACCGCCTAAGGCGAGTAGGGCAAAAAGACCGATAATGCCGATTTTTTGAAGAGTCATCAGGTTATCCTTTTGTTAACTGCTCCGAATTATAATGCCTTCAGCCTGTGAAACAAGGCCGAAACGCTCCCCGTTTTTTAAATACACCGCATTACCGAAATAAAAGCAGCAGGCCAAAAAACATCAGAATGACACCAGCTCCGCGCTCAATCGGGTTCAACCAGCGCGTTAAACGCTGTTGTATCAGCGGGCGAGCAATCAGCACGGCTATCAAGAGATCCCACACCAGAACCACAGAAAACATCCAGCTACCGCTGACGAATTGCTGCGTAGGCGTGACGTGTTGCCCAAGAATACTGGTCATCAGGCTGATGTAGAACAGCATATTTTTGGGGTTTAACAGCGCTGAACCGAGTCCCAGTAGGATCTGCTTGCGTAGCGTCGGACAACGATCTGACGGCTGTTCCGCCTGTAGCGATAGCACAGAACGACTTTTCACTAACTGGTAGCCAACCCAGAGCAGATACCCCGCCCCGGCTAATTCGATGAGGGTAAAAAGCGTGGGTGAATGTTGGATGCCTGCCCAGCCGAACGCAGCCAGAAGAATGTAAATGCCGTTGCCCAGCGCGATGCCCAGACAAATTCCCGCACTGCCGCGCAGTCGGTAGCGAATGGCGTAGGCCGTCAGCAGGAAGAAGTCTGGACCCGGGCTCAGTAGCGCCACAAAATGCGCCAGCGCCAGAGCAGGAAAGTGGGGCGGAAAGAGAGAATCGGCGGAAAAAAGGGTATTAATGAACATGCTATTTCTGACCTCGATAAGTAATCGAGGTCAGTCTAGACAAGGTGTTCGGCTATTTATTGTCAAATATTGATCGCGCGTACTGACCGGGTGTCGCGGCGGTGTATTGCACAAACGTTTTGTGGAAATGGCTTTGATCGCAGAAGCCGCTTTGATAGCTGGCATCAACCAGCGTTGTGCCCTGTTTCAGCAGCGATTTGGCATATTCAATGCGGGCATTATTTAGGTATGCCATCGGTGTGAGGCCGGTATCGTGACGAAACTGTCGCACGATGGTTTCACGTCGCAGGTTCAACTCCTTCGCCAGCGTTTCCAGCGAGGGCGATTCTTGCAAATTATTCAGCAGACGCTCGCGTACGTGGTGCGTCGTGGTTTGCGACACCTGATGGGGTGATGTAGATAAACAGGACGCGGCAGGCTGACAATATTGCCGCCAAATCGGCTCCAGCATCGCGTTGAGATGATTTTCTGCCGACGCTATTTCTCCCCGATACAACAGTGTTACTACGTGCTGATAGTGCATAAACAGTGTGGGATCGCGCAGGATAACGCGGTTACAACGCAAGGTATCCGCCTGATAACCACAGTGAGTCGCGATCTGATCGAGACACCATTCGGTATCCAGATAAAGCATGTGATAACTGCGCGTTCTGCCAGGAAGTGGGTTACAGCTGTGCGGCTGTTGAGGATCGATGAAAATCAGATCGCCAACCTGTAAGTGGTGGGTTTCGTTGCGGTAATGGCAAAGTGTTTCGCCGTGTTCTATCGCCCCAATCGAGAATTGTGCATGGCTGTGTGTTTTATAGGCGTGGCTACTATTGCGTGTGCTACGGCTTTCAACATGCGGTAACCGTGGCGAAAACCAGTACGATTGGTTAATGGCGTGGACTGAAGACATAATTTACCGAAGCTATTGTTTACGAAAATAGCGTTTACCGCTCGCGGCACAGATAGGGTTTTACACTAATCGCTGGGCGGAAGATTGTCGAGATCGGAATTGCCGCGAGCGTGATATCGGCTGACGCCGCCGGGCGTCTGTGGGACAATGGCGGCCAGATTACACAGATATAGAGTATGCATGGCGCTGTCCCCCGCAATAAAATTGCAGATTGGTCAATGGTATAAGGCCCTGCAAGAGCAAATCCCGGATTTTATTTCCCGCGTTCCCCAGCGACAGATGATTGCCGAAGTGGCGAAAACGCTAGCGGGCGATTACCCGCGTCATCTGGCTATAGAAGCGCCAACTGGCGTCGGGAAAACGCTTTCTTACCTGATTCCGGGTATTGCGGTAGGGCGTGCGGAGGACAAAACGCTGGTGGTCAGCACCGCGAATGTGGCGTTGCAGGATCAGATTTACAGCAAAGATTTGCCGCTATTGCAGAAGTTTATTCCCGAACTGAAATTTACCGCTGCATTTGGCCGTCGTCGTTATATTTGCCCACGTAATCTGGCGATGCTGGCAACCGATCCCGACGCGCAGGGGGATTTACCGCTCTTTCTGGATGATGAACTGATGTCCGCCAGCAAGGAGGAAAAACGCACCTGTGTACGGCTTGAGAAAGCACTGCAAGGTCATGCCTGGGATGGGCTGCGCGATCATTATCAGGATTCACTTGACGATAGCCTGTGGCAGAAGCTGAGTACCGACAAAGCGAACTGCCTCGCGCACAACTGTCATTACTACCGTGAGTGCCCATTCTTCATCGCACGACGTGAGATTGAACAGGCCGATGTGGTTGTGACCAACCATGCGTTGGTGATGGCGGCGATGGAAAGCGAATCGGTACTTCCTCCCCCTAAAAATCTCCTGCTGGTGCTCGACGAAGGACACCACATTCCCGATGTTGCCCGCGATACGTTGGAGATGTCTGGCGACATTCATCCGGCTTATATGATGGCGCAACTGGAACAGCTAGTGCAGCTTATCGGGCAATGTATGGCGCAGTTTGCGCCTAAATCGCCGCCGCGACTCGCTAACAGCGAACGGTTAACCAGCCACTGTGAGGAGATCCGCGAGTGCGTGCTGTCTTTCTCGCAAATGTGCGGGCTGTTTCTTCCGCATGACGGACTGGAAACCGAATACCGTTTTGCGATGGGCAAAATGCCGGATGAAATGCGTGAACTCTGTGTGCGGTTGTTCAAATTGACGGACACGCTGCGGGCGTTGGCAGAGTATATGCTTAACGATCTCAGCGAGAAAACTGGCAAGCATGACGTGGTGCGGGTCTATCAGGCACTGCTGAAAATGAGTCGCCAGCAGGGTTATCTTGAGTCCATGAGCAAGCTGTGGCGGTTGGCGGCGATGGAGAAATCGTCGAACGCGCCAGTTTCCAAGTGGGTCACGCGGGAAATGCGCGATAACCAGCCGCATCTTCATCTTCACTGTGCGGGAATTCGCGTCTGCGATCAGCTTGAAAGGCTGCTGTGGGGGAAGGTGTCGCACGTCGTGATGACCTCGGCAACGCTGCGTTCATTGAACAGTTTTGCGCGTATTCAGGAGCTTTCTGGCCTAAGCGAGCAGGAAGGGGACACCTTCATCGCGCTGGATTCACCGTTCAATCATCGCGAGCAGGGACGTCTGGTGATTCCCAAAATGCGTTATGAACCGTTAATGGAGTCAGAAGCGCAGCATATTGCTGAAATGGCACAGTTTTTCCGGGCTGAGTTAAAACAGGATAAGCATAAAGGGATGCTGATGCTGTTTGCCAGCCAGCGTGCTATGCAACTCTTTCTGACGCAGGTTACCGATTTACGTCTGATGCTGCTGGTTCAGGGAGATAAACCGCGTTACAGGTTGGTCGAGCTACATCGTCAGCGGGTACAGGAAGGTCAGACTAGCGTGTTGATTGGCTTACAGTCCTTTGCGGAAGGGTTGGACCTGAAAGGGGAACTGCTTTCTCAGGTGCATATCCATAAAATCGCGTTTCCGCCCATCGACAGCCCGGTGATTCTGACGGAAGGCGAATGGTTAAAAAGCCTCAAGCGGCACCCGTTTATCGTACAAAGTTTGCCCAGCGCCTCGTTTAACCTCATCCAGCAGGTTGGGCGCCTTATTCGTAGCCATGACTGCTTTGGAGAGATTGTCATTTACGATCGTCGTCTGTTGACTAAAGGCTATGGCGCACAGCTGTTGGCAGCATTGCCCGTCTTTCCGATTGAACAGCGGGATATGCCATAACAAATTCCTCTGTACCCTTCGCCCGAATAAGGGGGTAATGAGTCCCTATTTAGCGCTATATTTTTTTATTCTTATTTGTTAGATTTGTCTCGGAACAGCAAGGATGCCGTTAATGTGTGTGACGATAGTGGTAATGTTTGTAATAAAATATGTCATTACGCAGCGCGGTTTTTATCAACCAGGGACAGGTGCCATGATGAAAATTAACGCAGTGAATAAAAATTCCTTCCTTTTCAAAAATGAATGCTGTCTGGCATCCGTTTGTCTTGCTGTCCATATCAATACCAATAATAAAAATTAGTCACTGCAACCTTATTATTTATCATTTGATAATAACGATAATAATTGGCGTTCTTTCTTAATTATTTCCTTATAGAGATAATTTTTATTTATATGTGTTTTTTGGATATACATATTTTTAGTGAGCGTTATCTACCCAGGAGACGATTAGACCGCAGCCATGTGCGGTACATGCAACTCCACTATTGCATGAAGGGATTTAGGATTCTGATCATCCCGATCAGACTTATGGAGAAGAAAAGATGGCTTTACGAGATTTACATGACGAAGATACCGTAACATCTGCATTGGATGCGACTGGTACGGGATTTAGCGATGTCGCCCCGCTGTTTTACAACCATGTTCGCGGTGGTGACTTGGTGTTGAAGGGGATTCCTTCTTTCACCAGCGATCAGGCTGCCCGTGAAATTACGCGCGACGGCCTGACCTGGAATGCGAATGAATTTGGTAAATCCGCTAATTTGACTTATTCGTTCTTGCAAAATGTGAGAACAATCCCTTCTGGCGATCAGGGGTTTGTGAAATTTAACGATGCTCAGATTCAGCAGGCTAAACTGTCTCTGCAATCGTGGGCTGATGTTGCTAACCTGACGTTCACCGAGGTGAATCCTGCTAACCAGAAAGCCACCATCACGTTTGGTAACTATACCCGTGATTCAAGCGGTCGGATTGATAACGATACGCAAGCCTATGGCTATATGCCGGGTAATTACTCCGCGGCAGGTAGCACCTGGTACAACTACAACGTTGATAACATTCGTAGCCCGGATACCATGGAATACGGTCGCCAGACGCTGACGCATGAAATCGGCCATGCGCTGGGCCTGAATCACCCAGGTGATTACAATGCAGGCGAAGGTAACCCGACTTACCGTGATGTAACCTACGCAGAAGATACGCGCCAATATAGCCTGATGAGCTATTGGAGCGAGCAGAATACTGGCGGCGACTTCCAGGGGCATTATGCTGCGGGTCCGTTGATTGATGATATTTCTGCGATTCAACTCCTTTACGGCGCAAATATGACCACTCGCACCGGTGACACGGTATACGGCTTTAATTCCAACACTGGTCGTGATTTCTATACCGCGACCAGCAGCAGCCAAAAACTGATCTTCTCCGCTTGGGATGTCGGCGGTAACGACACGTTTGATTTCTCTGGTTACCGAAACAATCAGACTATTGATTTGAACGAAGGTCGTTTTTCTGATGTTGGCGGCCTGAAAGGTAACGTTTCCATTGCTCACGGCGTGACCATCGAAAACGCCATCGGCGGTTCCGGCAACGATACGATCATCGGTAACGATGCAAACAATATTTTGCAAGGTGGCGCAGGGAATGACGTCATTTACGGTGGCGGCGGGGCAGACACGCTTACCGGTGGGGCAGGCAGAGATACTTTCGTCTACACCAGTGCAAGCGATTCTTCCTACACATCAGGCTTTGACACGATCACGGATTTCCAGAGCGGCATCGACAAAATCGACCTGTCAGCGCTGAATTCAAAAGGTGATTTTCAGTTCGTCGAGTCTTTTACCGGAAATGGCAATGAAATCCTGCTTGACTGGGATGCGGGTAGCAACGCGACTAATCTCTGGCTGAACTTTGCCGACCAGACTACACCAGATTTTTTGGTGCACATCGTTGGTCAGCCTTCTGCGGCAACCGATTTTATCGTGTGATGTAGCAAGGACGGGGTAACCCCCGTCCTTTTCTGTTATCGACTTGGGGCCACTATGAAAAAGTTAATCATCGCGGCGCTGTTAAGTGCAATAAGCGGAGGATGTATGGCGAGTAGTTTGAAGTTGCCTTCAGCAAGTGAGCTAAGCGGCGTATGGCAGTTGCGTGGCGGGGAACAGCAGTGTGAGGTTGTGCTACATAATACGCCGTTAGTGGATAATACCTGGCGCTTTGAGGGGAACGCGCCGTGTTTACAAGCGCTGCTGTCGGACGTACCTGCTGGGTGGCGGCCGACGCCGGACGGTATTACGCTGACAAAAGAACAGGGCCAGTCCGTGGCGTTCTTTAGCAAGGAAAAAGAGGGCTATACGTTGATATTGCCTGATGGCAGTGCACGTACGTTGCATAAACAGCCCTGACAGGAGAGGCAAACGCAGTGAGTCAACTAGCAAATAAGGAACGTTCGTTGTTGAGCATACTGCGTCCTTTCCGGCGCAGCTTTTGGAGTATTGGGATTTTCAGCGCCATCGTTAATCTACTGATGCTGTCGCCTTCGATTTATATGCTTCAGGTTTACGATCGCGTATTGGCGTCGGGGAATGGCACCACGTTACTGATGCTCACCCTGCTGATTGCCGGTCTGGGGATATTCATGGCGGCGCTCGAATGGGTGCGAAGTCTGGTGGTCGTGAGACTCGGCACTCGTATCGATCTACAGCTGAATCAGCAGGTCTTCAACGCCGCGTTTGAACGCAATCTGGAAGTTGGTGAGGCCAAAGCCGGTCAGGCGCTGAACGATCTCACGCTATTACGGCAGTTTATTACGGGCAACTCACTGTTTGCCTTCTTCGATATTCCTTGGTTTCCCTTCTTTTTACTGGTGCTGTTTCTGATCCATCCGGTTCTCGGCCTGCTGGCACTGGGAGGAACGGTGGTGCTGGTGCTGCTGGCATGGCTGAATCAGTATCTCACCACGTCGCCTTTGGAAGAAGCAAACCATGAAGCGCTACAAGCGACCCATCTTGCGGACACGCAACTGCGTAATGCTGAAGTCATTGAATCGATGGGGATGCTACCTAATTTGCGCCGCCGTTGGTTGGGGCAACACTATCGCTTTATTACGCTGCAAAATTTAGCGAGTGAACGAGCTGCGGTTGTCGGTGCGGCATCAAAGCATGCGCGTATTTTTTTACAGTCGCTAATGCTTGGCGTGGGCGCGATGCTGGCGATTAAGGGCGAAATCACGCCGGGGATGATGATTGCGGGGTCAATTCTTGTCGGGCGTGTGCTGAGCCCTATCGATCAGTTTATCGGTATTTGGAAGCCGCTGAGCAGCGCGCGACAAGCCTGGTATCGACTCAGCCGTATTATGACGGCTTATCCACCCAAAGCGGAGGCGATGGCGTTACCAGCACCGGTTGGCCAACTGAGCGTCGAGAATGTGCTGTTGCAGACGCCGCAAGGGGCGTCACGATTGCAGGATATTCATTTCTCGCTTCAGGCGGGAGAAACGCTGGCGATTCTGGGCGCATCGGGTTCAGGTAAATCAACGCTGGCACGTTTGCTGGTTGCGACACAAACACCGACGCGTGGCAAGGTTCGATTGGATGGCGCCGATCTTAATCTGGTGGATAAAACGGCGTTTGGCCCGGCAATGGGCTACCTGCCACAGGATGTGCAGCTCTTTAAAGGCACGCTGGCGGAGAATATTTCCCGCTTTGGCGAGCATGATGCGGAAAAAATTGTCGCAGCGGCGAAGCTGGCTGGCGTCCACGAAATGATTCTTAGCCAGCCGCAGGGATATGACACACCGCTTGGCGCTGATGGAAACGGGCTGTCGGGCGGACAGCGGCAGCGTATTGCTCTGGCGCGAGCGGTGTATGGCGATCCCTGCCTGCTGGTACTCGATGAACCGAACGCCAGCCTCGACAACGAAGGTGAAATGGCACTGGCGCAGGCGATCTCGCAGCTCCAGAAGCGAGGCGCGACGGTGGTACTTATTACGCATCGTCCTGCATTAACCACGCTGGCGCATAAAATTCTGGTGCTCAATCAGGGTAAGCAACAGCGTTTTGGGCCCGCGCGCGATATTCTGAACGAATTGCAGCCGCGTCGTGCTGCCAATCAAGCACAAATGACACCTGCTGCCGCTGTCCAGCAGTAACAGGGAATGACGAATACAGGGAAAGACATGTTCGCATCAGAAATAAGTGAAGAGAGTATGAACCAGACGGCGCGGCGTGATGAAAAACGTGCTGTGCGTTTGGGATGGTTGCTGGTGCTCGCTGGGTTCGGTGGTTTTCTCCTGTGGGCGCTGTTTGCACCGTTGGACAAGGGCGTCATGGTGAATGGTAGCGTCGTGATTTCCGGCAACCGCAAGGTTGTGCAGCACAACCAGGGTGGCATTGTCGATAAAATCCAGGTGAAAGACGGCGACAGGGTTGAAGCTGGTCAGATTCTGCTCACGCTGAATGAGGTCGATGCGCGTTCGGCGAGTGAAGGGTTGGATGGTCAGTATTTACAGTTGGTCGCGCGGGAGGGGCGGCTGCTTGCCGAGCAGCAGCGCCTGAGTGACATGGTGATGACGCCTCGCCTGCGACCGCTAGCGGAAAAGTCGGAGATGAGCGTGATTACAGCATTACAGCGTGATTTACTGCACAGCCGTCAGCAGTCGCTCAAGCTTGAGGCAGAAGGAATGCGATCGAGCATCGCGGGTATGGAGGCGTCACTCAGCGCCCAGCGTCAGGTAATGACCAGTAAGCAGAAGCAACGGGAGACGCTGGAACAACAGCTGCAAGGGCTGCGTTCATTGGCGGCGGAAAACTATGTACCGCGCAACAAAATGCTGGAGAACGAACGCCTGCTGGCGCAGCTTAACGGCGATATCGCCCAACTGGCGGGGGATATCAATCGTAACCGTCGTGATATTGAACAACAAACGCTGCTGATCGCCCAGCGCCAGCAGGAATACGACAAAGAAGTGAACAGCGAGCTGGCGGAGGTGCGGGCGATGCTGAGCGATGTGGGCAGCAAGAAGGAAAAAGCCGATTTCAATCTGGCGAATATCCAGATGCGCGCGCCGGTCTCCGGTACGGTGGTCGGGCTGAAAGTGTTTACGGAAGGTGGAGTGATTGCGCCGGGTCAGACGCTTCTGGAGATTGTACCGGACGATCAGCCTTTATTCGTGGATGCGCGTCTTCCCGTGGAACTGGTGGATAAAGTCTGGGCGGGATTACCCGTTGAACTCCAGTTCGTCGCGTTTAATCAAAGCACGACGCCGCGCGTGGCGGGAACGGTCGAACTGCTGTCCGCCGACCGCCTGCTGGATGAGCGTGACGGTTCACCTTATTACAGCCTGCGCGTTCAGGTGGATGACGCAGGGAAACGTGCGCTGGAGGGACTGGAAGTCAAGCCGGGTATGCCGGTACAAGGATTTGTTCGTACCGGAGAGCGGTCGTTCGTCAATTATCTCTTTAAACCTTTAATGGATCGCCTGCATCTGGCATTAACGGAAGAGTAATCATGCAAAGGATCGCGATAATCGTGCTGTTTGGGCTACTTTCTTCAGGTGCCAACGCATTAGGACTGCTTGATGCGTGGGAATTGGCGCTGCGTAATGACGCGCAGTTTCGCGCGGCAGGGTTTGAGCATGCAGCCGGTCAGGAAGAGGAGACGATCGGGCGTGCCAATCTGCTTCCCAATCTCCAGTATGGCTATAACGCTAACCGTAGCCATTCCAAAGTTACCCAAACGGATAGCTCCACGGGTAACACGCTAAAACGCGATTATGACAGCTACACGTCAACGCTATCGTTGCGCCAGCCGTTGCTGGACTATGCGGCCTGGGCGCGTTATCAGCAGGGCGTTGCCCGCACGCTGATGGCCGATCAGCGTTTTCGCGATCGCAGTCAGGATTTGATGGTGCGGTTATATCAAGCCTGGAGCAGCGCGCTGCTGGCGCAGGAAAAGCTGCAATTGCTGGATGCGCAGCAGCGGGCTTATCGGGAACAACTGGCGCTGAATAAACGCCTGCTGCTGGCGGGTGAAGGCACGCTAACGGATGTGCGGGAAACGGAAGCGCGTTTTACGCTGATCGACGCGCAGCGCATTGAGCAGCAGGACAATCTGGATGCTGCGATCACCGATTTGGAAAATATGACGGGGACGGTGCTGGATATCACGACGCTGTATCCTATGACGCTTACCCAACTGCCCTCTGCGGAATCCGATAAGCAGACGCTGGCGCAGTGGCGCGATCTTGCTGTGCAGCACAATGCCAAACTGGCGACGCAGCGCGAGGGGCTGGCGGTCAGCCGTTATGAAATTGAACGCAGCCGTGCCGGTCATTTACCTACGCTGTCGCTGGTGGCATCGTCGCGCAATAGTCGTTCGGAAAGTGAATACAACTACAACCAAAAATACGACACACAGAGCGTCGGTTTGCAGTTGAATGTCCCGCTTTACGCGGGTGGTTCCGTCTCGGCATCCATGCGGCAGGCCGCAGCGGAATATCAGCAAAGTCAGGCGGAGCTGGACGATCAAACCAAGCAAACGCTGGCGGAATTGAAAAAGTACTACAATCTGTACAATAACGGCTCGGCGAAAATTAAGGCTTGGCAAATGACGGCCTCATCCGCGCAAGACGCGGTGAATGCCACACGGTTGAGTGTTGCCGGAGGCGAACGCATCAATCTGGATATTTTGCTGGCCGAGCAGGATTGGTATAACGCTCGACGAGAGCTGGCGGAAGCGAAATACAGCTGGCTTCAGGCGTGGCTATTACTGCGCTATACCGCAGGTACGCTGAATGAGAAAGATATTCTGGAACTGGCGGCCTGGTTTCAGCCTGCAACAACGTCATTAGCCAACCACAAGATCAGCAGAAACGAAAACAGATGATAAAAATCATATACGGATAATCGGCTATGATTTTGATCAGTAGGGAAGTTTATGCAGGTGTAACGTGAAGCATGAAGAATAGAAATGGTTTAATTCTGTGGGATCTTGTGCCTTAGTCATACTTAAACTCCTTTAAAATCATAAAACCCCCTCATTTTGCATAATGGCCTCCATTCTTATCAGGAGGCTTTATCGTGAAAAAAATCAAAAAACCGCGTCTTACCGGCTGGATTGTGACATCCGCTTTTCTCTTTGCTGTTATCGGGCTGATTTCGCCGCAACAGCTTCCCGTCACCGTCTATAAGCTCTCGCTTATCTCACTCGCTGCGGTATTAGGCTATTGGCTGGATCGCTCGCTGTTTCCTAAAGCGCGCCCCGGTCTGTTCCTCGAACAAGGCGATGAGCCTGTACCGCGGGGACGTTTCCCGGTTCGGGACGGTCACCACACCGTATTTGCCGCCGCGATGTTACGACGTGCGCTGATTGTGTCAGCCGTTTGCATCGGCGTAGCGATGGGGTTGTGATATGCGACACCTCCTCATCATGCTGTTTTTTAGCCCGATGCTTTTTAGCGCGACGGTCTGCGCCGACGCGATCCCTCGTGCGGCGCAGGCATATCGCAGTGATGTGATACGTAGCGCACGACTGGATTGGGGCATGAATGCCCCGATTGCTGACTTTGCAGCGCAGTTGCATCAGGAAAGTGGCTGGAATCCACGCGCAGTGTCGCCTGTCGGTGCGCAGGGGCTGGCGCAGTTTATGCCGACAACTGCCGATTGGTTTAGCGGCATTGTCCCTGAACTTCGCGCTAATCAACCGTTTAACCCTGCCTGGGCTATCCGCGCGCTGACAGGCTATGACCGCTGGCTGTGGACACGAATTAACGCCCGCAACGACTGCGAGCGCATGGCAATGACCCTGTCGTCCTACAACGGCGGACTGGGGTGGTTACAGCGTGATAAGCAACGCGCGAAAATCGCTGAGAAAGACATCCTGCGTTGGTTTGGCCATGTAGAAACCGTCAATGCCGGGCGCAGTGCCGCCAACTGGCGTGAGAACCGCCATTATCCCGATCGTATTTTGCATCAGTTGGCACCACGGTATTTGAGCTGGGGGAGGGCGAGCTGTGTGGAATAGTCTGTTTATCAATAGCCTGAAATCCTTTCTTTCGCCACGCGTGGTCGCTGTCCTGCTTGTGGTTGTGTTGCTACTCGCGGTTTATCTGACCGGTCGTCATCAGGGGTATCAACTGGCAGAAGCTCTGGGCGATGCCGCGCTGGCGAAACAACAAGCTGCATTTAATGTGTTACAGCAGCAGCAGGCTGAAACCCAAAATCAGTTATTACGTGCAGCGGCGGAGCAATATCAGCAGCAGGTAGAGCGTGGAAATCAACTCGAACAGCGCTATGTCGCAGCGCGTCAAAAACTGGCGGCGGATAACGCCGCTCTGCAACGGAAAATTGACTATGTTACTCAGCAATACATTGACGAAAAAGGCAAAGTTCAGCCTGTGCAGTGCGTGTTTACTCGTGGCTTCGTGCAGTACTACAACGCCGCTTTCGGTCTGCCCGCCAACGGTGCCTCGGACGCTACCGCCGCTGCCCGCCGCACTGGCACAGCGTCCGGTGCCAGCGCAACCACTGACGCCGAATTACAGCCTTCAGGCGTCTCCCAGCGCGACATTCTCGCCAACATCAGTGACAACGGAGAGCGCTATCAGGCGCTGAGTGCGCAGGTTAACGCGCTGCTGGATTACATCGAAACGTTACAACAGGCAGGGGAGGTGACACGTGAAGATTGAAGTGGAATTCTGGTCGTTGGTCGGCCTGTTGTTGTCGTTTATGAGCTTCCTGTTTGCCGCCGGGCGGATTTTGCTCACGCAGATTGAAAAGCGGCTGAACGAGCGTTTCGCCGCCCTGGAAAATGCTCGCCAGAAGAGCGAGCAAGGGTGGACGCGATTGGAACGTGAGTTTTTGGAGTTCCGCGCCGATTTACCGCTGGTTTATGTCCGACGTGAGGATTACATCCGTGGTCAGACGGTCATCGAAGCCAAACTGGATGCACTTTACAACAAACTGGAGCTAGTGCAGCAGCGGTATTCGGGAGGCAATCATGGCTGATACGCAGTGTATTCGACAGGAATCGATGCGCTGGCACTTGCTTATCGCATTAAATAAAACGCGGCCTTACACCGCGAATGAAATGTTCCTGCTAGCGCTGATGCAGCGGCTGTATGCCGATGCCTCAGAGCCGGAGCTGCGTCACGCACTGGATTATCTGGCTGAGCGCAAGATGGCGGTATTGACCAAGGAGGTCGGCGGCGTCTGGCTGGCGAATCTCACTCGTCTTGGTGTGGATGTCGTCGAATATGCGGTTGATTGTATGGTTGGCATTGCCCGGCCGGAAAAATATTGGGATCGGTAATCCCGTTACATTGCTTTCACTTCTGTCTTTGCGCATTATCAGTCTCTCAATATTTCTTTGCGCCAGCACGATTGTGCTGGCGTTTTTTTTAGAAAAATAAACATATTTTTCATGTGATTAGAAATTTTTATCAATAAGTCATTTCGCTGTTTTTTTCTAAAACAGATTAAAAGCCGCAGCCAGCCATTACCCGGATACTAGTGCCATCAACACAGCGGGTGAACGGATATGAATACCAAACCAATTATCGATGCGGTGATAGCCCGCCTCCAGCAGCACTTACCGGCACGGCGGATTGCGTCCTGTCCAGAAAACATTCTGATCGGGCCTGATCTCCTGACACCTGGTGATGTGCTGGTGGGGTATCGCGGTTCCGAATTTTCCGCACCGGAAGATGCGGATTCTCCGGTTCAGACGCAGCGACCACAGCTGGTGGTTGCCGTGCTGTTACCGGAGCTGGATGGCGAAGACGGCGTGCTGGCCACGCTCGATACCGTCCGTCAGGCGCTGGGAGGATACCGACTGCCTGACTGTCATCGCGGTATTCGGCTAGTGCGTGACCGCTACGTTGGTCACACCGAAGGACGCTGGCATTACGCCATCGATTGCACCACAGAAACCCTTTTTATCGAAGACCGCGAGCAGACGGATGGTCCGTTGCTTACCACGGTTAATTATGAGGAGAAAGACGCATGAAATACCGCTACACCGGCCCCGCCAGCGGCGTCACGCTGGCAGATGGTCAGGAAATTCTGCTTTGGCCCGCTCAGGTGACTGAACTGCCAGCAGATCATGAGTACGTGAAAACGCTGATCGCGCTGGGCTATTTGCTGCCTGTCGCGGATCAGGTTCTGGCTGATAGCGCAACGGAGGTGACCCTTGGCCGCTAATTATTTACACGGTGTAGAAACCATTGAAGTTGAAACCGGTGCGCGCCCGGTGAAAACCGTCAAATCTGCGGTGATTGGGCTGATTGGTACGGCACCGCAGGGAGCGGTAAATGACGTCACGCTGTGCCTTTCTGAAAAAGACGCGGCGCAGTTTGGTAGCCCGTTCGACGGTTACACCATCCCGCAGGCGCTGGATGCGATTTACGATCATGGCGCAGGTACGGTGCTGGTGATCAACGTGCTGGATCCGGCGAAACACAAATCGTCGGTAAGTGCAGAACAAGTCACGTTTGACAAAGCCACCAGCACGGCGCAATTGGCAAAGCGCGTGGTTGCCAAGCTGGTGTTGACGGCGGCAGAAGGCGGTGAGCCGTTTGTGGAAGGCCAGGACTATACGTTGGATGCGCAAAGCGGCGTCCTGAAAAACCTGGGGAAAAACATCGATGTTGCCGCTGTGGTTAGCGCGTCTTATGACTTTGCTGATGTCACGAAAGTGACCGCCGCCGACATCATCGGCAGCATCAACGCCGCGGGCAAACGCACTGGTATGAAGCTGCTGAATGATACCTACAATCTGTACGGCTTCTTCGCCAAGATTCTGATTTCTCCGGTGTTCTGTACGCAAAACAGCGTAACGACCGAACTGATCTCGCTGGCCGACAAACTGGGCGCGATTGCCTACATCGATGCGCCAATCGGCACCACTTTTGCGCAGGCGCTGAGCGGCCGTGGCCCGGAAGGCACGATCAACTTCAACACCAGCTCTGAACGCGCTCGTCTGTGCTATCCGCACGTAAAAGTGTACGACGCGGAAACCAACAGCGAACGTCTGGAGCCACTGTCGGCGCGTGCCGCTGGCTTGCGTGCCAAAGTCGATCTGGAGAAAGGTTTCTGGTGGTCGTCGTCCAATCAGGAAATCAAAGGGATCACCGGCGTAGAGCGCCAGCTGTCTGCGATGATTGACGATCCGCAAAGTGAAGTGAACCTGCTGAACGAGCAGGGCATCAGCACCATTTTCAACAGCTATGGTTCTGGCCTGCGTCTGTGGGGCAATCGCACCGCGGCCTGGCCGACAGTGACGCACATGAAGAACTTCGAAAACGTGCGTCGTACTGGCGATGTGATTAACGAATCCATCCGCTATTTCAGCCAGCAGTACATCGATATGCCGATCAATCAGGCACTGATCGATGCGCTGGTGGAATCCGTCAACGCCTACGGCCGCAAGCTGATCGGTGACGGCGCGCTGCTGGGCTTCAAGTGCTGGTTCGATGCCGCACGTAACGAACAAACCGAGCTGGCGGCAGGGCACCTGTTGCTGAACTACAAATTCACTCCGCCACCGCCGCTTGAGCGTCTGACCTTTGAGACGGAGATCACCTCGGAATACCTGGTAACGCTGGAGGGTACTAACTGATGGCCGGGAAAATTGAAGTAAACCGTATTACCAACGCCAACATCTATATCAACGGCACCAACCTGCTGGGGCGTGCGCAGGAAATCAAACTGCCGGATGTCTCCATGATCATGCAGGAGCACAAAGCGCTGGGTATGGTCGGCAAAATTGAACTGCCTGCGGGTTTCGACAAGCTGGAAGGCGAGATCAAATGGAACTCCTTCTACCGTGAAGCGATGCTGGCGGCGGCAAACCCGTATCAATCGCTGGCGTTACAGTGTCGCTCCAGCGTGGAACGCTACGGCTCCCAAGGCCGTATCGAAGAAGTACCACTGGTGACGTACATGACCATCATGTTCAAAAAGAATCCGCTGGGCACGTTCAAACAGCACGAAAACCCGGATTTCAGTAGCGCGTTCAACTGCACTTATATCAAGCAAGTGATGAACGGTGAAGACCTGCTGGAGCTGGATTATATGTCCAACATCTTCATGGTGGGCGGCGTGGATCAACTGAACAGCTACCGCGCCAATATCGGCGGTTAATTTATCTTCCAAGCCCGCCAGTGGGGCGGGCGTTTACATCAATCAGTGAGGTGGTTATGACTGCATATGTTTTTGATATTATTGACCTCGAGCATGATATTCATTTTCAATGTCCCGAAGATGTTTACATCTTGGATGCAGCAGAAGAAGCGGGTTTTACTTTACCCTATTCTAGTCGTGCTGGGGCTGACTCGTCATCGGTGGCTCGATTGATTTCTGGTCAGGTTGATCAAAGTGATGGTTCCTATTTGGATGAAGACCAGAAAGCGGCAGGATTCTTTCTGACGGATACATCTTATCCACTGAGTAACTGCGTTGTTCGCTTCTTTGCGGAAGATGAGCTGCATCGTTAATTATCTCTCTGTGATCGTAATGAAAAGGGGCTTCGGCCCCTTTCTTATGCCCGCCATTTTCGTTTTCTAATTCGCTTTAAAATCGTTATTCCTCGCCGCACGCGATACTGCTCCCGACATTTACTAAGGAGCTGTTATGCACACTGAAACCTATTCTCTGCAATTCCCTTACACCACCTCTGCCGGTCAGCGCGTGGAGTCCATTTCGCTCAAGCGTCTGAAAGTCAAAGATATCAAAGCAGTGAAAAAAATCAGCGATGACCCAAGCAATTGGGACGACGCGCTGCTGTCGCGCATGACCGGTCTGGTGCCGGAAGACATCGATGAGATGGACGCGCAGGACTACATGGCGCTGCAAAAACGATTTCAGCAGCTACTTGGGTTGGATAACGCAACCGGCGCTGCTGTGGAAAGCACAGGCTCTGCTGGCGAGGTGGTTTCGCTTTCAACCGAGTGAGATTGATGCGCTGGAACTGGACGATTTTGAACGCTGGCTAGATGAAGCCAGCGAACAGATAAAACGTGAGAACGGTGAGGAAGACTGATTACTGACAGGATTAATGAATCTACTATTCACCCTAACCCGGCCAGCGACAGGACGCTGGCCGTTTTGCTCCCTCACCACCTGTCTTCTCCCGATTATCACCCGTCCTTTTCCTCGTTTTATCCCCTGTTTGTGATGGGGAAACCAAGCTGGAGCGGCGCAAGCCGCCGTCTCCGAACCGTCCCACAAGGGGCTTTTCTGAATGAGAGTGAACCGTGGATATGCTTTTAAACGGTGTCATGCTGGGCAGGGCGTTTGGTGCCACGCTGGATGACACAAAAAAATCGCTGCAGCCACTTAGCGATAAACTCAAACAAGCTGAGGAGTGGCAGCGTCTGTTTAATCAGTCGCTAGAACGCTTTGGCAACGTCAGTTTGCGCAGCACACAAGTGACGTCCCGACTGAGCCAGTCACTAAGTAAATTGGTAACCAATCAGGAACGGCTGGAGAGTAGCCAGTCACGTCAAGAAACGCTACGTAGCCGTCGGGGTGAACTCGCCGAGGATTTTCAGACTAAGCGTGCGCAGTTTGGTTCTGTCATGAAGCCAATTGTGGCGTCGGTCACATACTATGCCTCATTTGAGGCGCAGTTGCGCGACATCAGCGTTGCACATGGGATATCGACTGAGCAGGAAAAGTTGATGGGGCAGCGTCTGCGTCAAGATTCTCAACGCGTAAACCAAATGCCGGATGCATTGCTCGGGAGTGCCGGGCAATTGCTTGCTCGCGGTATGTCGCTGGATCAGGCAACGGATGTTGCAGCGGTGCTGGGGAAAACCTCAACGGCCTCTGGTGCGGCGTTGTCCGATCTTACCGCACTCTCAGCCACGTTGGATGACGTGTTTAACCTGAAAGGGGCGAAGGCGCAGGAGGAATCCTTCTCCCGCATGCTGGCGGGTACTAAACAGGGATTCTCCATGGCGTCGATGGCGCAATACGCGACGGCGCTGGCTCCAGGATTTACGGCGATGGGAGCGACGGGTAATCAGGCGCTGAGTCAGTTGGTTTCCAGCCTGAGCGCCACGAAAGGCGCGGATACGGAAGTGAACACGGCTGCTCGGCTGGGCAGCTTTATGAATGCTGTGGGGCGAACCGACATTGCCGATAGTTACTACAACGCAGGCGTAGATTACAACGCGTCACTAAAAAGCTATATGAAAGGTGGGTATTCGCAGTACGACGCGGCCGTTCAGATTAGTAACCGATTCATCGACAGTAAGGGCAGCCAATTCCAGCAACTGTGGGATAAGGCCAGCAAAGCGGGCAATGTAGACGCGCAGCAAAGCTTGATGCAGCGCTACGGCTTGCAGGAGGTGTTCCGCACACCAGAAGCGGTAAATCATGCGCTGTCGATGAAGCAGAATTGGCAGAGCTATCAAGCGAACCAACAGCGGATGAACAGCCCGGCGGCTACACAAACGCTGGAGCTCGACTTCGCCCGTCAGAATGACACATTAACTGCGCGCTGGAACCGAATGACAACGTCAGTGATGAATATTGCGCTCAATGTGGGTGAAGCGTTGACGCCAGTATTGGTTTCTCTGAGTGATGCGCTGATCCCTATTTTGGATCAATTGGTGACCTGGACGGCCGCGAACCCTGAACTGGTTCGCGGGATCGTGATGGCGGTTGCCGGTTTCTTCGCGTTCAGAATGGCATTGAGCGGTGCGAAGCTGGGGATTACCACGTTGTTATCACCTTTGCAGAGCGTTTGGATCGGTATTTTGCAGGTTCAGCGCGGCTGGCAATTGTTCAATGCGGGATTAAGAACGACGGGTATATTGCAAGGTGTGGGAGCGGCGCTGAACCGGCTGGTTGGTGGGGCTGGATCTCTGGCTCGCATGCTTGGCGGAGCGTTACGTAGCGGCTTGATGATTGTGGGGCGAACGGTTTTGTTTCTGGGGCGTATGCTGCTGATGAATCCGATTGGTTTGGCAATAACGGCAATTGCGGGAGCCGCTTACCTGATTTACCGATACTGGGAGCCGATTAGCGCGTTCTTTAAAAACCTCTGGTCACACGTTAGCCAGGCGTTTAATGCGGGGTGGGAGGCGCTCAATAATGCGGTATCCGGTGGCGTAGTAGGTATTACAGCTTTACTGCTCGATTGGTCGCCATATGGAGTAATCTATTCAGTATTTTCCAATGCTTTCAATGAGCTGGGTATTCAGCTTCCCGGCAGTCTAAGTGAGCTCGGTGGTGTGATTATTGACGGACTGGTTAATGGTCTGACTAGCGCTTTCCCTGAGTTAAAGGGCGTCCTGAAAACGATCGACGAATTTATTCCTGATAGTGTTAAAGACTTTTTGGGCATTGGTTCGAAAACCGTGTCTATCGAAGCTAGCGGTCAATCTGTGGCTGCCAGTGCTGTAGCCCCGCCAGTTCTAAAACCTACGCCGATATCTGCATTGTCGCTACATGAACCTATTGCTGAAAAGGGCACTGCGCCAACGCCGCAACAACGTGTCGCAATGACCTCCCCAGCCGGAGGAGCGAAAGGCAAGCTCGTTAGTGCGGCTTCTTCCGAGCGTGTTCAGGTTGCTTTCTCTCCCACCATTTATCTCAACGGCCAGAAGGCCGCGCCAACGCCTGAAATGACGAAGACGCTGACGCTTAGCATGAATGAACTGGAAAATATGTTGAACAAGCTGTTCGCTCAGCGTGAGCGCAGGGGGTACGCCTGATGTTTGCGGTATTAGGGAATATTGAATTTAAAGTGACCGCCTACTGGGACGGCTTTAATACGTCATTCGGGGCAGATTATGCCGAGCATAGTCGTATTGAAGGTAAACCCGGTCTGCAATTCATCGGTGCGAAGCTGGACGAGATTCATATTAGCCTGGTGTTTCACCAACAGTATTGCACGCCGGATGTCGAACTGATGCGGTTGAATGAAGCGATGCGGGCGCATCAGGCGATGGCGCTGGTCTTCGGTAATGGGGATTATCGCGGCTGGTTTGTGATTACCGCATTGACCTCGACCAGCCAGCATACCGACGCGAAAGGCAACGTGTTGGCAATGAATGCCGAGCTGACGCTGCGCGAATACATTGGCGATCCGAAGAATCCACTCAAGCCGCCGGCGATACAGACACCTGTTCCTAACGTCAGTGCCATCACGAAAGCCATCGAGAAAGTGAGCGATTTTGCGACCTCGCTACGTACGGCTGTCACGTATGCCAAGAAGGCGCAATCAGCCTTTAAGGCGGTGAAAACCACGGTGCAGATTGTTAAACGGATGAAGAAAAATCCCGAAACGGCGCTGTTGCAAATTCCCGGGCTGCTAACGCAAGTCGGGAATGTATTGACGCCGTTAAGTGAGGTGGAACCGGCGTTTAAAAAAGCGGCAGAGGCCATATCTGATACGGCGGTTCAGGCAGAGAAGATGATGCCTGAAATTACAGCGGTTAATAAAGCGGCGAATGAAATGCTGAAACAGGTCAAGCAAGTTGCCACCTTGTTGCAGGACGTCGACAGCAAAAATGTTATCGAGAAGCTGGAAGCCATCAGTAAGCATGTTGATGCCGCTAGCGACACGTTTAAAGGCGCGGAGCCTGCGCTGAGCAAATTGACTGCGGAAATTGTGAAGAGGGTTAAACAATATGCACCTTGAACATATCACCACACAGGGCGAGCGGTGGGATACCTTGTCCTACCGGTATTATGGCGATCCGCTCGGCTATCCGCGAATCATTGCCGCTAATCCGCAGATCCCCATTGTGCCGCTGTTGCCATCGGGTCTGGTGGTGCTGATTCCGATCATTGAACAGGCAGAGGCCAGCAACGCGGAGGACACCCCACCATGGTTGCGTTAACGGAAGAACTCACGTTGCTCTCTCCCGCTGTGTCAGACGTGCTGCAACCCGCGTTCACCCTGTGGTATCAGCAGAAAGACATCACCAATGATATCGCGCCGTATGTCACCAGCGTGACGTATACCGACAGCATCAAGAATGAATCGGATTCGATAGAAGTCAGGCTCGACGATACCGATGGCCGTTGGATGGATAAGTGGTATCCCGGTACGGGCGATACGTTATCGCTCAAGCTAGGTTATCGCGGCGAAACGCTGTTTAACTGCGGTACGTTCTCGATTGATGAGATTGAGGTTAGCGCACCGCCCAGCGAAGTGATGATTCGCGGCGTTGCGACATCGGTCAACCGTGCGCTGCGAACCAAGTCAAACCGCGGTTTTGAGGACACGACGCTAGCCGCCATTGCGACACGTATCGCGAAAAAGCATCAGTTGATGCTGGTAGGGAAGATTCAAATCATCAAGATTGATCGTGTGACGCAATATGCGGAAACCGATGTCGCTTTTCTAAAGCGGCTCGCCAGCGAATATGGCTATGTCGTGAAAGTGGTTAATGACCAGCTGATTTTTTCCCATCTGGCAACGCTGCGCAGTCAGGCGCCTGTTCGACAAATCAAGCCAACGGATGTCGCGCGTTTTTCACTGCGTGACACCATCAGCCATGTCTATAAAAACGCCAAGACCAAATACCAGAAAGGGAGTGAAAAGAAACTGATGGTTTATGAAGCCAACGGTGGCGTGAAAAACGAAATGAAGTCTGCTGGTGCTGAAACCAGCGCAGATACGCTGAAAGTTAACACGCGTGCGGCGGATGCCTCTGGTGTGCGGATGAAAACCGATGCCGCATTGGATGCACACAACGAAAAGCAACAAATGGGATCGATGACGCTGATGGGCAGCCCACAGTTGGCGGCGGGGAATAAAGTTGAACTGGTGTCGTTCGGCCAGCTTTCCGGTCAGTGGCTGATCGACTCGGCTCGTCATGTTCTGGAACGGGGCAGTGGTTATACCACCGAGATCGGTGTGACGCGTGGACCGATTACGGCAGGCAAGCGTAAGTCGGACAGCGGAAAAACGCTGGTGACGTACCACCCGAATGGTAGTCAGACAACACAAACGGTTAAGAGTAAAAAGGATGTGGGGTTATGAGTTTATCTCGTCGAATTGGCACGATAAGCGCGGTGGACGAGGCTCGCGTGATGGTGCGCGTTCGTCTACCAGAGTGCGACAATCTGCGTACGGCCTGGCTACCGGTATTACAGCGCAATACGCAGAATAATAAGGATTATTGGTTGCCGGATATTGGCGAACAGGTTGAGGTTCTGCTGGATGGCAACGGCGAAGACGGCCTGGTACTGGGAGCCATTTATTCTGCCGCCGATGTGCCAACGCTGGCAGATAAGGACAAAAGGGCGGTGACGTTCGCTGACGGTGCGCATATTGAATACGATCGCCGAACGCATACGTTAACGATCAACGGCGGCGTGCAGCATATTGCGATTAGTAGCGGCGCTGATGTGGTGATCAACGCCCAGAAAGTCACTATCGATGCGCCAGAAACCACCGTGGCTGGCAAACTCGTAGTACAGGGACAACTCACTTACGAGAGCGGGATTTCCGGTTCTGGCGGTGCCAGTCTTAGCGGCGATGTCAGTATCTCCGGTAACGTCAGCGCTAGCGGAAGCGTCATGGATGCGGGGGGCAATTCCAACCACCACTCGCATTAGCGTTTTCCTAAACCGCTTTACAATTCTTTCTTCTCACCGGGGGCGACAATAGCCCCCTATGAAAACTCAATCTGTTTTTTGGCAACCGGCGCTGCAACGTTCTGGCGACATCGTCGAAGGAACGGCAGATATCATGCAGGCGATTCATATCATCCTGCGGACACCCTGCGGCAGCGACCCACATCGGCCTGACTTTGGTAGCAATCTACATCTGTATCTCGATTATCCGATCGATCGTGCGATCCCGCATGTCGTCAGGGAGTCGGTAGAAGCGATCAAACGATGGGAACCTCGCTGCCAGTTACTGGCGGTTAAACCTTCTGTGAATGGGGCTCACCTGACGCTGCTCGTTAGCTGGAAAACCGCTAACGGCGCGACACAGACCACGGAGTTGTTATGGCGCTGACAGAACCCAATTTTATTGAACGCGACGCGGCGAAGATTACCGCCGAAATGATCGCGAAATATGAAGCTGACTCAGGGAAAACACTCTACCCAGCGCAGGCTGAACGCTTGCTGATTAACCTCTTTGCCTACCGGGAAACCTTAGTGCGTAGTGCGGTTCAGGAAGCCGCCAAGCAGAACCTGGTCGCGTTTGCTCGTGCACCGATGCTGGATTATCTGGCAGAGCTGGTTGGCGTCTACCGTTTGGCGGCGCAACCGGCAAGAGCAGAGCTTCGCTTTACCCCCGAGACGCCGCTAGTCAGCGATTTGCTGATTCCGGCAGGCACCCGCGTCAGCGCATCGGACAGCGTGATTTTCACTACCGATAGCGATGCACTTTTGAAAGTAAACGGCAGTGGCGTCACGGTGCTGGCGACCTGTACTGAAAGTGGTGAGGTGGGCAATGACTGGCTACCTGCGCAGATCAGTACGTTGCTGGATGAGATTGGCGATAGCGATTTACGTGTCGTCAATATCACCAAAAGCAGCGGCGGCTCCACAGAAGAAGAGGACGATCGCCTGCGTGAGCGTATCCAACTGGCACCGGAATCGTTCAGTACGGCGGGATCAAAACTGGCATATCGCTTCCATGCGATGCGAGCACACCAAAACATTGTTGATGTTGCGGTAATGTCGCCCGAACCGGGCGAAGTGGTGCTGTATCCGTTGCTCAGCACGGGCCTGCCGGACAGCAGCATGCTCTCGCTGGTGGAAAGTTTTTGCTCTGACGAACAGGTGCGCCCGCTGACGGATTTTGTCTCCGCTAAATCACCCACACAGGTGGATTACACCATCAGTGCCAAATTGACGCTGTTTAACGGCGAACAGGCTGGCGTCGTTCAAGCGGCGGCGGAGAAAGCGGTGCAGAGCTGGGTTGAGACTCGAACTGCAACGCTGGGACGCGACATTGTTCCAAGCCAGATTATCGCCACGCTCTCCATTCCCGGCGTGTATCAGGTGGAACTCGTTTCGCCATCATTGATGGTGCTTGATGACAGTGAATGGGCGAACTGCACGGGCATCAATATCAGCGTCGTCGGGGTGTCGAATGGCTGATTCATTGCAACTGCTGCCCCCTCCGTTGGCTGCCGATGCCCGTTTCCGCTCGCTGGCGGAGCTGGCCGACCGTTTTGATGACATCGACCTGAATACTCTGCTGGTTTATCTGATCGATATCGCTGACGGCAGCGCCTTGCCTTGGCTGGCTGAACAGTTCTCGTTGTTTGGCGACGGCTGGGAATTGGCGGAATCGGATGACTCCAAACGTGCGCTGATTAAGGCCGCTATCGATCTGCATCGCAGCAAAGGGACGCCCTGGAGCATTAAAGAAATCATCCGCCGTTTTGGTTTCGGCGAGAGCACGCTGATCGAAAATATTGGCCGCCTGAGTTACGACGGGGAAACCACCTACAACAATTTTTATGTACACGGTGATAAAGCGGCATGGGCGGTTTATCGCGTGCTGCTAAAACAACCGGTTACCAACGATCAGGCCAGAATGCTGCGCAGTGCTATCGGGCTTTTTGCCCCGGCACGGTGCCATCTGGCCAGCATCGAATATTGGGAAGTGCCTATCCGCTACAACCGGACGGCAATACACAACAGTAACTACAATCATGGGAGCGCTTAAATATGGCAAATTTGTCAGAGAACCCGCAATGGGTTGACGGCATTTATCAAATCGAAACGTCGGATCCGGTCGTAGGTGGACCGGACGGCGTTTCAAACCGACAGGCTAAAGAACTGGCCAGTCGTACCCGCTATTTGAAAGAGGAGCAGGAAAAAACAGGTAGCGATCTAGCAACACATGTCGCCGCCGCCGATCCACATACGCAATATGCACCAAAGGTGAATCCATCCTTCACTGGCACGCCGAAAGCACCAACGCCAGCTACTGACAGTAATAGCCAGCAGGTTGCAACGACAGCATTTGTTCGTTCTGCTCTAGCGGGATTAGTAGGATCGGCTCCTGCATCACTTGATACATTAAATGAATTAGCAGCAGCACTGAACAATGATCCCAATTTTTCTACCACGGTAATTAATCTATTGTCTGAAAAGTTGTCGGCAGAAAAAAATGGGGAAGATATTCTAGATAAGAATGCATTTGTTAGAAATTTGGGACTAGATTCAGCAAAAAATAATGCGGTGGTTGTAAAGAATATACATGATTTTGGCGCCCGCGATGATTGTGTTGAAGCAAAACAAGCCATTGCAACTAATAACTACAATGCTTTTTTATTAGCAATAAAAAACCGACCTTGTCGTGTTTTTTTTCCATACACAAACACAGGATGTTATAAATTTGATGGTGTATCCGCAGATCTTGACCTTGAAGGCGTAGAGATTGTTGTTGACCCTGGTGTGTATTTTTATACACCGAACGATAACAATCGCAATATTATTCGTCGTCCTGGGGGGAAGATTAATCGGTTCACAAAGATTCAAGTTGATGGTGAGTCTCGATTTGTACACGGAATTGGTCCACATGCGGAACGCCATCCAGCAGAAAAAGAACTGGCAGATTCGGTTAACTCAGGGGAATCACATATTCCTCAGGCATTGAATTTTATAAATGATTCAGCAACAACCTTTAAGCTTAATGGAGTATGGCCTAAAGTAGCACTACTCCCCACGACTGATGAGTTTAGCATCGCGGAAAATAGTACGATTTTTCCTTCTCCAGATGCGACATTCTGGGGAAGTATGTTCCCAGCAGTTGTTGGTGATACAGTACTTGCATCATGTCGAGATGGGGGGAAATATAGCTGTGTTTTCATTGAGACAGTAAATGGATGGGTGTTAGTCAGATACACTCGTGAGACGAGAAGTGTCACCGTCTCACGTAGTAATAATGGGGTATTTTCCGAGACAAATCATATTTGGGATGACGGTATAGTTCCCTCGTATTATTTTGATAACGCGATAATCGGAGGGCATATCATTGGTGAAACATCTGTTGGAATTATTGTTAACGGCACAGTAATACTACGTGTTGATACAGATTCTGCGATCTTGTCTGTTGGTTGGGCGAATGGTTATGGACAGAATAACCTCTGCACCATCTCTGATCCAATAATGATGCGAGGTAAAAAATTACATGGCTTGCCTCTGATTAATATTATCTGTATCGGCGATAGTACAGGCGATCGTAATGTCACTATTTATTCGCAGTTTGACTATGCCATGAAATATTATGCTGGATTGGGCGGAGGGCAGGTTGCAAAATTAACAAACCTTGCATCATCAGGTGATACTTCCTCTCAGCAGGCTCAACGACTATTGGCTACTGACATTAGTGGTTACACGTTTTGCTTGATTCAAGTTGGTATTAATAATATTCAACAGCAAAAGGGAGTGTCGAGTTTTCTAGCTGATATAGAGTCTATGATTGATTATTGTAGACGATTCAAAGTTGAACCTATTGTTGGTATACCAGCCATGTTTTACACTCGTAACGATATAAGAACCGCTGGCATCTCTACCGACCATCTTGGACAGCCAAGTGCAAAATCAGAATTGGGTTCACTTTATCGATTGGGCTTAATACGACTCTGTGCGAATAAAAATGTCATGCTATCGTCAAGTGGAGACTCGAACGGTGTTGTGTCACCACGACTTTTGGGTCTTGAGGGCGTTGATCCTATGATGATGGACAATATTCATCAAACCGCGTTTGGAAGCATGCTGATGGGGATGGCTTGGGCACGTACAATGGCTTCGTATTTTATTAAAAATGGGCGCGAGACAAAGCGTAAAGATAGTTTAATTGGCCCTCGCTCAGCCTCAGTAGCCCGGTTGTCTGCCCGTTATTTCTCGGCGGGTGGTGGGGGGGACGTTCCTCAAACCCCGCTGTATTCGATATCCGATGATGGGAAACTAATTACGTTATCATATTATCTATCGCGTGGTACTGCTGATTGGTCTGGTGATGTAATTGTTGGAAAATTGCCAGCTCGCTTGCGACCAATGACTGATCAACGATTTCTAACACAAGGAACAAATAGTGGGATTATTCCTGTTGGAGGTCTAGTTAGTGTTGTAATTACACGAAATGGAGATATTAGATTACTCGGTGCAACAAATGATTGTTATTTTGTTCCATTTAACATTACTTATTCAATTTGATTAATGTGATGTTTTTATTCATACCTTATTGCATATTTTAATATGTCTCCTATTTTTTATTGATGAGGTGAAGTTATAATCCTCGCTAAAGTCCACTGACATATAGTTAGTGGGCTTTTTTTATGTTTTTTACCAAGATAATGGTAATTAGTTAACATTTATGCAGTATTTTAGTTAAACGTGATATTTTGGTTTAGAAAGATGTATGAGCAATGAGAGGCCAGCATGGATTACACCAAAATTATCAAAGAAGTGGGGCGCGGGAAAAACCATGCGCGTGATGTCGATCAGGCAACGGCTTATGAACTGTATAGCGCAATGCTGCGTGGTGACGTGCCGGATCTGGAACTCGGTGGGCTGCTGATTGCGTTTCGCATCAAAGGCGAATCCGAAGCTGAGATGCTGGGTTTTTATCAGGCAATGAACGAGCATGTGTTGCGCCTGACGCCGCCAGCGGGCTTTCCTATGCCAGTTGTACTTCCTAGCTATAATGGGGCGCGCAAGCAGGCGAACCTGACCCCGCTGTTAGTACTGCTGCTGGCAAAACTGGGTTTTCCGGTTGTGGTACATGGTGTCAGCGAGGATCCAACTCGTGTTACTAGCGCCGAGATTTTGCGTAACCTCGGTGTGACGATTGCAGAGAATGCCGAACAGGCTCAGCGCGAGCTTGATAACGGTAGTCCGGTATTTATCCCTGTTTCGACGTTATGCCCAGCCATCGATCGTCAGTTACAGCTGCGCTGGCGCATGGGCGTGCGCAACAGCAGCCACACGCTGGCTAAGGTGGCAACACCTTTTGGTGAAAGCGAAGCACTACGGGTCGCCAGTGTTTCTCACCCTGAGTATGTTTCCCGCGTGGGGACGTTTTTTAAGGATATCAACGGACGCGCACTTCTGATGCACGGCACGGAAGGCGAGGTTTACGCTAACCCTCAGCGCTGCCCGGAAATTCATTTTATCCATCAGCAAAATACCAACGTGTTGCAACTTCGGCAGGATATCAGCGTTGCAGCCGATGCGTTGCCGATTGCGAAGGATGCCGCAACCACGGCGCGCTGGACGGTACAGTGCCTGACGGGTGAGATTGCCATACCGCAGGCGATCCGTCTGCAATTGGCGTGCTGTTTAGTTGCTGCCGGCGAAGCGGCGACAATGGAACAAGCTGTCGCCACGATTAAGAAACGCCTTGGCTGATTGGTTTGCCGGAGCGCATTCGGACGCGTTTATCGCGCCACTTCACGTAGCCAGACGGCTGTCATTTGAAGAGAGAAGGAATAGCATGCAACAGGTAGCGGACTATTTTAACGCCTTGAATCGCGACTATCTTGCGGTTCATCAGGCGAAAGAAGAACTGTTTTGGCAACTGTATATGGGAACGGGCAACGATGAGGTGTCTGAGCGTTTCTCTGCCGCAGAAAGTGCCTATAAGCGATTTATTTCGCAGCCGCAGCGTCTGGGTGAACTCAGAACCCATCTTGCGACACTGGAAAACTGCCCGCGTGATGAGCAACAGCAGGCACTGTTACACGGTTTGCAAGGCTGGTACCGGTTTTTTGACTGCAATGTGATTGAAGATCCGCAGGCTCAGGCGCTGATGGATGAGATTATTGCGGCTGAAAGTGCGCTATATGCCAAGCGTAAAACCTATGAAATGACGCATCTGGATGCCAAAGGGGAACGTGTTCCTGCCTCGCTCGGGGAGCTGCTGACCAATCAAGCGACTAATGATACGGAAGCCTATCGTCAGAGCTCTCAGGAGGCGCTGCGAGCTTTGGAACAGTGGCTGTTGCAGAATGGCTTTCCTGAGTTGATTTCATTGCGTAACCGCTTCGCCCGTCAGATGGGCTACCGCAACTATTTTGACTATAAGGTCAACAAGACGGAGCGGATGACGCCGGAGCAGCTTTTTGCCATCCTCGATCCTTTTGAAGAACAGACCCGCGAAGCGAATGCTCGCAGCCTGAAAAATCTGGCGGATGAAAAGGGCGAAGAGGCTCTGCAACCGTGGAATATTCGCTATGCCAGCGCGGGCGATGTGACGCGCCAGCTCGATCCCTACTTCCCTTTCTCTGCGTCGCTGGAGCGTTGGGTCAACAGCTTTAAGCGTTTGCGCATTGGGTTTAATGGTGCAGAAATGCAGCTCGATTTGCTGGTGCGAAAGGGTAAATACGAGAACGGCTTTATGCACGGGCCGGTGCCGCCGTTTGTACAGGAAGGAAAATGGGTATCGGCACGGATTAACTTCACCAGTCTGGCAAAACCGGATCAAATTGGCAGCGGATCGAGCGGTATCAATACATTATTTCATGAGGGAGGACACGCCGCGCATTTTGCCAATATCCGGCAGAACGCGCCCTGTTTTTCACAGGAGTTTCCTCCCACCTCAATGGCATATGCGGAAACACAGTCCATGTTCTGCGATAGTCTGCTGGGCGACGCCGACTGGTTAAAACGCTATGCAAAAAATGCGCAGGGAGAGACGATTCCTGATGAATTGATTCGCGCGGATATCAGTACGCAGCAGCCGATGCGCGCTTTCAATGAGCGACACATCTTGCTGGTGCCGTATTTTGAGTGGCAACTTTATTCGTGGGACGACGAAGCGCGCACGCCGGAAGCGATGACAAAATTGGCACGTGACATCGAGCAGCGTATTTTGGGCATCAGCGGCAGCCCGCGTCCGACGCTGGCGATCCCTCATCTGCTGTCGATGGAGTCGGCGTGCTCTTATCAGGGATACCTGCTGGCACTGATGGCGGTGGAGCAGACGCGTAGCTACTTCCTGCAACGTGATGGTTATCTGACGGATAATCCCGCTATTGGCCCTGATTTGGCACAACACTATTGGCATCCGGGCAATAGCGTCAGTCATGA
The DNA here is from genome assembly GCF_000803315.1 of Pectobacterium actinidiae. NCBI lineage: Bacteria > Pseudomonadati > Pseudomonadota > Gammaproteobacteria > Enterobacterales > Pectobacteriaceae > Pectobacterium > Pectobacterium actinidiae. Next base: position 1,747,295 of record NZ_JRMH01000001.1, read on the forward strand.
CGATACGCTGCGCAGCCTGACCGGTGAGGGCTTCAATCCAGCTTATCTGGCAAAGGCCTGCAATCTAACGGTCGATGAAGCCTGGCAACAGGCGGAAATCACCATGGCGGAGGCTGCGGTGCGTCCTCAGCCTGCTGCGGATTTCGATCTGGGCGCTCACATTCGTGTGGTCGATGGCAGTCGCGTGCTGGCGGATAATGAACAGAGTGATGAGAAGATGTGTCAGGATTTTGCGGCGTTTATTGAACGGGAATATCCGCGTTAGCAGGAACAACGTTTGTTAACGCTATTGTAAGAGTAAGGGGGCGAAAGCCCCCTTGTTGATCAAGATACGTGTTGCAGGAACTCACGCAGACGGTCGCTGGGTGGATTCGTAATCAGCGTTTCCGGGTCGCCATCTTCTGCAATGCGGCCTTTATCAATAAAGATCAGACGTGAAGCCACTTTGTGGGCAAAGCCTACCTCATGGGTGACGATGACCATCGTCATGCCTTCTTCGGCCAGATCTTTCATTACGGTCAGCACTTCATGACGCAGTTCTGGGTCAAGTGCGGAGGTCGGCTCATCAAACAGCATCAGTTTCGGTTTAACCGCTAACGCGCGGGCGATGGCGACACGCTGCTGTTGACCACCCGAAAGCTCGGAAGGGTAGTGGTGAGCACGTTCTGACAGACCTACCTTCGCCAGCAGTTCCAGCGCCAGCTTCTCGGCATCGGCCTTACTCGCACCGCGCACCCGAATAGGGCCGAACGCGACGTTTTCCAGCGCGGTAAGATGCGGGAACAGATAAAACTGCTGGAATACCATCCCTGCTTCCTGACGGATTAAACGCTCGTCAACGCGCGGATCGTTTACTTTGAGACCGTCAACAATCAATTCACCGCTGGTAATGTCTTCCAGCTTATTGATGCAGCGCAGCAGGGTGGATTTCCCCGAGCCAGAAGGCCCGATAATAACCACTACCTCACCCTGGCCGATGGTGAGATCGATATTATGTAAGACCTGTGTCTTGCCAAAGTGTTTGGATACGTTTTTAAATTCAATCATATAATCTTAAGTCTTCTTTCCAGACGACGCAGAATAAAGCTGAGGATCAGCGTGATGCACAGGTAAATAACGGCAACCGCAGTCCAGATTTCCAGCGCACGGAAGTTACCCGCGATGATTTCTTGCCCGGAACGCGTCAATTCAGCCACACCGATGACAATAAACAGCGAGGTATCTTTGATGCTGATAATCCACTGGTTACCCAACGGCGGCAGCATGCGGCGCAGAGCCAGCGGGGCAATCACATGGCGTAGCGTCGCGCGACGGGACAGCCCAAGCGCCAGACCCGCTTCGCGGAAGCCGTTGTGAATGGACAATACCGAACCACGCGTAATTTCCGCGATGTAAGCACCGGAGTTAATCATGATGGTCACCACGGCGGCGGCAAAAGGGTCAATCCGCACGGACGTGAAAATCATCGGCAAAGCGAAGTAGATAAACATCACCTGCACAACAATCGGGGTACCGCGAATAATTTCAATAAAAACGAGCGAAATGCGGCTGGAAAACCAGCCGCCGTAGGCGCGGGCAAAACCCGCGACCACGCCAATCACCAGGCCACCAAGCAGACCCAGAACAGAAATCAACAACGTCATTTTTGCCCCTTCCATCAGGAGGGGCAGAGAAGGCCAAATGGCGCTCCAATCAAACTGCATGGAATATCTCCAGATTAAATCGGCAATTACTTAGGTTCTACGCCAAACCACTTCTTGTAGATTTCAGCATAAGTGCCGTTTTCACGCAGTGTTTTCAGGGCACCATTCACTTTTTCACGCAGATCGTTGCTGCCTTTCGGGAACGCGATGCCGTATTGCTGGGCTTTAATGGAATCACCTACCGCTTTAAACTGGCCGTTGCCTGCGGTTTTGATGAAATAGAGGATATTTGGCGTGTCGTGCAGCACGGCGTCAGCACGGTTGGTGCCCAGTTCCATGTAGGCGTTATCGATGTTCGGGAACTGGCGCAGATCTTTGGTTTTGATATTGGCTTTTGCGTAATCAACGGAACCTGTGCCGCTCTTCACCGCAAGCACTTTACCCGCCAAATCCTGCTCGCCTTTGATGTCGTTGTTGTCTGCTTTGACCATCACCAGCAGGCCGCTGTTGTAGTAGCCATCAGAGAAATCGATTGCTTTTTTGCGCTCTTCGGTAATCGTAATACCTGCAAGCGCCAGATCGATGTTACGCGTTTGCAGTGCAGGAATAATGCCGCCGAAGTCCATTGGCTTCAAGGTGTACTTCAGGTTGAGTTGTTTAGCGATGGCATCCCAGAGGTCGATGTCAAAACCGACGTACTTGTCGCCTTGTTTGAATTCAAAAGGGACGAAAGCGGTGTCTGTGGCGACAATCAGTTCTTTCTCAGCAGCATAGCTAGATACGCTCATCATCAGCGTCAGTGCAGCCAAAGAGGCCTTAAGTAGTGATTTCATCAAACCCTTCCTATTAGCAGTTGTGGGAGCTTTTTGTTTTACAGGCGTTTTAATCATAGTACATCGTACGAAGTGAAACGTAGGTCAGTGACTCTGCATTGTGCTTAACCTGTTGCTTTTATTCATTGCCCTGCCAGCGGTGAAATTTTCACCTCCGATTCGCTCAGGCAAGGCGTTGTTATGATTAACTGATTTACAGAAGGGAAACAACCGTTGATTACCGTTGTGGCCAATTAATACGGGCAAAAGCTAATTTTTTGAGCGTCTTAATGGATAAAATGCGTAGTTTGTGCGGATGAAGTTAGGACGTCGGGTGGTTTGAGCCGTGGGGACGGGCGACAAAAAGGCTGCCTAAGCAGCCTTGGAAGCGTTTGTGTGACGATAACGCCGATTATTCAATGTTTGATTCAATGAACCACAAGAACTGATCCAGATCGCGTGATGCGGCAGTCAGGATATCCGCAGAGGCCTCATCTTCCGTTTTACCAATTGCTTTGCGTACGTTATTGGCGACAATAGCATAACGTTCTGCCAGCGCCTTCAGGTGATCCTGAACATTATGGATGTTGGTTGGGTAGCTTTTCAGGGAGGTTTGTTTCCCCACAATTTGCACCGTACCCAGCGCAACACCACCTAACTGCACCACGCGCTCGGCGATGGTATCCTGATGGTCAATAATCGAGGTGCGGAAGCCATCCAGCATTTCATGAACGGCGATAAAGTTTGCACCGCGCATGTTCCAGTGCGCCTGTTTGGTAATCAATGACAGGTCGATGAAATCAACAACCAGTTGGTTTAACAGCGCGATCGTCGAGGTCTTAACGCTATCATCCAAATCATTGCGAGTGTAAAGCAGTGCGGACGGTGCTGATTTCACGAGTTTGGCGGTAGACATAATAGTTATCCTCTCTTTAATTATTCATAGGCTTACTGTTCAATGTGATTAATTATAGCAGTGATAAAAATTAATATTGAAAAGAATCACCTATTAAATGGATAGTTAGAGCATAACGATAGTGTGGGTATTTGTAGTCAGGATTTATCTGATATCAATAATCTGGTGGCGGTGATGTGAATGTAATATTTCAACTACCATTGAAATATCATGTCATATATTGATGAATATCATCATCGGTTAGATGGGAATAATTATTATTCTCCGCTATTGCTTAAATAGAATAACAGCGTCGTTTTCCTCTTAAAATATAATGTGCGCGAGTAAAAGGAGTCGTGGCGAATGAGAGTGAATATTATTGGCACCAGTGGAAGCGGTAAATCTACGCTCGCTCGCCGTTTGTCTGAAAAGCTGGCTATTCCGTACATTGAAATGGATGCATTATTTTGGCTGAAGAACTGGCAAGAACGGACGGATGCCGATTTTTTTCAACGGCTTGAAAGTGCGCTGGAGCCTGAAAGCTGGGTATTGGATGGCAACTACAATCGAACGCGAGATATCAAATGGCGCAATGTTGATGTCGTGATTTGGGTTGACTATTGTTTCACCCGCACGCTTTTTCAGGCGGTGCGGCGTGCGTATCTTCGGGCGTGGCACAAAGAGGAACTCTGGAGCGGCACGGGTAATAAAGAGTCTTTTCTCCGTAGTTTCTTTAGTCGGGATTCAATTATCCTCTGGACAATGAAAACCTATTCAAGAAACCGGAAACGGTATTTGGCGGATTTAGCCGATCCTCGCTATCACCATATCCGTTTTGTGACTTTGCGTTCTCCTAGGGAATGTGACACGTTTCTGCAACACTTCCCCAAGGAAATACGCACTCATTCTGCTTGAGTCGTCACTTTGGTCGCACTCGCGGGTTTTATTGTCAACGTTGCGCCGATTGACGCGATGATAATAAAGATAAGCGCCATCCACTGCATGAACGATAAATGTTCGCCAAGAAACAGGATCCCGGAGAGGGCGGCAATAGCGGGTTCCATACTCATTAGCGTGCTGAACGTTCTGGCAGGCAGACGCGTTAATGCCACCATTTCCAGAGAATAGGGTAGTGCGGTGGACAGGATAGCGACGGCAATGCCGAGTGGGAGTATTGAGAGCGAAAACAGCGTGCTTTCGGCGTAATATGCCCCAACAGGGCAGAAGATGAGCGCAGCAATACAGGAGCCGATAGCGACGGTTCCCGGCCCATGATTTGCTCCCGCCTTTTGCCCAAACAGAATATAGAACGCCCAGCAAGCACCTGCACCCACGGCGCAAGCGGCACCTGTCAAGTCAACATTGCCGATATTGTGGCCCAGCGGTAGTAAGAACCACAGGCCAGCAACGGCCAGAAAAACCCATAAAAAATCAATTGGTCTGCGCGAGGCCAGCATGGCAACGGCAAGCGGGCCGGTGAACTCCAGTGCGACAGCAATACCGAGCGGCACTGTCTGCAACGAGAGGTAGAACAGAAAGTTCATCCCACCCAACGTAATACCATACACCAGTAGTGGCAGACGGTTACTGCTAAAGCGCATACGCCACGGCTTGAAGATGATGCACAGAATGATCGTACCAATTCCCAGACGCAGTGCTGTGACGCCAGTGGCTCCAATGAGTGGAAACAAACTTTTGGCCAGAGCGGCACCGCTTTGGATAGAAAGCATCGAGATAATGATGAGCAATACTGGGACGAATGATGACGAACGGTGAGAGAATAAGGTCATTCTTTTGGCCTTAAAGCAGGTATAGCATTCCGTTGCTATTATATCCAATTGTAAACAATTTGTCTGGTATGAATTGACTTTTATTGACCTTTATTTACGCATCATTTAACTGATTTATTTTTGAACAATACTATTAGCGTACAAATTGAGCGGGTGATTCGGAATTTTCTGCATTTCCGCCTTGTTGTGAATTTATTTTTAATCTAACTGTCACAATAAAAAACTCAATGTAATTAGTGTGATAGATTGGGTTTGACAATATTTGTTACATCTAAAGTCTAATTGATAAATATTTATAGGGCGGCAAGTTTCAAACTTCTTTGTTATATTTACTGCGTTAGTTAGTCTTTCATAAAATGAATTTGAGGCTGTAAATATGAAAAAAATCGCGTGTCTTTCAGCTCTGGCTTGTGTATTAGCCGTTGGCGCAGGTTCTGCATTCGCAGGTCAAAGTACTGTCACTGCAGGCTATGCTCAAGGTGATGCTCAGGGCGTACAAAATAAAGTTAAAGGTTTTAACCTGAAATATCGTTATGAGCAAGATAATAACCCACTGGGCGTTATTAGCTCATTCACCTACCTGGAAAAAAATGGTAGCGCTGACGGTTTCTACAACAAAGGCCAATACATGGGCTTTACCGCTGGTCCTGCTTACCGTTTGAATGACTGGGCAAGCCTGTACGGCGTTGTTGGTTTCAGCCATGGTAAAGTAGTCAGCAACAACACCAATGGTCAGGATAATGCTAGCAACGACGATTACGGTTTCACCTACGGTGCTGGTGTTCAGTTCAACCCAGTTGAGGACGTTGCTCTGGATGTAGGCTACGAACAAAGCCGTATCCGCAGTGTTGACGTCGGTGCCTGGGCTGTTGGCGTAGGCTACCGTTTCTAATCTGACCCTGTAGGGGTTACTTACCCTCAGCGTTGGTTGTTAGATGTGTCGGAAAAATCCGCTCTTTCAGAGCGGATTTTTTTATGGTGCAAAATCAACGACGAGTTTCGCCAATCATTTATCCAGTAACTTTCCAGTCGGTCGATATCCCGTCGTTCTTGCCAGCCTTGATCAAATGCATGCGGTATCGGTCTGTCATAAGATTTTATCTTGACGTTAAGATTCTTTATGTGAAGATAATGTTCATCAAGTCGTAGTGATTTACTCAAGCTATTGAGGTTATGCATGGTAGTGACATCAACGGCCCGCACGCGGGCTTTTCTGTTCTTCACGATTATCCTGTTGGGGCTGAATTTGCGCCCTGTTCTGGCGGGGATCGGTCCGCTGTTGAATCAGATTCAGGCTGCAACAGGTCTGGATGACAGCATGGCGGGGATGTTAACCACGCTCCCGGTGTTCGCTATGGGATGGTGTGCGTTATATGGCGGTCAGTTACAGGCCCGTCTCGGTGAATTCCGGGGGATCACGCTGGGCATTGTAGTGATTGCCCTGGCGTGTAGCGCCCGCTGGTGGCTGAATAGCGGTATTGCGCTGCTGGTTAGTGCTGCGCTTGCCGGAATCGGGATTGCCTTGATTCAGGCTCTGGTGCCGTCTTTTATCAAACTTCATTTTGGTCGCCATAGCAGTCTCCTCATGGGTTTTTATACCACGGCAATTATGACTGGTGCTGCGTTTGCGGCTTCATCGGTTTCTCCGCTGGCAAATGTGTGGGGCTGGCAAAGTGCGCTGGCATGTTGGGGAATGCTTGCGTTGATCGCCACGCTAGCCTGGCGGTGTATCCCTAAAGCGTATACCGCGAAACAGGATACGGTGGCTGTCGTCGCAACGCGCCGAAGCGGAATGGACTGGCTGCTGATGGTGTTCTTTGGCATTGGTACGGGTGCGTATACGCTGGTGCTGGCATGGCTGCCGCCGTATTACATTCAACTGGGGCTAGATGCGACGCAAAGCGGCCTGATGTTGGGGGGATTAACGCTGACGGAAGTGATTTCCGGCCTGCTGGTGTCAACGTTTATCAATCATTTTCCCGATAGACGCAAGCTGCTGCTTCCTATCCTGGTCGTAATGCTGGTGGGGATGATTGGATTGATTGTTGCACCGCTGACATTTACGTATCCCATCATTATCATGCTGGGGATTGGCATTGGTGCGCTGTTCCCGCTTTCGCTGATTGTGGCGTTGGATCAGGTGACCGAATCACATAAAACGGGGTCACTGATGGGTTTTGTGCAAGGCGGTGGCTATATCCTTGCCAGCCTGATGCCTTTGCTGGCTGGTTTTATACGTCAGCATACGGCGGGTCTGGAGCAGGCCTGGATGATTATGACCGCCGGTGTAGTCGTGTTGATTATCATGGCGACCCGTTTTGCTCCGGTGAAAAGCCCGAATCGCTAGCCGTTTGTTGTGTCATAAGCGAGCGGAATATCGCTCGCTATCATTAATTTGTCGGTGGACGATAGCGCCATAGCCAGCGGCCGCTCATCAGGCGACGGTAATAGAAGAACCCGCGAACAATCCAGTCAAAGAACATCCCCATCCACACGCCGATCACGCCAAAACCGAGCATCACGCCGAGGATATATCCCGCGATGACGCGACATCCCCACATCCCCGCCATTGCCACCCACATGGTGTAGCTGGCGTCTTTCGCGCCTTTCAACCCGGCGGGAAGTACCCAGGATGCGGCCCAGATTGGCATAAATAGCGCGTTGAGCCACAGGAGATGTTTTGCCACTTCAATAACTTCCGGCTCATTAGTATAAAACGATGCCAAAAAGCTGGCGCTGGGAACCGACAGTACGGCCAGTACGCACAGCCCAATATTGGACAGCCAGAAGATGAACTTCAACTGGCGGGTAGACTGCATGATCTGGCCTTTCCCTAGCCGTGTGCCAACGATAATCGTGGCGGCGGCACCAAGTGAATTACCGGGAAGGTTGATTAACGTTGAGATGGAGAAAGCAATAAAGTTTCCGGCAATGACCTCGGTTCCCATATCTGCCACAAAACGCTGTGTGATGAGCTTGCCGATGTTAAACATCACAGATTCAATACTGGCGGGAATACCGATACTGAGCACTTCATAGAGGATCGTCAGGGTAAAAGGCGCAAAGTAAGACTTGAAAGGAATACGCAGCGCACCGTTAAAACCGTGCATCAGCGTCAGAATCACGAATACCGCGCCGATATAGCGCGAAATGGTAATACCAATGCCCGCGCCAACAAAGCCAAGGCCATCCCAGGAAAATGCACCGTAAATCAGCAGGCTACTGATGGCAATATTGAGAATGTTCATCCCAATATTGATGACCATCGGCAACTTGGTGTTGCCCGCCCCCCGTAACGCGCCACAGCCTACCAGCGCGATGGCGACCGCCGGATATCCCCACACTGTCCAGCGAAGGAACGTGAGGGCAAGGGCTTTAACCTGTATGTCGGCCTGTCCTGCGATCAGATCGATAATCGCTGAACCTGCGAATTCAACCAGCGCGACCAACAGAAATGATGACAGAACCAGTAATGACATCGATTGACGAGCGGCAGATCGCGCCTGCTTTCTGTTGCGCTGTCCCAGACTGAAAGCAACAACAACGGCGGTTCCTAATGCGACGGCGGTAAAGAACGCGATGATGACCATATTGAAGCTATCGGCCAGACCGACGGCTGCCATGGCTTCTTTCCCCAGCCAACTGACCAGGAAGGTGCTGAAAACCCCCATCAACACGACGCAAAGCCCTTCAATAAAGATCGGGAAGGCGAGCGGTGAGATTTCTCTCCAGAAGAGAACGCGGTTGGAGTAACGCTTTTTATACCAGTCTGTATCTTTTAATTTTTTCATGAAACGATCTTGGCGGTATCTCAAGTTTCCCAGTCAGCACGGTAAACGGAGCCACAAGGTGGCTCGTAAATAGCATTATTTTTGCACGGTACTTATTTCATACAGTGACTTATCCATACCGTTACTGATCCATTTTGTGCGATCGCGGCAGCATGGCTGTTTTTTAAAATAGCGTTTCTATTTACAGAGTATCAGTCGCTAAATTGATGTCCAGTCTGGATTGCTTTCCCAGCGTGGAAAGTTGTTGCGTGTGCGTATTATTTAATTTAGATTTTACTTTATTAGATTTATCTAAATTAATGGTGAGCCGCAGATAATCAGCGATATCACCTTCCTTGCTGACTGAATGTCACGTTGAATGATGCATTATGACGGGATTCAGCGGCGCAAAAAGAGGATCATAATCATGCCAACACCCGTTGCTATCCCACCCGCTCAAGCCCGCAAGTTGTTAGATGGAGGGGCGGTACTCATTGATATTCGCCAGCCAGAAGAATATGCCCGCGAGCACATCGCACAGGCAAGATTGCACCCTCTGAATTCCGCTGTCGGGTATGTTATTCCTGCTGATGAGAGTGAAGGAAAGGTGGTGATTTTCCATTGTTTGTCTGGCATGCGCTCGGAACAGAATGCTGACTTGCTGGCGCAGGCGGTTTCACCCGCAACGGCATTTCTTCTGGAAGGGGGAATGGCCGCATGGAAAAAAGCAGGATTTCCGACGGAGGTAAATCGTAAGCAGCCGATTGAACTCATGCGGCAGGTTCAAATCGCCGCTGGCGTACTTATTCTTGGTGGTGTATTACTGGGCTACAGCGTAAACAGCGCTTTCTTCTTGTTCTCTGGTTTTGTCGGGGCAGGGCTGCTGTTTGCTGGGGTGACGGGTTTTTGCGGCATGGCAAAGCTATTAATGAAAATGCCGTGGAACCGTGCCGCCAAACGCTGATGTACCGGGATAGCTTGCCGTTAGCGGAGTGTTAACTGATAACGTTAAAGAATTGGGGCAGTATTATGGACATGAAAAACATTCCGTTTGGTACGACTGACTGGTCGCAAATAGAGCCCACCGAACATCGGGGGGAAACAGGGGTCGCCTACTGGCGTACACAGCATTTTGATAATATTAGGGTTCGTATTGTTGAGTACACGCCTGGCTATCTGGCCGATCACTGGTGCTCTAAAGGACATATCTTGCTGTGCCTTGAAGGTGAACTTCATACAGAATTAGACGACGGTCGTGTTTTTGTCCTCAAACCGGGAATGAGCTACCAGGTTGCAGATAAGGCGGAAGCGCACCGTTCCTACAGCGAGACGGGCGCTAAGCTGTTCGTTGTCGATTGATGCTAGAGGGCTAACGCTGAATCGCGATTAGCCCTTGATTTTAGTTAGCCTCATTCTACCCATTCTTTTATCGGTGATAATTGGCTTGTTAAACCTATTGTTCGAAAAACTTATTGATGGACTTTATGATTAAAACTCGCGTTACTCTGGTTAACCGTTTATTGGATCTTATCTAAACAGCATGTTGTCGTCTTACCCCCCTTAAATTAACGAATTAACCTGGCCCTTCACTTCCTGCCGCCAGCAGCGGCACCAACACATCACTAATCGGCGTAGGAATACCATGTGAACGGCCATAGCGCTGCACCACACCGTTGCGGATATCCCATTCCAGTGGGCGGTTGGCCTGACGATCGGCGAGAATGGAGGTGCCAAGATCCGCTGGCGCATGATGAAAACCAGTAATGATCTCCTGTGGAACGTTATCGTTCAGTACTGCTCCTTCCGCACGTGCTACCGTTAGACACTCACTCAGATAAGCTTGTGCCAGTTCAGTAATATCCACGCGTGAGAACATTCCGGCACGACGATTTGCAAGTACCATCAGACCAGCGACAGCATTCTGTAACAGCTTTCGCCAGGCTAGGGAGATAAAATCGGCCGAAAGCTCAACGTCGCAGAGCGTGCCGCTGAGCGCATCGACTACCTGCATTGCTTGCGGCACATCCGGCAGCGTCAAGCGCGGTTTGGCACGGAGCCAGACGGAGGCATCCGGTTCACGCTGAGCCGGAAACCATACTATTGAAGGTAATATCGTTGCGCCGTTGACATAGGGTTCTAGCTGTTTTTTTTGCTCGACACCATTTTGCAGTGCGCATACTACGGTATGTTCATCGCACAGCGCGGCCAGCCAGTTAGCACTGTCAGCGACTTGAGTGGTTTTTACCGCGATAAACACCAGATCGTACGGGTGGTTAATCGCCGTCGGATAATGCAATACCGGACCTTGCACCACAATTTCACCGTGGTCGTGACGCAGAATTAACTGTGGATGCGCGGTGCGCCCGCAAAGGATCGGTGTGCGGTTAACTTCATGTAGTGCAGCAGCGATAGTAGTCCCGATAGCGCCCGGACCAATCAGAGCAATCGTAGTAAGGGTAGACATGCCGTATTCTCCTTATTTGATAACCCATTATCAGTGTGCCAGTGGCAGTCATCATACACGGCAGCATGGTTCTTCGCGTTAACGTTTGGCTCTTGCGGAACTGGGGCTTCTGTAGCAGCGTACACACCGTAGGCCAAATCGTGAAAATGGCTCATGCCTGATGAATTATAAGATCTGGAAGCCTTCGCAACACAACAAATAGCTTCAGTTTTTATATAGCGCCTTTATCTATAGCCAACTATCCCAAACCTCAACCGGATTTAGTCGGCTAACAATGTTTCCCCCTGAAACGACTTGTTATACCCACGATGATGTGATTAATTCTGCGATTACGAAAATCGGTTAAATAATGCACAGATTATTGATGGGGCTGTAAATTCTCGTGACGAATTTTAGATTGAACATCTGGGTATTCGTCATCGTACACTGTTGGCATCAATATGAATGTCAACAGGGCGATGATGACTTATGGCGATATCACGAAGAAGTCTTTTGAATTGGGTAATTCCGTCTGTAATTCTAACGAAGCTCTCTTCAGCGAAAGCGATGGGGAACGTTACTGATGGGACGGACCGCTGCCCAAAGTCGCTCCCGCCAGTTCGACACCTGAGTCAACTGGCGGTGTAGGTAGCAACGCCTGGAAGAACGCCGGAGATACAGCACTCAGGCATGCTCTGGCAAGCCCGGGTGAAGGAGTCGGGGCCGCTCTTGTAAATACCCCATTCGACGGGAGTGTTCAACAGGTGATTGGCTTATCACCATTTAAACGTGTCGGTAGCATTGGCTCTGGTATTTTAATCGAGAACAAAACTGATGCCGTTAAATTCAATGATATGTATTACATCTATGAAGGAACACTGCCACATACCACATTAGAAACGTCCCCTGATGATAATTATCGGTGCATCGGGCTGTTAAATGGTTGGCCAATCACACATACCCGCAACTGGGGTATTCATTCGGATGGTAAGGATCAAACGGCAGCAGTCGAGTTTATGCTGGATAATTTGCCGCCGGATTCAACAGTGCTCAGCGACATGAAAGCAATTTATGTCGCTGCATTACAACTGACTACCGATCGTACATCTGCAAAATTTAAAGGGGTGAGATTCGCCCCATTCTTTGCCGCAGGTGAAGTTGTTTTGCCGCTGATGTTTAATTGCACCTTGTCAGGTTTGGTTTTTGAAGACTGTGCATTCGATAAGCCTCCGCGGCATAAGTCTGTAACGTCCGTTTTTAAGATGACAAACACATTAAATTGCCGATTTAATAGAAATGTGAGCACCGGGACGGCGGGCACCATCGGTAAATTTTGGGAAATGTATAACGTTAAAGAATCATCGTGGTCGAATAATCGTATTGACATCGATCCTGAAGGAGAAACAGGGATTGTTTGGGATTTTAACTACTGTGTAAATAACACCATTGATGGCGGTTATTATGCTTACGCGGCAACGCTGCTAAATTTTTCCAATATCCCACACCCCAAGAACAGATATCACACGGAAGGGGTGTATGTGACGAACATTGATACTGCAAATATCGCATTGCCGATAAAAGGAATTTGGGTTACTGCACTGTTTATTAGCAACTTCCAGTTCGATTTTTGCTCAGAGCGCTTCTTCGAGTTCACCAATGGTGGTCATTGTGCGTTATCGAATGGTTGGTTCGCCAATAAATCAACATCAACACAGACTCTCTTCGCCGTTGTTGCTGCATCGGCGTTTACCGGCCTGACGCTTTCAAATATCCACTTTATCAATAACTCGGGTGATAATAAGAGGCAGTTATTTAGTGTAAGCCCCAGCTCCGACTATGGCATTCGTGTAATGAATTGTGTCGCAACAAATTTCTCGCTAGGTACTGTGCTTGGCTCGGGGTCTCAATTACAGGGACTGACGTTGGTCAACGAAGGGGCGACGGTTGGTGTTAATAACGCTATTTCACGTATGCGGGGGCTTGGCCTGGAAATACTGAATAAAAATGCGTGGAAGGCTAATGCTCATTCTGCATACATCGCATTGGGAAATGCGTACGGTGCTGCCATGATTCGTACCGAAAACGGCAGTCATACAAACAGGATTGGTATGTCACTCAACGTGCTATATGACGGAAGCGAAGTACAGTCAGTATACTTATCCGACTATACGATTCGCTTACCCGTGTTACCTGACACGGCGGAAGCGGCCGGAGCCAACGGCCTATATGCAGGTTCGGATGGCATTGTTCGTATCAACCGCAGCGCAACCAGACGATCTTGATTGTTGGTTATGCTTTTTGCCGTTTTTCATGGCTGTGTGGCGATTAGTTGGTGGATGAATGTTCGTTAAAGGTTGTTCACCATTTTGCGGGTAAACGCCTGTGCGTATGAAAGACGCGTAGAATCTGGAGCATATTATCTTTCATGCGGTAGGGGATGATGTAGAGATAGTGCGTTAACACCAGTTCACGCGTTCCAGGTACACGGCCAGGTCTTCCGATTGCTGGCTGTTGCGGTAGTAATTCCGTTAATCTTTGGACTTCATCTACGAACTGACTGGCAGCCTGAGGATCGTCTTGCGCGATGTAAAGGTACTCGGCTTCCAAATTGGCCGCGGCTTTACGCAGCCATTTAATTTCCATGTCTTGCCGTACCTAATTTTTTAAAGAGATTGTTCATCTCATCTGATGAGACAAAATCGCCCGCATCGGCTTCTTTAATGGCTTGCTCGATCTCTGCTATCTGCCAGGCTTCCCGTGCAAGATAGTCTTCAATAGCTTGCCCAGCCAGAAAAGAGCGGGTACGCCCCGTGGCTTTAGCCAGCGCATCAAGCTGCGCGGTTGTTTCATCATTTAATCGAACAGACATGACGCCCATACTGCCACCTCACTACATTGTATGCTTTGTATACATTGTAGTTGCTGGGGATATAGGAGGCAAGCGACTACTTAATGGTATTCGGGATGTTGTACTCAGTGCTGAAGTGGGTTGGTCGCTGACTGCCTGTTAACAGTAAAGCGGAAGTTCGAAATTGTTCTCACTATCCAGGATTTATTACTAACATTGCAGCGTGTTAAGCAATTGGAGCAGGTCACAGCGGCGCATTCAGGTTGATGGCTTGCTCTTGTTCATGCAGCTGTTGCTGGTGGAATTGTGGATCGATGCTTTTTTCTAAGAGAGCTTTGGCTGCTTCCCGCATTTGTCTGGCATCAGCCAAAGAAATTGCCGGATAGCTGCCAAACGTCAACGTAGTGCGCTTTTTAGTCTGTGGGTGGTAATAGCGAAAACGCCATGTCTTTGTGCCGGAAGGTTTGACGAACAATAGCAGCCCGCCACCATCATGTAGCGACAATTCTTTGTCTATTGCTTTAGCGGCTTTGACTTCCGTGTTTGTGAGGGGCTTTGCCTGAATTGCCATGATCGTTACCTTTGGGACTACGGTTTTATGGGACTATGTTGATTTAGTCCCAAATGTAGTCCCAAACTTTCCGGCTGTAAACGGGGTATGCCGATAGATAACAGGCAACAAAAAACCCGCAAACTCAGTGAAAATGCGGGTTTCTGTGGGGTTTCCGGTAGTAAACGATACTTACCGAATAGCACGAGAGAAATTGAATTAAACCCCCTAATTATTGTTATTAATTGTATTTTTTTAATTTGTTTTTCTTTTGTATGCCTATCTGTATGCCTAAAGCGAAAAGTCACTCTGGAAAGGCAGGGTAGGGAGCCACTTCGCCTGGTGGGATAGTGAACCAATCGCCCAGCAGATCTGATAACGCGGGTGGGATTACTTCACTACTATGCGTGCAAGCGAATGACACAACAAACACCCAACAAAAAAACACGTATATATAAGCAAAAGTATGTTGGTTCAGTCGGTTCAGTTGGTTCAATTTGTAAAGGCGGTTGTTTTCATTAATTATTTTTTCAAAAACTGAACCGACATAGGGGCGTTTTGAACCAACACGAACCCCTGATTGAACCAACATCATGATCCGCTGTTGTCGCTCACCGTCTGATTGGGTACAAAAAACCGGCTCTGTAGCCGGTTCGTATAGCGGTTAGCCCTATTGAGCACGCTTGTACTGCCAAAGGAAAAGCGCCCACTCTCCAAAATCTACCCGGTCCGCATAAAATAGATATGAGCGAAATGTTTCGTCTGAGATGGATTTATCGCGTGTCATCGCAGCCCACATACGCAGCCCTTTAGCCAGATAAGCCACGCAATTGTTATATTCCATCCCTCGCGCATTCGACGCCACTCCATCGGGCTGGCAATCCATTACTTGGTTGTATATGAGCCCAGGAATCCCATCCTCACCTAAATAAAAAGACTCTCTTCCATTAACTCGTACACCGTACTGATACTCTCGAAAACCAGATGGCCATAACGGTGTTACCTTGACGGGAACTCGATCAGGGCGACATGTGACATTCTCCCGATTGATAATATCGAGCAACTTCTTAACGGTTTGGTCGCCATCAGGTGATTGCAGGTAGCATCTTTGGCGGGGTATTGAGGCTATGCGTGCCTCTTCCTTCTCACGCTTTGCTATTTCTTCCCTTTCTGCTCGCTCCTGATCTGCCTGCATTTTTTTGTTTCTTTCTTCCGTCATGGTGTTCCATTTTTTATCTTGCTCAATTTTTTGATTGGAAATACCAGATGAACAGCCAGTAATAAAAAACGGCAATAACGCCGCCAGCAGTACCACGTTCCATCGCATAAAATTACCTCTCATAAATAGATACACAGGGATGATATCGGCATTCATGGCTGAGTCTGTACAGTTGTTTGTGTCCGTTGCTGGTGGCATAGCTCCACCAGCGTGTAACGCTCACAACGTTACTATATCCTTATAGATAGCCAGCGTCAGTTTGTAGAAAAAGGATGTTGTGATGATCGATTTGTTGTTTTACATACCATGAGAACAAATTGCCGTTAAAGCCGGTAGTGGCGCGGGGTAGGCTCAAAAGCCATGTTCAATTATGTAAAAGTAAATAAAACTATCTCGGCTTTTTGGTGATGCGGATTTGTAGCTGTTGGAGTTATATAACCCCTTGCTGATTGCAAGGGATTGTTATCTTTAATATCAAATCGGCGATATACCAGATTTGATTATCTCATTTTCAACATCGAATCTGTCCAAATCTTCATTAGAAGCAATGAAGTAATGTCGACCATCCGCCGTAATGAATTCTGTTACTTGATGAGAAATTGTGTCATTTGGTGTAACTTCTGCCGGAACATGTTGTGCATACATTTTTCCTAATCGGTCGGTTTTTTGCGGGACTTCCAACACTTGAGTGAGCGTATGGGTAAATGACTGCCCATGACATTCCCCACCGATAACAAGATAATCGTAATACTTTTCTTCAGTCATAATCATTCCGTAGTAAATAGTTCACGATTCACTGTGGCACACACATAACCGATATGCATCATCACTTGTGCCCAGTTGTTTCCTGCGGTATTAAGTACCTTTCTGCTTTCGCGTTGATACTATCTTGAAACCTTACAGTAAGGTGCTACCTTGTGCCCGTTTCGTTTTTAATGTCTTCAAAAAACTAAAAACTCTTATCATCTTTCAGATGAGCAAACAAAATCAGTGACTGGATGACTACAATTTACAACTTGTCTTGACTTGAGCTAACATTTTACCAAAGCGACATATCCGAACCTCTTGCTTTATCGATAAGACTGTATTTATTGGTGCTAATAATTCATTTTTTTTTCTGCCCCCAAAGAGATAACCATTTGCACTATTGGATAATGTTTCCCAAGCATGAGATTGCTCTTGTGTCGCTGAGTATATCTCATACCCAATCCAAGCAACTTGGCATTTTGCAAACGCTCTTATCGCATCAGGCCTTAAAGGATCTGAACCGCTGTAAGTGCTATGACTATTTTTATTTGAAAAGCTATCGGAGAGTATATTTAATTCGGCCTTAAAGCCCTCAATTGACATTTTGTATTTCTGATATGCTTTTGTTTTTTCTTGTTTTTTCCATGATTTCATTGCGAGGATCGCGACAATGGCAGCAAAAAAAGTTGCCAGCGCAGCCAAACATGAACCAATGGCACCAAGCATAACCCATGTATCATCACTCATATATTCTTACCTAAAGGGTAACTGCGACTAAGCTAAATATTACCTATACAATAAGATAACTTTACCTCTATAACAAATAGCATTTTTCCTAGTGTATATCGCTCATCGCTTTGGAATATATCAGGAAAAGCTAATCCAAATCGGGGAGTAGTTTTTCTAACGCAGCTTGTGCCTTTGCGTAATCCTCTGGTGTGTAATTCACCTGGTTGATCGGGCCACCATCTTTACCGGTGATCTCTTGGGTGAGGCGTTCCCCGTATTTCTTCGGTGCCATACGCGATAACACCCATTTTCTAGCATCTATTTTTAGCCTGGCTTTTGCCACTTCGGACGCATCGGCTTTAACCCCATCAGCGATATCCATTATTTCATCAAAAATCACATCAGCGCGAACATCGGTTGCTTTCGCGTACTGGTCGCGAAATCCTTCGTTTTCAGCCAGCCAGCGAAACACCGTCGCCTTATTTGGCATACCGGGACGGAGGCATACATCACGTAGGCTTTCACCTTCCGCCAACAATGTACAAATGTCGTCCGCAACCTCTTGCATGTAGTCAGAAGGGCGCCCTACGCGGTTTTTCTTAGCAGATTGATTGTTGTTTTTCATTTGCGGGCAATTTGAATCAATTTGATTTTCAATTTGAGGAATTGATTTTTTCGGCTTGGTACGCGGGTTCGCGATAGCTGCGTTTAGCGAATCCCGCGAACGGCTGGTTTCCGGTTTTTCCCATCCCTGTAATTTTGCCCTTTTGCGGATGGTAGCATCGCTAATGCCATGCTCTCGCGCTAATGCCCGAATTGATAACGCCCCTTCACGATATTTACGCTCTATGGTTTCCCAGTCAGTGGCATGATTATTATCCATCGTTTTCACCTTTTATCGCGGCCGCTGCGTGCTGCCTGTACCCGTTTCCACGCCGTCATGAACGTGATCGCTAAATTCGATATCCCCTACTGACAGGCCACCAGCGGTAACCGCTGTCCGTCCGTCTAGCGTTGTTTTACCGCTGTGTGTTATCCCTTCAGGCGAAACCGTCAACGAAACGCCGCCGCACGTCAGAGTTATGCCGCTATCGGTCAGGTGGATGCGCACAGAGCCGTCACGATTGCTAATGCCCACACCTGAAGTGGGAAGATCAGGAATAGCGGTTTTCAAAGATCGATAGCCGGGGGAGAAAAACGCATCGTCAGCGGAGAATTGACGTTCGTCAGCAGGCGCAACAATACCTCCCTGATCGATCCACGCATCGATAGACTGCTTGGCAAAATGGATAAGCCCTTCGGTGCCTGCTGGCAGTTCGTGAAAAACTGCCCACTCCGCAGTACTAGAGAAGCGCACCGGCACATTGATAATAATGGGCACATCAACGTAGCGACCGGCTAACTTGCGCTGAATACCGCATTGTACCTGTGCGCGTTGGGTCGTTGGATTGTAGGCCATGACATGACCGGGGATTGTTGTCATCACATCCCGGATTGCGGAGGTCTTCACCGCTTCCATTGCGCGGTATAGCGGGTTCACTTGTGAATTGCTCATTGCCATTATCGAATAACCTCATTGCTCCGCATACGGGCGGTAATAGTCGTTGTCCAGTCATCGCGCCAGAAATTGCCAATGTGATCGACGCTTTCCACCACCAGCCGGCTTTTGTTTCGGAATGCCCGTGAATAGGCTTGCATGTTAGTGCGATACATCTCGCTAAAGCCCAATTGTTCATGCTCGGAATAAACCTGAATTACGTCACCGGGAGTAATGACATGATCCAATCTGACATCGACCTCGACATAATTCATATAGATGCGCGGTATGCCTTCCATGCCGTGGTTTATGTCGATCACTCTCGGCTTGCCGGGCTTTTCTGCGCCATTACGGATGATGGCTACGCCGTCCGTTTTCAGCCACCATTTAAAATCATAAATACGCTCTAGGGCGTCCATCGCGTCTTTGGTCATTGCCATCAGGGTTTTGCCTTGAATGGCGGGGGGCAGATCGGAGAAGTCGCCGATGATTTCCATTGGCAGGCCAAAGGTGGCAGCAGTCCCCCGGATAATCTCAATAGCAGGCGTGTTCTCACCCCATGTGTGTGCGATGAAGGCGCTGGACATTTTCTTACCATTACAGAAGCAGTACAGCGTCAGCGTGGTGGCCACACCTTCACGTTGCGTTGAGCGGTTAAATATCTGCCCCCGATAAATCAGCCCGCAATTGCCCTGATAACCGGCTTTTATCTCTACCGTGTCGTATTTATTAAAAATATCCCAGCGCGTACCTTTTGATGTGCCATAGATCGTGATTTTTGCTTTACCGGTCTTGTTACCCGGTGTGTGGGACACACTGAAAATAACCTGCATCGGTGGGGCAAACGTGAGGGTTCCCCTGCTGCTACTGCTTGAAATGGTTATCAGGTAATCTCGACCAAACTGATAATTTACGTTATCGACCATCATCTTTTGTCAGCTCCACATATTCACGCGACTGCTCATCCATCACACGACGAACGGCGCGTTCGGTTTCTTCTACGCCCGCCACGCCGCTAATGGTGATCTGGTTGGATATCGTTACCGGACGTGATGAGCGGGAGCTGCTGCCATATTCACCGTCATCATCGTTATAGCTGCTGCGTGGGCGGGGATAAGATGGCGACGTATTATAGGGTGCCATCAGTTCATTAAAGGTAGGGCTGGTGGGCATGTGACCTGTCACCTTGCCGATGTATTTCCTCGTTTCCGCTGGCATGGCGTTCATGCCGTACTCGTCCACGTTCCCCATGCCCCAGTTATACGACGCCAGCGCTTTGGGCAGATTGCCGTTGTGCCTGTCCATCAACTGGCGCATATAGCGTGCGGCCGCATCAGCGGATTTCTCCAGATTGAAAACATCAGAGCCGTACAGCCCCATGTCTTTGGCTGTGCCGGGCATAAACTGGAATGGTCCCAATGCGCCTTTGGGGGAGATCAGATTTTTGCCACCAGAGGATTCAGTCTGGTAAAGGCCATTGAGTACGCCGGGCGGTAAGCCGTATTTGCCTTCTAAGGAGGAAAACAGTGATTGCTCACCGCTGCGTGGCATCGTTGGGCTGGTGGCGGGGCTATTGTTGGGGGAAATCCAGCGGCCATTTTCATAGTGGCCTTTACCGTTACCGAGTAGTGCCTGTCCGAAATCGCCCCAGCTCGGTGCTGTGCGGATATTCTGGAAGTATTCAGACTCGCCAAAAATGCTATTCAACGCACCATCAATAAATGGCTCGGCAGTCACCGCCGCCGCAACGGGTAAACCCAGTTTGTGTAAGCCGGGGATACCCAGCGCCTTAGTCGTTTTTGCCGCCGCCAGCACCGCTACACCCGCCGCGATCCCTTTGATATAGGGCAGGCTTTCACGGATAGACGAAACAATATCGGTTTTGTTCGCCAGCAGCCATTCATCGGTTTTCTGGATAAGTTTGGTGATTTCCGGCGTCAGCAGTGCGCCAATAGAGTTATTCAGATCCATCATGTTGGTGGCAAGGTCAGTGACCGCAGTACGGTATTCCGTACCGATTTTTACGTCATCGTCGCTGACGCCGGTACTGCGCTTATTGAATTCGGCAAAATATCGATCAATGCCTGCACGCCCCATACGAAAGAGCTTTTCATCATCTTCATTGATGTTCATCCCTTCCCGGAAGTTTTGCAGGCCATCAAAGCCGGACGCCGCCGCTTGGTTATAGTAATCGGCCATCGTCTTGATCACTTCCACGCTGTCCTTGCCTTGCAGGTCATGAGGGTTAACGCCCGCGTTATTCATAAAGGCTTTATCGCTGAACGTGCCATAGGTGGCGGTGAGCGCCCATGAGTTGGCCTTATCAATAAGGCTGTTGGCGCTGGTGCGTTTCCCCCCGGCCTGCTCCATCGCATAACTCAGCCGCAGTACATCATTACGGGCAATGTTGGCGTGCTTACTGAATGCTTCTAAATCCGTCACCATGCGGGAAAAGCCTGCCGTCATCGCATTCAGGCCAGTGATACCACCCGCAGCAGAGAACAGCAGCAGGGCAGTATCCTTGACGCCCTTTAGGGCATCGTTGGCGTCCTTGAAAGATTTTTGATCGACATCCAGCCCCAGCGATACCAGCAGCGAATCAATGGTTTCAGCCATGTGCTACCTCAATATCTTTTAGCGCTTTATCCATCAGGCTACGTGCAATCACATGGATGGTGGGCGCAACGCCCAGCGGTGACTTGCTGCGCTCCTGCTCCTGAAGACGGCGAATTGTGCTGACCTGTTCTTTACTGAGTAATACCGGTACCACTTTCCCGCGTGCGGTCATATAACACCCCATACATGATATTTATACAGTGGTTATTATTGCATAAATTAAAACGATATCAATTAACGTTGCAATTTATGGGACGAAAGGGCGTAAAAAAACCGGATTGCTCCGGTTGGTGGGTGTCTTCAGCCTTTAACTAAATAGGTAAGACATTGCCCTGTAAACTAAAGCGTCTGACATATAAACCCTATTGATGCGAAAAAGGCGGCAAATCGATTCCATTTCGCTTGGGTTTGCATACTTAATACCAAGTTATGCATGTCTACTGGCTTCTTACCTTCTCCCATAGAGAGTATTACCGCATTGGGCTTTGTTCTTGATGTGTAAAGACTGGAAATTAACCAACATATGGCAGATAGGAAGGTAAAAATAGAATCCAATCGGTATTCTTTAATCCAAATTACTATCTCATTCATTATCAATCACATCCTCTATCAATATTGGTGAAGTGTATTCGATTCAGAATATAGCCGTTCATCAGAGTTTTTACCCGTCCAGCCCACCACCCAGCAGATTGAGATACACCGCATCATTATCCCCGCCACGGTCTTGGTGCCGGTCGCATTTCAGGAACCATTTCAGCACGGCGAGTGCCTCCTGCTGGTGGATCGGGCTGATAGTGGCTAGATTGCCGCTCAGCCAATCTTCCCGATCACAGACGCATGGATTGTGTTCATAGGACGTATCCCCCAGTTCTTTGCTGGCGGCGTTGCGCATTGCATAAAGCCAACGCCAGTATTCAAACTCACGCACCACATCCGAAAGCGTGTGCGGCTCCGGCAGAACGTCACAAAAGCCCCGGTGAGCGACTGAACGGGCATCAGCTACATCCACGCAGCGTAGCCCTTTCAATTCTCCACTCGTTACCTCGTCCGGTGTCATACCGTAGTGCTTATCCACCAGCAAGCCGGATTGTTCAATCAGACGCTCTGGCTCGGTTGGCTCCATCGCGGCTTCATAGCTGCCGTAATACGCCCGTACCTGGCTGGCGGTATCAATGGCTTTCCTCGCGTTCTCAATACAGCGTTGCGGATTATCCATCCCGATGGTACTGAATGCCGCAATAAACAATTCTTGCCCCTGCGACACCATCCAGTTGCGGTAGCGTTTTTCAGCCTCCTTCGGCGTAATGGTGAGTTTTTGCAGGGCGATTTCCGCCGCTGGCAGGTGGGCAGGCTCATCCAGCTTGATAACTTCCAGTACCCACAGATACGCATCTGTCTGGCGGTATCCGGTAATCACCCGTTGTGGGGGTAACGGTTTGACGGTCGCCAGCGCGGTGCTGTAGCGCAGTTCAGGGATGGAGAACATCGCCCTATGCGCCGGATTGTCCGCAAACAGTCCGCTTCGCTGGCAGACACTGCGCACGGTCGGGTGTTTCATCCCCATATGTGTGGCTATCGTGCGGTAGCCCATCCCGCCACGTTTGAGGCGGATAATCTCCGCCTTCTGTTCTGCTGTCAGGCGCATTTTGCATCCTCTGTGCGCAGGGCGGTTTTCTGCTTGCGCTGCGCTCTGGCACGCTCCTGCTGTTCGGCGGTGACTTCCCCCTGAGGCTTGCCGTTCAGGTCGTAGCGTTGCCCACCAGCGGCCAGCGCTTTGATGTAGGCAGAACGATGGATATACAGCCCCAGCGAAAAACGCAGCGAACCCGCGCCGGATAATTGGCGACGTTCAATATCTGCCCCCAGCGCCTTATCGATCCCGATAGCCAGCGGTCTGGGGTTTTCCAGACTGAACGCATCCGGCCAGAGTAAAACCAGCCGTTCGAGCTTTTTCCGGTTCTTGCGGTGCTGCTTACTGCCTGCTTTTTCTGTCGCTTGTGCGGGTGACGCTGTGACATGTCCCGGCGTTGTTACCTTGTTCACGGTGGCTCGCTTCAGACGCAATACGGTACGTGTGTTCTCTGTCATCGTGCTATTCCTCAAAATGGCGCGTCATCGCTGAAATCAGATGCGTGACGGTCGTCAGCCTGTGCGCTTTGTTCGTGTGCGCGGCGTAGCGCGTCAGTGGGTTGGCCTGCGGCACCTTTACGGCCTCCGGGTCGCACCGTTCGGGCGCTTACCACGCTGTCGGCAATCACCTGGTAGCCGGTTTGTGCGTTACCGTGGCCGTCTGTCCACTGGGTGATCTGCATGTTGCCCGATACGCTCATCAGGTCGCCTTTCTGGTGTTTCGCCAGCGCGTCAGCCTGTTTGCCAAAGGCCGTCACCGCCAGCCAGAAAGTGGCTTCGCCGCTCTCTGCCTTCTGACAGGGCAGCGGCACTGCCATACGGGTGAAACTCATGGTGTTACCGTTGCTGGTGGTGCGGCTCTGCACGTCCACCACCAGACGGCCATAAGCGGAAATCTGTGCTGTCATGGTTGTTTTCCTCCCTTCAGCCGTTTATCGCTGTTGGTTCAAAATGCCCGTTTGTTGGTTCAGTGTTGGTTCAAAATGAAAAATATTTTCCTTACATAACAATCATCTTTACACATTGAACCAACTGAACTAACTGAACCAACACACTTTCTACGTGTGTGAAGCAATCCTATTCTGGCTGGTCGTCTTCCGGGCGATACTGAAGGACGTAGACGTTTATCTGTCGCCCATCAATACGCGGAGACTTACGCTGATAGCCGCGCCCGCTGGTGGGCGGGGTCAACATGCCCGCACCGCGCAGGATTTCGGCAAACTGTTTGGCGTTAAACCCTTTGGCAATTTCGCCCTCAAACGCGGCGGGGAAGGTGTAGAACACCATCGGTGAATCGTCGTGTTTGCCGCGGTCACGGTATCCGGCTAAATCCCGAATAGGCAGGCTGGCACTATCGTAAGGCAATGGCGCGAACCGGCTTAACCCACACGCATTCAGGAACGCTTCGCACTGTTCGATAATCTGCTGGTGTTCTTTGTTGCCGGTACCGAATTCACGCACCCAGGCATTGAAGCTGTGCTGTATCGCGTCGCGGCACGTTTGCTCATCCCAGCCAGTGATAACCTTACCCAGCGATAGCGCGGCCTCCATCACGGCAAAGCGTGCGGCCACGCGGTGAACCTGTTCGCCATAGTCAGATGGAATTAACCCACGCCAGCGCATTTCGGCGGCTCTCACGGCCTCGATAGCCTGTTGCGGGTGGTCGGCAAGGTACTTGATCCATTCTCGACCGGCTGCGCCGTAGTGCTGCTGGTAGGCATCTTTCAGCGCATCGGCGTGTTGTTTGCCGTTGCTGTGTTCATGAAAGCGTATAGCCTTGCTTAACGGGATATTCAGCAGGCGTACCAGTTGCCCGGCTTTAGTCTTTCTGCCCACACTGGCAATGAAGGTTTCCAAATCCATTTCGCCGGTACTGATCGCCACCGTGCGCCAGCGTTTTAAATCCCGGTTGCCGCCTTCTTTGGCTCCCTGTAGCTTGCCCACGCCGTTAAACAGGGCATAGGCGGCTTGTGCCACGCTCACCGGGTCAGCGCCTTGTCCCACTTCATCCAGTGGCATCAGGCCATCATTGTGGGCGGCGGCTTCGTTCGCCAGCCCCAGCGCAGTGCCGTACCACGTCAGGCGCAGTAAATCGGGGTTGCCGTACAGACTGGCGGAGACATTCGCTGCCGTGGTCTTACCGGCACTGGATTGCTCATAGAAATGGATACCGAACCCGTCCGAACCCGATAGCCCAATAAGCGGAGCGGATAACGCCGCCGCTATGCCGGTCATCATGGAATAGTTGCCGTCCACCAGCCGCGCAATGCTGTGACGCCAGCTTTCAGCGGTGCCTTTGACGGTGTAGCCCGCCGCCGCAGAGCTGCGACCGTTGAACAGTACCGGCCTGTCGGGTTGTCCGATAATTTCACCGTCGGGCATGATGTAGGCACCACACTGCCAGCCTGTGGCATGGGCGATATGCCAAATCTCATGCACGGCGCTGCGCTGGAGCCAGTCGGCCAGTATCGCCCTCAGGCTGTTTTTGGTGGTGACATTCACGCCGCCGTTTTTCAGCGTTCGCCAGCCTTCGCGTTCACCGATATCAGCCAGAGGAATAGCCTGCGTGGTATCCACGTTTGCGCCGATTGCCCGCCAGCGCAGTATCAGATACTGGTCTTTTTCATCCCGACCAATGCCCACCACGTTTAGTGCGGAGCATAGCCAGCTTTCGTTGTTGATCACCTCGCCGCTGTCTTTGTCTACTTTGGGCGTCAGCCAGAAAACGCCATCTTTGCGGCTCTCAACACGCGGCTTTAACGGGTCGTCACGTGTCGGTTTATCACCGCTAGGCACCGGATAGAGCGAATCGGCAAACGCCTGTGTCGCGGCGGTCAGTCCGTGTTGCTGGCGGTAATCGTCCCAGTCGGCTTTTTCGCTGGTGGGCGGTAGGGCTACCCAGCCGTTCACCTCACGGGCGGCTTTCTCTGCCCAGTCTTTCCCCGCGTTCGGCTTACCTGCCACGATGTCGTTATCCGCGGCAAAGATGATTTGCGCATTGGGATACAGAGCACGCATCGTCTTTGCGACCGGCACCATGTTGCCTGCATCGATAGCGGCGATGGTCAGCGCATCAGGGCGCATCAGGTGAGCACTTAACGCAGTCGCCAGTCCCTCACCAATAATCACCGTATCGGGCTGTTCTGAGGCATTAACAACGTGATATGCCCCACGTTTGGCGGAATCCGTCATCAGCCGCTTATTACCATCGGGTTTTATTGTCTGTGCGGCGATGGCGGCACCGTTCGCGTCCTGTAACACCAGCAGCAGGGAGCCATCAGACAGCAGCGAATAAGAAAACCCGGTTAACCCTTTCCCAGCCAGATAAGCAGACTCCCCCGGCTGTGCCTGTGCAGTCAGCGTCGCCAGCCGTGCGGCAAAGCGCTGGGCTTTTTCGTCAACGGAAGAAGAACGCCCGTTATTTTCCGCTGGCGGTTCACTCTGGCGGGTGGGTTGTTCCCATGTTCGGGCATCGATACCCAACACCTCCGCCACCAGTTGCGCCGCATCCATTGCGGCACACTGGCGAACGTTCATCACCAGCGCCAGCCCGTCACCGGCTTCCGGCTCACAGTGGCGGCAATGCCATGTCCCGCGCCCTTCCAGATTATCGAACTGAAAGCGATCGGTACCGCCACAGGCCGGGCAAGGGGTTAGCGTTGTTGGATGACGGGGAACCTCGATCCCCAATTGAGAAAGCACATCAGGCCAGCGTCCACCAGCAGCGGCGGATACCTTGCGAATAAAATCGATATTACGCATTCACTCGCCCTCAGTGCGCCGTCAGTGTTGGGGGAACGCCACCCAGTTTGATGGTCTGTATGGCGCCGTCATGCAACTTTGCCATCACCCCGCGTCCGATATCGGTTAGCCCGTCAGCGGCAAAGTCAATCATGGCGACATAGAACGTCAGCGCGTGGCGTAATCCTTCCTCTTCGCCATAACACTCCACCAGCCCGCGCTCTACAGTGCTGGCGATAGCAGAACGTTCGGCATGGGGATAAATAGGGATATCTCCGTATTTGCCGCGATACAGTACGGCGGTCGTCTGGCGTCCCTGCTCATCGAATACAGTGATATGGCCATTTGCCGCTTCCTGTTCAAGCACGAATTTCACCGAGACGAACCAGCGCCATAGAATCAATTGCTGCCTGTCACTGGGCTGGAAGTAACCCAGCACAACGGCGTCAGTGAGTGCGCGGATCATGTGAATACCGGTTAATAAGGCATGGTCGTAAGCATCGCTATCCAGACGAGCAACGCCTTCATCAAAGGATATCAGCAGCACCTCACTGCCTTGTGTGGCGGCGTTTTGAAGCGTAATACGGATACCTTCGGGCAGCGCCTCGATGTGGTCACTTGTGGATTGCGTCGCCAGCGTGGAAAAGGAAAGTATCCGGTTCATTTTGTGCCTCCTGTCTTAATCGCACCCATATCTTCCGCCTTTTTCAGACAGGAAATGGCTTCGATAACCTGATCCATCACGATAGCAACACGGATAGATTCACCCTCGCGGGCTTCGTCGTCCGGGATGAGGTTCAGCCACATATCAAGGATCTCTTGCGATTTTTTGACGTGGTGTAACGCTTCCTCAACCTGGCAACAAATCTCATAAACCTGTCTGCTCATGCTGCCGCTCCTGTGTCTGGTGAAATCACCTGATAACCCGCACGGGTTGCCAGTTCCAGAAAGGTATCGAGTCCCGCCACCAGCTCATCATCGAATAGTCGGCGGTCGCTGGTGGCTCTGCCGTTCTTCACGTACACCAGCACGCGCCCTGTGAAATCAGGGGTAACTTGCAGCGTGGCGGTAATGGTTGGAGTCTGGTTAGGCATGGCTACCCCCTTTAGAAACTTCACAGGCGTAATCATGAGCAATATCGATTAACTCAATGCCTACGCTACGGTGGCGCTCGGTGTTCATCAGAAACATGCCCGCATTCAGCAATCCGGCAATATTAGTGATCGCATCCTCGGCATTCATCGCCATGCCTTTGAACGGGTTAGCGGCTGCGTTTTGCGCATTATTAGCCACGGGGCACCTCCGTTTTTTCAGGGGTATCACCTTCACGGCATCGGCTTTGCTTTTGTTGCTCATCCAGCAGCCATAAAGCAGGGTTGGCTGATAAATCACGGGCAAGCCCTAACGCCGTAGCCATATCGACTTCACTTAATCGTTCGTGAGTCTGTTCAAGTAACAGCAGTAGAACGCACAACTGATCGGCCTGCTGTGTTGCCTGAGACAACGTAGCGTCACGCAACATGGGACACCTCCGCTTGTGCAGGTTCTTTCTGGCTGGTGCGGTACAGGTGATCGATACGCTCTTGCAGGACAAACAGCAGAATTTCACGCGCTTGAGGCTCATCGGTATTAACAGCGGCGTAGGCCAGTGCGCGGCATTGGTCGATAATTTCTTCCAGTTCTAACGGGGTGTTATCGAACATGGCGCATCTCCTGAACGGGCAGGCGTCCAGCGAAAAAGCAGACATGATCACGAACCAATACGCGGCGGGCTTCATGCTCAGAAACAGCAGGGATATGGTGGATAACAGGGGTGATCGTCGCACCGTCACGACGAACGGCGGCAATAAGCCAAACAAATTGCGGTTTTTGGGTAGGGGTAGTAGCCGACATGTAGCAGCCTCCTGTAACTGGGATGTAATCCCACCACCGGAAACGCCAATTTCACTGGTGGTGAGCTGAACAGGGTTGGCGTAACCGGCGTTACAGGAAACCGGCGCGGATTGCTCCGCCCCCATCCAGCCCACCATTACTCTGTGAGCGCCGCGAATTATAACCGCAACGCTGAAAAAAGGGTGTGCAGATGTGAGGACACAAAAAAAGACGCTAGGCGCGTCATGTGTCGCCTGTAACATTACCGGGACGCCAATCCCGGCACCAGATTTTGCTGGTGCCATATGACCATAGCCCATATTCGCCGCAAACGGCAAGCGGTTTTTGCGTACAGTGTGCGCAGTGTTGATTAACAGCATGGAAGCATTACGCATGGTTCACCCCCAAACGTTTTGCCATCCAGCGTTGAGACAGTCGGGTTAACTCAGCCTTTCGTTGGTGATAATCCTGCCCCAGTTCGATCAGCGTAATGTTGGTCTGTTCAAGGTAGGAAAGGTGTTCCAACTGATCCGCGCTCATGCTGTCGCGTGGCTCTCCTGCAATACCATTAACCCGCGCCCAATCCTTTGCCGTTAGGCCACCCAATACCAGGCGAGCGATCATGTTGCTCTCGGTGGTGTAGTGGTGCGGTAGCGTTTTTTTGCCCAGTTCAGAGCGGGCGATTTCCAATGCGGCACACATCGGCTTGAAGTAATTCGCAGCGGTCAGACGAGCTTTTAGCTGACGGCGGAAACGTGCGGCCACTTCCGGTACGCTATGCTGTAGCGCTTCTTCGCACTGAATGAAGTAACGACGAACGGCACGGCCTTGCTCGTTGCGCTCGACCATTGCCAATTCTTTTGCCATGTTTAGTGACAACACATAATCCTTGCTGCGGCGATCACCACCCCTGCCTGTTTTCCATTTTTGGTCTGACAGGCTACTATCGATACATTGATTCACCAGAATGGGGGAATCAAAGGTCAAAAAATCAACATTATCGATAAAGTCATATTCTTCAATACGGCCTTTAATCCAGGTGGCAAAATCGCGCCCTACACCTAACACAATATGTAATGCTTTGGCACTCACAATACTGGTTTCATTTCCCCCAATTCGACCAGAAATAACAGGGACGATCGCGGCAAAGTCATTACTGAAAATATCGCTCTGGCTGTTTTCAGGGTGAGCGAATCCCTGACCGTTAAGGTCATTATTTTTTGATGTCATAAAATCAGGCTCCGTTAGCTGGCGGCGTAATCCGGGTACAGGCTCAGGATATGGTTAATTTCTTGCTGGGTAATCGGCTGGTGGCCGTTAATATCGGCATTGTTATTTACCAGTCGAATGACACGGGAAATATCATCACGCTTTGCAAACCGATAACGGTAGTGACTGCCGATCCCGTCTGCGTTTGGTTCATCAATACGCTCTAACTGAATATCAAGCAGGCGTTCTAATTCGGTAGCGTAATTCCGGCCAGAGGAAAGGCGGCAATGCCTGAGAATGTCATTCTCAGTAAACCCACCAGTACCGGAACGCAGCATGAAAACCCGTGCGCGATGCTTCTTAGGGACTGGCCTTATCCGCTCTGGCTGGCTATTATGTCCACCAGCAATATTAGTTTGCGCAGCAGGTTTTATTTGTTCAAGTTGACGCTCGGTAGCACGGGCGTTTTTCATTTGTGACATATCATGCCCCCGTCATCTGATCGCGTTCTGCAATACGTTGATTCAACCAGGCATTAACTTCATCCTCAAACCAGCCAACGCGACGCATACCAATACGGAAGCCTTTGGGAAACTCTCCAGCGTTTATCATGTCCTGAAATGCGCTATCAGATTTAAGACGCAGAATCGCCTTAACTTCTTTTTTCAGTAGGATTTTTCTTTCTGCTGGTGCCATGCGATAAATCTCCATCAATACCGGAGGATTCCGGCGTTGTGGGGATATTGACTGGATTGATAAATTTAAGGAAGAGTGGCTTTTTTCATTAGAGCGTTAATGAAAAAATTCACTCTTAATGAAAAGGGGTTATTTTTCCGACCTTTTACCTAATAAAGAAGCTTCGCCACTGTCACACCAACGCGATGTAGTTGCTGGGCTATGTCTTATGGAATAGCCATGTTTCTCTGCTATCGCATCAAGGTTGCTAGCTACTGCTGATGGTGAACTAACATTGATGCCCGCATCTTTCAGAAGTAGTACCAATGCCATCTTTAAGCTGGCGGATTCTCTTTCTGAGTTTTTTTGAAGTGAATTAATTGTTGATGGCTTATGATGAATAATTCCGTGAATTCGTTCGAGTTCTGCGCCTGTAAGTAATAAATCACTTTCTTTAGAAATTGGGGGCTTTGGGATTGTCACGCAAAGATCTTTTACCCATTCGTGGCAACTCACTGGAAATAATAATCTAGGTGTTACGCTACGGCTTATTTCCGGCACAGTCCACAGTCCACACAAAATAGCTTGAGTATTAAAATATCCATTATGGGGGCCAGCAAATGATTTTGATCCAGAATAAATCTCGGTCTTAATCGTGGTTTCTTCTAGGGATTCAGGAATAAAATTGGCTATAGATTCGCCAAGCCCTAAATCTAACTCGCGGCGTTCATTGAAAGCTTCTATAAATTCTTTGCTCGGAGTATCAACACGAAATCGTACCACTCCAACAACTGGTCCCCATGGAATGTTGACACAAAGCCGAATGATTCCTTGTTCACTCCAATGCCAAATATCATCAATCTCGCAACCAAGTAGTTTCGCCGCACGTCCAATTGACAAATATTCAAGAGGTAAAATTTTGTTTTCCTGCCAAATAGTTTTTGTCATTTATTTTCTCCTCTTGCTGCTATGAAAACCAATACTCACCTTGTGACGAATTTGGAACTACCCTAGACGCGGCTTTATTCGGTTTCTATCGGTTATCACCGGAGCGCACATAATAACGTCATTTTTTCTACTTGGGGGTGATTTTTACTGTAATTTTATCCACTATTCCCCAACCACCCGTAAACCGCGTACCCCTTCAGATGCTAACGTCTTGCCAGTAGCAGCGCTTTCCACAAACTCGCCCCACCAGCACATCAATACCTTGCGCTGTTCCAGATAGGTGGAACGGTTATAGGCGCGGCGTACTTCGTTGGCGTCTACGTGAGCTAGGGCGGCTTCGATCACGTCTGGCGAGAAGCCTTCTTCATTGGCTGCTGTACTAAATATGGCGCGTAGGCCGTGAGATACCAGTACGCCTTTGTAACCCATACGGCGCAGTGCGGCGTTAGCGGTCTGGCTGTTCATCGGCTGCTTAGGGTCTTTACTGGAAGGAAACAGGTATTCCCGGTGGCCGCTGATAGGCTTCATGGCGTCCAGAATAGCTAATGCCTGCGGGGGGAGGGGAATAACATGCTCACGGCGCATCTTCATGCGGCCAGCGGGGATCGTCCAGGTGTTATCTGTAAAATTTATCTCGCTCCAGCGGGTTTCAGCGGCTTCGGCGGGGCGGGTAACGGTGAGTAACTGCCATTCAATCAATAAACGGGTCTGTAACTCAATGCTGGCGACCGATAGCGTTTTCATCAAGCCAGGTAATGCCTCTGGCCGAATGGTCGGCATATGAGTTTTCACCGGCGTCTGAAATGCTTTGCGGATCTTGGCGGCAGGATTCGCAGGAATTAGCCCGGAGTTAACCGCATAATCCATCACCTCGTTAATTCGCTGACTTACCCGTTTGACGGTTTCCAGTTTGCCACTGGCCTGTATCGGTTCCAGTGCGGTGATGAAGTGACGAGCGGTAAGCTGTGTGATCGGTAAGGTTCCGATGAACGGGAACACGTATTTTTCCAACGAACGCCAGATATCTTTAATGGTGTTCTCGGCCAGTGGTTGTGATTTCTTTACTTCGTACCAATCAGCGGAGACTTTCTGGAAAGTGTTGCCTTTGGTCATTTCATCTCGTAGACGTTCATTTTCACGATTGGCGAGAGGATCGATACCATTCGCCAATAGCTGGCGTGTTTCATCTCTCATGCGTCGAGCATCCGCAAGAGAAACAGTAGGGTAGGCACCAAATGCCATCATAGCGCGTTTTTTGGTGGTGGGTTTGTAGTAGCGAAAACGCCAGAGCTTTGCATTGCTGGTGGGTTTAATCAGTAGCTCTAGTCCGTCACCATCGTAAAGCACTACTGGCTTGTCGTCCGCTTTAGCTGCTTTAACTTCAGTATTGGTTAATGGTCTGGTTTGTCGTGCCATGATTAATCCCCACAATCCGGTTTAGGCATACGTGGTTTAGGCATATAGGCATTGTATGCCCAATCGTATGCCTAAACTTTCCGGCTGGAAACGTAGCAAACCGATAGATAACAGGCAACAAAAAACCCGCAAACTCAGTGAGAATGCGGGTTTCTGTGGGGTTTCCGGTAGTAAACGATACTAACCGAATATGTATTTGGTCGGCACGAGAGGATTTGAACCTCCGACCCCCGACACCCCATGACGGTGCGCTACCAGGCTGCGCTACGTGCCGATGCTATGGGCATTTATACTACCTTTTCCTGACCTTATTGCAATAGCCTGATGGAACGACTGCTTTAGATTTAGGCAGTTAGTTGGCAATAAAGCGTCTTTCGTTCGTTAGTACCTGCAAGAGTAGGGCAAGCTGCGGTTTTTCATCATTCAGCCGATTTCCTTCCATATCGTAAGCCCGGTAGTTTCCGTTGCTTTCCAATATGATGAGCTGATCCGGTGTCGTGATGAGCAGTGTGCCGCCGTCGCCGTTAATCAACCACGGATAGCGTCGCTGAGCAGAGAACAGGTCTTCACCCTGTGAATAATCATCCGTACTGTTTTTAACATGGAGCAGGCGCTGCATCAGCGTGGTCATGACGTCTTTGTTGTCCGTCATTTTGGTAATGGTCTGCGCAGGCGTGTTCGGCCAATGAACAATGAGCGGCGTTTGCCACTGGGTTCGGGCAAAACGTGCCGAGTTGCTAGTATCGGCATTCTGGTTTTGTGCCGTTGTCACGATGACGACCGTCTTATCCAGAATGTTTTTTTCCTCCAACGTGCGAATGATTTGGCCAATCTGCCGGTCAACGTCCTGAATATTTACTCGACTGTTTGAATCAGCCTCTTTGCCCGCTGCACTTTTCGGCGTGCTGCTCAGTTCAACGTAAGAGAACCAAGGGGCTGGAGTATTATCACGATTAAGCCATTCCTGCCATTGTGTAATGATCGCATCGCCGCCTTGCTGCTGCGGCGCAGGTAAGGAGAAATCAGAAAGCAGCGCCTGACGATAGAGCGGGCTATTGAAGCCGTTCGCCGAAAATAGCCCGAACTGATAACCCTGTTGGCTTAATGCGGTGATTAAGGCAGAAGGTTTACGCGCGCCCAGAATACCATCCATATAGGTCGTCGAGAGGCCGTAAAACAGGTTAAATAAGGCCGCGTCTGGCTGAGAACCTGAATCGTAATGGTCGCTGAAGCGCACGTTTTCTGCGGCGAAACGCGAGAGGTTCGGCATTCGGTTTTGTATCGCGTCGGGTTGTGTATCGTCAATCATCACCATCAGCAGGTTGTAGCCGCTACCGCTATCGCGGAAGGTAATGTTATTGAGCGGATATTCCACCGTCATGGCTTCAGGATTACCTTGCTGCGTCAGGCGACGCTGATATTCCTGTGCATCCAGCAGACCATGTTTTTCCAGGAATCGACGTGCCGTCATCGGATAAGACAGTGGCAAATTGGCGCGCTGCATGGTAATCGGGCGATAGAAATTCGCATCGGCCCAAATGTACATCAGGTGCGACGCGAAGAACGCAGAGATGAAAACACCCGCCAGCGGTTTGCCAAAATGGCGGCGATTCAGACTGCGTAATTTTTGCCAGCTCCACGTGCCAAACAGCATTTCCGCCATGAAAATCAAAGGAATGCCGATAAACATCCACTGCCAGTCGCGGGCGATTTCACCCTGTCCTGGGTTAACGACGAGTTCCCAAACGGTGCTGTTGAGGTGCAGGTGAAAACGCGTAAAGACTTCAACATCGACTAACAGTATCGTTAGCCCGGCTGTTGCCAGCGCCGCAGACAGGAACCGTAGCAGGCGCTGTGACATCACAATAAACGTGAGTGGGAAGATGACCAGCAGATAGGCGGCAAAGACGATAAAGCTAAAATGACCAAGCCAGCTAACCAGCGCGTAAAGCCGACCGAACAGGGAGGTCGGCCAATCGGCAACAAACAGGTAGCGGCTACCCAGCCCCAAAGTGAGCAAAATGTTGAATAAGGCGAACCAGTGTCCCCAACTGATCATCTGGGAGACTTTTTCGCGGTAGCGCTGACGGTTGGTTACCATACGTTGGTCAAAACTTAGTGAGCTTTATCGGCTTTTTTAATCGAAGCCTGTAGGGCTTCAGCGAAAGAACGCGCCAGAACCTGACGTTGTGCAGGCGCGATGCTGGTGTTAATCAGGTTCGTCACCATGTTACCGAGCACCATCAAAGCAAGATCGGTTGGGGCGTGGTGCTTTTCCAGAACATTGACCATCTCAGAAAGCAGTTGTTCAACGTGTTCGTCACTATAACGGGATGATTGTGGCATAAAATGGCGTATCTCAAGCTGGTAAAGTCGCTTATCTTACCGTATAGGCTTATGCTTTTCTGCACTTTTATCATTAACGTACTTTTATCACCGGCGTCCTTTTATCAATAAGTAGTGTAGACGCTTAGCACGCGTACAGATGTAAAGTGGCCGCTTTAATGTGTTGCGGGCTGTTCGCATCAGTGTTTGAATACGCGCCTTGCCAAAAGGAGAGTTTATCATGAGTCTGGATATCGCCCAGATTGCCCTGCATCAGCTAATTAAACGTGACGAACAAACGCTGGAAATGGTGTTGCGTGATTCCCTGTTGTCGACCAATGCGGCAGTAGAGGAGATGATGGCTGAATTGCATCGCGTCTACAGCGCCAAGAGTAAGGCCTATGGGTTGTTTAATGAGCAAAGCGAGCTGGCGGATGCGCTGCGGGCTTGTCGCAAAGGGGATGAGGACTTTCTGAGTTTCTCACGCGCCGCGACCGGACGCTTGCGTGATGAGCTGGCGAAGTACCCGTTTGCCGAAGGCGGTATCGTGTTGTTCTGCCAGTATCGTTATCTGGCGGTCGAGTATTTACTGATATCGGTGCTCAATAGCTGCAACAGTATGCGAGTTAATGAACAGCTGGATATCAGCACCACGCACTATCTGGATATCAATCATGCCGATATCGTTGCGCGTATCGATTTGACGGAATGGGAAACCAATCCAGAATCGACGCGCTATCTGACGTTCCTCAAAGGCCGCGTCGGGCGCAAAGTATCTGACTTCTTCATGGATTTTCTGGCCGCGTCAGAAGGGCTGGACACCAAAGCACAAAATCGTTGCTTGCTGAAAGCGGTCGATGAGTATTGTGACGACGCGCAGTTAGATAAAAACGAGCGCCAGAATTATCGTCAACAGGTCTATAGCTACTGCAATGAGCAATTGCAATCCGGCGAGGAAATCGAGCTGGCGTCGCTGTCGCAGGAGTTGCCACCGCTGGGCGAGAAGACTTTCCAGCAGTTTTCTGCCGATCAGGGTTATGAACTGGAAGATAGCTTCCCAGCCGATCGCGGGACATTGCGCCAGTTGACCAAATTTGCGGGTAGCGGCGGCGGCATCAGCCTGAATTTTGATGCGCTATTGCTCGGTGAGCGCATTTTCTGGGATCCGGCGACGGATACGTTGACGATTAAAGGCACGCCGCCGAATCTGCGCGATCAGTTACAGCGCCGGACGAGTAGCGGTAAGTAGTCGGTGCCAGACGAGACTGCCCTTTTTCTTACTTCAGGAAAAGGGCAGTGGTGGATAACGGTTTGAAACGATAGCGATTAAAAGTATTTAAGCCAGCGGATGTCTCTGCGGCGTGCTTTTAGGCGGGCAAACGCGCGAACGGGCGAAAATAGCACGACCATCAGCACCAGAGTACACACCCACAATTGCCAGACGGCGGAAAAGCCGAACCACTCTCCCTGATTTTTCCCCCATATCGCGACAGCGGTTAAATACATACCTTTTAAAACATACAGATGCAGTAGATAGAAAAACATCGGCGCTGCACCGAAGCTCGCTAGCATCACAAGCCAGCGCTTTTGCTGCTGACGCTCGAATACGGCAAGCAGGTAAAGCCCGATGCCAAGCGTCAGACAGAGGAACAGCAGCGATGGCGGGTATTTTGTGATGTTGAAATAGCTCATGAGCGTCTGCGTGATGACATCACTCTGCTGCCAGGGCTTTTCGCCATACCGATTGATACTACGCAGAACGAAGAACAGTGCTAGCGTGATCCCAGACAGAACGAGCAGGGCTTTCTGACGCTGAAGTGGAAATATCTCTTTTCGATATAACGCGCCAGCCGTATAGCCAAGTGAAATGACACCAACCCAGGGAAGTACCGGATATGACGTACGCATACGGAAGGTTTCGCTGATGTCTATCCAACCGCGATCGTGCAGAATCGCCCAGGGAATGGACCAGATGGAGTCTGCGGAAACCTGTAGAGGATCCAGCAGGTTATGTCCGCCCACAATAACGATGCCCACTATCAAAACCAGCCCGACTGGGAGCCAGATGAGCGCGCTGAGAGCGAGCATGCTCATACCGATTGCCCAGATTACCTGTAAATAGATGACCTGTGGCGGGAATTGGAACGTCCATGCAAAGTTGATCAACGTGAGCTCAAGAAGGATAAGAATTAAGCCGCGCTGGAATAGAAAGAGGGCAGTTTGTCGGCGATCTTGCACTTTCTGGTGGTAAAGCGCCGCAGAGAGGCCAGTTAAAATGACAAACACGGGGGCACACAGGTGCGCCAGCGTACGGTTGATGAACAGCATAGGATCGGTGCTGGTTACATCAATCGGATCGGCGAGTTGCAGGTGCAGATAAAAGGTTTCCCGCACATGGTCTAGTAGCATAAGCACCATAACCAGGCCGCGCAGAGCGTCAATAGCGATCAGTCGCTGTGAGATATCACGAGACATATTCACATTCCTTTGTGAATTAACTAATTGTTATAAAAAGTGTTATAAAAAAAACGCCGCATAAGCGGCGTTTTTCTTTTCCGGCGTCCCGGAAAACGACTTCAGCGTAAACTAAACGCGAACGAAGTCGATGTGAGTCAGTTTTGGCTTGTAAACGTGACGTTGTACAGCCTGAACTTTAACTTGAACTTCTTTGCCATCGATGGACAGAATCAGTGTTTCACCGTAGAAGCCTTCTTTCACTTCTTGGTTTTTCACTGAATCGTGATCCAGTTCGATAGATACTGGTGCTTCTGAACCACCGTAAACGATGGCTGGGAATTTACCAGTTGAACGCAGGCGGCGGCTCGCACCCTTACCCTGACCTTGACGTGCTTCTGCTTTGATAGTAATCATTTTCTTCTCTACTTATATAAAGTAATCCTGCTACAGGCGACCCAGCAGCAGGTTGGGGTATTCAGCTTTTGTGAATAAAAGCGGGCTGAATTCTAGCGGAATATGGCGACATGGGCAAATGAATCCCCAAATTACTTAGCCGCGGAGCTCGTTGGCGCGGCGAAAGCGTCCCTGATAATCAAAGAGCTTTTCGCGTATTTGCCAGAATTTCCCGTTTTTACGTGCAACGACAAAATCGGGGGCGCGTAATAAGGCTTGTTGTGCGACGACGTCAGCGGCATTTTGCCAGTTAAATGGGGTTCCCGGCGCGCGTTGGTGAACACGTAAGAACTGTTGCAGGAAAACATGGCGCTGAGCGGTAGTTTGCAGGCGAAAACGTTCGCTAACTTCGGCACCTTCCTCATCGTGATAGGTAATCTTCAACCATTCACCTTTTGCATCCTGTCCTTGCTCGAAACTGATGCCGCTACAGCGTAGAACCAGCGCATCTTTCAGTTTCAGCGCTGCTTTCAGCATATCGTCAGGATCGACCAATACCTCGTCACATTGGTGGCAGCGCCGCGCGGCAATATCATTTTCCGCGCCGCAGTGCGGACACACTTTAAACCTAAATCGGAAATCACACTGTTTGCGTTGGCCGTTTTCCGCCATTTCCCAACCTTGGCAGCGGCGACCATAGTGTTCGATGACATCGCCGTCCGAGGTAGTTTTTCCCCAGAACAGATTAGCAAAGCCACATTCAGGACAGAAAACCTGTACCGGCTGGCTGCCAGCATGGGGCTTGCTGTTGCCGACTTCTGGCGTGTACAGGTCGTGTGGGTTACCAGCGTAATCCAGTATCAGACAGTCTATTTTTCCCGGATACAATCGTAAACCGCGCCCGACGATTTGCTGATACAGGCTGACGGATTCTGTGGGACGAAGGATGGCGATAAGATCGACATGCGGCGCATCAAAACCGGTCGTCAGCACCGCCACATTGACCAGATAGCGCAGTGACTGCTGTTTAAAGGCGTTAATCAACGCATCGCGCTCGGCCGCTGGCGTATCGGCGCTGACCAGCGCAGCCTGACCAACCGGCAGCAAAGCCGTAATTTCTTTGGCATGTTCGACGGTGGAAGCAAAAATCATCACGCCGCGCCGTGTTTGCGCATAATCGATAATTTGGTTGATGATGTGCGGCGTAATACGCTGTTGACGCTTGAGTTCGAGGTTTAGGTCAGCCTCACTGAATAGCCCGTTGCTGCGGGCGACGAGCTTACTGAAATCATATTGCACGACTGGCATATCTAATCTGTCAGGCGGCACCAGGAAGCCATGCTTGATCATATAACGCAACGGCAGCTCATAAATACAGTCGCGGAACAAACAGCGCTCGTCGCCACGGATCATACCGTGATAGTGATACTGATATATCCAGCCTTTGCCGAGCCGATAGGGCGTGGCGGTTAAGCCGAGTAACCGCAACTGCGGGTTAGTCTTTTGCAGGTGCTGGATGATTTGTTGATATTGGCTGTTATCGTCGTCGCTAATACGGTGACATTCATCAATGATCAGCAGGGAAAAGGCATTATCGAACTGATCGAGATTACGCGCGACCGACTGCACGCTGCCAAAGACCACCTTCCCCTGACTCTCTCGCTGCTGTAGCCCCGCCGCGAAGATATCTGCTTCCAAATCCAGGGCACAGTATTTGGCATGGTTTTGCGCGACCAGTTCTTTGACGTGTGCGAGCACCAGTACACGACCACGAGCAAGCCGTGCCAGTTCGGCGATAACCAGGCTTTTCCCCGCACCGGTAGGCAAAACGATGACGGCCGGTTGAGTGTGGCGGCGAAAATAGTCGAGTGTGGCGGAAACCGCCTCACGCTGGTAAGGCCGTAGTGTGAACGAGACAGGCTGTGTGAACGACATAACTAGTGCTGGCAGATTTTACTGGCGTTGGTGGTAAAGCCCGCATCGTGCGGAATGAATTTCCCACGTTCAGCCAGAAATTGTACCAGCATTGAGGCCGTCATATTTTCGGCAGAGCAGGTATGAAAGCGCGCAGCGCTGCCGAAGCGGGTTTCTATCGTGGTAATCAGCTGTTCAGTGGTAAACGACTCACCGGACGCGAGCATCATTTGCAAAACTTCATGGCCGTGAATAGATGACATAGCGTTGTCCTCAAAGATAAAAACGGCTTCTATTATGCCTGTTGAAAATATCTGGTGCGAGGGATAAGCAAAGTCGGAGCAGCCCGCAGACAGGCTAAAAAGAGCAACTTATGGACAGTGAATTGCAGGACGAGCGAACAAAGCCCCGTTATACTACGATCTCACAATTTAGGGTCTCACGGTTTGAGACTGGCAGTTATTTGAGACAGGTAGTGAGTTTTAATGCGATTGGACAAATTTTTATCCCAGCATCTGGGAATCAGCCGCTCGCTGGTGGCGCGCGAACTCCATGCACAGCGTGTTACCGTGGATGGTGACGTGGTAAAAAGCGGTGCGTTCAAGCTTTCCCCTGAGCATCACGTCGAATTTGATGGTAACCCGCTGGAACAACAGAACGGGCCGCGCTATTTCATGCTGAATAAGCCCCAAGGCTATGTGTGTTCAACGGACGATCCCGATCATCCTACCATTCTGTATTTCATGGATGTCCCGGTGGCGCACAAACTGCACGCGGCGGGGCGGCTGGATATCGACACCACTGGGCTGGTGCTGCTAACTGACGACGGGCAATGGTCACATCGTATTACCTCGCCTAAGCATCAGTGCGAGAAAACGTATCTGGTGACGCTGGAGTTGCCGTTGGCTGAGAATACCGCCGCGCAATTTACAGCCGGCGTGCAACTGCATAACGAGAAGAATCTCACTAAACCCGCTACGCTTGAGAAGATAACGGATCATGTCGTTCGACTGACGATCAGCGAAGGTCGCTATCATCAGGTGAAAAGGATGTTTGCTGCGGTGGGGAATCGCGTAGTGGGGCTACACCGCGAGCGTATTGGTGGCATCTGTCTGGATAGCGAACTGGAACCGGGGGAATTCCGGGAATTACGCGATGACGAAGTCGCCAGCGTAAAATAATGCTGTTCAGCAATGCCTCTTTTCTAATCTGGAGTTATTAGTGCAATTACGCCGCTCTTCTCACCTCGGGTTGATTTTTATTCTCGGCCTGATTTCGATGCTAATGCCGTTAGCTATCGATATGTATTTACCTGCGTTGCCGACCATTGCTAACGAGTTTGGTGTGGGGGACGGGCATGTCCAAATGACGCTCAGCACCTATGTGCTGGGCTTTGCGATTGGTCAAATGTTCTACGGGCCGATGGCGGACAGCCTGGGGCGTAAACCTGTGATTCTTGGCGGCACGCTGGTTTTTGCATTCGCAGGCGTGGCCTGTGCGCTGGCACAAACGGTAGAGCAGCTGATCTACATGCGCTTCCTGCATGGGGTTTCCGCTGCGGCGGCTGCCGTGGTGATTAATGCACTGATGCGCGATATGTTCTCGCGGGATGATTTTTCTCGCATGATGTCGTTTGTCGTGCTGGTCATGACTGTCGCGCCACTCATTGCGCCGATTGCGGGTGGCTGGTTGTTGCTGTGGTTTAGCTGGCATTCCATTTTCTGGACGATCTCTGGTGCGGCTTTTTTGGCGTCAGCGCTGATTTTCTTTTTTATCAAAGAGACTTTACCACCCGCGAAGCGGCAGAAATTTCATCTGCGCACCACTATCGGGAATTTTGCCATCCTGTTCCGCCATAAGCGGGTGTTCAGCTACATGGTGGCAAGCGGGCTTTCGTTCTGCGGCATGTTTTCCTTCCTAAGTGCCGGGCCGTTTGTGTATATCAATCTGCATGGCGTTTCTCCCCAGAATTTTGGCTACTATTTTGCCTTGAACGTCGTCTTTCTATTTGTGGTGACGCTGTTTAACAGCCGTAATGTGCGACGGCTGGGGGCGATGGCGATGTTCCGCACGGGGCTAGTCATTCAGTTCGTGATGGGAATATGGCTGGTGATTGTCTGCCTGTTCGACCTTGGGTTTTTACCGCTGGTATTTGGTGTGGCGCTGTTTGTTGGCTGCATTGCGATGGTGGCGTCGAATGCGATGGCGGTTATTCTTGATGACTTCCCGCATATGGCAGGGACGGCATCGTCGTTGGCTGGCACACTACGCTTTGGTCTGGGCGCGATAGTGGGGGTTATCCTCTCTCTGGCCTCATTCAACAGCGCTTGGCCGATGGTACTATCGATGGCAATCTGTTCGATTGGTGCTTTTATGCTGTATCTGTACGCCACCCGTACTCCCGCGTCTTGATCCTCCCTTCTTCTCAGATGCAGGAAAGATGTTCCTGTATCTGAGTCTGCTCCCTCTTATTCCTTATTGTCCTTCTTAAGACAATACCAGCCATCGTTTTTTGTTTTGCTAATGTAAAATATTTGACCCAAAAGTGAACGGGTGGGCTGAAAAGGGTTGAGATATTAAATGGAAAAGGTTACATATAGCCGGAAAAGAAGAAAAATTCGTGATCAATCTGGCATTAATAGTCCTTGCAATAAAACCTGTTAGCCACTATCACGATATGAAAAAAGTGTGTTTGTTGTTTTTTTGTTCACTAAAAGTGGCAAAAAATGGTGCGAACACGCTACTATGATAAATATGTTACTATTTTGTGAATTATTACCTGAGGAAAACAGTAGTGGACAGTTTCCAACTTTCGGTAGTTCATCGTTTGCCGCAAAGTTATCGCTGGTTATCGGGTTTTACAGGTATCAATGTTGAACCGATTCCGCTGAGCGGCAGAGAAGAAGACAACAACCTGATTGGTCTCAAACTGTTGAGCCACGATGGCGACATCGCATGGAACATTATGCGTCAGCTGAATCAATCCCTGTCTGAAATACAGGTTGAATGCGCCGTTCTGGAATGGGAAGGCGAACCGTGTCTGTTTTTACATCGTAATGATGAAAGTACGGCAATGTGCCGTCTGAAAAATGTCGGTGTCGCTATCGCTGAGTCCGTATCGGCACACTATCCCTTTTAAACCGCAGCGTCAGCAGACTGGCGTTGCGGCATTCCCTCATTTATGCTGACGGCGTTTCCGTCGTGTAAGATGAGAACTGTAGCAGTTCTCGCGTGTAATGTTCGGCAGGGTGCGCGAATACCTGTTTGCATTCTCCCTGTTCGACCACTTCGCCTTGTCGCAACACAATAACCTGATGGCATAGAGAACGGATAACCTGTAAGTCATGGCTGATAAACAGGTAAGCGATTTTGTGCTTTTCCTGTAATGATTTCAGCAACGCCAGAATTTGCGCCTGAACCGTTCTGTCCAGCGACGACGTGGGTTCATCGAGGATCAGCAGCTCGGGTTGCAGGATCAGCGCACGAGCGATAGCGATACGCTGACGTTGGCCGCCGGAAAACTCGGAGGGATAACGGTAGCGGGTCGTGGGATCCAGCCCGACTTCCTGCATCGCCTCAATCACACGCTGGTCGATTGCCGCTTTGCTTAACTTATGATGGACGGTCAATCCCTCCGCAATAATTTGTTCCACATTCAGCCGTGGGTTCAGTGCAGAGTTTGGATCTTGAAAGACAACCTGAATCCGGCTGCGGAAAGGCAGCATTTGCTTACGAGTTAGCCCCTGCATAGGCTGGCCGTCAAACCAGATATCACCGCGTGATTGAATCAGGCGCAGTAACGCTAACCCGGTCGTGCTTTTTCCTGAACCGGATTCCCCCACCAGACCCAGACTTTCGCCGCGTCGCAGGGTGAAGTTGATATTGTTCACGACCTGTTTTTCGTCAACGGTACGACGCAAAAGGCCACGTTTGATGGGAAACGAAACGTGCAGTTTTTCCACTCGTAACAGAGGTTCGCCATCATCCGTTACTGGAAGCGGCTCGCCCGACGGCTCTGCATCCAGCAACTGGCGCGTGTAGGGATGCTGCGGTGTGCTGAAAAGCTGCTGACAGCGATTGTGTTCCACAGCCTGACCCGCTTTCATGACCGACACGTTATCTGCCAACTGGCGGACAATATTCAGGTTGTGGGTGATGAACAGTAAACTCATCCCCAGTTCCTGTTTCAGCTCGTTCAGCAGTTTTAATATTTGCGCCTGAACGGTTACGTCGAGTGCCGTTGTG
Source organism: Pectobacterium actinidiae (assembly GCF_000803315.1). Classification (NCBI taxonomy): domain Bacteria; kingdom Pseudomonadati; phylum Pseudomonadota; class Gammaproteobacteria; order Enterobacterales; family Pectobacteriaceae; genus Pectobacterium; species Pectobacterium actinidiae. Next base: position 1,791,718 of record NZ_JRMH01000001.1, read on the forward strand.
GGTTCGTCGGCAATCAGTAAATCCGGCTGTGTCAGCAGCGCCATCGCAATCATGACACGCTGGCGTTCCCCGCCAGAAAGCTGGTGCGGGAAATCATTTAATCGGCTCTTAGCCTGTCGAATCCCCACGCGATCCAGACAGGTGATGACTTCGCTGCGAGCTGCTTCGGTGCGCATGCCTCGGTGGAGTGAGAGCACCTCAATCAGCTGTTTCTCAATGCGTTGCAGAGGGTTAAGCGACACCATCGGTTCCTGAAAGATCATCGCAATCCGGTTGCCACGTATCTGACGCAGTGTTTTTTCATCAGCATGCAGTAGCGATTGCCCGGCAAAGCGGATATCCCCTTGCGGATAAACCACGGGTGGAGAGGGGAGCAAACGCAACACTGATAGTGCAGTGACGCTTTTCCCCGAGCCTGATTCACCGACCAGCGCCAGCGTCTCACCTGCGTTCACCGCCAGTGAAAGCTGGTCGACAACGCGCTGCTCCCGATCGCCTTTGCGGAAGGCAATGCTGAGATTATCTATCTGCAATAAAGGTGAACTGGACATATTAATGCGCCTTGCTGGGGTCAAAGGCGTCGCGAACTGCTTCGCCGATAAAAATGAGTAAGGAAAGCACGATGGAAAGCACCATAAATACGGTAATGCCCAGCCACGGCGCCTGAAGGTTATTTTTTCCTTCCAGCAATAAAGTGCCTAATGATGGCGAGCCCATCGGCAGACCAAAGCCGAGAAAATCCAGCGATGTCAGCGTGGTAATCGAGCCGCAGAGAATAAAGGGCAGGTAGGTCAGCGTAGCGACCATCGCGTTTGGCAGCATGCAGCGGAACATAATGGCGCGGTCGCTGACGCCCATCGCCTGCGCCGCACGAATATAGTCAAAATTTCGGGTACGCAGAAATTCCGCCCGTACCACGCCAACCAGACTCATCCAGCCGAACAGTACGGTAATGCCCAATAGCCACCAAAAATCCGGCTGAATCACGCTGGACAGCAAGATAATCAAAAACAGCGTCGGCATACCGGACCAGACCTCGATAAAGCGTTGCCCCCATAGGTCGAAACGCCCGCCGTAATAGCCCTGTGTTGCTCCCACGGTGATACCAATCACGCTGGATAGGATGGTGAGCGCCAGACCGAACAACAGTGAGATACGGAAGCCATACATTACCTGGGCGACGACGTCTTTCCCTTGGCTGTCCGTGCCCAGCCAGTTTTGCCAGTTTGGTGCAGACGGGAAGGAGGCTGTCGTGGCGTAATTTATGGTGTCGTAACTGTAGTGAATCAGCGGCCAGATCGCCCAGCCGTGGCTGCTGATGCGTTCTGCGATATAAGGATCGCGGAAGTCAGCAGGGGTATCCAACTGTCCGCCGAACGTCCGCTCGCTGTGGTCAACAAGCACTGGCGTATAAAACTGGCCGTCATACTTCACCAGCAGCGGTTTGTCATTGGCGAACAGTTCGGAAAACAGGCTGACGATAAACAGCACCATGAAAATCCACAGCGACCAGTAACCGCGACGATTACTTTTAAAACGCGCCCAGCGCGCCTGATTAATCGGGCTTAAGCGGCTCATTGGCGTCCCTCAAAATCGATACGCGGATCCACCAACGTATAGGTTATGTCACTGACGATATTCAGCAATAAGCCGATCAGCGTGAAGATATACAGCGTACCGAACATAACAGGATAGTCACGTTGCAGCGTCGCGTCATAGCCCAACAGACCCAGCCCGTTGAGCGAGAACATCACCTCAATCAGCAGCGAACCGGTGAAAAACATACTGATAAACGTGGCGGGGAAGCCAGCGATCACCAGCAACATGGCATTACGGAACACGTGGCGGTAGAGAATACTCTTTTCATCCAGCCCTTTAGCGCGCGCGGTAACCACGTACTGCTTGCGAATCTCATCCATAAAGGAGTTTTTGGTGAGCATAGTTAAGGTGGCGAAACCGCCAATGACGGAAGCCAGAACCGGTAGCGCAATATGCCACAAGTAGTCGGTAATCTTGCTGTACCACGGTAGGGTGTCAAAATTGCTGGAAACCAGCCCTCGCAGGGGGAACCAATCCAGATAACTGCCGCCTGCGAACAGTACAATCAAAATGATCGCAAACAAAAACGCGGGAATGGCATAACCGATAATGATTAGCGTGCTGCTCCAGGTATCGAACGGTGTGCCATTTTTTACGGCCTTCTTAATGCCAAGCGGAATGGAAATCAGGTAGACGATCAGCGTACTCCACAGCCCCAGCGTGATCGAAACGGGCATACTTTCTTTAATGAGCTGCATCACCGAAGAACCCCGGAACAGGCTGTCGCCGAAGTCAAAACGTACGTAATCCCACAGCAGGGTAAAATAGCGCTCATGGATGGGTTTATCGAAGCCATAGCGTTTGGTGATTTCTTCGATGACTTCTGGGTCAAGCCCGCGTGAACCCCGATAAGCGTTCTCGATGTTGGGTGCGCCGCTGGTGCCTGTTCGTGCCATTCCGGCATCCATTCCACTGCTAGCGGTATAACCGCTGCCGTGTCCCATTTCAATTGCCGCGATGGCTTGATCTACCGGGCCGCCGGGGGCAATTTGCACAATGAAGAAATTTATTGTGATGATCGCCCACAGAGTTGGAATAACCAGCAAGAGGCGGCGTAACAGATACGTTCCCATTTTTATTCCTTAACGTCGCTCTGCGGGCAGCGTAGCCGCCTGTTTGGTATCGAACCACCAGCCATCAAAACCAAGCGAATAGGCTGGGCGTATAGCAGGCATAGCAAATTTGTTCCAATAGGCGAAACGGTCATGATTGGAATACCACATTGGGATCATGAGCTGATTCCAGGTCAATACCCTGTCCAGCGCACGACCTAATGACAGCAGAGGGGCTTTCTGCCCTTGATGCTTAACGATTTCCTCGATGAGAGAGTCAATCGCAGGGTCGCTGACCCCCGGTCTGTTATAGGTTGAATCGATATACTGTGAGCTCCAGCGAATTTGCAGGTCATCACTAGGGTAAAGGAATGCGCTGTAAACCGTGGCCGTCATATCGAAATCCCGCTTACGGATACGATTGTTAAACTGCGTGCTGTCGATGTTACGTACGTTCATGGTGATGCCCAGCTTTTTCAGGCTCTGCTGAAAGGGCAGGACATACTGCGAGTTGCCAGCGCTTGGCAATAGCAGTTCAAATGTAAACGGCTGTCCGGTTTTGCTATTGACCAGCTTTTGATCTTTCAATTCCCATCCAGCTTCTTCCAGCAGTTTGAGTGCCTTCAGCCAGTTTTGTCGATCATAGCCGCTGCCATCGGAGGAGGGCGGTTGATAGCTGGGGCCAAAGACCTCGGCTGGCACCTTGTCCTTCAGCGGCGTCAACCATGCCAGTTCTTCTGCACTGGGTTCGCCTTTAGCGGCATACTCCGTATTCTGGAAATAGCTATCGGTACGTTGATAGGCGTTGTAATAGAGCGCCTTGTTCATCCAGTTGAAGTCAAATGCCAGCGCTAACGCCTGACGAACTCGGCGATCCTGAAACAGCGGTCGCTGAATATTGAATGCCAGCCAGCGCGTATCCTGAGCGGATTGATTGACCTGATCCTGTTTGATGATATAGCCGCGCGCAAAGTTGCCGCCCTGATATTGCGTCGCCCAATGCTTTGGTGAGCCTTCTTCACGCAGGTCGAAAGCGCCAGCTTTAAACGCTTCCAGCGCGACGCTGTCGTCGAGATAGTAGTCGTAGCGGATTCTATCGAAATTATACTGGCCTTTATTTACCGGCAAGTCGGCACCCCAATAGTCTTTCACACGTGAATAGGTGACATATTGTCCGGTGCGATAGGCGGTGATGCGGTAAGGGCCACTGGCCGGTGGTGGATACGATAGCGGATCGCTGAGTTTATGATTCTTCCAGAATTTCTCCGACATGATGGGCAATGTCATCAGACTGAACATACGGTTTTTGTCGGATACGGGAAAATCGAAGCGTACGGTCAGTGGTGCAACAGCTTTGGCGGTGACATCTTTAAAATAGATGCGAAACTGCGGCACGCCCTGCGTCATAAACATATTGTAGGTAAATGCGACGTCAGCTGCGGTAATTGGTGAACCATCATGAAAGCGGGCTTTGGGATTCATCTCGATTTCAATCCAGCGGAAATCCGCCGAATGGCGTGTTGTCAGTGCGACCAGCGGATAATAACTGCCAGGTTCGTCATCAGAGGAGACAAAGAGCGAATCGTAGAGGCGTTCAGTACGTGCCGCGGCCACGCCACGTAGCGCGTAACGGTTGAAATTGTCAAAGGTACCTAATGCACTGAGGGTGATACTGCCGCCTTTGGGAGCATCAGGGTTGACGTAATCAAAATGACTGAAGTTCTCGGCATATTTAGGTTCCCCCAAAAGTGCAAAGCTAGTGCTGTTTTCAATCGTCTCGGCATGTGCCCCAAAATGGGCCGTGCAAAGCAATACGGCAGCGATAACGCGCTTTAACATCTGACGGTAATCTCCTGCGAGTGGACGTTATCTGGTTGGTCGTCATCTGATGCAGACAGATATGCCATACCGTAGCGTCAACAATGCCGATTTTTTCGGCATAAAGTTCTTGAAATAATTAACATTCCCATCGGGAAGTTGCATGTTTTCTTTTTATCATGAAATCAGGTGATAAACCTACCTTAATAACGGCCTGTTAATGTTTCAGGTTGTTGAGTCAGTCATATTTTGCGCAGTATGCCGCAGAAGGGGAGGAACATAGCAGTATTTGGGTGACGTCCGGGCATAAAAAATTCCCGGGAGAAATTCTTAACGTTGCGTCAGCAACGGTCCGCAGGTGAGGGACAAGGATGTCCATCATAAAAAAACGCCGCTTATAGTGATAAGCGGCGTTGATGTCGTGTGGTTTCGTTGGCTAACAGCAAGGTTTTTTACTAGCAAAACAAGATCACAGCAAGGGAGCGATAGTGTTTAGCTGGTTTTTCCTTTGCTCAGGACTCGGCGCCCTTCTTGATAACGTTTATTCCAGTAGTCTTCGGTCATCTTGGAAATGATGACGCCACTGCTGGTAGACGCGTGAACGAACTGATCGTTACCGAGATAAATGCCAACATGGCGGCCGGTTGAACCTGCACGGAACAGAACAAGATCGCCTACACGCAGTTTGCTGCGCTGAATTTGCTGGCCCATCTCTTGCTGTTCATAGGTTGAACGCGGTAGATCCATACCAAACTGTTCGCGGAACGTGCGCTGAACGAAAGCTGAGCAGTCAATGCCACGGCGACTGTCACCGCCTAAACGGTAACGAACACCTTTCCAACTGGCATATTGGTTAAGTAACTTGGACTTGATATCCACGTTACGAACCAGAGCTTCAAATTCATCCTGAGAGGCTTGCAGTAAAAGACCATCTTTGTCATTAACTGCATGCATATCAGTTTGAGCTTTATTGTTGTATGCACTATTACTTCCACAGGCGGAGAGCATCATTGCGACCGCGACGGCAGGCACTGCCCGCCAGATATATCTCAGAATCGGTTGAGACTTGACCATTATTGTTATGTTCCCTTGCTGTCCTTAACGATAAATATCGCTATGTAGTATCCCCATTTCAGTGGGGTATAAATGCCAAACGAAAACGAGACTCAGACTAAATCAGAGTTGCTTCTTAGCCAAACACTCATCGGCGAAAATGTGCCGGAATGCACATTATTTTTCTTGCCGCTGTTAGTTCAATGTGCGCTAAAAAGCAAACTTGAACGAGACTACCGCAACAGCAGCAGGATTGCGAGAAGTTTTAACTATTTTATTTATAAGATTTAATGATGTGTTCAGCTAAAAAATAGCGATGTAAAAAATCTAAAATCATGTGAATTTATACTGTCGATTTTTTAGGTAATAGCCGGTTTAACAGGGCAATAGCGGCATCGCTTGCTGGCGTTAATAGCCACCAGCTTAGTCCGACCAGAACAACCGAGAGCGAACCGACTGCAATATCGGTAAACCAATGTGCACCAATCATGATGCGAGGCAATGAGAAAATCACCACGATGGCCAGACTGATAGCGAAAGCGGTGCGGGTAAAATAGCGCAGCATAAAAGCAGCAAAGATCATCAGCATCATGCCGTGGTCGCCAGGGAAACTGTCCGATGAAGCATCTTTGGTCGGAATACCGGTTAAGTCTGAAACGCGGTTGACGTCACTAAAGTAGAGCGTCGGGCTGGCGTGTTGCACCGGTAATAAATGTCCTGCCTGATTCAGCACGACGGCAGTTAACAGCATGATAAAACCGAGAATCAACAAACGGCGACGCTCGGTGGATGTAGCTTTCAGATAAAACGACAGATACAGCAACCCCATCGCAACGAGCGCACAGCCGTCAAAAGCGCGGTTATTCGTAATGGCAACCAGATGTAAAAACGTCGGGCTATCAACCAAGAGACGGTTGAAATAGAAAAAGATATGGCTGTCGAGCGTGAGCCAAAAACCATGATTTTCTGGTAGATACCAAGATAAAAACAGACCGATGCCCAATACATTGAGCACTAAAATAGAAGAAAAACGAGCAAATGACATAAGGCACAACATCCAAACAAAGACGAAAAACTCCAGTTTAGTCCACGTTAGCTAAACGAGCCTTTAACAACGAGGCTTGTAACGTATTCCATTCTGCGGGTGTTTCATTAATGATTTCGATACGGCTATCAATGGGAGCCGCCGATCGGGTTTCTATATGAAGATCGTGTCCCTGACGGTTGACGACTAGCGTCCCTTCTTTTATGCGCATCACCCCTTTAACCCGGCTTACGGGAGAAAGGCGCACCCAGTCCAGCAGGGCGGCGGTATCAAAAGCGGTTTCAGGTGCGAATATCCAGCCGCAAGCGTGGTAACCCTGCCCTTGATTGAGAGAGCGGCGCCAAGACTGCCCACCCGGTAATTGTAGCGCGGCCAGGCCATTTGTTGGCTTATGCGAGTGGTGGTGGGCGCCATCGGGCAATTCGCGCAGACGCTCTTGCGCTGAATGGTGTCGCGGTTGGTCGAGCAACTGGTGGTCAACGTTTCCCTGACTAGCCTCGATAATTTGTCGACCATCGCCGCTTGTCTGTTGCCACCCCTGTAATGCCGCGAGATCGTCGGCGGTATAGGTATCGCGCTTGTTGGCGATAATAATATCAGCGGCGGCAAGCTGATCGCGGAAGTTCTCATTTTCCGTGTAACGGGTTTCGCTTAGCTGACGCGCATCTAGCAGACACATCGTCGCCTGTAATGTCAGCCAGGGCTGATAGCTATCACTCGTTAGCAAGGCGAGAATTTGTTTCGGGTGGCCGAGCCCTGTAGGCTCGATAAGCAACCGATGGGGCTTCTTCTGTTGCAGCAGCATATTCAGGCCGACCTGCATCGGCAAGCCGTTCACGCAGCACATGCAGCCGCCGGGAATTTCTTTCAGAACGGCACCGCTATCTGCCAGTAAAGCACCGTCAATGCCCACTTCGCCGAATTCATTGACCAGCACCGCCCAGACTTCGTCTTCAGGCTTTTGCGACAGAAGATGACGAATCGTGGTGGTTTTTCCACTACCCAGAAATCCCGTAATCAAATTGACTTTCGTTAGCATGTCAGGCTCCTATGGGGGAGGAGGGGCGTGTGCCGGATTGGTCATCCGGCGACAAGTATTGTGCGCGAAGCACTATGTAGAATGTTAGTCTGCGCGACCCATGTAGCGACGTTCTGGAATATGAATACGGATTTTTTCACCTGCGCTCAGATATTCTGGAACGGGAATAACCAGACCGGTACTCATCGTCGCAGGTTTGTTGCGTGAGCTGGCGGACGCACCTTTAATGCCCGGTGCCGTCTCAACAATTTCCAGATCGACCGTTTGTGGCAGTTCCAGCGCGATGATTTGGCCGTCCCAGCTCAATACCTGAATGCCTGGCATGCCGCCTTCAGGGATAAACAGCAGCTCGTCTTCTATTTGATCCTTCTTGAAGAGGTACGGGGTGTAGTCTTCATCATCCATAAAGACGTATTCGTCGCCGTCAATATAAGAGAAGGTGACCGTACGACGCGTCAGCGTAATGGTATCGATAATGTCGTCGCCTTTAAAACGCTCTTCCACTTTCAAACCCGTACGGACATCAGAAAAGCGCATTTTGTACAGTGTGCTGGCACCGCGGGCGCTGGGGCTCTGGACGTCGATGTCCTTTACCAGCAATAACTTGTCGTTATAGTTAACGACCATTCCGCGTTTGATCTCGTTCGCTCTTGCCATAAAAATTTACCTGCTATAAGGAGTGTGATTTTTGTGGCGACACGTTACTCGCGCCGGAGAATTCAGGCAAGTGATAAGATAAAAGGGCTGATATTGGTTTTTGGTGACGGGGCTGCTATCGTGGCGCTCTCTATCTTTTGTCAGCCCACCGGAGAGCCTGCTGATGGACTGTCGCCCCCATTGCGGTGCCTGCTGCATCGCAGCATCGATTTCAACGCCTATGCCGGGTCTGCCGCACGGCAAGCCTGCAAACACGCCCTGTATTCATCTTGATGATGCGATGCGCTGCGGGTTGTTTCATTCCCCACAGCGGCCTGCGGTTTGCGCGGGGCTGAAGCCGCGCGCGGATATGTGTTTCAGCCATCGTGATGAGGCGATGATTTATCTGCTCAAACTGGAAGCCGACACCGCCCCTTAACGCGCGGCGATCAGGCGTCTTTGATGCGCCACATACAATAGATGGAACCGGCGATCATCAGCAACGCGAAGAAGAAGACGGCGTGATAGTTCCAGATTTCAGCAACAATCCCAGCCAGTGAACCGGAGATGATCCAGCCAACGCGTGTGGTATTGGTAAACAGTGTTGTCGCGGCACCCGCCTGTCCGGGCATCAAATCCTGAAAATAAAGCATGCCGATTCCGGCCAGAATGCCAATAAAGATCGCGTTCAATGCCTGTAACGCCAGCAGCGCTATTTCGCCATCAAGAACCAGTAAGCCGCCGAAGAACAGCAAACCAGAGGCAACGGCAAGCCGCATCAGGAAACGTTTACCGAAGCGTTTGGCAACGTAACCGGCAATCAGCATCACCGGAATTTCCAACCCTGCGGCCACACCCATCATGATACCTGCCAGCTTTTCCGGCAGATGCAGTTCATGCACCAGATACAACGGCATATTAATGAGGTAAATGCCGTTGCAGGTCCACATTAAGGTACACGCCACGAACAGCAAGAGCGTATCCCGGCGGTTGCGGCGCGGTGACTCCAGCGTGGAAGTGGTCTTTTCCACGGTTTTCGGCATGGAAGGCAGAAAGAGTTTGACCAGAATGCCGCATAGGATAAAGACGATGGCGGCGGTGAGATACATCGCCGTGAAGCCGAATCCCAGTGCCAGCGCAAAGGCGATAGGTGGGCCGACAACCCAGGCGAGAGAAATTTGCGCGCGGAGGATGGAGCTGAACATCGCCGCTTCACGACCGGTTTTATCCGCGTGCTCCCGCGCCAGCGCAAAGAGCTGTGGGTTGGCGGTTGAGCCAAAGCTGCTCAGCAACACGCCGATAAAGAGCAGAATAAAGTAGTTACGGTTCCATGCAAACAGCATGCAGGCCAATGCGCCCAGCAGGCAGCAGACGAAGATCAGTGATTTGCGATCGCCCTGACGGTCTGAGCGCGTGGCCAGCATTTGGCTGACGACAATACCGATAACCGCGCTGCCGGTATAAAACATCCCGACCAGGAAAGGACGAGCCTGTACTTCGCTGGAAAGAAAGAGGCTGAGCGTAGGCAGTTGCAGAGCACCGGCCGTTCCGGTCAGAAAGGCGATAACTAAAAATGCTGACGATGTCAGGTCAGGCGGACGTCGCGTTGTGTTTGCAGGAGTGAACATAAATTGATAGCGCTTGGAGAATAGGCAGAGGCTGTCGAGCGCGACATAGTACTCGGGTTTATAATGAAACAGAAATCTTGTTTCATTATTTTTCGTCAGCATGGTTTCAGCTATTGGATGGTTTTTGTTGGCAGGCAGCGCGTCATCCACGTTAAAATGTGCGTGATGTCAAAATTCTGTTACGTCAGCAGCGTAGAAAGCTTGCATAAATGATGGAATAGAATGAGACTTTTGAAACGTTTCAGCGGAATTTTTTTTGAAACGTCCTAACAATCGACACATTTTTTTTCTCATAAAAGCTGAAACGATTCAACTTTCAGCAAGAGAGGAGAGCCATGTTCCAGTTGTCACAGCAAGATATTCATTTGGGCGCAGCGGCCAGCAATAAGCAGGAAGCTATCCAGCTTGTTGCTTCAGCACTGACCGAGGCCGGGTGCGTTAACGCAGGGTATGTCGACGGCATGCTACAGCGCGAACAGCAAACATCCACCTATTTGGGAAGCGGCATTGCTATCCCTCACGGCACAACCGATACCCGCGATCTGGTATTGAAGACCGGGGTTCAAGTATTTCAGTTTCCTCAGGGTATCGCTTGGGGTGAAGATCAAACCGCCTACGTGGTGCTGGGTATTGCAGCCCGCTCTGATGAACATCTGGCGTTGCTGCGCCAATTGACCCACGTCCTGAGCGACGATCGCGTCGCGGCACGTCTGGCAAGCACCACATCAGCAGAAGAGCTGCGTAGCCTGCTGATGGGCGAGCAACAACTGGCGGAGTTCCGCTTTGATACCTCGCTGATTGCACTGGATGTGGCGACCGACAATTTGTTGACGCTTCAGGCGCTGAACGCGGGTCGTCTTCAGCAGGTCGGCGCAGCCGACGCCAGCTTCGTCAGCACCGCAGTCAGCAACAAGCCGCTGAATCTGGGACAGGGTGTGTGGTTCAGCGATAGTGCTGTTGGTAACCTCAGCAGCGCGGCGGCAGTGGCACGTCCAGTTACGCCTTTCAGCGTTGACGGTGAAAATGTGGCCTTGCTGGTGACGGTGGCCGCCGCCGACGATCAGGCTTTTGCGCCGATCGATTACCTGAGCAACCTGCTGATTGCGCAAAAAGCAGAACGTCTGCTGACGGCTGATGCCCCGACGCTGCTTGCACTCTTGACCAGCGACGTACCGGAAGAAAGCGAAGTGCTGACGGCAGAATTTACCATTCGCAACGAACACGGCCTGCACGCGCGTCCGGGAACGATGCTGGTGAACGTGATCAAGCAGTTCAGCAGTGACATTACCGTCACCAATCTGGATGGCACGGGTAAACCGGCAAATGGCCGCAGCTTGATGAAAGTGGTCGCACTGGGCGTGAAAAAAGGTCACAAACTGCGTTTCACCGCCAGCGGTAGCGATGCGGAACAAGCACTGGCCGCGATTGGCGACGCGATTACGTCCGGTTTGGGCGAGGGGGCAGCATGAGCAGGAGAGTAGCCACAATCACCCTGAATCCAGCTTATGACCTGGTTGGCTATTGCCCGGAAGTTGAAAAAGGCGAAGTTAATCTGGTTCAAACAGCGGGTCTGCACGCCGCAGGCAAAGGGATCAACGTTGCCAAGGTGCTGAAAGATCTCGGGATTGATGTCACGGTAGGTGGCTTTCTGGGGAGAGACAACCAGGATGGTTTTCAGCAATTGTTCAGCGAGCTGGGCATTGCCAACCGTTTCCAGGTTGTGCCAGGACGTACGCGTATTAATGTCAAATTAACCGAAAAAGATGGCGATGTAACCGACTTCAACTTTTCCGGTTTTGAAGTGACACAGCAGGACTGGCAGCGTTTCGTGAATGATTCGCTGAGCTGGCTGGGGCAGTTCGACATGGTCGCGGTGAGCGGCAGCCTGCCTGCTGGCGTCGATCCTGATGCGTTTACTGACTGGATGTCTCGTCTGCGTACGCAGTGTCCTTGCATTATTTTCGACAGCAGCCGTGAAGCGCTGGTGGCGGGACTGAAAGCCTCTCCTTGGTTGGTGAAACCGAACCGCCGGGAACTGGAGATATGGGCTGGGCGTAAATTACCTACGCTGGCTGATGTGGTGGATGCCGCCCACGCGCTGCGTGAGCAGGGTATCGCGCATGTTGTGATCTCACTGGGTGCAGAAGGTGCCTTGTGGGTGAATGCATCGGGCGCGTGGCGGGCTTTGCCACCTGCTTGTGATGTGGTAAGTACGGTAGGGGCGGGCGACTCCATGGTTGGGGGGTTGATTTATGGCCTATTAATGCGTGAGTCCAGTGAGCACACTCTGCGTTTGGCGACAGCGGTTTCAGCGCTGGCCGTCAGCCAAAGTAATGTTGGTATTACCGATCGTCCTCAGTTGGCCGCAATGATGGCGCGTGTCGACCTCAAACCCTTTAACTGATACAGCAGGAGATAAAAATGAAAACGCTGCTGATTTTGGATAAATCACTGGGCCTGGCGAGAAGCCAACTGGTGAAGAACCTACTCGGCGCTGCCGCTGCGAAAGCAGGGGTGACGTTTACAGAACAAGCTCACGACGCTGAACTGGCGATCGTTCTGGGTGCGTCCGCCGCGGCGGATAGCGCACTGAATGGCAAGCAGGTTTATGTCGGTGATATCGAACAGGCTGTTTCGCAGCCGGAAGCCTTTTTAGCGAAAGCGCAGGCTGAAGCCACGGTCTATCAGGTCGCAGCGTCAGCTCCCGTTCAGCAGCAGACCGCCGCTGCCAAGCGTATTGTTGCAATAACGGCGTGCCCGACGGGTGTCGCGCACACGTTTATGGCAGCAGAAGCGATTGAAAGCGAAGCCAAAAAACGCGGCTGGTGGGTTAAAGTGGAAACGCGCGGCTCTGTTGGCGCGGGCAACGCGATTACCCCAGAGGAAGTTGAGCAGGCCGATCTGGTGATCGTTGCTGCGGATATTGAAGTCGATCTGGCGAAGTTTGCTGGCAAGAAGATGTATCGCACCTCGACCGGGCTGGCACTGAAGAAGACCGCGCAGGAGTTAGATAAAGCGCAGTCTGAAGCGAAAGTGTATCAGCCGTCCGGGCAAGCCAGCGCGTCAAGCGTGAGCGAGTCTGCACAGAAAGGTGGAGCAGGCCCGTATCGCCACCTGTTGACCGGCGTCTCTTACATGCTGCCGATGGTGGTGGCGGGCGGTCTGTGTATCGCGCTGTCGTTTGTCTTTGGTATTGAAGCCTTTAAACAGGAAGGTACGCTGGCCGCGGCGCTGATGAAGATCGGCGGTGGTTCTGCTTTTGCTCTGATGGTACCCGTGCTGGCGGGCTATATCGCGTTCTCCATTGCGGATCGTCCGGGCTTAACGCCGGGTCTGGTTGGCGGGATGTTGGCGGTGAGCACGGGCGCAGGCTTCCTCGGGGGCATTATTGCCGGTTTCCTGGCGGGTTATATTGCCAGAGCGATCAACAATAAACTGATTCTGCCGCAAAGTTTGACGGCGCTAAAACCGATCCTGATTATTCCGCTGTTCGCTACGTTGATCACTGGTCTTATCATGATTTACGTCGTCGGTACGCCGGTGGCGAAAATCCTGATTGGCCTGACTAGCTGGCTGCAATCCATGGGTACGGCGAATGCGGTGATCCTGGGTGCGATTCTGGGTGCGATGATGTGTACGGATATGGGCGGCCCGGTTAACAAGGTGGCTTACGTCTTCGGTACGACCTTGCTCAGTAGCCAGATTTACGCGCCGATGGCTGCCGTCATGGCCGCCGGTATGGTGCCACCGTTGGCAATGGGGCTGGCGACCGTGCTGGCAAGCAAGAAATTCAACCCCACCGAGCGTGAAGGCGGCAAAGCGGCATTTGTTCTGGGCCTGTGCTTTATTTCCGAAGGTGCGATTCCTTACGCAGCGCGTGATCCAATGCGCGTTCTGCCTTGCTGCATCATCGGTGGCGCGCTGACTGGCGCACTGTCTATGGCGGTGGGCGCTAAGCTGATGGCACCACACGGCGGTCTGTTCGTGCTGTTAATTCCTGGCGCGATTACCCCGGTTATCGGCTACCTGTTAGCGATCATTGCGGGTACTGTCGTCGCTGGCGTGCTGTACGCACTGCTGAAACGCTCTGATGAACAACTGGCGAAAGTCGCGTAAGTCTGACTTTTACGATGCAGGAAACGGCGTCGTGAATAAAAAGTAATGCCATAACACAAGGATGTGGATGATATAGCGCCAGTTGGGTAAACCAACTGGCGCTTTTTACTATTATGGAGTCAAGCAGCTAACTAGCGCTGGGCTTCGGATTTGAGCCAGGCGATTTCATCAGCCCAGATATCGGGGTTGATCGTTTCCAAAATCATCGGGATACCGTCAAAACGGGTATCTTTCATAATATAGCGGAAAGCGGTTTTGCCGATATTGCCTTCCCCCAGACTATGGTGCCGGTCAACACGGCTGGCGAACGCGCTTTTGGCATCATTCAAATGCATTCCGCGCAGATAGCGAAACCCAACAATGCGATCGAATTCAGTGAAAGTGGCTTCGCAATCGGCTTCTGTCCGCAGGTCATAGCCACCGGCAAACGCGTGGCAGGTATCGATACAGACGCCGACGCGGCTTTTATCTTCTACGCCGTCGATGATGGCTGCCAGATGCTCAAAGCGGAATCCCAAATTACTGCCTTGCCCGGCGGTATTCTCAATTACGGCGGTGACGCCATCCGTTTCCGCCAGCGCGATGTTAATCGACTCAGCGATACGTGCCAGACAGTCTGCTTCCTTTATCTGTTTCAGGTGGCTACCGGGATGAAAATTCAGCAGGCTCAGCCCAAGCTGCTGGCAGCGAGACATTTCATCAATAAACGCGATACGTGACTTATCCAGCGCCTCGGCGTCCGGGTGACCCAGATTAATCAGATAGCTATCGTGGGGCAGAATCTGTGCTGGCGTGTAGGCGTACTGCTCACAGGCGGCTTTAAAACGGTCGATGACCTCTGTGCTGAGCGGTGCGGCCTGCCATTGGCGCTGATTCTTGGTAAACAAGGCGAAAGCTGTCGCCTTTATCTCATGTGCGCGAATCACGGCCTGATCGACTCCGCCAGATGCGCTAACGTGCGCCCCGATGTATTTCATATTGGTCTCCTCTGATAACGAGGACATTATGCAGGTTAATGAGGCGTTAACTGGTAAATAATTTATCGTTAGCCGAATAAATGCGCGAAGAACAGATTGATGCCTGCACCGCCAACGATTAGCCAGAGAAACAGAACAAGTGCCAGCAGCAGCGGCTTTGCGCCTGCCTGATGGATTGCACTGAAGCGGGTTGTGAGCCCTAGTGCCACCATCGCCATGGTCAACAGCACATTATCAAGTTGTACTAGCTGTGTGACGAGTGCAGGAGGCAGTAGCTGGAAAGAATTGAAGGCGGCTACGGCAATAAACCCCAAAGCAAACCACGGGAACATCAGTGGAATAGCCGCTTCCGCGTCATTTTTTTGCGCCGTTTTTTTCAGGTAAAACCCAAGAATGAGAAGGAAAGGCGCCAGCATCATCACGCGCAGCATTTTGCTGATGACGGCGATGTTTTCCGTTGCCCCATCGACGGCATGTCCGGCGGCAACAACCTGAGCGACTTCGTGTATCGTTGAGCCAAAGTACAGGCCGACGATCTGTGGTGTGACCTCAATCCAATGATGATCGAGATTGAGCTGATAAAGCCACGGGTACAAAAACATCGCTGTCGTACCAAAAATCACTACGGTGGAAACCGCGACGGCAATCGCATTACTGGACGCTTTGACAACGGGAGCTGTCGCCATGATCGCCGCCGCGCCGCAAATGCTGCTGCCAGCACCGATGAGAATCACGGTTTCATTGTCGAGTTTCAGCCAGCGCTTGCCCATCCAGCAGGCGAGTAGAAAGGTCAATGTAACCACGGTAAGATCGACGGCGACACCGGTAAAGCCAACGGCAGCAACCTGCTGAAAGCTGAGGCGAAAACCATAAAGTATGATACCCCAGCGGAGTAAATGCTGTTTGGCCCACTGCACGCCCGGGTCACACAGAGGGTGAAGACGCGGATAAACGCTATTTCCCAGCACGATCCCAATGAGGATCGCCAATGTCAGTGAGCCAGGTCCCCAATGGGCGATTTTCGGAATATTTGCCAGCCAGAGGAGCGAAAAAGTTATTAAACTGACTAACAGCAGACCGGGCAATCGCGCTTTTGCTCCATCGGGTGGGGCTATCACAGGTAATGTCGCAGGAAGAGCCATGAGTTTGGTGCCTATTCTGACCGTACCGAAAATTGAGAAGCCAGCTTATAATCCACGAGATTAAAAGAGAAATTGATTATATATTTATAACCTATAAGTATTTTAGATAAAGAGCGCACTATGCATATCACGTTACGTCAACTGGAAGTCTTTGCCGAAGTCCTGAAAAGTGGTTCAACGACACAGGCCTCCGTTGTGCTTGCCCTGTCTCAATCGGCTGTCAGCGCTGCTCTGGCGGATTTAGAAGGGCAGTTGGGTGTTCAACTTTTCGATCGCGTTGGCAAGCGTCTGGTAGTTAATGAACATGGCCGCCTGCTGTATCCCAAGGCATTGGCACTGCTTGAACAGTCGATGGAAATTGAGCAACTTTTCCGGCGTGATAATGGCGCGCTGCGTGTGTATGCCAGCAGCACTATCGGCAACTATTTATTGCCTGCGATGATTGCTCGCTATCGTCATGACTACCCCGATATTCCGCTGGAACTGCATGTTGGTAATACGAAAGATGTGATTACTCGCGTGTCTGAGTTCAGTGTCGATTTGGGCTTGATCGAAGGGCCTTGCCATCACCCTGATTTGATTACTCAACCCTGGCTGGAAGATGAGTTAGTGGTGTTTTGTTCTCCCGAACATCCGCTCAGCCGGGGCTCTGTATCATTAACGGCGCTGGCGGATGCGCACTGGATCCTGCGTGAACGCGGCTCAGGCACGCGCGAAGTGCTGGATCATCTGCTGCTGACGCATCTTTCGCATTTCCATCTGGTGATGGAACTAGGTAATTCAGAGGCGATTAAACATGCGGTTCGCCACGGGATTGGCATCAGCTGCCTGTCACGGCATGTCATTGCCGAGCAGTTGGCGTCAGGGTCGCTGGTGGAGTTGAAGGTGCCGCTGCCTAAACTCACGCGGACGCTGTATCTGGTTCATCACCGGCAGAAACATCTTTCAAATGTGCTACAGCGTTTCCTGAGTTATTGCTGCGAAACACCATAGCGCAAATATTTTCTGCTGCTAATAATCGGACGCGAGTTATTAACCTCTCTTATAACTCGACGATCTTAACTATTCAGCACAACGCGATTTGCTACAATCCCGCCTCGATTTTTAGCACGAGCATGCAGGATAACAATGGCTCAGCACGATATTCAACAAACAACACAGGGCGCACCGACCCTGCGCCGTGAACTGAAAGCACGGCATTTAACGATGATCGCCATTGGCGGATCGATTGGCACCGGGTTATTTGTCGCTTCGGGTGCGACGGTTTCACAAGCAGGCCCAGGTGGCGCACTTCTGTCTTATGCCCTGATTGGGCTGATGGTTTACTTCCTGATGACCAGTCTGGGTGAGCTGGCGGCGTTCATGCCGGTTTCCGGTTCATTTTCCAGCTACGGTTCTCGCTATGTAGAAGAGGGGTTCGGTTTTGCGCTGGGCTGGAACTACTGGTACAACTGGGCGGTGACTATCGCGGTCGATCTGGTGGCGGCGCAACTGGTAATGGGATATTGGTTCCCCGACGTCTCCGGTTGGGTCTGGAGCGCACTGTTCCTGGCGTTGATGTTCCTGCTTAACTACATTTCCGTGAAAGGATTTGGCGAAGCGGAATACTGGTTCTCGCTGATTAAAGTGGTCACGGTCGTCATTTTCATTGCCGTTGGCGTGATGATGATTACGGGCATCATGAGCGGGGCGGAAAATGCTGGATTCCACAATTGGGAAATCGGCGATGCGCCGTTTGCTGGCGGCTTCTCTGCCATGATCGGTGTGGCGATGATCGTCGGCTTCTCTTTTCAGGGAACGGAACTGATCGGCGTGGCGGCTGGGGAATCTCAGGAGCCAAGCAAAAACATTCCGCGCGCCATTCGTCAGGTTTTCTGGCGCATTCTGCTGTTCTACATCTTCGCGATTATGATTATCAGCTTAATCATTCCGTATACCGATCCGAATTTGCTGCGTAATGATGTAAAAGACATTACGGTGAGCCCGTTCACGCTGGTGTTTGAAAACGCTGGCCTGCTGTCAGCGGCAGCAGTGATGAATGCGGTCATTCTGACGGCGGTGCTGTCGGCGGGTAACTCCGGGATGTACGCCTCTACGCGTATGCTGTTTACGCTGGCATCGGAAGGGAAAGCGCCGCGTATTTTCGCTAAACTGTCAAAAGGCGGCGTGCCGCGTAATGCGCTGTACGCAACCACCGTGGTGGCGGCGCTGTGTTTCCTGTCTTCTTTATATGGCAACCAAACGGTTTACCTGTGGCTGCTGAATACGTCCGGTATGACAGGCTTTATTGCCTGGCTGGGGATCGCAATCAGCCATTACCGGTTCCGTCGTGGCTATGTTATGCAAGGCCATGATCTCAACCGTCTACCTTATCAATCGAGTTTTTTCCCGCTGGGACCCATCTTTGCGTTTGTGCTCTGCCTGATTATTACACTGGGTCAGAACTATCAGGCGTTTCTGGAAGATAAAATCGACTGGTATGGCGTGACGGCGACCTACATCGGTATTCCGCTGTTTCTGCTGATCTGGTTCGGCTATAAGCTGTTTCG
Organism: Pectobacterium actinidiae; assembly: GCF_000803315.1. Classification (NCBI taxonomy): domain Bacteria; kingdom Pseudomonadati; phylum Pseudomonadota; class Gammaproteobacteria; order Enterobacterales; family Pectobacteriaceae; genus Pectobacterium; species Pectobacterium actinidiae. The sequence goes on from NZ_JRMH01000001.1 coordinate 1,810,372, forward strand.
TGGCACGCGCTTTATTAAGTATCAGGATATGACGTACCCCGATCATAAAGACTAAACCGTAAGAACGCGGTTAACAGGCGACTCCCTGACGGGCGTCGCCTTTTTTATTGGTTTTTTCTGTTCTGCTGTTACGCCCATATCTTTCCTCGCGAGTGTATGTTGATTTAAATCAAATTTATTCACCTTGATTCGTTAAGGTAATTCTTCATTAACGATATTTAATGATTGGTGGTGATGATTAACTTATTGTTTATTAGTTATTTTATATCAATCATTCTTTATTTTTATTGCGCATGTAAATGATTTTAATTTTCATTTACAATTATTGCTCAATCATTACAATGTGTTCGACAAAAAAACTCAATGTAAATGTTTCATTTTTGAGGACACAGATACATGGCAATAAATATAAGAAAATCGGTGGCATTGGCGCTTGCTACAACGGTATCTACACCAGTTATCGCCGCACAAGATGATACGCTGGTTGTAACGGCTTCTGGCTATGAACAAAAAATCACCGAAGCGGCAGCAAGTATTTCGGTTGTCAGTCAGGATGAGCTGACTAAGCGTAAATATAACGATCTTGGTGAAGCGCTCAGCGACGTGGAAGGCGTGGATGTACGGAGTTCAACGGGTAAAACGGGCGGTCTGGACATCAGTATTCGCGGCATGCCGAGCGACTATACGCTGATTCTGGTGGATGGTATTCGCCAGAACGGTTCATCAGATGTTACGCCGAATGGGTTTGGTACGATGAATACCAGCTTCATTCCCCCGCTGGCGGCGATAGAACGCATTGAAGTTATCCGTGGGCCGATGTCAACGCTGTATGGTTCCGATGCGATGGGCGGCGTGGTGAATATTATCACTAAGAAAGCGTCGAAAGAGTGGGTCGGAAATATCACGCTGGATCATACCTTCCAGGAAGACAGAGACTATGGTGACGCTTCCAAGTTCTCGATTTATTCCAGCGGTGCGCTGATTGAAGACAAGCTAGGGCTTGCCCTGCGCGGCAACATTTTACGCCGCGATGCATCAGCGGTGAGTTCATCCTCGACAGGACAAGAACTGAGTATGCGTGGCCCGAACCCGGTTAAGTCTGACAATTACCTTTTGGGTGGCAAGTTATCCTGGCTGCTGGATAGCCGTAATACCCTGTGGCTGGATGGGGAAATCGGCAACCAGAAATATGATAACAAGCAAGGTCAGCTAGGGACGCTCGGCGCATCTGGCGGTTACGAGGATACGCTGCGTTATGAGCGTCGCAAAGTGACGTTGGGAAGTGACAATCAGCTCGATTTTGGCACCTGGAATTCCAGCTTGTCCTTCAATCAAACGGAAACGAAAGGCCGACTTATTCCCGGTGCTGCTATTGCTGATGCGACGGTAAGAGCTAATCATGCGGGTGATAAGCGGTTGTTGAAAAACACCAATCTGATTCTGGACACTAAGGTGGTTTCTCCAATTGGCGACAGCCATCTACTCAGCGTCGGCGGTCAGTATTGGAATTCGGTCATGAAGGACGGCGTGGTTCAGGTCAATAGCGGAGAGAAATTTGAGCAGAACTCCTGGTCATTGTTCGCTGAGGACGAATGGCGGTTGCTTGACTCTCTGGCGCTGACGACAGGCGCACGTTACGAACATCATGAAGCTTTCGGTGGCCATGTGAGCCCGCGTGCTTATTTGGTGTGGAATGCTCTGGATGAATTAACGATTAAAGGGGGCATAAGTACGGGTTATAAAACGCCAAAACTTTCCCAACTGCACAACGGTATTAGTGGTGTTTCCCGTCAGGGGCAGAGTAACACGATTGGTAACCCTAGCCTGAAACCGGAAAAAAGCGTCAATACAGAGTTGGGCGCATACTACGAGCATTTCAGCGGTTTTTCAGCCAATGCGACGCTATTCCATAACCATTTTAGTAATAAAATCGATAGCTATGATATAGATAGCAATACCATCGGTTTCCGCAATATCGGTAAAGCGGACACGCAAGGTCTGGAGCTGGGTTCGACGATCCCGTTATGGTCGGATAACTGGACGCTGAATGTGAATTACACCTTTACTGACAGCGAGCAAAAAGGCGGAGAAAATCCCGGTGCTCGCTTGACCAATACGCCTAAGCACATGGCCAATGCGCGTTTAAACTGGAATGTGAACGAGCAGTTGAGCACCTGGCTTAAAGCGGAGTATCGCGGTAAAACGGCACGTTTCACCGAAAATTACGATCAGCTAAGCGCGGCAAACAAGGTTGTTCATGACAATCTCGGCTCGGATTTCAAATCATTCACCGTCGTGAATCTCGGTGGCTCGTATAAGATTTCCAAGGATGTCACATTGAACGGATCGGTTAATAACCTGTTGGACAAAGATTTCACCAAAACCTATGTCTTCCCGGTCGGAACGGGTACGACAACCGCGGGTGATTACTTTACATCAAGTCAGGTAACCACAGGCTCCGTCCTGCCTGGTCGCAATTACTGGGTATCGGTAAACGTCAATTTCTGATGACATCGTTCCCCTGAATGGGCAAGCCTGTTCCGGGGGATAATGACTTTCACTCCGCTTTCTTCCCCCTCAAAAGCCATTGCACCACTTCTGCGGTTTTTCTCGCGCATTTATTCCTGTTGATTAACGGCCGGGCTTTGCTATCACCCTTATTATTTCCTTCCTTTTCCCGCATCCTGAGAACAATGAGTGAATATCATTAGCACTTATTTTTTTGTGATATTTCTGAATATCGACGCGAACAATGTCAATGAATGAAATTCATTATATTAGGTATTGTTAATTGCTTTAATGCTGACTACGCTTCACGTTACGGAGTGATGGATTTCCGATGAGGCAGGAAGTGTAACGTTATTCATACGTTCGTTGTCTTGTGTCGTACAGAGAATTTAATTCATTATTTTTGTATGAGAATACCTGTCGTGATTGCCGACTGTAGAGCCCTTGATATCTGCAATCGGAAATCAGTGTATGAATAGCAACCAGGGCATGATGATGTTAAAAATTACCTTTTTGGATAAAGGCTCACTGCCTGAAACCATTTTCCTGAAGAAGACGAGTTTTAGGCGTCCACAATGCCGCCATGAATGGATTGAATATAACTATACCTCGCCCGATCACGTTATCGCCCGAGCAAAAGACACCCACGTTATCATCACGAATAAAGCCCTATTAACGCGAGACACCTTGGCCGCGTTGCCTGAGTTGAAGCTGATTGCCGTAACGGCAACAGGTACTGACAATATCGATCTTGTTGCCGCCAAAGAACTGGGTATCACGGTCAAAAATGTGCCGGGCTACTCGACGCAAGCCGTATCTGAGCATGTGATTGCTATGATTTTCGCGCTAAAGCACAGCCTGATGGCGTGGTATCGCGATCAACTGGGGGACCGCTGGGTCAGTCAGTCGCAATTTGCCTATTTTGATCATCCGGTCAAGGATATCGCTGGCGCTACGCTGGGTATCATCGGGGCGGGTACGATTGGGCGGGAAGTCGCGCGTCTGGCACAGGCGCTGGGGATGAAGGTGATTTTTGCCGAGCACCGGGGCGTCTCACAGTGTCGTGCCGGATATCTGCCGTTTGAGGAGGTTCTGCGGCAGGCTAATGTGATTTCACTTAACTGCCCACTCAATGCGAGCACGAAGCATCTGATTAATGCGGAGACGCTCGCTTTGTGCAAGCCCACCGCGTTTATTATTAACACCGCCAGAGGTGGGTTGATTGATGAGGATGCGCTGGCAGCGGCATTGCAGCAGCGTGTCATTGCGGGGGCAGCATTAGACTGCCTGACGCAAGAACCGCCAGCAAAAGACAACCCATTAATGGTTGCGGCGAAAACCCTGCCTAATCTTCTGATTACTCCGCATATCTCGTGGACTTCTGCCTCATCATTGCAATTGTTGATGGAAAAGACGATTGAAAATATTGATGAGTATGCTCAGCAGAATGGATACAAATAAGGTGTAATTTGATTTCGCCGGGTAGGAAGGAATATTGCCCGGCAGAGGAATTATGATATTCATCAATTTTAATTGATTATCAAAATTGAACGTTTCAACGGGGTGAATATTTCATAGTCGATTATCTATGTCGTTCTCGCTATATCCACAGGGAATAAAAACAGCGCGCGTCAGACCTAAAGTGAAAGCGTTATTAGTTGTGATTATTCCGAATCACCTCGTGGTTGTGTGAGAGAATATTTATTTCTTAATAATAACGGAAGTAAATAATAGAGTGAGTGTATTGATATTTTTCGGCGGTAAGACTCGATTAATGAGAAAACGGATGGATGGATGGTATTGTCATCCGCCCCAGATCGTCTGAACGGGGCGGAGACGAGACGTTACTGAAAGCTATCGCTATTAGCGTTTCTGGATATACGTCATTGCCAATGCGAGTGCCAGAACCAGACCTTTGATTATATCCATCGCGTAATAAGGCACGGAGAGCATCACCAATCCATTCTGCAAGACGCCAAGAATAACGGCACCGAGTAGCGTACCCAGCGCGTTGGGCTTGCCGGATCCCGCCAGCGAGAAACCGATGTAGGCGGCGGCAACGGCATCCATCAAATAGCCGCCTCCAGCATTGACCTGCGAAGAACCGATGCGCGATGCCAGCAAGATACCGCCTAGTGCCGCGAGCAGTGAAGAAAAGATATAAGCCTGCACCCGATAACGTGCGGTGCGAATGCCCGCCAGCCGCGCGGCTTCTGGATTACCGCCAATCGCATACATCCGGCGACCGTGTTTGGTGAGGGACAGATACAGCTGTACCAGTACCGTTACCGCCAGCATGATGACAACAATGACCGGCACCTGACCTAATGTGGCAAAGAATTCAGGAATGACGCCTTCTGCCATTTCACCGCTGGGCAGCACCATGTTCTGCGTGATGGAACCGCCATAGCTGTAAGTCATCGCCACGCCCTGAATGACGAACAGACTGGCGAGCGTCGCCAGCATATCGGGAATCTTGAGCACGACGATGAGGAAGGCGTTGAATAGCCCGACCAGCGTACACAGCAGCAGCGTCAGGACAATTGCCCCGGTAGTGCCGAATCCATGCCAGACGAAAAGCGAGATAACCAGCGCATTAGCCAGCGAGGCTGTCGATCCTACGGAAAGGTCGAATCCGCCCACGGACAACGAAATAGAAACACCAATGGCAATCACCGTAACGATGGCGATAGAACGCAGAATATTGATGATGTTGTACGGGTCGAGAAAGTTGTCCGACGCTAACCCGAAGAGCGCAATCAGGGCCACAACCGTGATCAGCATGCCCCATTTATAGAGAAACTCGAAAACGTGGTGACGGAAGGGGATCGCCCCGTTAGATGACAGTGGGTGACTCACGCGGGAGTTCCTCCAGTTGAATATAAAAGTAGGGTTTCTTCATCAATCTCAGCGGCATTCAGCTCTGCGACAATACGTCCATCCCATAGCACGCAGATGCGATCGCAGAGTCCGACCAGTTCGGAGAACTCGCCTGACGCATAAATAATACCTTTGCCTTGACGGGCGAGGTCGTCAATCAGCGTGAACAAATCCTGTTTGGCCTTGATATCGACGCCTTTGGTGGGTTCATCAAAAATCAGCACTTGTGCTTCACTGCGCAGCCACTTGCCGATAGCCACTTTCTGTTGATTCCCGCCCGATAGACGTGCCAGTTTTTGCGCCGGGCCGGTGGTACGAACGGCTAGTTGCTTAACGATCTGTTTTGCCCAGCTCACGGCCTTGCCGCGGCTAAATAGGCTCCAGCGTGAAAAGCTGTCGGTGGCGGTGATACTGAGATTCATGGTGACAGATTCAGCAATAAAAATGCCTTCTTTGCGACGCTCTTCAGGAACCAGCGCCAGACCCTGTTCGACGGACTGGTGCGGGGAATGCGGTCGCCAGGGTTTACCACGATATTCACCCTGTGCGATCTGGCAGGGTTCCGCGCCGAACAGCGCTTTACACAGCTCGGTTTTCCCCGCGCCAGCCAGCCCGGCAATCCCTAAAATTTCCCCTTTGCGCAGCGTGAGAGAAATATTGTGCAGCAGCGTTTCATCGTGCAAACCCGTGACCTGAAGTAGCGTTTCTGCGGACGGTGTCGTTCGGCGCGGTGGGAAGATATCGTCGAGTCGATGCCCCAGCATTCTCTCGACAATTTCTTCGCCGCTGAGCCCCTGCATCGGACCGCTGCTGACAAACTCGCCGTCACGCAGGACCGTCAACGTATCGCAGATTTCGCTCAGCTCATGAATACGGTGGGAAATAAACACGATTCCGATGCCATCAGCCTGTAAGCGGCGTACCACCTGAAAGAGACGTGCGCTTTCGGCCTGATCTAACGGGGCGGTGGGTTCATCTAAAATTAGGAAGCGACATTCGTGAGATAAGGCACGGGCGAGCAGAATTTGCTGTTTCTCCGCGAGCGAGCAGGTATCCAGCCGTTGACGGACATTGAGGTGGACGCCAAGCTGGTCAAGCAGCGCCTGCGCCTGACGGTAGATCTGCGGCCAACTCAACAGATGACCGTCCTGCGCCAGCGTATCTAGCATAATGTTTTCCGCCACGGACAACGTGGGAACCAGCGCGACATCGACTTCCTGCTGCACCAGATGAATACCGTATCGCTTGGCATCACGTGGTGAATGGACGTCGACCTGCTTACCATTGATCAGAATGTCGCCCTGATAATGATCGTAAGCGCCTGATAAGATCGTCATGAGCGTGGATTTACCCGCGCCGTTTGCGCCAGTCAGCGCATGAATCGACCCACCTTCCAGTGTGAAATTAACCTGCTTGAGGGCGTGGAAACCAGAAAAGGAGATGGAAATGTTGTGCATTTCCAGTCGGCTTTGGGAGGTTGGGATCATGGTCGGTAACGCTCTTGGCGGTCAGGGTCATGAAATAACGGAAAAGAAAGGTAGCACATATCCCAGAGAATTTAATATAGCTTCAAGTGTTTGAGAGTCATTAGCTATGAACGAAAAGGCATAAATTAAATAAAAAAGTTCTTAAGCTGGCGCAGACAAGTGAATAAGATGGGATTATCAACAGGGTAGCGCAGCAGATTCGTCTATCAGACAAACATAGTATAAGAGCCGTGTTCAAGAGAGGGCGCGGCGAGGAATATTCAACATGCACACAACCACAGTCCGCGTACAGGTTGGCCCCGCCAACTATTTTTCTTTCCCCGGCGCTATCGATAAGCTGCTGGAGTTTTATCCGCCGGACGTACTGAAAAACGCGCTGTGGATCTACGGGGAGCGGGCGATTGCTGCGGCTCGGCCGTATTTACCCGCCGAATTCGATGCGCCTTCAGCTCGCCGCGTTCAGTTTGGTGCACATTGTAGCGAAGGGGAAGTCGCAAAACTGGTGGCGCAAGCGGGCGATGAATGTCGGGTTGTTATTGGCGTCGGCGGCGGAGCGGTGTTGGATACCGCGAAGGTCGCCGCGCGTCATATTGGCGTGCCGCTGGTGGCGATTCCAACTATCGCAGCGACCTGTGCGGCCTGGACGCCGCTGTCTGTATGGTATAACGATGCCGGGCAGGCGCTGCGCTTCGAGATTTTCACTGATGCTAACCATCTGGTGTTGGTGGAACCGCGGATTATGCTGGCTGCACCTGTGGAATACTTGTTGGCTGGCGTCGGCGATACGCTGGCGAAGTGGTATGAAGCCGTCGTTCTCAGTCCTCAGCCTGAAACGCTGCCTCTGTCTGTTCGGCTGGGCTTACAGGCCGCGCTGGATATCCGCAATGTATTACTGCAACAAAGTGCCGCAGCGCTGGATGCCGTCGAGCGTGGTGAATTGACACAGGATTTTCTTGATGTGGTGGATGCGATCATTGCCGGTGGCGGCATGGTTGGCGGGTTGGGGGAGCGTTATACCCGCGTGGCGGCAGCGCATGCGGTTCATAACGGTTTAACGGTGTTGCCGCAAACCGAACGCTTCCTACACGGCACTAAAGTGGCCTATGGCATTCTGGTACAAAGCGCGTTACTGGGGGATAGCGACACGTTGCTTCAATTGCAGGAGGCGTTTAAAGCATTTGGTTTGCCGACCTCGCTGGCCGCACTGGATGTGGATATTCACGATCGCGCTGCGCTTCAAGCCGTTATTGCTCGCACCTTGCAGACGGGGGAATCCATTCATTATCTGCCGTTGACGCTCAATGAAGACGTCTTGCTGGCAGCGTTTAACACCGTTGAGTTTGCTGGGAAGTAAGCGGGTAGAAAGAAAAGGGCGAAGAGTATTCTCCGCCCCAAATACAATCCTCTATCTTTAAAAACTACTGCGTTTTCTCGTAGGGGAATGAATTTTTGATGTAGTTGGCGTAGTAGCGATACTTCGTTTTGCTTGCCATCAGCTCTTCATAAATCATGCGTGCTACGCCACTATAGAGGTAGATGCTTCCGTTCAGTAGTTCGACTTCCAACTGGTTTTTTTCTGCATCGTACCCAACTGAAAATAACTCCGTTGATGAAACTCGTTTTCTCTGCAAAATTAATCACTCCCAACGTATCAATACCGCATCCTGACGATATACCACTTTTCGAGCTTTCTAGCCATATCGTGTTATATACCCGGCATACTTCAAGTTGCATGTGCGTTGGCTGCATTCAAATCTGCTCCTGGCAGATTTGTCACCCGAATCACTTACCTGAGTAAGCTCATCGGGATGAAATGAGAAACATCCTGTCTCTCACCAAAGGCCAGCCATTGGCTGGTCAAATTCGTTCCCGACGAATTTGTCCTTCTCTTGCCGCGTTACGATGCTGATTACTGAGCATCGCCCTAGAGGGCTAACGCTTCGCGTTGTTCAAAACGTTAACGTTTTGTCCTGAAGCTTGAATTATTTAGTGTATAGCTCGAAATATATCGGGGTTAAACAGCAGCATATCTTTATTAGATCATCAATAATCAGTAAACGCTCACAGAATTCTTGCTCTGTCGCCCACCGACCCGCTTTGTTTATTGTCGATGAGGCGATATTCCAAGCGCACTATTAATCCTGGGCAATAGCTCGTTGAAAAGCTGGTTGGCTTTCTATCCGCTCAATGTATTGCTGGATGTGCGGGTAGCGATTGAAATCCAGACGCGTTTTCGCCAACACCAGCGGGACGGCCATTTGGATATCGGCACCGCTGAGCGACTCTCCCGCAAACCAATTTTGTTTCGTTAAATGCTGTTCGATGAATTGAAGTTGCGTTGTCAGCCGCGGCACAATAAAAGCCTGCTCGATACTTTGCACAATTTTGCGGGCGATAGGGCGGATGAAAAACGGCATTGGCGCGGACTCTGTCTTCGCCAGGACTAAACGCATCACCAGCAGCGGCATAAGGGAGCCTTCGGCAAAATGCAGCCAGAAGCGATAATCCAGTAATGCTTGTCCGCTCTGTGGACGGAGCCTGCCGTTGCCATAAGTTTCAATCAGGTATTCCACAATGGCACCGGATTCGGCAATCGTCAGTTCGCCATCGGTAATCACTGGTGATTTCCCTAACGGGTGGATTTGTTTGAGTGATGCCGGAGCGCTAAACGTTTTTGGGTCACGCGCGTAGCGAATGATTTCATAGTCAACCCCCAGCTCTTCCAGCAGCCAGGTCACGCGGGTTGAACGGGATTTTTCGAGGTGATGAACGTGTATCATCAAGATTTCCTTTTTGTTTGTCTTGGTTCCGTTATTCAGCACGGCGCGGATGTGTGATTGTTTTACTGAGATTTGCTGCAATAGGGAAGTGAAAATAGCACTCGGGAGATGTCCCCGAGTGCGTTATCAGTTAGATGAGCATAGCCCATTATTCGTATCGCGATTGTGCACATACCCGTCATACTTCAAGTTGCATGTGCGTTGGCTGCGTTCAGTCACCCGAATCACTTACCTGAGTAAGCTCATCGGGATTTCTTCTCTTGCCGCCTTCCTGAAACTCGAATTATTTGGGGTATACAACTACTTATGCGTACAAATAGTGGGCGTGGAAGCGTAGGTGATCTTCGATGAAGCTGGCGATGAAGAAATAGCTGTGATCATAGCCAGACTGTGTCCGCAGCGTCAGTGGCCAGTCGTACTGGCTCGCCAGCGCTTCCAGTTTCGCCGGTTGCAACTGATCGGGGAGGAACTGATCGCAATCGCCCTGATCGACCAGTATGGGCAGCTTCTTCTGGCTATTTGCCAGCAAATGGCAACTGTCATACTGCAACCACTGTGTTTCATCCTCACCGAGGTAGGCCGTAAGCGCCTTGCGCCCCCAGGGAACCTGACTTGGATTAACGATCGGTGCGAATGCCGACGCCGACAGGAATTGATCCGGGTTGCGTAGCGCCAGCATCAGCGCACCGTGCCCGCCCATCGAATGCCCACTAATGGACTGACGGCTATTCACGTTAAAATGTTGCTGGATCAGCGCGGGTAATTCGCTGCTGATATAGTCATACATGCGGTAGTGTGCCGCCCAGGGAGCCTGCGTAGCATTCACATAGAATCCCGCGCCCTGACCCAGATCGTACCCTGCGTCGTCCGCTACGCCATCGCCGCGTGGGCTGGTGTCCGGCATGACCAGTACCAGACCCAGCTCAGAGGCAACGCGCTGTGCACCGGCTTTCGTCGTAAAATTTTCGTCATTGCAGGTTAACCCAGACAGCCAGTAAAGCACGGGTGGCGGCGTGTCATCCTGTGTTGGTGGCAGATAAATGCTGAATGTCATGGTGGTATTCAGCGTTTCTGACACATGGCGGTAGCGCTGTTGCCAGCCACCAAACATACGGTGTTCTTCCAGCAGTTCCAGTGATGAATTCATCGCTGTACAGCCTCCTTTATTCTGTTCCTGACGGCGGTACAATTAACCGAAATGAATCACTGAGCGAATCGATTTGCCTTCATGCATTAAATCGAATGCCGTGTTGATCTCGTCCAGCCCCATGGTGTGGGTGATGAAGTCATTCAGCGGAAACTCGCCTTTCAGGTAACGATCGACAATGCCGGGCAGCTCGCTACGGCCTTTCACGCCGCCGAAAGCAGAACCGCGCCATACGCGACCGGTCACCAGTTGGAACGGACGGGTTGCGATTTCTTCGCCCGCGCCTGCCACACCGATGATGATGGATTCACCCCAGCCTTTATGACAGCACTCTAGCGCAGAACGCATGACATTGACGTTACCGATACATTCGAAGGAGAAGTCCACGCCGCCATCGGTCAATTCAACGATGACGTCCTGAATCGGCTTATCGTAATCTTTCGGGTTGATCAGATCGGTAGCACCCAATTTACGTGCCAGATCGAATTTGCTGGTGTTGAGATCGACACCGATGATGCGTCTGGCTCCTGCCATTTGCGCCCCGATAATCGCCGACAAACCAATGCCGCCGAGACCGAAAACTGCAACCGTATCGCCCGCTTTCACTTTTGCGGTATTCAGCACGGCACCCATACCCGTGGTGACGCCACAGCCCAGCAGGCAGACTTCTTCCAGCGGCGCTTCTTTATTCACTTTCGCCAGCGAAATTTCAGGCACCACGGTGTGTTCTGCGAAGGTGGATGTGCCCATGTAATGGAAAATCGGCTGGCCGTTTTTGGAGAAGCGAGTGGTGCCGTCTGGCATCAAGCCTTTGCCCTGCGTGGAGCGGATAGCCTGACACAGGTTGGTTTTGCCGGAGCGACAGAATTTACATTCGCCACATTCTGGGGTGTAAAGCGGAATAACGTGATCGCCGACGGCAACGCTGGTTACACCTTCCCCGATCGCTTCAACGATTCCGCCGCCTTCATGACCCAGAATCGCTGGGAATACGCCTTCAGGATCTTTGCCGGACAGCGTGTAGGCATCCGTGTGGCATACGCCAGTTGCGACGATGCGAACTAACACTTCACCTTTCTGTGGTGGCATCAAATCCACTTCTTCAACCGACAGTGGCTGGTTGGGACCCCAGGCGATGGCGGCGCGGGTTTTAATCATTTGCATGGTGGAGACTCCTAATGGCATTCCGTTATGGGTTGTAAATTGAATGACAGGACGTGGCATTGATCACGGTGTCGTCCTCTCTTGAAAATGGCCGTTCATGGACATTAACGCGTTCATTCCGACTGAGCGGGTAGTTCAATAATGCTGGACTGCTCAATAATGAGCTTTTTAAGCGCCTCGACATTAGGGCCGAAGGCGTCACGTCGCCAGACGAGCCAGGTGGACGCGGCGGCGATATCGGGCGGTAATTCATGTACCTGAACGCGTGTGCCTGCGGGCAGCGATTCAAGGACGGCATAGGGGAGCATGGCGAGTCCGGCACCGCTGGCTACACAGGCAAGCATGGCATGGTATGAGTGGATTTCCATGATAGTGCCGGGCACTACGCCATCCTGGCGAAACCAGTTCTCAAGGCGCTTTCTGTAAGAACAACTGGGGCGGAAGGCAAACAGCGTATCGTGGCTGGCATCCCGTGCATGGGTAATCGGCGCGTGTGTCGTGTCAGATATCAGCACGAGTCGTTCCGTAAAACATGCGCACCCATTCAGCTCATCGTAGACAACGGGGCCATCGACTAACGCGGCTGCCAGCGTTCCCGCCCGCACGCGCTCAATGATTTCCCCGGATGTACCGGTATTCAGAGACAGTGAGACAGTGGGGTAGCGCTGATGATAAGCCGCTAATAGCATAGGCAAGCGGGTTGCCGCAGTGCTTTCCATCGAACCGAGCGCGAAATTACCTGCGGGTTCACCCGTACGCGTCATGCTGATCGCTTCTTCGCTAAGTGCCAGAATGCGCTGCGCATAACATAAGAAATTGTGCCCAATAGGGGATAGGCGCAGGCGCTGTTTCTCACGGATGAACAGATCGGTACCCAATTCCTGTTCCAACTGGCGCAACCGCGTGGTCAGATTTGAGGGTACTCGATGCAGTTGCTCTGCGGCGCGCGCAACGGAGCCCGTTTCGGCGACGAGACAGAACATGCGGAGCTGGGTCAAATCCATATCTTTCTCTTTTCGTAATGAACTGGTGTTTGATTATTCATTTTTTGTGAAGTGTAGCGGCAAGCTGTGCATTTCGCAACTGGCTTACGCACACTGACGCGAAGGTAACGTGAACCCCGCGCGATGAGAGGTACTCTGAATGATGAAAATGACGGGGGTAATTATCATCAGGATTAATATTCGAACTCAGAAAGAGAAGAAAGCCATAAAATGATCGCGGCAGAAATTAATAGCACCACAATCAACTATGGCTGCGGATAGGGTCATATTTTCTAATGAATAGGGCAGAATGAAAAATAAGAATAATCACAGAAAAATAAATCTGTATTTTCCACAGCTGCAATAGCGACGGTATGAAAATAAATAGATAATTAAAATAAACAGTTAAATGTTCATGTAAATTGTTGTATCAGAGCAATAGCCAGAAACTATCGCAATTCTTCATTTTTATCGCAATTGTTGATGTAAGAGCGTAAAGTGCCCACCCGGAGTGCCGATAATATTAATGAATGCTAGGAACACCTTATCGTCACTGTAAGGAAGTGTATCTTTTTGTCATTAAAGGAAAATAACTCTAACTAATGAGAGCCTCTGCTCTTCATTAAATGACGTAACACCCGGCGTATTTCCAATTAAAAATGTGCTGCTATCTTGCAGAAAGCGCAGAGGAAAATCGCCAGATAATTTATAGGAGTCTTCTGTGAATTTTTTAAAAAATATTACCATCAGGGCAATGCTTTTAACCATATTAGGTCTGTTTCTGGTTGTATGGGGGGGAGCGTCTTTCTTTACCACCACCTCATTAAGCAGCATGACCAAACTATTGGAGTCCGGCGAAACTCAGCGTAAAAACGTAGAGATGCTGGTAAAAGGCAACGACCAATATTTTCGTACGGTTACTCGCTTGTTGCGTTCTATGGATTTCCAACAAACAGGCGAAACAGCGGAAGCAGAAAAAGTATTTACGGCAGCAATGACCGCGTTTAAAAACACGTCAGATCAACTGGCTGCGTTTAAAGCCGCTGGGCATGCTGGTGTCGATAAAGAAACGGCAGACAATATGATTGCCGCGTGGACCCAGTTACTGGATAACGGGTTGACGCCGATGCTGAACGCTGCGCGTGAGAATCGTCAAGAAGAGTTTCGTCAACTTTTCCGTAAAACCTACCCACCGCTGAGCGTGGCGTTTGGCGGCAATATGGAAAAATATCAGACTGCGATTATGTCGTCATCTGACGCGTCAATGAGCGAGGTTTACAGCCTGGCTGACTGGAGTAATCGTATTTTGCTGGGGGCTATGGTTCTTGGATTGCTCATCCTGCTGCTGACGGATCGCTATTTGGTTCACTATCTGGTCAAGCCGTTGAATATGATCAAAGGCTATTTTCAGGTGCTGGCAGCCGGTCAGCTTGGTCACCCACTTGAAGAGTTTGGCCGCAACTGTGCCGGACAACTGATTCCTTATCTGAAAGAGATGCAGGGCAGTCTGGTTAATACGGTGTCCATTATTCGCGACAGCTCGGCATCGATTCATCAGGGCTCGAGTGAAATCAAAAGCGGCAACAACGATCTGTCCGCCCGTACTGAACAGCAGGCTGCTGCACTGGAGCAGACCGCTGCCAGTATGGAAGAGCTGAGCGCGACGGTGAAACAGAATGCCGATAACGTTCATCAGGCTACCAAGCTGGCGCAGGACGCTTCTATTGCGGCGAAGAAAGGCGGCGACGTCACGGCAGATGTGATGGCGACGATGGCAAGTATTACGACCAGTTCGAAGAAAATTGCCGACATCACCAGTGTCATTAACGGCATTGCTTTCCAGACCAATATTCTGGCGCTGAACGCCGCGGTAGAAGCCGCCAGAGCCGGTGAACAAGGCCGTGGTTTTGCAGTCGTTGCGGGCGAAGTTCGTAATCTGGCGCAGCGCAGTGCTCAGGCGGCGAAAGAAATTGAAAGCCTGATTGCCGAATCGGTTGAACGCGTTAACATGGGGTCAAATCAAGTCACACAAACCGGTGAAGCGATGGATTCCATCATTTCCGCCATTACCCGAGTGAACGATTTGATGGGCGAAATTGCATCGGCATCGGATGAACAGAGCCGCGGTATTACCCAGATCGGTCAGGCTGTTACCGAGATGGATGGCGTTACCCAGCAGAACTCCGCATTGGTACAGGAATCTGCCGCTGCCGCAGCATCGTTGGAAGATCAGGCTCGTCAGTTAACGGAAGCGGTATCGGTGTTCCAACTGTCGGATTCACAGGCACTTCGTCATCCTCAACAGCGCCTGGCGGAGAAAGCGCCAGCCGCGCAAAAACCGATGTTATTAGCGGCCGCTGGCGGCAAGAAGGTCAATGCTAACGACAACTGGGAAACCTTCTGATAGCCTCACCGCACGGAGCGTCAGGGCGCTGACGACCGCAAAAATCAGCGGGTTTATCGTCAAAAGCACTGGGATAGTCTCCCGGTGCTTTTTTGTTTATCGCTGAACATTGACGACTGAATCGGCGTTTTTCTGTGCCTGGGTTTCGACCTTGTTACGGCACACAGGCACATTCGTTACGCTTGATAACTTGAATCTATTTCCACAATCATGACATACAATCGCTGGATAATCGTTACTCTCTCAACTAGAGTGTTGACGGCGCTAAGGTCTGACCAAGACTGTGATAGTGCGATAGGCATAGTTACACCTGCAGGAGAATAATAATGTCATCACTAAGTAAAGAAGCCGTTATGGTGCACGAAGCGCTGCTGTCACGCGGTCTGGAAACGCCGCTGCGCGGCGCGTTGTTGGATCGGGATACGCGTAAGCAACGTATTGCCGAGCATATGACGGAAATTATGAATTTGCTGAGCCTCGATCTGGGCGATGACAGCCTGGCTGAAACACCGACGCGTATCGCCAAAATGTACGTTGATGAAATATTCTCCGGTTTGGACTACGCCAACTTCCCTAAAATCACCATCATCGAAAACAAAATGAAGGTCGATGAAATGGTTACCGTACGGGATATCACGCTGACCAGCACCTGCGAACACCATTTCGTGACGATCGATGGAAAAGCAACGGTGGCGTATATTCCGAAAGATGGCGTCATCGGCTTGTCGAAGCTCAACCGAATCGTCCAGTTTTTCTCTCAGCGTCCTCAGGTGCAGGAGCGCTTAACGCAGCAGATTCTGGTCGCGCTGCAAACGCTGTTGGGTACGAGCAACGTTGCGGTTTCGATTGATGCGGTGCACTACTGCGTGAAGGCTCGCGGCATTCGTGATGCAACCAGCGCCACGACCACCACATCGCTCGGAGGGCTGTTTAAATCCAGCCAAAATACGCGTCAGGAATTCTTGCGCGCGGTGCGCCACCACAATTAAGCCCTCTCTTTATTGGCGATGATGAAGAAAATACACTTTGTCATCGTCAATTCGGCCACTGTCAAATCAGCAAGCATCTTCGCTTTTTCTCCGTCTATGCATACAATCGCTACTTCGATGATTTGAAAATGTAATTTGTATGCCCTCTCAAACTATACCGTCACCTCCATTACCCTCTTCGCGGATCGTTGCGCTGGATTTCGCGCGCGGCGTCGCTATCCTGGGCATTTTACTGCTGAATATTACGGCATTTGGCTTACCGCACGCAGCTTACCTGAATCCTGCCTGGCAGGGGCAAACCACATTATCTGATGCCTTAACCTGGGCGGCGATGGATCTGCTTGCGCAGGCGAAATTTCTGACGCTGTTTTCTCTTCTTTTTGGCGCGGGGTTACAATTGCTGCTGTCGCGGGGGAAACGTTGGGTACATGCACGTCTGTTCTGGTTGATGATCATCGGGCTGATTCATGCCATTTTCCTGTGGGATGGCGACATTTTACTCGACTATGCGCTGATTGGTCTGGTGTGTTACGGCATGATTCGCCACGCGGAAAGCAGCCGATTGCTCATGCGCACGGGAGTTGTTCTGTATCTGGTGGGCATCGGCGTGCTGTTTGTGCTGAGCCAGATTTTGAGCCTGCAACCGGGACGTTTCTGGCTGCCGGGCATGGCGGATATCGCCTATGAGGCCTACTGGCGGGCGTTAGGTGGGCCGGAAGCGTGGGGGAACCGTGTCGATCTGCTAACGGAAAGCCTGTTGTCGCTGGGCGTGCAGTACGGCTGGCTGTTGGCCGGGTCGATGCTGCTAGGTGCAGGATTGATGCGCAGCGGCTGGCTGAAAGGTGAGTTTAGTACGGCACATTACCGTAAGGTTGCGCTGTGGCTGATTCCACTGGGTGTGGCAATTAACAGCATTGGTGTGGTGGGACAGTGGCTGGTGGGGTGGGAGTATCGCTGGAGCGGGCTGTTATTGCAGATCCCGCGTGAACTGAGTTCACCTTTGCAGGCTATAGGATATCTGGCGCTGTGCTACGGTTTTTGGGCCACGCTGTGTCAATGGCGCATCACGTATTGGATGACCAATGTCGGGCGCATGGCGTTAACCAACTATTTGCTGCAAACGTTGATTTGTGTGGTGTTGTTTAATCAGCTTGGCCTGTTTATGGCGTTCAGCCGCCTGCAACTATTGGCGCTGGTGCCCGCTATCTGGGGAGTCAATCTGGTCTTTTCTCACTACTGGCTGTGCTATTTCCGGCAGGGGCCGCTCGAATGGTTATGGCGTACGCTCACCAATGCGATAGGGAAAACGGCGTAGAGAAAGATGCTACGGTGTAACGTGCGAATTGTGTGAGTCGGATTCGGGCTCAGCTTTTGTCAGTGGCTTAGCCTGCTGCACTGGCGCGGGAAGCACCTGTTCCGGCAGGACGGCAGGATAATCTGGAGCGTCGTCTGGAATGGTATGCTCGGCGGGAATCGGCACCTGTGGCCCTAAAAAGCGCGGCTCGCGTTTGAGAATATACAGATCGAACAGTGCACCCAAACGTGCACCAAACTCACGAACCCGTACCGTCATCATATTTTTCGGGGAAGGTACGGCGTAGCACTGCGCCTGAATGCCAAGATGCAGCGCGATGAATAGTGCACGTTCGCAGTGAAAACGCTGGGTGATGATGGTGAAATCGTTGGTATCAAACACTTTGCGCGTTCTGACGATGGAATCCAGCGTGCGGAACCCTGCATAGTCCAGCACGATATCCGAAGGCGGAACGCCTGCGGCGATCAAGTCACGGCGCATCGTCATCGGTTCATTGTAACTTTGCAGTGCGTTATCACCGCTTAAAAGCAGATAGCTGACTTTACCGCTGTTGTAAGCGTTAATCGTCCCCTGCATACGGAACAGGTAATACTGATTGATCACGCCGGTACGGTAATACTTCGCCGTTCCCAAGACGACACCGACCTGACGTTTCGGCAAGGTTTGAAGCTCATCGTAAATAAATGGCGCGGTTTTCCAACTGATCCAACGATCGAGGGCAAAAGCAGAGAGCAGCAGCACGCCAATGAGGGCTAACAAACCGAATGTCAGGCGTTTCCACATGCTTATGCCTCAGGTAAGGCGAGTAGACTAATCATGCCTCAAGGCTACTTTACCTGACAGGGCGACGCAAGACGCAGGCGAGGAACGGGCGGTTTATTGATTGAATTTTCAGCGTTCGGGGCGAGAGGGTGTAAAAATAAAACGCCAGCGTTTCGGGCAGAAAAGCTGGCGTGATGGATAATACTGGTTACTTAGCCCGTTGTTAGGGGAAACACAGGGGGAGGTTCCCGCAGGGAGGCCTCACCCCTGTGGTCGCCCCGTGTATCTCGATCCTTAAACGATCGGTATTAGGCGTAATGGGCGTATTAAATTCGGCTACCCCACAGATCGTACTCGTCTGCGTGTTCGACCTTCACCTTGACGATGTCACCGACTTTCACGCCGGTCTCGCCATTCAGGTAAACCGCGCCATCAATTTCAGGGGCGTCAGCCATGCTACGGCCAATCGCGCCTTCTTCGTCGATTTCATCGATTAGCACCAGCACTTCACGGCCAATTTTATCCTGCAAGCGCTGAGTGGAAATTGTCTGCTGAAGCTGCATGAAGCGGTGGAAACGCGCTTCTTTAACCTCTTCCGGTACTTGATCTGGCAATGCATTTGCCGCTGCGCCTTCGACCGGGCTGAATTTAAAGCAGCCCACGCGATCCAGTTTGGCTTCTTTCAGGAAATCGAGCAGCATCTGGAAGTCTTCTTCCGTTTCGCCAGGGAAACCGACAATAAAGGTAGAGCGCAGCGTTAGGTCTGGGCAAATTTCGCGCCAGCGCTTAATGCGCTCCAGCGTTCTTTCTACCGCGCCAGGGCGCTTCATCAGCTTGAGAATTTTCGGGCTGGCGTGCTGGAGTGGAATGTCCAGATAAGGCAGGATTTTGCCTTCCGCCATTAACGGAATCACATCGTCTACGTGTGGATAAGGGTAGACATAATGCAAGCGCACCCACACGCCCAACGACGCCAGTTGCTCACACAGGCTGACCATGCTGGTTTTGACCGGTTGACCGTTCCAGAACCCCATACGCTGCTTCACATCTGTACCGTACGCTGAGGTATCCTGAGAAATCACCAGCAGCTCTTTTACTCCGGCATCAACCAGACGTTTCGCTTCATCCAGCACCGAACCAATTGGACGGCTATCTAAATCGCCACGCATAGAAGGGATGATGCAGAACGTACAACGATGGTCACAGCCTTCTGAGATTTTCAGATAGGCGTAATGACGCGGTGTGAGTTTCACACCTTGCTCGGGCACCAGACTGGTAAACGGGTTGTGTGTCGGTTTAGGGACATATTGATGGACGTGGGATAGCACCTGCTCGTAGCTGTGCGGGCCGGTAATTTCCAGAACTTTGGGATGCACTTCGCGTATTTGGTTTTCTTTCGCACCCAAACAGCCCGTTACGATGACTTTACCGTTTTCATTCAGCGCTTCGCCAATGGCTTCCAGCGACTCTTGTACGGCGCTGTCAATAAAACCACAGGTATTGACGATCACCAGTTCAGCGTCGTCATAACGTGGGACGACCTGATAACCTTCAGTACGCAGTTCGGTCAGAATCCTCTCGGAGTCGACGAGGTTTTTCGGGCAACCGAGGGAAACAAAGCCGATACGTGGTTGCGGGGTAGAAACATTGCTCATAATGATAAAGAAATTGTCAGATTGGGGTTCGTTAGGGCAGCGATTGTACCGATGCCAGCATCAAATTCCTACAAGAAGATGAGGGGTACTATTGCCATGCATCGGTGCCCAATCTACGCCAACGCATTTGTGCATTGGTTGCTCTTGCCGATTAGCGTATCAAATGATGAAGGGGGAGGTTGCCGCTCTTTTTTCCTCTTCAACGTTGACAAGAAAAGCATATAACGGGGAGAGTGAGATAAAAGCCTCCTTCAATGTAACGGCAAGTTGTTTATTGAATAGGTCTGATATATTAGGGTTTTCTACCATCACAGAGAAAGACTTCCTGTTATACCAGGTGGCGATTTCCTCTGGCAAATCGGGCTTTAATGGGCGCTTATAACTTTCACCAGACAGTTCGAATTGGGATAATAGGGAGCTGGTTGCCTGTAAGAAAGTGTGTTCTTTTTTCAGGATATGTTCTCTTACCCGATCCATTGTGTCACGGCTTGCGGCGTAATAACCCAAACCGTAATAAAAAGAATGAGGTCTGATTTCGAAAAAGTAAACCGGTGAGTCGATCCACTCCTTTTGCGGACGTTTGAATACGAGCCACATTCTATCGCGATAGCGTGATTTATCTTTAGAAAATCGAGTGTCTCGATATATGCGGGAAATCGTCTTTCCTATATCGGGCCTTATTTCAATTACAGGGTCGATTTCCTGTATCGTCGGTGATAATGAGATGACTAAGTTTTGGAAAGGTTCTAACAAGGTCTTATTATAGGAAGGCTTATTTTTATCATACCAGTCTTTGCTGTTTTCTTCTTTTACCTTACTGAGAAACGTAAGGCTTTCTTTTGTAAAGCCAGTAAATATCGGAGATGATGGTTTCATTCTTTCCCCTACATTATCCTTTGATGGCAATATCCGAATATTAATAGGCTGTTGCCTAAGTTTTAGCAAGGGGAAAATCGCCGTGATTAAAAAGAGAGCGATAAGTATGACTTAAATCAAATTTCTATTTGGCTTATGAATTTTAGCTAGGAATGATAAAAAAGCTAATGCATACTCATTACAGGAATAATGAATTGTTTTTTACTGGTATCAATAGCATTAATTCTAATTCACTGCTAATGATTTGCTTGTTAATTAAATTAATACTTATAGATCTTGTTTTACTGTTTTTTAATGGCGTTATTTTTTGATGTTTAAGCGGATTTTGCTGCATTTCAAATTTCTGTTTATAACTATAAAGATTGTCTAATTAACTAATAAATAAAAGATTATTTGTATGCAAATCCGTTCTGTCTCAGAAAAGCTGTCTCTGTTGGTCTAACATTCATAAGCATGCCTACGTTTTGGCATTATCATTCGATGGTGCTTGTACACAAAGACTCTGTTCCATTAAAAATCAGTGCGTTAATATCACAAATATGGTTTTAGTATTAACAGCATGGAGTTTAAACGTTTTCTCCGTGTTACCTGTGTGAGTATTTTAAATGTTCTTTTTATATGAATAAGGAATAGCGATATGTTTAAACCAAATAGTGTCATTCTCTATGTCAATGATGTTGATGCCAGCACAACGTTTTATGCGTCTATTTTTGGGGAGGGGCCTATTGAAGCTTTTCCTGGATTTTCCGTTTTTTCCTTGAAAGATGGATTTATCCTGGGGTTACAAACAAAGCATGATATTGAGCCTAAACCTGAACCTGCCTTTGGTGGGTTTGAACTGTGCCTGAGTGATATCTCAATTGAGGAAGTCGATGCTATTTATAATGACTTCGCATCCCGTAATGTACCGATGGCATTGACGCCGACAAGACTGGAGTTTGGTTATACATTTGTTGCACTCGACCCGGATGGACATCGAATTCGACTTTGTGCGACAGACACTAGCGGTATTGAAAAACTGTAATTTACTGACTGGCTTTATTCTTTTTATATTACGTTATTGGGAATAGAGTCAGTCTATTTATCTTAGATAAATTATAAAGATCACTTATTGGTGCGGTATGCCCCTGCCTGTCACTCCATAAAATGAATATCCATCCCAAAAACTGAGGAGAATAATGTGGGAAAAGTATGGTTTATTACGGGAGCTTCTCGTGGTTTTGGCCGTATATGGACGGAAACAGCATTGCGACGTGGCGATTGCGTCATTGCTGCTGCGCGAGAGCCAGAAAAATTAGCAGATTTATGTGAGTTATTCGATGACAGACTGTTACCGGTTACGTTGGATGTGTGCGACCGGGCTGCTGCCGTACGGGCGGTAGAAAAGGGTGTACACAAATTTGGCAGGGTTGATGTCGTTATCAATAATGCCGGATATGCGCTTTTCTGCCCGTTGGAAGACGTTCCAGAATCTGATGCCAGGAAGATTATTGAAACGAACTTTCTTGGTTCTCTATGGGTAATACAAGCGGTATTGCCATTATTGAGAGAGCAGAAGAAAGGCCACATTATTCAAATATCCAGCATTGCTGGTTTAATGACCTTCCCGGGTATGGCGATGTATAACGCGACTAAATGGGCAGTGGAAGGGTTGCTTGAAACATTGGCTGGTGAAGTCGACGAATTTGGTATTCATGTCACGTTAGTTGAACCTGGCCCACATTTAACTGACTGGATTGGTTGCTCGGCTACCCGACCGCCTCATAGTGATATTTATCCGACTCTGGAGGAGATGCAGCAGCGTTGGCCCCGATTAATGCCTGCTGCGCCGGAAAGTGTAGCGCAGCCAATGATGGAATTAGTTGACGCGGCTAAACCGCCGTTACGAATTTTATTAGGGGAGGGGTTAAAAGAGTTGATTTTAAAAAATGGGCAGCATCGTTTGGCTGAGTTTATATAATGTATTGATTATAAATACCCTACTTCATAAGGAATAAGGATATATCATGAAGCATAGTGATACGCGTGAAAATAATCGAAAGACTGTTAAGCAGTATATGGAAACGTTAGGGCAGGCTAGGCTATCAAGACATGAGCTCTTTGATGATGAAGGATACGGTGGATTATGGACCACAGATACAGGAGAACCAGTGGTCACTAAAACTAAAAAACGGTTAGCTGAACATGCGGTGTGGTCATTAGCCTGTTTTCCAGATTGGCAATGGTATAACGTCCAGATATTTGATACTCAGGATCCAGATATTTTCTGGGTAGAATGTGATGGAAAAGGCGAAATTAATTTTAAAGGATATCCCAAAGGATATTATGAAAATCACTTTATCCATTACTTTCAGTTTAAAAATGGAAAGATAATTGTCCAGAAAGAGTTTATGAATCCTTGTGAGCAATTTCGTGCGCTTGGAATACCTGTTCCAAAAATAATACGTGAAGGCATTCCCACTTAATTTAAATTTTATGACTTCTATGTCAATCGCATGATGATGCGATGGTCTTTTACGCCTCAAATATTGAAGAGGATATGACATGGCTATACCTCAGATAGAAGAGTACGATCTTGGTTCTCCAGCGCTGTCGGTTAAAAATAATGTTTCATGGAATATTGAGCCTTCACGATCTTTACTTTTAGTTCATGACATGCAGGACTTTTTCCTCGCTCCGCTACCAACAATGCTACGTAATACGCTAATAAAAAATTGTGAGAGTTTAATTAGTTGGGCAAGAAGTCACGCTATTCCTATTGTCTATACCGGACAGAAAGGAGATATGACGCCGAAAGAACGTGGTCTGCTTTATGATTTCTGGGGATCTGGCATGAGTGCAGAACCTGTTCATACTAAGATCGCGTCGGCATTGTCCCCACAGCCTGAAGATTACGTATTGAAAAAATGGCGATATAGTGCTTTTTTCTCCTCGCCGCTGGATGAAATTTTTAATCGTAACCAAAAAGACCAAATAATTATATGTGGTGTCTATGCGCAAATAGGCATTTTGACTACGGCACTCGATGCATATTCTCGAGATATTGAGGTTTTCCTCGTTCAGGATGGTATTGCTGATTTTTCGTGTGCGGCGCATCAGAATATGTTGACTTATGCCGCTTCATGTTGTGCTGCTATTCTGCCTGTAAAAGAGGTGCTGAAATGAATACGGAAGCCAGCATCACTGAATTGCTTAAGCACGGCACAGGCAGAGGAAATCATTCATTTGCATTGTTATTCCGGCCAGAGAAAAAAATCTATCCCGAAATAGAAATAATCGAGGGTGATGAGCACGAACTGGCGTATTTACACGATTTAGACGATCTCTTGGTGAAGAAAGAGAAGGAGGAAACGCAAGATATATTACTCGTTGCACCCTATCGCCAAATTACAGAGCGAGGCTATTCAGCGATTGATGATCATAAACCTCTGATTGCGATTGCCATTACGGATTACAACACCGTACCGCTACACAAGGCGTTAACGTGTTTGCCCAGCGTTACCGTGAATGTCAAAAATGCGCATTTCACTCCGTCTGATGAAGAGTACGCCCGCACGGTCGCTGAGGTTATCCAGAACGAGATTGGAACCGGGCAGGGCGCAAATTTCGTGATTCGTCGCGCTTATAACGCGACGCTAACCGACTACAGCTCGGAGATGGGGTTAACCATCTTTAAAAATCTACTGCTGCAAGAGAATGGCGCGTATTGGACGTTCTTTATTCAGTGCCGTGATATGACATTAATCGGAGCCTCTCCTGAA
Organism: Pectobacterium actinidiae; assembly: GCF_000803315.1. Lineage (NCBI taxonomy): Bacteria > Pseudomonadati > Pseudomonadota > Gammaproteobacteria > Enterobacterales > Pectobacteriaceae > Pectobacterium > Pectobacterium actinidiae. The sequence continues at coordinate 1,835,083 of NZ_JRMH01000001.1, forward strand.
CGGCATATCACGTTGGATGAACAGCGGGTTTCCATGACCCCCATCAGCGGCACTTACCGTTATCCGCCGACTGGCCCGACTCGTGAAGGGCTGATTGACTTTTTATCGAATGAGAAAGAAGAAGATGAATTGTCAATGGTTCTTGATGAAGAACTGAAAATGATGACCAGGATTTGCGACTCGGACGTCAAAACTTTTGGCCCGTTTTTAACGCCAATGTCGCGTTTGGTGCATACGGGCTATCGACTTGAAGGACATTCTTCGCTCTCTGTCCCCACAATTCTTCAGCGGTCTTTATTTGCACCGACGGTGACTGGCAGTCCCCTCGAAAATGCGACGCGGGTGATTGAGAAGTATGAATCATCGGGCAGAGGCTACTACAGCGGCTTTGCCGCATTGTTGGGACAAACGTCTGGAAAGCCCACGATTGACTCGGCAATTTTGATCCGGACGACCGAAATTAATCGGACCGGAGCGATGACCATGGGGCTGGGGGCGACGCTAGTAAGAACTTCAGACCCCGCTTCTGAGGCGGCGGAGACGCGAGCTAAAGCGGCGGCATTTCAGTGTGCTATGGGGCTAACTAACGGTTCCAAATCTATTTTTCAGGATGAACAGGTGAAGATTGCGTTGCAAAAGCATAACCAGCGCCTTGCCGCATTCTGGCTTGATAACCACTTAGTCGCACGTTCAAAAACGGCGGGTACGGGGCATGCCCTACTGGTTGATAACGAAGACGCTTTTACCTCCATGATGGAATATCAGCTTCGTGCTATGGGGTTGAGTGTTCGCCTTGTGCATTATTCCTCCCCTTTTCGCATTGCGCCGAACGAACTTCTGATCATTGGCCCCGGTCCCGGCGACCCGAGGGATCTGAGCGATGCGCGAGTGATGAGAAGTCGAAAACTAATGCTGAATGCGATGAGACAGGGCCATCCGTTCATTGCCGTCTGTTTTGGTCATCAGATTCTGTGTGCTTCCCTGGGATACCCCATTGCTGCGCTGGACTACCCTAACCAGGGGATTCAAAAAGAGATTTCTTTTTTTGGCCGGATAGAGAAAGTCGGGTTCTACAACACCTTCACCGCCATTGATGACAATAACGTTCCGTTAGGTCTTCAGGGGGAAATTCGCGTCTCTCGTGATGAAAGCACAGGACATATTTTTGGCCTCCGCGGGCCACGTTTTTCCTCTATGCAGTTCCACCCAGAGTCGGTTTTGACCCTTGATGGGCCAAGAATTCTTTATGAATCAATACAACAGATGGTGATGCCATGATGATGGAATGGGTGTGGTGGGAACTCACGGAAGACGATCCCGATATTAAGGAGCTGCGGGAGCAACTTACACCACGGGATGTTGTTGCCTGGAATTCGGTGGAAGCACTTCAGGAGAAATACTGGGTGATGAATCATTCACCTGCGCGTTGGGGGGCGATCATGTTGTGGCGTGAAAAGAAACCCGCCCTGGCAGATTTACCGCCAAATCGTTCGGCTGAAATGATCGGACGAGCGCCTGATAAGCGTATGAGTTTTACCGTTGCCGCCAGTTGTCTGAATGAATCCCAGTTGGCTCCGCTTGCTTCCCTATTTGAGGAGGGATTATGCACCACTATGCCATCGTAAACGCGTTCAGCGATAGGCTGCTGGCAGGGAATCCGGTCGCTGTCTTTTTTGACTGCGATGAGTTGGAAACCAACGTCATGCAGCGTATTGCGGCTGAGATGAGACTGTCAGAATCAACATTTGTATCCCAGCCGAAACATGGCGGTGATGTCCATGTCCGCATTTTTACCCCCGTCAATGAACTGGGTTTTGCAGGACATCCGCTGTTGGGAACGGCGCTCGCCTTGTCCCTGCGTCTAGGGAAAAGCACGCTGAATATTGAAACCGCGAAGGGCATTTTTCCTTTTACTTTGGAATACCCCGAACGGCTAGGTGACGCGGTCGTCGCACACATTGACATGGTTCAGCCTGAACCGGTGATTCAGATGTATACCCAGGCTGACGCGCTACTGCACGCATTGGGCGTTCCGTGCAGTACGTTGCCAGTTGAAATGTATGACGTCGGTCCGCGGCATGTCTTTGTCGGCGTTGACACGCTGGAAATGCTTTCTGCACTGGTGCCCGATCAGCGTGCGCTCGCTCAGCATGAAAACATCGCCGCGCTTTGCTTTTGCCGTACCGGCAATACGTGGCGTATGCGTATGTTTTCTCCTGCTTATGGCGTGGTGGAAGATGCTGCGACGGGCTCTGCCGCCGGGCCTTTGGCTCTGCATCTTGCCAGACATGGCGTCACGCATTTCGGCACAACACTGGAAATTTTACAGGGCGTGGAGATGGGACACCCATCAAAGATGTACGGCCTTGCACAGGCTGATGGGGAGAAATATCGGCTATACGCTGGTGGACATGCGATACAAGTCGCGCAGGGAACCTATTTCATTTAAAGGGGAATCATGATGGGCAGTAGTGATTTTGAAAGCATGAGCGGAAAGGCTAATACCGACTTTCTGCACTTTCATGCCGCATTACACGACCCTATAGCACGCGCACGGGCGTGGGTGAAAGAGGCCATGGACGAAAAGGTCAGAGAGCCGAGGGCAATGGTATTAACCACCGCGAATGAACAAGGTGAGATGAGCTCAAGAGTGATGGCCATTCTTGATTTCGCGGAGCAGGGCATTTTATTCGCGACACACAGCTGTAGTCGAAAAATTCAGGACATTCAAGGTAGTTCCCGCGCGTGCGGCCATTTTTACTGGAAAGAACTTGGCAGACAATTGTCCGTCAGCGGTCACGTGATCGCTATGCCGCATGAGGTTGCTGTTGAAGTGTGGGATCAACGTCCTGTTCCATTGCACGCGATGTCAACGGTGTCGCACCAAAGCCAACCCTTGCTGGATAGCCATAAACTCCGGGCTGCGGCAGAGGAACTTGAGAATAAAGGGCCGCTTCTCTGTCCAGAACGCTTTTCTGTTTATCAGCTTATCCCTCAATCCATTGAGTTTTGGGCGTCAAGTTCAGATCGGCTGCACAGACGCCTGCGTGTTGAACGTGGGCAAGACGAATGGCGTAGTACCTGGTTGCAGCCGTAGCAGAGGGAAACCATGAAAAATTTACCGAATTTTAATGCTCATCTGAAGCACATGATGCAATGGCATTTTTCTACGCACACAGGCACGCCTTTCTGGTTGGAAAGACGGGATACATTGGATTTTGATCCGTTGACAGACATCAACACTTTCGACGATCTGGCTCGTTTTCCTGATGTCGCTGATTTGCTCCGTGATGTGCCTGTCGAGCAGCTTATCCCCCGCGGTTTGTATGATGAGAAAATAGCGGGCGTATTTGAAAGTGGGGGCACTACCGGTAAGGCTAAACGGCTTGTGGTATTCCAGTCCTGGCTTGATGAATTGGTGGCGTGGCGGCTGGATCAACCACATCTCGATGGCCAACAATCTATGGGCAATACGCTGGCGCTTATCCCAACAGGGCCTCATGTCGTCGGAGCGATCAATCGCTGTCGGGCGGCAGCCAAGGGCGGACTATTTTTTACCGTCGATCTCGATCCCCGCTGGGTTAAGAAATGTATCCAGAAAAATGATGTCGGGAGTAAGCAAGCCTATGCGGAACATATTATCGAACAGGCGGAAGATATTCTTTTTACGCAGTCTATTCAATATCTTATTGCCACACCGCCTATTCTTGAATGTATGGCAAGACGTCCCGCATTAATTAGCCGAATGAATCAAACGTTGAAAGAAATCACCTGGGGTGGGACGCAAATGGATCCTGATACCCAGCTGTTTTTACAAACGGAAGTCTTTCCTTCTGTTCCTATTAGAGCCAGCTACGGCAGTACGATGATTTTAGGTGAGGCCAAATCACGAAACGTGCCTGATATCGCCATGCCAGCGATTTTCGATAGCTTTGCTCCCTATGTTCTTTTTGATGTTCAGGACGCGCAGACACGTACCCCTGTTGCATTTGGTTCGCGTGGTCAGGTGGTTATGCATCATCTCAGCCGTTATGCCTTTTTCCCCAATATTCTTGAACGCGACACTGCGATTCGCATGCCACGAGAAGATGACTTCCCCGGCGTCGCAGTCAGTCAGGTTGCGCCGCTGTCGACGGTTGCCGGGAACGTGGTGATAGAGGGGGTATATTAATGAACGATGTCTCTCCTTCTTCACATGTGGTGACGCCTGATAAGGCCATAACCGATTATGGTATTGATGCTTCCGCATTAGGGCGCCGCTATGTTACACAACGGCGTATCTGGGTTAACGATCTGCTGGATGCTCCTGTTGCAGACATGGGCGTCGCCCCCCCTATCTATATCCACAATACGATCGATGCCATGAAGTCTGCACCGGTTTTGCCGCTGGCAGAGATTCATGCCGCGATGACTGAAGCGGCGGAACGCTTCCAGTTCGGCATACTCGAGGGCTTATCCCCCGATGAATATTGCCAACGGGTGCACCGCACCACAGGGCTACCGTCCAACGTAATTCAGGAGGCGCTAGCGTCAATTGCCAACGCATTGCGAATAATGCCCGAAACTCTCGACGTTGGGATGCCGAAAGGGGCGAGGTGGTCCTGGCGCGATCCTGATGCATTGGCAGGATGCAGTCTTTTCAGCCGTAAAGGCGACACATTTGCGGTGCTTGCAGCAGGTAATGGACCCGGTATTCACGCACTGTGGCCGCAAGCTGTGGCGCTGGGCTACCGTGTTCTGGTCAGGCCGTCATCACGGGAACCGTTCACTGCACAGCGTGTTGTTTCCGCACTAGCCATGTCCGGTCTGGAAAATTATGTCGCGTTCATTCCAACCGATTATCGCGGCGCTGATGCGTTGGTTGCCTCAACGGATTTTACATTGGCCTATGGCGGTTCTGAGATGGTTGAAAAATACCGACACCATCCGACAGTGCGAATACAGGGGCCTGGGCGTTCCAAGATCGTCGTTGGTGCGGATGCCGATCGTGATGAAGCGGTTGCCCTGGTAGCAAAATCTATGACCGATCTCGGTGGTGCTGCCTGTGTATCCACGAGCGCTGTACTGGTTGAAGGCGACGTCACGGATTTTTGTCAGCGACTACGGTTGGCGCTGAAGCATATCCCCGCGCATCGCTTGCCTCTCGGATCGGCCAACACTGTCGAGCAATTATCACGCGTATTGAGCGATAGCGTTAATCATCCGTTCGACGCGCCGCGAACGCCGTTTGGTTATCTTCTTCAGCCAGCCGTTATTGAGCTTAGCGAATCTGACGATCCACGGCTTCGGCAAGAATTTCCCTTTCCCTGCGTCTTCGTTGCGCCTTACCACGCGACGAAGAGCCTATCCATATTGGCGGGGTCGCTGGCCGTTAGCGTTTTCTCCCGCCAACGGAAACTACTCAGGCCGGTACTGGATGAACCCAGTATCAGTAATGTTTATATCGGCGCTATTCCTACAACCTGGATGTCATCACTGGTTCCGCATGATGACTATCTCTGCACATTTCTGATGTGCTGCCGCGGCGTGCGCGTGAGTTCATTCTGGGATGACGTAACCACTACAGGGGAAATACAGTGACAACACCTTATGCATTAATCTTTGGACCCGCAGACGTTTCACACATGATGGCGGATATGCAGCAACTCTATGCGCATCATCCGCAGGTTCGCACCCGGTTTGAACATATTGCCAGCGTGGCGGACGTGAGCGTGGCGGTAATTCTTCGTCAGGCACCGATTCCTGACGGTTTTTCATGCATGCAGGTCGTGTCACTCGGTTTGCTGGCCGGCATGTTGGGTATTACTGATAGCGTCGTTGCACAGCGCGGTGAACCCTGCTGTGCAGGCGGTATTAGCTTGGGTGAAGTTGCAGCGCTTTGTGCTTCCGGCGCATTGACGATCGCTGATGCGGTTGCGCTCATTCACTTACGGGTAGATCGACCAGAAACGGAGGATGAGACGGTAGGGTTCGTCCTGGCCATGCAAGAAGGCGATCGCGATTTTTACCATCAGCCGCCTGAAATGCGGATTTCGGTGGACTATGGCTTAATTCAACAAGGGGTCGGCTCGCTGCTAATGGTGTCAGGGCTTCGGCGGATGCTGGAAGGGAAAGGGCAGGAAGGGCCGGGGATGCTGGAGGTACTTCCACCTTCGCTCTGTCAATCTGCCTACCACACGCCATATCGGCAGCGCATTGCCCAGCAGGTACACGCTTATCTCGAGACGAAAAATGTGTTTTCCCCGCGTTACCCGATAGTGACGTGTCTGGATGGACTTGATGTTGTGAACGATCCCGACGGCGTAAAGGTCATGAGTGTGCGTAGCGAAACGGAGCGGTTGTCTGTGCCTGCCATGATTCAACAGATACAGCGATTAGGCGCCGTTGAGACAGTGTGTATTGGTCCTTTCCTTCGCAGCCTGAATATGGATTTTGGTATGCCTGCTTCTTTTCGGGATGAGAAATGGGTGGCTGAAATTTATCCGGCGCCGTTGGCTATTTGATCGCAAAAATCAGGAGGAACCATGTCAGGTGATAATACGAATATGACGGCAGGGAATGTTTGTCGGCGAAATAGAGAAACCGCGAATGCGGTAGAGCAGATTCTTCATGCTTTTGCGCATCACGCAGATAAAATAGCGCTAATTAACGCACAATTCGCCGTCAACTATACGGAGTTTGAACGGCTTGTTGTCTCGGTTCAACAGTCGTTGATGACGTCTGGCGTTAAAAGAGGGGATGTTATTGGGCTACTGTTATGCCGCGATCAATGGTTAGTCCCGAGTATGGTGGCGGCTCTGGCGATGGGCGTAACCTTTGTTCCACTAGACCCTGCCTATCCCTTATCCCGATTGCAGCAGTACGTTGAGGTCGCCAGACCGACGTTGCTGCTCAGCCACCCAGATAATGGCGCATTAGCACGTGAACTTCACGATAGCGTTATCTATCCCGAACGAGGCGCGGAGGGGAGTTGGGTATGTCTGGATATGCAACAGCACGATATTGCTTATATTTTGTTTACCAGTGGTTCAACGGGACAACCCAAAGGTGTCAGTATCGGGCATGAGGCGTTGGGTAATTTTCTCTCGGCGATCGGCAAGCGTTTGCACATGCAGGCCTCGGAAGTGTTTCTGGCGCACACGACGGTGGCCTTTGATATTTCGATTCTTGAACTGCTTTATCCTTTAACGCTTGGTGGGACGGTTCTGCTGGCGAGCAATAGCGACGTGAACGAGATTGATCGTCTGCTTCCACTGATAGCCAGAAGCCATTTTGTGCAGGCTACGCCGAGCTTGTGGAAGATTCTGCTGGCGACCGGATGGCGCCCTAACACCTCTGTGACGATTTTGTCTGGTGGCGAGGCACTACCATTGCCAGTGGCAAGGAAGTTGAATCAGACATGTCGGCGCTTATGGAATCTTTATGGACCGACGGAAGCGACGATCTGGACATCCTGTGAATGCGTCGAGAAAGACGCGGCCTTTATTTCTATCGGTGAACCTTTAGAAAACACACAGCTACATGTTTTGGATGAGGATCTTCAACCTGCCACAGAAGGCCAGTTATATCTATCCGGAGTTGGTTTGGCGCTGGGCTATTACGGCAATACAGAGGGAACGGCGAGTGCTTTCTTCCCCCATCCTGACAGCGGTATAAGAATCTATCGCTCAGGCGATCGAGTGCGAATGCACCCGCAGGGAAAATTGGAATGGCTGGGCAGAGGGGACGGAGAGATCAAAATCAGGGGAAATCGTATTGGTGTAAAAGAAATCGAACATGCCTTAGAAAATCTTCCTGGTATTGCGGGCGCTGTCGTCGCTGCTAAACCTTTCGCCGGGCACGGCGACGACATGCTGACGGCCTATGTGATCAGCCAGAACTCATTGTCAAAAGCGGAACTGGAGCAAGCGCTTCACAAGGTACTTCCTGCCTATATGGTACCTGATTTATTTGTGGTACTCGCCACTTTCCCTTTGCACCCCAATGGAAAATTCGACAGAAAATCGCTCCCTGAACCAACGTGGGATAACACCTTGCACCATGAAACGCATGATGGGCTCTCTGTCCATCGCAACGCACGCTTTAACGCGGTGGTAGCGATTATTTGTGACGTATTTTCGACCACCCTGGGCCAGGCCGATTTTCATGAAACAGCAAATTTTTTCGATCTGGGCGGAAACTCTGCGCTAGCGGTGATTTCCGCAGGGATGATTGGCGCCAGGCTGGAGAAAAAAGTGCCTGTTTCGCTGATTGCTGCTTTAGAAAGTCCTAAAGCGATCGCGGAAAAAATACTGTATGCCGAGCAGTAAGGTCACGTCCGGGGCAGGACAAAGCTAGCGGCACTCTGCATCATGCTTGTGCGAAGGGAGCAAAAATGAATAACGAAGAACAACTCCATGAAATATGTCATTTCATGAGTCAGGAACGCCTGTTAACGTTGAGCGCTGCGGCAGAAGGGCAAGTGTGGTCTGCCAGTTGTTTTTATCATTTCCAACAAGATGAAATGACAATGTACGTCATGAGTGATATTACCACACGCCATGCCAGTCTTATGCTTAAGGCACCCGAAGTTTCAGGGACGATTACGGGGTCTGACATTTCACTTATGCAACTGAAAGGGTTGCAATATCAGGCTGTTGCATCGCTGTTGTCGACGGAGCAGGAGGGGATCGCGCGTGCGCGTTATTATCAGCGATACCCGCTTAGCCGTGTCATGGCCAGGCCAATGTGGTCGTTAAAGTTAATAGAAATCAAATTCATGCAAAATCGTTTGGGCATGAAACGATGTATGTGCTGGCACTGTTCTACCCGGCCGGAGCGTGAATCATGAAGAAGAAAAATCTGGCTATTATTGGCGGTGGCGCAGCGGGAATGGTTGCCGCATGGCTATTACGAAATACGCACAACGTCACGCTCTTTGAAGCCAATAATTATATCGGAGGCCATGTTCACACGCAGCGAGTTGATATCGGAAACGGGATGAGTGTGCCGATTGATATGGGGGTTGAATATTTCAACGAGCGTATTTCGCCTAATGTGTTCAATATATTACAGAGATTAGGTCTGGGAAGTTATGTTGCGCCTTCCTCTTTCCATGCATACTTTCCCAGTGAGGAACAGTATTGGAGCAATGTCACATTGGAGGGCCCGTTACGTCAGGCCATTCAGGAGGAATGCAGTCGTTTCCAGCTTGGCATGTCTGAGGTGATGAGTTCTGGCGACCCTCGGTATAAAGCGATGACCATTGCGGAGTATTTAACTGAAAAAGGGTATTCTGAGACGTTTATTCATCAGGCTCTGTATCCCATGATGAGTATTTCTACGGGATGTAATGTTGATCTACGCGTATACCCACTGATGTTTTTTGCAATCTCATTTAATGCCAATCTGGTTTCGTTTTTTTCTCCAGGATACTGGCGCAAAGTTCGTGGTGGGATGCAACGCTATTTGCAGGTGCTCGCCGAGACGCTGGGAGATCACATAAAGCTTAATACGGCGGTGAAGTCGGTGAAGCCGTATAGAGGGAAGGTTCAGGTCTGCTATGGCGATCGGGATGCCTCGTTCGATGCGGTGATTTTTGCCACATCGGCGGAAGTCACCTTATCTTTACTGGTTGATCCAAAGCACAAACAACAGGAAATATTATCCCAGTTTGAATACCACAATATCACCAGCGTCGCGCACCATGATGCTGACTACCTTAATTCCGACACCCCATTACATTATTTCAACTTTCGTCAGTTTACGGGTACCCAGGCGGATCATACTCATTTATTTGGCAGTGTGACTCGAGTGAACAATGCGTTAATGGCGTACCAGAATATTACGAAACCTTTATTGGTGACGCTCGATCCTACGCATCCTATTCGCGCTGAAAAAATCGTGAAAACGTGTCATTGGCGTGCAGCTAAACAGCGACCTGCGGATTTCATGCATAAAATGCGATTACGCGAGTTACAGGGTAAAGACAACCTGTGGTTTTGTGGGGTCGATACCAGTTTAGCTGGGCATGAGGGGGCTGTCGTGTCTGGTATGGTTATCGCTGACAGGTTAGGGGCACCTTATCCTTATAAAGACGACACACTGGCGTTTATTCAATTTCGGATAACAAAAGATATTATGGGCGTAAAAACACGTCATGAAGCTTTTAGCGATGCGCTATCAGGATTGATGTTTGTTTTCGCTAAAAAGCTCGCTCTTCATAAAACGCTGTCTTATAAATTCGTGAAGGATTTCATTATGTAAAAACAGTGGCTTCCTGAGTGATCTGGTTGGCGTCGGCGCAGGCGGTCATTTATATCGTAGCGCCGTTACTTTCTTCAATAAATGTAAACCTTGCCCCGTTTTTTTGCACAAACATTGCCTACCGCCTAAATTTACAGGACTTTTGTTGGATGGAGACAACGCTATGTCCTACAGCCCGATGCTTCGCGATTCTGTTTCACACGCCGTATTACGACGATTTTCTGCTGCGCCGCATTGGCTGCTGCTTAGTGCAACGTTGCTGTTTTCGAGCCAGACTTTGGCGGCGGAACCGAAGGTGACGGAATTGCAGGATAAGTTGGATCATCCGTGGTCGTTAGCGTTTTTACCGGAAGAACAGGGGATCCTGATTACCGAACGCGCCGGGAATTTACGCTTGTGGAAAGCCGGTAGCGCGCTGTCTGCGCCGATAACCGGCGTACCAAAGGTTTTTGCGAAATCGCAGGGCGGATTATTGGAAGTCGCGCTATCGCCGGATTTTGCGCAAAATCGGCGCATCTACCTGAGCTTTGCCGAAGAGGGTAGCGACGGTAAAGCGGGAACCGCTGTTGGCTATGGCAAACTCTCCGAGGATAATAAACGCTTAGAGAATTTCACGGTCTTCTTCCGTCAGGAACCGAAGCTGTCGACGGGTAACCATTTCGGCGGCAAGCTGGCCTTTGATCGACAAGGGCATCTGTTTATTGCGTTGGGTGAAAATAACGAGCGTCCGACAGCACAGGACCTGGATAAATTACAGGGTAAAGTTGTTCGTCTGACCACGGAGGGTAAAGTGCCGTCCGATAACCCGTTTGTGAATACGCCTAACGCGCGACCGGAAATATGGTCTTACGGACATCGTAACCCACAGGGATTGGCGATTAATCCGTGGTCTGGCGCGCTGTGGGAGAATGAACACGGCCCGAAAGGCGGCGATGAAATCAACATTCCCAAAGCGGGCGAAAATTACGGCTGGCCGATTGCGACACACGGCATTAACTATTCCGGGCTGAAGATTCCAGAAGCGAAAGGAAAAGAGATCGCAGGGATGGTGAACCCCGATTTTTACTGGGAAAAATCGCCGGGGATCAGCGGAATGGCCTTCTACAATAGCGATCGTTTCCCACAGTGGAAAAACTCAGTCTTTATCGGTGCGCTGGCAGAGAAGAACCTGATTCGTCTGACGCTTGATGGCGATAAAGTCGCGTCCCAAGAACGCTTGCTGAGCGATCGCGGTGAACGCATCCGCGACGTAAGACTGGGGCCGGACGGCTACCTCTATCTGCTGACGGATCACGACAATGGCAAATTGCTGAAAGTCGGGTTGGAGTAATCAATCAGGCACCTTACGGTGCCTGTTTCACTTAAGACAGCGGGATCATGACGTGCTTCTGATACGCCGGACGTTCGGTGAGTTGCTGATACCAGCGTTCCAGATGAGGATGTGACTGCTGCTCAATGGGCATATTCAGCCAGCCGTAAGCAATACAGCCTAGCGGAATATCGCCAATGCCAAACTGTTCGCCGGATAGCCACGGTTGATTAGCCAGAACGGTATCGACAATATCGAACAGACGTTCGCATTCGGCGATGCCTTTCTGTACTAACGCCATATCGCGTTTTTCCGGCGCAACGCGCACCATATTAATGAACACCGGTCCGAAAAAGACGGCGAAGGAGGTGGCCCAGTCCATCCACTTCTCAGCACTTGCGCGTTTTCCCGCATCGGCAATATACAGCGAATCCTGACCATACTGTGCCGCCAGATAACGCACGATAGTATTGGATTCCCACAGCACCAGATCGTCGTCCCGCAAACAGGGGATGAGGCCATTCGGGTTCATCGCCAGATAATCGGCCTCATGGTTAAGACCGAATTGTCCGCCTGCTGCAATATGCTGATAAGGCAGCGCCAGCTCTTCCGCGCACCACAGGACTTTCTTTACGTTGGTCGAGTTATCACGACCCCAAATCGTTATCATACTTGCCCCTTTCTTCGTGAAGCCTGTCCCGGTTATCCGCGACAGTCGATGAGAAATAATGATATGCCTTTTTAGTCTTTATGATTTAACTTGTCATTCTTAATAATGACAGCAAGTTACATTCAGACAGGAAAGTTACACAATGACATTGACGCATTCTGTTCGCGCCGCGTTGGGCATTACACTGCTTGCCGCCGGTATGCAACTGGCCATCGCTAGCAGCGATCCACAGACGATCACGTTTGGCGTAGCACCCGGGCCGTATGGCGACATGGTGAATCTGGCCATCAAACCTGAGCTGGTGAAAAAAGGCTACAAGGTCGTCGTGCGTGAATTCAGCGATTATGTTCAGCCTAATCTAGCGCTGGCGAACGGCAGTATTGATGCCAACCTCTTCCAGCATACGCTGTATCTGGAGAAATTCGCCGCCGATAAAGGGTTAAAGATTTCCCCGTTGATTATCGTACCGACAGCCAGCATGGGCTTCTACTCGAAGAAAATCAAATCGCTGGATGAGCTGAAAAAAGGAGACGTAGTGACGCTCTCTAACGATGCCACCAATCTGGCTCGCGGTCTGCGTTTCCTGCAATCGATAGGGCTAATTACGATTAAAGCGGATATCGATCCGACCAAAGCGTCAGAGAAAGATATTCTTGAAAACCCGCGTGGGTTGGTCTTCAAACCGATGGAAGCCGCCCAGTTGCCACGTACGTTGGATAGCGTGACAGCATCGCTGGTGAACGGCAATTTCGCGCTGGCATCCGGGATGAAACTGTCATCAGCCATTAAGCTGGAAACGCTGGATGAGAACTTGAAGAACGTTATTGCCGTGCGCACCGACGATCTCGATAAACCTTTTGTTAAAGATACCAAGGCGATTGTGGAATCACCCGCGTATGCTGCGGTGATCAACGATCCGGCGTTGATGTACAGTCAGTTCCAGAAACCGGAGTGGATGCAGGCGAAAACGCCAGCGCCCGCACAGTAGGTTTCAGGTTACACAACATCGCTTTTGGCCGGTCTATGACCGGCTTTCTTCTTTTCCGCTCAGGCCAGGAGTTTGCGGATAATGATTGAGTTAGAAGGGGTTAGCGTTGACTTCTCGCAAGGGGATCAGCCAGAAAATCGCGCGGTAGACAACGTGTCGTTGCACATCCCGCGTGGTGAAATTTATGGGATTGTCGGCACCAGCGGCGCGGGGAAAAGCACGCTGCTGCGGACTATCAATCTCTTGCAGCGCCCGACATCAGGCCGTGTGCGCGTCAATGGCGTGCTCATCAGTGAATTGGCCGGGCAGCCGCTGCGGGAACAGCGGCAAAAAATCGGCATGATCTTTCAGCACTTCAACCTGATGCAGACGCGTACGGTGGCGGAAAACGTGGCATTCAGTCTGAAAGCTGCTGGGAAATCCCGTGCAGATATCGCGGCGCGGGTGCCGGAAATCCTGAACGTGGTAGGGCTGACGGATAAAGCCTTGTCGTATCCGGCGCAGCTCAGCGGCGGTCAAAAACAGCGCGTGGGTATCGCCAGAGCCATTGCCAACGATCCCGAAGTGTTACTGTGCGATGAGCCAACGTCAGCGCTCGATCTGGAAACCTCAGCCGCTATTCTGGCGTTGCTAAAAGAGATTAACGAGAAACTGGGCATTACCATCGTGCTGATTTCTCATGAGATGAGCGTGATTAAGGCCGTCTGCGATCGGGTGGCGGTGATGACGGGCGGTCGGGTTGTGGAAGAGGGCGATGTTTTTGATATTTTCGCGACGCCGCAGCACGCATTTACCCGCCAACTGGTGGCTCATACGCTCGATCTGGCGTTGCCACCTCGCTTGCTGGAGGATTTACAGGGCACCTTATTGAAAATTCTGTTCGTTGGCGAATCGGCGGAGCAACCCGTGCTGTCGGACGTTGCGACGCGCTTTGGCGTGTCGGTCAATATCCTGCACGGTAAGATCGAATACATCGGCAATCGTGCGCTAGGCATCCTCGTCGCGCTATTGACCCATCCATCTGACCCCGTAAAAGTGACGGAAGCGGTGGAACATATTCAGGTAAGAACGGCGAACGTGGAGGTGCTGCATGGCTGATTTATGGATCGATCTGGTCGCGGCGTTTGGCGAAACGTTCCAGATGGTGGGGATTTCCACACTGTTTGCCGTGATCGGCGGTTTACCGCTGGGGCTGCTGATTTACGTTACCGACAGAAACCTGTTCTGGCAAAACCGCGCCGTCTACCTGTTTGGCACCGTGCTGGTGAATATTATCCGCTCTATTCCCTTCGTGATTCTACTGGTCTTGCTGCTACCGCTGACGCAGCTTCTCTTAGGGAATACGATTGGGCCTGTGGCGGCGGCGGTGCCAATGTCGGTCGCAGCAATCGCATTTTATGCGCGTCTGGTGGATAGCGCGCTGCGTGAAATTGATCCCGGTATCGTGGAAGCGGCCGAAGCGTTTGGCGCCAGCCCGATGCGTATTATCGGCACGGTGCTGCTGCCAGAGGCGAAAGCGGGACTATTACGTGGCCTGACGATTACGCTGGTGAGCCTCATTGGTTATTCGGCGATGGCGGGCATTGTCGGCGGCGGCGGGGTGGGTGATTTGGCGATCCGCTTCGGTTATTACCGCTATGAAACCGAGGTGATGGTGATTACCGTTATTGCGCTGGTTATTCTGGTGCAGGTGGTACAGACGCTGGGCGACTGGCTGTCAAAACGTGCAGATAAGCGCGAACGCCGCTAATAGAATGTCCAACCGCTGGCACGAGGGCGTCTGCGTGACTATGTCCTCGTGCTATCCACTACTTTTCTGGTCGTCCTGCCTTCTGCATTTTCAGACATTCCTTACTTTTCCCTAAGTCCTTTTTTTATCTGCCTTTTTTGAGAAACTTTCATTTCTTTGACTATCTTTACAGAATGAACGGTTTTCATCCCATAGATGACGAGTTACCTTTATGTGTTACTAAAGTTTTCAAAACATATTGAAAATTAAGAATTTTTAACGACTGATGGATATCGCGGCGAACTCATGAAAACAACTCCTTTCCTGACCAGACTCACGTCTTTCTCTGTAGGTACGGTATTGCTTGTCGGTGTAGTGCCATTCACCTATGCGGAACAGTTGCCAGCGGTGCCGCAGATTGATGCCAAAGCCTATATCCTGATCGATCACCACAGCGGTAAAGTGCTGGCAGAAAGCAATGCCGATGAACGTCTTGACCCTGCCAGCCTGACAAAAATTATGGCGAGCTATGTGATTGGGCAGGCGATCAAATCCGGTAAAATTCGTCCGACGGATGAAGTGACTGTAGGAAACGATGCCTGGGCAACCGGCAATCCGGCACTGCGCGGTTCGTCGCTGATGTTCCTTAAGCCGGGCGACCGCATCCCTGTTTCTGAGTTAAATAAAGGCATTGTCATTCAGTCAGGCAATGATGCCAGCATCGCGCTGGCGGATTATGTCGCGGGCAGTCAGGATGCGTTCGTTAGCCTGATGAACAATTATGCGAAGGCACTTAACCTGACGAATACGCATTTTCTTACCGTGCACGGTCTTGATGCACCGGGGCAATATAGCACCGCGCGTGATATGGCTCTGTTAGGGCAGGCGCTGATTCGCGATGTGCCAGAAGAATACGCGTTGCACAAGGAAAAAGAGTTCACCTTCAATAACATTCGCCAGCCTAACCGTAACCGTCTGCTGTGGAGCACTAACCTGAACGTGGATGGCGTGAAAACCGGCCACACTAGCGGGGCGGGGCACAATCTGGTGGCCTCGGCTACCGAAGGCAATATGCGCCTGATTTCTGTGGTGCTGGGGGCACAAACGGATGCCATTCGCTTCCGTGAAAGTGAAAAACTGCTCACCTGGGGCTTCCGCTTTTTCGAAACGGTAACGCCTATCAAAACGGATGCGCCTTTTACCACGCAGCGAGTCTGGTTTGGTACCGAGAAAGAAGCACGGCTTGGCGTCGCGCAGGATGCTGCACTGACCATCCCGAAAGGACAAATGAAAAACCTGAAAGCCAGCTTCACGCTCAGTCAGCCGCAGCTTTCCGCACCGTTAACCAAGAATCAGGTTGTCGGCACTATCGACTTCCAACTGGATGGCAAGAGCATCGGACAGCGCGAACTGGTCGCGATGGAGGATATTCCAGAGGCAGGTTTCTTTAGCCGCCTCTGGGATACGGTGATGATGAAGGTGCAGCAGTGGTTCGGTGGGTTATTCGGTTAATTCCCCGCGTGGATGAACTGAATACCATTGTTGGAAAAATAGCGTAAGTAGGATTCGCTCGGTGCGCTGTCGGAAATGACTGTATCAAACAGCGTCATCGGGCCGATACAGGCGCGTTTAATCTGACCGAACTTGCTGCTATCCGCCACAATAATGATTCGTTGTGCGGTTGCCATCGCGCGTTGCTTCATACCCAGTTCGGCAAAGTTAAAGCAGGTGGCGCCCGCAGTCAGCTCAATACCCGCCGCAGAGATAAAGGCTTTATTCGGGCAGATGTTGTCCAGCTCGCTACGCTGGTTGAGCGGGGTAAAAATCGCGTTATCTGGATGGTATTCCCCGCCGCACAAAATGACTCTGCACGCCTTTTTTTCCTGTAGCGCTAAAAACGTGTTCAGGGAATAGCAAATAGCAGTAAAAGGTAATTCATCAGGAATGGCATCAATGATGAAGGGAATTGTGGTGCCACAGTCGAAAAAAACAGTATCGTTTGCTTCCACCAGATAGGCTGCGGCGGTACCGATAGCCTGCTTTTCTCTTACGTGTTTGCTCTGCTGATCGGAGACAAAATAATTCGTGACACCGTTATTCTTCAGGTCGCTAACGACATAGCCGCCGAGCAGCATGACGCTGGTGGAATCTGCATTCAGATCGCGGCGCACGGTCATTTCGGACACGCCGAGTAGCTGTGCGGCGTCTTTAAGATGGAGTTTATCGGTTTTCTTTAATGCCTGAGCCAGTCTGCCGATTCGTTCGTCGCGCCGCGTTTCCATAAAATTCCCTGCTAATAAGCTATTTTTGTTGTTAGTAGTTTCCTGCTGTGGCCGTTTCACCTGAAACAATAGCGACGCCTGAGCTAGTGCCGATGCGCGTGGCGCCTGCTTCAATCATACGCTGTGCCGTTTGGCGATCGCGAACCGCGCCGGATGCCTTGACACCCATCTCGCTGCCGACTGTGCTACGCATCAATCGAACATGTTCTTCACGTGCGCCGCCCGTACTGAAACCGGTAGACGTTTTGACGAAAGCGACATCCAACTGACGACACATTTCACACACCACGACAATCTGTTCGTCATCAAGCAGACAAGTTTCCAATATTACCTTCAACGGTATAGCGGCGCAAACCTCACGTACGGCCTGAATATCTGCTTTGACGGCAGCAATATTCCCGCTTTTCAGCCAGCCAACGTTAATCACCATATCGATCTCCTGGGCACCAGCATCAATTGCCGCTTTCGCTTCAAAAGCCTTGCTGGATGTCAGGCCTGCACCAAGAGGGAAACCAATAACCGAGCATACCTGAACCTCAGTGCCTTTCAGTTTGTCGGCCACGAAAGGGACGTAACCTGAGTTAACGCAGACGGCATAAAAACGGTGAGCGATCGCTTCATCGCACAGGGTGGTGATTTGCTGTTCGGTGGCATTGGCTGCTAACAGTGTGTGGTCGATATAGCGTGCGTAGTCAGTCATGGTTAATCCTCGGTGATATCGATAAGAAATCAGATAGCGTGATTATGACACTCAATGATTTTCATGTCACAAAAATAACAATAAAATTAAATTTTGTTATTTTAATAACAAAAAAGAAATCAATGTAATACCTGTGATGGGGAGGATGAGAAAGTGGGGGGAAGCGTATAAAAGAAAACGCCCATCGTTCTTGAACCTGAAAGGCGGGAACGATGGGCTCCTCAATAAGGGGAATCAAAGAAAAGCAGTGGCACTTATTCAGACTTTAAGGCAAAGAAAAAGTTCTGGTTTTTAAAAAATAATATTGACGATTTTTTACATTTTGTCAGCCGGGCAGCTCAGGCCAAATAACCACGATAAGTGAACCCGCTAAGGTGAGTAGCACGTTAGCGATAGCATAGGTACCCGCATAACCGAGCGCAGGGATGTTACTGCGTGCCGTATCGCTGATAATTTCCATTGCAGGTGCGCAAGTTCGTGCACCCATCATGGCACCAAACAGCAGCGCACGGTTCATTTTCAGCACATACGCACCAAACAGAAAACAAATCACTACTGGCAGCAGACTAACAATCAGCCCTGAAGCCAGCATCTGGATACCGACTTCTCCCAGACTACTGTTGATGGTGCTACCTGCACTTAGGCCAACGCCAGCCATAAAGACCATCAGGCCGAATTCTTTGACCATGTTAAGCGCGCCTTGTGGAATGTAGCCGAAAGTCGGGTGGTTGGCACGCAGGAACCCCAGCATGATACCGGCGAACAGCAACCCAGCTGCGTTACCGATACCAAAGGTGAAGTTGCTGAATTGGATGGTAATCAGTCCGACCATTATGCCGATGACAAAAAAGGCGCAGAAGGCGAGCAGATCGGTGACCTGACTATGAATAGAAATGAACCCGATTCTATCGGCAATGCTTTTTACCCGTCTGGCATCCCCGCTGACCTGCAAGACATCGCCTTTATTCAGGACGACGTTATCATCAATCGGCATTTCAATCTGGCTACGAACAATGCGGTTGAGGAAACAGCCGTGATCGGTCAGCTTCAATTGGCTCAAACGTTTGCCCACAGCATTGTGATTCTTGACGACGACTTCTTCCGTCACGATGCGCATGTCCAGCAAATCGCGGTCGAAAACCTCCTTGCCATCGCGGAAATTGGAATTCAGACGGGAATGGGCATCGGGATAGCCGACCAGCGCAATCTCATCGCCGATTTGTAAGACGGCATCACCATCAGGGTTGGCCAAAATCCCGTTACGTCGGATGCGTTCGATGTAGCAACCGGTTTGTCGATAGATCCCCAGCTCGCGCAAATTCTTGCCGTCCGCCCAATCAACCAGCTCCGGCCCGACGCGATAGGCGCGAATCACTGGCAGATAGACTTTTCTCTGGCTGTCTGGGTCTAATCCGCGCTCACGTGCAATTTGCTGAGCGCTGGTGGGTAAATCCTGATGCTGGAGTTTGGGCAGGTAGCGTGCGCCAAAAATGAGGCTGACCAGACCGACCAGATACGTCAGCGCATAGCCCAAACTCAGGTGATCTTGCTCAATACTGAGCTGGTTACCCAAGCTGGCAGTATTGCGCAGCGTGTCGCCCGCACCGACCAATACCGGCGTTGAGGTCATGGATCCGGCTAGCATCCCTGCCGTCAGGCCAATTCCCCAACCAAAGAGTTTACCTAAGCCTAACGCCAGTAACATGGCGCTGCCGACCATCACTAGCGCTAGCATGAAATAATTCTTTCCGTCGCGGAAGAAGATAGAAAAGAAATTCGGCCCGGCTTCCACGCCCACGCAAAAAATAAATAACATAAAACCGAGGCTCAGCGCTTCGGTATTAATCGAAAAATGCTGTTGGCCGAGTAATAAAGAAACAACTAAAACTCCAATAGAATTACCGAGTTGTACTGGTCCTAAGCGCAATTTCCCCAGGCAGAGTCCTAATGAAAGAACCACGAATAAAAGTAGAATGTAATTCCCATTTAACAAATCAGCGACGTTTATATTCATGGAATGTAACTTGTTGTTTACCAGTAAGTTCTTGATGTTATTCATTATAGCGGCTAGATTTAGCCATGAAATGCATGAATTCCCGTGACGGTATCAATACGCGTCAGCTGAAAGGAATCAGCCTCGTTCAGTATAATTTATCCGATAAAAATTGTTCAGTGTAATTCTTGTTTAATTTAATGATTGTGGTGTCGCTGTTGAAGAAATACGGTGGTGAACGTCTTTTTTTTGCGGACAACCGTATGTCGAATAAATCGTAGCGAAGCCTCATGTTTTTCATGTCGGGGAATAGATACACCAATCATTTTTACCATGCCGCATATTTTCGGTATCGGGTTGATGCAGGTTGGGAGGCATATTGATAGGGGCGATTTATGGCAAGAAATAAAGGTTGGGTCGGTGCGACCTGCTGTTTTTTATTGTTCACCGTCGTGTTTCTGAGTCAAAAAATTGAGGTATCAGAGGTTGCGGTGGGGGATGGGTTGCGCGGTAGTCCGGGGATGCTGCTTTTTCTGCTGCCCGGTATGGTGGCCTGCTTCCTTTCTGCGCGTGGTCGCCTGCTTTACCCGCTGTTTGGCGCGCTGGCGGCGATGCCCGTGTGCTTGCTGGCGCTCCACTTGTGGAATACGCCTATGCGCTCTTTCTGGCAAGAGTTGGCCTACGTAATGAGTGCGGTCTTTTGGTGTGTGCTGGGTGCCATGGGCGTGTTGTGTTTGCGCAGTCTGTATCGACGCTATCTTCGTTGAGAAGTTTCTATTCCTGCCCCATAAAAAAGCGCGGACTGTCGCCGCGCTGTTGTGTTGTCAGTTTGATGATTATGACTGGAACAGGGCCAGGTGCTCTTTGGCATAGGCTTCAAAATCAGTACAGCCGCCGATGTGTTTTTCATCCAGGAAAATCTGCGGTACGGTTTCAACCGGCTTTCCTACCGTCTTGGACAAATCTTCTTTCGAGATGCCTTCTGCGTGGATGTCTACATAGCGGAAGCTGAAGTCATCACGTTGCTCGGTCAGTTTCTCTGCCAGTTCTTTCGCACGTACACAGTAAGGGCAAGCTGGGCGCCCGAAAATTACAGCGAACATGTAAACTCCTTTGTAAAATTAGAAAAATGTTCTCATTCTTGAAACGTATAGCGTGACGCCTATTAAACACAAGGTCACGGCTAAAAGTGTTACGGTTAATGAGGTTACTGCGAATTACGCTACTATGCCTGTATTCATTGATGAAAAATAGTAGTCATTACCTGTTACAACGATTTGCATCAGCTATCGATGATGAAATAACTTTACCGACTGAAGGATGCCAGTGTGACACCAACGATTGATTTGTTACAGCGCCACCGTTCTATTCGCGCATTTACGTCTCAAGCCATAACGGATGAGCAGCGCCACGCCATCATTACCTCCGCACAAAGTGCATCCAGCTCGAGCTTTTTACAATGCAGCTCAATTATCCGTATTACCGATCCTGCCGTGCGGGAAACGCTCGTTCACTATACTGGCGAACAAGGCTATGTGGCACAGGCGGCTGAATTTTGGGTCTTTTGTGCCGATTTCCACCGGCATGTGGAGATCTTCCCACAGGCAGAAACTGGGCTGGCGGAGCAATTGCTGATTGGCTGCGTCGATACCGCTATCATGGCGCAGAATGCGCTGGTTGCCGCCGAGTCGTTGGGATTGGGCGGCGTATTTATCGGTGGGATCCGCAATCGAATTGCTGACGTGACGCAGTTATTGCAATTGCCAACGCGGGTTCTGCCGTTGTTTGGTCTGTGTCTGGGGCACCCGGACGCGGAACCGATGCTGAAACCGCGCATGCCAACCGCTATGCTGTTGCATGAAAATGTTTATCAGCCGCTTGACCGTGATGTGCTGGCGCAATACGACCAGCAAATGGTGGAATATTATCTGGAACGTACAGGTAGCCGCCGTGAAAGCTGGAGCGAGCATTTGGAACGGACGCTGAAAAAAGAGTTACGTCCATTCATGCTGGACTACTTACATCAACAAGGATGGGCGATACGCTAGTATCCGTAGGATATTTATGAAGATAGCCATTCTGTCTCGTGATGGAGCGTTATATTCCTGCAAACGCCTGCGTGAAGCGGCTGAGGCGCGCAAGCACAGCGTTGAGGTTATTGACCCGCTTTCCTGCTACATGAATATCAATTCGGCGGCGCCGTCGGTGCATTACCGCGGGCGTCGGCTGGATAAGTTTGATGCGGTTATTCCGCGTATCGGTTCACAGATCACGTTTTATGGTACGGCGGTATTGCGCCAGTTTGAAATGCTGGGCAGCTACCCGCTGAATAATGCTATCGCTATCATTCGCGCCCGCGACAAACTGCATTCGCTGCAACTGCTTGCCCGCGAAGGGATTGACTTGCCGATCACTGGATTTGCTCATTCGCCAGATGATACCGGTGATCTGATTGCGATGGTGGGCGGTGCGCCGCTGGTCGTAAAACTGGTGGAAGGCACACAGGGAATCGGTGTGGTATTGGCCGAAACGCGGCAGGCGGCGGAAAGCGTGATTGATGCTTTTCGCGGGCTAAATGCGCATATCCTGGTGCAGGAATACGTGCATGAAGCGCAGGGTAAAGATATTCGCTGTTTTGTGATCGGCAATCGGGTTGTTGCCGCGATTGAACGACAGGCGAAGGCGGGAGAATTCCGCTCAAATCTGCATCGCGGCGGGTCGGCGAATAACGTGAAAATTACGGCGCAGGAGCGTGCGATTGCCATCAAAGCGACAAAAACGCTGGGGCTGAACATTGCGGGCGTCGATATTTTGCGTGCCGATAGGGGGCCGCTGGTCATGGAGGTGAATGCGTCGCCAGGGCTGGAAGGGATTGAAACGACGACCGGACTCGATATTGCCGACATGATGATTGAGTTTATTGAGCAAAATACCCAGAGACGCTTCGCAATATCGACAACAATAAGCAAAAGTTAGCTTTCTGAAACAGGGACCACGCCGTAAAATACGGTGTTGCTTATTGGCGTATAGACACCGGACAGCCCCGTTATCCAATGTGTCACCGTGAAGCGGAACGAGGAAAGCGGGCGGCGGCGCGCTTTTATCATGGCATCGTCGCGCAATATTCCGTAAGCTATGTGCCGTTTTTAACCGCGTTTCTGTTTTAAGGGCGGTTTCTGTTTTAACATCGTTCCTGTATGGGCGATGCTCTCTTTTCAACAACGCGTCTTTAACGGCGACAGGTATGAGGCAAATATGATGGATTCACTCATCGTCCCGGATTTGGCTATGCTACGGCGGTGGCTGGACCAACTGAATATTCTGTATTTCGAATGTGATTCCTGTCAGGCGCTCCATCTTCCTCATATGCAAAATTTTGATGGTGTGTTCGATGCGAAAGTTGATCTGGTAGATAACGTAATCCTGTTTTCCGCACTTGCCGAAGTGAAGCCCAGCGCGTTGATTCCTCTGGTCGGCGACCTGAGCCAAATCAATGCCAGTTCGTTGACCGTCAAGGCATTTATCGACGTTCAGGACGATAACCTGCCGAAGCTGATCGTCTGCCAGTCATTCAGTGTGGCCGCTGGCATGACGCTGGAACAATTCAGGCATTTCATGCAGCAGTCTGAAGAGCAGATCTCAATGGTGATCCTTGAGGCCAGTGCTAATAATCTGCTGTTTATCGGTGAGGAAGAAGAGGGCTCTGCTGCCAGAGTCACTACCTCACATCTGCATTGATACGGTTGCTGCCAACGGCAGCAATTGGTTTTACTTATTTTCCTTTCGGCGTCATTTATTCTGCTTATTTCGCCTTATTGCCAGATATTTCTCTTTGTTTGTCGCTAAACGCCTTCATCACATCGATAAAATGTGAATAAATAATCGTTAAAACCCATTTTTTACGTTCAAGTATGGTGCGCACGATGTTGTGGGGTTATGCTTTATTCCTGTAAGACACAGACAGCGAAATCAAGGCTATGTCCGTGTCTGAGCGAATAAAATCGGTGCATACTCATTCACCGTTTTGTAGCGCAGCAGGACATGTTTTGTATCGAAACGATACATATTAACTCCCACGAATATGGAGGAAGGAACGGATGTTCACCCAACGTAAAAAATGGCTATCGGGTGTTGTTACCGGCTTGCTGATGGCCGCGTCCGTCACCGCATCTGCGGAAGAGAAAACGCTGCATGTTTATAACTGGTCCGACTATATCGCACCGAACACGTTAGCCAATTTCCAGAAAGAAACCGGCATTAAGGTTGTCTACGATGTGTTTGACTCCAACGAAGTGTTGGAAGGCAAACTCATGGCGGGCAGCACGGGTTTTGATCTGGTGGTTCCTTCTGCCAGCTTCCTTGAGCGCCAACTCTCTGCGGGAGTTTTTCAGCCATTAGACAAGAGCAAACTACCGAATTACAAAAATCTGGATCCTGAGCTGATGAAGCTGATTGCGCAGCACGATCCGGATAATAAATATGCCTTACCTTACCTGTGGGCGACCACGGGCATTGGTTACAACGTTGAGAAAGTGAAAGCGGCACTGGGTGCTGATGCACCGGTTAACAGCTGGGATTTGGTGCTGAAGCCAGAGAATCTGGAAAAGCTGAAAAGCTGCGGCGTATCTTTCCTGGATGCCCCGGAAGAGATCTTCGCGACCGTGTTGAACTATCAGGGTAAAGATCCGAATAGTACCAAACCGGGTGATTACACCACGTCTGCGACCGATCTGTTGCTGAAACTGCGTCCGAGTATTCGTTACTTCCATTCGTCGCAATACATCAACGATCTGGCAAACGGCGATATCTGCGTCGCGGTAGGCTGGGCGGGTGACATTTTGCAGGCAGGAAACCGTGCGAAAGAAGCGAAAAACGGGGTGAATATCCAGTACAGCATTCCGAAAGAAGGCGCATTGGCATTCTTTGATGTCCTCGCGATTCCAAAAGATGCTAAGAATCTTGATGAAGCCTATGCGTTTCTGGATTACCTGATGAAGCCAGAAGTGATGGCGGAAATCAGTAACCACGTGTATTACGCGAGCGGTAATCTGGCTTCCTTGCCGTTGGTGAACGAAGAGATTCGTAACAACCCAGGCGTTTATCCGCCAGCGGATGTGCGTGCCAAACTGTTTACGCTTAAAGTGCAATCTCCTCAGATTGACCGTACGCGTACTCGTGCATGGACTAAGGTTAAAAGCGGCAAGTAGCCTCTTGGGTCTGAATCGTTACCCACACGCTTGACGGTTGCTGGCTACGGCAACCAGGTAATGGATGGGTATAAAATGTGGCAAACAGGCGGGTAATCCGCCTGTTTGCGCTCTATATAGTGTCACATCGCTGAATGTAAAAAGTGCCGAATGGCGTTATCAGTGGTGTGGCTTGTTCTGCTTTTGCCGGAGAGCAATGCGAAGTGAATGACGCGATCCCCCGCCCTCAATCAAAACCCCAAAAAGCGGCCACGCCGCTGCTGGAAGTGCGTAACCTGACGAAATCGTTCGATGGTCAGGCCGCCGTTGATGATGTCAGCCTGACGATTTATAAAGGCGAAATTTTTGCACTACTGGGCGCTTCTGGCTGTGGGAAATCCACGCTGCTGCGTATGCTGGCGGGTTTTGAGCTTCCCACGCAGGGGCAGATTGTTCTGGATGGCCAGGATTTGTCATTGGTGCCGCCTTACCAGCGTCCCATCAATATGATGTTCCAGTCTTATGCGCTGTTCCCACATATGACAGTGGAAAAGAATATCGCGTTTGGTCTGAAACAGGACAAACTGCCGCGCGCAGAAATTAAAGATCGTGTGGAAGAGATGCTGTCGCTGGTGCACATGCAGGAGTTCGCCAATCGTAAACCGCATCAGCTTTCCGGCGGACAGCGTCAGCGTGTTGCGCTAGCTCGTAGTCTGGCGAAGCGTCCCAAACTGCTGCTGCTGGACGAACCCATGGGGGCGCTGGACAAAAAATTACGCGACCGTATGCAGCTTGAAGTCGTCGATATTCTGGAACGCGTGGGCGTGACCTGCGTGATGGTGACGCACGATCAGGAAGAAGCCATGACCATGGCGGGTCGTATTGCCATTATGAATCGTGGGAAATTCGTACAGATTGGTGAACCGGAAGAGATTTATGAACACCCGAACACGCGTTTTAGTGCGGAGTTCATCGGCTCGGTTAATATGTTTGAAGGGATCTTGCAGGAGCGTCAGGACGATGCGCTGATCATTAAAAGCCCCGGACTGGTGCATCCGCTGAAGGTGGATTCGGATGTCTCGGTGGTCGATGGTGTCCCGGTCTACATCGCGTTGCGTCCTGAAAAAATCATGCTGTGCGAAGAGGTTCCGGCCGATGGCTGTAACTTTGCGGTAGGGGAAGTTGTTCATATCGCCTATCTGGGCGACTTGTCGATTTACCACGTCAGGCTCAACAGCGGGCAAACTATTAGCGCGCAGTTACAAAATGCCTACCGCTATCGCAAAGGCACGCCGACCTGGGGAGATGAGGTTCGGCTGTGTTGGGATGCGGATAGCTGTGTGGTTCTGACGGTGTAGCGAGGACGAATGTCATGACTCTATTTCCCGAACATAACACGGCGGAACCACCGGGCAAGGCCAGACTCTGGCTCCGTGTGCTGATGGCACGCTGGCGTCAAAAACATGGGCGCAAGCTGGTCATCGCGCTGCCGTATCTGTGGCTGCTGCTGCTGTTCATGCTGCCGTTCCTGATCGTGTTCAAAATCAGTCTTGCAGAGATGGCGCGGGCGATCCCGCCTTATACCGATCTGGTCTCGTGGCTGGACGGCAAGCTGGATATTTCCCTGAACCTTGGGAACTATCTGCATTTGTTGGACGATCCGCTGTATTTCGATGCCTATATGCAATCGCTTCAGGTTGCAGCCGTGTCGACACTGTGCTGTCTGTTCATCGGCTACCCGCTGGCCTGGGCGGTGGCGCACAGTAAACCGTCAACGCGTAATATCCTGTTGTTGCTGGTGATTCTTCCATCGTGGACATCATTCCTGATTCGCGTCTACGCCTGGATGGGGATTCTGAAAAATAACGGTATCCTGAATAATTTCCTGCTGTGGCTGGGCGTGATCGATGAACCGCTGGTCATTCTGCACACCAATTTGGCGGTGTATATCGGTGTCGTGTATTCCTATCTGCCGTTTATGGTGTTGCCGATCTATACCGCGCTGATGCGTCTGGACTATTCGTTAGTGGAAGCGTCGTTGGATTTAGGCGCACGACCGCTGAAAACCTTCTTCAGCGTGATCGTTCCCTTAACGAAAGGCGGAATTATTGCGGGCTCAATGCTGGTCTTCATCCCTGCGGTAGGGGAGTACGTGATTCCAGAACTGCTCGGCGGGCCAGACAGCATCATGATTGGCCGTATTCTGTGGCAGGAATTCTTTAATAACCGCGATTGGCCTGTGGCATCTGCCGTTGCCGTCGTCATGCTGCTACTGTTGATTATGCCGATTATCTGGTTCCACAAACATCAGAGTAAAACGGCGGAGGGTGAAGCGTGAATAATTTACCTGTCGTTCGCTCACCGTGGCGTATTGTGATTTTGGTGCTGTGCTTTACGTTCCTCTATGCGCCGATGCTGATGCTGGTGATCTACTCGTTCAACAGTTCCAAGCTGGTGACCGTATGGGCTGGCTGGTCAGCACGCTGGTACGTCGAACTGTTCCACAATACGGCGATGATCAGCGCGGTGCTCCTGAGCCTGACGATTGCCGCCGCCTCGGCAACGATGGCTGTGATTCTTGGGACGATCGCCGCCGTGGTCATGGTGCGTTTTGGCCGTTTCCGTGGATCCAATGGATTTGCTTTTATGCTGACAGCACCGCTGGTCATGCCAGATGTCATTACCGGTCTGTCGCTGCTGTTACTCTTTGTTGCACTAGGGCATGCCATTGGGTGGCCAGCAGAGCGAGGCATGTTCACCATCTGGCTGGCGCACGTCACGTTCTGTACCGCCTATGTCACCGTGGTGATCAGCGCTCGCCTGCGTGAGCTTGATCGTTCGATTGAAGAAGCCGCGATGGATCTGGGGGCGAATCCGCTCAAGGTGTTCTTCATTATCACCGTGCCGATGATTGCTCCCGCACTGCTTTCCGGCTGGCTGCTAGCGTTTACGCTGTCGCTGGACGATCTGGTTATCGCCAGCTTTGTCGCAGGGCCTGGCTCGACAACGTTGCCAATGCTGGTGTTCTCCAGCGTCAGAATGGGCGTTAATCCACAAATTAACGCATTGGCTTCCCTGATATTGTTAGTCGTTGGTATTATTGGGTTTATTGCTTGGTGGTTTATGGCGAGAGCAGAGAAGCAGCGTTATCGTGATATGCAAAAAGCGAGACGCGGCTGATTCGATTTCTCATCGTAGTTTGTTAGCCTAGCGAAGATTTCCAGCAACGCCGCCAGAGTATGGGGGCGTTGCTGTTTTATATAGGGTATATATTGGCATCGGATTCTATATTGGTGCTGTATTTTTGGCGGGTAAACGCCGCAGGAAGGGAGAGCGTTGAAATTCTGTACACGAAGAAGGAAATGACACAACGCAAAGTTTATGCCCCGGTGCCGGTGATGGTGGCGGGGATTGCGATTATTGCTACCCGATTCCTGGGAATTTTGCTACTGGTGTGGGAGTTAGGGCTCAGCGATTTGAGCGGCTGGATTGGCAGCAACGCGGAAGCCTGGGATTCAACGCTGGTGTTATTACTATCGCTGATGATTGTCGGTGTTGAAATTCGCTGTGGTTTTGCCGTTTTGGCCGGTGTGAACTGGGGGCGATGGGGTTATGTGGTCTGTCAGACCGTTGTCGTGTGTTACCTGCTGCTGGCATCGTTCAGTGAATTTATGCCGGCGATATTTCATATCTCAGGAGAGAACAACGCTGCCGTGCTGCATCAACTCCTGCTGCAAAAGATCCCGGATTTTCTGGTGATTGTTTTACTGTTTCTGCCACGGCGCAGTAAGCGCTTTTTTCTGCGGCAGAAATAGGCAATTTTCTTTTATGAGCTAATCTGGCAACTGGCGTCACCATGAATCAGCAAAAGGTCGCAGGGTGACGCCGCCAGAGTGATATAATCCCCGCATTCCGTATTATTTTAATAGTTAGATTTTTATGCATTGTGCCCGCTACAGTACGGGAACCTGTCGTTCCTGCCAATGGTTGGAAAAAGCCTACCCGCAGCAATTGTCTGATAAGCAACAGCATCTTGAAGATTTGCTGCAATCACATGCTGTGCAGCGCTGGTTGCCCGTGCAACCTTCTACGCAGTCTGCCTTTCGTAATAAAGCCAAAATGGTGGTGAGTGGTAGCGTGGAACGCCCGCTGCTGGGGATGCTGCATCGCGATGGAACGGCGGTGGATCTCTGCGACTGCCCGCTTTATCCGCCTAGCTTCGCGCCAGTTTTTGACGTGCTTAAAGTGTTCATCGCCCGTGCGGGGTTGACGCCTTATAACGTGGAGCGCCGCCGTGGGGAACTGAAATATTTGCTGCTGACGGAAAGTACGCAGCACGGTACGTTCATGCTGCGCTTTGTCTTGCGCTCGGAAACCAAGCTGGCGCAGCTGCGAACTGCATTGCCATGGATACAGCAGCAGTTGCCCCAGCTTGAGGTCATATCCGCCAACATTCAACCTGTGCATCAGGCGATTATGGAAGGGAAGACGGAGATTATCCTGAGTGACGCAGCCGCGCTGGCTGAACAATTCAATCAGGTGCCGCTGTATATCCGTCCGCAAAGCTTTTTCCAGACGAACCCGCAGGTGGCAGCCTCGCTGTATGCGACGGCACGCGAGTGGGTGGCAGAATTAACTATTACCAGCATGTGGGATCTGTTTTGCGGGGTAGGCGGGTTTGGCCTGCACTGTGTGTCATCTGAGATGCGTCTGACGGGTATTGAAATCAGTGCTGAGGCGATAGCCTGTGCGCGTCGTTCTGCTGAGCAGCTCGGTTTAACTCAGGTGGAGTTTCAGGCGTTGGATTCAACACAGTTTGCTACAGGTAAAGCGGAAATTCCCGATCTGGTGTTGGTCAATCCGCCGCGCCGCGGTATCGGCAGCGAACTGTGCGCCTACCTGAGTCGCATGGCACCAGACTATATTCTCTATTCCAGCTGTAACGCTGAAAGCATGGCGAAAGATATGACGGAATTGGCGAATTACCGTGCGCTGCGCGTACAACTGTTCGATATGTTCCCGCATACGGCGCACTACGAAGTGCTGACGTTACTGAAGCGCATTGATGACTAGGACAAAAGTCAGGACATCTGAATGCTTTGTGGGATTTGCTATAAAAGGCGTAAAAAGTGGAAGCGTAGAACCGTAGAACCGTAGAACCGTATTGATAAAACTATTTGCGGAACGAGAACGGTGATAATGGAATAGAAGAGTAAAGCGTTTGCGCCATGGATGGCGCAATCCGAGCGTACATGGACGTATTTACAGCGTCTTTACGATCTATCCATTATCACCGCTCTACACACTTTATCGACAGCGTAACGCGGTGTATCACACCGCGTTACGCTAAGTGGATCTTATTGCGGGAACCACTTGTCGTTAATGCTTTTATACGTGCCGTCAGCTTTGATGGCATCCAGCGCTTTATTCAACTTCTCCAGCAGTGCTTTGTCATCGGGACGAACGGCGATGCCCAGTCCGGTGCCGAAGTATTCTGCGTCAGTCACATGTTCGCCAACCGTTGCCAGTTCAGGGTTCGTCTTAATCCACTCGTTGACGACGGCGGTATCCCCGAATACGCCATCAATACGGCCATTCTTCAGGTCCAGTACCGCGTTCTGGTAGCTATCATAAGAAACGGTTTGCACTTCCGGGTGCTTATCGTGCATGTATTTCTGGTGCGTGGTGCCGTTTTCCATCCCGATACGTTTGCCTTTCATCGCAGCGAAGTCGCTGAATTTCCCTTTTTGCGCGATAACCACGGCTGAGTTGGCATAGTAAGGCTGTGTGAACGCGACCTGCTTGCTACGCTCTGGCGTGATGTCCATACCGGAAATCACTGCGTCATAGCGGCGGAATTTCAGTGCAGGGATCAGGCTGTCAAACGCCTGATTGGTGAACGTACAAGTCGCTTGCATTTGCTTACACAGCGCTTTCGCCAGATCCATATCGAAACCGACGATTTCGTTACTGGCATCCAGCGACTCAAATGGTGGGTAGGTGGCTGATGACGCAAAACGGATGGTGTCTGCGGCGGTGGCGCTGAAGGCAATTCCTGCCAGTAACGTGGCGAGCACTAATTTTTTCATTACCTACTCCTGTTTTTCTTATATTGATAAATATATGTGCGGAAGGATTCCGACAGCATGGCAGTTACCATGCCACTGATTGAATTTGTATGCAATTAAAATGATTATTGAGTCGATTTTCTGCATATTTTTACATCAGCAGGCAATGACCTGTAAGGGGGCGGTCAGGGATGGCACGCCATAAAAAAGCAGGCTATCAAAGCCTGCTTTCTAAGTGGATAAGGTGCGGATAAATGCGATAAGGATTAATTACGGCGCTCGAATGCCAGTGAGCGACGCTCAATCCAGCGCATCAATAGCGTTAGTAACCCGTTGACGCACAAGTAGATGATCCCTGCGGCACCAAACACCATTACGTCATACGTCCGGCCGTACATCAGTTGGCTGTAGCCCATGACTTCCATCAGCGTGATGGTGTAAGCCAGTGATGTACTCTTAAACACCAGCACCACTTCATTTGAATAAGAAGACAGCGCACGCTTAAACGCAAACGGCAGCAAAATGCGTAATGTTTGCTTCTGATCCATCCCCAACGCCGCACAGGATTGCCACTGTCCAGCAGGAATCGCTTTTACCGCACCATAGAACAGCTGCGTAGTATACGCTGCACTGTTGAGCGCCAGCGCCACCATCGCACACAGCCACGGCTGCGAAAGCAGGTTCCATAGCCAAGGGATTTGCTGGATAGAAGTAAACTGTCCGGGCCCGTAGTAAATCAGGAAGATTTGCACCAGCAGCGGTGTACCGGTAAACAGCGTAATGTAGCCTTTCGCCAACAGTGATATGACAGGCGTTTTGAGCGTCAGCACAACAGTCAGCAGTAGTGATAGCACCAGCGCTACGACGAT
Organism: Pectobacterium actinidiae; assembly: GCF_000803315.1. Classification (NCBI taxonomy): domain Bacteria; kingdom Pseudomonadati; phylum Pseudomonadota; class Gammaproteobacteria; order Enterobacterales; family Pectobacteriaceae; genus Pectobacterium; species Pectobacterium actinidiae. Next base: position 1,867,122 of record NZ_JRMH01000001.1, read on the forward strand.
GGAAACGGCCGTTAAAGTCAGGCTGGTATGCAGGCCTTTTACTAGCTCAGGTAAATAAGCGAGCATCAGGAAGGCCTCCGCTCAAAACGCGTAGTGCGCAGTTCAATGCGTTTCAGCACATACTGACTTAACAGCGTAATAATCAAATAGATCGCCGCCGCGACAACGTACCAGGTGAAGGGCTCCTGCGTCCGTGTCGCAATACTTTTGGTTTGCAGCATCAAATCGTTCACGCTGATCAGCGACACCAGCGCGGTATCTTTCAGCAATACCAGCCACTGATTGCCTAATCCAGGCAGGGCGTGACGCCACATTTGCGGCATGATCAGACGGAAAAAGATTGCGGATTTACTGAGCCCTAGCGCCTGACCCGATTCCCATTGCCCTTGCGGGACGGCTTTCAGCGCGCCGCGTAGCGTTTGGGATGCGTAAGCAGCATACAGCAGCGCCAGCGCAATCACGCCGCACAGGAATGGGCTGATTTCAAACATGCCGATATCCAGTTTGACCGGAATCTGCACGATGAAGAGATTCAGAGTAAAGCCGTCTGCCAATATCATTAACAACTGAGAAGAGCCGAAATAGATGAACAGCACGACCAGAATTTCTGGCAGGCCGCGCAACAGCGTCACGACGGCGGTTCCCGTCCAGCTAACGGCTTTCCAGCGGACAGTTTCCCAAACGGCGAACAGCATCGCCAGCGCGAGGCCGAGCACCAGTGCACAAACGGCAAGGCCGACGGTCATCCCGGCGGCGCTTGCAAGAGGTTGAAATTCAATCATTGAGCGTCAGATTACTGCTGGAACCATTTTTTGTAGATGGTCTCGTAAGTGCCATCCTGTTTAATTTTGTTGAGTGCATCGTCGAATTTCTTCAGCAGCTCATCGTTGTTCTGGCGCACGGCGATGCCCAGACCGATACCGAAGTAACCTTTATCTGTCACTTTCTGACCAAGGGTTGCCAGCGCATCGTTCTGCTTCAACCATTCGTTGACCACAGCGGTATCACCAAACACGGCATCCAGACGACCATTTTTCAGATCCAGCACCGCATTTTGATAGCTGTCGTAAGGGACGGTTTTGATATCGCTATGCTTTTCCATCAGATACTTCTGGTGGGTGGTACCATTTTGTACCCCAACGCGTTTGCCTGTCAGCGCGGCGATATCAGCAACTTTCCCTTTCTGGGCAATAAACTGAGCGGAGTTGTCATAGTAAGGCTGGGTGAATGACACCTGCTGTTGACGTTCAGGCGTAATATCCATTCCCGCGATGACGGCTTCGAAACGACGGAATTTCAGGCCGGGGATCAGGCTGTCAAATGCCTGATTGCTGAACGTACAGGTTGCCTGCATTTCTTTGCACAGAGCATTAGCCAGATCGATATCAAAACCTTGGATCTGGTTATTGGCATCGACAAATTCGAACGGAGGGTAGGAGGCTTCGGTCGCGAAACGGATGGTGTCCGCAGCATGAGCAGAGGCGGCACTAACGGCGAATAAGGCTGCAACAATCAACTTTTTCATTATCATTTTCCTGATAGTAATCAATGTGATAAATAACCAGCGAATTCAGGCGTCTGCGGCTGGGTAAAGTGCGTCGCATCCCCTTGTTCAACGATGCGGCCGTTTTCCATATAAACCACCCGGCTGGCCGTTTTACGGGCAAATTCGACTTCATGAGTAACGATGACCTGCGTAATGCCGGTTTGCGCTAATTCACGGATGATATTGACGACCTGAGCTGTAATCTCTGGATCCAGCGCGGCAGTGGGTTCATCAAATAGCAGAACCTGAGGTTCCATCATCAGCGCACGGGCAATCGCGACACGCTGTTGCTGTCCACCAGAAAGATGGAGAGGGAAGCGATCGGCAAAGTCATTGAGGCGCAGGCGCGTCAGCAGTTTGTCCGCTCGCGCTTTGGCTTCTTCTTTACTCAGCCCCAGCACGCGGCAGGGCGCTTCAATCAGGTTTTGCACCACGGTCAAATGCGGCCACAAATTATATTGCTGGAACACCATTCCGACGTTCTGACGCAACTCACGGATCGCGCTGTCGGATGGCGTGCGCTGAAAATCAAACTGATTACCGGCGATGGAAAGCTTGCCAGAACGTGGCATTTCCAACAGATTAAGAACGCGTATCAGCGAGCTCTTTCCTGCCCCGCTGGGACCAAGAAGCACCAGCGTTTCACCCGCAGGACAATCGAGGGTGATATCAAATAGCGCCTGGTATGTGCCGTAGAAACAGTTAATGCCGTTTAGTTGAATACTCATGCGTAAGAATTGAATAGACATTGATGCGGCGAATGTTAACGTCGGCAGAATAGTTATGCAATCACCGGGGGTTAAAATTTGCCAATAAGCGATTTGTTGGTTAAATAATAGCACAAAATAGCGACTTACGGCTGAGCACGTGCTTTCCCATCAGTAGCGCTGGCATTGACACTAAAACACAGTGAAAGGAGACGAGATGCAATTATCCACTACGCCGAATCTGGAAGGCTTCACCATTACTGAATATTGTGGTGTTGTGACTGGCGAAGCCATTCTTGGCGCAAACATCTTCCGGGATTTTTTTGCCAGCATCCGCGATGTCGTTGGCGGCCGGTCTGGTGCCTATGAGAAGGAGCTACGTAAGGCGCGGCAGATTGCGTTCAAAGAGTTACAGGAGCAAGCCGAAGATTTAGGAGCGAACGCCATTGTGGGCATCGATCTTGACTATGAAACCGTCGGGAAGGACGGCAGTATGCTGATGGTGACCGTCAGCGGTACGGCGGTAAAGGTTCGCCGCTAGCAGGTGAAGTATCTGGCGGAAAACAAGCACAATAGTGGAATAACGATGTTGAAATGGATCGTCTGCATAGCGCTGGGGCTGTTGGCGGGTTGCCAATCCGCTTCTTCGCTGAAAGAACAGAATAATTATGTACTGGAGACCGCAGTGCAGTCGCGGGCGCAGGAGCCCCGTATCCGCTTTCTGGTGATTCACTACACGGCGGAAGATTTTGCTACCTCTCTGAATATTCTGACGGATGAGCACGTTAGCGCCCATTATCTGATCCCAGCACACCCGCCTTTGCAGCGTGGCAAGCCGCTTGCCTGGCAACTGGTGCCTGAATCTCAGGCTGCCTGGCATGCGGGAGCCAGTAGCTGGCGCGGGTTTAGTCGGCTGAATAATTCTTCGATTGGTATTGAGATCGAAAACGCGGGTTATCAGCGCACCCTAACAGGCTATACGTGGGAGCCGTTTACCGCCTCGCAGATTCAGCTCGTGACCGCGATCGCCCGCGATATTGTCGATCGCTATCAGATTGCCCCGCAGAACGTGGTGGCGCACAGCGATATTGCCCCACAGCGCAAACAAGACCCTGGACCGCTGTTCCCTTGGCAGGCGCTAGCGCAAGCAGGCATTGGTGCCTGGCCAGATGCGCCGCGGGTTGCGTTCTATTTGAACGGAAGACTGCCGATGCAGCCGGTGGATGAAGCGGTTCTGCTGGAAAAACTGGGGCGCTATGGCTATTCGGTACAAGACGCGATGACGGCGCGTGAAAAGCGACAGGTGATTGCCGCTTTCCAGATGCATTTCCGCCCTGAAAATTATCAAGGCCAGCCAGATGCGCAGAGTGAGGCGATTGTTGATGCGCTGCTGGAGAAATACGGCAGCCGCTAAACCGTTTCCTTCTCTGCCAGTTTCGCAATACGTGCCGCCATGCCGCGGAAGATAAATAAGTGGGCGGGCATCATCAGAAACCAGTAGACCAGCCCGTTGAACCCGGAAGGGTGCCAGCGGGCGCGGACATCAACGGTTCGATGAGTGCCTTTGTCCGTGATGGTAAAGTTGAGTTTACCCAGCCCCGGCGCTTTCATGCCAAATAGCAGCACCAGCTGACGCTGTGGCTTGATCGAGATAACCTTCCAACCGTCAATCTTGTCACCCACTTCCAGTGTCGGACGCTCAGGGCGTCCGTAAATCACGCTGTTGCCGCAGAGATCGTCCAGCCGGGCACGGATATTCCACAGCGTATTCGCATAAAAATAGCCTTCTTTTCCGCCGACCTGCTGAATGACCTGCCAGAGTGCCTGACTGGAAGCAGATGTCTCTATCGTATGACCCGCCTGTTTAGGGTAAAAACCGTAATTTGGCTTCCAGCGTGCGCGCACCTCGGTGTCATCGCCCCAGTCGGCCTGCTGCACGCTCTCCATTTCGCTTTGCAGCGTGAAGCGCACGGCGTCATCAAAGCTAATTAGCGTTTGTGGGATCAATGTCTGGAGTTCGCGTCCATCGGCCTGTAAATCGTGTTTTAACCCCTGAATCAGTGCGCGGGCGATAGACGGGGGAACCGATGTCACCAGATGCAAGAACCAGACGGACACCAGATGTGTTGGCATGGGAACGGGGATCAGCACTCTGCGCTTGCCGCTGATCTGAATGAAACGCTCGAACATGGTCTGGTAGCTGATATATTCGGGGCCTGCGGCATCCATGATGCGGTTTTCTGTCGCGGGGTGCTGCGCGATATTGATCAGATACACCAGCAGGTTTTCCAGTGCAATGGGGGACGATTTAGATCGCACCCAGCGCGGCGGTGTCAGTATCGGCAGGTTATAGACCATATCGCGCATGATCTCGAACGCCGCCGAACCGGTACCGATAATAATACCCGCACGCAGCTCTGTAACGGGAATACCGCTGCTGCGTAAAACATCTCCCGTGATCTGGCGTGCCTGCATATGCGGTGAGGTATCGTCTTTCGCTTGAAGCGATCCCAGATAGATAATCTGTTTTACGCGGCTCGAGGCCAGTGCTAATAACAGATTCATGGCGGTCATCCGCTCTCTTGCCACGAAGTCCGCACCGTCGCCCATACTGTGCACCAGATAATAGAGCGTTTCCGCTCCCCACAGACCATCAGGCAGGCTTTCTGGCTTAGCGAGATCAACCTGTTGGCAGTCGACGCCGGGCCAATTCCGTGACGCGAGGGATTCAGTATTCCGACCAGCAGCGATGACTCGCTTGCCTTGTTTGCTTAATCGTTCGGTTAAATGGCGGCCAATGTAGCCAGTTGCGCCCAGAATCAGGATTGGGGCTGAGGGGGATGTCATGTGCCAGCGGCTCCACAGCAAAAGTTAACCATGGCTTACTATAATCGGGAAAAGACAAAGGGGGAAAGGGCAAAAAACGATGAAAAGTATAGGATTACGACTCGCCTGGAACCAAGCGCAATTTAACATGACCTACCTGCCCGATAGCCGAAGCTACCGAACAGAAGGGGGTAAAACGCGGGCGTATCAGGCCAGAACGGTGTCGCCTTGCAGCTGGCAACTACAGGCTAAAACATAGCCCTGTTCGATCTCGGCTGGTGTTAGCGTCATGGTACTGCTGGTGGTGTAATGACCGGATAGCACGCGGGTTTTACAGCTCCCGCAAACACCGGCGCGGCAGGCGGCGACAACCGGCACCTTATTGGCTTCCAGTGCGGTCAGCAGGCTGATGCCGACCGGAACGCGCAGGTTTTTCAGCGGACGGCTGATGGTCAGCGTGAGCTGATCGGCATCTTCATCCAGTACTTCATCTGCCGGGCGGAACTGTTCTTTGAAGATGCGGGTTGAGGCAACGCCACGCTGCTGACTCAGGGTTTCAATCTGGTTCATGTACGGTGCCGGGCCGCAGGTCATCACGGTGCGGCTGGCGATATCCGGCACCTGTTCGACCAACAGGTCGCCGCTGATACGTCCAGAGAGGAAGCCGGGCGCCGCGTCAAACTCTGCCATCAGCGTCAGATGCAGTTGCTGTGGATAACGCTGCACCAGATCCTGCCATTCTTTGGCGAAAATCACCTGTAGCGGATTGCGCACGTTGAAAATAACGTGGATATCGGTTTGCGGTTTGTTTGCCAGCAGCCAGCGGCACATCGACATAATCGGCGTGACGCCGCCGCCTGCCGCCGCCATCAGGTAACGATCGCTGACGGCGTTGGCACAGGTAAACTCGCCCTGTGCATCGGATAGCCACAGATAATCACCGACTTTCAGCGCTTGGGTCAGCCAGCGAGAGCCGACACCGTCGTCCAGCCTTCTTACCGTCAACGTGATAAAACGGCTGAGACCCGGTGACGAAGAAATTGTATAGGCTCGTAGCGTCTCCGCGCTGTTGGCAATGCTGACTAACGCATACTGACCTGGCTGATACGGATAAAAATCATGATTAACCAGTGAAATCGTCCAGACATCCGGTGTTTCCTGAGTAATCGAGTGTACCTGCATGCGGTTAGAACACAGCGGTGTCGGCCCAATCTGTAGTGCGGGCATGGTCATAATCAATCTCCATAACAAACGGGTACGGTGAAGCGTGTAAAAATGGCAGCCCATAAGACCGCGGGCTTAGCGTGAGGCATCAATGCCGACACCTCACGCTGCGTGGCGAGGAACGCGCTCCTCCGTCCGCATTAATTCATCAAGCGGCCAGAATGGTGTTCATGTCCTGTTCAACGGTGGTAATCGCTCGCATACCGAATTTGTCGTTCAGAATGGCAAGCAGGTTGTCCGTCAGGAAGCCCGGAGCCGTCGGCCCGGTGTAGATATTCTTCACGCCGAGGGACAGCAGGGTGAGCAGGATGACAATCGCTTTCTGTTCAAACCAGGACAGCACCAGACTCAGCGGCAGGTCGTTCACGCCGCAGCCCAATTTTTCCGCCAGTTTCACGGCCAGAATAATTGCCGCGTAGGCGTCATTACATTGGCCGACATCCAGCAGACGTGGCAGGCCTTCCAGCGTACCGAAGTCCAGTTTGTTGAAACGGTATTTACCGCAGGCCAGCGTCATGATCAGGCAGTCTTGCGGAACGTTCAGCGTAAAGTCCGTGAAGTAGCTACGTTCTTCACGGCTACCGTCACATCCACCAACCAGGAAGACGTGGCGCAGTTTTTTCTGTGCTACTAAATCGATGACGGTATCCGCGGCGCTCAGCAGCGTTTCACGACCAAAGCCGACGGTGATCATGTGCTCGATTTCGCTGTAGGGGAAACCCGCCAGCCCCTGTGCCTGTTTGATGACCGGGCTGAAATCGTCGCCTTCCAGGTGGTTCACGCCTGGCCAGCCAACGATGCTGCGCGTCCAGATGCGGTCACCATAGTTACCTACGTTTGGATCGATAATGCAGTTAGAGGTCATGACGATTGCGCCAGGGAATTTGGCAAACTCAGTCTGCTGGTTCTGCCAACCGCTGCCGTAGTTACCCGCCAGATGCGTGAATTTTTTCAGCTCTGGGTAACCGTGCGCAGGCAGCATCTCGCCGTGAGTATAAATATTCACGCCAGTGCCTTCGGTTTGCTCCAGCAGCATGCGCAGGTCTTTCAGGTCATGACCGGAAATCAGAATCGCTTTACCCGCAATCGGGCGGACGTTAACGGAGGTCGGCTGTGGATGACCGTAAGCATTGGTTTCGCCATGGTCGAGGATCGCCATGACGTTGAAGTTCATTTTGCCGATGCCCATGGCGTTGTTCAGCAGGGTATCAACATCGGATGGCTGAGTACCCAGCCATGCCATGAAGGCATGATATTCGGCATAAATCGCGTTGTCATACTGACCGAGAACGTGGGCATGTTCCATGTAGGCCGCCGCGCCTTTCAGTCCGTAGAGGTTGAGCATACGCAGGCCGTGAATGTCGTCGCCCACGCTGGCCTTATCGCTGTCCAGCGCAAAATCCGCCGCCTGTTGCAGTAAGGTCGGAATATCGTTACCAGCCAGTTGCAGGGCTGCCATTGGGTGATCCACGGTCGCGGTGGCATCGTGCAGGCGGCAGCGAACAGCCAGAGACTCACGCAGTGTAATGGCTTCCTGTGCGTAGCCAATTATGCGTTGGGAATCGAAGTTAACGTTGGTCAACGTCGAGAAGAAGGCGCGTGGCGCAAAGTTGTCGACATCATGATCGATGATATCCAGCTCGCGCGCTTTCAGCGCCCAGGCAGAAAGCCCTTGCAGCACAGCAACCAGCAGGTCTTGCAGATCGGAGGTTTCTGCGGTTTTGCCGCACATGCCCTGCGCGTAAGAGCAGCCGTTTCCAACAGGGGTACGAATCGTTTGTTCACATTGCACACAAAACATAATGACTTCCTTTTTTAAGTTGCATTTAAAATGCTTGTTTAAAGCATAGTGTCAGCCGAGGTAGGTAAAAAGGCTTTTTTACTGCAACTTTAGGTAAATTTGATTTAGCGCAAATTTGGTGATGGGCAATGAAAATCACTCTCAATCACAGCCCATAAACGAGGGGGGAGAACGGTATTTAGCGTGCGCTTATGAAGAAAAGAGCGCCATCAGTATGGGTGCCGCTAGGCTTAATAAGAAACCATGTACGATAGCCGCAGGCACGACGTCGATACCCGCGCTGCGCTGTAAGACGGGTAGCGTGAAATCCATCGAGGTTGCACCGCAAAGGCCTAACGCACAGGAGCGATTACGTTGTGCCAACACGGGAACCAGCATAATTGCCAGTAGCTCGCGAGTCAGATCGTTGAAAAACGCGGTGCTGCCGATGACGGGCCCGAGGGCATCGGTCAGCAGAATGCCTGACAGGGAATACCATCCATAGCCGGATGCCATCGCCAGACCGGTTTTCAGCGGCAGCCCCAGAATCCATGCGGCAAGCAGGCCGCCACCGAGCGCGCTAATCCCGACGATAAGTGCAATAACCAGACCGCGACGATTTAAGACAATTTGGCGCAACGTCATCCCGCTGTTACGCAGTTGAACACCGACCAAAAAGAGCAGGAAGATCAGTGCATATTCGCTGCCTTTGCTGGCGTAGGTGAATCCCGGCCATTGCGTTAAGCCCAGCAGGAAACCACCGGATACCACGCCGCAGAGTTTTAACGATTCAAGGATCATTCGCAGTCGGGAAGGCGGAGCCTCATCTCTATACTTGCTACGCCACGCGCTGCGTTTTTCCCACAGCCACAGGGCAATGCCGTTTGCCGCGACAATACAGAATGCGAAGACGGCAGTGTAGCGGAAGATCAGTAACAAATTGCTGCTGAGATTTTCCAGAAAGGCCAGGCTGATGCCCATCAAAAACAGAATAACGTACACCATCCAACTCAGTAGTTGGTTAATCAGCTGTAATGCTTTTTTGCCGCGCATTGGTACCAGATAGCCAATGATGAGCGGTAATAAAATAATTAATAATCCTGAATACATCACAGAATTGATGTCCTTACGCGAGAAAAACGGCGCTAACCCGTATTTTAGGATTGGCGAGGGTTGCCGTAGTCAAACAATGAGGCTTTTCTTCTTCATTTCTACCCCGATAGATATCGGCACGGCGGAAACACAAACCGTTCGTTAACAACATCGTGGGATTCATCGGCTACACTTGGCGGGAAGAAAAACGATAATCTATTAAAATTAAACAAATTATCGGGGTGAGTAAAGCGCTGTCTGGCAGGATATTCTATACGGTGAGCGTTTTTGCAGCAGAAACTCGCAGGCAGTTGCTACAGGAGAGAAGGATGCATCTGGAAAGTATTGAGATCCTGGGATTTCGGGGAATCAATCGTCTGTCGCTGACGCTGGACGAGAACAATGTACTGATTGGTGAGAATGCCTGGGGGAAATCCAGCCTGCTGGATGCGCTCTCGCTGCTGTTGGCACCGACATTGCCGCTTTATCATTTTGATATGCAGGATTTTCACTTCACGCCGGGGGATGAAAATAGTCGGGAAAAGCATCTTCAGATTATTTTCACGTTTTGCGAGACGGCACCCGGCCATCATCTTTCCCCTCGCTACCGTTCGCTGAGCCCCGTTTGGATAGAGGGGGAAGCGTCGCTCTACCGCGTTTTTTATCGGCTGGAAGGTGAGGTGGACGAAAGTCAGTCAGTCTTCACCTGGCGCAGCTTTCTGGACGCTGACGGGCACCCGATACCGCTGGATGATATTGATGAGCTGGCCAGAGAGATTATCCGCCTGCATCCGGTGTTGCGGCTGCGCGACGCACGTTTTATGCGGCGCCTGCGCTCCGGGACGCTGGCTGCGACGTTAGATAACAGTAATGAAAAGCTGGCCCAGCAGTTTGAACAACTGATGCGCGAACTGGTGCAGAATCCGCAGAAGCTGACGGATAAAGAGTTGCGTCAGGGGTTAGTGGCGATGCGGCAACTGTTGGAGCACTATTTTTCCGAGCAAAGCGCCACGGGCAATGACCGACGCCATCATCGACATGCGCGAACACACAACGGTAAATCGTGGCGATCGCTGGACAACATTAACCGTCTGATTGCCGATCCAAATAGCCGTAGTCGCCGCATTATCCTGCTGGAATTGTTTTCTACGCTGTTACAGGCGAAAGGATCGGTTGTGTTGGATCCTCATGCGCGTCCGCTCTTGCTGATTGAAGACCCCGAAACCCGGTTGCACCCGATTATGCTATCTGTCGCCTGGGGGCTTCTGACGCAATTGCCGCTTCAAAAAGTCACGACAACGAACTCGGGAGAGCTGTTGTCGCTGGTGCCGATGGAACAGGTGTGCCGTCTGGTGCGGGAATCCTCACGGGTTGCGACGTACCGTATTGGCCGTCAGGGGATGAATGCGGAAGATAGTCGACGTATTGCGTTTCATATTCGTATGAATAGGCCTTCCTCACTCTTCGCCCGCTGCTGGCTGCTGGTGGAAGGGGAAACCGAAGTCTGGATGCTGAATGAACTGGCGCGCCAATGTGGGCACCATTTTGAGGCGGAAGGGGTAAAAGTGATCGAGTTTGCCCAGTCTGGGCTTCGGCCATTATTGAGGTTTGCACGTCGTATGGGGATTGAATGGCATGTGCTAGTCGATGGCGACGACGCGGGGAAAAAATATGCCGCGACGGCGAAAAGCATGTTAACCGCACAGGACGAGCGTGAGCGCGACCATTTGACCGTCTTGCCCGCATCGGACATGGAACACTACATGTATCGTGAGGGGTTCAGCCATGTTTATCACCGCATCGCGCAACTGCCGGAAAAAGTGCCGCTCTCGATGCATAAAATCATCATCAAGGCTATCCATCGTTCATCCAAGCCCGATCTGGCAATTGAAGTGGCGATGGAAGCCGCGGCGATGGGCAGCGAGGCAATTCCACCGCTTATTCGCAGCATGTTCTCCCGCGTACTGTGGTTGGCACGCGGGCGTGCTGATTAATTCATGATAAAAAAATGCCGTTCGGTGTATCGAACGGCATTTGTCGCATTATAGTCATTTTATGGTTTAGCGTAGCGTGTTCTGAGTAGAGGTGTAGGGTATAGCAGGGGTCAGGATGCGGCCTCGGCGATTTGCGGCACGATCAGGCAGGCGTGATTGCCTTTCGGCCCTTGATGAACATCAAACCTGACAATCTGTCCGGCTTTCAGAGTCCGGTAGCCATCCATTTGAATGGTTGAGTAGTGCGCGAAGATATCGTCACCGCCCCCTTCTGGACAGATAAAACCAAACCCTTTGGCATTATTGAACCATTTAACAGTACCTGTCTCCATGCATTGACATCCTTCGCAAGAGTATTCTTTTTAGTAAGGTGTGGTTATTTGGTTACTACAAATACGAATTGATTAAAACCTCATCAATTCATTCGTACACTTTAGTGAAATCGATCTCGGCGTCAAGCGATCCACCGCGCGGTGAGGAGGGCAGTTTGCCAAAGTTTGATGCAGATAACGCTATTCATGAATCCACGGACGCGTTGCGCTATCAAGATATCGGTTACAGACCTTGAATTTTGCTTTCCGGGAACCATTTACTCCCTCAGGTGGTAAAATAAAAAGCAGACGTGCTACTGTAAATGTAGAGATACCCGTCATCTTTCAAGTCGCAGGCGTTCATTTCCTGCTTCTCGGATCTATTAGGAATAAACAGACCAATGTCGTGAGTCGCGATATTCGTTACATGATGTGGATAGAGAATGGGAAACAACAGTACGTGGTCACAATCTGAGAACCTGACCACCGATAAACAGAAAGAAAAATTGCAGCCGCCTTCCATGTATAACGTGGTGTTAAATAACGATGATTACACCCCGATGGAATTTGTTATTGACGTTCTGCAAAAGTTCTTTTCTTATGATATTGAACGTGCAACGCAGCTTATGTTAACTGTGCATTATCAGGGTAAAGCGATTTGTGGCGTATTTAGCGCTGAAGTGGCTGAGACCAAGGTCGTACAAGTCAATCGTTATGCCAGAGAAAACGAGCACCCGCTGCTCTGTACGCTGGAAAAAGCCTGAAGTCAGGCGATTTATTGGGAGAGGTGCCTATGCTCAATCAAGAACTGGAACTCAGTCTCAACATGGCTTTCGCCAGAGCGCGTGAGCACCGACACGAGTTTATGACCGTGGAGCACCTGCTGTTGGCTCTGCTCAGTAACCCTGCCGCCCGTGAAGCATTGGAAGCCTGCACGGTAGATTTAGCCGCCCTGCGCCAGGAACTGGAAGCGTTCATTGAGCAAACCACACCAACATTACCGCAGAGTGACGACGAGCGCGAAACGCAACCCACGCTCAGCTTCCAGCGCGTACTCCAGCGCGCCGTCTTCCACGTGCAGTCCTCCGGCCGCAGCGAAGTGTCTGGCGCCAACGTTCTGGTTGCGATTTTTAGCGAGCAGGAATCTCAGGCCGCCTACCTGTTGCGCAAACATGACGTCAGCCGTTTGGATGTCGTGAATTTCATTTCTCACGGCACGCGTAAAGAAGAATCCGATCAGGCGCCAAACCCTGAAAGTCCCGTCAATGAAGAACAGGCAGGAGGGGAAGATCGTATGGAAAACTTCACCACCAATCTGAATCAACTGGCTCGCGTTGGCGGTATCGATCCGCTCATTGGCCGGGATAAGGAACTGGAGCGCACTATTCAGGTATTGTGTCGTCGCCGTAAAAATAACCCGCTGCTGGTTGGCGAATCCGGCGTTGGGAAAACCGCGATTGCTGAAGGGCTGGCCTGGCGTATTGTGCAGGGCGATGTACCGGAAGTCATGGCGGAGTGCACTCTGTACTCGCTGGACATCGGTGCGCTGCTGGCAGGCACCAAATACCGTGGTGATTTTGAAAAACGCTTCAAGGCGCTGTTGAAGCAGTTGGAGCAGGATAAAAACAGTATTCTGTTCATTGATGAAATCCACACGATTATCGGCGCTGGCGCGGCATCCGGTGGTCAGGTCGATGCCGCTAATCTGATTAAACCACTGCTTTCCAGCGGCAAGATTCGTGTTATCGGCTCTACCACCTATCAGGAATTCAGCAATATCTTTGAAAAGGATCGGGCGCTGGCGCGTCGTTTCCAGAAAATCGATATCACTGAACCGAGCGTGGAAGAAACCATACAAATCATTAATGGTTTGAAGCCGAAATATGAGGCTCACCATGATGTTCGCTATACGTCGAAAGCGGTGCGTGCCGCGGTGGAGCTGGCCGTTAAATATATCAACGATCGCCACCTGCCGGATAAAGCGATTGATGTGATCGATGAGGCCGGTGCGCGCAGCCGTCTGATGCCGGTCAGCAAGCGTAAGAAAACGGTCAATGTGAGTGACATCGAATCGGTTGTTGCTCGTATCGCTCGTATTCCAGAAAAAACCGTCTCAGCCAGCGATCGCGATGTGCTGAAAAATCTCAGCGACCGCCTGAAAATGCTGGTATTTGGGCAGGACAAAGCAATCGAAGCCCTGTCTGAGTCTATCAAGATGAGCCGAGCAGGGCTGGGTCAGGAGCGTAAACCCGTCGGTTCCTTCCTGTTCGCGGGTCCTACCGGTGTCGGTAAGACGGAAGTGACATTACAGCTGGCAAAAGCGCTGGATATTGAACTGCTGCGCTTTGATATGTCCGAATACATGGAACGCCATACGGTTAGCCGCTTGATTGGCGCGCCTCCCGGCTATGTGGGCTACGATCAAGGCGGTCTGTTAACAGATGCGGTGATTAAGCATCCTCATGCGGTACTGCTGCTGGATGAGATCGAAAAAGCGCATCCTGACGTCTTTAACCTGCTGTTGCAGGTGATGGATAACGGGACGTTGACGGACAACAATGGCCGTAAAGCGGATTTCCGCAATGTCATTGTCGTCATGACCACCAATGCGGGCGTGCGGGAAACCCAGCGTAAATCCATCGGCATCATCCATCAGGACAACAGTACTGATGCGATGGAAGAAATTAAGAAGGTGTTTACGCCGGAGTTCCGTAACCGTCTTGATGGCATTATCTGGTTCAACCATTTGTCGACCGATGTCATTCAGCAGGTTGTCGATAAGTTTATCGTAGAACTTCAGGCGCAGTTGGATGCGAAAGGCGTATCGCTGGAAGTGAGCGATGAAGCGCGCGACTGGCTGGCAGAGAAAGGCTACGACAAAGCAATGGGTGCCCGACCAATGGCACGCGTGATGCAGGAAAGCCTCAAGAAACCGCTGGCCAACGAGCTGCTGTTTGGTTCGCTGGTGGACGGTGGCTCCGTCACAGTGGAACTGGATAAAGAGACGCAACAGTTGACTTACGGCTTCCAGAGCGCACAGAAGCGGAAAGCAGAAAGCGTTAATTAATCAATATCGCGTGTTATCTAAGAGGGATGCTGAGGCATCCCTTTTTTACATCCTTTCGCGAGAGTCTCTCCAAAAAACAAAAGCCCTTGCCATGAAGGGAAGGGCTGGGGAGGGAGTCACATCCTCATATATCGCTAATACCAGCGATGAGCTAACCGGTTAACGGCTGCGGAAGACAATGCGGCCTTTACTCAGGTCGTACGGGGTTAACTCTACAGTGACTTTGTCACCCGTCAGGATGCGGATATAGTTTTTACGCATTTTACCGGAGATATGAGCGGTAACCACGTGCCCGTTTTCCAATTCAACGCGGAACATGGTGTTGGGCAGCGTATCAAGCACGGTGCCTTGCATTTCAATATTGTCTTCTTTGGCCATCGAATCCTCTAGGTCTAACTACCTTTATTTTTTAACCGCAAGATAATGCCGAAAAACCGACATTATGTAAAGAAGCGTTCACGTTTGGAGCGTTATTTACACGCTTTCTTCTATCACCGCGTCGGTTCGGCGAGCTGTTGTGGTAGCCAACAACGGTCATCGACGGCAATATCCTGCCACTGAAAAAGCTGTTGCAGAAAGCGTTCGCGGGGAATTTCACTCACGCCCAGTGACGCCGTATGGGAATTTAACACCTGACAATCAATCAAATGACCGCCGTGGTGAATAAAATGCTGTTGAAACGCCAACAGCGCATATTTTGAGGCGTTATCCATGCGGCTGAACATGGATTCACCGCAAAATAATCGCCCTTGTTCAATACCATATAATCCACCAACCAGTGTGCCATTGTGCCACACTTCGACGGAATGTGCTTTCCCAACCTGATGAAGCTGGCGATAAGCTGAAATGATGTCTGGCGTAATCCAGGTACCATCATGGTGTTCATGCGCACAGGCGTGGATGACATCATCAAATGCCTGATTGAGCGTGGCATGAAAAGTATGGCGCTTCAGGAATTTTTTCATGCTGCGGCTGAGATGAAATTCGCCGGGAAACAGAACCGCACGCTGATTCGGAGACCACCATAAGATAGGTTCACCGGGGGAGTACCAGGGGAAAATGCCCTGTCGGTAAGCCGCATTTAGGCGGGCAACGGAGAGATCGCCGCCAACGGCCAGCAGGCCGTTAGGGTCATCCAGCGCCTGGTTCGGATCAGGGAACTGAAGCGATTGAAGCGAAAGCTGATATAGACGCATGTTTTAAACGTTGTGTTTCAACTGAGTTTGCCCTAAACGTGTTGGCGGAATTGCCAATAACGGCCTTGCTGTGCCATTAAAGCCTGATGGCTGCCCTGTTCGATCACTTTGCCATCGTCCAGGATACAGATGCGATCCATCGATTCTAAGCCGTATAGCCGATGAGTGATGACAATCAGCGTCTTATCTGCACAGTGTTGGCGGAGCAGTTGCAGAATACGCTTTTCGGTTTCTGCATCCAACCCTTCAGTCGGTTCATCCAATAGCACAAGCGGGGCGTCATGCAATAATGCCCGCGCTAGCGCGATACGGCGCTGTTCGCCACCGGACAGTTGTCGGCCGCCTTCTCCCAGCCAGGCATTCAGCCCCTCGTTTTCCAGCAGTTTTTCTAACCCAACTTGCTCTAATACCTCGGCCAGCTTTTCATCTCGTGCGGCCGGTGCCGCTAGCAGTAAGTTATCACGTAGCGTTGCGCTGAAAATATGCACGCGTTGTGGAACCACGCTCATCATGGCGCGGAGATCGCCTTCTCGCCACTCGGCAAGGGGATGACCATTCAGGGTAATGTTCCCGTATTCACAATTCCATGCCCGGGTCAGCAACTGCAATAGCGTTGATTTCCCGCATCCGGTTCGCCCCAGCAGCGCCAGATGCTCGCCCGGCTGAATGGAAAGGGTAATATTCTGCAACACAGGCTGGGGTTGACCAGGATACGTGAAACCGACATGTGAGAGTTCGAGTGACGCCTCACGCGAAGTGTCTGGTCCATGCTCTGGGAACGTGACGTCAACGGGCTGGCGAATGATTTGATCGACCCGAGCAGCAGAGGCAATCACTTGTCCCATGTGCTGGAAGGCCACCGTGACGGGGGCCAGCGCTTCGAAGGCGGCAAGCGAGGCGAACACAAACAGCGCAATCAACGCACCGGGCTGTGGATTACCGCCAACGCCATCGGCTGCCAGCCACAGAATCAGGGTAACGGTCAGCCCGCTGCATAAAATCATCACCGCCTGCGATAGACCAGTAAGGTTGGCCTGCTGACGTTGGCGACGCAGCCAGTTAATTTCCACCAGAGCCAACTGTTGACGCACGCGACTGAGTGCGCCGAAAACGGTGAGTTCCGCCTGACCTTGCAGCCAGGTCGTTAGCTGAAGACGGTATTGTGCACGCAGCGCGGTCAAATCCTGCCCGATGCCGTTCCCCGCCTGATAAAAGATAATCGGCAGGCACAGGAGCAGTACCAGCATAATGGCACCCAGCGTCAGAGCCAGTGAGGCATCAATGAAGCTCAGGCCGTAACAGACGATAAGAATGGCGGCGAATGCGCTGACGATGGGGGAAATCACGCGAAGATAGAGGTGGTCGAGCGTATCTACATCCGCCACGAGCCGGTTTAGCAGTTCAGCTTGACGAAATTGTGCCAATCCACCTGGAGAGAGTGGCAGAATGCGAGAAAAAGTGAAAACACGCAATCGCAGCAGAACACGGAAGGTGGCATCGTGGCTGACCACTCTTTCCCCATAGCGCCCGGCTGTACGGGCGATAGCTGCGCCGCGTACGCCAGCAGCAGGTAGCATATAGTTAAAGGTGAGCAGCCCGACGATCCCCGCCAGCGCGGCACCCGCCAGAAACCAGCCGGATAGGGCGAGTAGACCAATACTGGCCAGCAACGTAGCAATGGCCAATACCACGCCCAAACTCAAATACCAGAAGTGCTGACGATAAAGTGCCAGAAACGGTTTCAATACCTGCATTGTTTTCATCTGAGCCATTACAGCGCCCCCTGTCGTTGTGCCAGTAGCGTCGCGAAGGGACCCGCTTCGGCTCGGAGCGTTTGATAATCCCCTTGTTGAATTAATCGACCGCTGTCCATGACCCAGATCGCGTCATACTCGGCGATCTCGGTAAGCTGATGCGTTACTAGCAGTGTGGTCTGCGAACGCGCAGCGTCGTTCAGCGCCGTCATGACAAGATCCTCGCTATGGGCATCCAGACTGGCCGACGGCTCATCCAACAGCAGTAAGTTGCAAGGATGAATAAGCGCACGGGCAACGGCGACGCGCTGTGCCTGTCCGACGGAGAGGCGTGCCGCACCGTCACCGATTGTTGTTTCCAAACCCTGAGGAAGCTGCGGTAAAAATTCCTGTACATACGCGCGCTCAATCGCCTGCTGCAATTCCACAATACTGGCCTGTGGATTACCCAGCAGAATATTGCTGCGTAGCGTCTGTTCCGGCAAATGAGGGTTTTGCCCGACCCAGCTCAACTGCTGACGCCATGATTCAGGCGTCAGCGTGTTCAACGCCTGACCGTTGACGGTGAGTGAACCACGATAGGGCAGGAATCCCAGCAGGACATTAAGCAGTGAGCTTTTTCCTGCTCCGCTGAGACCGACCAGTGCGATACGTTCACCTGCGCGAATATCGAACGTCAACGGTTGGGTCAGCGGAGTGCCATTTGGTGCGAGGACAACCAGGTTTTCCGCTCGGATAGCAATGGCGCTATCGCTGCTGAATTCGTGTGTGCCAAAGCCGACCGTTTCGCCTTCCTTTGACAAAAACGTCACCAGGGATTCTGCTGCGCCGATAGCCTGAGCCTTGGCATGATAGAAAGTGCCCAAATCGCGTAAAGGCTGAAAGAATTCTGGAGCCAGAATCAATACGAGAAAGCCAGCGAAGAGCGTCACACCCATGCCGTAATGGCCAAAATCCAGTTCCCCGAGATAAGAGAAACCGAAATAGACGGCGACAACGGCGATTGAAATGGAAGCGAAAAATTCTAGTACGCCTGAGGAGAGAAACGCCATGCGCAGCACTTCCATCGTGCGACTACGAAAATCCTCGGAAGCATGGCGGATTTGTTCAGTTTCGGCCTTGCCACGATGGAACAGACGCAGTGTCTCCATCCCGCGCAGGCGATCGAGGAAGTGTCCGCTCAGGCGTGCTAATGCCAGAAAGTTACGTCGGTTGGCATCTGCCGCACCCATGCCAACCAGTGCCATAAAAAGCGGGATGAGAGGAGCCGTTAGAAACAGAATCAGACCCGCGGCCCAGTTGAGCGGAAAAATCGTGATTAAGATAAGCAGCGGGATCAGCGCGGCAAGATACATTTGCGGCAGATAGCGGGCGTAATAGTCCTGCATATCATCAACCTGCTCAAGAATCATCGTTGCCCAACTGCCGGCGGGTTTGCCCTGTACCCAGGCAGGG
Organism: Pectobacterium actinidiae; assembly: GCF_000803315.1. Classification (NCBI taxonomy): domain Bacteria; kingdom Pseudomonadati; phylum Pseudomonadota; class Gammaproteobacteria; order Enterobacterales; family Pectobacteriaceae; genus Pectobacterium; species Pectobacterium actinidiae. The sequence goes on from NZ_JRMH01000001.1 coordinate 1,886,074, forward strand.
CCCAACTGTTGCAATCGATCCAGTACCAGCTTACGAATTTGCTGTCGAACGGCTTGCCCGCAAAGAAAACCAACACGCTCGCGTAATAGACTGTTGAGTGCGCGCAGAATAAATGTGGCAATCAGCAGGAGGAAAGGGGAGAGCAAGGATTCGCGAGTGGCATGCTCGATGATCAAAGCATGAAGCAGCGTAGCTAACAGCCAGGCTTGTGCCACGATCAACGCGCCGCTCAGGAATCCAAGCAGGAGTGAAATCCGTAGCCAACGTTGCGCCAGCTTACTCTGCTGTTTCAGCCAGGCGGTCAGTTCTTGCTGTCTGGTTTTTTTCATCGGGCACCAGTTCGTTATATTGCAGAAATGGACTTAACAGAAAATAACTCTCATGTAACTGTTAGTTAACAAAATTATCTTCTATCACGCAGAATGACGCCATGTTACCGCGACAGTGACGTGCTGCAAACGAAAAGGAGAGGGGAAATAGATGAGGCGATCAATTTTTGTGTTGCGGAAGGCAAACCTGATGTGAGGAAAACGGAACGGCTGTTGCCGCTCCGTTATAGGTACTGTCTTACTTGTTGACGGTCAGTCCGTCCAGATAGCGTTCAGCATCCAGTGCCGCCATACAACCAGTACCTGCGGAGGTAATGGCCTGACGGTAAATATGGTCCATGACATCGCCTGCGGCAAAGACGCCAGGAATGCTGGTCTGTGTCGCGTTGCCGTGAATGCCGGATTGCACCTTGATATAGCCGTTTTCCAGTTCCAACTGACCACCGAACACGGCGGTGTTTGGGCTGTGACCGATAGCGATAAACACGCCAGCCAGTTCCAGTTCTTCCGCTGCATCGGTTTGCGTATCGCGAATACGAACGCCAGTCACACCCATGTCATCGCCTAACACTTCATCCAGCGTACGGTTGGTATGCAGGATGATGTTGCCATTTTTAACTTTGTCCATCAGACGGTCGATCAGAATTTTCTCTGAACGGAACGTCTCGCGACGGTGGATCAAATGTACTTCCGCAGCGATGTTAGACAAATACAGCGCTTCTTCAACCGCGGTATTCCCGCCGCCAACCACGGCGACTTTCTGGTTACGGTAAAAGAACCCGTCACAGGTTGCGCAGGCAGAAACCCCTTTGCCTTTAAACGCCTCTTCAGACGGCAGGCCAAGATAACGAGCGGATGCCCCTGTGGCGATGATCAGCGCATCACAGGTGTATTCGGCGCTATCACCGAATAAACGGAATGGACGGTTCTGCAAATCAACACGTTCAATATGATCGAAGATCACTTCGGTATTGAATTTGGTCGCGTGTGCGTGCATACGCTCCATTAACAGCGGGCCAGTTAAATCATCGGCATCACCCGGCCAGTTTTCAACTTCGGTCGTGGTCGTCAACTGACCGCCTTTTTCCATACCCGTGATTAATACTGGCTGTAAGTTCGCCCGTGCAGCATAAACCGCGGCAGTATAGCCAGCCGGGCCTGAACCCAGAATCAATAACTTGTGATGTTTAACAGTACCCATGCTTTCCTCATTTCATGACGGCGGATAGTGTTCATATGAACGGTTTCTACGACAAACGCGTTTCCTTAACTACGAACAATTTACCTACAAACAATTTATTACTACGAACAGTATCTACCACGGACAATGCGAACGATTGTAAGGAAATTACAAGAGTAAAAAAAGTATGCAGAAAAGTTGCTGGCTATTTGTTTAATCGTTAATGACGATGGGGATGACAAATCGCTGAAAAATCAGCCACATTCATAAGTAAAATGATTGAAGTGACCGCAGCGAATGGCTCTGGCTTATCCAATCTGGCAGTTTCTTCTGATTTTCGTTGTTTTGCTTTGACAATCGGCTGTGCATTTGCGAAAACATCTGGGTAAGAGGAAATTTTTTGTATGTGAACAGTTAAAAGCTCGGCTTTTTATTCGTTTTTGCGCAGGTAGTAGGCCTTTGGCCACGGATATGACGTGATGGTCTTTTCTCGGGTGAGCAATACGTGGGGCGAGAACGAGAAGTTAATGACTGTTGATATACAAAATAGGCAGCGTGTCTTCTTTAAGGGTAACTCTGATACATGAGGTCTATCGGGGTAAAGCGGGTGCAGGGAAAAGTGAAGAGAGACAATAATAATGGTAGACACTAAAAAACGGCCAGGAAAAGATCTCGATCGTATTGATCGTAACATCCTGAACGAATTGCAAAAAGATGGGCGTATTTCCAATGTCGAGCTTTCCAAACGTGTTGGGCTGTCGCCAACACCCTGTCTGGAACGTGTACGTCGTCTGGAAAGACAGGGCTTCATTAACGGCTACACAGCGCTACTAAACCCGCATTATCTGGATGCGTCACTGCTGGTTTTTGTTGAAATAACGCTAAACCGCGGCGCGCCTGATGTGTTTGAACAGTTCAACGCTGCGGTGCAAAAGCTGGAAGAAATTCAGGAGTGTCATCTGGTTTCCGGTGATTTTGACTATCTGTTGAAAACGCGTGTGCCAGACATGTCCGCTTACCGTAAGCTCCTGGGTGAAACGCTGCTGCGTTTACCGGGCGTAAACGACACCCGTACCTACGTGGTGATGGAAGAAGTGAAGCAAAGCAATCGTCTGGTTATTAAGACGCGATAAACGTGTGGGTGCAAAACCCGATAAATTCAGCTACACTCCTGTGAATTTATACAGTCCCAGCGCCGGGTTTTCTCGGCGCTTTGTCATAAACCTTACAGGCCCCTGGAGAGACTCTTGAGCCAGGAATATACAGAAGATAAAGACGTTACCCTGAAAAAGCTCAGTGGAACACGTCGTTTGCTTGAAGCGATTTTAATCGTTGTGGCACTTTTTGCGGTTTATCTTAGTGTCGCACTACTCAGTTTCAGCCCCTCCGATCCCAGCTGGTCACAGACTGCATGGCATGAACCTATTCACAACCTTGGTGGTGTAGCGGGGGCATGGCTGGCGGATACGCTGTTCTTTATTTTTGGTGTGCTAGCCTACGCCATTCCGCCGATTATGTTATCCCTGTGCTGGGCTGCTTTCCGCCAGCGTGATAACAGCCAGACGATTGACTACTTTACCTTTTCACTCCGCCTGATTGGGACATTGGCGCTGATCCTGACCTCTTGCGGTCTGGCTGCGTTGAATATTGACGATCTCTACTATTTTGCTTCCGGTGGTGTTCTGGGAAGCTTGTTGAGCAGCTCAATGATCCCACGTTTCAACAGCATGGGGGCGACGCTGATTCTCCTGTGCGTGTGGGGAGCAGGGCTAACGCTGTTTACCGGCTGGTCATGGTTAACGATTGCTGAAAAAATTGGTGCGGGTGTATTGGGCTGTCTGACATTTATGTCAAACCGTTCACGCCGCGATGAGGACTACCGCGAAGAACACGATCGCGAAGAAGATGAACGTGATGTGCTTAACCTGCGCCACGATGAAACCTCAGGTGAGGCAATAACACAACAGCGTGATGACGATGATGTCCTGTTTTCTGCCCCTTCCGTTGCTGATGCGGTAAACGACACGGCGGCAGAGAATAAGGTAGAAGCGTCATCACCATTGACGGAGAACGCACCGACAGCGACACAACCGGCGAGCTCCGCTGAAACGCCAGTGATAGGGGCAACATTGTCTGATGCAGCAGTGCCTGATTCAGCATTACCAGGATCGGCATTCCCTGGATCATCGTCTGGCATTGTGCCACCTGTTACCCCATCTGCGATTGATTCGACGCCGTCGCTAAACCCGCCGCTGTATTCGTTTGAAGTCCCCGAAACGCCAGCGACAATCCCAGATATCGCAACTTCAGATGAACGCCATAGCAGTCTGTATGCACCTTACGGAAATACTTACGGAGAGAGTGCCGTACCGCCGATTGTCACATCTCCCGTGGTTCAACCGTTTGCTGAGCCACCACAGCCTGCACGTGATATGGATTCCAATGCGAATAACACCTTTATGCCTGCGTTCAGTGCCGATGGGGATGATAATCCGCAAATTAAACGCGGCGTAGGACCAGAACTGCCGCGCCCTAATCCGGTGCGTATTCCCACTCGTCGCGAGCTGGCGTCATACGGAATCAAACTGCCGTCGCAGCGGCTGGCGGAAGAGCAAGCAAGGTTGCAGGCGCAGAACGGTAGCGCAGAAACTGAATTGGCGAATGACGTGTATCAGGAAGAGACTCCGGATGACATCGCCCAGCAGGAAGCGGCATTGCAGCAAGCGTATCTGGATCAGCAACGTCAGCGTTATGGCGATGAGTACCCGTTACAGGAAGACGATGAAGACACGCTCCTGCAAGCGCAGCTAGCCAGAGATTTCGCGGCACAGCAGCAGTCACGTTATGACGCCAGCGCGTTCCAGCACGATAAAGAAACGCCTGCTCCGACTGCACCGCCTGTGGTCCATGAGCCCGTTCAGCCAAATCCTGTAGTACCTCAAGTAATACCGCAAGCCGTGTCACATGACGCTTTTTCATTTTCACCGTTTAGTGCGGAGAATGAACGCGAGGCTGAATCGCATACGTTCAGCGAATCCACCTACCCGCAGCCGTCCTATAGCGTTGAGCCAGAACTTCCACCGATGCATGCTGGTGAAGATGAGGATGACGACGATGAGCGTAACCCGTTGACGGTGAGTCAGCCTGCGCAGCCGATGTCAGCGCCTATTGAGGCTGCGAAACAGGAGAATACGCCAGCGCACCATCCGGCAATGGATGGTTTGATTCACCCGTTCCTGGTGCGTAATGAACAACCGCTACAAAAGCCGACTACGCCGCTACCAACGTTGGATTTGTTGACCCCACCACGAGCAAGCGAAGCGCCTGTTGATAATTTCGCCTTGGAACAGACGGCGCGACTGATTGAAGCGCGTCTGGCGGATTTCCGGGTAAAAGCAGATGTGGTCGATCACTCTCCTGGACCAGTCATCACGCGGTTTGAATTGGATCTGGCTCCAGGCGTTAAAGCGGCTCGTATCTCGAATCTGTCACGCGATTTGGCGCGTTCACTGTCGGTTGTCGCGGTGCGTATTGTTGAGGTGATCCCCGGCCGGCCGTATGTCGGGTTGGAACTGCCGAATGCGCATCGTCAAACGGTTTATCTGCGCGAAGTGTTGGACTGCGACCAGTTCCGGGATAATCCATCGCCGTTGTCGATTGTGCTGGGTAAAGATATTGCAGGCGAGCCTGTCGTTGCCGATCTGGCAAAAATGCCACACCTGCTGGTTGCCGGTACAACGGGGTCGGGTAAATCGGTCGGCGTCAACGCCATGATCATCAGTATGTTGTATAAAGCTACGCCGGAAGACGTACGCTTTATTATGATTGACCCGAAAATGCTGGAGCTCTCGGTTTACGAAGGCATTCCGCATTTGTTGACGGAAGTCGTGACCGATATGAAAGATGCAGCCAACGCGCTACGCTGGTGTGTCGGTGAAATGGAGCGCCGTTACAAGCTGATGTCAGCCCTTGGTGTACGTAATCTGGCGGGATACAACGAACGGGTGATGACGGCAAATGCGATGGGACGCCCGATCCCCGATCCGTTCTGGAAACCGGGTGACAGTATGGATATGACACCGCCAGTACTGGAAAAATTGCCGTATATCGTGGTGATGGTCGATGAATTTGCTGACCTGATGATGGCGGTGGGTAAGAAAGTTGAAGAGCTGATTGCCCGGCTGGCGCAAAAAGCGCGTGCTGCCGGTATTCACCTGGTACTGGCGACGCAGCGTCCTTCCGTTGATGTAATCACCGGATTGATCAAAGCGAATATTCCGACGCGTATCGCGTTTACTGTGTCCAGCAAAATTGACTCACGGACTATCCTCGATCAAGGTGGCGCGGAATCGCTATTGGGGATGGGGGATATGCTGTATATGGCACCTAACTCCTCGATACCTGTCCGTGTTCATGGTGCTTTTGTGCGCGATGAGGAAGTTCACGCTGTCGTTCAGGATTGGAAAGCGCGCGGTCGCCCTCAATATATCGATAATATTATCAGTGGTGGCGACGATGCTGAAGGCGGAGGTCTCGGTCTTGATGGCGATGAAGAACTCGATCCGCTATTCGATCAGGCAGTAGAGTTTGTGGTCGATAAACGGCGTGCGTCCATTTCCGGTGTACAGCGCCAGTTCCGAATTGGCTATAACCGCGCCGCGCGAATCGTTGAGCAAATGGAGGCGCAGGGTATCGTCAGCTCTCCAGGGCACAACGGTAACCGTGAGGTATTGGCACCGCCATCAATGGAATAAGCGCATTGTATTGATTGACCTCACCCACTATAAGGGCTGCGTGAGCAGCCCTTATGCAAAGAAGCGTAAAACCGATAATAAGCAGATAATTCACCTATCATCGTCCGAGTGGGTTCAGATAACATAGATCTACGAATAACACCGATTCTGTAAAGAACATTGGCGCTAGGCAAAGCGTCTGACTTCGATAGATAACGGTTTGTTATATTAAGAAATTCAAAGGATTATGCGTATGAAAAAGTGGTTAGCTATCAGTTGCCTGATTGCAGGTGTTACCTCAACCGCTGTCTATGCAGACGCGGCAAAAGATTTGCAGGGGCGCCTCAATAAAGTAAACAGTTTCCACGCCAATTTTAGCCAGAAAGTTACCAGCGCTGACGGTGCAGCCGTGCAGGAAGGGGAAGGCGAATTGTGGTTGAAACGTCCTAACCTATTTAACTGGAAAACCACCTCACCTGACGAAAGTACGTTGATTTCTGACGGCAAAACACTGTGGTTCTACAATCCGTTTGTTGAACAAGTCACGGCAACCTGGCTGAAAGATGCAACAGGAAATACGCCATTTATTCTGATTACACGTAACGACACTAGCGACTGGAATAAATACGATGTGCGTCAGAAAGGCGATGATTTTGAACTTACGCCGAAGTCAGCAAGCGGCAATCTAAAGCAATTCGCGATTAATGTGACGACAAGCGGCACAATCAAGCAGTTTACCGCGACGGAACAAGATGGGCAGCGGAGCACTTATGTGCTGAAGAACCAGCAAAATGGCGCTGTTGATGCCGCGCAATTCACGTTCACGCCGCCGAAAGGTGTCACGCTGGATGACCAGCGTCAGTGAGGCCAGAGTGAGCAATCTGTCCCTTGATTTTTCCCATAATGAATTCCAACCGCTGGCCGCACGTATGCGGCCTGCGACGTTGGCACAGTATATCGGTCAACAGCACCTGTTAGGTGCCGGTAAGCCTCTGCCACGGGCCATTGAGGCTGGGCAGTTACACTCAATGATTCTCTGGGGGCCGCCAGGAACGGGAAAAACCACGCTGGCAGAACTGATCGGGCATTACGGGCAAGCGGATGTTGAACGTATTTCCGCTGTGACATCCGGTATCAAGGAAATTCGTGAAGCGATTGAGCGCGCCCGACAAAATCGCAATGCGGGGCGTCGCACTATTTTGTTTGTCGATGAGGTCCATCGTTTCAACAAAAGTCAGCAGGATGCATTTCTGCCACATATTGAAGATGGAACGATCACCTTTATTGGTGCGACAACGGAAAATCCTTCTTTCGAACTCAATTCCGCATTGTTATCGCGCGCCCGCGTCTATTTGCTAAAAGCGCTGACGGCAGAAGATATCGAGCAGGTCTTGCAGCAGGCAATGAGCGACAGCGAGAGAGGGTACGGCGGACAGAATATTGTCCTGCCAGCCGAAACTGCGCGAATGCTGGCCGAATTGGTCAACGGTGATGCCAGGCGTGCACTGAATAGTCTCGAAATGATGGCGGACATGGCGGAAATTGACGCGCAGGGCATGCGTGTCCTGACGCCAGCACTCCTCAACGAAATTGCTGGCGAGCGTAGTGCTCGCTTTGATAACAAAGGCGATCGCTATTACGACCTGATTTCAGCGTTACATAAATCGGTAAGAGGCTCTGCGCCTGATGCGGCGCTTTATTGGTACGCGAGAATCATCACCGCTGGCGGCGATCCGCTGTATGTTGCCCGACGGCTGTTGGCGATTGCGTCGGAAGACGTCGGTAATGCGGATCCGCGTGCGATGCAAGTGGCGATCTCCGCCTGGGATTGCTTTACCCGCGTTGGTCCGGCAGAAGGGGAGCGCGCCATCGCTCAGGCGATTGTTTATCTGGCCTGTGCTCCTAAAAGTAACGCGGTATATAGCGCGTTTAAAGCCGCGATGCAGGATGCACGTGAAAAGCCAGATTATGATGTTCCCGAGCATTTGCGCAATGCGCCTACCCGGTTGATGAAAGAAATGGGGCTCGGAGCAGAATATCGGTACGCACACAATGAACCCAATGCCTATGCGGCTGGTGAGAGCTATTTTCCGCCGGAAATGGCCGATACGCACTATTACGCGCCGACCTCACGTGGCCTTGAGGGTAAAATTGGTGAAAAGCTCGCCTGGCTTGCCACTCAGGATCAAAATAGCCCGACAAAACGCTACCGTTGAACTAAGCGTTGCGGTAAGGTTATTGCGGTATTTTCTGAAACCGGCCGCGTAGCGCGCCGTGTACGCCACCATTTCATTTGATAATCATAAGCACAGGATTAGCATGCTCGATCCCAATTTACTGCGTAATGAGCTAGACGCAGTCGCCGAAAAGTTACTGGCTCGCAGAGGCTTTAAGCTGGATGTTGAGACCCTGCGTAAGCAGGAAGAACGTCGTAAAGTATTGCAGGTAGAAACCGAAAACCTGCAGGCAGAGCGTAACTCCCGATCGAAAGAGATTGGTGCAGCGAAAGCACGCGGTGAAGATATCGAGCCTTTGCGTCGTGAAGTTAACACATTAGGCGAAAAACTGGATGCCGCGAAAGCAGAGCTGGATCAGTTGCAGAATGACATTCGCGATCTGGCGTTAACCATTCCAAACCTGCCGGATGACTCTGTGCCGCTTGGAAAAGACGATACGCAGAATCAGGAAGTTACTCGCTGGGGTGAGCCGCGTAAGTATGATTTCCCGGTACGCGATCATGTTGAACTCGGAGAGATGGCTGCCGGACTGGATTTTGCTGCTGCCGTGAAATTAACCGGTGCGCGTTTTGTCGTGATGAAAGGACAGATTGCCCGTCTGCATCGTGCGCTTGCCCAATTCATGTTGGATTTGCACACACAACAGCATGGTTATCAGGAAGCGTATGTCCCTTATCTGGTAAACCACGCCACGCTATACGGTACGGGCCAGTTGCCTAAATTTGGTGAAGATCTGTTCCATACCACCCCGCTGAGCGAAGAAGCAGAAAGCAGCAGCTATGCGCTGATTCCGACGGCTGAAGTCCCCTTGACCAATTTGGTGCGCGACGAGATTCTGGATGAAGAATCCTTACCGTTGAAAATGACTGCACACACGCCGTGCTTCCGTTCAGAAGCGGGCTCGTATGGTCGTGATACGCGCGGATTGATTCGTATGCACCAGTTTGACAAGGTTGAACTGGTACAAATCGTCCGTCCTGAAGATTCCATGCAGGCGCTGGAAGAATTAACGACCCACGCCGAAACCGTGCTGCAACTGCTGAAATTACCGTATCGTAAGGTCTTGCTGTGCACGGGGGATATGGGCTTTGGTTCCACCAAAACTTACGATCTGGAAGTCTGGTTGCCGGCGCAGGACACGTACCGTGAAATCTCTTCCTGCTCAAACATGTGGGATTTCCAGGCGCGCCGTATGCAGGCACGCTGCCGCAGTAAGTCCGATAAGAAGACTCGACTGGTTCACACGTTGAACGGTTCTGGTCTGGCAGTGGGTCGTACACTGGTGGCCGTTCTGGAAAACTACCAGCAGGCTGATGGCCGTATCGAGGTTCCTGAAGTGCTGCGTCCGTATATGGGCGGGCTGGAATTTATTGGCTAATCGCTGATGACCTGAAAAAGCGCCTAAGGGCGCTTTTTTTACGCCATAGGTTCGGTAATATTTTTTCATCGTAAAAATAGTATCTCTCCCTTAAATAATCCGCGTTACTTAAATTTTAAGTTAAAACTGATTTTAAATCAGTGGGGTAGCGGATTTCTGTTTTTTAGCGTAGCGGGCTTCCTGTTGGTGTTGATTAATTCTTTCAATCCATCATTTGAGAAAGGACTTTTAGCACTTTTTGCCCGGATTGACTTTTATATACGCAGTGGCATGATGCGCTCACTCTTCTCCGGTTGTTTGGTTATCCACTTCGCTATGTCTGCTTATTCCCGCCCAGTGCTGTTATTGCTCTGCGGACTTTTGCTGCTGACGGTTTGTATCTCGGTATTAAATACCCTGGTACCACTTTGGCTGAGTTATCAATCACTTCCCGTCTGGCAGGTTGGCCTTGTTGGTTCATCCTACTTTGGCGGCAATCTGGTCGGAACGCTTTTAGCGGGTAAACTAATCAAACTTTATGGGTTTAACCGTAGCTATTATTTCGCGGCTTTATTATTTGGGATCGCGATTGTTGGCCTCGGTATTTCTGCTGATATTAGTAGTTGGCTGTTATGGCGTTTTCTTGCCGGTATCGGCTGTGCATTAATCTGGGTCGTGGTTGAAAGCGCTTTGTTATGCAGCGGAACGCCGACGCAGAGAGGGCAACTGCTGGCTGCTTATATGATTGCTTATTACCTCGGTAGCGTGGTTGGACAGCTCCTGCTTGGCGTATTGCCTGACGCAGTACTGAACGTGCTGCCGTGGATGGTCGCGCTAGTTATTTTTGCAGTATTACCGCTGCTGTTTACTCGTCTCCCTACGCCGCCAGAGCAACAAGAAAAGCATGTCAATATGTGGAAAATGCTGACGTATCGTAGTGCCCGATTAGGAGTGCACGGCTGTATCATTTCCGGTGCAATTTTAGGATCGTTGTATGGCCTGATGCCGCTTTATCTCTCTCATCAGGGAATGAATGATGCGCAGGTTGGATACTGGATGGCGCTGTTGATTAGCTCCGGCATTATTGGTCAATGGCCTGTTGGACGTATGGCCGATCGTTATGGTCGGTTGCTGGTTCTGCGGGTATTGGTTTTTGTGGTGATTGTTGGCTGTATTGCGATGTTAAGTATTAGCCACTATGCCATGGCACCGTCGCTGTTCCTGCTGGGGTGCGCTGGTTTTACGCTGTACCCTGTTGCCATGTCGTGGGCATGTGAAAAAGTGCGTCCTGACGAATTGGTCGCGATGAATCAGGCCTTGCTCCTCAGCTATACGCTTGGCAGTCTTTGCGGACCAAGCGTTGCTGCGGTATTGATGCAGAGTTACTCCGATCGATTGCTGTTTGTATTGATCGCGGTTGTCGCCATGATCTACCTGATGCTGTTGCTCAGAAAAGCCGATCATCATCCAACGCCATTAGCTGCTGCCTGAGCTAACGACATCGAGGCTGGCTAACGAACTTTGTCCCGCTTCTACCATGTTATTCCACAGCGCTTCGGCTACTGGGCTAAGGCGCTGTTTTGCGTTTCGCACCAGATAAAATATGCTGGTTAGCTTTAAACGATCTGGAGCAACTGCTGAAAGCCTCCCTTTTTCCACCCAAGATGCTGCATAGTGGTCGGGGAGAAAGCCAATATGCGTTCCTGCTAGCAGAAGTAACAGGCTGCCTTCAAGGTGCCAGGCGGTCTGGTGGTAACCTTGCTTTGATACCGAGCCTAGTTGTTTAGATATCTCGTTAACGGCGTGTCCGCCAATTAACAGCCTGCGAGGATTGAGTTCACCATTCATCCATTCACGTTCGATCATGTCAGCATTTTCTGCTAGAGAATAAAAGTAGCTGTGTTCAACAAAGACAGGCTGATAAAAAATGTCTGCGGGAATGTCATCGGGCAGGGCGCTTAGAACAACATCGAGATGACCGTTTTTTAACCGTTCCATGAGCGGAAGGTATTCCATAATTTCGATTTCGACATTAACTTCCGGGCTTTGATCATAAAGATGAGATATTGCTTCAGATACAACGTTATTGGGGTGTGTGGCGATATTATCCAAACAGCCTAATTTTACCTTACCTATCAGTTGATGTTTGATACGGGCTAGTCTGTTAGCAAAATCATCGAGCGTTGAAATGACAGATTTTGCTTCCTGATAGACAACTTCACCTTCAGTTGTTAAGGCAAAACCTCCTCTGCCACGTTCACACAAAACCAGGCCAAGAGTATCTTCAAGCCGAGACAGATAGTGACTTAGGACGGGTTGGCTTAAGCCTGTCGCGGTTTGTGCATTGGTAATGCCTTGTTTTTCAACGATTTTACAAAAAAGCTTTAACCAGCGGATCTCCAGCTTATCTAAGCGCATAGCATTTCCTTCGCATACATTACATATCTGAATGTTAACATCAAAATATATCTGTATTAATCGATATGAAACCCATTTATCTTGTTCTTACGCCACATTAATTGATGTGGTCGCCACAAAAACGTGGTTTATGCGTCACATCAGGGTCTCTCATAAAAGCATAATGGTGTCGTTAGCTTGCTGACGACACCATTGTTCTATACGTTGCCAAACAACCTCTATAAAATATCACAACGATACAATAATTATTTGCTGCTTATTTAATGGAGGAATTATGTCTCAAGGGAATGCTGTGCCTGAAAAAGAACAACAGGAGCGGCAAATCTATGATTACGAATACGAACCTGTCCCTGCCGAAGCCAGAAAAAGCTGGTATGTCATTGCCCTGATATGGCTAGCTATAGGGATCGATATTTCTGGCTTGTTTCTAGGGTCTTTTCTAAGTAGTGGATTATCATTTTCTCAGGCTGTCAGCGCCACGCTTATTGGATCAGCATTGCTGGGTGTTCTTGCTGCCTTGTGTGCGAATGTCGGTTATGGATGTGGATTATCGACCACACTACTCAGTATCTCCGTTTTTGGGCGATTAGGTGGCAAAGTTATTGGCGTATTTTCCGCTGTTTCACTGGTTGGGTGGTTTGCCTTTCAACTCGATTTCTTTGGTGTGATGCTGCAAAAAGCACTGTCACATTATCAGCTTGAACCTGGACGCTTTTTTATCCTGCTTTTTGGTATGGCACTGATGGCATCAACGGCCATTTGGGGCGTTAGGGCGTTAGGGAAACTAAGCGCATTAAGTGTTCCGCTAATGCTTATACTCATTGTTTCAGGAATATATCTTGCGGCTAGTGGTCATTCTTCTCCTACCGACGTTGTCATTAAAAACCCGATAAGCTTAGGGAGCGCTATTTCTTACGTGGTTTCTATCTGGATAGTGGCGGCAAGTATCATGTCGCCTGATATCGCACGTTATTCCAGAACACGTAAAGATGCCATATTGGGCTCAGGTTTGGGGTTCTTACTGGGAAACAGCGCAACGATTCTTGTCGCACTCATATTGACCCATATGGTTGGTAGTGACGATTTAGTCGAAATATTTTTTACTATAGGACTCGGTGTTTCAGCGATTGTGATTTTAATTTTCGCGCAATGGACGACGAATAGTTCTAATTTAATTTCAGCCTCATTAGGCCTCTCTGTCGTTGTCAGAGCAATATCTCGGCCAATATTAGTTGTGTTAATGGCATTTGCTGGTCTGCTTCTGGCTTATAACGGCATGATTAATAACTTTACTCAGTTTTTGTCGTTACTGGGTGTCCTGATTTCCCCTATTGCAGGGGTTTACCTTGCTGAATATTACTTTTTTGACTCTTCGCGTCTAAAGCAGGACGCATCACAACCACCATTACTGAATATTTGTGCATCTATCGCATGGTTATGCGGCAGTTCTGTCAGTTTATTAACCGCTACAGATTTTTTTGATTTGTTTACGATCACATCTGTTTCTACGCTGGATGGCATAATAATCAGCCTTGTGATGTATATCGTTATGCGGAAAATGTTCCCGCAGTTGGTGGAGTCTTCCCACCCACACTCTAAACCCTAGGTTACTCAGTGGGGATTGGATAAGTAATGGTTCGCTATATTGATTTTGAAATGATTGATGACATAGCGCTGGGAGCCTCAATTCTTGGTACTGGCGGCGGTGGCGATCCTTATTTGGGATCGCTAATTGCAAAAAATGCTTTGCGCCACGGGAAGCCTGTAACGTTATGCAATTTGGATGACGTAAAAGATAACGATCTTTTTATCCCATGCAGTACGATGGGGGCACCGACAGTCTCTGTGGAAAAAATCATTTCACCGCGGCAAATTCTTCTGGCATTTGAAACAATGGAAAATTATCTCGCTGAGTCAGCAGTTGGGACTTTTTCCATCGAAGTCGGCGGCATCAATTCGTTAATACCGTTAGTGGTTGCGGCCGCAAAAGGGTTACCTGTTATCGATTGTGACGCGATGGGGAGAGCCTTTCCCGAAGCGCAGATGGTGACCTTTTTTCTCGATGATTTAACCTCTGCTCCGAATACATTGGCGGATGAGAAAGGTAATGCAGTCATCCTTAATCCCATTGATGGTATGTGGTCGGAACGGTTGGCCCGCTCAATTGTGGAGCAAATGGGAGCAGCCTGCGCCATGTGTGATTACCCACTGCGCGGTAGTCAGCTTAAGCGTAGCGCCATCAAAGGAACGCTGACGCTAGCGCGGGATATAGGAAGAATGCTTCGTCTGGCTCACCAGTCGGGCAGCCATCCTGTGCAGTCTCTGCTTACGGTGCTGAATGGTCATATTGTTGCATCAGGGAAAATTGTTGATGTAGCACGACGCACAACCGGTGGTTTTGCTCGGGGTAACGTGGTGCTGGATGGCATGGGGAACGATAGAGGCGAATCGTTTACGGTACTTTTCCAGAATGAGTTATTGCTCGCTTATCGCTCATCACAGGTGAAAAAACCTACACAGGATAATCTGCTGGCCGTTGTGCCTGATTTAATCTCCATAGTAGATAGTGAAACCGGACGTCCGATTATCACGGAACATTTACGTTATGGGCAGCGAGTCGATGTGATTGCCTATCCGTGCAATGACAAGTGGCGAACGCCAAAAGGGATTGACGTTGCGGGGCCGGAGTATTTCGGTTATCCGGTGCAGTATGTGCCGATAGAACGGCTTGCAAATCGCTGAGGCTTTCCCGATGTTACATAAAAATGATTACCGACTCGGGATTGATGTCGGCGGCACCAACACGGATGCGGCAATTTTAGATGTTGATCTACACTGCATCGCGACGGCCAAATTTCCTACCAGCCTGGATATCTACAGCGGCATCGAACGGGTGATTGCGGAAGTATTGGCGCAGTCTGGCATCGCCCCGCAGCATATTCGCTATGCGATGTTGGGGACAACCCAATGTACCAATGCCATTGTTGAGCGGAAAGGGCTGGATCGCGTCGGAATGTTGCGCCTTAGCCTGCCAAGTAGCGATAGCGTCCCGCCGCTGTTTGGTTGGGATGACGAGTGGCAAAGGACATTAGGCGAGCATTTCTATCAGATTCATGGCGGCTATGAATTCGATGGTCGAGAGATTCATTCTGTACTGCGGAATGAAGTGCTGGCAGTTTGTGACAAGATGCGTGGCCATGTCGATAGCGTGGCTATCTGTGGTGTATTTTCTCCCGTAAATAATGAACAGGAACTACAGGTTGCCCAGTGGGTGAGCGCGGCATTGCCAGAGGTTTCTGTGTCGTTATCCCATCGGATAGGCAGCACTGGATTGTTGGAAAGGGAAAACGCGACCATCCTGAATGCATCGTTGCAAAGCACCGCGAACCGCTTTGTTAACGGCTTTACGCAAGCGCTAGTCCGGCACGGTATCAAGGCTACGCCATTCTTCGGGCAAAATGATGGCACATTGATGTCCGAGAGTATGGTGAAGCAATATCCCATTTTGACGATGGCCTGTGGGCCAACAAACTCGATTCGTGGGGCGTGCCACCTTTCGGGACTGAATAATGCGCTAATTATCGATGTCGGCGGTACGACGACAGACATTGGCGTGTTGGTGAATGGCTTCCCGCGTGAATCGGCAATCGCCGTTGAGGTCGGTGATGTGCGGACGAATTTCAGAATGCCAGACATTATTTCTATCGGCATTGGCGGTGGAACCTGCGTGCGGCAGTCTCAGGATGGGAAACTCACCCTTGGGCCGGATAGTGTCGGCTATCGCCTGCTTGAACAGGGGATCAGCTTTGGCGGGGAGACGTTAACGCTTAGCGATATCATGCTGCAACTTCATCGTGAGAGATGGACTACGGCGCTTCCTCTTCCGCTGCCCGAACTGGATAACGCTCTTTGCCAGCAGGCTTATCGCCAGATGATTGATAAAGTGGAAAGTGCTATCGATCGGATCAAATCGTCAAACACGGCAATTCCCGCGGTGCTTGTGGGCGGTGGCAGTATTTTACTGCCTGATGTTTTATCTGGTGTCAGTCAGGTCATGCGCCCGCAGAATTTTGATGCGGCAAATGCGGTTGGTGTTGCGTTAGGGAAGGTGGGTGCACAGATCGAGCGCGTAGTTAAAATGCCTGATAACGATCGCGAGAAGATAAAAAGTGAATTGCAGCAGCAAACCAGGTTTCTTGCACAAGAGATGGGTGCCATGCCGGGCAGCGTTGAAATCATCGACTATCAGGAAATTCCGTTGGCTTATCTGCCAGGGAATGCGGTGCAGGTGAAAATCAAGGCGGCAGGGAATTTGGCTTAGCGTCGCGCATTAACACTGCGGTGATATCTACTCGCAAAATGAAAATAGCGCGCCATGAGCGCGCTATTTTTCCAGAAAGCGTCAGACGTTAGTACATGACCTTGTGACCGTAACTTTCAAGAATCGATTTAATACGATCCATCGTGTCGGCCTTCGGCGGTTTAACACCGTCTAATTTGTACTCTTCACCCATCGCAATCCACTTGTGTTTGCCAAGTTCATGATAAGGAAGAAGCTCAATTTTCTCGATGTTTGTCATATCCTTGGTGAATTCGCCCAGCTTGTGTGCGGACGCATCATCGTCAGACCAGCCTGGAACGACGACATAACGAATCCAGGTACGCTGGTTGCGTTTTGCCAAATAGCGAGCGAAATCCAGAGTACGGTGATTGGATACGCCAACTAAATTCTGGTGTATGTCGTCATTCATTTGCTTCAGATCGAGCATCACTAAATCGCTGACGTCCAATAGCTCGTCAATGACGGGGTCGTAACGACGAACGAACCCATTGGTGTCCAAACAGGTGTTGATGCCTTCAGCCTTACAGGCACGGAACCAGTCACGCACAAACTCGGCTTGCAGAATGGCCTCTCCGCCAGATGCCGTTACGCCGCCGCCTGATGCATTCATAAAGTGGCGATAGGTTACGACTTCTTTCATAAGCTCCTCAACTGTCACTTCCTTACCGCCGTGTGTATCCCAGGTATCACGGTTATGACAATACAGGCAGCGCATCAGGCAGCCTTGAAAGAAGATGATGAAACGGATACCTGGGCCATCGACGGTGCCACAGGATTCAAAGGAATGGATGCGACCGATTACTGACATTGCGAGGTTTTCTCCAAATTTGACCGAACAATAGCGGTCTTTATGAGCGCAGTCATAAGAAAGCAGGTACCACTCTGACAGGGATTTCTGACAGAAGAACACCGTGTGACAGATGCTGCGTCGAATCTGTTTTGCAAGCCATCCACATGATGAGGGCAACATAGCGGGCTGGCAAAACAGGTTAACAATCTGAACGACAAGCGAGGGTGAGAAAAAGGCCCCACTGACGTGGAGCCTTTATTTTACGCCTTTTCAGACAGTCATGGAAATTACATTGACTGTGTGAAAGTACGGGTGATGACGTCTTGTTGCTGTTCTTTCGTCAGTGAGTTGAAACGCACTGCGTAGCCAGATACGCGGATAGTCAACTGCGGATATTTTTCCGGGTTTTCCATCGCATCAAGCAGCATTTCACGGTTCATGACGTTGACGTTCAGGTGCTGACCGCCTTCGATGCTGGCTTCGTGGTGGAAATAACCATCCATCAGGCCGGCAAGGTTAGCTTTACGCACGTTATCGTCTTTGCCCAACGCGTTAGGAACGATGGAGAAGGTATAAGAAATACCATCTTTCGCGTAAGCAAACGGCAGTTTGGCAACAGAAGTTAGGGAAGCAACCGCGCCTTTCTGGTCACGACCGTGCATTGGGTTAGCACCTGGTCCGAATGGCGCGCCTGCGCGACGACCGTCTGGCGTGTTACCGGTTTTCTTACCATAAACCACGTTAGAGGTGATGGTCAGAACAGACTGAGTTGGTGTTGCGCCACGGTAGGTATTCAGTTTCTGAATTTTCTTCATGAAACGTTCAACCAGGTCACAAGCCAGTTCATCTACGCGAGAATCGTTGTTACCGAATTGCGGATATTCACCTTCGATATCAAAGTCGATAGCCAGGCCATCTTCATCACGAATCGGTTTAACTTTGGCATATTTGATGGCAGACAGGGAGTCAGCAGCAACAGACAGACCAGCGATACCACACGCCATCGTACGGAACACGTCACGGTCATGCAGTGCCATCAGCGACGCTTCGTAGCTGTATTTGTCATGCATGTAGTGAATGATGTTCAGAGCGGTGACGTATTGTTTAGCCAGCCAATCCATGAAGTGATCCATACGATCCATCACTTCGTCGAAGTTCAGAACGTCGCCTTTGATCGGTTCTGATTTCGGACCAACTTGCATTTTCAGTTTTTCGTCCACGCCGCCGTTAATCGCGTACAGCATGGTTTTCGCCAGGTTTGCACGGGCTCCGAAGAACTGCATTTGTTTGCCAACGATCATCGGGCTGACGCAACAAGCAATTGCGTAGTCATCGTTGTTAAAGTCAGGACGCATCAGATCGTCATTCTCGTATTGCAGAGAAGAGGTATCGATGGAGACTTTAGCCGCATAGTTTTTAAAGCTTTGTGGCAGTTTTTCAGACCATAGAATGGTCATGTTTGGCTCTGGAGACGGCCCCATGGTGTACAGGGTGTTCAGGAAGCGGAAGCTGGTTTTGCTCACCAGAGTACGACCATCCAGACCCATACCCGCCAGAGATTCTGTTGCCCAGATTGGGTCACCAGAGAACAGCTCATCATACTCAGGCGTACGCAGGAAACGTACCATACGCAGTTTCATGACCAGGTGGTCAATCATTTCCTGAGCGTCTTCCTCAGTGATTTTACCGGCTGCCAGATCGCGCTCAAGGTAGATGTCCAGGAAGGTGGAGACACGTCCGAAGGACATTGCCGCACCATTCTGTGATTTCACCGCAGCCAGATAGCCGAAGTAAGTCCACTGCACGGCTTCCTGAGCTGTCGTTGCTGGGCCAGAAATGTCACAGCCATATTTAGCAGCCATTTCTTTAATTTGGCTCAGTGCATGATGCTGATCGGCAATTTCTTCACGCAGACGAATGGTTGCTTCCAGGTCTTCGCCGTTTTCCAGTTTGGATTGCAGAGAAGTGAACTGAGCAAATTTGTCTTTCATCAGGAAGTCGATACCGTACAGCGCAACGCGACGGTAGTCACCGATGATACGGCCACGGCCATAGGCATCTGGCAGACCAGTCAGAACGCCTGATTTACGACAACGCAGGATGTCTGGGGTATAAACATCGAACACGCCCTGGTTGTGCGTTTTGCGGTATTCAGTGAAGATTTTTTTCAGTTGAGGATCCAGTTCACGACCGTAAACTTTGCATGAACCTTCAACCATTTTGATGCCGCCGAACGGAATTAACGCACGTTTCAGCGGAGCATCAGTTTGAAGACCAACGATTTTTTCCAGACCTTTGTTGATGTATCCCGCGTCGTGAGACGTGATAGTTGCAGCAACATTGGTATCAAAATCAACAGGCGCGTGAGTACGGTTTTCCTGTTTGATGCCTTCCATGACGCTGTCCCACAGGGCAGAAGTCGCGGTGGTTGCGCCAGCCAGGAAAGACTCGTCACCTTCATACGGTGTGTAGTTTTTCTGGATAAAGTCACGTACGTTGACGTTATCCTGCCATTCACCTTTGCTAAAGCCTTGCCATGCATTGGCCAATTTTTCATTCAGCTCGGTCATTTTACACCTACCTTTGATATGGATTTCTTAAAATCCGACGTTGCGGCCGATTGCACCTTAGTGGTGCTTGTCTCCACCGCGCAAATAAATTACCCAATATGTCAAACCGACCATGACGCCGCCTCCGATGATGTTCCCTAGGGTGACGGGAATCAGGTTATCGGTAATAAAGTGGCTAACGGTTAAATGTTCAAACTGAGACGGCACCATACCTATCGCATTCCAGAATTCTGGAGCCGCAAAATTTTTGATAACGATGCCCATAGGTATCATGAACATGTTGGCGATACTGTGTTCAAAGCCGCTGGAAACAAACATGGCGACAGGCAAAATCATGGCAAACATTTTGTCGGTAAGCGTACGGCCGGAATAGCTCATCCACACGGCCAGACAAACCAGCAGGTTGGCGAGAATCCCCAGACACAACGCTTCAACGAACGTGTGTTCAAGTTTGTGTTCTGCCGTTTGCAGGACGTTGAGGCCCCACGCACCGTTTGCGACCATATGCTCTCCCGAGAACCAGATAAGCCCAACGAAGAAGAGTGCACCAATCAGGTTGCCGACATAGACATTTGCCCAATTATAGGCTAGTTGCTTCCAGGTAATACGTCCACTGGCTTTGGCAATCACGATAAGAACGGTTGAGGTAAATAAGTCTGCACCGCAGACGACAACCAACATGAGGCCAAGGGAGAAACAGATACCACCGATCAATTTCGCGATGCCGAAAGGAATCGTCGCGGTTCCAGTGGTAGCCGTAATATAAAAGACGAAGGCGATCGAAATAAACACACCCGCAGTGATCGCTAAATAAAACGTCGTACACGGTTGTTTTGTAGCTTTATAGACTCCGGCGTCTTCAGCAACTTTTGCCATAGCGGCCGGGAGTAATAGAGTAAAGGGGTTGTCAGCTTTCACACTAACTCTCTCTTAAAAATTATCAGCGTTGAGATACTAACAAAGCAGTATACGGTAAAATTTGACGTGGATCATATTGCAAGAAATTAACAGGTTAGCAAGCAGGGTGGGATACGGGGATTTCATGGTTAATTAATTGAATTTTATAATAAAAAAATATTTTAAATTTTGCGAAAAGATTTGAATGACAGACGTTAAACCTACCGATTTAGCGTTAAAAAAAATCATGTTTTGTAGAATTTCAGTACCACCTTGTCGAGGTAATTTAATTAAAAATTCACTATTCAATAACAATGTTCTGATTATGCATTACGAATAATAAATATTGCCCTCTGGATAATAAAATAGCCCTTTAAAATAAAGGGCTATTTGTCGATTGTTATTTGTACTAGATCGCACTCATCGATATAAGATACGTTCTGACGGCATCACTCTGACGTTATTTTGCCTGCCAATAACGACGTTTCGCCTGTTGCAGTTTTTCATAGGCAGCAAGCAGTGACTGGTGCGCAGGTAAAGCGTTAAAGGTGTCATCCACGGCAAACAGACCATAGAAGCACGCTTCACCAGCAATGGCGGCGCTGGCGGCATCGACCGTCTCGCTGCCGTACATTTTGGTAAAGGCGTCATAATATTCTGCTGGGTCGCGCTCAGGTTCTTGCGCCAGTAACAATAGAGTTTGCAGGCAACGGTAATAATTGCTGCGCTGTGCCGTAAAGACGGAGCCGTTGAAATCTTGTGTCCACTCTGTCCAGGTCAGCGCCTGATCCAGATCGCCACCAGCCAGAGCCAGCATCGCTTTCAATTCGCCAACGCGCAGCGTGAACCAGCCATTATCTTTGCCAGTGGCAATACCCAGCAGCTCACGTACGCGAGTGAAATCATCCAGCCCTTCGTCATCCAACTGTTGCAACAGAGTCAGATAGTCTTCTTTTTCCCATTTGCTGTCAGGTAGCGCCAGCAGCGTGTCACGCAGATGAGCGCCCATGCTGTTATTGGCTAACAACAGATCGTCAGCAGGGTAGATGTCCGACATTCCCGGTACGATGATGCGGCAGGCATAAACAGCCAGATGCTCATAGTCAGCAATGTAGACTTCTTTATCTTCCTGCTTGAAAATCGCCATCAAGGTAGCAAATTCTTCTTCCGTCGATCCTTTAAAGCTCCAATCTGCAAATTCATAATCCGCTTGCTTCTTGAACATATCCCAGGAGATCAGGCCGCTGGAATCGATAAAGTGGGTTTCCAGATTAGCGTGCTCGGCAACTTCCTCATCATCGAATGTTGGTGGGGTGAACACGTCCAGATCTTTCAATCCACGGCCTTGCAGCAGTTCGGTAACGGTACGCTCCAGTGCCACGCCGAAATCAGGGTGCGCGCCGAACGAGGCAAAACAGGTGCCATTCGCGGGGTTAAACAGCACCACGCAGATAACCGGATATTTCCCGCCCAGTGAGGCATCGTAAGAGAAAATCGGGAAACCTTCTTTTTCCAGCGTTGCAATCGCTTCGACCACACCTGGATAACGGTTTAGCACCTCTTGCGGAATTTCCGGCAGACTGATGGATTCAGCGATGATGCGGTTTTTGATGCTGCGCTCAAACACTTCAGATAGCCCCTGAACGCGGGCTTCGTTGGCGGTGTTACCTGCGGACATCCCGTTAGAAACGTACAGGTTACCGATGATGTTCATCGGAATATAGACAGTTTGCTGATCGGACTGACGAGTAAATGGCAGCGCGCAAATGCCTCTGTCAGCATTGCCGGATTGCAGATCGATCAAATCGCTAGCGCTCAATTCCTGATCAGGATCGTAAAACTGGTGCAGACGGGCATCCAGAATACCTTCCGGTAGCGCATCATTTTCTGGAATAGGGAACCATTTTTCATTTGGGTAATGGACGAAATCGCCGTTAGCGATGCTTTTGCCGAGATAGAAGTCAGCAAAGAAATAGTTGGTGGACAGACGCTCGAAATACTCACCTAACGCAGAGGCCAGTGCCGCTTTCTTACTGGCGCCTTTACCGTTAGTGAAGCAGAGTGGGCAATCACGGTCTCGAATATGGACAGACCAGACGTTTGGCACCGGGTTCAGCCATGACGCTTCTTCGATGTTAAACCCCAGGTCCTGGAGCTGTTGTTGAAAACGGGCGATGGAATCTTCCAGGGCGGCGTCTTTGCCTGGGATAAACGTTTGAGTCATGGTGTTCACTCTTATCGAGATTAGCGGAAGCGGCATGATACGGATTTTTCTGTTCAGACTCTATTTATTCATAACAGATCGGCAACAGTGAAAAAGAACAGGCTGCGTAACGTGCCGTTTTGCATAATGAAAGCGCAATAAGCGTTGCAGCCGCGATTGACGAGTGATAAAACCGATAGCAGGGTAAAAGTAGTGTGGTTATGGCGGCTGTTCCGTTATAACTACTATCTTGTAACAGCGGTATTTTTATAATCGTCAGGTTTATAAAAATGGTATTTGTAACAACGGTGATAAAAAGAACCGCTATTTTTCAGGTGTGGTGAGGGGAAATGACTCAGATTTTTAATTTTAGCGCCGGTCCAGCAATGCTGCCGGTTGAAGTACTGCGTCGTGCTGAACAGGAGTTGTGTAATTGGAATGGTCTGGGCACATCGGTCATGGAAATCAGCCACCGCAGTAAAGAGTTTATGCAGGTTGCCGCTGAGTCCGAACAAGATCTGCGTGATTTGCTGAAAATCCCCTC
This sequence comes from Pectobacterium actinidiae, assembly GCF_000803315.1. Taxonomy (NCBI): domain Bacteria; kingdom Pseudomonadati; phylum Pseudomonadota; class Gammaproteobacteria; order Enterobacterales; family Pectobacteriaceae; genus Pectobacterium; species Pectobacterium actinidiae. Next base: position 1,909,674 of record NZ_JRMH01000001.1, read on the forward strand.
TAACTACAAAGTGCTTTTTTGCCACGGTGGTGCGCGTGCGCAATTTGCGGCAGTACCGTTAAATCTTCTGGGCGAACGCTCAACGGCCGACTATATCGACGGCGGATATTGGGCACACAGCGCAATCAATGAAGCAGAGAAATACTGCACACCTAACGTGATTGACGTGAAAACGCGCGTAGGCGAACTGCGTGGTATTAAGCCGATGCGTGAATGGACATTGTCTGATGACGCGGCATTTGTACATTACTGCCCGAATGAAACCATTGACGGTGTTGCAATCGAAGAAGAACCGGATTTTGGCGATAAAATTGTGGTCGCCGACTATTCTTCCAGCATCCTGTCTCGCCGTATTGATGTCAGCCGTTACGGCGTGATCTACGCTGGTGCGCAGAAAAACATCGGTCCGGCCGGTCTGACGCTGGTTATCGTGCGTGACGATTTACTGGGCAAAGCGCGTCGTGAGCTGCCATCGATACTGGATTATCAGGTTCTGGCGGACAACGACTCTATGTTTAACACGCCGCCAACGTTTGCCTGGTACTTGTCCGGCATGGTCTTCAAATGGCTGAAAGAGAACGGCGGTCTGGCTGAAATGGAAAAACGTAACCAGGAAAAAGCTGACCTGCTGTATAGCGCGATTGACGGTAACGATTTCTATCGTAATGACGTCGCCGTAGCGAACCGTTCTCGCATGAATGTGCCGTTCCTGCTGGCGGACTCTGCGCTGGATAAAGTCTTCCTGGAAGAATCCGTTGCTGCGGGTCTGCACGCGCTGAAAGGCCATCGCGTAGTGGGCGGTATGCGTGCTTCTATCTACAATGCGATGCCGCTGGAAGGCGTGAAAGCGCTGACGGAATTCATGTCTGACTTCGCGCGTCGCCACGGTTGATTAAGACCGCCCCTCGATACATTTTGATCAGCCCCGGACTTTCCGGGGTTTTTATGTCCACGTTGAAAGAATAGGCTTTACATGCAGGAATCCCTGACGCTACAACCCATCAAACTGATTAACGGTACCCTTAACCTTCCTGGCTCAAAAAGCGTCTCTAACCGTGCGCTTTTGCTGGCGGCCCTGGCTGAAGGAAAGACCCGGCTGACTAACCTGTTAGACAGTGATGATGTTCGCCATATGCTTACCGCTCTAACGGCATTGGGCGTAGAATATCATCTGTCGTCTGACCGGACCGTGTGTGAGATTACGGGGCTGGGTGGGGCGTTTACGGCATCGCAGCCGCTGGAACTGTTTCTGGGAAATGCAGGGACAGCGATGCGTCCACTGGCTGCTGCGTTGTGTCTGACCGATGGCGATATTGTACTGACGGGCGAGCCGCGGATGAAAGAGCGTCCGATCGGACATCTGGTCGATGCACTGCGTCAGGGCGGGGCGAATATTGATTATCTGGAGCAGGAAAACTACCCACCGCTTCGTCTTCACGGTGGTTTTCAGGGCGGTGACATCAGCGTAGATGGCAGCGTATCAAGCCAGTTCCTGACCGCGCTGTTGATGACTGCGCCTTTGGCTATGCAGGATACGCAAATCAGCATTCAGGGCGATCTGGTATCCAAACCGTATATCGATATCACGCTGCATATGATGAAAGCGTTTGGTATTGAAGTACGTCATGAAAACTATCAGCGATTCGTCGTGGCAGGTCGCCAGCGGTATCGCTCACCGGGTGATTATCTGGTGGAAGGCGATGCGTCATCGGCCTCTTACTTTCTGGCCGCCGCGGCGATTAAAGGTGGCGTTGTACGCGTCACTGGCGTAGGCCGTAACAGCGTACAGGGCGATATCCGCTTCGCTGATGTCTTGGAAAAGATGGGCGCGATCGTTCGCTGGGGTGAGGATTATATCGAATGTGAACGCGGTGAACTGCACGCGATCGACATGGATATGAACCACATTCCTGATGCGGCAATGACAATCGCGACGGCGGCACTTTTCGCTCAGGGCGGTACGACCACGTTGCGTAATATCTATAACTGGCGCGTGAAAGAGACCGATCGTCTGGCGGCAATGGCGATTGAGCTGCGTAAAGTTGGTGCGGAGGTGGAAGAGGGTAACGATTACATTCGCATTACGCCGCCGACCACGCTGAAAGCGGCAGAAATCGGTACGTACAACGATCACCGTATGGCGATGTGTTTCTCGCTAGTGGCGCTATCGGATACCCCTGTCACGATTCTGGATCCGAAATGTACAGCTAAAACCTTCCCTGACTACTTTGAACAGCTGGCGCGTCTCAGCGAGCTGGCTTGATTTCTCTCTTCTAAGGCACGTTTTTCGTGCCTTTTTTGCTATCAAGTTTTCCCAAGGTTCGCTCAACTTTTCTTCTGAAATTGCGTAACGCATTCAGAGAATGCCTTATTTTTCCCACCATTCTGGCATTGGGGTAACCTTTCTCTGCATTGATGCGTATAATGAGGTTCCGTGATGCCATAAAACGGCATAAGCGGAACTTCCCAGTATTAAGGAGAGAGAAATGACGGTGATGGCACCGGTAATTACGGTTGACGGACCGAGTGGCGCAGGCAAAGGTACCTTGTGTAAGGCATTGGCTGAGGCTTTACAATGGAATCTGCTGGACTCGGGGGCTATCTATCGTGTTTTGGCTCTGGCAGCATTGCACCATCATGTGGATATCAGCTCGGAAGACGCGCTGGTTCCACTGGCTTCTCATCTTGATGTGCGCTTTGTCGCAGAAGACGGGCAGTTGAAAGTCATTCTGGAAGGTGAAGACGTTAGCCATGAAATTCGTACCGAAGCGGTAGGCAATACGGCGTCTCAGGCTGCGGCTTTCCCTCGCGTTCGTGAAGCTTTGTTACGTCGGCAGCGCGCTTTCCGTGAGGCTCCTGGGCTAATTGCCGATGGCCGTGATATGGGAACGGTGGTCTTTCCTGATGCACCGGTGAAGATTTTCCTGGATGCCAGCGCGCAAGAACGTGCACAACGTCGCATGCTACAGTTGCAGGGGAAGGGCTTTAATGTTAACTTTGAACGTCTTTTGTCTGAGATAAAAGAACGGGATGAGCGCGATCGCAACCGCCCCGTTGCGCCGTTAGTGCCTGCTGCCGATGCATTGGTGCTGGATTCAACGGAAATGACAATCGATGAAGTGATAGCGCGCGCGTTGGCTTATGCCCGCGAAATTTTAGCGTAATCACAAAAAACTGAATTTTTACCTCGCTGTAAGGATGCACAGCGAGGCATGTTAAACAACCCCATCGAGCAGGATGCCAGATGGACGTTAAAATGAAACCCTTAAGATTATCAACATGACTGAATCTTTTGCTCAACTCTTTGAAGAATCCCTGAAAGAAATCGAAACCCGTCCTGGTTCCATCGTACGCGGTGTTGTTGTTGCTATTGACAAAGATGTCGTACTGGTTGACGCCGGTCTGAAATCTGAATCTGCCATTCCGGTAGAGCAATTCAAGAACGCACAGGGCGAACTGGAAATTCAGGTTGGTGATGAAGTTGACGTTGCTCTGGACGCTATCGAAGATGGCTTCGGTGAAACGCTGCTTTCTCGCGAAAAAGCTAAACGTCATGAAGCATGGCTGACGCTGGAAAAAGCCTACGAAGAAGCTGCAACGGTTACCGGTATTATCAACGGTAAAGTTAAAGGCGGTTTCACTGTTGAGCTGAACGGCATTCGTGCGTTCCTGCCAGGTTCTCTGGTAGACGTTCGTCCGGTTCGCGACACGCTGCATCTGGAAGGCAAAGAGCTTGAGTTCAAAGTTATCAAGCTGGATCAGAAACGCAACAACGTTGTTGTTTCCCGCCGTGCAGTTATCGAATCTGAAAACAGCGCTGAGCGCGATCAACTGCTGGAAAACCTGCAGGAAGGCATGGAAGTCAAAGGTATCGTTAAGAACCTTACTGACTACGGTGCATTCGTTGATCTGGGCGGCGTTGATGGCCTGCTGCATATCACTGATATGGCTTGGAAACGTGTTAAACACCCAAGCGAAATCGTCAATGTGGGCGACGAAATCACTGTTAAAGTGCTGAAGTTCGACCGCGAGCGTACTCGTGTATCTCTGGGCCTGAAACAGCTGGGCGAAGATCCATGGGTTGCTATCGCTAAGCGTTACCCAGAAAGCACGCGTCTGACTGGTCGCGTGACTAACCTGACTGACTACGGTTGCTTCGTTGAAATCGAAGAAGGCGTTGAAGGTCTGGTACACGTTTCTGAAATGGATTGGACCAACAAAAACATCCACCCGTCCAAAGTTGTTAACGTTGGCGACGTAGTGGAAGTGATGGTTCTGGACATCGACGAAGAACGTCGTCGTATCTCTCTGGGCCTGAAACAGTGCAAATCTAACCCATGGCAGCTGTTCGCAGAAACCCACAACAAGGGCGACCGCGTTGAAGGTAAAATCAAGTCTATCACTGACTTCGGTATCTTCATCGGTCTGGACGGCGGCATCGACGGTCTGGTGCACCTGTCCGACATTTCCTGGAACGTGGCTGGCGAAGAAGCCGTTCGCGAATACAAGAAAGGTGATGAAATCGCCGCTGTTGTTCTGCAGGTTGATGCAGAGCGCGAGCGTATCTCTCTGGGTGTGAAACAACTGGCTGAAGATCCATTCAATAACTACCTGTCTGTTAACAAGAAAGGTGCTATTGTTACTGGTAAAGTTACAGCAGTTGACGCCAAAGGTGCTACAGTTGAATTAGCAGACGGCGTAGAAGGCTATCTGCGTGCTTCTGAAGCCTCTCGCGATCGCATTGAAGACGCAACGCTGGTACTGAACGTTGGCGACAGCGTTGAAGCGAAATACACTGGTGTTGATCGTAAAAACCGCGTTGTTAGCCTGTCTGTTCGTGCGAAAGATGAAGCTGACGAGAAAGATGCAATCGCAACTGTTAACAACAAGCCGGAAGAAAACAATTTCTCCAGCGCGATGGCAGAAGCGTTCAAAGCAGCTAAAGGCGAGTAATCACAACGGTAGAATGAGCAACGCAAGTTGCTCATTCTTGTAACGGTAGTCAGTTATCCTGGTTATTGATAACCGCACTTGGAGGAGCTATGACCAAGTCTGAACTTATTGAAAGGCTTGCTGGACAGCAATCTCATATCCCAGCCAAAGTGGTTGAGGATGCAGTGAAAGAAATGCTCGAACAAATGGCTTCTACGCTAGCCGAAGGCGACCGTATTGAAATCCGTGGGTTTGGCAGTTTTTCACTTCACTACCGTGCACCGCGTGTAGGTCGTAATCCAAAAACGGGTGACAAAGTTGAGTTGGAAGGTAAGTACGTCCCTCACTTTAAGCCAGGTAAGGAACTACGCGACCGCGCTAATATTTACGGCTAATCATTAGTCCTAAATACCAGCCTTATAAAAGCACCCATCTTGGGTGCTTTTTTACATTTATAACCAGCATCCTCTTCGTCTTCCGTCGATATGACGCGGTTATCTGACACCGTGTAGGCTATTCCGCGTTATCAGCGATCGATAACGCGGGGAACAGGCTTACTTATTATGACGTTCTTTCAGGCGATTGATGATAGTCGCCAGATCTAAATCCTGATCCTGCAACAGCACCAGCAGGTGGTACATTAAATCCGCGGCTTCGTTGGTCAATTCTTCGCGGTCATGCACCGTGGCGGCTAATGCCGCTTCCAATCCTTCTTCACCGACCTTCTGAGCAATGCGCTTGGTGCCGCTGGCATACAGACGCGCAGTATAAGAGCTATCCGGGTCAGCATGCTTACGCTCGGCTAGCAGTTGTTCCAACTGATAGAGGAACGTCCAGTCGCTGGCAGCAGGCGAGAAGCAGCTACTGGTGCCAAGGTGACAGGTTGGCCCGATTGGGTTAACCAGAATCAGCAGCGTGTCATTATCGCAATCCGGCGTGATAGAGACGACATTCAGGAAATGGCCGGAAGATTCACCTTTCGTCCACAACCGTTGCTTAGTCCGCGAGAAAAACGTCACTTTGCCGCTTTCTTCCGTGGCTTGCAAAGCATCCTGATTCATGTAGCCCAGCATCAACACTTCACCAGATACCGCATGTTGCACGACAACGGGCAGCATGCCGTCCGTTTTTTCCCAATCGAGCTGGTTTCGTTGTTCGTCGTTTAAAAAGAACCTTTCGCTTAACACACTCGAATCTCCACACCCTGTTGCTTAAGATATTGTTTCAGCTCGCCAATATTAATAATTTGCTTGTGAAACACCGATGCAGCCAGCGCGCCATCAACGTGGGCGGTTTGGAACGCATCCAGAAAATGCTCCATGGTGCCTGCGCCGCCGGAAGCAATAAGCGGGACATGACAGACATCACGCACCAGATTTAACTGGTGTAAATCATAGCCGTTGCGCACGCCGTCCTGATTCATCATATTCAGGACAATCTCACCCGCACCGCGCTTCTGTACCTCTTCAACCCAATCCAGCGTTTCCCAGGTGGTGACCTTGGTTCGCGCTTCATCACCCGTGTATTGGTTGACATGGTAGCGGCCCGTCGCGGCATCGTGCCAGGTATCAATTCCGACAACGATGCACTGCACGCCATAGCGGTCAGCCAGTCGGGTAATCAGCTCTGGGTCGGCCAGCGCTGGTGAATTGATGGAGATTTTATCTGCGCCGAAAGAGAGGATTTGACCTGCTTCTTCCACGCTTTTAATACCGCCTGCCACGCAGAAAGGAATGTCGATGACTTCAGCAACGCGAGATACCCAGCTTTTATCGACTACACGGCCATCGGAAGAGGCGGTGATATCATAAAAAACCAGCTCATCGGCCCCTTCCTGCGCGTAGCGCTGCGCCAGCGGCACAATGTCACCGATGATTTCGTGGTTGCGGAACTGTACACCTTTCACGACCTGACCGTTACGCACGTCCAGGCAGGGGATTATCCGTTTTGCCAGCATGAAATAGCCTCCACGACGTTGAATTTACCTTCCAGCAGCGCACGACCCACGATCACGCCCTGCACACCGCTGCCGCGCAAATTGGCGATATCCGTCAGGTTGCCGATGCCGCCGGATGCCTGAAAGGCAATCTGTGGGTAGCGCTGGCTGATTTCACGATAGAGTTCGACGTTGGAGCCGCTCAGCGTACCGTCACGTGAAATGTCAGTGCACAACACATGTTTCAGACCAAACGGCAGATATTGTTCGACGACTTGTTCAAGCGTGGCGTCGGAGTTTTCCTGCCAGCCACTGATGGCGACGAACTTCGTGCCGTTAGCGTCGATGCGCACGTCCAACGCCAGAACAAGCGCTTCTGCGCCATAGCGGGTGAACCATTGCTGAACGAGTTCCGGCTGTTTGACGGCGGTGGAGCCGATGACGACACGGCTGGCACCAGCTTTTAATAACGCTTCCACGTCCTGTTCGGTGCGGATACCGCCGCCAATCTGAACGGGGACGCTAACGCCAGCCAACAGCGTGGTTAGCAGGGGGATCTGGCGGGCTGAGGGATCTTTGGCACCAGTCAAATCGACCAAATGCAACACACCTGCGCCTTGTTGCTGGTAATCCTGCAAGCGGGGAAGCGGATCGCTACCGTACTGGCGCTGTTGGCCATAATCACCCTGATGCAGACGGACAACCTGTCCATCAATCAGATCTAATGCGGGAATAATCATGACGCTCTACATCTCCAGAAAGTTTTTCAGCAGTTGCGCGCCCGCCGCACCCGAACGCTCAGGGTGGAACTGCACGCCAAAGAAATTATCTTTTTCCAGCGCAGCGGTGAAGGCTTCGCCGTAATTGGCTTGGGCAATCGTGTTTTCGCAGACAGGCATGGCATAGCTGTGAACGAAATAGAAATAGGCACCTTCATCGATATCGCGGAACAAACGATGTCCGGCCTTCGGAATGACTTGATTCCAGCCCATATGCGGCAGCGGTAAGCCGTGGTCAACCATCTTTTTCACAGGCGAATCGACAATCCCGAGCGTGGGAATGCCGCCATTTTCGTCGCTGTTTGTGCCCAATAACTGCATGCCGAGACAAATACCGAGAACAGGTTGAGTACAAGCTTTGATCAACGCAATCAGCTCGCGCTCTTCCAGTTGATTCATCGCGGCTTGCGCGGTACCAACGCCCGGCAGAAACAGCTTGTCCGCTTGCAGGACAATCTCGGCCTCGCGGCTTACAACTGGCGTATACCCCAACCGCTGCACGGCATAGGTCACCGAAGAAAGGTTAGCGCAACCAGTATCAAGAATGACGACCTTCATTAGAGCACTCCTTTCGAGCTCGGCAGCGTATCACCCTCGACGCGAATGGCCTGACGCAGCGTGCGCCCGAAAACTTTGAACAGGCTTTCCACACGGTGATGATCGTTACGTCCCTTGGTTTTCAGGTGCAGCGTACAGGCCATGGAATAAGACAGTGAACGGAAGAAGTGTTCGACCATTTCTGTACTCAGGTCGCCCACGCGCTGGTAGCTGAACTCCGCTTTGTATTCCAGATGCGGACGCCCGGAAATATCCAGCGCACAGCGTGCCAGACACTCATCCATCGGTAGAACAAAGCCAAAGCGGCCAATGCCGCGTTTGTCGCCCAGCGCTTTATTTAGGGCTTCGCCCAGCGCCAAACCGGTATCTTCAACCGTGTGGTGATCGTCGATGTACAGATCGCCTTTCACTTCAATTTTCATGCGGAAGCCGCCGTGGGTGGCGATTTGATCCAGCATATGATCGAAGAAGCCGACGCCAGTATTGATTTTGCTGCCGCCTTCCTGATCAAGCCAGACGTTCACATCAATCGCAGTTTCACGCGTGACGCGGTTGACGTGCGCATGGCGGTCACGCTTAGTTAACTGGTTGGTAATCGCTTGCCAGTTTAGTCCGCCACGCTGATAGAGCAGGCCGGTTATTCCCATGTTCTGCGCCAGTTGGATATCGGTCTGCCGGTCGCCGATAACGTAGCTATTCGCCACATCCATCAAACCGTTGTTCAAATAGGCCGTCACCAGCTCGGTCTTGGGTTTGCGACAGGTGCAGTTATCAGCAGGTAAATGCGGGCAGATCAGCACTTGCTCAAAACGGATGCCCTGCGATGTCAGAATCTGCATCATCAGGTTGTGCGGTGGATCGAAGGTTTCCTGTGGAAAACTATTGGTTCCTAACCCATCCTGATTCGTGATCATCACCAGCGTATAACCGGCTTTTTGCAGCGCCAGCAGTGAGGGAATGACATCGGGTTCCAGCGCCAGTTTATCCAGACGGTCAACCTGAAAATCCTCGGGCGGTTCAGCAATCAATGTTCCGTCACGGTCGATAAAGAGGTATTTCTGGCTCACGTGAGCTCCTTAAAATTAAGCGTTGATGCCTGGCAATGATTGTAATGCAGCAACAACGCGTTCACATTCGTAGCGGTTGCCGATCGTAATACGCAAACAGCCTGCTAGGCTAGGTTGCTTATTTTGGTCACGCAGAATAATGCCTTGATCCCACAGGGTTTTAAATACAGAAGGGGAGGCGGTAAAGCGCACCAGCAAATAGTTACTCTCGCTGGGGAAAATTTCCTCAATGCAGGGAATGTCTTTTAAAGCTTCGCTCAACCAGCGACGAGCGGACGTAATTTCCTCAACATTCGCCTTCATTTTGGCGATCCCTTCGTGACTCAGCGCCTGCGCCGCGATATCCGCTACGGGAGTGGACAGCGGATAAGGAGCAATGACCTTCAGCAGAAACTGAATGACCTCAGGGTTCGCTAGCGTGAAACCACAGCGCAATCCAGCGAGTGAGAAGGCTTTGGACAAGGTCCGTAGAATCACCAAATGTGGGAATTCGTCCAACCAGACTGAGGTGGTCGCCTGCGGACAGAATTCAATGTAGGCCTCATCGATAACGACCAGCGCTTTTCCCTGTGCCAGCGTGAGTAATTGGCGTAAATCTTCCCGTGCAATCAGGTTGCCGGTCGGGTTGTTCGGGCTACACACGTAAATGACTTTGGTGCCGTCCAACTGCGCTTCAATCGCGTCGAGATCCAACTGCCAGTCTGCTGTGCTTGCTACGGTGCGGCGTTCCACGCCAAACGTCTCGGCGCTGACGGCGTACATGCCGTAGGTCGGTGGACAAAACAGGATGGCGTCTTTCCCCGGTTCGCAGAACGCGCGGATTAGCAGCTCGATACCTTCATCGGCACCGCGGCTGACCAGAACCTGCTCCGGTGTTACACCAGCATACTCGGCGTAACGGTTGATCACCGTGACGGGTTGGCATTCTGGATAGCGGTTCAGCGTCTGTAACGTTAACTGATATTCAGGCGCTTGAGGATATTCATTGGCATTCAGCCAGACATCACCGTTGCCGCCCAAACGACGGGCAGACATATAGGGTGTCAATGCACGGACGTTGGCGCGTGCCAGTTGTTCAATGCTGCTCATGCTTGCTCCTTCAGTGCTGCGACACGCAGGGTAACGGCGTTTTTGTGGGCGGTCAGCTGTTCGGCCTGTGCCAATATTTCTATCGTTGGTGCCAGTTGCAGTAACCCCTGCGGCGTGAGCTGCTGTACGGTCATGCGCTTCTGAAAATCAGCCAGTCCCAGACTTGAATACGTTGAGGTATAGCCATAGGTCGGCAGAACGTGGTTGGTGCCGGAGGCGTAGTCACCAGCGGATTCCGGCGACCAGTCACCAAGGAAAACTGAACCCGCGCTGGTAATGCTATCAACCAGTGATTCAGCGTCGCGCGTTTGGATGATCAGGTGCTCTGGGCCATACTGATTGCTGATTTCGACACACTGGGTTAAATCACGTGCGACGATGACGCGGCTACTGGCAAGTGCCTGACGCGCGATGTCTGCACGGGACAATTGCGCGAGCTGCTCTTCAACGGCGTCCGCCACGGCTTTGGCCATTGCTGCGTCGGGCGTGAGCAGGATGACCTGAGAATCCGGGCCGTGCTCTGCCTGCGACAACAGATCGGAGGCGACAAACGCGGGCGTCGCGCCGCTGTCGGCGATCACTAATACTTCTGATGGCCCTGCTGGCATATCAATGGCCGCGCCATCGAGCTGCTGACTAACCTGACGCTTGGCTTCCGTGACGTACGCGTTGCCAGGACCAAAGATTTTATCCACTTTGGGCACGCTCTCGGTGCCAAATGCCATCGCGGCAATCGCTTGCGCGCCACCGAGCTGAAAGACTTCTTTAATGCCACACAGCTGTGCGGCATACAGAATTTCATCGGCAATCGGTGGCGGTGAGCACAGCACTACGCGACCACAGCCTGCGATGCGCGAAGGTGTGCCCAGCATCAGCACGGTGGATGGCAGTGGCGCTGAGCCCCCGGGAATATACAGGCCGACCGTTGCGATAGGGCGAGTGAGCTGCTGGCAACGTACGCCCGGTTGCGTTTCGATATCGACAATCGGCAGCTTTTGCGCGTTGTGGAATGTCTCGATATTACGCACGGCGATCGCCATCGCCTGTTTGACCTCATCGCCCAAACGGGCGGAGGCGGCGGCAATCTCGGCCTCGGTCACTCGAATCGCATTGACCTGAACCTTGTCAAACTGTGCGCTGTAGTCGCGTAATGCGCTATCACCACGACTTTTTACGTTTGCCAGAATATCGCTCACGATGTGGGTAATGCGGTCTGACGCGGAAATCGCGGGTCGAGTCAGTAGCTGACGCTGCTCTTCTGCTGAACAGCGCTGCCAGTCAACGAGCGTGCTGAAGCTGCCAGTGCTTTTGGTGTTGTCAGCCATCGCCATCACTCCATCATTTTTTCAATAGGCAGAACCAGAATGGAGCTGGCACCCAACGATTTCAGTTTTTCCATCGTTTCCCAAAACAGCGTTTCGCTGCTGACCATGTGCATGGCAACGCGACGTTGATCGCCAGCCAGCGGCAGAATGGTTGGGCGCTCCGCACCCGGTAACAGGGCGATGATTTCATCCAGGCGCTCGCTTGGTGCGTGCAGCATGATGTATTTTGATTCACGCGCCTGAATCACGCCTTGCATACGGGTCAGCAGTTTATCGATTAACTGTTGTTTCTCCGCAGGCATCTCACCGTCACGTTGAATCAGGCTGGCCTTAGAACGGTAAATGACTTCCACTTCACGCAGGCCGTTAGCTTCCAGCGTAGCACCGGTTGATACCAGATCGCAGATGGCATCGGCCAGACCAGCGCGTGGAGCCACTTCGACGGAACCGTTGAGCAGGCAGGATTTGAAATTGACGGATTGTCTGTCGAGATATTGTTTGAGCAGGTGAGGGTAAGAGGTGGCAATACGTTTGTTTTGCAGACATTCAGGGCCGGTATAGGCTTCATCCAGCGGCATCGCCAGCGACAGGCGGCAGCCGCCGAAATCCAGACGGCGCAGCGTGAAGTAACGCGGATCTTCGCCCTGTGCACGACGGTTTAACAGCTCTTCTTCCAGCACGTTTTCGCCGATGATGCCTAGATCGACCACACCATCCATAACCAGACCGGGGATATCGTCATCGCGTACGCGCAGGATATCAATCGGCATATTTTCTGCGAACGCGATCAGGCGCTGTTGCTGTAAGTTGATTTTGATCCCGCAGCGCGCCAGCAGTTCGCGTGAATCGTCGCTCAGGCGGCCTGACTTCTGCATTGCTATCCGTAAACGTGTTTTATCCAGCATGGAAACCTCATTAACCTGTCAAATTTAAATTTTTGGAAATAGAGCGAGCATAAAAAAACGTCGGGAACGTTTTTTAACGTTGCATAGCAACGGCCTGCAAGGTGCGCGCAAGGATAGCGCGCATAAAAAAACCCTCGGAAGGTGATCTTCCGAGGGCTCTTTCTGTGTTCTGCGCCACTGGAAGATCTGAACGTCTTCCAGCACCAATTGCCCGAAAGACTAATCAGGATGATGGTGATGATGGTGGTTAAACAGAACGCGTGTCATAAGATGTCTCTTTGTTGTGTCAGTGTTTATTAAATCAATAATGATTTCTGTCGAATAACCTAAACCATGTTCGGGCTGTTGTGCAACATTTTTTTAGCAGATGTGGGAAGTTCGTTTTGGTTGAGTGATGTGCCAGCATAATCGCGCTGGATATCCGCTTTTGATAGGCAGAAAAGACTACGGAAATCGGACAGGCATCCGTAGCGGTGGGCATGAAAGCCGTTTACTCTGTAGGCGTGCGTGATGTTAATAACAGGCTCCTTGCAGGGGAGAACGGCTGATGAAAAAAGTATCGATTGTTGGATTGGGCTGGTTGGGTATGCCGCTGGCTCTGGCACTGAATGGGCACGGCTACCATGTGACAGGGACGAAAACCACTCAGGATGGCGTGGAAGCGGCGCGTATGAGCGGCATTGAGTGCTATCAACTGGCTCTGACGCCTGAACTGGAATGCGATGCTGACGAGCTTAACGCTTTACTACAACAGGTTGACGTATTAGTCGTGACGCTACCCGCCAGTCGAACGGCGGAAGGAGGCGATGGGTATGCGCAAGCGGTACAGCAACTGGTGAATATGGCGCGCGTGTTTCATGTCCCGCGTATTATCTTCACCAGCTCAACGTCGGTTTATGGCGATAGCAGCGGCACGGCAAGAGAAAACTCGCCGCTACAACCGACGACGGTAGCAGGGAAGACGCTGGTGTCCCTCGAACAGTGGTTGCAGCATCTACCCGATACCTCCGTGGATATTTTGCGGCTTGCGGGGCTAGTTGGTGGCGATCGCCATCCAGGGCGTTTCCTTGCTGGCAAAACCAATCTGCCGCGTGGCAATCATGGCGTGAATCTGGTGCATCAGGAAGATGTGTTGGCGGCGATTCTCTTGCTGCTTAAGCTCCCGACCGGTGGGCATATCTATAACCTGTGTGCGCCAGAACATCCTGCCAGACAGGATTTTTATCCTGAACAGGCGCGCAGATTGCACCTGTCTCCGCCGCAGTTTGCACCCGTAACCGATAGCGCTCAGGGGAAAATTGTTGATGGGCAGCGCATCTGCCATGAACTTGGGTTTGACTATCAGTACCCTAATCCCTCAACGATGCCGTTGAATCAGGGCTTGTAGCTAACTGGCTTGTTTATCACGATTTTTTGATAATGCTATAGGGTTTCTGACACGCCCGGATGCGCGTGAAACCATCCGGGCGTGAGTGGTAAAATTCAGCCCTGACGCGATATCAGGGCTAGAAGGCAAAACGTTAGAAGGTTGTCCAACCTGAATCCTGCGACTGTTTTGATGCCGGAGGCAGGCGTTTCTGCTGTGGCGGCAAACCGGAGAGCGTTGCTTTTGGTTTACGCCCCTCGTGATCGGACAGACGGAAGTTCGCTACCATACTTTCGAGTATCGCGGACTGTTCTTCCAGCGAGTTAGCGGAGATTGAGGATTCCATTACCAGCGCCGCATTCTGCTGCGTGGTGGTATCAAGTTCGCTGATGGCGCGGGAAATTTGCTCAATGCCGCGACTTTGCTCATCGGAGGCGGAGGCAATTTCCCCCATGATGTCGTTAACCCGCGAGACAGAGGAGACGATCTGATCCATCGCGGTTCCTGCATTAGCCACCAATTGTGTGCCTACATTGATACGCGACACTGATTCAGATATCAGGCTGGCAATCTCCTTCGCAGCTTGCGACGTGCGTTGAGAAAGCGTCCGTACCTCGCTGGCCACCACGGCGAACCCACGACCTTGCTCACCGGCTCGCGCGGCTTCTACGGCAGCGTTAAGCGCCAGAATATTGGTCTGGAAAGCAATGCTGTTGATAACGGCGGTAATGTCGGCAATCTTTCGTGAGCTGTCTGAAATGCCTGACATGGTATCCACGACATTTCGTACTACTTCGCCGCCTTTGTGCGCATTTTGTGAGGCTTCGGTACTGATTTGGCTCGCTTGTTTGGCGTTTTCGGCATTATTTTTCACGGTCGACGTCAGTTCTTCCATGCTGGCGGCAGTCTCTACTACGGCGGCAGACTGCTGCTCGGTGCGCGAAGAAAGATCGCTATTGCCCACGGCAATCTTGGCCGCAGAGGTTGACACACTGTCCACGCTGTCACGTACATCGCTGATCATATGGCGCAGCTTTTCGTTCATTCTCCCCATAGCGGCCGTTAGCTGGCCCAGCTCATCATCGCGGTCAGCCACGATTGTTGACGTCAGATCGCCTGCGGCGATTTTTTCCGCCAGAGAAAGGTTATGAATCACAGGGCGGGTGATTTGGCGGGTAATCAGCAATGAGATGATAATGCCGATCACGACGGCGATGAGGCCAATGATCATCGTGATAGTCGCGGAACCGTATGCCAACGCATCATTCTTCTCTTTGACGATAGTGATAAGCGCTTTAATGGAAGCGCTGCTCTTATCTCCGCCGACCTTCACGCCGTCTTCGGCTTTTTTCAGATCGTTGACGCTCAGAAAGTAGTCAGCATTGAGCTTTTTATAGCTGGTGACATAGCTCCGCAGGTCTTCTGCAGCGGCCTTTTGGTCAGGCGTGAGTGCCGCAGTGGCACCCTGATAGCTGCTGTCAAAGCGGCCAAAAGCCTCATCAAGTTTCTTCGCCGTATAGGCATCTTGCTTAAGCTGCAACTCATAGGATAACTGTTTGAGTTCTGAAACCTGTGTTGCCAACTCCTCAGCCTGATATTGCGTCGTGTTATCAGAAGGCTGCTGACGCAGCTTGGCGTAAAAGTCAGCAGTAATGTTTTGCCTGTTGGCAATGCTGATTTTGTCGCGATTCTCTACCACGCGCTGCGTGGCTTTCCCCATCTCGGTGATAGCGTTCTGAAATTCGGTCAGGTGTTGGCCGAGATCGTTAACGAGGGGAGCCCCTTCTGGACTCCACGAGAGCGTTTTTGCTTCAGTGGTTAACTCTGATGCATGTTTAACGAAACCCGCCATGGTTTCACGCGATTTCTCTTCATACGAATAAAAATACTTCAGGCGGTTTATTTTGGCCTGAAATACTTCGATGTTGATGTTGTAAATAAGATTGGTTTTTTCATAGATATCACGAATTTCTCTGAAACGCCCTGCGCTTAATAGCGATGCAATGATGACCAGTAGCAGGATCACCCCAAACCCAAGATACAGCTTTTGGGATATTTTAAGATTTCTGATTTTTTTGGCTAAGAACATGACGTCTCTCCGGGGATGAATTACTGGTGTTGGGTAACGAATTAATCGCGGTATAACCCATAATGCTTATCGGATTTAGGGCGGTTTTTTTTAGTATGAATGAAGAAACTAATAATAATTTGTGAGCCTCCTCTCTCATTGTTGGACAACTGCACAGCAAGTGCAGGTTGTATTACCAATAGGCGTGACTTTAATCGTTATAAGAATAAACACAGAAAATTGTGATTATTTTTTTAATCTTTAAAAAAGAGGGAGGAAATGGTTAATTTGGAAATATATTGAAATATAAATGGAGTGGAAATAACGAATGGTTAAGTTTTATCTTAATATTGGTTGTATCGGATCCCCTATGGCGACGACTCTCACCGCCATAGGGGATATACCTAATAGGTGCTTTTTGTACGATATAACCGGCGTGGGTGACCAATTTTTCCGTAACGCATTTCGATGTCGAGGAACTGGTTTTCAACGCAGAACTCCAGATAGCGGCGTGCTGTCGTTTTACTCAGCCCCGTTTTTTCGACGATGTCATCGACAGAATAGAGTGTATCGCCTCCATCACTGGTAAAAATCTGCTTGATCAGCCCTAGCGTATTTTCTTCAATGCCTTTTGCTGATGATGAAGAGGCCGCGCCGGACGATTGCAGCTGATAGAGAATATCGACGTTCTGCTGATCGACAATTTTGTAGGTGTGCTGGGTCTTTACGAATTGAATAAATCGCTCCAGCGAAGAGCGCAGCCGCGGGTAGGAGAGTGGTTTGATAATGTAGTCAAAGGCCCCGCAGCGAATCGCCTGAGCGCAGGTATTCATATCGCTGGCTGCGGTAATAAAGATGACGGAACAGTCCATTCCTTTGAGCAACTGGCTTTCAATCAGCGAAACCCCTTCGCCGTCGGGCAAATAGTTATCGAGCAGGATTAGACGAGGCTTGTGCTGCTGGAGAAGCTTTTTGGCTTCAAAAAGCGTAGCGGCAATCCCGACGACACGCAGATTGAAATGTTTTTCAATAAATTCAGCATGAATATTTGCCAGCTTACTTTCATCTTCAACGATTAAGACATCGAAATGTTCAGTGTGCTGCATGGTGTGAATCCCTGTTAGTATCTGAAGCATAAAAGAAGATCTGGTACCCGTATACCGCCATACTCCAAGTTGTCTGTGCGTTGTTCAACACATGACAACGCAAATTAGTGGGGGGATATCGGTATAAATAGGGAAAATATGCTGCCCTTCGGCTGGTTGGCCGAGACTTCGATCATTCCCTGAGCCTGATTGACGTAGCTGGCGACCAGATGCAGCCCCAGTCCGTGATCGCCCTGCGTTTTGCTGGTCACGCCCATTTCAAACAGGCTATCGGCAATGGTGGGATCGATACCCGTTCCCTGATCGGCGATTTCAATGACCAACTCTTGTTCACTGTTATAGATGTACACTTCGACAGGATAATGTGGCGCGGTGGTGGCTAATGTGGCTTCCATCGCGTTATCCAGCAAATTACCAATAATGGACATCAGCTCCGTTTCACTCAGCGCGGGTGGAATGTGAGTGAGCTGGCAGCGTGGGTCGAAAACAATCTCAATGCCTTTTTCCCGCGCCGTCGCGTACTTGCCCAGCAGCAGCCCGCATAGCGCGGGTGAACAGAAGCGGCGCGAAACAAAATCCAGTACCACCTGTGCGCTTTCCGACTGCGCTTCAATATATTTGATCGCTTCGTCATAGCGTTTTAGGTGCAGCAGCCCGGCCAGCGTCGCCGTCCAGTTCAGTTGCTCATGGCGCAGAATGCGCAGGCTATTCGCGTAACGTTTCACCTGGCTGAGCTGCATGCTAAGCGTGTGAATATCATTTTTACTGCGGAAGCTGATGACCCAGCCCTGAAGCTCATCCTCCAGCATGATCCGCACCCGGCTGGCAATCACAGTGGCGTGGTTAAACCGGCAGATCTCATCGTGGGTGTCGCTGTTCCACATGGCTTCGCCGGAGAAAAAAGGCACGGGTTTAATGACGGTATCAATCGGCTTGCCGCGCAATAGATAGGACGGTTCGTCTAGTCCGAGGATCTCTTTCGCTGCGTGGTTAATCGCCGCAATGCGGTGCTGCTTATCGATAGCGATCACGCCTTCGTAGATGGATTCGAGCAGCGCCTTCTGCTGCCTGACCAGCATACGAATCTCAAGGGGCTCGAGGCCAAACATCTGTTTCTTCAGATTGCGTGAGAACCACCACGAAAAGATAAACAGCGCGACAAACATCGCCAGAATCGCCAGCAGGATATGCGCCAGTTTACTGAACGTCAGGTTATCGATATGGGTTTTCAGATAGCCAACGGAGACAATACCAATAACCTGACCGTCAGCGACGATCGGCGCTTTGCTGCGTAATGAAATACCAATGCCGCCCCGGCGCACCGTGATAATGCTTTTGCCTGCTAACACCTCGACGTTATCGCCGCCCACCATCTGTGTGCCGACGAGATCGGCATCTTCAGAATGAAACAGATGATGCGCCTGATTATCCCCGATTACGATATAGCTGGCGTCGCTGCGCAGCTTCAATTGGTGAACGAGCATGCTTATCTGCTTGATGTCTTTATGCTTCACCGACTCAATCAAGGATGGGATGATGGCGATTTCTCTGGCTTGTACCTGCGCTCGTGTACCCAGCTCGGAATACAGCTGCTTATCGATATCGTGATAATAATAAATGCCCGTCATCAGAAGTAACGAAGAGAAGAAGACGATCAAATAGATAAATAATTTGATATGAAAGGAAAGTCTCACTCTCATGATGTGCGGTAGCCTGCTGGTAAACGAAAAATAGCTGGTTAATTTATCACGAATGGTAATAAGAATGGGCTGAGAGGAAAAAACTTGTGAGCAATAACACGTTTAAATATGTTGCTACCAATACGATGTTAGTAATAAAGAGATAAAATTAAACGCACTTGTCTTCTTTAATAAACAACTTAATTACGTTTTATCAACATAGTCATTTTTAGGAAATAAAAACCATAAACTCCATAGAAACCATAAAGTTTATTTTGATCGTAAAATCATCTAACCGCCTGCGTAATAAACGATTTTTTAATAAAAATCATAAAATCCATAAACACCTTTAAAACTCGTTTTTTAATTTGAAGGGAATCACATAATAATAGGTAATCACCCCCTATCATTCGCGGACAAAATAAAACGGGGACAGAGTTATGAGTACGACTGATGATTCATATATTGTGGTAAATAATGAGGCGGCTGGGAAGGCCTCATTAAAGGAAAAATGGTGGCATGTTCTGGATACCTATAAAGTAGGTATTATCCCAGTGCCGCTCTTTGTGCTAGCGGGGGTATTAATCGGCATTGACTGCCTGAATGGCAAGTTGCCGAGCGATATCGTCGTGATGGTGGCGACACTGGCATTCTTCGGGTTTGCCTGTGGTGAATTTGGCAAACGTCTGCCGATTATCGGCAAGATGGGGGCGGCGGCAATCTGTGCGACCTTTATCCCCTCGGCGATGGTGCATTACGGCCTGCTGCCGGACGTTGTCGTTGAATCCACGACCAAGTTCTATAAAAGTACCAACATCCTGTATCTCTACATCTGCTGCATTATTGTCGGCAGCATCATGAGTATGAATCGGCAGACGCTGATTCAGGGCTTCCTGCGTATTTTCTTCCCTATGCTGTGCGGTGAAATCGCCGGCATGCTGGTGGGCATGGGCGTAGGTATTGCGCTCGGCCTGGATCCGTTCCAAATCTTCTTCTTCCTGATTCTGCCGATTATGGCGGGTGGGGTGGGTGAAGGTGCTATCCCGCTGTCTATCGGCTATGCCACGATTCTGCATATGGATCAGGGTGTTGCGCTGGGACGCGTCTTGCCTATCGTCATGCTGGGCAGCTTGACCGCGATCATTCTTGCCGGTGTTCTGAATCAGTTGGGTAAACGCTATCCACACCTGACCGGTGAAGGTGAATTGATGCCGAATAAAGACAATGGTCTGGGCGGCGGCGCAAGCAGCACACCAGCTCCTGCCTTTAGTGGCAAAGCCGATGTAACGACCATCGCCTCTGGCGCGCTGCTGGCCATCCTGCTGTATATGGTGGGTATGCTCGGTCACAAAATGGTTGGCCTGCCTGCACCGGTTGGCATGCTGTTCGCCGCGGTGCTGGTGAAACTGGCTCACGGTGTTTCACCGAAAATGCTGGAAGGTTCTCAGGTCGTTTATAAATTCTTCCAGACTTCTGTGACGTATCCGATTCTGTTTGCCGTTGGCGTGGCGATTACGCCGTGGCAGGAATTGGTCAATGCCTTCACGATCCAAAACCTGCTGGTGATTATCTCTACCGTAGTGACGTTGGTCGGGACGGGTTTCTTGGTGGGGAGAAAAATCGGTATGCACCCGATTGATGTCGCCATTATTTCTTGCTGCCAGAGCGGACAGGGTGGTACGGGGGACGTCGCGATTCTGACGGCAGGTAACCGTATGGTACTGATGCCATTCGCGCAGATTGCTACGCGTATCGGCGGTGCCATTAACGTTTCGATATCACTGCTGGTACTCGCCAACTTTTTAGTCTGATGTCATTCAGAAAATAAAACGGCGCTGAGCTAAATAAGTATTACGTTGAAAAAATGTGTTGAGTTAACGAAATAAAAACCGCCATTGCGCGTGGGTTTATTTTGCACAGGAAATATTATGAAACTTGCAAGCTATCGTTATAACGGTAAGGACAGTTACGGCATTTATACGGCAACGGGATTAATCGATCTTGGCGGTAAAATTGGTCACCGCTATCCCGATCTGAAAACACTGCTGGCGCAGGATGCGTTACACGTTGCACACGAATTCAGTATGAGTACGCCGGATATTCCTGTCGCGGATGTGACGTTCTTACCGGTTATTACCGCACCAGGGAAAATACTGTGTGTGGGGATGAATTACGCGGCTAAACGTCAGGAATTTAATGAAGAGAATCCTGCGCCAACGCTATTTGTGCGCTTTGCGGATTCGCAAACCGGGCATGCGACGCCGGTTATCAAACCGCATTATTCCCGCGAGTTTGATTATGAAGGCGAGCTGGCGGTCGTTATCGGTAAAGGCGGACAGAATATTTCTCAGGATGTCGCGCTCTCTCATGTCGCAGGCTACAGCTGCTACATGGATGGTTCTGCGCGTGACTGGCAGCACAGTTGGTTTACCGCAGGTAAGAACTGGCAGAAAACCGGTGCGTTTGGCCCTTATCTGACCACGACGGATGAAATTCCCGATCCGCATGTACTGGCAATCCGCACGTATCTGAATGGCCGCATGGTACAGGACGACAATACCAGCAGCATGATTCACAAAGTCGCTGAACTAATTGAATACATCAGTACGTTCACCGAGCTGAGCGCTGGCGACGTGATCATCACGGGTTCACCGGGCGGCGTGGGTAAAAAACGCAACCCACCGCTGTTTATGAAGGCGGGCGACTGCATTGAAGTTGAAATCGAAAACATTGGTCATTTGCGCAACACGATAGTGGATGCCGCTGCGCCGTTGAAATCAGTTCCGGTAACGGCTGAAGCCGTCGCGCACTGAATAGCCGTGTAAGTACCAGGCTACCGGCGCTAAACCGGCAGCCTGCAATAGATTGCCTAAATAATTTGAGTTGCAGGAAAAACCGTGATGTATGCCAATGATTCCGTCTTTTTTGACACGCTGGATGTGCGCCTTCGGGAGCCGGAGAGGAACGCGGTGCGCCAGTTCCTCGCACACTGTCAGCTCGGCATGGATGACGATATTGACATCGTTGTGGTTGGCAAACTGGGCGGGCGGTTGATTGCCTGCGCGGGGCTAGCTTCCAACACCATTAAATGCGTTGCGGTCGATCCTGAATTCAGACACCTCAATCTGGGCGTGCAGGTGGTGAATGAAGTGATGCAGCAGGCGGCGCAGCGCGGTCACTTCCACCTGTTTCTCTATACCCGACCGGAAAATGTCGACATCTTTCGCGGATGTGGCTTCTACCCGCTGGCCTGCTATCAGGACAGCGCGGTGCTGATGGAAAACACACCGATTGGCATTCAGCAGTATTGCCAGTCGTTATCGGCGTTTGCGCACCCTGAACCGCTCGCGGCGCGGACAGATAAAAAGATCGGCGCGATTGTCATGAACGCGAACCCCTTCACGCTAGGCCACCGCTATCTGGCGGAACATGCGGCGCAGTCTTGTGATTGGCTGCACGTTTTCGTGGTGCGGGAAGACGTTTCCTTTTTCCCATTCACTGAACGTCTGGAGATGGTTCAGCGCGGCGTGGAACACATCCGCAATCTGACGGTACATGCCGGTTCTCACTACATGATCTCGAAAGCGACGTTTCCCGGCTATTTCCTGAAGGAAGAGAAGCTGATCACGCGCGCTCATGCGGCGTTGGATTTAATCATTTTCAGGAAATATATCGCGCCGGCACTGGGCATTACCCAGCGTTTCGTCGGTACCGAACCCTTTTGCCCGGTGACGTATCAGTACAACCAGGATATGCACTACTGGCTGGAGAAAGACCAGACGGTGTCTTCCCCCGCGCTAAGCGTGGTTGAAATTGAACGTAAACGGCAAACCTCAGGACTGGCCATTTCCGCTTCGGAAGTCAGGAAATTGCTCAAACTTCGGCAGTACAACCGTATTCAGGACATCGTGCCAGCCTCAACGTTTGCACATTTACAGCACTACTACGAACCCGAATACGCGTAATTAAAATTAATCAGGATAAGTCTATGAAGATTGTTAAGGAGTCCCTGGCGGGTACCTTTGAATCCAGCGATTTGCTGGTCAAAGTGGCACCAGCGGAGGGGAAACTCACCGTGGTCATCAACAGCGAAGTGATGAAACAGTTCGGTCATCAAATTAAACAGGTCGTGAATGACACGCTGAAAGCGTTGGGCGTACAGGAAGGGACGATCATTGTGGATGACAAAGGCGCGCTGGATTGCGTCATCCGTGCTCGCGTGCAAAGCGCGGTATTACGCGCCGCAGACGGACAGCAGATTGAATGGGAGAAATTATAATGAATAAACTTCGCCGCAGCATGTTATTCCTCCCCGGTGCGAACGCCGCCATGTTGTCCAATGCGTTTATCTATAAGCCTGATTCCATCATGTTCGATCTGGAAGATGCCGTTTCCCTACGCGAGAAAGATACCGCGCGTCTGTTGGTTTTCCATGCGCTCCAACACCCAATGTACCGTGATATTGAAACCGTGGTACGCATCAACCAGTTAAGTACGCCGTTTGGCCTGTTGGATCTTGAAGCCGCCGTGCGCGGTGGTGCCGATGTGATCCGCCTGCCGAAAACTGACTCCACTGACGATGTCGATGAACTGGAACATCATCTGGTTCGTATTGAAAAGGCCTGCGGTCGTGAAGTCGGGTCCACGCGCATCATGGCGGCGATTGAGTCTGCGGTGGGGGTGATTAATGCCGTCGCGATTGCCCGTTCTTCCGAACGTATGATCGGGATTGCGCTGGCGGCGTTTGACTACGTGATGGATATGCAAACGGAACGCGGTGACGGCACAGAGCTGTTTTATGCCCGCTGCGCGGTGCTGCACGCGGCGCGCGCGGCTGGTATCGACGCCTTCGACGTGGTTTATCCCAACGTCAATGACGATGCGGGTTTCCTGAAAGAAGTCGATCTGATCCGCAGGCTGGGCTTTAACGGTAAATCCCTGATAAACCCGCGTCAGATTGAGCTGTTACACAACGCTTATGCCCCTACACAGGATGAAGTGGACTATTCCCATCTGGTAATCAAGGCCGCCGAAGAGGGGGAGCGCGCGGGGCTGGGTGTGATTTCCCTGAACGGGAAAATGATCGACGGGCCAATCATCGACCACGCCAGACGAGTGCTGGAACGTGCTCAGGCCTCCGGCGTTCGCAAATAGCCATTGCGTGATTACACCGCAATGGCCGCTCTCAGGAATTACAGGATTAGACAATGAGTCATTTTATTGAAGCACTGCAAAAGCAGTACCCGGAAAAACGTCATCTGCAACCCTTCGTCAACGCCAACCAAAACACGCCGTGGCTGAATGATGTTGCCCAAAAACATGAGCGCAAACTGTGCGCCGATCTGGAAGAGGCGATTCGCCACAGCGGACTGAAAGATGGGATGACGATCTCTTTCCATCACCATTTCCGCGAAGGCGATAAAGTGATTAATCGGGTGATTGATACGCTGGCACGTATGGGGTTTCGCGATCTGACGCTGGCCTCCAGCTCACTGATGAGCTGTAACGCGTTGCTGATCGAGCACATCAAAGCGGGCGTGGTCAGCCGGATTTATACCTCGGGGATGCGTGGCAAACTGGCCGATGCGATTTCTCATGGATTAATGAAAGAACCGGTACAAATTCATTCCCACGGTGGTCGCGTCCATCTGCTGCAAAGCGGTGAACTGAATATTGACGTCGCGTTTCTGGGTGTCCCGTGCAGCGATGAATTTGGTAATGCCAACGGCACCGTCGGGAAATCCAGCTGTGGTTCGCTGGGCTATGCGATGGTTGATGCGCAGTTTGCCCATAAAGTGGTGCTGCTGACCGAAGCGCTGGTGCCGTTCCCGAACATGCCAGCCAGCATCGTGCAGGATCAGGTGGACTACATCGTTCAGGTGGATGAAGTTGGCGATCCGGCAAAAATTAGCGTGGGCGCGGCGCGCGTCACTAGCAACCCGCGTGAATTGCTGATCGCTCGTTCCGCGGCAGACGTGATTGAACATGCCGGTTATTTCAAAAATGGTTTCTCGATCCAGACTGGTTCGGGCGCGGCTTCTACGGCCTGTACGCGTTTCCTTGAAGATAAAATGCGCCAACAGAATATTGTGGCGCGCTTCGCGCTCGGCGGCATTACGGGCGGGATCGTCGATCTGCACGAAAAAGGGCTGATCGAAAAACTGATCGATACCCAATGTTTCGATGCGAATGCGGCCGCATCGCTGGCGAAGAACCCGAATCACGTTGAGGTTTCCACTAACGTTTACGCCAACCCAAGCTCTAAAGCGGCCTGTTGCGATCAGCTCGACATGGTGATTCTTAGCGCGCTGGAAATTGACACTGATTTTAATGTCAACGTCATCACTGGCTCAGATGGCGTGATGCGCGGCGCGTCCGGCGGACACTGTGACGTCGCAACGGCAGCGAACCTGACTATCGTCGTGGCACCGCTGATTCGTAGCCGTATCCCGACCGTGGTGCGTCAGGTGACGACGCGTGTTACGCCAGGAGAAAGCATTGATGTACTGGTGACCGATCACGGTATTGCCGTCAATCCGGCGCGCCCTGAGGTGGCTGAACGCCTGAAACAGGCGGGTCTGACGGTGATGACGATTGAAGATCTGTATCAGCGTGCGATTGCGCTGGTGGGTGAACCACGCGCTATCGCGTTTCACGATCGCATCGTCGGTGTTATTCGCTATCGCGATGGCAGCGTGATTGACGTCGTTCGTCAGGTGAAAGAAGCCGACGAATAAGCGTAAACGCATGAGGGAATCGATGATGACAAATGCTGTTTCCATCTCGCTGGAAACCTTACTCGCGGCGAAGGAACGCCGCGCAGTTCGCCAGCAAGAATGGCTCGCTCGACACGGCACGACGCTGGTGTCGCTGACGCTGGTCACGCCGGGGCCGGTAAAAGATAGTGAAGGCTACCGGCAGGTGATGGCCGAAGCGATCAAGGCGTTCAGATTGCTGTGTCAGACAAGAGGTTGGATAGTGGTGGAGCAGCAAACATTCTGGCTGACAACCGGAGCGGAAGGGCTGTGGGCGATCACTAAAGATGCGCTGTCTGTGAAAGCGGCGACCATTGCGCTGGAAGATAGCCATGAGCTGGGGCGACTCTGGGATTTCGACATCTTCAGCCCGGAAGAAGGATCGATTGGTCGGTCGATGTTGGCACACAGCGGGCGCACCTGCTTATTATGCGATCAAATGGCGCACGCCTGTAGCCGTTCTCGGCGTCATTCGTTACCTGAGCTGCTTGAGCACATTGAGGAAAAGGTTAATGCCTACTTTACGCCAGCCTGACGGTATCCTGTCGGCGGTGGTATCCCGTTCCGCTGTTGGTGATTATCGAGACCGCGATGCGTTACCGGATATCGACCAACGGGTGGCGCATGCGTTGATGATGGAAGTGATGTTGACACCGAAACCTGGACTGGTGGATCGCGCGAATAATGGATCTCACCGCGATATGGATGTGGCGCTGTTTCAGACCAGCATTCAGGCCATTTCCCCCTGGTTTCGGCATTTTACCGAGGCGGGTTATCAGCACGCCAGCGTACCGCTAGCGCTGCTGCTGCCTCAGGTTCGACCTATCGGCATCGCCTGTGAGCAGGCGATGCTGTCGGCGACGAAAGGTGTGAATACCCATAAAGGCGGAATTTTCGCGTTTGGCCTGCTGTGTACCGCTGCCGGTTGGCTAGCAGGGCGAGGAGAGCGTGTGACGCAACTCAGCCTGTGCGATAGCGTTGCGACAATGTGCCACGATATGGTGCGGAATGAGCTGGAGACGTGTTCTGGCGCCGCGACCGCGGGTGAACACCTCTATCAACGTCATGGTCTGACGGGCGCGAGAGGGGAAGCCGCAAGTGGTTTCAATACCGTATGCCAGTACGCGTTGCCCGCCTTGCAACAGGCTATTGCCGCAGGGGCAGATGACGAAACCGCGTTGTTACAGACGCTGCTGGTGTTGATGGCTCACAATCCTGACACCAATGTTGTTTCACGCGGTGGCATGGACGGACTGGCGTTTGTGCAAGACTACGCGCGGCGATTGCTGATTGGTCCGCTAGATCGTCAGGCACTGAAGGAGATGGACGACGCGCTGATTGCCAGAAACCTTAGCCCGGGGGGCAGCGCCGATTTACTGGCCTTAACCTGGCTGCTGCATCATTATCCTGCCGAATAGCACACGAACGACTGCGATAAAAGGAGCGGCTGGCATCGCGATGGCTAGTGTCGATGATTTACATCATTTGACGGCTCCTTAACACTTTTCCTATTGTTCCACTAAAGTTAGTGAGAAAATTGCCGATATCGTTTTCACCAACTTCTACCCGTTATACGTCGAGTTATGTACGTGCTGGCTGCTCAACCTCTTTTCCACGAGTTTGTTTTTCGCTTGTCGCGTAATGAGGTGCATAAGTGTGCCTTGCCCAAAGGACCTACGTTTTGTCCTGTGACTCGATGCATTTAAGGTAGGTTTCATGCTGTTTCAGGTACTCCGAGTCATCGTTTTCAATATGCAGCCAGTGCAGTGCATCGTGTTGGCACACATGGAACTTGAAAGATAACGAAGAGGCGTGCATCAATATAAGCCATTGACACATAATCCGTGTAAACAATGGTAGGGATGAAAGCGGTGAATGAAAATTTGAAAGAGCAGTTTGTGAAGCGCAACAAACTGGCCATCTGTGCAACATTGCGCGAGTTAAAGAAGAATGATACATCTCTGATGGTTCATCATTCTCACGGACAGTTCATCAGTAAAATTCTTGACGTTGTACCTGACAACAACCTGTTTGTCTTCGATTTAGGCGGCATTGAGCGCGAGAATAACCGTGCGCTGTATGCCGGCGCGCTCTCTTTTGTCGCTGAACCCGCGGGTGCAAAAGTCGAATTTAATGCCGAAATTGCAAGAACGGTGGACTACGACGGGCTGCCAGCCTTTAGCGCACATATCCCTGAATTGCTTTATCTTATTCAACGCAGAACCTATTTCCGCATCAACACGCCGCTGTGGCCGCCGTTGACGTGCCGTGGAGAACTGCCGGATGAAAGTGTTTTCCTGTTCACCATCAAAGATCTCTCTCTGGGGGGATTGAGCCTGTATACCGACCGTGACACCACGGGGCTGTTGACCGAAGGCGACATTATTAAGAGCGTCGAGATGGATCTGGCTGACCACGGTTTCTTCTGCGTTGACTTGCAGTTTGTCGGTCAGGCAATGGTGAAAATTGTCGATAATAAAGGCGAATTGAAACTGACGCAGCGTTTGAGCTTCAAGTTCCCTTCATTGAACGCGGCGCAGGAACGGGATCTTCAGCAGGTGATTTTTGAGTTGGAAAGATTACAAAACGAAAAGAAAAAGCGGTTTCAGGAGTTGTAATTTTTAAGCACAACGTTTTGTATGGGCTTCACACATCGCAGCAACGTTTTTATAACGAGTATTATCTTATTTACCCATAAGTCATGCGAAAAGCCAACGTACGGGCAGCTCGAAGAAGGGTGGGGGTAAATAAATGGTTTCCAACGTTCTCAGAGCCTTGTCAGATGAGATCGAGTGGTGCAGAATACGCGCCTTGCAAAATAACCGACGTCTAATAGCGTCGGTTATTTTTTTACATTTATGCTCGTCAACCTTCAGGTAGCAGGGATATTGGTGCGGTTTCTCACCGTTCTCTGTGGATCAGGTTTGCTGGGTATAGGGTCTTCAACCAAAGAGGCCGGACAACGATCCGGATAGATAATTTTGTGTGTGCCTGTGAGCACAGTGAGGAAAGGAAAGATGGGGCAATTAACACGTTTCGCACCGGTGCCCGCCGGTTTGTGCTGCAAAGGTATTGGTTATGGCGCGACGCAGTCGCAAGTTATTTCTGGTGCTGTTACAGCCACCTCTTCTCATCGTGATTCAGGCGAGCCCTGTATCCATTCATTTGTTTCCGGTGCGTATGCGCCTGCCGTGATGAACGGAGGTGCGCGTCATGTCGCTTGATTCTCAACTGCCTAATGGTGGCGCAAAACGTGCGCAATTAAAAAGAACGCTCACGCTGTGGCCTGTCGTGATGATGGGGCTGGCGTACATGCAGCCGATGACCATTTTTGATACCTTCGGTATTGTGTCTGGCCTGACCGACGGCCATGTGGCGACCGCCTATGCGTTTGCGCTAGTCGCCATTCTGTTCACGGCGCTGAGCTATGGCAAATTGGTAAAACGTTTTCCGTCCGCCGGTTCTGCTTATACCTACGCGCAAAAAGCGATCAGCCCGCACGTCGGGTTTATGGTCGGCTGGTCGTCGCTGCTGGACTATCTGTTCATGCCGATGATCAACATCCTGCTGGCGAAAATCTATCTGGAAGCGATCTTCCCTGGCGTGCCGTCATGGATTTTTGTGGCGGCGCTGGTCGGTTTGATGACGCTGTTTAACCTGCGTGGCATCAGTCTGGTTGCTAACCTGAACTCGATTATCGTGGTGGTGCAGGTTGCTATCATGGCGGTATTCCTGGGGCTGGTGATTCATGGTGTTTATCTGGGTGAAGGTGCAGGAACATTGACCAGCACGCGTCCATTCTGGTCTGAGAATGCTCACGTCGTGCCGATGATCACTGGGGCCACCATTCTCTGCTTCTCGTTTCTTGGCTTTGATGGCATCAGCTCGCTGTCGGAAGAAACGCAGGATGCAGGTCGGGTGATTCCAAAAGCCATCTTCCTGACGGCGCTGATTGGCGGCGTGATCTTTGTTGCCGTGGCGTACTTTCTGCAACTGTATTTCCCGGATATCTCGCGCTTTAAAGAACCGGATGCCTCTCAGCCGGAAATCATGCTGTACGTCGCGGGTAAATTCTTCCAGTCGGTTATTCTGGTGTTCTCCTGCGTCACGGTGCTGGCATCGGGTATGGCTGCTCACGCGGGTGTTTCTCGCCTGATGTATGTGATGGGGCGTGATGGCGTATTCCCAGAGCGCTTCTTCGGCTATATTCACCCGAAATGGCGCACGCCGGCGCTGAATGTCCTGCTGGTTGGTGTGATTGCACTGTCTGCGGTGTCGTTCGATCTGGTGACAGCAACGGCGCTGATCAATTTCGGT
This sequence comes from Pectobacterium actinidiae, assembly GCF_000803315.1. Lineage (NCBI taxonomy): Bacteria > Pseudomonadati > Pseudomonadota > Gammaproteobacteria > Enterobacterales > Pectobacteriaceae > Pectobacterium > Pectobacterium actinidiae. The sequence continues at coordinate 1,939,556 of NZ_JRMH01000001.1, forward strand.
GCGCTGGTCGCGTTTACGTTTGTGAACCTGTCGGTCATTTCACAGTTCTACATTCGTGAACGCCGTAATCGCACAGTGAAAGACACCATTAACTTCCTCGTACTGCCTGTGCTGGGTGCGTTGACGGTAGGGGCGCTGTGGGTAAATCTGGAAGCCAGCTCAATGACGCTGGGTCTGGTATGGGCAACGATTGGATTGCTCTATCTGGCATTTGTGACGCGCAGCTTCCGTCAGCCAGTACCGCAATGCAGTGAAGAGCCGGTTTAAATAAACTGACGGCTTACGGCTTACATAAGAGAAAGTGGAGCCAATATGCTCCGTTTCAGACTGTTGACAACCCTATTTTCTGAATGAGAACGGGAGTAACGGAATAGAAGAGTAAAGCGTTTGCGCCATGGATGGCGCAATCCGAGCGTACAGGGATGTATTTACAGCGTCTTTACGATCTATCCGTTACTACCGCTCAACAGACTTTTTCAGCAACTTCCAGCGGAGCCAGTGTGCTCCGCTTTTTTATGCTTTATCCCACCAGCTCCTGTGCATAGGCGTACAGTGCTTTTAGCTGTGCCATCTTCTCTTTATCGTCTTCGTGCAACTGATACAGGTTGCTGAGTTCTGACAGATAAGACTGCAAGCGCTCCGGCGTAAATACCGCACGCCGATGCTGCAACCAACGCTGCTGCTCGCGGTCGTCCAGCGTTCCTGGGAAATTGCGGGCACGGTAGCGGAAGAACAGTGGTTCCAGACGGTTATCAGCAAACGTGAGATCCAACGCGGGAAGGTTCTGCGGGGCAGTCTCCTGAATAATCTTCATCGCCATGCGGTCGGCATCGCCAAAGAAGCCATCATAAAGCCGTAAATCGACATCTTCAGAGGCGGCGAACGCGGGGGCATCGGCAAACAGCTCCACCACTTTTTCTCTGACGCTCGCGTGGTTACGCAGCACGGCCAGATTGTCTAAACAGCGTTGACGGTCGATACCCAATCTTTCCGCGTCTTCTTGCCGTAAGGTATTGGCCGGTGCTAAGACCGGACATTTATTGATGTGTACCAGCTTGAGTGGAACCGCGCTCTGATCGGCCTCCAGTGCATCCCGGCGGGTGTATAACCGCTCACGTAATGCTTCGCTGTCCAGCTCCAGCAGTGGTGTCATATCGCCAGCCAAATCGCACATGATGACTGCGTTACGGTTGTCCGGATGCCAGGCGAGCGGCACAACCCAACTGGTGTTGCTCCTTGCCGCGCCAAACATGCCAGACACGTGAACGAGCGGCTTCATTTGCGGGATATCAATCAGCGCGGAAATTTTGTTTTTGTTACGCAACGGGAACAGATAGTCAAACAGCTTGGGCTGTGCCTGCTTGAACAATTTTGCCATGGCGATGGTGGCATAAACGTCGGACATCGCATCGTGCGCCTGCTCGTGCGCGATGTCGTTGGCTTTTGTCAGATGCTCAAGGCGGAAACTGGGCAGGCCGTCATCGTTTTCCGGCCAGACGATGCCTTCCGGCCGCAGGGCATAGCAGGCGCGTAATGCATCCAGCAAATCCCAGCGGGAATTCCCGTTTTGCCAGCTGTAGGCATAAGGATCGTAGAAGTTACGATAGAAAATATTGCGGCTGACTTCATCATCAAAGCGGATGTTGTTGTAGCCCATGACGCAGGTGCCGGGCACGCTGAATGCCTCATGGATCTGACGGGCGAACTCCGCTTCATTGACGCCTTTTGCCAGCGCGACCTGCGGCGTAATTCCGGTGATCATCACCGCTTCTGGTTCCGGAAGGTAATCATCCGACGGGCGACAATAAATGACTAGCGGCTCACCGATAATATTGAAATCCATATCGGTACGGACACCCGCAAACTGCGCAGGGCGATCGCGAGCCGGATGTTTACCGAACGTCTCGTAGTCATGTATGAAAAAAGTGGGTTGTGTTTTCTCGGCCATATATGCAGTTAGCTACGTGTGCGCGCTGAGCCTGAAATCAGGCAAAACAATCTGGAAAACGGCAAGGATACCATTGAATCGACTTTTCTGTGGCGCTTTCCTGATTTGCATCACTTCCCTGACTTACATCAATAGGCGGGTAGACATAATCGCTAGGCATGACTGTGTCCATTCGGTTACAATTTTCGTTTTAATGCGAATGATAATTAAATTCTTTATTGCCGCGTAGCGTGCGCTGCGGGGTAGCATTCGGCGACAAACAGCAAAATGGAGAACACACTTATGCGGTTAAATGCGGTGCGATTGAATGCAACGTTTGCAGTGAAGGCGACGTTATTGGCATCTATGTTTGTTCTGGCTGGCTGCGATCAGCAGGCATCGTCTTCAGAAGGCAATCACACGGTCAGCATTGAGCATGCGCAGGGCACCACTCAGGTTCCACAGCCGCCGAAGAAAGTGATTGTGTTTGATCCTGCCTCATTGGATACGTTGGACGCGCTGAAGGTCGAAGGGATTGCCGGTGTACCGAAAAGCAGTACGCCGCTGCCTGCATTTTTATCAAAATACAACAGCGATGCTTACCTGAATGCCGGGACGCTGTTTGAACCTGCCTATGAAGCGCTCAGCAGCGCGAAGCCCGATCTGATTATTGCCGGTGGACGTACGCGCGATGCCTACGACAAGCTGAGCGGCATTGCACCGACGATCTCAATGGACGTGGATGAGCACCAGTTTATGGCGAGCTTTATCCAGCGTATCGAGCAACTGGGCACCATCTTCGGCAAAGAAGATGAAGCGAAAAAACAGATTGATGAGTTTAAACAGCAGATCGCCCAAACGCGCGCTAAAACGGAAAACGCGGGCAATGCGCTGGTTCTGATGGTCAGCGGCGGCAAGATGTCGGCCTACGGTCCTAAATCGCGCTTTGGCTTTGTGTTTGATGAGCTGGGCTTCAAACCAGCGACCGAATTCCCTGAATCCGGGCGTCATGGCAACGTGGTGACCTCCGAATTCTTACTGAGCGTGAACCCGGAATGGCTGTTCATCCTCGATCGTGACAGTGCGATTGGTCGCCCGGGTGGAGAGTCGGCCCAGCAGGTGCTGGATAACCCGCTGATTCACAAAACCAACGCCTGGAAAAACAATCGCGTGATTTACCTGGATTCTGCATCGCTGTATATCGCAGGGGGGCTGCAAAGCTATAAAAACCTCGTGACGACCGTTAGCGACGCGTTAGATAAGCAATAAAGGCAGGGTTACGGCAGAATCAATGAAGTCTTTTTACTATTCGCTGGGTCTTGCGTTTCTGGCCTGCATGATTGTTGTCAGCCTGTTTGTTGGGGCCGGGCACTTAAACATGCAGGCCGTCTGGAACGACCCGGAAATGCGCGATATTTTCTTTATCAGCCGCGTTCCCCGCACGCTAGCTTTGCTGCTGGCAGGTAGCGCCATGAGTGTGGCTGGTCTCATCATGCAGTTACTGACGCAAAACCGCTTTGTCGAACCGTCTCTGGCGGGAACCACGCAGTCGGCTAGCTTAGGTTTGCTGGTAGTGATGATCGCCGTGCCCGGTGCGACGATTTTCACCAAGATGGTGGTGGCGAGCCTGTTCGCCCTAGCAGGGACTTTCCTGTTCATGATGCTGCTACAGCGAATTGTGTTGAAATCCGCGCTGGTGGTGCCGCTGGTCGGCATTATGCTGGGGGCGGTTATCAGTTCAATCACCACGTTTGGCGCGATGTATTTTGATTTGCTACAGGCGCTCGGTAGCTGGGAATCCGGTGATTTCTCCGGTGTCTTGCAGGGGCGTTACGAGCTGCTCTGGCTGGTTGGCGCGTTAACGCTGGTGGCCTGCTGGGTTGCTGACCGCTTCACCGTCGCAGGGATGGGGCGTGAATTTTCCGTCAATGTCGGCCTTAACTATCGGCAGGTCATGTTGATGGGGCTGAGTATTATCGCCATCGTCAGCGGCGTGGTGGTGGTGGTGGTCGGCAGTCTGCCGTTTATCGGGCTGATTGTGCCGAACCTGATCAGCATGATGATGGGCGACAATGTGCGCAAAACGATCCCGTGGGTGTGCCTGCTCGGCGGTGGTCTGGTGCTGTGCTGCGATATTATCAGCCGCGTGATTCGCTATCCTTTCGAGATTCCAGTGAGCGTAATTCTTGGCGTCATTGGTGCTGCCGTTTTCCTTCTCTTATTGCTAAGCCAGAAACGCCATGTCAGTCAATGAACGTAAGACGGTGCTGACCGGAGCCGTCAGCGAAAAACGTATGGGATTATCGCCGACGCAGCGGTTGATGTGGCTGGCTGGCGCGGCTGCCGTGGTGATCGTGCTGTTTATGACCATTAATCTAGGCAGCAACCTGCGCTACATTTTAACGCACCGCGGTCTGATGCTGACGACGATGCTGCTAGTGGCATTTGCCGCCAGTGCGTCGACTGTGTTGTTCCAAACGGTGACGAATAATCGGGTGCTGACACCCTCGATTATGGGGTTTGAAGCCCTGTTTATCCTGATTCAAACCTCGCTGGTGTTTGTTTTCGGCATTAGCGGTATTCCGGGTCTGGGCGTTGAAGGCAAATTCGTTCTTGAGACGCTGCTGCTCATTCTCTTCTCCGCGCTGCTGTACCGCTGGCTGTTTACCGGTAGCCGCAATAACCTGCACCTGGTTTTACTGGTCGGGATTATCTGCGGGACGTTGTTTCGCAGCATGGCGGGCTTAATGCAGCGTCTGCTGACACCCGGTGAGTTCGCCATCCTACAGGGGCGGATGTTTGCCACCTTCACCCGTACCGTGCCTGAACTGGTGGCGCTCTCGGTTGGCATTACGCTGGTGGTCGCGGTGGTGATCTGGCGCATGCGCTTTCGGTTTGATGTGCTGGCGCTGGGACGTAATAACGCGATTAACCTGGGAATCGACTACAAGCGCAGCGTCACGATCATTCTGCTGCTGGTTTCCGTGCTGGTTGCCATTTCAACGGCGCTAGTCGGTCCGCTCACCTTTTTGGGCTTTATGGTCGCGAACCTTGCCTATTTAGTCATTGGTTCCAGCCAGCACCGCCTGTTGCTGCCTGCGGCTTTCCTATTGGGCGTGATTTCACTGGTTGGCGGACAGTTGGTGCTTGAGCATCTGCTGGATATGTCTGGGGCGCTGTCGGTCGTGATCGAATTTGTGGGTGGATCGCTGTTTATTGTGTTGCTACTGAAAAAGGTTTCCGTGTGATTGAGATCGGCAATGTAACTAAAACGTATAATAACGTGACGGTATTGAATAATGTCACGGCGACGGTGCCTCGCGGTGGCGTCACGTCGATTATCGGCCCGAATGGTGCAGGGAAGTCGACATTGTTGTCCATCATCAGCCGCCTGCTAGACGCGGATCGCGGACAGGTAAAAGTCAACGGCATGGACGTGATGACTACGCCAAGCGATAAGCTGGCGACGTGTTTGTCCGTACTGCGGCAGGAAAATCAGTTTACCAGCCGCTTAACGGTGTCGGAACTGGTGGGGTTCGGTCGCTATCCTTATACCAAAGGGCGGCTAAATGCTGACGATCGTGAACGTATCAGCGCTGCGCTGGCGTTCCTCAACCTGACCGAATTGAAAGATCGGTTTTTAGATGAGCTTTCCGGCGGCCAGCGGCAGCGGGCCTATGTCGCGATGGTGCTGTGTCAGGACACGGAATATGTTCTGCTGGATGAACCGCTGAATAATCTGGATATGAAGCACGCCGTGGCGATGATGAAGCAGATTCGCCGCGCGGCCGATGAACTGGGCAAAACCATCGTGCTGGTTATCCACGATATCAACTTTGCTTCCGCCTATTCGGATTACATTATTGCGATGCGCAAAGGGCAGATCATCTACACGGGAAAACCGGAAGACATTATGGTCTCTGAGGTGTTGGAAGATATTTTCGATACGGAAGTGGCCATTGAGCAGGTTCATCATCAGCGTATCGCGGTATATTACCGCTAAATACCCGTCATACTTCAAGCCGCCCTCATGCAACTCGAATTAGTTAGGGTATGTTTGCTGACAGATTATCCGCTCAGTGAGGTGTTAGCGCAAAGGACGTAAGCACTGCTTGAAAGACGCCGGGTATAACCTGTATGGTGAATGCATAAAGAATTTATGTATGACTTAAGGTAAGGGTAAAAGATGGATAAGGACACTAAACCGTGTTTCCAGGATGTGTTGGAATTCGTGCGCATGTTTCGTCGTAAAAACAAACTTCAGCGTGAAATCGTCGACAACGAGAAGAAAATTCGTGATAACCAGAAGCGCGTTCTGCTGCTGGACAACCTGAGCGAATATCTGAAACCTGGTATGTCTATTGAGGACGTACAGAATATCATCGCTAACATGCGCGGTGATTATGAAGACCGCGTTGATGACTACATCATCAAAAACGCCGATCTGTCGAAAGAACGCCGTGAGCTGTCTAAAAAGCTGAAAGCGATGGGCGAAGTTAAGTAACCTGACGCACCATTTTTTACGGTCGGTAAATAGCTACTGTAAAAGGATCGCTTCTGCGGTCCTTTTTCTTTTGGTTGTTATGCCACAACCTTACCTCTTTTCGCTTATCCACTTGTCTGGCTATCGTTAATGATTTTGTCGCTGACAAGAATGTCGAACATCCAGAGAACTGGAATCCAGCTCGCACGCTGGATGCCATTTTTCGCAATTTAGCCGTTTTCTTGCGAAGCGTTTCCCCACCTGAATTTTTCGTCCTATTGCATCGGCCTGAGTTACTGCAACATGCCAGGACGAACCACAGGGAAAAGGGAAGGGTGTGTTATGGCAAGGAATGATGTCAGTAAATAGTCTGGCTTGGGCGAGCGTATTGGGTATTCTGCCGTTGCTTTTTTTACCGCAGATTCCCGCGAAAATGCTGCTGTGGTGGGGGATTGGGCTATCCACCTGCGTGATGCTAGTCGGATATCGTCACGCAGGGATACGATGGGTGGCGCTTGTTGCCATGAGCTTTTGCTGGGCAGCGTTGAATGCTCAAACCTTACTGCTACAAATTGAGCGCGTTACGCAGGGTCAGGTTAACGCTGTCGTGACGATAAGCAGCATACGGTTCAATGAGCATGATGATGATGGGATCACGGTTCGGTTGGAAGAGATCAATCAGCACAGAATCTTCCCTCCATTATATGCCCAACTGACCTTGTCACCAGCTATGGAAAACTGGTGTGGTGGTCAACGTTAGGCAATCACTGCCAGTTTACGACCTATTCACAGCCGACTTAATGAAGGCGGTTTTGATAGCCAGCGCTGGGCCATTGCCAAGCGGCAACCGGTGTCGGGTCGTGTGCTAACGGCAAATGTGGTTGATAGCCAGTGTGACTTTCGCCAGCGCACGATTGTGCAGGCGGAGCAGCAGGTGCAGGGATTAGCGTGGCGTTCTATTTTACTAGCACTGACGTTTGGTGAGATGAAAACGGTTAGCCCAGAACTCAAAGCGCTACTTCAGAACACTGGGACGATGCACCTGATGGCGATCTCTGGCCTTCATATTGTGCTTGCGGGTCTGGTTGGCTGGGGAATAGCGCGGGCGCTACAGTATGGCTTTCCCGTGCAGTGGATTGGCTATCGTTTCCCATTACTGATGAGCGCCGTGATTGCTTGGGGATATGTTTGGCTGGCAGGGGGAAATCCACCCGCGGTGCGATCTGCACTGGCGCTTAGCGTATGGGTTTGCCTAAGAATGTGGAGTATCAACGGCTCAGCCTGGCAGGTTTGGCTATGGTGTGTCGCGTTGATTTTGGTCAGCGATCCATTGAGCGTACTGTCAGACAGTTTTTGGCTATCGTGCCTTGCCGTCGCGTCGCTAATTTTCTGGTTTCAGTGGGCACCCCTTCCTCACCGGCTACAGACCCGCCGACGATGGTTCTGGCTACGCTGGATCCACCTGCAAACGGGAATCACGCTGCTATTGATGCCCTTACAGCTTCATATTTTCCACGGTTTCAGTATCACCTCACTGCCCGCGAACCTTTGGGCAGTGCCTTTGGTGTCCTTCGTTACCACACCGCTCATTTTGCTGGCATTGAGCACAATGGTATTCGCGCCGCTGAGTGAAATGCTCTGGTGGCTGGCAGATATTTCGCTGCATGGAGTATTCGCTCCGCTGACGTACCTACAAACGGGGTGGGTGTATCTTGATGCATCGCTGCTGCTAGGGAGTGTCGCGGGCTGGGGCGCTGTTGTGATATGGCGCTTTAGCTGGTGGCGTATCCATCCGGCGAGTGTCGGTACTCTGGTTCTGGTTTTACTGGTCTTCCGTATAAAGACCGATGAGCCGGATTGGCGTGTGGATATGCTGGATGTCGGTCATGGTTTGGCGATGGTGATCGAACAGCGTGGGAAAGCCGTGCTATACGACACGGGAAACCGCTGGGAAGGGGGCGATATGGCGACGCGAGAAATTCTACCTTACCTGCGATGGCGGGGCGTCGACGTAGAAAAAATTATTCTGAGTCATAGCCACAGGGATCACACTGGGGGGCTGGAAACGCTACAGGTGGCTTATCCTGAAGCAACAATATATAGCGCGACCAAGGCGATGAATCATCGTGCGTGCCAACGTGGCGAGCGTTGGCACTGGCAGGATCTCACGTTTACCGTGCTGTGGCCGTTAGCGCTTGTAGAACGCGCGGAAAATAACGACTCCTGCGTTATCCGTGTTGATGATGGAAAACACAGTGTCCTACTGACGGGCGATCTGGAGTCGGATGCGGAAAACGCATTGATTCGGTTAGATCGCAGTGCCTTGCGTGCGAATTTGTTACAAATCCCTCACCATGGCAGTAAGACCTCATCATCACCTCCCTTTATTCGCGCGGTTAATGCCGAGTTTGCAATGGCTTCTGCGGCGCGCTATAACCCGTGGCGATTGCCTTCAGTAAAGATTGTTGAACGATATCGGCAATATGGCTACTCATGGCTGGATACCGCATCATTCGGGCAGTTAAGTGCACGTTTTTTCAGCGATTCATGGCACATTCTGCGGTTCAGGGATCACATATCGCCTCGTTGGTATCATCAGTGGTTTGGCGTAGAGCGGTATAATGAGTAAAATGGTCGGCTATTTCTTCCCGATTCAGGTTTACTACATGCTGAATGATAAAGATCTCTCCACCTGGCAGACGTTTCGCCGCCTATGGCCGATGATCTCTCCTTTTAAGGCAGGGCTTGCTGCTGCTGCAATCGCACTCATTATTAACGCCGCTGGCGATACATTGATGCTCTCCCTGCTTAAGCCCTTGCTGGATGAAGGGTTTGGCAAAGCGGAACGTTCCGTATTGCTCTGGATGCCGCTGGTTGTCATTGGATTAATGCTCGTGCGAGGCGCGTCAGGCTTTGTTTCCAGCTACTGTGTTGCCTGGGTTTCAGGCAAAGTGGTGATGAACATGCGTCGCCGCCTGTTCTCCCACATTATGGGCATGCCGGTAGCGTTCTTCGATCAGCAGTCAACTGGCACGCTGCTTTCTCGTATCACCTATGATTCGGAACAGGTTGCTGCTTCGTCATCCGGCGCGTTGATTACGGTCGTCAGAGAAGGGGCCTCAATTATCGGTCTGTTCATTCTGATGTTCTACTACAGCTGGCAGCTGTCCATCATTCTGATTGTGATTGCACCGATCGTGTCAATCGCCATGCGCATGGTGTCCAAACGCTTCCGCAATATCAGTAAAAACATGCAGGATACGATGGGGCATGTGACTACCAGCACGGAGCAAATGCTTAAAGGCCACAAAGAAGTGCTGATGTTTGGCGGTCAGGAAGTAGAAACTAAACGTTTTGATCAGGTCAGCAATCGGATGCGTCAGCAGGGCATGAAAATGGTGTCTGCTTCATCGATTTCCGACCCTATTATCCAGTTGATTGCTTCGCTGGCATTGGCATTTGTGCTGTATGCTGCCAGCTTCCCCAGCGTGATGGACACGCTAACGGCGGGGACGATCACGGTGGTGTTCTCATCCATGATTGCGCTGATGCGTCCGCTAAAATCACTGACCAACGTGAACGCGCAGTTCCAGCGCGGTATGGCTGCATGCCAGACGCTGTTTGCGATTCTGGACATGGAACAGGAGCGTGACACGGGCAAACTCGAGCTTGAACGTGCGAAAGGTGAACTCGAATTCCGTCAGGTAAACTTCGCTTATCCAGGAAGAGAAAATCTGGCGTTGAAGAATATCAATCTGCATATTCCTGTGGGTAAAACGGTCGCATTGGTTGGCCGTTCTGGTTCAGGTAAATCAACGATTGCCAGTTTAATCACGCGTTTTTACGACATTCAATCCGGTGAGATTCTGCTCGATGGTCACGACCTACGTGAGTATCGCCTGTCCTCCTTGCGTAATCAGGTTGCGCTGGTTTCTCAAAACGTTCACTTATTCAACGATACGATAGCGAACAACATCGCCTATGCTCGCAATGAGCACTACAGCCGTGAAGAAATTGAGCGTGCGGCGAAAATGGCGTACGCGATGGATTTCATTAATAAGATGGAACACGGTCTGGATACGATCATTGGTGAAAATGGCGTGATGCTTTCCGGCGGACAACGGCAGCGTATCGCAATTGCCCGTGCGCTACTGCGGGATAGCCCGATCCTGATATTGGATGAGGCTACGTCGGCGCTGGATACGGAATCTGAACGTGCCATTCAGGCTGCGTTGGATGAGCTGCAAAAAGATCGTACCGCGCTGGTGATTGCACACCGCCTTTCCACGATTGAAAAAGCAGATGAAATTCTGGTGGTTGAAGACGGCAGAATCATTGAGCGTGGTAACCATGCTGCGTTACTGGCGGCGAACGGTGCCTATGCTCAGTTGCATAGAATGCAGTTTGGCGAATGATTGAGCGCATCTGGTCCGGGCGGTCGCCGCTCTATTGGTTGTTGCTGCCGCTCTCGTGGCTATACGGACTCATTACGTTTCTGATTCGCCAGAGCTATCGACTGGGGTGGCGGAAAAGCTGGCGATCGCCTGTTCCCGTTGTGGTCGTGGGGAATCTAACGGCTGGCGGCAATGGGAAAACACCGTTAGTTATTTGGCTCGTCGAACAACTGCAACGCCGAGGCTATCGTGTCGGCGTGGTGTCGCGCGGTTACGGTGGGAAAGCTGAACGTTATCCGCTGCTGCTGGATGAGTCGGTGAGCACGGCGCAGGCAGGCGATGAGCCGGTGCTGATTTTTCAACGTACCGGTGCGCCCGTTGCTGTCGCTCCTCGGCGGCGGGATGCTGTGAGCGCGTTATTGGCACAGAACGCGCTAGATGTGGTGATCACCGACGATGGATTACAGCACTATGCGTTGGAAAGAGATATCGAGCTGGTTGTGATTGACGGGATGCGGCGTTTTGGCAACGGATGGTGGCTGCCTGCGGGCCCAATGCGGGAAAGAGAAAGCCGTCTGGCGTCGGTGGATGCCGTCATTGTTAACGGCGGAACGCCACGAACCAATGAGATAGGCATGACACTCACGGCGGGTATGGCGGTAAACGTACTTTCCGGTGAATCGCGCCCGCTGAGCCAGTTGCATGATGTCGTGGCGATGGCGGGCATCGGACATCCTCCGCGTTTTTTTGCTACGCTGCGTGATGCTGGTGTTCGTATTGCACGTGAAGTCGCTTTTGCTGACCATCAAGCGTACCAGCCAGAACAGCTTGAATCGCTGACTCAGGATGCGACGCAGCCACTGCTGATGACGGAAAAAGACGCCGTAAAATGTAAGGCGTTTGCTCAGAATAACTGGTGGTATCTGCCCGTCGATGCCGTGTTAGCTGAGCCCTACGGCACGCAATTGCTCGACAAACTGGAAAATGTGCTTAATCGGGCTGCGGGCAGCAGAACATAAATAGGTCTGCTACCACGGTTTCAGATATCCCTTGTGGATATCACCTTATTAGATCGCTCCCATAGCGAGAAAGAACATGCCGGTTATCGATCGGCCAAAGATGGAGGAAGCATGGATCACCGTTTACTTGAGATTGTTGCCTGTCCTGTTTGTAATGGTCGGCTGTACTTTAATAAAGAGAAACTGGAACTGATATGCAAGGTCGATGGTTTGGCCTATCCGGTTCGTGATGGTATCCCTGTGCTGCTGGAAAACGAGGCGCGTAAACTCGGGGCTGATGAGATAACACAATGACCTTTACTGTGATCATTCCTGCGCGTTTTGCGTCGAGCCGGCTGCCAGGTAAACCGTTGGCGGACATCAACGGCAAACCGATGGTCGTCCATGTGATGGAGAGGGCGCTGGAATCGGGAGCACAGCGCGTTATTGTGGCCACCGATCATCCCGACGTCGAGGCTGCCGTACGGCAAGCCGGTGGCGAAGTGTGTCTGACCCGCGCCGATCATAATTCTGGCACGGAGCGTCTGGCTGAAGTCATCGAGCGTTACGGTTTTACCGATGATGACATCATCGTGAACGTTCAGGGCGATGAACCGCTCATTCCTTCCGTGATCATTCGTCAGGTGGCGGAAAACCTCGCTGCCAGTAAAGCGGGAATGGCAACGCTGGCGGTGCCGATTGAAACCAGCGAAGAAGCATTCAACCCGAACGCGGTAAAAGTGGTTACCGACGCAGAGGGATACGCGCTGTATTTTTCCCGTGCGACCATTCCCTGGGACAGAGAGCGTTTTGCTCAGTCTAAGGAAACCATTGGCGATCACTTCCTGCGTCATATTGGCATCTATGCTTACCGCGCGGGCTTTGTACGCCGTTATGTCAGTTGGGCACCGAGCCAACTGGAACAAATCGAATTACTGGAGCAACTGCGCGTGCTGTGGTACGGCGAGAAGATTCACGTTGCGGTCGCCAAAGCCGTCCCTAGCGTCGGCGTGGATACCCCGGAAGATCTGGCCCGCGTACGGCAGGTCATGGCGGGTCACTAAACCTGTCACATCCACTTGCTATAAACACGTTATAGGGAATCTATTCTTGCCGGAATAGATGTTCCCTATAACGTTTCTCTTAATATACCCGTCATACTTCACGTTTCAGTGAGTTTGCTGCGCTACTCGGCACACTTACGTGTACCTCGCCCCGTTGGGGCCGCTACAAGCAGCGTTCAAACCTGCCTTTGGCAGTGTTGTCATTCACTCGAATCACTTACTCAAATAAGGTCATCGGGACGCCTTCGCTTGACGCCTGCCTGAAACTCGAATTATTTGAGGTACAGGAAATTTTATCTTTTAAAATATTTAGCACTTATTTAGATAAGCATTCTTAAAAATTCTTAAATTACGCTGCATCGCTTTATTTATGCGGATGACTTATTCCCATTCTGAATTGACTCATCACGAGTTGAACTTTTATTTTCATCGTTAAATGCTACTATCAACTCGCCATGTTTTCGCATGGCGTTTTTGTTATTTCAACTAAGGACGGTAATGATATGAATGCTAAACGTTATATCGCAAAAATATTTCTCGGCGGTATGTTAATGGGTGTTGCAGCGGGCAGCAGCGCGGCGGTTTATTACATGGCACCCAATGGCGACGACACGAATAACGGCAGTAAAAACTCTCCCTGGAAAACAATTGACCGCGCACAGAAAACCTTAAACCCTGGCGACCGCCTGTGGATCCGTGGTGGTAAATACGTATTTACCAAAGGGCTGAACGTCTGTACGACGCGTACCGATGTGGTGAATGCGATTACGCTGAGTAAGAGCGGCACTGAAGGTAAGCGCATTGAATATTGGGCCTCTAGTGGAGAAGTGCCGATTTTTGATTTCAGCCAGATGCAGGATGATTGCCGGGTTAAAGGGTTCAACGTCGTTGCAGATTGGGTTTCCGTAAAAGGGCTGGAAATAACGGGTGTCCCACAGCGTAATAACCTTAACCATGAATCCTGGGGCGTGTGGATAAGGGGCAGCAATAATATATTCGAGCAGTTGAATATTCACCATATTATGGGAACAGGGCTGTTCATTCAGCGTGGGGGGAATAACCTGGTGTTGAACAGTGATTCTCACCATAATTACGATCCTCTGACATCGAATGGTGCTGGCCAAAGTGGTGATGGTTTTGGTGCGCATATCCCTGCTAACCAACCGGGTAATATTTTCCGCGGTTGCCGTGCATGGTCAAACTCGGATGATGGCTTTGATTTAATTAACGCCTATTCTCCGGTGTTGATTGAAAATTCCTGGGCCTGGTCACACGGTTATTTACCGGGGACGACACAATCACTGGCTGCGGGTAACGGTAATGGTTTTAAAATCGGTGGCTACGGTGGCGTTTATGTGGCGAATGCGGTGAAACATACCGTGCGTAATTCGGTTGCGTTTTTAAATAAAGCGGCCGGATTTTATGCTAACCACCATCCGGTAGCGAACGACTTCTTTAACAACACCGGCTATAAAAATAACCCGAACTTTAATATTCGTGGCATCGATGCAAACGGAAAAGCGATTGGGCTGGGTACACTGCGCAACAACGTTTCTCACGGTGGTAAAGACCTGTCGTTCTCAGACGGAGCGAACATGCGTTATAACTCGTGGGATCTGAAAATTACGGTATCAGATTCTGATTTCGAGAGCGTGTCCGTGACCGGATGGGATGCTCCACGTCAGGCTGATGGCAGCTTGCCGGTACTCAAGAGCCTGCATCTTGCTTCAGGCAGTTCGCTGATCAACAAGGGTGGCGATGTCAAACTGCCTTATAAAGGATCAGCCCCAGATCTGGGTGCCTTTGAACGCGAATAATCGTCGGATGTTAACACGCTAGCCTGTCACTCACGATATTCCCTACTGACGAACAGGGAATATTGCAGCAACAACCCCGGCAGGGTTTGCTCCCTGCCGTCATGAGATCCCCTTTTATTTGATCTGCGTTGAAGTATTTGTCATCCGCTCGTCGCATCATGGTGAGTGGAGCTATTTGGCTCAACTGAGGTATCGCCGTTTATGGAACAGTTGAAATCAGAACTCAGTACGGTGTTAGGGGAAAGCCTCAGCCGACTTGAGCGCATAAGCGAACAGCCGTATGCGGATCTGTATGCCTTGTATGATCAAGAAGGCAACGCCATTCCTTTGTTGGCTAAAAGTTATGTTTGTCAGGGTGTGGCGCAGCAGGAAGCTTACAAACTCTCGATGCTGGCGCGTGAGGGCGACGTGCGTCTGCCAACTGTCTATGGACTGGTGCTGACGCAACAACAGCCTTATCGGGAACTGCTGCTGATTGAGCGCTTGCGCGGTGTATCGGTGGAAGCGCCGCCCCGAAGCGGCCAGCGCTGGACGCTGCTGATGGACCAAATTGTTGAAAATGTATTGGCCTGGCACCGAATTGATAGTCATGGTTGTGTCGGTTCGGTGGATAGCACGCAGGACAATGATTGGTTCAGTTGGTATCAACAGCGCCTGGAAGTCTTGTGGTCCACGTTGCTCAATGTCAATGCTCCACAGCTTACGCAGCAGGACCGGAGCGTGCTTTATCGTTCGCGCCAATGTTTAGAAATGCTGTTCGACGATTTCGAAGATGGCTGTGTGCTGGTACACGGTAACCTTTCGCTGCGCAGTATGTTGAAGGACGCTCGTAGCGATCAGCTATTGGCCATGATCAACCCGGGTATGATGCTGTGGGCACCCAGAGAGTATGAACTCTTCCGGCTTTGTGAATCCGGCATGCCGGAGCAGTTGCTTTATCACTATCTGAAACAGGCACCGGTATCTGAATCCTTTGTTTACCGGCGCTGGCTATATGTCATTTGGGAAGCCGTATCCCGCTATATCCACACGGGACAGCTAGACCGTCAGCTATTTGATGTCGCTTCCCGTGAGCTCTCTCCCTGGCTGGAATGAGCCTGCGGCTGTTCCGCTCTGTGCGGGGCTGCCGTGGTTCCCTTCAGTGCCTGCCAGAGGCGGCCGAGTGTTTCATACCAGGCTCGCTCGCTGTGCGATAAATAGTAGGCGGAAGGGAAGATTTTTTCCCACGGGTTGAGTGCAGAAGTGATCGCCATCTGATTGGCTGGCGCGGGAATTGGCGCTAATCCCTGAGCCTGGAAGAATCGCATGGCGCGGGGTAAATGGTTGGCTGAGGTCACCAGCAAGAAAGGGCGTTCGCCAACAATTTTCGCGGTTGCCGCCGCTTCCTCTTCCGTATCTCTTGGCGTATCCAGAATGACGATGTCCTGCTGGGGAATGCCCAAACTTTCGGCGACCAGCGCTGCGGTTTTCGCACTGCTCACCGGGTTCCCTTGCGCGGCTCCACCGGTAAAAATCAATTTTGCGCCGGGATTGGCATGATAAAGGCGAACGCCTTCCGTGACGCGCGGGAGGCTGTTGCTGATGAGATTAGAACTGGGTGCCCATTCCGCGTTATAGGTATATCCCCCGCCTAACACGACAATATAATCGGCTTTGCTCGCCTGCGGCGTTTGTCGCCAGGTTGGGTAGTGTGATTCCAGTGGTAACAACAGGCGATCGGCAACAGGCTGTAGGCTGAGTAGAATAAGCATCAGCCAACTGGCAACGATTAGCGTTTTTCCCGTACGCTGCCGCTGGGTAAAACAGATCAGCAACAGGCCAACACCCATCAGAAGCAATAGCAATGGCAGGGGCTGCAAAAGGCCACCGACGAACTTTTTGAGTGTGAAAAGCATAAAATTGCATTCCTTTTGAGTGAAAAACCCGCATCCGGGAAGATATCATGCGGTAAGGCCATTTATTCTAAGCCAGCCTGTGCCAAAATGGCAGGCTGGAAAAAATCGCATCGCGCAGACATGTCCTGCACGAGATCCCCGTTTATATGATGCGGAACAATGACTGATGCAGGATCGCAATTTTAACGATATCGCCGAAAAATTTGCTCAGAATATCTATGGCACGACGAAGGGGAGACTTCGGCTGGCGGTATTGTGGCAGGATCTTAGCCATCTTTTGACCCAGCTTCCGGCCCGGCCTTTGCGCATCCTTGATGCGGGAGGCGGTGAAGGGCAGATGGCCTGTCGTCTGGCGGCTTTAGGACATCAGGTCTTGTTGTGTGATGTTTCCGGTGAGATGATTCAGCGCGCCAAAAATGCGGCAGCGGAGCAGGGCGTTACCCATAATATGCGTTTTGTGCAGTGTGCCGCACAGGATGTCGCGCACTATATGGACAGCCCCGCCGATCTGATATTGTTCCATGCGGTGCTGGAGTGGGTCGCGCAACCGCAGCAGGTACTGAAAATATTGTACGATTGCCTGTCGCCGGGTGGCGCATTGTCTCTGATGTTCTATAACCACCATGGGCTGTTGATGCGTAACATGGTGGTGGGCAACTTTGATTATGTTCAGGCCGGAATGCCAAAGGGCAAACGGCGCTCGCTCTCGCCGGATCACCCGCTGAACCCGCAAGACGTATACGGCTGGCTTGATGAGATGGGGCTGACCATTAGCGGGAAAACTGGCGTGCGTGTGTTTCATGACTACTTGAAAAATAAACAGCAGCAAGTTGAGAAATTTGACGACATTCTGGAGATTGAACAGCTGTATTGTCGGCAAGAGCCTTTTGTGAGTTTGGGCCGTTATATCCATGTCATGGCGCATAAACCCCATTTGAAGGATGCATTATGAGTGATTTTTCCCAGACTGTACCCGAACTGGTCGCCTGGGCACGAAAAAACGATTTCTCCATTTCCCTTCCCACCGAACGCCTGGCGTTTTTGATGGCGATCGCCACGCTTAACGGCGAGCGCATGGATGGTGAAATGAGTGAAGGCGATCTGATTGATGCCTTCCGTCATGTGAGTCAGGGATTTGATCAGACGAACGAAACCATTACCGTCCGCGCCAATAACGCGATTAACGATCTGGTGCGCCAGCGGTTGATTAACCGCTTTACCAGCGAACAGGCGGAAGGTAATGCGATTTATCGTCTGACGCCGCTGGGGATTGGCATTACCGATTATTACATTCGGCAGCGTGAGTTTTCGACGCTGCGCCTTTCCATGCAGCTCTCCATCGTGGCGCAAGAACTCAGTCGTGCAGCCGGTGCGGCTGAGGAAGACGGTGATGAGTTTCACTGGCACCGCAACGTATTTGCGCCGCTGAAATATTCCGTTGCTGAAATCTTTGACAGTATCGATCTGTCACAGCGCGTGATGGATGAGCAACAGCAGGGCGTTAAAGACGATATCGCCGCGCTGTTAAATCAGGACTGGCGAGCCGCGATCAGCAGCTGTGAACAACTGCTGACGGAAACGTCATCGACGTTGCGTGAGCTCCAGGATACCCTTGAGGCCGCCGGCGACAAATTGCAGACGAGCCTGTTGAGCATTCAGGATGCGATTATGAATAATCCGCATAATCTGGAGTTTGTCGACAAACTGGTGTTTGACCTGCAAAACAAACTCGATCGCATTGTGAGCTGGGGACAGCAGACGATAGATTTGTGGATTGGTTACGACCGCCACGTACATAAGTTTATCCGTACCGCGATTGATATGGATAAAAACCGCGTCTTTGCCCAGCGGTTGCGTCAGTCGGTGCAGAGCTATTTCGATAGCCCTTGGGCGCTGACGTTCGCCAACGCAGATCGGTTGCTGGATATGCGTGACGAAGAGCTGACGCTGCGTAATGAAGAAGTAACGGGTGAACTGCCGCCGGAGCTGGAATACGAAGAGTTTAGTGAAATGCGCGAGCAGCTGATCGCGCTGGTCGAGCAGGCACTACATAAATATAAAGCACAACAGATTCCGTTGGATTTGAGTGAAGTGATGCGTGAATACCTCGCGCAGCATCCTCGCTCGCGGCATTTTGATGTTGCCCGAATCGTGGTCGACCAGGCAGTACGTCTGGGCGTAGCCGAAACAGATTTCACCGGATTGCCTGCATTGTGGCAGGCGATCAATGATTACGGAGCCAAGGTGCAGGCCCATGTCATCGACAAATATTGAACAATTTATGCCAGTGAAACTGGCGAACGCGCTGTCGAATAATCTCTTTCCTGCGCTGGACAGCCAATTGCGCGCCGGGCGTCATATTGGCATTGAAGAGCTGGAGAACCACGTATTTCTGATGGATTTCCAGGAGGTGCTGGAGGAGTTCTACAGCCGTTACAACGTGGAGCTGATCCGCGCGCCGGAAGGGTTCTTCTATCTGCGTCCGCGTTCCACCACGCTGATCCCTCGCTCGGTGCTGTCTGAGCTGGATATGATGGTAGGGAAAATTCTCTGCTATCTCTATCTGAGCCCGGAGCGTTTGGCGCACGAAGGGATTTTCAGCCAGCAGGAGCTGTATGAAGAGCTGCTGAGTCTGGCGGATGAAAGCAAACTGCTGAAGCTGGTTAACCAGCGTTCAACCGGTTCCGATTTGGATCGCCAAAAGTTGCAGGAAAAAGTCAGAACTTCACTTAACCGCTTACGTCGGTTAGGGATGATCTACTTTATGGGCAATGACAGCAGCAAATTCAGAATTACTGAATCGGTGTTCCGCTTCGGGGCTGATGTACGCAGCGGTGATGATGCCCGCGAAGCACAGCTACGCATGATTCGCGATGGTGAAGCGATGCCTGTTGAAGGTACGTTGTCGCTAAAAGATGACAGCGACGACAATGATCGCACCGATGATACCGCGCCAGAAACGGGCGAGGATGAATAAGAGCGTATCCCATTCCTACTGGGGTAGGCTCTGTGTTGAGGATGAACAGGAATGATTGAACGCGGTAAATTTCGCTCACTAACGCTGGTCAACTGGAACGGCTTTTTCGCCCGCACCTTCGATCTGGATGAACTGGTTACCACGTTATCTGGTGGTAACGGTGCTGGGAAATCCACCACGATGGCCGCCTTTATTACGGCGCTGATCCCTGACCTGACGCTGTTGCACTTCAGGAATACCACCGAAGCGGGCGCCACCAGCGGTTCACGCGATAAAGGTCTGCACGGTAAATTGCGCGCAGGCGTCTGCTACTCCACGCTGGATGTGGTTAACTCGCGTCATCAGCGCGTGCTGGTTGGGGTTCGCCTCCAGCAGGTTGCGGGACGTGACCGTAAAGTCGATATCAAGCCTTTCACCATTCAGGGATTACCGACGGCCATCCAGCCGACGCAAATTCTGACACAGGTGGTCGGCGATCGTCAGGCGCGCGTGCTCTCATTGCAAGAGTTGAAAGATCGCGTCGAGGAGATGGAAGGCGTTCAGTTCAAGCAGTTTAACTCCATCACTGACTATCACTCGCTGATGTTTGATTTGGGCGTGGTACCACGGCGTCTGCGTTCCGCATCCGATCGCAGCAAGTTCTATCGCCTGATCGAAGCATCGCTGTACGGCGGTATCTCCAGCGCGATTACTCGCTCGCTGCGTGACTACCTGCTGCCGGAAAACAGCGGCGTGCGTAAAGCGTTTCAGGATATGGAAGCCGCGCTACGTGAAAACCGCATGACGCTGGAAGCGATCCGTGTCACCCAGTCCGACCGCGATCTGTTCAAACACCTGATCTCTGAAGCGACGTCCTATGTGGCCGCTGACTACATGCGGCACGCCAATGAACGCCGTATTCATCTGGATGGGGCGTTGGAGCTGCGTCGTGACCTGTTCTCCAGCCGTAAGCAACTGTCGACGGAGCAATATCGTCATGTAGAAATGGCGCGGGAACTGGCAGAGCAGAGCGGTGCCGAAGGCGATCTGGAAACCGATTATCAGGCGGCCAGCGATCACCTGAATCTGGTGCAGACCGCCATGCGCCAGCAGGAGAAAATCGAGCGCTATAACGCCGATCTGGAAGAATTGAGCTATCGCCTCGAAGAACAGAACGAGGTGGTGGAAGAAGCACGGGAGCAGCAGGCGGAAAACGAAGAGCGTGCCGATGCTGCCGAGCTGGAAGTGGATGAACTGAAAAGTCAGCTTGCCGATTATCAACAGGCGTTGGACGTGCAGCAAACGCGCGCCATTCAGTACCAGCAGGCGCAACAAGCGCTGGAGCGCGCCCGCACGCTGTGCCAGTTGCCGGATTTAACGGCAGACAACGCGGATGAGTGGCTGGATAGCTATCAGGCGAAAGAGCAGGAAGCGACAGAGATTCTGCTGATGCTGGAGCAGAAACTGAGCGTGGCCGATGCGGCGCACGGCCAGTTTGAACAAGCCTATCAGTTGGTGAGCAAGATTGCCGGTGCAGTGAATCGCAACGAGGCCTGGCAGGTAGCGCGCGATTTGCTGCGCGACAGCTCTTCACAACGTTATCAGGCGGAGCGAGTACAACCGCTGCGGATGCGTTTGTCTGAGCTGGAACAGCGCCTGCGTGAGCAGCAGGATGCCGAGCGGTTATTACAGGATTTCAGCAAACGCAACGGTCAGGATTATCAGCCGGAAGCGCTCGAATCACTCCAGCAAGAACTGGAGGCTCGCATAGAAACGCTATCATCGCTGGTGGCGGAAGCGGGTGAGCGTCGCATGGCGCTGCGCCAGGAGTTGGAGCAAACCCAACAGCGCATTCAGAAGCTGACTGCGCGTGCGCCAGTTTGGCTGGCCGCGCAGGAAATGCTGACGCAACTGAGCGAGCAGAGCGGCGAAACGTTCGAAGATAGCCGCCAGGTAACGGAATTCATGCAGCAGTTGCTGGAGCGCGAGCGTGAAACCACGGTTGAACGTGACGACATCGCGGCTCGCAAGCGGCAAATCGAAGCACAGATCGAGCGGCTGAGTCAGCCCGGTGGTTCAGAAGATCCACGCCTGAACGCGCTGGCGGAACGCTTTGGCGGCGTGCTGCTGTCTGAAATTTATGATGACGTGACACTGGATGATGCACCGTACTTCTCGGCGCTTTATGGGCCTTCCCGCCATGCGATAGTGGTGTCCGATCTCTCGCTGGTGCGCGATCAACTTGCCGGTCTGGAAGATTGCCCGGAAGATCTTTATCTGATCGAGGGTGACCCGCAGTCGTTTGATGACAGCGTGTTTGCCGTTGAAGAGCTGGAACGTGCCGTCGTGGTGAAAGTCGCGGAGCGTCAATGGCGTTATTCGCGTTTCCCGGAAGTGCCGCTATTTGGCCGCGCCGCGCGAGAAATGCGTCTGGAAAGCCTGCGTGATGAGCGCGAAGCACTGGCTGAACAGTACGCGACGCTGTCGTTTGATGTGCAGAAAACGCAGCGCCTGCACCAGTCTTTTAGCCGCTTTATCGGTACGCATCTGGCTGTGGTTTTTGATGACGATCCCGAAGCGGAAATTCGTACGCTTAGTTCTCGTCGTGGCGAGCTGGATCGTGCGATGGCTAGCTTTGATGGCGAAAACCAGCAGCAGCGCCAGCAGTATGAGCAGGCGAAAGAAGCCAGCGCACAGCTGAATAAACTGATTCCGCGTATTAGCCTGCTTTGCGATGAGACATTGCAGGATCGTGTGGAAGAGATTCGTGCGGAACTGGATGAAACCGAAGAGTCTGCCCGTTTCATTCAGCAGCACGGTGTAACGCTGGCTAAGCTGGAACCGTTGGTGTCTGTCCTGCAAAGCGATCCGCAGCAGCACGAGCAGTTGCAGGAAGATTATACTCAGGCGCAGAACGCACAGCGGCAGGCAAAACAGCAGGCGTTTGCATTGACTGAGGTTGTGCAACGTCGCGCGCACTTTAGCTACGCCGATTCGGCTGGAATGCTGGGTGAAAATGCCGGTCTGAATGACAAACTGCGCCATCGTTTGGAACAGGCTGAGGCAGAACGGACAAAAGCGCGTGAGCAACTACGCCAGCATCAGGCTCAGCTGACGCAGTACAGTCAGGTTCAGGCTTCGCTGAAAAGTTCTTACGATGCTAAACAGGACATGCTGAAGGAACTGACGCAAGAGCTTCAGGATATCGGCGTACGTGCTGACGCGGATGCCGAAGCGCGCGCCCGTCAGCGTCGTGATGAACTACATGCTGCATTAAGCACCAATCGCTCGCGGCGTAATCAGTTAGAAAAACAGATTACCTTCTGTGAAGCGGAAATGGACAGTTTGCAGAAGAAACTGCGCAAGCTGGAACGTGATTATCACCAGATGCGTGAGCAGGTTGTTACGGCGAAAGCGGGCTGGTGTGCGGTTATGCGTTTGGTTAAAGACAACGGCGTTGAGCGCCGTCTGCACCGCCGTGAACTGGCGTACATGGAAGGCGATGAACTGCGTTCCATGTCGGATAAGGCGCTGGGTGCGCTGCGTCTGGCGGTAGCGGATAACGAACATCTACGTGATGTACTGCGGCTTTCCGAAGATCCGAAACGACCAGAGCGCAAAATCCAGTTCTATATTGCCGTTTACCAGCATCTGCGTGAGCGTATCCGTCAGGATATTATCCGCACCGATGATCCGGTAGAAGCCATTGAGCAGATGGAGATCGAGCTTAACCGTCTGACTGAAGAACTGACGGCGCGTGAGCAGATGCTGGCCATCAGCTCACGCAGTGTGGCAAACATCATCCGTAAAACGATCCAGCGTGAGCAGAACCGGATTCGGATGCTGAACCAGGGGCTGCAAGCGGTCGCGTTTGGTCAGGTGAAGAGTGTTCGTCTCAACGTCAACGTGCGCGAAACGCATACTACGTTGCTCAACGTCTTGTCCGAGCAGCAGGACATGCATCAGGATCTGTTTAACAGTAACCGTCTGACCTTCTCGGAAGCGTTGGCGAAACTGTATCAGCGCCTGAATCCTGAAATCGATATGGGGCAGCGCACGCCACAAACGATCGGTGAAGAACTACTGGATTACCGAAACTACCTTGAAATGGAAGTTGAGGTTAACCGTGGCGCGGATGGCTGGCTACGAGCGGAAAGTGGGGCGCTGTCCACCGGGGAAGCGATTGGTACTGGGATGTCGATTCTGGTCATGGTGGTACAGAGCTGGGAAGAAGAGTCTAAGCGCCTGCGTGGCAAAGATATTATTCCGTGTCGTCTGCTCTTCCTCGATGAGGCGGCGCGTCTGGATGCCAAGTCGATCGCGACGCTGTTCGAACTTTGCGATCGTCTGGAAATGCAGTTGGTCATCGCAGCACCGGAAAATATCAGTCCCGAGAAGGGAACCACCTATAAGCTGGTGCGTAAAGTCTACCAGAATAACGAGCATGTCCATGTGGTCGGGCTACGTGGTTTCGGAACGGAAGCGCCAGAGACGCAAGAACAAGCTTCGTAGTGCAGCGCGATAAATATTATCGTTGCCAGCGTGGTAGCACTTTTCCTCTATAATGATAAAGCCGCTTTTTAAGCGGCTTTATTTTTTTCGTAAATCGTTGCGTAAAGAGAAGGCTGACAGGGAATAGCTTCATCAAACACGTAAGATAATAACCAGAAGAAGAAGCAAAAATATTTTTCTCTTTATATACTGACGATAAAACGATTGCAGGCCGCAGAAGGATTTACGGTTTTATGTTGCAAGGTGGCGACCGTAATAACGGACGCTATATAAAAATGATCATATTTCATTCTTCATCGTTTTCTACAATAGAAAGCGAAAGAATGTGCTTACGCAGTGTGACCGTTTACGAGCGAATTCGGTTTGTTATTTCCACATCCAACGTGGATTGTCGTGAAGGCATAGTGATTAATGAGTACAGGGGATAAATGGATGTTGTTACATAAACGAAAAATGGTCAGGCTGCTGTTGCACGTGGGTTGTATTTGGGTTGGAAGCCTGTCTCCTTCGTTTTCGGTGCTGGCAGCCTCTCCGACGGTGTTATCAGGCTTATCGCAAGGCTCAGGTGTGGTGTCTGTAGAAAATAGCCGAGCAGGGCTTCTGGCCGCGCTGCCGCACGGTATGACGTTACATTATCTCTCTGATTTATCATCGCTTTATGCCCAACATCAGATGCAACCTATGTGGGCAGATAATCGCGCAGTTCAACAGTTTCAACAGCAACTGGCCGAATTGGCGATCGCCGGCGTACAGCCGCAGTTCACCACGTGGGTGACCTGGTTGACCGATCCGCAATTGACTGGGTTTGCACGTGATGTCGTGCTATCGGATGCGATGCTGGGTTATTTGCAATTCGTCTCTGGTGTCGAGCGTAGCGGTAACGACTGGCTGTACAGCAGCGTGCCTTACCGTTTGCAATCGCCAGCGCTCAATATCGTTTCTCAATGGCAACAGGCCGTAAAATCTGGCACCAGCGCAGCCTATGTCGTTTCGCTGGCACCGCAGCATTCGCAGTACGCCAAAATGCATGAGGCGCTGAAGACGATGCTGACGGACAATCGTCCGTGGCCGAGTCTGAATATGACGGAATCTCTGCGCCCGGAACAGCAGAGTCGGGAACTGGCGGTACTGCGTGAAATTCTGCAACGTACCGGTATGCTGTCGTCAACAGAGAGCATTACGCTGTTTAACGAAAATGCCGCCGCGACGACAGTCTCGACGGGACAGGCTCCGCTGGTCGATGGCAGCGGTACTATCGACGATCGTTATACTGGCGCACTGGTTGACGCGGTTAAACGCTTCCAGCATTGGCAAGGGCTCGATGATGATGGCGTTATTGGTAAACGTACGCGCGATTGGCTTAATGTGTCCCCGCAAATGCGCGCAACGCTGCTGGCGCTGAATATCCAGCGTCTGCGCCTGTTACCGGACAATGTTCATACCGGTATTATGGTGAACATCCCCAATTATTCCCTGATCTATTATCAGGATGGCGCTGAGCGTTTATCGTCGCGCGTCATTGTTGGGCAACCCAAGCGTAAGACACCGTTGATGAGCAGCTCGTTGTATAACGTCGTGGTCAATCCGCCGTGGAATGTTCCGACGACGCTGACTCGTCAGGACATCATTCCTAAAGTGGTGCGTGACCCAGGCTATCTACAGCGCCATGGCTACACGGTGTTGTCTGGCTGGAGTCAGGATGCTGAAGCGATCGATCCTTCAATGATCGATTGGCAGATGGTGTCAGCGGAGCGCTTCCCCTATCGCCTGCGTCAGGCCCCAGGTGCGAATAACTCGCTGGGACGCTATAAGTTCAATATGCCGAACTCAGAGGCGATTTATCTGCATGACACGCCTAATCACAATCTGTTCCAGCGCGATATCCGGGCGTTGAGCTCCGGCTGCGTGCGGGTTAATAAAGCATCGGAACTGGCTAGCATGCTATTGCAGGATGCGGGATGGAATAATAGTCGTATTTCTTCCACGCTGGATCAGGGGAATACCACCTTTGTGTCAATGAAACATCGGATTCCGGTCAACCTCTATTACCTGACCGCGTGGGTGGCTGAAGATGGCAGGCCGCAGTTCCGAACAGATATTTACAATTATGATGATACCGCTCGTGCCGGAACGAAAGTGCTGTCCAGAGCAGGGCTGTTGCTTCAGTAAGTATTGAAAATACGGGTATTAGTGGCATTACTATTTTATTGTTTTGCGGGGGATCGATGCGATCTTCCGCAAACCCCTTAGCAAAGCGGGTTGACTCACTTTTCTCTGGCAGTTAAGGTTCAAGGCGGTGCGTTTTGTGCCTCCTTTTATACCGTTTTTTAGCCAGGGTACTTGCTCTATGGATCACATTGACAATCATCGCCGTAAGTGGCTTGCACTGGGTGGTGCCGCGCTGGGCATCGCACTGCTTCCTGGTCAGGCATTTGCGACGTTATCTACACCCCGACCACGAATTTTGACGCTGAATAACCTGAATACCGGAGAGCGGCTGAAAACGGAATTCTTTGATGGTAAACGGTATAACAAGTCAGAACTTTCCCGCCTGAATCACTTTTTCCGCGATTATCGCGCAAATAAAGTCAAAACGATTGACCCCCAACTTTTTGATCAGCTTTATCGCTTACAGGTTATGTTGGGCACCAACAAGCCCGTACAGCTGATTTCTGGTTATCGCGCGATAGATACAAATAATGAATTACGTGCGCATAGCAGAGGTGTGGCAAAGCAGAGCTACCACACGAAGGGGCAGGCGATGGATTTCCATATTGAAGGCGTTCAGCTGGCCAACATTCGTAAAGCGGCAATGAAAATGCGTGCCGGCGGGGTTGGCTACTACCCACGCAGTGATTTCGTTCACATCGATACCGGCCCGGTCCGCACCTGGTAATTCGCTATCCCAGCGTTACTTTTTTGATACGGCTCGCGAATACATAGCGAGCCGTTCAGTTTATTCAACATGGAGTGATATGAAATATCAAATAGTCCCGGTGACGGCCTTTAGCCAGAACTGCACGTTGTTATGGTGCGAAAAAACGAATGAAGCGGCGATTGTCGATCCCGGTGGCGATGCCGAAAAAATCAAACGTGCCGTTGCGGATGCAGGGATTTCGGTTAAACAGATTTTGTTAACGCACGGTCATTTGGATCATGTCGGCGCGGCGGCGGAATTGGCTGAGCACTATCAGGTAGCAATTATTGGCCCGCAGATTGAAGATGCTTTCTGGCTGGAAGGGCTACCGGCACAGAGCCGCATGTTTGGTCTGGAAGAATGTGCGCCGCTGACTCCATCGCGCTGGCTACAGGAAGGTGATGAGGTTAGCGTGGGCGAGACGACGCTGGCAGTTTTCCACTGTCCGGGTCATACACCGGGCCACATTGTTTTCTTTGATGCAGAATCGCGTCTGGCACAGGTCGGCGATGTTATTTTTAACGGCGGCGTAGGGCGTACCGATTTTCCACAGGGAGATCATCAGGCATTGATCGCGTCCATCAAAAATAAGCTGCTGCCACTGGGTGATGATGTGACGTTTATTCCAGGACACGGTCCGATGTCAAACTTAGGACATGAGCGTAAAACCAATCCGTTCCTGCGTGAAGATGCCGCGATGTGGTAGTTTCTGTATTTCTTATCAGTAAAGGTCAGAAATGAAAAAGCCGACACGCTGTGTCGGCTTTTTTGATCGCAGAACGATCAGAGTACGGCAACAATCGCTTCGCAGAGCGGAGCCATGTTTTCTGGCGTCATTCCCGCAACGTTGATACGGCCAGAGTTCACCGCGTAAACGCCAAATTCATCACGCAGACGCAGAACCTGCTCTTTGGTCAAGCCGCTGAATGAGAACATCCCATTCTGGTTAATGATGAAGGAGAAATCCTGCTGCGCGCCTTTTTCCTGCAAGGTATTGACGAACAGTTGACGCATGCGTTGAATTCGCTCACGCATCGCCGTCAATTCCTGCTCCCAAATCGCTTTAAGTGCATCGTTGCCCAGAATGGTCGCAACAACGGTCGCACCGTGTGACGGTGGGTTAGAGTAGTTTGCGCGAATAGCGGCTTTCACCTGGCTGAATGCTTTGTCTGCTGTTTCGGCATTAGCGGCAACCAGCGTACAGGCACCGACGCGCTCATTGTACAAGCCGAAGTTTTTAGAGTATGAGCTGCATACAATCAGTTCATCGTGTTTTGCAGCGAAGAGACGCAGACCTTCCGCATCTTCTTCTAGCCCGCGGGCAAAGCCCTGATAGGCGAAGTCAAACAGCGGCAACCAGCCTTTCGCTACCGACAGTTCGGCCAGTGTTGCCCACTGCTCAGCGGTAGGATCGATACCGGTTGGGTTGTGGCAACAGCCGTGGAACAGCACCACATCACCTGCTTGTGCGGCGTTCAGGCTGTTCAGCAGGCCATCAAAATCCAGCGCATGGTTCGCTGCATCGTAGTAGTCATACTGGCATACTTCCAAACCGACAGCAGAGAAGACGTTATGGTGATTTGGCCAGGTTGGGTTGCTGATCCAAATGCGTTTCGCAGACGTTTGATTGGCAATGAAATCAGCGGCTACGCGCAACGCACCGGTTCCGCCTGGAGTTTGCGCCGTGCGGGCACGTTTGTCGGCAATAATGGCATTCTGCTTGCCAAACAATAACTCCTGCGTGCACTGACCGAATGCTGGCAGACCGTCAATGCCCAGATAGTTTTTGGTGGTTTCATTTTCCAGCAGATAGTGTTCTGCTTTTTTTACGCTGGTCAGAACCGGCGTTTTACCGGTTTCATCTTTATAGACACCAATACCCAGATTGATTTTATTCGCGCGGTCATCGGCGCGGAAGAGATCGGTCAGCCCGAGAATAGGATCGGCCGGTGCGGCAGAGATATTTTCAAACATTGCCAGAATGTTCCATAACTGAGATGAAATAAGAATTCTCAGAGTACCGTCAGTAAAAGGCTTTGCCAACCGTTGATGTTAAAAAGAAAGGGAAATAACAGGGAGGAGGAGAGAGACGAAATAAAAGACTGGTTAGGTGGGGATAATTGGCGCAGCGTGGCGTAAAGCAGAAACAAAAAAATGCGGGGAGCATTTTTCACTGGCGCTGGCTATGGACACTAAAGGGTTATCTGTGCGCAATAAAAAAGACAGAGCAAAGGCTCTGTCTTTTCATGCAATACGAACGATTAACTCGTTACGTTATGCTGCGACAACTTAGAACTGGTAAGTCAGACCCAGAGCAACAGTATCGTCATCGTTGACGCCGTATACGTTGGTGTCTTTGATCAGGTTGATCTGGTAGTCAACATAGGTGGACATGTTTTTGTTGAACGCATAGGTAGCGCCAACGCTGACATATTTAGTGATGTAATCATTTTTGTTGTTTACATCATCTTTAGCTTTGCCAGAAACATATGCTAGAGATGGAGTCAGACCGAAATCGAAGTTGTATTGTGCAACAGCTTCAAAGATTTTGGTTTTGTCTGCGAAACCATCAGTCAGAGCAACACCAGCAGGACCTGAAGTTTGACCGATATAAGATACGTTACGGTATTCACCGTAGGTAGCAGCCAAGTAGACAGCATTGGCATCATATTTCAGACCAGTTGCCCAAGCTTCAGCATTCTTACCACGGCCAGTGGTCGCATTGTTGTTCTGATTATCAGTGCGGTTAACTGCAGCATAAGATGCTACAACACCCAGACCGATATCTGAGTCGTAAGAAGAGGAGATACCCCAGCCGTCACCATTTTGCTCGTTAATGTTGCCACGGCTGTTAGTGCTATCGCTGTTGTTTTTACCTTGGTATTGAACAGCGAAGTTCCAGCCGTCAACCAAGCCGAAGAAGTTGCTATTACGGTAAGTTGCAACGCCAGTAGAACGACCGGTCAGGAAGTTATCGGAGTTGGATTGATCGCCACCAAACTCTGGCAGTACGTCGGTATAAGCGATACCGTCATATGCAACGCCCAGATTACGACCGTAGTCGAAAGAACCAGCATCAGCAAATTTCAAACCAGCAAAGGCATAACGAGTTTTATCGGAGTTAGAAGAACCAGAGCTTTCAGCTCTGTTGCCTTGGAACTGATATTCAAAACGGCCAAAACCAGTCAGTTGATCAGCGATCTGAGTTTCACCTTTGAAGCCCAGACGAGCATAGGTTTTATCGCCATCATTACCGTTGTTATCAGAGAAGTAGTGCAGACCAGTGATTTTACCAGTCAGATCCAGCTTGTTGCCGTCTTTGTTATAAACTTCAGCAGCGTTGGCTGCGCCAGCGACTAACAGAGCTGGGATTACTACTGCAAGAATGTTGCGTTTCATCATTATTACCCTCATTGGTGTTATTTAGACACCTGCCACTGCCATAAATAATTCTTTACGGAACTATTCCTGAAAGTTTGGTGTCTTCCTGTGTCTGAACGCAGTTTTCCATTCGCTCGCTAGTTAATCCACCCTAAAGATGCTACAAACTTCGCAATCGAGTAACAAATAGAAATAATATGTATCTAAATGTAAAATACAGGGAACTTTGTGAGACATAACAAAAATTAAAAAAAAAGAGCCGGGAAACCCGACTCTTCTTTTCTACATATTTGTTTTACTTATATTAAATTTTTATTTAGAAACTGGCATTCCGTGGAGTACGCGGGAAAGGGATCACGTCGCGCACATTCTGTACACCGGTAACATAAGCAATTAATCGTTCAAAACCTAAACCAAAACCGGAATGGGGAATGGTGCCGTAACGACGTAAATCACGATACCACCAGTAGTCTTCTTTATTCAGCCCCATCTCTTCCAGACGGCTATCCAGTTGAGCCAGACGCTCTTCACGCTGAGAGCCCCCGATGATCTCGCCGATTCCCGGTGCCAGAACATCCATTGCGGCAACTGTTTTACCGTCTTCATTCATACGCATGTAGAACGCTTTGATGTCTTTCGGATAGTTTTTAACGACGACCGGTGCTTTGAAGTGTTGCTCTGCCAGATAACGCTCGTGTTCGGAAGAGAGGTCAACGCCCCAGTAAACTGGGTTTTCGAACTGCTTCCCACAGTTCAGCAGGATCTCGACGGCTTCGGTGTAATCTACCTGTGCGAAATCGGAGCTCACGAATTTTTCCAGTCGAGTGATGGCTTCTTTATCAACACGTTCGGCGAAGAACGCCATATCATCGGCACGTTCGTCCAGCACGGCCTGGAAAACATATTTCAGCAGGTTTTCCGCCAGACCGGCCACGTCATCCAGAGAAGCAAACGCAACTTCTGGTTCGATCATCCAAAACTCGGCCAGATGGCGGCTAGTATTGGAGTTTTCTGCGCGGAAGGTTGGACCAAAGGTATACACGTTGGACAGCGCACAGGCGTAGGTTTCGCCGTTCAACTGGCCAGATACGGTCAGGAAGGCTTCTTTACCGAAGAAGTCTTCGCTGAAATCCACTTTACCTTGTTCGGTACGCGGCAGGTTTTCCAGATCGAGCGTGGAAACGCGGAACATTTCACCCGCGCCTTCGGTATCGGACGCGGTAATCAGCGGGGTAGACACCCAGAAGTAGCCGTTCTCATGGAAGAAGCGGTGAATGGCCTGTGCCAGCGTATGGCGAACACGTGCCACGGCACCGATCAGGTTAGTACGCGGACGCAAATGCGCGACTTCACGCAGGTATTCGATGCTGTGGCGTTTTGCCGCCATCGGGTAGGTATCGGGATCGTCAACCCAGCCGACGACGTTGACATTAGTGGCTTGCAGCTCGAAGCTCTGGCCTTCACCCGGAGACGCGACGACATTCCCCGTGATTTCTACGGAGCAACCGGTAGTCAGGCGCAGCACGTCATCCTGATAATTGGAGAGATTATTATTAACGACAGCCTGTAATGGATTAAAGCAGGAGCCGTCATAAACGGCGATAAAGGAGATACCGGCTTTAGAATCTCTCCGGGTACGTACCCAGCCGCGCACGGTGACTTCGCTGTCAACGGCGACACGGCCTTGCAGTACATCGACTACAGGCACTACGCTCATAAAATTCTCTCTTTAATTAATCGTGTTTAAGAAATATATCGTGGTTAAAACGCCAAATGGCCCAATCCGAGCCATTTGCTATGTTACTTGCGATGCAACAGGACACAAGCAGAAATCACCGGAATGGCGCGAAGTTTTCGCTCATGCTGGTGAATCTGCTGCAAAGTTGGTCAATACCCGCCATACTTCAAGTTTCATGTGCGTTGTCTGCGTTCAGTCACCCGAATCACTTACCTAAGTAAGCTCATCGGGATGCCTTCTCTTGCCGCCTTCCTGAAACTCGAATTATTTAGGGTATTAGGGGAGGGGGAGACGTTTCAACTGGCCTTTTTCACGCGGGGTAAGTCAAACGCTTTGCGTAACTCACACACGAAGTTCTGATCCTGACAGATGGTTTTACCCGGACTATCGGAGAGTTTTGCCACCGGCTTGCCATTGCATTCCACCAGTTTGATGACGATATTTAACGGCTTCACGCCGGGGATGTCACACGTCAGGCGGGTGCCCATGCCAAATACCAGATTCACGCGCTGCCAGAAATGACGATATAGCGTTAGCGCTTTATCCAGATTCAGATTGTCGGAGAAGACCAGCGTTTTGCTCATTGGATCGATGTTCAGACGCTGATAATGCGCAATGGCTTTCTCTCCCCACTCAACCGGATCGCCGGAATCGTGACGCAGCCCTTGGTAGGCTTCGGCGAACGACAAATCGAAATCGCGTAAGAAGGCATCCATAGTGATGCAATCGGTCAACGCAATCCCCAAATGTGTGGGATATTCACGTAGCCACATTTGTAGTGCGGCACGCTGGCTGTTTGCCAGTGTCGGACTTATCTGTTGATGGGCCTGAAACCACTCGTGCGCCTGTGTACCGACAGGTGTGATGCCTAAACGGCGCGCCAAATCGTAATTGCTGGTGCCGATGAGGTTAGGGAAATCGGCTCGCAGCGCCGTCACAATAGTCTGCTGGATATCGCGAGAAAAACGTCGGCGCGTGCCGAAATCCATTAGCTTGAATCGGCTGAGATCCACATCCGCGCTGTTCTGGTGGAAACGCTTCAATGAGGCAGACAGTTGGGCGAGCGCCTGCTCAGTCGTGACGTCAGACGAACGATCCCGATGTACGACTTCACTGATCACGGCCAGCAAGGGAACTTCCCACAAAATCACCTCACGCCACGGCCCGGTGATGCGGATATCCAGTTTACCAGCATGATTCTTGATCGACACCTGCTGCGGATTGAAACGGAAGTTCCGTAGCCAGTGGAGATAGTCCTGTTTAAAGAACGGCAGAGAAGAAAGATAGGTGAACTCATCGTCACTTAATGACAAGAAACGCATCAGATCGACCTGGTGGGCTATCTCATCAGCGTAAACGCCTAATAATTCATCACCGCGACAGCGAAATTCAGCCGCAACGTCGACATCATAATAATGATGATAGACCGCCTGTTGCATGTGCAGCTTGTAGGCGTCGGTATCCAGCAATGAGTGCAGAATCGGGGAAGTGTGCAAAGTCATAATGCGTTACAGCATCCTTGTAAGATGCTTATCCACCATCGGGACAATCAGCAATGTCCGGTCAGTATACCTTGATTATCCGTTTATTACATTACGACAACATAGCGAGACGTGCGGGAGTGAACCACGGTACGATGATTATCCTCATTATTTTGTCGTGGTAACATTAAGATAACAGGCTTAGACTTGATCTTTGATGCTTATGACGAGGTGGAAACTTTAAATGAATCAACAGCCGCAAATAAAATATCGCCATGACTACCGTGCGCCGGATTACACCATTACTGACATTGCACTGGATTTCGATCTCCATGCTGAAAAAACTCACGTAAAAGCGGTTAGCCAGGTGGTGTTGCAGGGCGACGCTGGCGCGCCGTTGAAGCTGGATGGCGAAGGGTTGACGCTGATTAACCTGAGCGTTGATGGCCAGCCGTGGACACATTACCAGCAGCAGGACGATGGCCTGATTCTGACGCAATTGCCCGCGCGTTTCACGCTCAGCATTGAAACGCAAATCAATCCTGCCGCCAATAGCGCGCTGGAAGGACTATATCTCTCTGGCGACGCGCTCTGTACGCAGTGTGAGGCCGAAGGATTCCGCCACATTACTTATTATCTCGACCGACCAGATGTACTGGCGAAATTCACGACGCGCATCACAGCGGATAAAGCGCGCTATCCTTATTTACTCTCTAACGGTAATCGTATCGCCCAAGGTGAGCTGGAGGGCGGCCGCCACTGGATTGAATGGCAGGATCCGTTCCCGAAACCGGCTTATCTGTTCGCGCTGGTTGCTGGCGATTTTGATGTCCTTCAGGATCGCTTCACGACGCGTTCTGGCCGCGATGTTGCGCTGGAGCTGTATGTTGACCGTGGCAACCTCGATCGCGCTGGCTGGGCGATGACCTCGCTGAAGAATTCGATGAAGTGGGACGAAGAGCGTTTCGGTCTGGAATACGATCTCGACATCTATATGATCGTCGCTGTTGATTTCTTCAACATGGGAGCGATGGAAAACAAAGGGCTGAACGTATTTAACTCCAAATACGTGCTGGCTAAGGCAGAAACCGCGACGGATAAAGACTATCTGAACATTGAAGCGGTGATCGGCCATGAATATTTCCACAACTGGACGGGCAACCGCGTCACCTGTCGCGACTGGTTCCAGCTTAGCCTGAAAGAAGGGCTGACGGTGTTCCGCGATCAGGAGTTCAGCTCCGATCTGGGGTCGCGCGCAGTGAACCGTATTGATAACGTGCGTGTGATGCGCGGTGCTCAGTTTGCCGAAGATGCCAGCCCGATGTCGCATCCGATTCGTCCCGATCAGGTGATCGAGATGAATAACTTCTACACGCTGACGGTCTATGAAAAGGGATCGGAAGTGATCCGCATGATGCACACGTTATTAGGTGAAGAGCGCTTCCAGGCCGGTATTCGTCTGTATTTTGAGCGTCACGACGGCAGCGCGGCGACCTGTGATGACTTTGTGCTGGCGATGGAAGATGCCTCCGGTGTCGATCTCACACAGTTCCGCCGCTGGTATAGCCAGTCAGGCACGCCGGTACTGACCGTGCGTGATGATTATGATCCGCAAACGCAACAATATCTGCTGAGCGTGAGCCAAAAGACCCCGGTCGGCGCCGATAAACAGCCGAAGCTGCCGCTGCATATTCCGTTGGATATCGAACTGTACGATCCGCAAGGGCAGGTCATTCCGCTACAGAAAGACGGCCAACTGCTGGCGTCGGTGCTGAATGTAACCGAATCCGAACAGACGTTCATTTTCGATCAGGTGCCTTGCCGCCCGATTCCTTCTTTATTACGTGAGTTCTCTGCGCCAGTAAAACTGAACTATGCCTGGAGCGATGAACAGCTGACGTTCCTGATGCGCCACGCGAGCAATGCCTTCTCCCGCTGGGATGCGGCACAGAGCCTGCTGGCTAACTATATCCGTCTGAATGTTTCTCGCTATCAGCAGAAACAACCGCTTTCTGTACCGATGCATGTTGTCGATGCTTTCCGTGGCGTGTTGCTGGATGAAAAACTGGATCCGATGCTGGCTTCTCAGATTCTGACATTGCCGAGCGAAAACGAAATTGCCGAGCTGTTTGATATTATCGATCCGACGGCGATCGCGGCTGTGCGAGAAAGCATGACGCGGACGATGGCGAAAGAGATGGCGGATGAATGGCTGGCGGTATATCACGCGAATCACGCGCCGCAATATCGTATCGAACACGCGGATATGGGCAAACGCGCGCTGCGCAACATCTGCCTGCATTATCTGGCATTCAGCGATGCGGATCAGGCGGACAAATTGGTGCAAGCGCAGTTCCGTCAGGCGGATAATATGACGGATTCGCTGGCGGCGCTGGCGGCTGCAGTTGAAGCGCAACTGCCGGTGCGTGATGAATTGCTGACGCAGTTTGATAACCGCTGGCATCAGGATGGCTTGGTTATGGATAAATGGTTTGTGCTGCAAGCCACCAGCCCGGCAGCCGATGTGCTGACCCGCGTGCGTGAGCTGCTGCAACACCGCTCGTTCAGCCTGAACAACCCTAACCGCCTGCGTTCGCTGGTGGGGGCGTTTGCGGCCTCGAATCCGTCGGCTTTCCATGCTGAGGACGGCAGCGGCTATCGTTTCCTGACGGAGATTCTAACTGACCTGAACACGCGTAACCCGCAAGTCGCGGCTCGTATGATCGAACCATTAATCCGTCTGAAACGTTATGATGCCAAACGTCAGGCGCAAATGCGTCAGGCGCTGGAGCAACTGAAGACGTTGGAAAATCTCTCTGGCGATCTGTTCGAGAAAATCAGCAAGGCACTGCAAGACTAATCCTGCCACGGTCATTCTTCTGTCACACGCGGTAGCTTGCCGCGTGTGACATTCTCCCTCGCGCTAATTTCTTACTTCCGCAAACGTTTTACTTTCCGTAGAGATGGCACTACCATCACCGACCGTGAATTCATAATCTTAGATTGTGACGATTATTTTTTGCGGAATGATAACGGTGGTAGGGGATAGAAGAGTAAAGCGTCCGCGCCAGGGATGGCGCGGCTCGAGCTTACAGGGAGGTACTTGCAGCGTCTTTACGATCTATCCCATACCACAGCGTGACGTACGTTATTATCAAGCGCTAATCCACTATTGCTTACTTCCAGCGTAGGCAAGATACCTTTGCGATAGGGATCTCAGGAGACAATATGTTCTATCCCGTTATCAAAAAAGCCCTGTTTCAGCTCGATCCAGAGCGTGCACATGAGCTGACCTTCCAACAATTACGCCGTATTACCAACACGCCTTTTGAATTTCTCGTCCGCCAATCCGTTCCGACTAAACCGGTTACCTGCATGGGGTTATCTTTTAAAAACCCACTCGGTTTAGCGGCGGGATTAGATAAAGACGGCGAATGTATCGATGCGTTAGGCGCAATGGGATTTGGTTTTATTGAAGTGGGAACGGTAACGCCGCGTCCACAATCCGGTAATGACAAACCGAGATTATTCCGCGTAGTGGAAGCGGAAGGATTGATCAACCGGATGGGTTTCAATAATAAAGGCGTGGATTATCTGGTCGAGAATGTAAAGAAAACACGCTTCGGCGGTGTATTAGGGATCAACATCGGCAAGAATAAAGATACGCCGGTTGAGCAAGGTAAAGACGATTATTTGATTTGTATGGATAAGGTTTATCCTCATGCTGGCTATATCGCTATCAACATTTCGTCACCCAATACGCCGGGATTACGTAGCCTGCAATATGGTGAAGCGCTGGACGATCTTTTGCTGGCGATAAAGAACAAGCAGACAGAATTAAAAGAGAAGCATCAGAAATATGTTCCCGTGGCGGTAAAGATCGCGCCGGATCTTTCTGAAGAAGAATTGATCCAAATTGCCGACAGTCTGGTTCGCCATAACATCGACGGTGTCATTGCCACCAATACGACGCTCGACAGAAAACTGATTCAGGGATTAAACCACTGCGGGCAAACCGGAGGATTAAGCGGACGTCCGTTGCAGACAAGCAGCACGGAAATTATCCGCCGTTTGTCACAGGAATTAGCGGGACGTTTGCCGATTATTGGCGTTGGCGGAATTGATTCTTTGGTTGCCGCACGCGAAAAAATGGAGGCTGGCGCATCGCTGGTACAGATATATTCAGGCTTTATTTTCCACGGTCCTCGCCTGATTAAAGATATCGTTACACATATTTAATCCGAAATGCCTTTCATTTTTAGCTGGGGGTTTATTTATCCCCCCAGCTAGTCTATATTTTATCCGTTTGCGTAAATAATCTATCAACCGATGTCTGATCTTCTTACCGCAACGTTTATGACGACGAACGATTATTGCAATGTAAGAAAACACAATCAGTCATTTCTGATATTTCTACTGTGAAGGCGAAGGGTAAATAATATGAAGTTAAAACCTGACGATAACTGGCGCTGGTATTTTGATAGTGAACACGATCGCCTAATGTTGGATTTGGCTAACGGCATGTTATTCCGTTCTCGTTTTCCGTCTAAAATGTTAACGCCGGATGCATTCAATGAATGTGCATTCTGTGTTGACGATGCTGCGCTATTTTTTACCTATAACGATAAATGTCAGAAAGCGGCACTGCATCGTGACCTTCAAGGCGAATTAGTTCTGAATGCGCTGGTCGCAAGCCGATTCTTAAAACCGCTTATGCCAAAAAGCTGGCATTTCATCCAACAGTCGGATGTTGTGGCCTATTCACCGCAGGCGGGTGATGTTGTACAGGTACAGCTCACTGAAACCCATGAAACGGCCTGTTTCCTGGTGGCAGAAGCCGGGGATAAAGCCTGTCTCTGTCTGCTGGCGCAAGAACAGCTGTCATTAAGTGGAAAAACCATGGGGCTGGGCGACGCCATAAAAATCATGCACGACAGGCTAATGCCTGCCGTCGTTCAGAATAGCGCTGAGTGGGAAACCATGCTGGGTGAAGGGACGTCGGCATTTGAGTATGCCAAGGTCGTCTAAACCACCTTGTCATACTTCAAGCTGCATGTGCGTTGGCTTGTCTTCGACTATTGCAGATGAAGGTCACTCTGCGGAATACAGCTACAGCTAAGAATCTCGCCGTTTTCCCTGATGGCACTTTGCTTCAGTGCGGAAACCTCCCCGCTGACTAACGTCAATTTACAACAACCGCACAGTCCTGCCCGACAAGAATAGGGGATGCGAATACCCTGTTGTTCCAACTGCTCCAGTAAAATCTGCTGATTGTTCCCTTGTAACGATTTTCCCTGATAGTGGAGGGTGACGACCTGTTCGCTTTTTTCGGGAACGACAAGGCTTTCGGCCACTTGACCGGAACCATAAGGGCGCGGCGGTTTGGTCGCTAAGACTTCCAGCGTGTCGCCTACGCGAATGATACCTGTATTTCTGGCGACCAGATTTTGTCCAAAATCCACATCGCCGTTCTCGGCAGTACGGAACGATTGCAGCGTTGCTAGCGGTTCTCCTGACGGGTGCTTACGGCCACGTTCGATACTAACGGTGGTGAAAATGCAGCGGCTACAGGGTTTGACGACGTCAAAAATAACCTCGCCAATACGAATGGTCTTCCAACTGTCTTCGGCAAAGGCCTCTGCGCCCGTCACGACCAGATTGGGGCGAAACTGTTCGATTTTGATTCCGGCGGAACAGCGCTGGCGTAGCGCCTGAAATGAGGCATCATTAATTAACAGAAACGGATAGCCATCGGCAAACGCCAGGGGAACGTCTGGATAATGTTTCACTCGCCGCGATGGTTCATTGCCCACCCAGCGAAGCTGTACGGCACGCTGAAAATAGTGGCTTAACCAGACATTGATCGCATCGGGCGCAATAAGTGCCGTGAAATGCGTTCCCCAAACCTCAGTTGGCTGAGGTGTCTCGGTGAAGTCGGCAAAACGAATAGTGGCCGTTTGACCATCCGGCGCGGCAATAAACAGTCCATCGGGTAACAAGGCGGGAGTATATAACACCATCTGCGGATACTGGCGGGCGGTAATAAATGTGCCATCAGGTTCAGTAATCATGAAGGCACGATCGTTCGCCAAACCGCTGACAGACGCCATCGCATGGGACAGTTGCAGCCCCCGCATCGATTTTACCGGATGAATATAAAGCCGCGTTACGCCAATCACTGACCTGTTCCTTGCCAAAGTAAAACGGCAACTTTATGACAAGCGTCTCGGATTAGCTATAATGCGCCTCAATTTCTTTTATGAATCTATTTTTTGGTGATAGTGACGACATGAATGCTTTGTTTGCCAGTACGGCGCGGGGATTGGAAGAATTATTAAAAAGCGAACTCGAATCATTGGGTGCGCAGTCCTGTGCGGTTGTGCAGGGCGGTGTCCATTTTGAGGGTGACAATCGCCTGCTGTACCAGAGCCTGCTGTGGAGCCGTCTGGCATCGCGCATTCTGCTGCCGCTGAATGAATTCAAAGTACACAGCGATCTGGATTTGTATCTGGGCGTGCAGGCGATTGACTGGTCAACGATCTTCAGTATCGATAAAACCTTTGCCGTGCATTTTACTGGTACCAATGAAGATATCCGCAACAGCCAGTACGGCGCGTTAAAAGTCAAAGATGCGATTGTGGATAGCTTCACGCGCAAAACCGGGCAGCGTCCCGATGTGGCGAAACAACAGCCGGATATTCGCGTTAACGTCTTTTTACAGCGTGATATGGCCAGCGTGTCGCTGGATTTAAGTGGTGACGGCTTACATCAGCGTGGCTACCGCGATCTGGCTGGGCTGGCACCGCTGAAAGAGAATCTGGCGGCGGCGATTGTGTTGCGCTCCGGCTGGCAGAGCGGCACGCCGCTGGTCGACCCGATGTGTGGTTCCGGTACGTTGCTGATCGAAGCGGCGATGATCGCGTCCGATCGCGCGCCCGGTTTGCATCGTACGCACTGGGGATTTAACGCCTGGTTAAAGCACGATGCCGAACTGTGGCGCGAGGTGACCGCAGAAGCTCAGGTGCGTGCTCGTCAGGGTTTGCAGGCGACGACGTCACGCTTCTTCGGATCGGATAACGATCGTCGAGTGATTGAGATCGCGAAAGCTAATGCGCGTCGCGCAGGCGTTGCCGAACTGATTTCTTTCGACGTGAGGGATGCCGCACAGCTAAAAAATCCACTGCCGGAAGGCCCGAAAGGTACGGTTGTCAGCAACCCGCCTTACGGTGAGCGTCTGGAAAGTGAGCCCGCACTGATCGCCCTGCATAATATGCTGGGTCGTAAGATGAAAAGCGACTTTGGTGGTTGGCAGCTCTCGTTGTTCAGCGCATCGCCGGAGCTGCTGAGCTGTTTGCAACTGCGTGCTGAGCGCCAATTCAAGGCGAAAAACGGCCCGCTGGACTGCGTACAGAAAAATTATCAACTGGCGGAAACACCGGGTGGGGCTGCTGGGCAAATCGCAGAAGACTTTGCCAACCGTCTACGCAAGAATCTGCGCAAGCTGGAAAAATGGGCGAAGCAACAGGGGATTGAGTGCTATCGCATCTATGATGCTGATCTGCCTGAATATAATGTGGCGGTTGACCGCTACGGCAGTTGGGTTGTCGTACAAGAGTATGCGCCGCCAAAAACCATTGATGCGCAAAAGGCTCGTCAGCGCCTGTTTGATGTGATCAATGCGACGCTGAGCGTACTGGAATTGCCGTCGAACCGTCTGGTGCTGAAAACGCGCGAACGTCAGAAAGGTAAAAACCAGTATGAGAAACTGGCGCAGAAAGGTGATTTCCTGCTGATGGAGGAGTTTGGCGCCAAGCTGTGGGTCAACCTGACCGACTACCTTGATACCGGTCTATTCCTTGACCACCGCATCGCCCGTAAAATGCTGGGTGAGATGAGCCGTGGCAAAGATTTCCTCAACCTGTTTGCCTACACCGGCACGGCGAGTGTGCATGCCGGACTGGGTGGCGCACGTTCGACGACTACCGTCGATATGTCACGCACCTATCTGGAATGGGCTGAGAAAAACC
Source organism: Pectobacterium actinidiae (assembly GCF_000803315.1). NCBI lineage: Bacteria > Pseudomonadati > Pseudomonadota > Gammaproteobacteria > Enterobacterales > Pectobacteriaceae > Pectobacterium > Pectobacterium actinidiae. Next base: position 1,981,146 of record NZ_JRMH01000001.1, read on the forward strand.
TGCGGGTGAATGGCCTGACTGGCCGTCAGCATCGCTTAATCCAGGCGGATTGTCTGTCATGGTTGCATAATGCCACTGAACAGTTTGATGTGATCTTCATTGACCCGCCGACCTTCTCAAACTCAAAACGGATGGAAGAGTCGTTTGATGTTCAGCGCGATCATCTTGCGTTGATGAAAGATCTCAAACGCCTGTTGCGCCGTGGCGGCACCATCATGTTCTCGAATAATAAACGCGGCTTCCAGATGGATAGTGCTGGCCTGACCGCGCTGGGCCTGAACGCCAAAGAAATTACCGCGCAGACCCAATCGCAGGATTTTGCTCGTAATCGTCAAATTCATAACTGCTGGCTGCTGACGCACGCCGGTGAGGAAAAGTAACCGATGTCTTTAATCAGTGTTTCAGGTGCGTGGCTGTCGTTCAGCGATGCGCCGCTGTTGGATAACACCGAACTCCATATCGAAGAGAATGAACGCCTGTGTCTGGTTGGCCGCAACGGCGCGGGCAAATCGACGCTGCTGAAAATTCTGGCCAAAGAAATCCCGCTGGATGATGGTCGTATCACCTATGAACAGGATCTGATTGTCGCACGCCTGCAACAGGATCCCCCGCGTGATGTTGCCGGTAGCGTCTTTGATTTTGTTGCCGAAGGGGTCGCCGCACAGGCGGATCACCTGAAAAACTATCACGCCATGTTGCGTCTGGTAGAAAGTGACCCGAGCGAAAAGAACCTGAATCAACTGGCTAAGTTGCAGGATATTCTGGAACATCAGGGTCTGTGGCAACTGGAAAGCCGCATTCACGAAGTGCTGGAGCAGCTTGGCCTGTCTGCCGATGCACCGCTGGCGTCACTTTCCGGTGGCTGGCTGCGTAAAGCTGCACTCGGTAGAGCGCTGGTGAGTTCACCGCGTGTGCTGTTGCTGGATGAACCGACCAACCATCTGGATATTGAAACGATTGACTGGCTGGAAACTTTCCTGAAAACGTTCCAGGGCAGCATTATCTTTATCTCCCATGACCGTTCGTTTATTCGCAACATGGCAACGCGCATTGTCGATCTTGACCGCGGTAAGCTAGTTTCCTGGCCGGGTAACTACGATAAATATCTGGAAGGTAAAGAAGAAGCGCTGCGGGTGGAAGATCTGCAAAATGCGGAATTCGATCGCAAACTAGCACAGGAAGAAGTGTGGATCCGTCAGGGCATTAAGGCGCGTCGTACCCGTAACGAAGGCCGCGTGCGGGCGTTGAAGGCTATGCGTCAGGAACGTGCGGAGCGTCGTGAAGTGATGGGCTCGGCGAAAATGCAGGTTGAAGAAGCCGCCCGCTCCGGCAAGATTGTGTTTGAGCTGGAAGATGTGAACTATCATGTTGATCAGGGTTCTCTGGGTGAAAAGAAAGTACTCACGCGCAATTTCTCCGCTCAGGTACAGCGTGGCGACAAGATTGCACTGGTCGGGCCGAATGGCTGCGGTAAAACCACACTGCTAAAATTGATGCTGGGTGGGCTAGAACCAGTCAGCGGCCGTGTGCACTGTGGCACGAAGCTGGAAGTTGCCTATTTCGATCAGCACCGCGCTGAACTCGACCCAGAACGTACGGTGATGGACAATCTGGCAGAAGGCAAACAGGAAGTGATGGTCAACGGCCGCTCACGTCATGTGTTGGGCTATTTGCAAGACTTCCTGTTCCATCCGAAACGCGCCATGACGCCGGTAAAAGCACTGTCGGGTGGGGAGCGTAACCGCCTACTGCTGGCGCGTTTGTTCCTCAAGCCCAGCAATCTGCTGATTCTTGATGAACCGACTAACGATCTGGACGTGGAAACGCTGGAGCTGTTGGAAGAGTTAATTGAGAGCTATCAGGGCACCGTTCTGCTGGTCAGCCACGATCGTCAGTTCGTCGATAACTCGGTTACCGAATGCTGGATCTTTGAAGGCGAGGGCAAGATTTCGCGTTTCGTCGGCGGGTATTACGATGCGCAACAGCAGCGTGCCACGGCAACGCCACTGCGAACGACGGCCGCTCCGACAGTCACCACGACAACGGCAGCAGCGAGCACCGCACCGTCCGCTAAACGCAGCACGGGGAAATTAAGTTATAACCAGCAGCGCGAATTAGAGCAACTGCCGCAGCATCTTGAGCAACTGGAACAGGAAATTGAGTCGCTACAGGCGCAAATGAATGACGCTGGTTTCTTTAACCGCCCACGCGAAGAGACGCAGCAGGTCTTAAGCGCTCTGGCGGAGGCCGAAAGCGCGCTGGAAACCTGTTTTGAACGTTGGGAAGCGCTTGAAGCACAGAAAAACGGCTAATCCATTCCGATTTCTGGCAAGCTTATTTCTCGAACGAGAACGGTGATAATGGGATAGAAGAGTAAAGCTTTTTTACGATCTACCCATTATCACCGCACGATGTACTTTACCTGTTCACTTATGGCATTGATGACGATGCTTTCAGTCAGAAGCTGACGAATTTTGAAGGAGAGGACGCGTGTGTTCCCTACACGATCGGCATGACTGTAATGCTCAACACGAGCATCGCCATGATGACTACATGCTTTGCCCGCAGTGCGACCTGCTGGTGGAGTTACCTGAGCTGTTACACGGCCAGAAGGCGACCTGCCCACGTTGCAAAACCGCACTAACCAGTCGCCAGACGGAACCGCGCAAGCGGCCTGTTGGCTATGCTGTGAGCGCACTGTTCATGCTATTGCTGGCAAACCTCTTCCCCTTCGTTTCTATGCGGGTGGCGGGTATCACCAGCGAAATCACCCTGATACAAATTCCCAAAGTGATGGTGGCCGAAAACTACGCCAGCGTCGCGACGCTGTTTATGCTTTTTGTCCAACTGGTTCCTGCTTTCAGTATGGCGACCCTCATCCTGCTTTGCCTGCACGCCTCGCTGCCGCTGGCATTGAAAAAAAGCATGGGCAAGATACTGTTTCATCTCAAAAGTTGGGGCATGGCGGAGATTTTCCTGGCTGGCGTGCTGGTCAGCTTTGTCAAACTGATGGCCTATGGTGATATCGGCATCGGCACCAGCTTTATACCTTTTGTCCTATTCTGTCTGTTGCAACTTTTGGCTTTCCAAAGCCTCGACCGCCGCTGGCTGTGGAATGACATCGTGCCGCCCCCCGCGCTACCCGCGCCACCGGTTCTGGGACAAAGCGGGCTATCACAAGGGTTGCGTTCATGCGCATGCTGCACCGCCATTCTGCCAGCCAACCAGTTAATCTGTCCGCGTTGCCACTCACGCGGACATGCTCGTAAGAAGCACAGTCTGCAATGGACGCTAGCCCTGCTGATTACCTCCATAATGCTCTATATCCCCTCGAATCTGATGCCGATCATGGTGACTGAAGCCTTCGGCGATCGCATGGGATCGACGATCATGTCGGGCGTCATCCTGTTGTGGGGTATGGGGTCTTACCCTGTTGCGATGGTGATTTTTGTCGCTAGCGTCATGGTGCCATCGCTAAAGATGCTGGCGCTAGGCTGGCTTTGCTGGCAGGCCAATGGCAAAACCAAACAAACGAAAGACAGTGAGCGGATGCATGTCATCTATGAGATGGTTGAGTTTGTTGGACGCTGGTCAATGATTGATGTGTTCGTTATTGCCGTCCTGTCTGCGATGGTACGTATCGGTCGTCTGATGAGTATTTATCCCGCCATTGGGGCGGTATTGTTCGCGGCCGTGGTGATTCTGACCATGTTTGCCGCGATGATGTTTGATCCCCGCTTGTTGTGGGATCGTCGCGATGATGTTCTTCATAAGGAGCCTGCCGTTGGCGAAAGATAACCATGCCATTGCGGATGTAGAAACGATTAAACGCTGGTCGCCGGTCTGGATTGTGCCGATTGTCACGGTACTGATCGGTGCCTGGATACTGTTTTACCATTTCAGCCATCAGGGGCCGCAAATTACGCTGATTACCAGCAACGCCGAAGGTATTGAAGCGGGAAAAACCGCCATCAAAAGTCGTAGCGTAGACGTTGGAGTGGTAGAGAGCGTGGTACTGAGCGACGACCTTCATCAAGTGGAAATCAAAGCGCGCTTGAATGACGGTATGGATAAACTGCTCAAACAGGACTCCGCTTTCTGGGTGGTGAAGCCGCAAATTGGTCGGGAAGGCGTTTCCGGTCTGGGGACACTGTTATCCGGTGCTTACATTGAGCTACAGCCCGGAGCCAGTAAAGATGATAAAAACGAGTTTACCCTGCTGGATGCGCCGCCGCTGGCGTCGCCGGATGCGAAAGGCATCAGGGTGATATTAGACAGTGAGCAGTCTGGGCAGTTGAATGCGGGCGATCCCGTTCTGTTCCGCGGCTATCGGGTGGGCTCGGTGGAAACCAGCGAATTCGATACGAAATCGCGTAAAATGCACTATCAGCTGTTTATCTCAGCGCCGTATGATGGTCTGGTCACCAGTAATGTCCGTTTCTGGAAAGACAGCGGCGTCACCTTTGATATGTCGGCACAGGGCATGCGCGTCGAAATGGGCTCGCTGACGACGCTGTTTAGTGGCGGCGTGAGCTTTGACGTTCCCGCTGGTTGGGAACTGGGTGAGCCAGCTAAAACGATGGCGCAATATCAGCTCTTTGATAACCAGCGTAGCATCCAGGATTCGCTGTATACCGAGTATAAAGAATTCCTGTTGTTCTTCAACGAGTCGATCCGCGGCTTGCAGGCTGGCGCCCCGGTGGAATTCCGAGGCATTCGTTTGGGTACGGTGGCTGAGGCGCCATTCTTCCCACGCAATATGCAACAGGATTTGGGCGATGACTACCGCATACCTGTACTGATTCGTATTGAACCAGAGCGTTTCGCGAAAAGGATAGGCGGGTCATTTGATATAGAGCAGCACTTGAAAGATGCTCCCTCACAGGGGCTACGTGCCTCAATGAAATCGGCCAATCTGTTGACGGGGGCGCTTTACATCGATCTCGATTTCTATCCCAAAGAAAAAACAGATAAAAAGATGCTCGTGATGGATGGTTACCCTATTTTGCCTACTATTGACGGTGGCCTCTCACAGATTCAGCAGAAGCTGATGACGGTGCTGGATAAGGTGAATAACCTGCCGCTGAATCCGATGGTCAATGAAGCCACGAAGACGCTGACGGAAAGCCAGGCAACGTTACGTGAAATGCAAAAAACGCTGGCGACGCTGAACAAGCTGACATCCAGCAAAGCAATGCAGGATCTGCCGGAAGATATGCAAAAAACGTTGCTTGAGTTGAATCGTAGTATGAAAGGCTTCCAGCCCGGTTCACCGGCGTATAATAAGATGGTGGCGGACATGCAGCGGTTGGATCAGGTGCTGCGCGAGCTACAGCCTGTGCTGCGTACCCTGAACGAGAAGAGCAATGCATTGGTGTTTGAGGCCTCGGGTAGTCAGGATCCTCAGCCGAAGAGGGCAAAATGATGATGAAAGCATGGACACTGGTTCTGGCGCTGGCATTGAGTGCGTGCAGCAGCAGTAATACGCAGAAAACGTACTATCAGCTGCCGACAATCGCGGATACCAACACGATGCAGGCTGCGGTGACTCAGGGGTATCCTCTATGGGTTGAACATGTCAGCGTGGCGGATTACCTCGTCAATGCTGGCTTGGTTTATCAGACTAACGATGTGCAGTATGTCATTGCCAGTAACAACCTGTGGGCCAGCCCGTTGGATCAGCAATTACAGCAGGCGTTGGTGACTAATCTAGGGAGTAAACTACCTGGCTGGGTCGTCACCACGCAGCCGCAGGGAAGCGAACAGGCTGTCCTGAACGTGGCTGTCACGGGCTTTCATGGCCGTTATGATGGCAACGTTATCGTTCGTGGCGAATGGATGCTGACCTATCAGGGAAAAGTGATTAAACGTCCCTTTAGCGTAGTGCTGCCACAAACGGAAGATGGCTATGACGCGCTAGTAAGAACACTGGCGCAAGGCTGGCAGCAGGTTTCCCAGTCGATTGCCCAGCAGGCTGGTACGCTGAAATAACGGTTACAGATGGTCGGTATTCTCCGGCCACGGTTTGCCACAATCACCGTTCTAAAAAATCAGGCCTCTAAAGATGTAATGTTGTGATTGCATTACGTTTTTAGAGGTTTTTTATTGTTTTCAACGAGTTAAGGTTCTGCTTTTTGAGTGGGGAAAATTCCTATTTTGGATCACAAATATGACATTGGCGTGAATTTTGCGCCTTGACCTTTGGCGTTAGAATCGGTATTGATAGTCTGTGGTTGCTTATAAAGTAATCATTGTTTTCTTTCCACCAGATAAATAATGAGGGAAATAAGGCATGAAGAGACAGAAACGCGATCGCCTGGAACGGGCTCATTCACGTGGTTATCAAGCCGGTATTGTCGGTAGACCAAAGGAATTTTGTCCTTATCAATCAATTAATGCCCGGTCTTACTGGTTGGGAGGCTGGCGAAAAGCCATGGAGGACAGGGCTGTTACCGCTTAGCGCGCCTTGTCATTAAAGGGAACGCCTCCGCTTCTGTGGAGGCTTTTGTTTTTAGGGGCTAAATACCCTGATTTTGCATCTCTCTCTGTTCAATCGACACAGAGATCAACTGGCGGAATCGATCGGTAAATACATGGCTTTGGATGACGAACCGGGCTTTATTGCTTCAGTAACGTCATTTACGCATTTATTTCGCTTTCGATCATTTTTCCCCAATTCCTTAGTCGTTATTGCTCGATTGTGGTTTTAAATTGAGCGAATAAGGTAATTGTTCATTATTTATTGTTAAAAAATCTATCATTACTACCTGAATGGTATGGCTCAAGGCGTCAATGTAGTGTAATTTTTTCTTCGGAATTTTCTGAAAATCAGTTAGGGATTAGAGAGAATAATATAGTGAAATTACGAACCAGAATTGCACTGCTATGCGGTACGACCTTGTTAGGAATGCTAATTTTATCTGCGGTGGCGCTGAATACACTCTATAACACGATGATGAGTGAACGCACCGGCCAGCTCTCTACGCTGGTTGAACTGGCTCATTCTGCTGCACAGAAGGCGTATGAGCTGGAGAAAAGTGGCCAACTGTCACGCGATGAAGCGGAGAAAGAGGCCAAACAGACGATTAGCCGTTTCCATCAAGGCGATCGCTATTTTTTCGTGCGTGGCTACACCAATGACGTGAACTATGTGCACCCGAATCCTAAGCGTATTGGCATCGTCGATGCGAATGGCGGTAAGGAAGCCGGAGAACGCTATCGCGCGTCACTTCAAGGCCATACGATCGGTACCGTGATTGCAGAAGGGACGCGTCCAGGGCAGCAAAATAAGGTTGAGAAACTTTATGCCGTCATTAAATTCGAGCCTTGGGACTGGACGATTGGCTACGGTGATTACATTGACGATATTCAGCAGACGTTCTGGCACAATGCGCTGATCTTGCTGTCTTTAGGTCTGATTTTGCTGTTAATCATTTCCGCGTTTGCATGGAATATGTTGCGTACGCTGCTGCGCCAGCTTGGCGGAGAGCCGCAATATGCGGTTGATGTCGTACGCGAAATCGCAGAAGGCAATTTACGCGTTGATGTTGAAACGAAACCGGGCGATCAAACCAGTATTCTCTACGCTATCCGCGCGATGCGCGACAACTTGTCACACTTGGTTAATCAGGTTCGCAGCAGCACAAACTCTATTGCCACGGCTTCGACGCAGATCGCCTCGGGCAATGGTGATTTGTCCGCCCGTACCGAGTCGCAGGCCAGCGCATTAGAGCAGACGGCAGCGGCGATGGAACAACTGACCGCAACGGTGAAACAGAATGCGGATAACGCGCGCTACGCGAATGAACTCGCCGTGTCAGCATCGGATGTGGCAGTACGCGGTGGGGATGTCGTCAGCCGGGTTGTCGTAACGATGGATTCCATTAGCTCATCATCGCGCAAAATTGTGGATATCATCGGCGTTATTGACAGTATTGCTTTCCAGACGAACATTCTGGCGTTGAATGCGGCGGTGGAAGCCGCGCGGGCGGGTGAACAGGGGCGTGGTTTCGCTGTGGTCGCGAGTGAAGTGCGCACGTTGGCGCAGCGCTCGGCATCCGCTGCCCGAGAAATTAAAAGTTTGATTGATGATTCTGTTGCTAAGGTGGGTGAAGGCACGGATTTCGTGAAGCAAGCTGGTGATACCATGAGTGAAGTGGTTGAAAGTGTGCATCGTGTCACGTCGATGATGGGCGAAATCAGTGTCGCGAGTGCAGAACAGCGTTCTGGTATTGAGCAGGTTAATCTCGCGATCTCGCAGATGGACCAGAGTACTGAACAGAATGCGGCGTTGGTTGAAGAAGCGCTGGCCGCCGCAAGATCGCTGAGCGAACAGGCACAGGATCTGTCACGCACGGTTGAACAGTTCCGCGTCGATGAATCGGCGGGCAACTATCTGGCGTTGGGATCAAGATAACAGGAACAAAACGGCAGGGTTCAATAATAGAGTGAACCCTGTCAACGCTTCTCATCCGTTCCAACGATATAAAAGAAAACGCCCTTAACTTACGTTAAGGGCGTTTTCTTTTATATGGCGGTGAGGAAGGGATTCGAACCCTTGATACGTTTTCACGTATACACACTTTCCAGGCGTGCTCCTTCAGCCTCTCGGACACCTCACCGGGGTCTCGCTGTATCGCATAGTAGCGGACGGCGCTAATGTAGGGAAATTGCCGAACAGCGTCAACAAACTTCTGCATCCAAGGCGCGCAATTAGCTAAAGTTAACGCAATTTGTTGCTTTGCTCACCGTTTTTCGTTCTTGCTCTCGTACATTCCCCTACCATGAGTCAAATGCTTATGTTTCGTTTGTGTTAACTATTGGTTGTGATTTTGCTCGCTGGCTGCGGAATACCCTTAAAAATGGTATGCTGATTTGCAAACGTTGACTCAGGAGAACCTATGTATCCCGTCGATTTACATATGCACACCGTTGCCAGCACACATGCTTATAGTACTCTGCATGATTACATCGTCGAAGCACAGCAGAAGAATATCCGACTGTTCGCCATTACCGATCATGGCCCGGATATGGCGGATGCGCCGCATTACTGGCACTTTATGAATATGCGCGTATGGCCGCGTCTGGTTGATGGTGTCGGTATCCTACGCGGTATCGAAGCGAATATTAAAAACACCGAAGGCGATATCGACTGTACTGGCCCCATGTTGGATCAGGTGGATGTGATCATCGTGGGCTTTCATGAGCCAGTTTTCCCACCGCAGGATAAAGACACGCATACTACGGCGATGATTGCGACCATGGCTCGTGGCGACGCGCATATCATTAGCCATCCTGGTAACCCGAAATTTCCCGTCGATATCCGCGCCATTGCGGAAGCTGCGGCGAAATACAACGTGGCGCTGGAGCTCAATAACTCCTCTTTTATGCATTCGCGTCAAGGCAGTGAGCCAAACTGTCGTGCAATTGCGGAAGCCGTTCGTGACGCGGGTGGGTTACTTTCTTTAGGTTCTGATTCCCATATTGCCTTTTCTCTGGGAGACTTTACCCACTGTGAACGCATTTTGCAGGAAGTGAATTTCCCGCAGGATCGGATATTAAACGTAAGCCCTCGGCGCGTGTTGGATTTCCTCGAACAGCGTGGAATGCCGGTTATTGCTGAGCTTGCTGATTTGTGACGGTGTCACTTGAAAACATTGTCACTTAAAATAAATAGGACTATGAATGAACGAGTTTTCTCTTGTGTGCCGCCTATTGGGCACGCTGTTTTATCGCCAGCCACAGGATCCTTTGCTGACACCGCTATTCACGCTGATTAAAGACGGGAAACTGGCGCAGCACTGGCCGTTAGAGCAGGATGCATTGTTGGCCCATTTGCAAAAGGGGCTGGATTTACCCGCAATGGCGGCGGATTATCAGGCGCTTTTTGATAGTGAAAATGGTGCGGTTTCACCGCTGCGTTCGTCCTATGAAAGCGACGCTGATGACGCGGAAATTCGTACCTTTTTACAACAACGTGGCATGCCGTTAAATGACGGCACGGTTGGTCATTTTGGTAGCTTGTTGCTTGCTGCGTCATGGTTGGAAGATCAGGCACAAGAAGACGAAACGGCGGCACAGATTACCCTGTTTGATGAGTATCTCTTACCCTGGAGCGATCGTTTCCTTGGTAAGGTGGAAAGCCACGCCACCACCGCATTTTATCGTACGCTGGCGATAGTGTGCCGTGAAGCGCTGGAAGCCATGCGAGATGAACTGGGCGAAAGCGAAGCAGAAGACGATGAGTCGGAAGCGGAAGAATAATACCGTGGTATGAAACCTATTGCGCCGATAGCAGACATGCGTGTGCTATCGGCGAGTTAGCGTTAGTCAGTAAACAGGATAACGATCTGGCCGGGTTTGATTTCGATGCCTTTCGCCATCTTCTTCGCCATCGACTCCGTTGTGCTCTTATCCGCATTCAGCACGTAAGCTGGTTTTTGGTCAAAATAGCTTTTTAGCGATTGATTAAGATACGGGCTTAGCGTTTTCATTACCGTCTGCATTTTTTCCGGCTGTACGGTGTAATCAACCAGTTCCATGTCTTTCAGGTAAATCGCGCCCTGCGTTTTATCAAATACCGGCTGTGCTTTCAGCGTAAGCTTCATGTCGGCAGCCTGATTGCCCAACAGGGACGAAATATCGACCTTGGCGTTACCCGTCAGTGTAACTTTCCCCGGTTCTGCCCGACCAATCTGGCTGGATAGCTCGGTCAACACGATATGGGCATCCACCACGCCAGGCACGCCCAGCTGTTTCTGATAATCATTGTGTTTTTGCAGGTACTCATTTACTTCCTGTTCACTCAGCGTGTATTGCGTGAGTTTATTACAGCCGCTGAGTGTAAAGGCCAGCAGCACTGCCGCTGTTGCCATCCATCCTGATTTTTTCATTATTCTGACCTCGTGATACTATTGACGCGCACACGAATTAACCGGTGGCGTGTGTTCATACGGGCAATCTGCTTGTGCTAGCAATCAACACAATTCCGCAGCGGCAGCGTGCGCCTGATGCATTGGGTAAACAATAGGATAGCACTGAAACAACAGAGAAACGCCGCTTCAGAACGAAGCGGCGGAGTAAAATCGAAGGGTTAGATTGCCAGACTGCTGAGTAGCGTTACCTGAGTCTGTTTTGCCATGTTATCTCGATAATCCGCAACGCGGGAAGGAGGGGTAACACCCGCAACGATGGACAACGAACGGAGTAACGGGAAGAGATCGATATCATCTGTTGATAGCACGCCGTTGCAGGCGTTTGGCTGAACAATTAGCGGATCCAGATCCTGTAAATCATTGTTCAATTTCTTAATCAGCCCCTGTGAATGGCTCAGGTGGTCAGCGAAATTACCTAGCTGGGCTTCCTTCTTATTAACAAAGTATTGCCGAGCGGAAGCGGAGGCAAACTCTTCAAAAGCCGCCTGAGCAAAACGGGGGATAATTAGGCGCGGTGTATACTCGGTGACTTTACGCAACCAGGCGGCGATGGCCGGATTGGTGGAGCCAGTTAGCAGCGGTTTACGGTCGTAGTGATCGATGTAATGAACGATGTCCATGCTTTCTGGCATGTAGCTACCATCGTCTTTTTGTAGAATGGGCACCATTTTCTGGCCGATCAGTCTCTCTGGCGTCGCCGCGTCATCATTCGCCAGTATTTGCAGTTCGACAGGGAGATTTTTAAGACCGAAGATCATGCGCGCTTTGACGCAGTAGGGACAGTGATCGTAAATGTAGAGCTTCATACGTCGTCTCCTAATATCACAAGGTATAGACAAAGGCCGCTGTGCGACCAAGCGTGTAACCCATTATCAAACAAGATCGGTCGAATGTACGAAAAGGCTTACGACGATAACAATTGTTTGAATGTATTAGGAAAGTATAGAAGGGCTTTACCGACGAGATCAAACTCGTCGGTAAAATTCGGACTAATGACCACCCAGCATCGCGGGCTCAATGCGGCGCTGATTGAACTGCCAATACAGTGCGGCTAACGTCAGGAACCCGATGGTGCCTAGCATGAACCACGGTAGTTCGGGTTGATTCAGCGCGTGTCCGGTATCGAATAACCAGCCGCCGCCGCTGTAACCAATCGCGCCACCGAGTGCTAACCCAAGTCGGCTGAAACCCATATAACTCCCTCGGGCTCTGGAATCCGCCAGAGAAGCGCTCAAGGTTTCGCGTGCAGGTTCGGCAATAATTGAACCTATGTAAAACAGGCTGATAAGCAGTAGCAGGGTTTGCAGTTCCGTTGTCATCCCGATCGGGAACATACTGACGGACATAATGAAAAGCCCGGCCATTAGACGTTGTTCCAGCCGGAAGCGCTTCTCGCTCCAGCGGGCGATAGGGTACAGCAGCGTTAACGACAGCGCCGCTTCAATGGCGTACATCCATTTCACCGCAGATGGCGTTCCGGAGATTTCGTTGACCATAATGGGCAACATCAACAGAACCTGCACGGCCAACATGTAGTAGCCCGTTAGCGTTAATACATACATCAGGAAACGGCGGTCGCGAATGACACGCGTCAGACCTTCCAGTATTGGCGTCTTGACCGTCGAGATGCGATAGGCCGGCAGCAGCCAGGCATTGAGTGCAGCGGCAAGCACAAAGATGACCGCGCCCGCCCAGCAGACGATCTCGAAATCATACTGGAGCAGCCAACTGCCGATGAGCGCACCGATAACGGCGCCAGCGCTGTCCTGCATCATTAACAGAGAGTAAAAACGACCGCGCTCTTGCGGACGAACCAGTTTGATAACCAGTGCGGTACGCGGTGGATCGAATAGCGTGCCGCCAAGGCCGGATAGCGCACAAGACAGCCAGAGCAGCCAAGGTTCATCGGCAATCGCCATGAACACAAAACCGGAGGCGCGCAGCAGCATCCCGGTAATAATCATCGGTTTGGCACCAAAACGATCAGCAATAGCCCCGCCGAAAATACCGAGCCCTTGCTGAATAAACTGGCGCAATCCTAATGCGATACCGACTAATAATGCGGCCCAGCCGAGATCGTCGACAAAACGAATGGAAATAAGGGGAAAGACAACGAAGAATCCCAAAACCACCAGCATATTGTCGAGCAATAAAAAATATTTACCCAAGCTCCGAGCTTGCGACATCAGAGGCATGTTTCACCACAACGAAGAAAGGAGGAAAATAACAGACGTGACTATTTTGTACTCTAATTAGACTTTGGTATAGCCCATTGTTGGATAATATTTTTTTATCGATTTAACGTTATGCGAGTAGCATTTCGGTGAGAAAAAATGGCTTTCCTGACTCAACTGCGCAATAACTCGGCGACGGGGATTTTACGTCTCTGAATTTATGTGGTTATAGTAAGGATTATCGGAAATACCGATATTTTCTGCTTATACAAAGCAGTCACTTTTTCAGCGGCGATGAATTTTACTTATCGATAACATGCAGAGACAGGGGGAAAAATGTTTGGCTATCGTTCAACGCCGGCAAGAGTGCAATTGACAACTGACAGGCTGGTGGTGCGTCTGGCCCATGAACGCGATGCCTGGCGTCTGGCCGAATACTATTCTGAAAACCGTGATTTTCTTAAGCCGTGGGAACCGGTAAGAGACGCGAGCCATTGCTATCCATCAGGCTGGCAGGCGCGGCTGAGCGTGATTAATGATATGCACAAGCAGGGCAGCGCCTACTACTTTCTCCTGTTGGATCAGAATGAAAACGAAGTGTACGGCGTGGCGAATTTCAGCAACGTGCTGCGGGGCTCGTTTCACGCCTGCTATCTGGGCTATTCGCTTGGTCAGAAATGGCAGGGGCAGGGGTTGATGTATGAAGCGTTGCAACCGGCAGTACGTTATATGCAGCGTCAGCAGCATATGCATCGCATCATGGCTAACTATATGCCACATAACCAGCGTAGTGGGAATTTACTGGCACGTTTGGGGTTTGAACGTGAAGGCTATGCGAAGAATTATCTGCTCATTGATGGCAAGTGGCAGGACCATGTATTAACCGCGCTGACCAACGCCGAGTGGAAGTCTCCGCGTTAAGGAAAAATGATGAAATACCAATTGGATGCTCGTGAAGCCCGCGTGATTGGTTGCATGCTGGAAAAGCAGATCACCACACCGGATCAATACCCGATGTCGTTAAACGGCATTACCACGGCCTGTAATCAAAAAACTAACCGCGAACCCGTGATGGAACTGAGCGAAAGCGAGGTTCAGCAAACGCTGGATTTACTTGTTAAGAAGCATTTCCTGCGTACGCTCAGCGGATTTGGTAATCGAGTCGTGAAGTATGAACATCGTTTTTGCAATTCTGAATTTGGTGATCTCAAGCTCTCGCCTGCGGAAGTGGCGCTGGTGACGACGCTTTTTCTGCGCGGCCCGCAGACGCCAGGCGAGCTGAGGACGCGTGCGGCGCGATTGTATGAATTTTCAGATGTCGGTGAAGCCGAGTCTACCCTTGAACAATTGCAACAGCGTGAGGATGGGCCGTTTGTCGTCCGGCTGGCGCGTGAAGCAGGGAAACGGGAAAGCCGCTACCAGCATCTTTTCAGCGGTGAGGTCAGTGATGCTGCCGCGCCCGAAGCGGACAGCGCAAGTGACAATTCACCGCTGGTCGAGCGTGTTGAGGCGTTAGAAAAAGAAATGGCTGAACTTAAACGCCAGCTTGCCGCGCTGTTAGCGTAATGAATCTGTATCAGGGAGAAAACGCGCCATGAGACCTCAGTTTACGCCTGTGGAACGTGTTGCAGAACATAGCATTTCAGAAAATAGTATTTCAGAACAGAGCGTCTCCACCCGACGTCCTCGTCTCGGCATCGTTGGGCTGGGCTCTATCGCGCAGAAAGCCTATTTGCCGATTCTCAGTCAGGCCGAGCGCTGGGAACTGGTCGGCGCGTTTTCTCCCGATCGGCAAAAGACGCAGCGAATTTGTCAGCACTACCGGATGACGAGCTTCTCGGCGCTGGATGCGCTTGCTGCGCAGTGCGATGCGGTCTTCGTCCATAGCAGTACTGCCAGCCATTTTTCCGTTGTGAGCCAACTGCTTAATGCCGGTGTCGATGTTTATGTGGATAAACCGCTGGCGGAGACGCTGGAGCAGGCGGAAGCACTGGTCGAGTTGGCAGAGCAACAGCAAAAAATCCTGATGGTTGGTTTTAATCGTCGTTTCGCGCCTTGCTATCAGCAGCTAAAACAGCGGCTGGATCAGCCAGCGTCGTTGCGCATGGATAAACACCGTATTAATGGCGTTGGGCCGCGGGATGTCCGTTTTACTCTGCTCGACGATTATCTGCACGTAGTGGACACCGCACTTTGGCTGGCGGGCGGCGACGCTCAACTGATTGATGGTGTGTTGCATGCGAATGCGGCCGGCCAATTGCTGTATGCCGAGCACCATTTCCAGAGCGGCGGCTGTCAGGTGACGACCAGCATGCACCGCCAGGCTGGAAGCCAGCGGGAGTGGGTTCAGGCCGTCACTCATGGCGGGCTCTATCAGGTGGATGAGATGTGTGAATGGCGTGAAGATCGCGAAGGAATAACGATCCGTCCGGCCGTGCCATCCTGGCAAACCACGCTGGAACAACGCGGATTTGTCGGTGCGGTACAGCATTTCATCACGGCCGTTGAACAACGGAAACCAGCGGAAACATCAGGTAACCAGGCATTACTGTCCCAGCGCATGATTGAAAAATTGCTGGGAAAAAGCTGAAAAGTTCGGCGGTTATGACAATGTTCGGTAGCTATTACACGCGCAATGCGTAGACTAGTCGCACCTCGCAATCAGGATGACCTCAACGGGTTAATAATCAGTCCTGAACCGTTCAGAACATAATCGATGAATTTACTTAAATCACTGGCTGCCGTCAGTTCTATGACCATGCTATCGCGCGTTTTAGGGTTTGTCCGCGATGCGATCGTCGCCCGTATTTTTGGTGCAGGTATGGCGACGGATGCCTTCTTTGTGGCGTTCAAGCTGCCTAACCTGCTGCGACGAATTTTTGCGGAAGGCGCATTTTCACAGGCTTTTGTGCCGATTCTGGCCGAATACAAAAGCCAGCAGGGTGACGAAGCCACGCGAACCTTCCTCGCTTATGTCTCTGGCATGCTGACGTTGATTCTGGCGTTAGTCACCGTGGCGGGGATGGTCGCCGCACCGTGGGTCATCATGGTGACCGCTCCCGGTTTTGCCGCGACGCCAGAGCGCTTTGAGCTCACTTCGGATCTATTAAGAGTCACGTTTCCCTACATCCTGCTGATCTCACTGACCTCCATGGTGGGGTCGGTGCTAAACACTTGGAACCGTTTCTCGGTTCCTGCGTTTGCACCGACATTGCTTAATGTCAGCATGATCGGCTTCTCGCTGTTTGCTGCCCCGTATTTTAATCCACCGGTGATGGCGCTGGCCTGGGCGGTGTTGGTTGGCGGTTTACTGCAACTCGGCTATCAGCTACCGCATCTGAAAAAGATTGGCATGCTGGTATTGCCGCGCCTGAAGTGGCGTGATCCGAGCGTCTGGCGCGTCATGAAGCTGATGGGGCCTGCGGTTCTGGGCGTCTCGGTGAGCCAGATTTCGTTAATCATCAACACCATTTTTGCTTCCTTCCTCAGCGAAGGGGCGGTGTCATGGATGTATTACGCCGACCGTTTGATGGAGTTTCCTTCCGGCGTTCTGGGCGTGGCGTTAGGGACGATCTTACTGCCGTCTCTGGCGAAGAGTTTTGCCAGTGGCAATCATGACGAATACTCCCGCCTGATGGATTGGGGGCTCCGCCTGTGTTTCCTGCTGGCGCTGCCGAGTGCGGTGGCATTAGGGATTTTGGCTAAGCCTTTAACGGTGTCGCTGTTCCAGTACGGCAAATTTAGCGCTTTTGACGCGTTGATGACCCAGCGTGCGCTGATTGCCTACTCAGTTGGGTTGATGGGATTGATTGTCGTCAAAGTGTTAGTGCCTGGTTTTTATTCCCGGCAGGATATCAAGACACCCGTCAAAATAGCGATAGTCACGCTGATCCTGACGCAGGTGATGAACCTGATCTTTATCGGCCCGCTGCAACATGCCGGTCTGGCGTTGTCTATCGGTCTGGCCTCCTGCCTGAATGCCGGACTGCTGTATTGGCAACTGCGTAAGCAGGATATTTTCCAGCCACAGCCGGGTTGGCGGGGTTTTCTGGTTCGCCTGCTGGCTGCCGTTATTGTGATGTCGTTGGTTTTGCTGGGCATGCTGTGGTGGATGCCCGCATGGGATGACGGCAATATGACGATACGTATTCTGCGTCTACTGCTGGTCGTGGTCGCAGGGGCGGGTTCCTATTTTGCCACGCTGGCGCTGTTGGGATTCCGTCCTCGGGATTTCGCCCGCCGTAGCGTGTGACAACGCTGAGTATTACGGAATAAAAAACGTAGGGAACGTTTTTCAATGTTGCACAGCAACGGCCCGTAGGGTGATGGACAAGGAGGTCCGTCATAAAAAAAACGCCATTGGTGGCAGCACCAATGGCGTTTTTGTTGTCACTTGATGGAGAATTACATCTTCTCGACGGTTTCGATGCCCAGCGTATCCAAACCTTGCTTCAACGTTTTCGCAGTCAGCAATGCTAGTCTCAGACGGCTTTGACGTACGTCGTCACTGTCGGCATTGAGAATTGGACAGTGTTCGTAGAAACCGGAGAACAGGCCTGCCAGATCGTACAGGTAGCTACACATCACATGCGGCGTGCCTTCACGGGCGACGGAGGTGATGGTTTCTTCAAATTGCAGCAGACGCGTGGCAAGCGCAAATTCTCGCTCATCGCTCAGCGTAATCGGCTGCGTTAAGCTGTCTTCCTGTATGCCTGCACGCTTGAAAATAGACGCGACGCGCGTATAGGCGTACTGCATATACGGCGCGGTGTTGCCTTCAAACGCCAGCATATTGTCCCAATCGAAAACGTAGTCTGTGGTACGGCTCTTCGACAGGTCGGCGTATTTGATCGCGCCGATAGAAACCACTTTCGCCAGCGCGGTTAATTCATCGCTTTCCATCTGTGGATTTTTCTCTGCGATGAGCTTCAGGGCGCGATCGTAGGCTTCATCCAACAACTCAGACAGTTTGATCGTTCCGCCTGCGCGCGTTTTGAATGGCTTACCGTCTTTGCCCAGCATCATGCCGAACATATGGTGTTCGAGGCTGACAGAATCAGGCACATAGTCGGCTTTGCGCACGATAGTCCAAGCCTGCATCAAATGCTGATGCTGACGAGAATCGATGTAGTAAAGCACGCGATCGGCGTTCAGGGTTTCATAACGGTATTTGGCGCAGGCGATATCCGTTGTGGTGTAGAGGTAGCCGCCATCCTTTTTCTGGATGATAACGCCCATCGGTTCGCCTTCCTTATTTTTATATTCATCAAGGAAAACGACCGTTGCGCCTTCGCTCTCAACTGCCAGACCTTTTGCTTTCAGGTCGGCAACGATGCCCGGCAGCATGTTGTTATACAGGCTTTCACCCATTACATCCTGTTTGGTCAGCGTGACGTTGAGGCGTTCATAGTTGATCTGGTTCTGCGTCATGGTGATATCGACGAGCTTGCGCCACATCTGACGGCAATACTCATCCCCACCTTGCAATTTCACCACGTACGCGCGCGCACGTTCGGCGAAATCGGCATCTTCATCGTAGTGTTTCTTCGCTTCACGATAGAACGCTTCGAGATCGGACAGGTCCATCTCGCTGGCGCTTTCGTTTTGCATTTTTTCAAGGTAGGCAATCAGCATACCGAACTGCGTACCCCAGTCACCGACGTGGTTGGCACGAATCACGTTGTGGCCTAAAAATTCCAGCGTACGGGCTGATGCATCACCAATAATGGTCGAACGCAGATGGCCGACGTGCATTTCCTTAGCGACGTTAGGGGCAGAGTAGTCAATCACAATCGTTTGTGGCTCAACTGGGGTTAACCCCAGTTTTGGTGCATTCAGGGCATTTTCAACCTGGTTCGCAACCCACTGCTTATCAAGAAAAATATTAATAAATCCCGGGCCTGCGATTTCTGTTTTTTCCGCAATGCCCTCCAGCGCCAATAATTGGACGACTTTTTCGGCCAATTGTCGCGGCGGCATGCCCAGTTTTTTGGCTACGGCCATAACGCCATTGGCCTGATAATCACCAAACTGTGCTTTTGCCGACTGACGAATCTGAGCTTCGCTGTCTGCTGGCGCGCCCGCGGCGGTTAACGCCTGGCTGACTTTTTCGGAGAGAAGAGCCTGAATATTCACCGGTTTACCTTAAATAAAAAATTAAGCCTTGCTTATACCATATTTGCCTTTCCTCGTCAGCAGACGGGGCGAGGCAACGGGATGTTCAGAAGAAAAAAACGGGTAAGCGGGAGATAAAGAGAGGAAACGATATGATAAAAATGGATAAGGAGAACACGACAAAAAAGAGAAAGTAGTTTTAAGTAGAATAAAAATAAATCAAATCGCGATCTTAACGTTTTTTTGACCGGCTATTTGAACCAATTTTATGTGAGTCTCTGGTTTTAAAATGACGAAAAATAGCATATGTCGCAACAGCGATAAGTGCGATGAATATAATGAGTAAAACCATGATGATATCTCAGCGTTATTATTTGTTTCCTTAATTTATACGTTTTCTTTTCGGCGTTCAATGGGGTGCGCTTTATTTAAGATTCCTCCCAGAATAGATTGCGATAAGTATCGCAGATTAACACTGGGTAAAAACGTTTCCGTTTATTAATCAAACGGTATCGTTGTCTTTTCTTTGCATTTAATGCGTTTCATGTAATGAAGGTGTAAATGAATGTACATGGAGAAAAATAGAATTTAATTAGGATATGTAATGGGTGTGATATTCTCACCGTGCAAATGGTGATTGATAATGTGAGATGCAGCGAGGAGTTGTACCCGATATGTTACCTGATGATTTGATAACGGATTTAACACGTTTTGAGCAGGAATTACAGGAATTGGCTGCTGTGCTACAGCTGGATTTAGGTGCATTTCATGCTGATCATATTTCGCTGCGCTGTCATCAGAACACGACGGCTGAATCATGGAAGGCGGCGCTGCTAAAGGTTGGCAGTCTGCTATCTGAAAACCAAATCAATGGCCGCACAATCTGCTTGTTTATACTGGATAATGCCATTTCGGTCGGCCCCTGGCAGATTGCCTGTATCGAACTGCCGTGGCCGGGTAAAAAGCATTATCCGCATGAAGGGTGGGAGCATGTGGAACTGGTGCTGCCCGGTGAGGCAGAAACGCTGCATCAGCGTGCGCTGGCCTGCTTGTCTGATGATGCGCTGCGTACGCCGGGAATCAAACTTAAATTCAGTTCTCCGCAAGGCGAAAAAGAGCGAATACCTAATCCGACACTGGCGGTAACCAACGGGAAAGTGACAATAAAATTTCATCCGTTTGATATACGCGATGTTGTCGCAAGCGAAATGTCGACGCTATAAAAATAGTGAAGAGTGCGTTTGTAGATCAATCAGAAAGACAACATTGGCTGAAAGGTAAAATGGCATGTCACGTTATTCAAGCCATTTTCTTTTACAGTGGAACAGATTAATAAAACTGTGGTTTATGTCATGTTTATTTCGGTAATGTATCGCGTTCATTGTGACTCCTGTCTCCTCACGATATGAATGCGAATGCCATAGTTATTACTTTAGTCGACGTGATGATTCGTCGACTTTTCGATCATTAAGAAAAGTGGTCTGGGAGTTTACATGGAGGAGCAGCGATGACGAAACTGGAAGTATGCTGTTATAGCGTTGATTGTGCGGTAACAGCAGCGCAGTCTGGTGCTGACAGAATTGAGCTCTGTGCAGGACAGCGGGAAGGTGGGTTAACGCCATCTTATGGTGTGCTGCGTGGTGCGCGTGAAAAGATCGCGATTCCTGTTCATCCGATTGTGCGCCCGCGAGGGGGCGATTTTTGCTATAGCGCGACGGAGTTTGCTGCCATTAAATATGACATCGAGCAGATTCGTGAGATGGGTTTTCCTGGGGTTGTTGTCGGTGTGCTCAGTGAGGAAGGGCATATTGATTTGCCTAAAATGCGTGAAATCATGGCGGCTGCTCAAGGGATGGCGGTGACTTTTCATCGTGCGTTCGATATGTGCCTGAATCCTTACATTGCACTGGAACAACTTACTGAACTTGGTGTATCGCGCATATTGACCTCTGGACAGCAGCAGACGGCGGAAAATGGGTTACGATTATTACGTGAACTAACACAGGCCAGTCGCGGTCCAATTATTATGGCGGGTTCCGGCGTGCGCTTGACTAACGTGCATAAATTTCAGCAGGCCGGTATCCGGGAGCTACACAGCTCCGCTGGCCAGTGGACCGCTTCACCGATGCGTTATCGCAAAATCGGCGTGTCGATGTGTTCGGATACGGAATTAGATGAGTTTAGCCAGTATTGCGTGGATGGCGATGTGGTGGAAGCAATGAAGCGGGCGGTCAGCCCTGATCATGAAATGCAGTACGTGTCATGACGTAATGAATTTCACGGTGTAGGGATAGATCGACAGCGTTGTTATAAACACCACATCGTCATTCTTCAATTTTGCCGCGCCGCATACCTTAAGGTGTGCATGGCAAGTACCAAGCCCCAGCGTGTTGTTGGGGCTTTTTTTGTCGAGAGCGGTAATTTAGCGTTGGTAGATGCCGGGTTTGCGGGCAACGAGTACGGCACGTACTGGTGCGGGGTAGCCTTCCACCGTTTTCGTTGGATCCTCAGGGTCGAGGAACTCGGCCAGCGACTCTGTAATCATCCAGTCTGTCCGGCGCTGTTCCTGCGTTGTCGTGGTGCAGATATCGACGACGCGGACATCAACAAACCCGCATTTCTCAAGCCATGTGGTCAAGGCCGCGGCAGAAGGGATGAAATACACATTACGCATTTGTGCGTAGCGTTCTCCCGGTACTAGTACCTGATTTTCATCGCCTTCAATGACCAGTGTTTCCAGCACCAGTTCGCCACCCTCCACCAGCTGATTTTTCAACTGCCACAGGTGATCGAGCGGGGAGCGACGGTGGTATAGCACGCCCATAGAAAACACAGTGTCAAACGCAGCAAGTTCGGGTAGTTGTT
Source organism: Pectobacterium actinidiae (assembly GCF_000803315.1). NCBI lineage: Bacteria > Pseudomonadati > Pseudomonadota > Gammaproteobacteria > Enterobacterales > Pectobacteriaceae > Pectobacterium > Pectobacterium actinidiae. Next base: position 2,003,233 of record NZ_JRMH01000001.1, read on the forward strand.
CAATACCGAGCGGCAGAACGTGCGCACGCTGATCGTCGCCAAGTAGCTTACGCACGGCTTCAAACTGGCATAAGAACAGCTGCATGGGATCGATACCCACTGCCATCGTCGCGCCTTCACCCACCATCCGCCACAGGTGGTAGCCACTTCCGCAGCCTACATCCAGAATCAGGCGATTCTTCAGCGGGCTGATATGCGGGAGAACACGCTGCCATTTCCAGTCAGAACGCCATTCTGTGTTGATATCCACGCCGTAAAGCGAAAAAGGGCCTTTACGCCAGGGCATCAGGTTACGCAGCAACTTTTCAATGCCTTCACGCTGGCCGACGGAAATATCGGGTTCCATGCGCGCCGTGACGCTGTCGTTCAAATCCAGGGCGGTTGGCGTTAACGACGGGAGGTGTTCCAGTGAGTTAAACCAGAGTTTGAACTTACCGTGCAACGATTCCTGCTGCCAACTGCTGAGCTGTGAAGGCAACGTGTTAAGCCAGTGGCTGAGCGGACCTTTTGCGATTTGCTGGTAAAAATTGCCGAAATCGATCACGCCTTTTCCTCTGCTTTCACGGCTAATAACGAGCCAAAATTAAAACACTGAAACCAAATCTCGCTGTGCTCAAAACCGGCATCTGCCAGTCGAGCCTTATGGGTTTCTACTGAGTCGGTCAGCATGACGTTTTCCAGCATACTGCGCTTCTGACTGATTTCTAACTCGCTGTAGCCATTTGCCCGCTTGAAATCGAGATGCATGTTGAACAGCAATTCACCGACATCTTTGTCCGCGAAATTGAATTTCTCAGAGAGCACCAGCACGCCGCCGGGATTGAGTCCTTGGTAAATACGCTTGATGAGCACCTGACGCTGGGAAGGTTCCAGAAACTGAAGGGTAAAGTTCAGCACCACCATCGACGCATTTTCGATATCAATGTTCAGGATATCGGCTTCTATAATCTCGACGGGCGTATCGGAACGGAAAGCGTCAATGTGGCTACGGCAGCGTTTCACCATTGCCGGAGAATTGTCTACCGCGATAATTTTGCAGTCTGGGACATGAATATTACGTCGCATAGACAACGTGGCCGCACCCAGCGAGCATCCTAGATCGTAAACGTGGCTATCCGGGCGGACGAAGCGTTCTGCCAGCATGCCAATCATCGAAATGATGTTGGAATAGCCGGGCACAGAACGTTGGATCATATCGGGGAACACGTCGGCAACGCGTTCGTCGAATGTCCAGTCGCCTAAGTTGGCAATTGGCACAGAAAAAAGCATATCGCGGTTTGGCATGGCAGAAAGTGTACTGAGAGTAATAAAGAGGCGCGCATTCTAGCAGAATACACCGTGGTCTTCACCTTCCACAGGCTGTGGACGCGGTTTTTGATTCCCGGACGCATCAATATCCGTGTGCCCGGGAGTGAATGGCCTCGTTCTTGTTTCACGCCATCAATACAGCGTGAAAACCAGATCCCAGGGGAGATAATAGAGGTTTGCGGCAATCATCAGGATGAGCGAGGCATAGGTTGCCGCCATACCTGAACGGCGCCAGCGGAATTCGCGATGCCGAAGGCCGTAGTAGTGAACTAAACGTCCAGTGATCAATAAAATACCGCAGAAGTGGATCATGATGATTAGGGCGCCGTTCATTTCCATCAGCACCAGCAGAATCGCCGCAATTGGAATGTATTCTACCGCATTGCCATGTACCCGGATCGCCGTTTGCAATTCATAAAATCCGCCGTCGCCATAAGCCACGCGATACTGCATTCTGAGTTTCACAACATCAATAGACAGCTTTATCAACAAGATTGCGCCAAGCACGATATAGAGCGCACTTACCATGTTTTACTCCGTAACCTAACCGAAAACGGCTTGCAGAATGATAGCTTTACCTAACGCAACTGTCGCCTGTAAAGGCGGATTTTTTTAGCGGAAATAGATTGCGTTGCAAAATTCTTTATAACCAAATGGGCTAACACATGGCTGTAGAGGATGGTTCAAAAGAGCGTCGCCTGCTGTGGCCAATCAGGTTGCGGCGGCAAGGTCGAGTCGATCTCAGCGAGCAAGGGCCAAAGCTGCTGCGCCAGCGGTGGGGCATCACCGATATCCGGCGTGTGAATAAAGAAGAAGGGATTTGCCTCGCGCCACTGCGGCAATTTGTTACGCCATGACTCGAACCAGCGAAGATTTTCTTCCAGCGTTTCACTGCCGATAAAACGAATCAGCGGCTGTGTGGCCGTCAGCACCGCGTGTACCGGCACACGAGGCTTCTTCCGCTGGGCCTCACGCATGGCGGCGCTCTCTGGTGCGGCGTGGTGAACCGGACGGCTATCGAGGATCACGCGGTTAATACCACGCTGCTGTAGCCCCTGATTCAACGCGCGTTCTTCATCACCCTTAGCAAAAAATAGCGGGTGGCGTACTTCTACACCGTAGCTAAACCCTCGCGGCAAGGTATCAAGAAAGCGCCACAAAACGGGCAACTGCGCGGGGCTGAAGGTGGCAGGGAGTTGCAGCCACAATTGTCCGATACGGTGTGCAATGGGTTCAAAGCATTGATAAAAAAGCCCGACATCGCTATCACAGTTCTGCAAGGCGGCTTTATGACTGATCGTTGAGGGAAACTTGAAGCAAAAGCGGAAGTTATCATGTGTCATATCACGCCAGCGTTCCACAACCTCGCGTGAAGGCAACGCATAAAAGGTCGTATTACCTTCAACACAGGTAAAATAGCGGCTGTAGTCGGCAAGATCGTTTAACCCCAACCGACTCCAGGCGGAATGCTGCCATTGCGGTAATCCGATGTACATCATCGCACCATCACGTCATTAAACCTCAATAGGATGGTGCAGATTATCGCGTAATTGTCAGCGCTGTGCGAGTGAACAAAGAGATCTCGTTTATAAAATCTCATCTGCCCACTGTGTTGCTTCCATGATCATGCTAAAGAAATTTTTCTCATCAATACCTAATTGGATTAACAGTTGCTCAAGTTCTTCCCATTCTTGCTGTTCGTATTTAGAGATTAACGTCAAATACACTGCAAGCTCGCCGGTATGATCCAATAAGCTCTGGTTGATTTTTTCCGATAGGGCGATTTGTGATAGCAGCAGCGGCATCGGGGAATCTAATACGGCATCAAGCAGCGACAATAATCCGCAGAGAAACGCCTCGGTGGTATCGTCCTTTAGGTTGAAGGAGGCATGCAATAACTCGAAGAACCTGGCGCGAATTAAGCTGGTGCGATAAAGCTCGCTGGGTTTATTTTCATTACTGTTGGTAATGCTAATTAAGGATACGAAACGTTTAAGCTCTCGCTGTCCAAGCAGCATCGCCATGGCGCGGAAAGACATCGAGGTTGTGGTGATACCAAAGCGAGTGTTGTATTTGATATTGGTGATGTGGCGCATCAATTTATAATAAAGCGACAGATCGGCACAGACCAATTCTTCGATCGTGGCATAGTTGATCTCAGGTTTATTGACCTCTCTTAGTAGCCTGACGGTATTGCTGGAGTTATTGACCAATTTTTTCGATTTGATCATTTCAGGTCGGCTGAAAAAATATCCCTGAAACAGTGAGATACCCAGCTTTTTACTTTGCAAGTATTGTTCATGCGTCTCTACTTTTTCAGCCAGATAGATTAATTTGCGCTGTGTGGTTCGTTTGATGAAGTTTTCAATGTCACCAAAGGTCGACAGGGTTAAATCGAATTTGATGATATCAATGTAAGGCAAAAATCGATCCCACTCTGAATCCATCGAAAAGTCATCCAGTGCAATTCTGAAGCCCTTTCTTTTTAGCTTTTTTACGGCAGCAAAGAGATCGTTGTTGGGGATCGAATTTTCAAGAATCTCAATAACGACTTTTTCCTGTGGCAATACTTCAGCTTGACCATTGATCAGCATCTGATGGGGGAAATTAATATAGTAAGGCTGTTCTTCAACCACAGATTTTGTCAGTGGATTGGTTAAGAACTGATCGGAGATAAGCTGTGCGGTTGCAAATTCAGGGCTGACGTCAGGAAATCTATTGGTGACGTCCATGCGAAAAAGTAACTCATAAGCAACGGTTTGGAGGTGTTGATTTAAAATGGGTTGACGGGCAACAAATGAATACATAGTTGTTCTCCATGTAAACCATACGCATTTGCCAGCAATAGGAACGCGCTTTTTATTAAAATTTTTATAAAAATAAGCAGTTACTTGGTAATTTTAGCAGGTTTTATTAAAAGGGAAGCTGGGGTCCACAAATCCTCACGCGATGTGTGTCGGTAAGTTCTGCCTCTTTGGACTGATGAGTGGGGTTTCCTCAGGCGTTCAGTTTTGCAACAACTCTATGCGGATTAGTGAACATTCCGTTAACCGAAACGGAAATTTCGTAAAAAGAGTAGGCGACAGCGTCGCAGAGCGTTACCTTCATGCTTATCGTTCGGGCGAATATCCTTTATAATAGCCGCCTTTTTTCATCGGACAGTAACCCAGAAAAACCATGCCGTGCAGCGAAAATGCCACTGTTTTTGCACTGTGATCTACCGTGTGAACGTGTGAGCTGGCGGGTGAGTAAAAGGACATCGTGATGCGTACTAATTATTGCGGGCAGTTGAATTCGTCCCATGTGGGCCAGGAAGTGACATTGTGCGGTTGGGTTAACCGCCGCCGCGATCTGGGTGGTTTGATTTTTATTGATATGCGTGACCGCGAAGGACTGGTTCAGGTGTTTTTTGACCCGGATCGTCAGGACGCATTTAAACTGGCATCCGAGTTGCGTAACGAATTCTGCATTCAACTTACCGGTGTCGTGCGCGCCCGTCCAGAAAGCCAAATCAACAAAGAGATGGCGACGGGCGAAGTCGAGATTTTTGCCAACGCACTGACGATCGTTAACCGTTCTGAAGCGCTGCCGTTGGACTCCAACCAAACCAATACCGAAGAAGCGCGTCTCAAATTCCGCTATCTGGATTTGCGCCGTCCTGAAATGGCGCAGCGCCTGAAAACGCGTGCGCGTATCACCAGTTTTGTGCGTCGTTTTATGGACGACCATGGCTTCCTGGACATCGAAACCCCGATGTTGACGAAAGCGACGCCGGAAGGCGCGCGTGACTATCTGGTGCCGAGCCGCGTACATAAAGGCAAATTTTATGCGCTGCCGCAGTCCCCACAGCTGTTCAAACAGCTGCTGATGATGTCCGGTTTTGATCGCTACTATCAGGTAGTCAAATGCTTCCGTGACGAAGACCTACGTGCTGACAGACAGCCAGAATTTACCCAGATCGATGTGGAAACCTCTTTCATGACCGCGCCACAGGTGCGTGAGGTGATGGAGAAGTTGGTGCGTGAACTGTGGCAGGACGTGAAAGGCGTCGATCTGGGCGATTTCCCGATCATGACGTTTGCAGAAGCCATGCGCCGTTTCGGTTCCGACAAACCCGATTTGCGTAACCCGCTGGAACTGGTCGACGTTGCCGATCTGGTTAAAGACATCGAGTTCAAAGTCTTCTCTGGTCCGGCAAATGATGCCAAAGGCCGCGTTGCCGCTATTCGCGTACCGGGCGGCGCACAGCTGAGCCGTAAGCAGATTGATGAATACGGCAAGTTCATTGAAATCTACGGTGCGAAAGGGCTGGCTTACATCAAGGTCAACGAGCGTTCCAAGGGTTTGGAAGGCGTTCAAAGCCCGGTAGCAAAATTCCTGAGTGAAGACGTTCTGTCTGCCGTGTTGGAGCGTACTGTGGCACAAGATGGCGACATCCTGTTCTTTGGTGCGGACAGCGCGAAAGTGGTGACCGATGCGCTGGGCGCGCTGCGTCTCAAGCTGGGTCGCGATCTGAGCCTGACGAAAGACAACAGCTGGGAACCGCTGTGGGTCGTCGATTTCCCAATGTTTGAAGAAGATGGCGAAGGTGGTCTTGCTGCGATGCACCATCCGTTTACTGCGCCGCGCGACATGCTGCCTGCTGAATTGGCGGCTAACCCGGTTTCGGCGATCGCCAACGCCTATGACATGGTCATTAACGGTTATGAAGTGGGCGGCGGTTCCGTGCGTATTCATAGCGGTGAGATGCAGCAAACCGTGTTCAGCATTCTGGGCATTGCCGAACAAGAACAGCGTGAAAAATTTGGCTTCCTGCTGGACGCACTGAAATATGGTACGCCGCCGCACGCGGGTCTGGCGTTTGGCCTTGACCGTCTGGTGATGTTGCTGACGGGCACCGATAACATTCGTGACGTTATCGCTTTCCCGAAAACGACGGCAGCAGCGTGTCTGATGACGGAAGCGCCAAGTTTCGCCAACCCGGCCTCGCTGGAAGAGCTTGCCATTGCGGTTGTTGTGAAAGGGAAAGCAGCTCAGGATGGAAAATCCGAGAACGAATAAGATGGTATACAAGCGACCCGTTTCGGTTCTGGTGGTGATCTATGCCCGTGATACCGGGCGGGTGCTGATGTTGCAGCGGCGTGACGATCCTGAATTCTGGCAGTCGGTAACGGGCAGTATAGAAGAAGGGGAAAGCGCGCCGTATGCCGCACAGCGTGAAGTCAAAGAAGAAGTTAACATTGATATTTCCGCGGAAGCGTTATCACTCTTTGACTGTCAGCGCTGTATTGAGTTTGAGCTATTTGCTCATTTGAGACGTCGCTATGCGCCGGGGGTCACGCACAATACCGAACACTGGTTTTGTCTGGCGTTACCTGCTGAGCGCGAGGTGCAATTATCCGAGCATCTTGCTTACCAGTGGCTGGATGTGCCCCATGCGGCGCAGTTGACCAAGTCCTGGAGCAACCGGCAGGCGATTGAGGAATTTGTTATTTATCCGGCCTGAACAGGCTTTTTTCGGAGATTTTTATGGCAGGTCATAGTAAGTGGGCTAACACAAAGCATCGTAAAGCAGCACAGGACGCCAAGCGCGGTAAAATCTTTACCAAGATTATCCGCGAACTGGTCACCGCAGCCCGTCTGGGCGGTGGCGATCCGGGGTCTAACCCACGTCTGCGCGCCGCGATCGATAAAGCACTGTCCAACAACATGACGCGCGATACGCTGAACCGCGCGATTGCCCGTGGCGTCGGCGGTGATGATGATGCCAACATGGAAACCATCATTTATGAAGGCTACGGCCCTGGCGGTACCGCTGTCATGGTGGAATGCCTGAGTGATAACCGTAATCGTACTGTTTCCGAAGTGCGTCACGCGTTTACGAAAACTGGCGGCAACCTGGGTACCGATGGCTCCGTTTCATACCTCTTCACCAAGAAAGGCGTCATTTCTTATGCGCCGGGTCTGGATGAAGATGCGGTGATGGATGCTGCGTTGGAAGCCGGTGCCGATGACGTTGTGACGTATGACGACGGTGCGATTGACGTCTTCACGCCGTGGGAAACGTTCGGTGATGTGAAAGATGCGTTGGATGCGGCAGGCCTGAAAGCAGAATCTGCGGAAGTGTCGATGATTCCGTCTACCAAAGCGGATATGGATGCAGAAACGGCACCGAAATTGATGCGTCTGATCGACATGCTGGAAGACTGTGACGATGTGCAGGAGGTTTACCACAACGGTGAGATCTCCGATGAGGTGGCTGAACTGCTGTAATGGCAGATCGATAATGCAAAGTAGAAACAGCTATCCACACGGGCGGAGCGGTACGATGACAGTCGTAGCACCATGGTAATCGTAGCACTATGACAATAATAGTAGGCATCGACCCCGGCTCGCGCGTGACGGGCTACGGCATCATCCGCCAGCAGGGGCGTCATCTGACGTACCTCGGTAGCGGCTGTATCCGTACTGTAGTGGATGATATGCCCACGCGCCTGAAGCTGATTTATGCTGGCGTCAGTGAAATCATTACGCAATTTCGTCCAGACTGTATGGCGATTGAGCAGGTTTTCATGGCGAAAAACCCGGACTCAGCCTTGAAGCTGGGGCAGGCGCGGGGTGTAGCTATTGTTGCCGGAGTGAATCAGGATCTGCCCGTGTTTGAATATGCGGCGCGGCTGGTGAAACAAACGGTGGTAGGAACGGGCGCGGCGGATAAAAAGCAGGTGCAGCATATGGTTCGCTCACTGCTGAAACTGTCAGCCAGCCCGCAGGCGGATGCTGCCGACGCATTGGCGATTGCCATTACGCACTGCCACTTTAACCAAAGCCTGCTGCGAACAACGGCGGTGAAAGTGAACCCGCTGGCAGGAAGACTGCGCTGAAACAGGAGGCTGGATATTCATCCAGCCTTTTTTATGTTATATACTCGTCATACTTCAAGCCATTCATTCCCTATGTAAAAGGAAGCGCAACGTGATAGGTCGTCTCAGAGGCATTATTCTGGAAAAACAGCCGCCGCAGGTGCTGATAGAAGCTAATGGCGTGGGTTACGAAGTCCATATGCCGATGACGTGCTTTTACGAACTTCCTGAACTCAATCAGGAAGCGATCATTTTTACCCAGTTTGTTGTCCGCGAAGATGCACAACTGCTGTTCGGTTTTAATGATAAGCAAGAGAGGGCGCTGTTCCGTGAGCTGATCAAAGTGAATGGCGTTGGGCCGAAACTGGCGCTGGCGATTCTCTCTGGGATGTCCGCGACGCAATTTGTCAGCGCCGTTGAGCGAGAAGAAATCGGAGCATTGGTTAAACTCCCTGGCGTAGGTAAGAAAACGGCGGAAAGGCTGGTTGTTGAAATGAAAGATCGCTTTAAGGGCTTGAGCGGCGATCTGTTCAATCCGGTCAGTGATATCCCGTTGGCATCGCCTGCTACGGCAGACAGTCGTGCTGGCGATCCCGAAGCAGAAGCCGCTGCGGCGCTGGTTGCGCTGGGTTATAAACCGCAAGAAGCCAGCCGTATGATCGCCAAAGTTGCGCGTCCTGATGCTGACTGTGAAACCCTGATCAGGGATGCATTGCGCGCGGCGCTGTGAGGTATTCATGATAGAAGCCGATCGTTTGATTTCTGCTGACGCTGTTCCCGAAGAAGAGTTTCTTGACCGTGCGATGAGACCGAAGCTGCTGAGCGAATATGTAGGGCAGCCACAGGTACGTGAGCAGATGGAGATTTTTATTCAGGCCGCCCGTAAACGTGGGGATGCGCTGGATCACCTGCTTATTTTTGGTCCTCCCGGTCTGGGTAAAACGACGCTGGCGAATATTGTTGCTAACGAGATGGGCGTGAATATGCGCACGACCTCGGGTCCTGTGCTGGAAAAAGCCGGCGACCTCGCGGCACTGCTAACCAACCTCGAACCGCATGATGTGCTGTTCATCGATGAAATTCATCGTCTGTCGCCCGTTGTGGAAGAAGTGTTGTATCCGGCGATGGAAGATTATCAGTTGGATATCATGATCGGTGAAGGGCCTGCTGCCCGTTCGATCAAACTCGATTTGCCCCCTTTTACGCTGATTGGTGCAACGACGCGAGCAGGTTCATTAACCTCACCGTTGCGCGATCGTTTTGGCATCGTGCAGCGTCTGGAATTTTATAATGTCGCCGATTTGCAGTATATCGTTGGCCGCAGTGCACAGTGTCTGGGGCTGGATCTGACGTCTGATGGTGCACTTGAAGTGGCGCGTCGCTCGCGGGGGACACCACGTATTGCCAACCGATTATTACGGCGGGTACGTGATTTCTCCGAAGTTAAGTCAGAAGGGGCGATTACTGGCACTGTGGCGACGCAGGCGCTGGATATGCTGGCGGTGGATACCGAAGGTTTTGACTACATGGACCGTAAGCTGCTGTTGGCAATTATCGATAAATTCATGGGCGGCCCGGTCGGTCTGGACAATTTAGCCGCTGCGATTGGCGAAGAGCGCGAAACGATTGAAGACGTGCTGGAGCCGTTTCTGATTCAGCAAGGGTTCATTCAGCGTACGCCGCGCGGTCGCATGGCGACGCAGCATGCCTATCGGCACTTTGGCTTAACGCGAGAAGAGTAGTGCCATCAGCGCACGTTTTCCTACAGTGTTTATATTCAGGGAGACCACGCGGTCTCCCTACGTTTATGTGATTAGAACCAGGCCTCCCACATTGCCCCAACGTTGAACGAATCGAGCTGCGTGTTGACGCCAGTCGCTGTCCGCGCGGTGTGTTGGTTATCGACTTCGCCGCCGGTGACGTAGAAGCGCAGCATTGGTCTGAACTCCGGCCCCATAGCGATCGAGACATTCTGGGACAGTGTCAGCTTCCACCCTTTGTTATCACCCCCCTGACCGTAATCTACATGTTGATAGCCTGCTTCAAGCCAGGTGGAATGCACATCATTCCAGAAATACATCGGGCGAACGATGGCATTGTAGTTACGACGATCGTCCTGACTGGCTGAATCATTCGAGTAGTCATGGTAGGCCAGGAGGTATTCGACCTGTGTTTGCGGTGTGAATGTGTATTTACCTTCAAAGCTGGCATAGAAGGTTTTCAGGTTATTCGTTTTGTTGTAAACGCTATTATCCGCATTGTCCGAATAGCGAGTGATAAACTGATTGAGGCTGTTCTTTCCCGTGTGGCTCAGAACCGCACCACCTTGCCAGGCTTTCAGACGCGCATCGCTATCTACCGCTTTCGAGTCAAACCCGTAGTTGGCGTACAGTGCAAGATCCAACGGCCCCAGCTTGATGCCGTGCACTTTGGATGTCAGTGCGTAATTGCCTTTATCGCCCGTACCGGAACTGCCGGTACAGCTGATGCGTGAGGGATTCGAATTATCGTCTATCACTTCAGGGTTACAAGATTCTACGGCACCGACGGCCGCCACATCGAATTGAATACCGCCAAGATCAACATTCTTTATTCCCGCGCCCTGGCCGTCATGGTTCATCCAGAAGTAGTCGTTAATACCTTGCTGTGGGCGCTGATGGAAATCACGTCCGGCCCAGAGATAGGCGTTTGGCTGAGAAGCGAAAAGGTTGGTGACGCCTGCGTAGGCTTTTTTCAGGTTAACCTCATCGCCCCAGTGGTCAATCATCACGACGACATCCCAAATTGCGCCGTTGTCACTCTTGAAAGCTTTGGAAAGCTGGAATTCACCGCCATTGCCTTCGTTGCCCAAACGGCCCAGTGCGGAGGCACCGTTATAGGAGCCGTCAACCGCGACATATTTCTGGTCACCGCTTTGGAATTGCGCACCGTAACGCGCATAGCCAGTGAAGTTGATGCCATAAGGTATCGCCATGTCAGGCGTCTTAGGGGCGTCCGGCGTGGTCAGCGGATCGACCTGTTTACTGGCAATGACGTCTAATTTAGCCTGACGCTCTGCCAGTGCTTTTTCTACGGCCTGAGCAACGATACGATCTAATTGCTCCTGAGTAATGGTTTCTTGTGCGAATGCGGAACCGGAGCAAAGCGCAGCCAGCACCGCCAGCGTAACGGGCAGTTTTTTAGAATTTGTCATAGTCATCTCAATTCGGTACGTTATTTTCAGACAATAACCATCTCGCTCTGATTGACGTGAATAATGACACGATGCTCAGAACAAGGTGATTGTTATTTTTTAAATGGGTACGGCGTAATTAAATAACTGACGTAATCGACCCTCCCTATAAGGGTATTAAAATGAACTATTACCTCTGGTAAAGATGAATGATTTCTTCTGATAATTCGCGAGCGAGCAGTGATGTCATTAAATGGTCTTGGGCATGCACCATAATTAATGTCATCGGCTGTCTGGCCTCTCCCGCATCCTGTTCGATCAGTTGAGTCTGCATATGGTGGGCTTTACGCGCATAACCATCGGCTTCCTTCAACAGATTTTTGGCGTCATCAATGTTACCTTTTCGCGCAGCCTGTAGCGCTTCAAAACACAGACTGCGCGATTGTCCCGCATTGACGATAATTTCCATTACTGCATCTTCTAATGTAATCATCATATGGCCTATTTTTATGTGAACGACTCTTCGCAGCATGTATTTTCTATGCCGCGTTTTTGAATGTCGTCTAGGTCGGGAAGTGCGAATAATAAAAACACTCCGACCCTGAACGATTTATTTGCTTTCTTCTATTTAATATCTGTCGTTGTTCTTATTAACCTCATTAATTACTGCTGGCTGTTTTCGGCAATGACAGATCGCCCTGTATTTTTTGCTCCTCACTTTTTATTAATGTGCGTTCATAAGCACGCAGGAACGGCAAATACATCAGCGCGGAAAACATCATGCAGAGCAGGCACATGATTAACGGGCTGAAACTCCAGTTTGCGGCCCACGATGCACCAATGGGGGCCGGTGTTGTCCACGGCGTTAACGACACCACCTGTGCCAGCCATCCCATCTTGGTGGCGGTGTAAGCCAGCACGGCGTTAACCATCGGTACAAGGACAAAAGGGAGGAACAGCATCGGGTTCATAATGATGGGAGCACCGAACATGATCGGCTCGTTGATGTTAAAGAAACTGGGTACGATGCCCATTCTGCCGATGGTTCGCAAGTGCGTGACCTTGCTGCGTAACAGCAGAAAGGCCAGCGGTAGCGTCGAACCGACGCCGCCAATCAACAGATAGTGATCCCAAAAGCCCTGTAGATAGATATGTGGCAAGACGTCGCCCGCTGCCAGCGCGGCCTGATTTACGGCTAGATTGGTCATCCAGAATGGATTCATGATACCCGTGACAATTAGCGAGCCGTGGATCCCTGAAAACCAGAAAAGTTGGCACAGAAGCACAGACAGAAGAATGGCGGGCAGCGAGTCTGAGGCGGAAACCAGCGGTGCCAGCAGGTGCATAATCGCTTCGGGAATGATCATGCCCGTTTGCGCTTCAATGAAGAGGTTGAGCGGATGCAGCGTCGCGACAATCACCAACACGGGGATGAGGATTTCAAACGAGCGAGCGACCCCAGTCGGCACTTCTTTCGGTAAGCGAATGGCAATGTTGTGCTGTTTCAGCGCCGCATAAACTTGGGTGGCGTAGATGGAGGTCAGCAAGGCGGTGAAGATTCCTTGTCCTGACAGATATTCGGTGGAAATTTTGTCATCGGCGTAAGGTGCGGCAACAAGCAGAAAAGCCATAAACGCCAGCAGACCCGACATCACGGAATCGAGATTAAGCTGTCTTCCCAGACTGGCACCCACGCCCACGGAAATGAAAAATGTCATCAAGCCCATGCTGAGCTCGAAAGGCAGCATCAACTGCTCGCGGTAGGTAATAGAAAAATCCAGCCAGGTTCGGGCAAATCTGATGGTCGTATCGGCAGAAAACGGAGGGAAAATAAACACCAGCATAAACGAACCGATGATCATAAAAGGTAACGCGGCGGTAAACCCATCGCGGATAGCGATCACATATTTTTGCTGCCCCAAACGCCCTGCAAACGGGGTAATCGATTGTTCGATAGCGGCAATCATGGATTGATATAAGGAACGCATGTGAACACCTTTTTCGTGTGTCGCCGTAGCAGTGACAGCTCGTCATCCAGTATGTTATCGCCACGATTTTCGCCGTAACTCGTTGTATATAAATACATTACGGAAATGTCGCGTGTGGCGGCCAGTGATTAATGTGAGCCTATGCCTGTTATTTTTCTTCCGCTGCGGACCGCATTTTCCGCCAAGCAGAATGTAAAAACTTATTGCTAAGATGATTGGATATCATATGGAAACCGTTTTCCATGCAAAGAAAAGAGAAGTGTGATGACCGTCAATATGTGATGATTTATGACGGTGTTAATTAGATTTACATCACATCTTATTGGCAGAAATACGCAATGGATGTTAAACGGATAATCGGTTTCCATGCTAGATGGAAACGGTTATACTGCGAAGCAGCGCAATGCGCGGTTGGTATTTAGGGTTTTGAGTCGGATTTAGCGTTTTCCAGGGGCAAATGATGTCTACAATCAACGATGTATCGCGTTTAGCTGGGGTGTCCAAAGCCACAGTCTCCCGGGTGTTGAGTGGTTCGCGCGGCGTAAAGGAAGCTAGCCGTCTTGCGGTGTTAAAAGCCGTTGATGAGCTTAAATATCGACCGAACGTCATCGCCCAGTCTCTGCTGAGTCAATCAACCGGATGTATTGGCGTCATTTGTGCTCAGGACAATATCAACCAGACGACTGGCTATCTTTATGCGCTGGAAAAACACTTTAGCCGACACCAAAAGCATCTCTTATTGCGGTTCGCCAGCAGCAGAGCAGAAGTGCTGAGTGTGCTTGATGAGCTTTCTAGCGGCCTGTGCGATGACATTTTAATTATCGGTGCGCGCTTTCCGCTGAATCTGCCCGATAAGGACGTCATTCTGATCGATTGTATGGAGGCTGATGCCACAAACAGTCTGCAATTTGATCACGCTTTCGCTACGGAAACGGCGTGTAATTACCTTATTCGGCAAGGAAGACGGCAAATTGCGCTGATCAACCCAGCCGCGAGCAGTTCAGCGGAACAGGTGCTTTTAGGGTATAAGCGTGCGCTGGAAAATAACTTCTTGCCGTTTAACCGCAACTTGATTTTTATGGATGCGTCTTCATCGTCATCGGTGGCGCTGCAAGTGCTGCTCAATAACAGCACGACGCTGAATTTCAATGCGCTTCTGGTGGCGGATGAGCTGGAAGCCAAACGTGTTATCACGCAGCTTCAGGCGTTTAATAAATCCGTGCCAAAAGACATCATGGTATTCAGTCTGGCAGGGTCTCTCGATATCCCGGGCATTCCTGCGATACCAGCCATTGAATATTCGATGGATGCGGTGGCGGCCAGAATTGTGTCGTGGCTCAATGAGAAAACACAGGATGTGCTGGGGTCGTATGTTTTGCGGGGGGATTTAATCATCCCAGATATGGCGAACCGGAAATAAACGCTATTCGTGCAGTCTTCAAAAGCCCTTCTGAATCATGTATTCGGAAGGGCTTTTTGCTATTGAGTTTTTGTACTATTGAGTGATTGATCGGCTAGACGGGTTGTCGCTTAATCAGGCTGACAATAAACAGCAGCGATGCGCACAGTACAACAGATGGCCCTGCGGGCGTATTGTAGCCCGCCGAGAACGCTAAACCGCCTGTTACGGCAATCATTCCAACAATAATCGCCATACCCGCCATTTGTTCCGGCGTCCGTGCGAAGCGTCTGGCACTGGCAGCAGGAATAATCAGTAGCGACGTAATGATCAGTGCACCCACAAATTTCATGGCGATACCAATCGTCAATGCGGTGGTCAGCATCAAGAGCAGCTTGGTGCGCTGTAGTTTTATGCCATCAACGTGCGCCAGCTCTGGGCTGATTGTCATAGAAAGGAGTGCGCGCCATTGCCAACACATAATGGCAATAACAACGATCACACCAGCAGCGATGATCCACAGATCCTCTGTCGTGACGGAGAGCAAATCACCAAACAGGTAAGCCATTAAGTCTACGCGCACATTATTCATCAAGCTGACGACAACCAATCCCAGCGACAGGGCGCTGTGTGCCATGATGCCGAGCAACGTATCGACGGCCAGATAGGGGCGTCGCTCCAGCCAGACGAGACCCAATGCCAGAATGAGCGTCACGGCAATAACGGCAGCAAACAGATTGATGTTCAGCAGCAGGCCGAAGGCAACGCCGAGTAAAGATGCATGCGCCAGCGTGTCACCGAAGTAAGACATCCGTCGCCAGACGACGAACGCACCAAGCGGGCCAGCCGCAATCGCCAGCAAAATCCCCGCCAGCCAGCCGGGAAACAGCAGTTCTATCATGCGTCGTTTCCACCTTGTCTTTTCAGAATGATACGTCCCTGTAGATCGTGACGATGATTATGATGATGGCGATAAATTGCCAGTTGTTCTGCGCCGCGGTGACCAAACATGGCTAAAAATTCGGGATGAAGCGAAACCACTTCAGGCGTGCCGGAGCAACAAACATGTTGGTTAAGACAAAGGACTTCATCGGTTTTGGCCATCACCAAATGCAAATCGTGCGATACCATCAGCACGCCGCAGTGGAATTCTTGCCGCAATTGGTTAATGAGGTCATACAGCGCCAGTTGCCCATTGACGTCGACACCCTGTGTCGGCTCATCCAGTACCAATAGTTGGGGCTGGTTAAGCAGCGCGCGTGCCAACAGCACGCGCTGGGTTTCGCCACCGGAGAGCTTTTGCATCGGCTGTTCCAGCAGGTGGGCGGCCTGAACCCGCTTAAGCGCCGGTAAAATATCCTGCTTTTTCACGCCGGGGCGCAGTTGCATAAAACGGTTGACGGTTAAGGGCAGGGTGGTATCCAAATGCAGCTTCTGCGGAACGTAGCCGATACGCAGAGTGGGATCCCGTACCAGCGAACCGGAGGTGGGGGTAAGTAGCCCCAATACCACGCGTACCAGCGTCGATTTCCCTGCGCCATTCGGTCCGAGCAGCGTCAGAATTCTGCCTGCCTGCAAGGTAAGAGAGATATCTGACAGCACCTTTCGGCTGCCAAATGTCACTGAAATAGTATTAAGTGATACCAATGTGGACATATAATTCGGTTTGCATAACCCATGTAACGTTATAATATAACAAACAACACAGCAAAAATCGATGGGATCGACTTTCATGCAGCAATCTATTCAGCAAAAAAAATGGTTAAAAAGTGTGTTTGTTGCCAGCGCACTACTCGCAAGCGGGATGTCAATCAGCGCGGCATCCGCTGCGGTCATTACATCAATTCGTCCTTTAGGATTCATTGCGTCGGCTATTGCCGATGGCGTGACGCCAACGGAGGTGTTGTTACCTGATGGCGCGTCGCCCCACGATTATGCCCTGCGCCCGTCTGATGTCCAGCGTTTACAGTCTGCTGAACTGGTGATTTGGGTTGGGCCGGAAATGGAAGCCTTTCTCGGGAAGCCGCTAGCGAAAGTTTCACCCGCAAAGCAGATTACACTTTCCGCGCTGCCCGCGATTAAATCTGAGCTGGAAAAAGAGGCCGGACACGATCATGAGGAGGGGCATGAACAGGCGCATGATGCCCATGAAGAAGGCCACGATCATAGCCATGCTGCCCATGATGACGACGACGATGGTCACCATCATGGCGAATATAATATGCACATTTGGCTGTCGCCGGAGATGACAAAACAGGCGGCAATTGCCATTCATGCAAAATTATTGGAACTTATGCCTCAGAATAAGGACAAACTAGACGCGAATCTGCTTTATTTCACGGATAAAATCGGGCAAGCAGATGAAAAAATTGTTAAGATGCTAGCGCCTGTGCAGGGTAAAGGCTATTTCGTGTTTCATGATGCCTATGGCTATTTTGAAAAACACTATGGATTAAGCCCCTTGGGTCACTTCACGGTTAACCCTGAAATCCAACCTGGAGCACAGCGTTTACATCAAATACGAACACAGTTGGTTGAGCACAAAGCCGTATGCGTTTTTGCTGAACCACAATTCAGGCCAGCCGTTATTAATGCTGTTGCCAAGGGAACCGACGTGCGCTCGGGTGTGCTCGATCCATTGGGAAGCAATATTGCACTGGGTAGAGATAGTTATGCCGATTTTTTATTGCAGCTATCGAACCAGTATGTGAGCTGTCTGGAGGAAAAATCATGAGGATACGAATAAGTGCAGCAGATAGTCCGAACTATCGCTCTGGCGTATAACAGCTTACCTCGACCCCATCGCGTCATGCTGGGGTCGCTTACCGTTGTCACATTGGCCGTTGCTGTTTGGCGGCCTTTTGTTTATCCCCACGTCGATGATGCCCCTGTCATCGTGAAAGATATCGATCTGGAAACCAGCCAACTGAGAACGTTGACGCCTGAAGCCAGTGAACCGATAGACCAACCCTCGCCAGATGACGAGATTCCACAAGATGAACTGGATGATAAGGTTGCCGATGAAGGCGGCGTACATGAGTACGTGGTCTCTACGGGCGATACCTTAAGCAGCATTTTGACGCAGTACGGCATTGATATTGCGGATGTCACCCAGCTTGCGGAACAGAATAAAGATTTGCGAAACCTGAAAATTGGTCAGCAAATTTCATGGGCTCTGGCAGAAAACGGCGACCTGCAAAGTTTGACCTGGCAGATGTCCCGCCGCGAAACACGCATTTATGAGCGTGTGGGTGCCGATTTCAAAGAGCGTATTGAAACGCTGAAAGGTGAGTGGCGCAACAGTGTCCTGAATGGCCGTGTCAGTGGTAGTTTCGTTAGCAGCGCAAAAAGCGCCGGTTTAACCAGCACGGAAGTGCGTGAAGTCATTAAAGCCCTGCAATGGCAGCTTGATTTTCGTAAATTACGCAAAGACGATACCTTCTCTGTCCTGATGTCCCGTGAAATGCTTGATGGTAAAAGTGAGCAGAGTGAGCTGGTCGGTGTTCGTCTGAATACGGGTGGAAAAGACTATTACGCTATTCGTGCAGAAGACGGTAAATTCTACGATCGTGAAGGTTCTGGCTTGACGCGCGGCTTTATGCGTTTCCCAACCATGAAACAATTCCGTATTTCCTCCAACTTCAATCCACGTCGTCTGAATCCGGTGACAGGGCGCGTCGCACCACATAAAGGTGTCGATTTTGCCATGCCAGTCGGCTCACCGGTTCTGGCCGTCGGTGATGGCGAAGTCGTGATCGCAAAACGCAGCGGTGCCGCGGGGAACTATGTTGCGATCCGCCATGGTCGTCAGTACACCACGCGCTACATGCATATGCATCGCATCCTGGTTAAACCGGGACAGAAAGTGAAACGTGGCGATCGTATCGGGTTGTCTGGTAACACCGGTCGTTCTACCGGCCCGCATCTGCACTATGAATTCTGGATTAACCAGCAGGCGGTAAACCCGTTAACGGCTAAACTGCCGCGTTCTGAAGGGCTGGCGGGTAAAGAGCGTCGTGATTATCTGGCACTGGTGAAGGACGTGGTACCGCAGCTTAAGTTTGATTAATTCGACTGAGCGTATGTTATGCCGGTGGCTTGCTGCCGGCATTTTCATTTATAGAGCATCTTACAGAATATGGGTTCCTGATTTTTTATCATCGAGCAGACGCGTTTTTGCGTAATTGTTGTTGGTGTTGCTAAACGCCGAACGGCAATTATGATTATGTTTATTGATTGATCTGAAGAGTTTAGGCATGGAAAAAGAAAAAAAATCGAACGCTGAATTTGTTCCCCAGTTTCAACGCGCCTTTTTTCATCCGCGCTATTGGGGCGTTTGGTTAGGCGTTGGTGTGATGGCGCTCGCTGCCTATGTTCCCGCGCGATTAAGAAATCCGGTTCTGGGTGGGCTAGGGCGTTTTGTTGGGAGAATATCAAAAGGCGCACGACGCCGAGCCCGTATTAATCTGCTGTATTGCATGCCGGAATTAACGGAAGCAGAGCGCGAAGCTATCATCGATGACATGTTTGCGACGGCTCCTCAGTCGATGATCATGATGGTGGAAGTGGGCATTCGTAATCCGAAGAAAATTGAGAAATATGTTCGCTGGCATGGCGAAGACATTCTGGATCGTATTAAAGCACAAGAAAAGAACGTGATCTTTCTGGTTCCGCATGGTTGGGGGGTTGATATCCCCGCGATGTTGCTGACCTCGCGCGGTCAGCGTATGGCGGCGATGTTCCACAATCAGAAGAATGCGTTGGTGGACTACTGGTGGAATCGGTTACGTCGTCGTTTTGGTGGCCGCATCCATGCGCGTAACGACGGTATTAAACCGTTTATCAGCTCCGTGCGCTCTGGGTGCTGGGGGTATTACCTGCCCGATCAGGATCACGGCGCTGAACACAGCGAGTTCGTTGACTTCTTTGCGACCTATAAAGCAACGCTGCCAGCTGTCGGACGGCTGATGAAAGTGTGCCGTGCTGATATCGTGCCGCTATTCCCGGTGTATAACGCTAAAGACGGCTGCCTGGATGTGTTTATTCGCCCACCGATGGACGATCTGGCGGATGCGGATGATGCATACATTGCACGGCGTATGAATGAAGAAGTAGAAATTCTGGTCAAACCGAATCCTGAGCAGTACACCTGGATTCTGAAGCTGTTGAAAACCCGCAAACCGGGTGAGATTGAACCGTACTGTCGGGATGATTTATATCGCAACTAGTTGATACTGTGTTACTAAGCGCGAGATGAATGGCAGGTAGTAGACTGACAGAAAGAGCGATAAAAAAGCCGGGCGAGAAATCGTCCGGCTTTTTGCTTGTATGACCGTCCACCACTTCAGCAGCAGAGCGGTTATAGCACTGATTATTCCACGCGCAGGATGCGGATCGTGTTGGTGGTGCCCACCGTGCCCATGATATCGCCCTGTGTGACGATGACCAGATCCCCAGACATCAGGAATCCTTTGTCGCGCAGTCGGATCACTGCATCATTGGCAGCGGCAACGCCGTCCGTGTAGCTGTCGAAATGTACGGGGGTGACGCCACGGTACAGCGCGGTCAGGTTCAGCGTATGTTCATGACGAGACATGGCGAAAATCGGCAGACCGGAACTGATACGGGACATCATCAGGGCGGTACGGCCAGATTCCGTCATGGCGATCAGCGCCGTAACCCCTTTCAGGTGGTTAGCGGCATACATGGAAGACATCGCGATGGATTCTTCCGTATTATCAAACTGCACGTCAAGGCGGTGTTTGGAGACGTTGATGCTTGGGATTTTCTCCGCGCCTAAACACACTTTCGCCATCGCCGCGACGGTTTCAGCCGGATACTGGCCCGCAGCGGTTTCTGCTGACAGCATCACGGCATCGGTGCCATCCAACACGGCGTTGGCGACGTCCATCACCTCGGCGCGCGTAGGCATCGGGTTGGTGATCATCGATTCCATCATTTGCGTAGCGGTAATGACCGCACGGTTCAACTGACGGGCGCGACGAATCAATTTCTTCTGAATACCCACCAGCTCCGGATCGCCGATTTCAACGCCCAGATCGCCCCTCGCCACCATCACCACGTCGGAAGCCAGAATAATGTCATCCATGGCAGCATCTGAGCAGACGGCTTCAGCACGTTCAACTTTTGATACGATCTTGGCGTGACAGCCCGCATCACGCGCGAGGCGGCGTGCGTAGTTAAGGTCTTCACCGGTACGAGGGAAAGAAACGGCCAGATAGTCGACGCCAATTTTTGCGGCAGTAATAATGTCGGCTTTATCTTTTTCCGTCAGCGCTTCGGCAGACAGACCGCCGCCGAGTTTGTTGATGCCTTTGTTGTTAGACAGCGGACCGCCAACGGTGACTTCGGTATAAACTTTCAGTCCTTCAACCTGAAGGACTTTCAACTGCACTCGGCCATCATCCAGTAACAGGATATCGCCAGGTACCACATCGCTCGGCAAGCCCTTGTAATCGATCCCGACTTTTTCTTTATCGCCTTCGCCTTTTGCTAAGCTGGCATCCAGCAAGAATTTATCGCCGATATTCAGGAAAATTTTACCTTCCTTGAAGGTAGATACACGAATTTTTGGCCCCTGTAGATCGCCAAGAATGGCAACGTGGCGGCCTAATTTAGCCGCAATTTCACGAACTTTGTTGGCACGTAATAGATGGTCTTCTGCTGTGCCGTGAGAAAAATTCATGCGTACTACGTTCGCGCCCGCACTGATAATCTTTTCGAGATTATTATCACGGTCGGTAGCGGGCCCCAGGGTGGTGACAATTTTGGTTCTTCTGAGCCGTCTGGACATGTATAACTCCATTCACTTGTGAAGCTGTAGTGTTGCGATTAAGCGTCGAATAACGGTGCAAAATGTCACTTTACAACAAAACTATTTCACCTGCGTTATCCGAACATCGTGTTGAGTCTGATTATCATACTGTACAGGTAATCCCCGCCATCTTTCCATGCCTGTAATCTGTGACCCTATCAAGATGAAACAGGTTGATGATACCGCTCATTTTTCATTACCCGTCATACTTCAAGTTGCATGTGCGTTGGCTACGTTCAGTCACCCGAATCACTTACTTGAGTAAGCTCACCGGGATTCCTTCCCTTGCCGCCTTCCTGAAACTCGAATTATTTAGGGTATTAGATATGACTAAAAACAAAGCATAACGTAAAACTTATCTATTATCTGAAGGGGTTAATCAATCGCTCGTCTTTATCAAAGCGTGACTCACGTAGTGCTTCTTTGACCCGTTTCAGGTTATCACGAAATTTTTCCCCGCGACGCAGTGTGAAGCCCGTCGCCAGAACATCGATCAACGTCAACTGAGCGATGCGGGACACCATCGGCATATAGACATCGGTGTCTTCAGGCACATCAAGCCGCAAAGCCAGTGACGCCTCACGCGCCAACGGCGTGCCGTCCGAAGTAATAGCGATAACGGTCGCATCGTTCTCGCGTGCCAGTTGCGCCATTTCGACCAGACTTTTGGTTCTGCCTGTGTGGGAAATCAATACCACGACGTCGCCGTCGCTGGAGTTCATACAGCTCATGCGCTGCATAACGATGTCATCGAAATAAACCACGGGGATATTGAAGCGGAAAAATTTGTTCATCGCATCGTGTGCGACAGCAGCGGAAGCGCCCAGACCAAAGAACGAGATTTTCTTCGCCTGTGTCAGCAAATCCACGGCGCGGTTGACGGCGGTGACATCCAGACTTGATTTCACCTGCTCTAAGCCAGCCATCGCGGATTCAAAAATTTTACTGGTATAGGCATCAACGCTGTCATCTTCTTCAACGTTACGGTTCACATACGGAGTACCGTTTGCCAGACTTTGTGCCAGATGTAGTTTAAAATCGGGAAAACCTTTAGTTTCAAGGCGGCGGCAGAAACGATTAACCGTTGGCTCGCTGACATCGGCCATTTTGGCTAAGGTCGCGATGCTGGAGTGAATGGCCGTCTGCGGAGTGCTCAGGATCACTTCAGCCACTTTTCTTTCTGATTTGCTCAAGAGTTCTAAGTGACTCTGGATTTTTTCCAGCATATTCATACGACAAGAGCCATGTAAGTTTTTTCCAATTTCAACTAAAGGTGCACTGGCATGCATTACGTGAAAAAATGCACGTCGTGAAAATATACTACGACCCTGTAGTGGTTGGCAGAGGGCAACAGGCTAAGTTGGGTCCCTTTTTTGCCAGAACATGACATGTGTCTAACTTTCAGAAAAGTAATCGGCTGTCAGAAACGACGAAAAATTTCGTTTTAGGGCGAATGCATAAGTGGCTTCAGCCACTGCACAGACCGATTTATGCATCGTTTTCAGTCAATACCGGCCAGTATTTAGCATTTTTATGATGGGTTTACTGGCTGTAGTCAAAAAGAGTACATTATCGCTGTAATAAAATTACAGCATCCTGCAACGAGGAGATGAACATGGCGGTAACTTCAACAGCCCAAGCGTGCGATCTGGTTATTTTCGGTGCTAAGGGCGATCTGGCACGCCGTAAATTGCTGCCCTCCCTTTACCAGTTGGAAAAAGCAGGTCACATCCATGCGGACACCAAAATTATCGGGGTGGGCCGTGCGGATTGGGATAAAGCGGAGTATACCCGAGTCGTGCGTGAAGCGCTTGACACCTTTATGAAAGAAGCCATCGACGATAAGTTGTGGGAAACGCTAAGCAGTCGGCTGGATTTTTGCAATCTTGATGTGGAAGACACCAAAGCCTTCAACAAACTGGGCAAGATGCTTGACCAGAAAAACCGTACCACCATCAACTATTTTGCGATGCCGCCCAGTACATTCGGTGCAATCTGCAAGGGGTTGGGAACCGCAGGGCTGAATAAAGAGCCCGCTCGCGTGGTCATGGAAAAACCGCTGGGTACCGATCTGGCGTCTTCTCGCGTCATTAACGATCAGGTCGCGGAATTCTTTAACGAATGTCAGGTTTACCGCATCGACCACTATCTGGGTAAAGAGACCGTTCTGAACCTGTTGGCGCTGCGTTTTGCCAACTCGCTGTTCTCCTCAAACTGGGATCACCGGACGATCGATCATGTGCAGATCACGGTAGCCGAGGAAGTTGGGATTGAAGGGCGCTGGGGCTATTTTGATAAAGCCGGCCAGATGCGCGATATGATCCAGAACCACCTGTTACAGATTCTGACGATGATTGCGATGTCGCCGCCGTCTGATTTGACGACTGACCGAATCCGTGATGAAAAAGTGAAAGTGCTGCGTTCACTGCGTCGTATCGACCGTTCCAACGTGCATGAAACGACGGTACGCGGCCAATATACTTCTGGTTTTGTTCAGGGACATAAAGTGCCGGGCTATCTGGAAGAAGAGGGGGCGAATAAAAGCAGCAGCACGGAAACCTTCGTCTCTATTCGTGTGGATATTGATGACTGGCGCTGGTCTGGCGTGCCGTTCTACCTGCGTACAGGTAAACGTCTGCCGACCAAATGTTCAGAAGTCGTCGTGTACTTTAAGAACCCTGCATTGAACCTGTTCCATGACTCTTACCAGCAGTTGCCGCAGAACAAGCTGATCATTCGCTTGCAGCCGGATGAAGGTGTGGAAATTCAGATTCTGAATAAAATTCCGGGATTAGAGCACAAGCACCGTCTGCAAACGGTGAAACTGGATCTGAGCTTCTCAGAAACCTTTAATCAGCAGCATTTAGCGGATGCTTACGAGCGTCTGCTGTTGGAAACCATGCGCGGAATTCAGGCGCTGTTTGTCCGTCGTGATGAAGTTGAAGAAGCCTGGAAATGGGTGGATTCCATCATGGATGCGTGGGCGATGGACAACGATGCACCGAAGCCTTATCAGGCTGGAAGTTGGGGACCGGTGGCATCTGTGGCGATGATTACCCGCGATGGCCGTTCCTGGAATGAGTTTGAGTAATTCTTTAATAATGCGTCAGTAATTAAGATGCTGAGAACGTTCGGCATCACACAGTTTTTAATGTATGGCTCACGGTGCGGTCGGACATCTGCGGTGACGCAGATCCCTGTGGCAGGGGCGCGCTATATAATTAATGATGCCTTCGGGCATGACTGGAGATAACTTTTGATGAAAAACTGGAAAACGAGCGCGGAACAGATTTTGACAACGGGTCCCGTTGTTCCTGTGATTGTGGTCAACAAACTGGAACACGCGGTGCCGATGGCAAAAGCGTTAGTCGCGGGCGGCGTTCGCGTTCTGGAACTGACATTGCGTACCGACTGCGCCATTGACGCGATTCGTGCGATTGCGAAAGAAGTACCGGAAGCCATCGTGGGTGCGGGCACGGTAACAAATCCTGAGCAACTGGCTGCGGTCGTTGAAGCCGGTGCGCAGTTTGCCATCAGCCCTGGCCTGACCGAGCCTCTACTGAAAGCGGCGACGGAAGGCAACATCCCGTTGATCCCGGGTATCAGCACCGTGTCTGAACTGATGCTGGGTATGGATTACGGCCTGCGTGAGTTCAAGTTCTTCCCGGCGGAAGCTAACGGCGGCGTGAAAGCGCTCCAGGCGATCGCAGGTCCGTTTGCTCAAATTCGTTTCTGCCCAACCGGTGGCATTACGCCGAATAACTACCGCGACTATCTGGCGCTGAAAAGCGTGCTGTGCGTAGGTGGTTCCTGGCTGGTGCCGAACGATGCACTGGAAAGCGGCGATTACGCGCGTATTACGGAACTGGCGCGTGAAGCGGTTGCAGGCGCGAAAGCGTAAGTTTGCTGGTTACTGAATGACGAAGGCCACTCACTGCGAGTGGCCTTTTTTATGACGGACATCCTTGCCCGTCACCCTGTGGGCCGTTGCTTTGCAACGTTGAAAAACGCTTCTGCGTTTTTTTATGGCAGGCATTTTATCTGTCGTCAGTGACGTCTGATTTCACTCCGTCAGCAATGGAACGTATCAGCCGCTAACTTTTACACCTGCCGCGACGCGCTTGGCGATTTCAACGGCATCGTCCGTGGTTTCCGCACTGGCTAACGCGACACCCATACGACGTTTGCCGCCGATATCCGGCTTACCAAATAGGCGAATTTGCGTATGAGGGATCAGTGCGTTTTCCAGCCCCTGATAACGCACGTTGTTGCTGTCCAGTTCCGGTAAAATCACGGCGGAAGCTGATGGGCCATATTGGCGAACTGCGCCAATCGGTAGCCCCAGAAACGCACGGACGTGCAAGGCAAACTCGGACAGATCCTGAGAGATCATTGTCACCATGCCGGTATCGTGCGGGCGAGGGGAGACTTCACTGAAAATAATCTCATCGCCGCAGACGAACAGCTCAACGCCGAACAGACCATAGCCGCCGAGTGCTTTCACGACATCGCTGGCTATCTTCTGTGCGCGCTCCTGCGCCAGTGCACTCATCTGCTGTGGCTGCCAGGATTCACGATAGTCGCCGTCTTCCTGACGATGCCCGATAGGCGCACAGAAATGAATGCCATCAACCGCGTGGATGGTGAGCAGTGTGATCTCAAAATCAAAATTAACCAATCCTTCCACGATGACGCGGCCGCCGCCTGCACGTCCACCCTGTTGGGCGTAGTTCCACGCCTGATCTAACTGCTCAGCAGAGCGAATCAGGCTTTGCCCTTTGCCAGAGGAACTCATGACCGGTTTAACAATACAGGGATAGCCAATCGCGTCGACAGCCTGACGAAAGCTCTCTTCGCTGTCGGCAAAACGGTAAGTGGAAGTGGGAACGCCGAGTGTTTCAGCCGCCAGACGACGGATACCTTCACGGTTCATCGTCAGGCGCGTCGCTTCGGCACAAGGAACAACATGGTGACCCTGCTTTTCCAATGTCACCAGCATGTCGGTTGCGATGGCTTCAATTTCCGGCACGATGTAATCAGGGCGTTCGGCTTCCACCAACGCTTTTAATGCATCGCCATCCAACATATTGATGACGTGGCTGCGATGCGCAACCTGCATGGCCGGGGCATCGGCATAGCGATCGACAGCAATCACTTCTATTCCCAAGCGCTGACACTCAATCGCCACTTCTTTACCTAATTCACCGGAGCCAAGCAGCATCACTCGTGTGGCATCCGCACGCAGGGCGGTTCCAATCGTTAACATAACCTTATACCTGATCGGGTTGTGAAAAATGGCCGCAGTATAAACGAAAACGTTTGCGTGCGCATTAAAGAGGGCATGCATTGGAATGCGGTGCGCAAAAGCGCACCAAGAAATAATGACGTGGCTTGGCATTGCTGGGCAATCGTGCCACTCTTCTTGCAAAGCGAAAATTTTATGTCAAGACAACGAGATCCGACGCCATGAAGACACCTCAAGCTGAAAAAAGACCCCATGCGCTAAGTACACATGGCGATACGCGTATCGACAATTATTACTGGCTGCGTGATGACCAACGTACCAATCCGCAGGTGTTGGACTATCTGAAGCAGGAAAACGCCTACAGCGAAGCCGTCATGGCACCCCATGAAGCACGAAAACGGTCGTTGTTTGACGAAATGGTCAAACGGATCCCGTCGACGGACATGTCTGTGCCGTATGTCAGAAAAGGCTATCGCTACCAAAGTCGCTATGAGCAGGGGAAAGAGTACGCCATCTATCTGCGTCAGCCTGAGCAAGCAACAGACGCGTGGGAAACGCTGCTGGATGGGAATCAACGTGCTGAGGGGCATGAGTTTTATAGTCTCGGCACGCTTGAGGTTAGCCCTGACAATTCGCTGCTAGCGCTCTCAGAGGATTTTTTATCACGTCGGCAGTACACGCTTCGTTTTCGCGATCTGAACAGCGGTGAGTGGCTACCGGATGTGATCGAAAATGTCACAGCGGGTGCGGAATGGTCGGCGGATTCGACGGTTTTGTATTACGTGCGCAAGCATGAACAAACGCTATTGCCGTATCAAGTCTATCGCCACCGTCTGGGGAGCGATCCGGCGCTGGATGAGTTGGTCTATGAAGAGAAAGACGACACCTATTACGTTAGCCTGAGTAAAACCACATCAGAGCACTACATCACCATTTATCTCAGTAGCACCACGACGACAGAAGTATTATTGCTCGATGCGACGCGGCCGGATGCCGTGCCGCAGGTATGCATCCCACGCCGGAAAGATCATGAATATGGCCTCGATCACTATCAGGACACGTTTTATCTGCGCTCCAACCGAGAAGGAAAGAACTTTGGCCTCTACCGTTCGGGCAGACCTGATGAGCAAACGCTGGAAACGCTGATTGCACCGAGCGAAAGTCGCGTGCTGGAAGGTTTTGAGCTATTCCGTGATTGGCTGGTGGTTGAAGAACGGGAGCGCGGTTTGACCAGCTTGCGCCAGATTCACTGGCAGACGCGGGAAGAAAAAGCGATCGCCTTTAATGATGCGAGCTATGTGACGTGGCTGTCGTACAACCCTACGCCAGAAACGACATTGATGCGGTATGGCTATTCATCAATGACGACCCCCAGCACGCAGTATGAATTGAATCTGGATACGGGCGAGCAGCAGTTACTTAAACAAGCTGAAGTGAAAGATTTCTCCCCGGATAATTACCGGAGCGAACGCTTGTGGATCACAGTTCGAGATGGTGTCGAGGTTCCCGTTTCTCTTGTTTATCATCGCGATCATTTTAGCCCAGGTAAGAACCCGATACTGGTTTACGGCTATGGGGCGTATAGCCATAGTATGGATCCGGATTTTAGCGTTAGCCGGCTGAGCCTCCTGGACAGAGGGTTTGTCTTCGCCCTAACGCACATTCGTGGTGGTGGTGAGCTGGGTCAACAGTGGTATGACGATGGCCGCCTGCTCAATAAAATGCACTCCTTCACCGATTTCATCGATGTGTCTCAGGCATTGATAGAAAAAGGTTATGGCGACAGGGACAACATGTTCGCCATGGGGGGCAGTGCGGGCGGACTATTGATGGGCGCGGTAGTGAACATGGCTCCCGATCTATTTAAGGGCGTTGTTGCTCAGGTTCCATTTGTTGACGTGCTGACGACAATGTTGGATGAATCTATCCCGTTGACGACCGGAGAGTATGACGAGTGGGGCGATCCGAATGAACAAATCTATTATGACTACATCAAGCAATATAGCCCCTATGACGGCGTTACCGCCCAACGCTATCCGCATTTGCTGGTGACTACTGGGTTACACGACTCTCAGGTCCAATATTGGGAACCGGCGAAGTGGGTGGCGAAATTAAGGGAAGTGAAAACGGACGATCGTTTGGTGCTGCTATACACCGATATGGATGCTGGGCACGGTGGAAAATCCGGCCGCTTCAAACGGTATGATGATATTGCGTTGGAATATGCTTTTATACTGATGGTGCTTGAAATGGCTGAGGAAGCGCGCGAATAAGGGCAAAAAACGATGTTATAAGGGTAAACCCACTTTCGGGTTTACCCGATCGACATGGGACATACTTAGGTTACATCATAACTCAGGTAATATCCGCCTGTGGTTTCTTCGCCCGTTTATCGGCTCGTTTTTCAGCGGCCGTTTTCAGGGGCTTCTTCTTACTGTTTTTTTTGCTATCCAGACCTTTACTCATATCTTGCCTCGCGTGATAAAAGGGTAGGTTGCCACTCCATTAACCTCCTGTGCGGGCCGAGATGCAAGCAGAAAATTGTTTTTGCTGTGTAAGAATGTAACCCGTGGAAAGGGATGTTTTCCACGGTACAAGCGGCATAGACTGGAATGAGGGGAGGCTATTTAGTCTTGGGTTCGTAGGGTAAACGAGAGAACTGCAGCGACCGCTGGCGGTAAAACATCACGCGTTCGCGAAAATAGTCACGCAAATGTTCAGGTTGTTCCCTCTCAACCACCTCTGGTATGACCGGCATATTGTAACGTTCTTTGAAGGCAACGCCTGACGCCGTCAAGTCTACGTTAATTTTATCCATATCTTCTTTGGACAATTCTGCCAAATTATATCCCATACCATTTTCTCCTGCCTATTGGCCACAGACTGATGCGTGTCACGGTAAAGTAGTGACAGGGAAATGGCAAGCGTTCACCTTATCATGTGGATGTTTATTATTCTCATTGCGAAATGGGAATCATTTTTAATACCAGTACGTCATAAATGATATAGCTTGTGGTTGTTATTTCTGATAATAAAAATGATTCGCAATAATATATTTACCCTAAGGGTTAAGTGATAATAAATATCAATAACATAAGGCATAATGAATTGATTTAATTGTGTTTTTTATTTGCTGATTATCAATGTTAATAAAGTGTTTTTTATTTTGTTTTTTCAGGCATAATGCCCTGAATAATTTCACCTGCCGGGAAAATAGGGAGTTAACATGTTAAAAAAAGAAATGATTCAGAAACTGAATGAACAACTTAATCTGGAGTTTTATTCCGCGAATTTGTATCTGCAAATGAGTGCATGGTGCGGTGACAAAGGTTTTGAAGGCGCATCCAGTTTTCTGAAGACGCATTCTCAGGAAGAAATGCAACACATGCAGCGCCTGTTTGACTACCTGGACGACACAGGAAGCCTGCCTATATTAGGCGCGATTGCTGCACCGCCGATTGATTTCGATTCACTGGCTGATGTCTTCAAGTTGACCTATGAACACGAACAGCTGATTACAGCAAAAATTAATGAGCTGGCACATGAGGCAATGGCGCAGCAGGATTACTCTACCTTTAACTTCCTGCAATGGTACGTTGCTGAGCAGCACGAAGAAGAGAAACTGTTCCGTTCTATTCTGGACAAACTTGCGTTAGTCAAAGCCAGCGAAGGCGGTCTGTTCTTCATCGATCAGGACCTGAAAAAAATGTCTGCGGCGGCACCGTCAGCCTAACGACAAGCGATGCTTCTGTCGGCCAATGATTGCTTGAATGACGCGGGATAATATTCTCCTTATCCCGCCATTTTCTCCTCCCGAACGACCTTTCTGGCAGTATCAAACTACCGATATTATTCCTGAAATCCGCACTCGACTTCACCTTCCTCAGTCGCTATGATCGCATCAGTCGTGATATACAACGTTATGTTTTATAAGGTTTGATGCTGTCTTTCTCTGGTTCGGATAAGGCTGCAAAACCCACACATCATTGTTTGAATACGCCATGTCGGGAATACATGATGAAGAAATTTTTGCTATCTATCGCGCTTACTTCACTTTCTGTGAATGCTTTTGCTGCCGCTAAACTGGCAAATATCAGCCGGTTTGAATACGGCGAACGCTGGGCTTTCACGCGTGAAGAAGTTCAACTGATTTGCCGCCCTGGCAATGCGCTGTATGCCTTACATACCGGGACGCTGATGCAATATCCGCTAAATGATGTTGCTATTGCGCAAATGAAGTCTGGGCAGGTGAGTGCGCAACCGATAGACGCGATCTGGCTGGACGATCCTAAGCATCCCGGACAGAAAAAAAGCCTTCAACCATTTATTGAACGTGCAGAGCAGCTTTGTCAGTCAGACGCTAAACCATGAAGTGATTGATTTACTTATTGATGTTAAATAATTACTTCTTTATGGTTAAGATAAAGTGTGAAATCTGTTCCATTTGTGATGATTGCGAATGGGTTAAGGCTGGAAAACGCGAGGGAGTTGGCTAAGCTTAAATCTACAGGGCTAGTACAGCTTGTATAAATGCCAACTTTTAGCGCACGGCTCTCCCAAGAGCCATTTCCCTAGACTGAATACAGGAATCGTATTCAGTCTTTTTTTTGCTTCGAAAAGCACTGAAATAAAGTAGCTAACCTTTCCTGTCTCTGACTTACCCCGTACGTTGTATGTTCTCATAAAATAGTGCCGGTGGGACTTCATATGACGGCTGTTTTTCTGATGCATTGGTTGGCTATCCTTGCCAATTAAGATGTCGGGGAGAGGCGAGTTTCGCCTCTGTGGGCGTTTTAAAGGTTTTTAAAAATAAACGCTTGCTAAAGATATTTATACATGCGTTAATGAGTGGTCGGTTTGATTCGCAGACCTAAAAAGCAGTTTAGTAAAGCAGTTCTCATTTCAAAGTGTTATCCATAGATATCCCTTCTTTTGAGCCTCCCTTATTGTTGCTAATTAAATTCTGTGCACAGGCCCTATTTGCCGGAAGGCGCTATAAAATTAAGGTAATTTCTATGTCTAATAAAATGACTGGTTTAGTAAAATGGTTTGACGCTGGTAAAGGTTTTGGTTTCATTACTCCTGACAACGGTAGCAAAGATGTATTCGTACATTTCTCTGCTATTCAGAGCAATGATTTCAAAACGTTGGACGAAGGCCAAAAGGTTGAGTTCACTATTGAAAATGGTCAGAAAGGCCCAGCAGCTGGCAACGTTGTCGCACTGTAAAAGTCGCGCGCAATAAGCCAAGTGAATTAATGTTTCTCTTGCGATAGCGATGATGGTTTAATCCGGAGCAGTCAAGAAAAGCACTCAGAACCCCTAGCATAACGCTGGGGGTTTTTGTTTTTATATCTCATAGCCGCTTACTGCATTTTATGTTCAGCACTCAGCAGCCTATATTGTTTTATTCCTCATCATCCGTAAGCATTCAGCTTCATTAATTTGTTGTATAGCGAACGGACATAATTCCTCTACCTTCATTATAAAATGGCTTTTATCACAATCTAATCGACAGGTTCATATCTCGTTTATGCAGTTATCGACTAAATTTATAGAACACGATGTGATAGGAGGACGCGATGACTGAGAAAAATACGGGTACGGGACACAAGGATGAAAACGATCATCCGGCAAAAGATGCGCCGAAAGATCAGGGTGAGATTCCGCGCAAACGTGATGACAGCAAAGACGATGTCGAAGATCCGTTTGATGCGAATAAGGATTAATTGGTTGGCGACAGGTTTCTGTCGCCAATGTACAGCGAAAGATTAGTGCGTTTTAGACGCTACAGTGACTGCTGAATCGGGAGTGAAATAATCGCTATCATCCACAATTGGAATATAAATCCTGACCCATTCAGTTCCTTCAACCATCTCCCAGCTATGTCCTTCTCCCTGCGTATCGGCGGCAATCAAGACTGTCCCGGGAGAAAGCAGAAAAGTGGAACCATCGCTGACCCGAAATTTCAATGTGCCTTTCAGCGTGATGACATATTGTTTGCGCGGTGCAGGGTGAACGTTCATTTCCCAGGCTTCAGTGGAATTACTGAGCCAAAATTTTTGTGCGGTGATTTTTTCCAGAGCAGGTACGCTGCCTGTTACGAAGGCCGAGTGATTGTCTGGTGTATTGATCAGTTTGATGGCCGGTATTCGGGTTTCCTCTGAATGAGTGGGAGAAGGCGTTGCGGAATAAGCAGTAACGGAAATCAATAATCCGGCAAGCGCCAGAAGAAAACGCGATGTCTTTTTCATTTAAATAAAATCCATATATTTACGCCCGATAGATGGGCGACTCTGTCTATGTCAGCCGTCTGTGCACACGTCTTACAATATCGTGGATGGTACTGTTGGAAGATATTCGTCACCAGATGATTAGAGCAATCACACTGATTGGTATATTGCTTGATTTGTTTATATTTTATTCATTCCGGTTCCGCAGTAGGATGAAACCTGTGATGAATAAATCAGTAGATGAAGGGAAGAGGTATGCAGATTTCAGCCAGCCGTTTGATGGCCACGATGCAAAGCGTATTGCAAAAAGCGGGATGTGAAGAAAACGAAGCTCGGACTGTCACCGAACACCTTGTGGCTGCTAACCTGAAAGGGCATGACAGCCATGGCGTGGGGATGTTGCCACACTATGTTGAGTTCATCGAGAAAGGCATCATGCAGCCGAATACTCCTGCGCGTTTAGTGCGTGATAGTGGGGCGGTGCTGCAATTTACCGGCGATCGCGGTTTTGGTCAGCGTACGGGTAAAGAAGCGATGCAGGCGGCTATCGATCGGGTAAAAACGACGGGCGTGTGTTTAATGACGCTGTCGTCTACCTGCCATTTGGGACGTATCGGCACTTATGGGGAAATGGCGGCAGACGCCGGACTGGTGTCGATACACTTCGTCAACGTTAACGATCTCGACCCCATCGTGGCTCCTTGGTGTGGCAGTGAAGCCCGTTTCGGAACGAACCCTATCTGCATTGCGTTTCCACCGACGGATCATAATGCGGCTTTTGTTCTGGATTTCGCCACCAGCGTGGTTGCACTGGGGAAAACGCGGGTCGCGTATCTGGCAGGCAAAACGTTTGATGAAGAAGTCATGCTGGATTGCCACGGTGTTTCCACTAACGACCCGAAAGTCATGTGGGAAGGTGAAAAACACGGAGCGTTGAAACCCATCGCGAAACATAAAGGTGGCGGGTTGATTTTAGCGGCGGAAATGCTGGCCGGGCTGTTGTCTGGCGGCGGAACGATTCAACCGGAGAATGCGCGTCAGGGGGCGATAGTGAATAACATGACGACGATTGTTATCGATCCCGCCAGTATGGTTTCTATGGCGTGGTTGCAGAAAGAATATGACGCGATGCTGGACTACGTTCGCACTTCAACGGCACCCGATCCGACACAGCCTATTTTAATCGCCGGTGAACCGGAACGTATTTCGCAGGCACAACGTAGTGTTGATGGTATTAACTTGTCCGATCAGGAGTGGCAGAAAATTGTGGAAGCAGGAATCGCTTTGGGGATGAATCCAGCCGAATTCGCGTTAATAGCATAATATTATTCAGGAGAAGACAATAATCGGGAGGGGGTACTGATGCGGGGATGGGTAATCGTTGTGGTGATATTGGGGGCGTTAGTCGCTCTGGCACCCTGGATCCAACGTCAACTCCCGCCCGGCTACGATCCCCTTTCTCCGCTGTCTGTCGATGACCCACCTACGTTTATTACCCGGCTAAAAATGAAGTCTGTCGCCAACGATCCTGAGGCCTGTCTGGCAGTATTAAAGCAGGCGCAGGTGAGCGGGCGCCTACGATTCTCCGAGGCCAATGACATCAATGGACAATGTCCGGTCGCGTCACCCGTACGGATACAAGGCTTTGGTGCGGTCGCGCTCAGTTCCAGTTTTCTTGCCAGTTGCCCGCTGGCGCTGAGTAGCACCATGTTTGTGGTGCAGGTTGCGGTGCCGCAGGCGCAGTCGCTTGGCACGTCGCTAGCGCGTATCGACCATATGGGCAGCTACGCCTGTCGAAATGTCTATCATCGACCGGAAGGACGTTTGAGCGAGCATGCGACGGCGGACGCGTGGGATATTGCCGCTTTTCGTCTCTCTGATGGACGGCAGATTAGCGTCCTGAATCAGTGGTCAGAAACCGACGATCGTGGCAGCTACTTGCGTACTACGTTCAGGGAAAGCTGCCGTTTTTTCGGTAACTCGCTGGGGCCGGAATACAATGCCGCACACGCTAATCACTTTCATTTTGGCATGCGCGGTTTTGGCGTGTGTCGATGAGAATACTCAGGCGGGAAAACTAAAAATCAGCGTACTCCTGGGCGGGGATCCAGAAGCCATCAATATACTCTTCAATGGGGAAGCAACCCGCGCGACGCAGGCGTTGTTCATCCATCGCTTGCAGACATTGCGCTTCGGTGTTGTAGGCACCGACGACCAAATCGTCACAGCCATGCCCGAGATAACAAACAAATATCACTAACGCAAACATGCCGCTCTCCAGACATTACCGATGTTCTTCTGTCAGAATAATTGTAGATGAAAATCAGTGAGGAAAGGGAGATTGGGCGGTTCATCAGGTGGTTTTATCGCCACCTGATGTAGAAACCGCATTTATTCTTTGGAAACAGGCTGGGCGGAGGCTGCGCCATCGCGCACTAAATCGCGCGGTAGGCTGTTTTTTATCCGGCTACTGATGCGTTTTGCTAGGCCGACAGGGGTGTTTTGGTAGGTTAAAATCAGCTCATCCGCAGTAGGAAGCGGTTCCGGATAGCTGTCTTTACCTTGAAACCACTCGCAGGCGATGTGTTCGGTCAGGGCGTAGGCATTGTCTGCGTTCGGATCGGCCAGCGCGACAATCGCTTCATGTTGCCAGCGGAAGCCTTTAGAGAAGCGTTCAGCAAGCTTAATACCAATACGTGAGAATTTGATATTGCCAAAAGCGGACGTTAGCGCAGTAGGGAAGAGCCAGATCTCGCTATCACGCTGCCACAGTTGAAGTACCGTCTCATCCCAGTGAATACCCTGTTTACCTGCCGCCTGTGTGAGTAATACAGAATCTTTGGGGGCAACGGGAGAAAACGGAAACTTGCCGACTTTATAACCCGGACGCGGCAGAGGGGGCACGCTGGTGGTTTTCCGTAATCGGGCAACAAAGAAGCCTTCGCTGTCATAAATCTGTGGGAAGACGTGCAGGAAGCCTTCTTCCGTTGTGGCGCGTTCGGCGTCGACGAAGAGATCGTGTAGCGATTCAAATTCGCACGCATCAGGAAACTGTGCCTGTAGCCAATGGCAGACCTGCTGGTTTTCGTGCTGATTCAGCGTGCAGGTAGAGTAAATCATCACGCCGCCGGGCTTAAGAGCATGAAACGCGCTCAGAATCAGATCGCGCTGTGTGTTAGCAATATCGGTAATACTCTCTTGCGACCAGTGGCTCATCGCCGCTGGATCCTTACGCACTACGCCTTCACCCGAACAGGGGGAATCCAGTAGAATCGCGTCAAAATACTCGGGCAGCGCCGCGCCGAAAACTCGCCCGTCGAAGTGTGTAATCGCGGTATTGCTGACGCCGCAGCGGCTGATGTTGGCATGCAACACTTTTACTCGGCTGGCTGAATACTCGTTGGCGACGATAGCGCCTTTATTATTCAGTCTAGCCGCAATCTGCGTGGTCTTAGAACCCGGCGCCGCCGCGACATCCAAGACCGTTTCCAGCGCATCGTTACGATGGAACAGGGCGCTGACGGGCAGCATGGAGCTGGCTTCCTGAATATAAAACAGCCCGCTCAGATGCTCCAGCGTATTGCCTAGCCGCGTATTTTCCTCTTCCGCATTTAACAGCCAGAAACCTTCCTGACACCAGGGAATCGGCTCAAGCTGCCAGCCATAGGGTTGCACGAGCTGAAGAAAGGCATCAACGTCGATTTTTAACGTATTCACGCGGATGCTCCGACGCAGCGGACGCTGGCAGGCGGCAATAAACTCCTCCATCGAAAGGGAGGAAGGCATGATGTCCCGCATTGTGTCGAGAAATTCAGCTGGCAGGCTGGCTGGGGTAAATTTTGCCACGGCGTGGTTCCGTACAGGTTATTCAGTAAAACGAGGGGAAGAAGCGGCGAAGTGTAGCACGGATCCTTCATACATCATGTGAAAACGGCAAAGGGTTGAGTGAAAACGACAGGGCGATTGTCGCCGCCCTGTCAGGTGATCGCGTTAATTATTCGGTGTCGGAATCGCCGTACCCCATTGCCGCCACTCTTTAGGCTCTTCGTTCCTCAGCAGGAAATGTTTTCCTTCCTGTGCCTTGGGGGAGAGCGGCGTGCTAGGTGGCGTGGCAAAAGCGATACCGCCGCGAATGAACTGCTGGAAGGTTCCGCTTTTGATGACGCCACCCGTTAGGCCGAATTCCAGATTGTAACCCGAAGCCAGCCAGAAGACGGAATTGTCGCGTACCAGATGCTGATAGCGTTTGCTAATGCGCAGCGACACAGCGATACGATCGGAAAGTGTGCCCAGCGACAGCCCGGTTACCGTGCCGACTTCAATACCGCGGAACAGCACTGGCGTACCGACCTGCAATGCACCCGCTTCCGGCGCATCAACGCTGATATTCAAGCCGTCCTGATAGCGAGAATCAGAGATCGTTGCCTGTTGCAGCTCAAAATTGCGCGTTACGCTGCCGTTACCCGGTTCGACGTTGATGTAAGGCTGGAATAGCGTCTCCAGATGATTCACACCGGCGGCGGAAATTTCTGGCGTGACGACCGAAAAACGCGTCCCTGAGCGGGCGAAGTTACGTACGTATTCAGGGTAGAGCACGGCCTGCACCAGCACTTCATTACGCTGTTCGGACAGCTTCAGCGAATCCAACTGACCGATATCGATCCCCAGATAGCGGATCGGCATGCCTGGCGCGAGTTTGCTGGCATCGTAGGTACGCAGAATGATGCGACTCCCCACGGCGCGTGCCGCTGTTTCGTTGTTGTACAGGACGCGCTTACCGCCTTTAATTTCCGGTGCGCCTTCCAGATTATCAAAACTGATCGCCCCCTTAAGCGCTCGGTTCAGCGGGGAAGCTTGCACGGTCAGACCCGACGTATTCAACTGCACACGAGCGCCGCCTTCTGCCCAGAACACGCTGTTTTCCGTCAGCAGTTTGCGGTGTTCAGGGCGAATATAAACCTCAACCTCAAAAGTGTCCGCCTTTGGCCGCACCCGCATGATTTCGCCTACCTGGAATTTACGGTACAGCACGATGGAGCCATCCTGAATATCCGGCAGGCTATCGGTCACTAAGGTGAGAGTAGGGGAAGGCGTGGCACCGCGAATGCCTTCCTCGGCTTTTTCAAGATCGCTAAACAGCGGGTAACGCGCCTGAACGTCACCTTTGCTGCCCGGTAAAACCTGAATACCGCCGCTGACCCATTCTTGCGCGCTGGCACCCAGCACTTGAATCCCATCCAGCCCCATCTTCACATTGACACGGCTGTTCACGATGAATTTGCTATCGCGGTGTAATAGCTGGCGATATTGCGGCTCGATCACCAAAAGGAAGCTGACACCCTGTTCGTCCAGCGTGCGCTTCACTACCTGACCAACCTGGACGCCGTGCAGTAGCACGGGTTGACCGCTATCGATGCCATAGCTTTGTGCGGCTGTGAGTTGAATAGAAAGCGCACCGGGCTGGGTGAGCTGCTGTTGCCCGCTGTCCAGCACGTTAAAATGCTGGCGTGGTTCGCCTTCACCGGGGATGAGCGTCAGCGTTGGGCCGCTCAGCAAGCGCGAAACATTCAGGTCGCTAAGCGAAAGCTGAGGTTTACTGAGTTCGATACGCGTGCCTTCGCGCATCAGAGACACTACGGAAGGATCGAGGATTAACTCTCCGCTGACCTTACCGTCGTTCGGGTTCAAGGTGATTTTATTCAGGGTACCGACCTCCAGCCCCTGATATATCAGCGGGGTGCGGCCTTCGGATAGGCTATCACCTGAAGGTAAGTCCAGCGTAATTTTCACTCCGCGCTGGCTTTGAGACAGATCGGGGTAGAGGCGGTAGGATTGCTCAGCGCCAGCACCTTCTCCCTCTTCCGGTGAATCGAACGCAATCGCGCCGTTAACCAGTGCCGCCAGATTTTCCATCTCAATTTTTGCGCCGCTGACGCTGATGTCCGCATTAAAACCAGATACATTCCAGAAGCGGCTATTTTTCTTCACCAAATGGGTGAAACGTCGCTCAACCAGAACGTCAATCATCACGCCGTTGCGATCCTGAGAGACCGTATAGTCGTAGACTTTCCCCACAGGAATTTTACGGTAGTAAACCAGTGAGCCGGTATTCAGTGAACCCAGGTCGTCCGCGTGGAGATGAATCATCAATTCTCCGGTATTCACACGGTATTTGGGCTGTGTATCCAGCGCGGAGAAGTGCTCTTGCGGCTCGCCAGAACCGGGCATCATCCCGATGTAGTTACCCCCTACCAGCGCGTCTAATCCTGAAACGCCGGCGAGAGAGGCTTTCGGGGTAACCAGCCAGAACTGCGTGCCGCTACGTAACGCTTCCTTCATATCGCTTTTGATACTGGTTTCGACCTGTATGGTGCGCAGATCTTCACTCAGCTTGATATTTTGTACCGTGCCGACTTCAACCCCTTGATAGCGCACGGGCGTACGCCCGGCGACAATGCCGTCAGCGGAGACAAAATCGATGGTGACCGTGGTGCCGCGCTCCTGCTGATTGGTGTAAATCAGCCAGCCAGCAATCATCAACGCAATCAGTGGCAGCAGCCAAAAGGGCGACAGGCGACGTTTGTTCTTCACAGTAGCTTCAGTTGGTGTCCCAGACATATTATCTTGCATTGTTATTCCACATCAGTGTTATCCCACATCAGTCGGCTATCCAGCCATTCAACGGCAAGGATAGTGAGAATCACCGCCGCGCCAAAGTAAAAAGCAGCAGGCCCCATGGTGAAAGCGAGTAATTGATCGCGGTTGACGAGCGACATCGTCAGAGCAATCACAAATAAATCGAGCATGGACCAGCGACCGATCCAGCGGATAACGCGCAGCATCTTCATACGCATCATTATGTTGCCTTCCGATCGGAGATGGATACTCACCAGCAGCCCGAACAGCACAATAACCTTAGTAAGCGGCACCAGAATACTGGCGATAAAGACCACCAGCGCGATCGGAACATTGCCTGATGCAAGCGAAAGAATACCGGAAAAAATCGTGTCCTCCGTACGAGTGCCGTTGACATAAATAATCGATATGGGCAACAGGTTAGCGGGGAACAGTAAAATTATAGAAGCAATGAGCGCAGCCCAGGATTTTTGCAGGCTTTGCCGCTGACGCAGGCGAAGTGGAATATGGCAACGGGGGCAGCGCCCCCGGTTGTCGGGTGAACTGGTAAAATGACAGGAAAGGCAGATTCGGTAGCGATCGGGTGAAATCAACGGCCTCATGCGCGGATAAAACCGCTGCCAAAGCTGGTCGGTATTTAAGTGAATCAGCGTCAATAGGCTTAAAATCATGAGCGCCAGAAAGGCGACCAGCCCGATTCCTGCCTGGACATCCGCGAACTCACGGACTTTGATAGCGGCAACGGCCATGCCGACCAGATAGATATCCAGCATCATCCACTCCTTTAGCCGTTGCAGCATGAGCAGGATGGGGCGCAGATTCATTCCGATTCGGGGCGCAAAAAACAGGTATAGCAGAGAAAAAACCAGTGTCAGCGGTGCGCCAACGGTACAAAAGGCGACCATACTTGCCGTGATCGGATGCCCTTGACGGGTGATTTGCCAAATGCCTTCAAACAGGCTGGCATTGATGGTGACGCCCAGCAGTCGAATACTGATCAACGGTTCAGTGAAGGCAAATGGCATCAGTACCAGCATGGCGACGGCCATCGCAGCCAGACGAGAAATACTCCAATCTCTGCCTGAACTGACTTTGGCATCGCAGCGTGGACAATTCGCCGTTTGGGTTCGCTTCAACTGCGGTAGCGCAAAAAAGGCATCGCATTCCGGGCAGCGATGATAGCGATCGACAAGCGGTACGGTACTTTTTGCCCCCTCGGTTAACGGCGGCCGGGGAGAAGGAAACGGCGCAGGGCTGGCTATACTGTGTATTTTCATCTTTCCTGCGATCCGATAGAAGGTGTTAAGTCTACGATGGATAACGTATTCACTGCTATTCAGTGTAACTGAATGATAAATTCATAAAAGGCTCTACCCGTCATCTTTCAAGTTGTAGGTGTGTTGGCTTCCCTTACTTACCCCAGTCACTTACTTGAGTAAGCTCTAGGGGATTCCTGCGGTTGCCACCTTCCTGCAACTCGAAATCTATAGGGAATCTGATCTCTGACCGATATTATTTTACAGGTGGAAATAGCACGATATGCACGACAACGGTACAGTAAAGCGGATGATTCTTCGCGCGAAGGCGCTCATCTTATGGCATTCTGTAACCGATGCTAGTGCAGTCTGTGTGCAAACTGTTCGCACTGTTTTGAAAAGACAACGATATACTTTATGAATAAAACAAGTATGAATAAACCAGAATTTTATCAGGATCTCATTCGTGACATGTCATCGCTTATTGCGGATGAAAACCGTTTTATTACCATTTTATCAAACAGTAGTGCGCTGCTGTTTGAACGTTTGGATGGGGTTAACTGGGCAGGGTTTTACCTGTTGGATAACGACACGCTTTTCCTGGGACCGTTTCAGGGCAAGGTTGCTTGTGTGCGTATTCCGGTTGGCAAAGGAGTATGCGGTGCGGCGATAGCTGAAAATCGCATTCAGCGCGTGGATGATGTCCATGCGTTCCCTGGTCATATCGCCTGTGATGCCGCGAGTAATGCTGAAATTGTGCTACCGCTTGTCGTTAACGGGCAACCGATTGGCGTTCTGGATATTGACAGTACCCTTTATCAGCGTTTTGACGCCGATGATGAAGAAGGGCTGAAGGCCGTAGTGAGCGTACTTTGTGCTCAACTGGAAGCGAGCGATGTGATGACATTCATCAATTCTCTCACGTTGAGACAAGGTTAACGTGGCAATTGCCGATGGCGTCATTATAATGACGCCTGTTCATGCCTGCGCCGGTTGGCAAACCCGTTGTAATCAGGAAATTTCATGGAAAATCAACCTAAGTTGAACAGTAGTAAAGAAGTCATTGCCTTTTTGGCAGAGCGGTTCCCGCTTTGTTTCACCACTGAAGGTGAAACTCGTCCGTTAAAGATCGGTATTTTTCAGGATCTTGTTGAGCGTGTGCCGGAGTCCGATAACGTCAGTAAGACGCAATTACGCTCTGCGCTGCGTCTTTACACCTCAAGCTGGCGATATCTGTATGGTGTAAAATTGGGTGCCCAACGTGTCGATCTGGATGGTAACCCATGCGGTGAGTTGGAACAGCAGCATGTCGATCATGCTCGCAAGCAATTGGAAGAAGCAAAAGCGCGAGTTCAAGCCCAGCGTGCTGAGCAACAGGCGAAAAAACGTGAAGCGGCCGGAGAATCGGCAGACGCGGCACGTACCCCTCGTCCCGCTCAGAAACGTGCGCCGCGCCGTGATGCTTCAAACAATGCATCCCAAAACCGTGCATCTCAAAACCATGCACCGCGTAAACCACGTCAGCCTTCTTCCGGCCAATCGCAGTCCTCTTCTCAGCAATCTGCTAATGCTCAAGCTCGTCAGGCAAAGCCTGCCAGCAATGAGCGTCAACGGGTTGCGGTTACGGATGTTTCCAAACTGCAAATCGGTCAGGAAATCAAAGTCAGAGCCGGCAAAGACGCCATGGATGCCACCGTGCTTGAAATTGCCAAAGGCGAAGTCAGAGTACAATTGGCTTCTGGACTGGCAATGATTGTACGCGCAGAACACTTGCAGTTCTGATACGGAGGCCAACCTGGGCATGAACAACTTAGTCAGAATAACCGCCATCGCAGGCTTACTGCTGGCGGGCACAAGTTTTGCAAATGAAAACATTACGCGTGTTGAACAGATTCCTCAGCTACATCAGGAGCCTCAACATGCTACCGTGAGCGACAGGGTGGCCTCACGTTTCCTGCGTTCGCACTATCGCCAGTTTATGCTGGATGCGCAGTTCTCTGAGAAAATTTTTAATCGCTACCTCAATATGCTGGACTACAGCCACAACGTGCTGTTGGCCTCTGATGTGGCTCAATTTTCTGGGCAAAAAGCCCAGTTGGGCGACGCGCTGAAATCCGGTCAACTGGATATGCCGTACGCGTTGTACAATCTGGCGCAGAAGCGTCGGTTTGAGCGTTTTCAATATGCACTGTCGCTGCTGGATAAACCGGTCGATCTGACGGGCAATGAGTCGTTTGAGCTCGATCGCAGCAAAGCCCCTTGGCCGCAGAACGTGGGTGAACTTAACCGCCTGTGGGATGCCAAGGTAAAATATGACTGGCTCAGCCTGAAGCTGACCGGTAAAGATGATAAAGACATCAAAGAGACGCTGACCAAGCGTTACCAGTTTGCTATTCGCCGCCTGGCGCAGAGCAACAGCGAAGATGTTTTCCAACTTGTCATGAACGCCTTTGCGCGTGAAATTGACCCGCATACTAGCTATCTGTCACCGCGTAACACCGAGCAATTCAATACCGAAATGAGCCTGTCGCTCGAAGGGATTGGCGCGGTGTTGCAGATGGATGACGACTACACCATGATCAATTCTATGGTGCCCGGTGGTCCGGCAGCGAAAAGCAAAAACATTACCGTCGGTGACCGCGTGGTTGGCGTCGGCCAAAACGGCAAGCCGATGGTGGATGTTATCGGCTGGCGTCTGGATGATGTCGTTGCGCTGATTAAAGGGCCGAAAGGCAGTAAGGTACGTCTGGAAATCCTGCCGGCTGGCAAGGGGACGAAAACCCGTATTGTCACGCTGACGCGTGAACGCATTCGCCTTGAAGACCGTGC
This sequence comes from Pectobacterium actinidiae, assembly GCF_000803315.1. Taxonomy (NCBI): domain Bacteria; kingdom Pseudomonadati; phylum Pseudomonadota; class Gammaproteobacteria; order Enterobacterales; family Pectobacteriaceae; genus Pectobacterium; species Pectobacterium actinidiae. The sequence continues at coordinate 2,046,996 of NZ_JRMH01000001.1, forward strand.
GGTGAAAATGTCCGTCAAGACGGTCGGCAAGGATAAAGTCGGCGTGCTGGATATCCCCGGTTTCTATGTCGGCCTGACGGATGACGTGAAAGTTCAACTCCAGAAGCTGGAAAAACAGAACGTCAGCAGCATTGTGATTGACCTACGGACTAACGGCGGCGGTGCACTGACGGAAGCGGTAGGGCTTTCTGGCCTGTTTATCCCCGGCGGCCCGGTGGTTCAGGTGCGCGATAACAATGGCAAAGTGCGCGAAGACAGCGACACCGACGGTATTGTGTATTACAAAGGCCCGCTGGTGGTGCTGGTAGACCGCTTTAGTGCTTCCGCTTCTGAGATCTTCGCCGCAGCAATGCAGGATTATGGCCGCGCTTTGATCGTGGGTGAACCGACGTTTGGTAAAGGCACCGTGCAGCAGTATCGCTCGCTGAATCGGATTTACGATCAGATGCTGCGTCCTGACTGGCCAGCGCTGGGTTCCGTGCAATATACGATTCAGAAGTTCTATCGTATTGACGGCGGCAGTACGCAGATGAAAGGCGTGACGCCTGACGTGATGATGCCAACCGGCACGGAAACGGTAGATACTGGCGAGAAGTTCGAAGACAATGCGCTACCGTGGGACAGTATCAAAGCGGCCAACTACACGAAGAGCGGCGATCTGAAGGCGCTGATTAGCCAACTGAATGAACATCATCAGGAGCGTATCGCCAAAGATCCTGAATTCCAGTATGTCGCGCAAGATATTGCCCGCTACAATGCGATGAAGGATAAGCGTAATCTCGTCTCGCTCAATCTTGTCCAGCGCGAGAAAGAGAATGACGATGATGAAGCGATGCGTCTGAAACGGATTAACGATCGGCTGGCGAGAGAAGGTAAAAAACCGCTCAAATCGCTGGAAGATCTGCCGAAAGACTATCAGGCTCCCGATCCTTATCTGGATGAAACGGTGAAAATCGCTAACGATTTGGCACAGGAAGAAAAAGAGTAATACGCTAAAATCGTTCTGATCACCTGAGATCATCAAGCGCCTTGTAGGTTTATCCCACAGGGCGCTTTTTTTGAACAGAGTCGTTGTTTCTGACGATGATGGTTGTTAAGCGTGACGGAACAACTGCGCTGTACCGTCAATGACGGATTAACGAATCTTGGTTGGCGAGCAGCCAAAACGGGTTTTAAACCGTTCGGAAAAACGCGCTGAGGATTTATATCCGCAGGCTTCGGCCAGACGCTGCATACTCCATGATGTCGTCTGTACCAGCATCATCGCGTGTTGCATACGCGTCTCCAGTAACAGTACTTCGAAACGTGTTTGCTCGGCAGATAGCCTCCGGCGCAGCGTAGCCTCGCTCATTGCCAGTAATCGACCCGCAGACTGCGCGGTCCAGTGGCGATCCGGCTCTTCGCTGATAAGCGTACGCAGTTGTGCCGTAATACCAGGATGCGGCGGTGCGCCAAAGCGGTATCCCCGTTCCGACAGTGCCAGCAGCATATCCATCAGCCGCAGTTCGAGGCGCGATTCATTAAGCTTGTTGCCTGTTATCCCTTCAACCAGATGTTGTAATGCGCTGATAAGATCGTCATCTAATTCGAGAGTAGTGAAGGGGCGTGGAGGATAAGTCAAAGCGCATTCATCAGGATAGCGATGATAAAAACGCGCCAGAAGCGTGGGGGAAAACGTCAGAAAGATCGACCGGAAAGCGGAGTCGTGACCACCGGGTATTTTCGTTAGATCGGCACTTGCGTCAGGCGTAATCAGGCAGAGCTGAGACGGCGTATCGATAACCGTCGCTGTATCCTGCTCAAGAATGGTTAATTGACCAGAGAGAACCAGCAGAAGCGTGGCCTCATAGAAAGGGAAACGCGTTGTCTGCTGCGGCGTACGCAAGTGGGGTTGAGCGAGCGCGCACAGGCCATACCGCTGTAGCGGCTGGCCTGATGGCAATCGCCAGTCCGCCTCTACAATGAGAGACGGAGAAGTGGGGCGTAAAGCGGTCACGCTCATAGCCCGCTATTCTTATAACACGTCATTATCATCGCTTATTATCACAACAATGCGGGATTCAGCGTATACAGCCCGGTGAGTGTCGCTTCTGCCAACACTGGCGCGTTAGCCAGTGCAGCACGGACATTTGCCCCGTTAAGTTCACCTTCTATTGCTAAAGAAGGCGTCGCGAGAGCATAAAGTGTGAAGATGTAATGGTGGACGATCGCATCGTTCCACGGCGGACAAGGGCCATCATAGCCATAGTAAGTGCCTTTCATCTGGTCGTCCGTGGCAAACCAAGCCGTGTAATCATTGATGCCGTGTCGGAGCCCTGTCGGCGCATCTGGTCCCGCTTTACCACGTGGCGTGATCCCAGTGGAATGCGAGGCGGCAGGAATTTCATTAACGCTGGCAGGAATGTCGATCAATAGCCAATGGTAGAAATCGACACGCGGCAGAGAGGCGCTCACCTCGCGGCCTTCCTGATTCACATCGTCACCCCGGCTGGGTACATCCGGATCGTGGCAGATCAACACGTAAGACTGTGTCCCTTCGGGTGCGCCGTGCCAGGCAAGGTGGGGATTGTGGTTAGAAGACAGTGCAATGTGGCTAGTTGCGTCCGGTACGGCAAAGGCAAATTCGCCCGGGATAGTGTCGCCGTCCTGAAAACTGTGGCTGGAAAGTTGCAGCATGGTGGTACTCCTTATCGTGATTCCGGTGGGTGTGGAATCATTATAGAAGAAGCTGCGCGCAATTATTTTCCTAATGCCGTCAGGATAATGCTTTTAGCTGTCAATTTGATGGTTTTAGATGCTTTGAAGCAATAAGGCTGCTAAAGCTGCCGATAAAATTATCTGTGAAATTAAAACGGTGGTAATGGAATAGAAGAGTAAAGCGTTTGCGCAATGGACAAAAACGTCAGGAACGTTTTTGAACGTCGCTTGCGACTGCCCTGAAAGGGTGAATCTCAGGGATGAGATTCATATCTGCGCAACCCGAGCGTACAAGGACGTATTCACAGCGTCTTTACGATCTATCCATTACCACCGCTCGCCAGGTGATAATGGACGCTGTTGTGATTAATCGCGATTAACGACCCGCTTTTAGCTGCTGGAAGTAGGTTTCATACAGCGTGCTGGCGCTGCCGACGTCGTTCTGCCATTCGCCTTTCGCGATGGTTTCATCATCCGGGTACAGTGTTTTGTCCCCTGAAACCTCTGGTGGCAGTAATTTTTTCGCTGCCAGATTTGGCGTTGGATAGCCGATGGTTTCCGCAACCTGTGCCGCCACTTCCGGGCGCAGCAGGAAGTCGATCAGCTTCATCGCGCCGTCAACGTTTTTGGCATTGGCCGGAATCGCCAGACTGTCCATCCAGAAGATACCGCCTTCTTTCGGCCAGATGACATCCAGCGGTGTCCCTGCCTGACGCGCCACGTAGGCAGAACCGTTCCACACCATACCCAAATTGACTTCACCCTCAATGAACGGGTTGCCGGGGTTATCTGAATTGAAGGTCAGTACGTTCGGCATCAGGGCCTGTAGCTCTTTATAGGCTGCTTCAATCTCTTTAGGGTCGGTGGTATTCGCAGAGTAACCCAGTTTACGCAGAGCGATTTGGAACACCTCACGTGCGTCGTCTGTAAGCAGCAGGCTGTTTTTGTACTTCGTATCCCACAAATCGGCCCAACTGCTGACGCTGGCGGGGTCAATCATTTCATGGTTAATGCCAATCGCCGTTGCGCCCCAGATGTAGGGAATGGAGTAGTCGTTATTCGGGTCGAAGGATTTGTGCAGCAGGTTCGGATCGAGATTATGGAAGTTGCTGAGCTTGCTGGTATCAATCTTTTGCAGCATACCTTCTTTGCTCATCTTGGAGATGAAATAAGTTGAAGGTACGACCAAATCGTAAGCGCCATCCTTATAGGTCTTCAGCTTGGCGTACATGCTCTCGTTGGATTCATAGGTGGAGTAAATCACCTTGATGCCCGTTTCTTTAGTGAACTGTTCCAACAGACCTGGCGGCACGTATTCGGTCCAGTTGTAGAAATAGAGTGTTTTGCCATCGTTGGCGTTGGCGGTGCTGATGCCAAACGCCATCGCGCAGGCTGCCAGTAGGTGTGGCCACTTTTTCATGATGCTTACCTCCTAGTCCCAAAGGAAATACCTGCTGATGTCAGCAGATATGAAAAAACGATGTTCATCGCGTAAGCCGCCACCTTATTTTCCGGTGCGATCGCGTAAAATCAGCTGGCTACTGATCACCAGCACGAGCGACAGAATGAGCAAAATCGTTGCCAGCGCGTTGACTTCAGGGGAGACGCCGACCTTCACCATCGAGTAAATCTTCAATGGCAGAATCTCATACGCGGGCCCGGTGACAAACGAGGACACGACTACATCATCCATCGACAGTGTAAAGCTGAGCAGCCAACTGGCGGCCACGGCCGGCATGGCCAGCGGCAGAATGATTTTGCGCAGAATAATAACTTCACTGGCACCTAAATCGCGCGCGGCTTCCAGCATCCGTACGTCAAACCCTTTCAGGCGTGAATAGACGGTGACCACCACAAACGGCAGGCAGAACGTAATGTGGGAAAACAGCAGCGACCAAAATCCGAGCGATATCCCCAGCAGCATGAAGAGCACCAGCAGCGAGATCGCCATTACGATATCCGGCGACATCATCACCACGAACAGCATGCCGCCGACAAAAGGCTTGCCGCGAAAGCGGTAACGATATAGCGCGACGGCCGTCAGGGATCCTATCAGCGTGGCGAACGTGGCGGAAAAAACGGCCATCGTCAGTGAGTGTTGCGCGGCCTGAAGCAGGCTGTCGTTGTTTATCAGCAGCCGATACCAGTCCAGTGTAAATCCCTGCCAGTTGATGCCGAAACGCGCCTGATTAAACGAGTTCACGATCAGAATGACGATCGGGATGTACAGGTAAGCGTAAATGATGGACATAAATCCACCGCGGATTAAGCGTCCGGTCATTCCAGCTCTCCTTTTTTATTCATCAGGCGAGCTGTACGGTAGTAGATAAAGAGCAGCACGCCCATGACCAGCGTCAGGCAGATGCTGGTGGCTGCACCAAACGGCCAGTCGCGGATATTGAGGAACTGGCTTTTAATGACGTTACCGATCAGCAAATTCTTGGCACCACCCATCAGATCGGCAACGAAGAACAATCCCATTGCAGGCAGTAGTACCAGCAGGCAGCCCGCGATAATCCCTGGCATGGTCAGCGGGATGACGACGCGAATGAAGGTTTGCCATTTATTGGCACCCAGATCGCGGGCAGCTTCAAGGTAGGATTTATCAAGTTTTTCAATGCTGGAGTAGAGCGGTAGCACCATGAACGGCAACAGGATATAAATCAGGCCGAGAATCACCGCTTCCGAGGTATACATAATCCGCAGTGGCGTATCGATAAGGCCTGTCCAGAGCAGAAATTCATTCAGGTGGCCGCGTGTACTCAGAAAGATTTTCAGGCCGTAAATGCGGATCAGCGAGTTGGTCCAAAATGGCACAATTAGCAGGAACAGCATCAGCGGCTGAATTTTTTTCGGTAAACGCGCCAGAATAAAGGCAAACGGATAGCCGAGCAGCAGACAGCAGAGCGTGGCGATAATGGCCATGTTCAGCGAATGCAGCAGCACGGAGGTATAAAGCGGATCGGCCAGTCGCGTGTAGTTTTCCAGCGTAAAGACCAGGCTGACGAAGTGGGTGTCATCGCGCGTCAGAAAACTGGTACCGATGATCATCAGGTTGGGCAGGAAAACGAATAGCACCAGCCAGGCCACGATGAGTGTGATAATGATATTTTGAAAGCGTTTACGCGACTTCTTCATCGTGCAGGACGACCTCCCAACTTTCCACCCAGGTGACGTCTACTTTCTGGTTGAGTGAATGGTCGAAGTCGGGATCGTCTTCGTTAAAGAACTCGCTGACCATGACCATCTTGCCGTTTTCCAGCTCGATGTTGGATTCCAGCGTCATGCCTTTATAGTTGCGTTCGCGCACATAGCCCACCATGCCTTCTGCCTGCATGCCGTCGCCCAGCTCTTCGACGCGCAAATCTTCCGGTCGCAGAAGCACGTTGAGGTGTTGGCCGATGTTGACCGGAAAGCTGACGGTGATAACACATTGGTGGCCTTCGACCTGCGCGCGCACCCGCTGTTCGTCCAACAGCTCCAGCACCACAGCATCAAAGATATTGATTTCACCGATAAAGCTGGCGACGAACAGATTTTTCGGCTCTTCGTAGATTTCACGCGGTGTGCCGTCTTGCTCGATCCGTCCATCGCGCATTACCACGATGCGGTCGGACATGGTCAGCGCTTCTTCCTGATCGTGCGTGACGAAAATAAAGGTGATACCCAGTTTACGTTGCAGCGCCTTCAGTTCGTTCTGCATCTGTTTACGCAGTTTATAATCGAGCGCGGACAGGGATTCATCCAGCAGCAAAACTTTCGGTTGATTGACGACGGCGCGGGCGATGGCCACGCGCTGTTGCTGTCCGCCGGACAACTGGTGCGGGCGACGCTGCGCCAGCTCCTCCAACTGCACCATTTTTAGCGCATCAATCACGCGTGGCGCAATCTCTGCGGCGGGCGTTTTCTGCATGCGCAGGCCGAATGCCACGTTCTCAAACACGCTGAGGTGAGGGAACAGGGCATAGCTTTGGAATACGGTATTAACGTGCCGCTGCTCGGCGGGCTGATGGGTGATGTCCTGCTTTTCTAGCATGACGTTGCCGCTATCGACCGTTTCCAGACCGGCAATCAAACGCAGTACGGTGGTTTTGCCGCAGCCGGATGGCCCGAGGATCGTCAGAAACTCACCATTATTAATGGTGAGATTAAAATGTGAAATGATGTCTTTACCATCAAAGCCTTTGTGGACGTTGAGCAATTCAACGACCGGCACAGTCAGGGAGTTTTCTTTCATTAAGGTATAGCTCTATTTCCTGATTTGGCCGATCAACGGCATCTCCGTTGCGATCGTACCAAGGGTTATCACCTTTCAGCCAGCGTGCGCAGTTAAGGGCGGCATTTTACGGGAAACGCTCCCTAACGCCAACTTGTGTGGCTCCACTTCTACCAATCGATGTGTGAATGGTGACAATTCAGTCAATGAATCCGCGCACATGTTTCCTGATTGTTATCTGATTTCGATGTTCTTCGTGACGCGGCCGCTACTTTTTGGCCTGAATTCTGATCTGACAGTTTGTTAAATCGGGAAAAAACTGACCTGACGCAATATCTACTGGGTTAGCCCTATCCATAATGCTTTTCAGGGTTCAGGGGGTATAAATAAGATGGATAAATTACTCGACAGATTTTTGAATTACGTTTCATTTGATACACAGTCTAAATCCGGCGTTCGGCAGGTGCCGAGCACCGACGGTCAGTTGAAACTGGCGCGAGCGTTGCAGCAGGAACTGCTCGAATTGGGGTTTGAGCAGGTTGCACTGAGCAAGCAGGGTTGCCTGATGGCGACGCTTCCGGCAAACGTTGCCTGGCCCGTCCCTGCGATTGGCTTTATTTCTCATATGGATACGTCACCGGATTTTAGCGGTAAGAATGTTAATCCGCAGATTCTGGAAAACTACCGCGGCGGCGATATTGCTTTAGGCGTGGGGGATGAAGTGCTGTCACCCGTGATGTTCCCGGTGCTGCACCAACTACTGGGGCATACGTTGATTACCACAGACGGCAAAACCCTGCTGGGAGCGGATGATAAAGCGGGGATCGCGGAGATTATTACTGCCCTGGTGCGTCTGAAAAAGAGCCAGCTACCGCACGGCGATATTCGCATTGCCTTTACGCCTGATGAAGAAATTGGCAAAGGGGCGCAGTTTTTTGATGTCAAAGCGTTTAACGCACAGTGGGCCTATACCGTGGACGGTGGGGGTGTAGGCGAGCTGGAGTATGAGAATTTTAATGCCGCGTCGGTTCAGGTGAAAATCGTGGGCAACAATGTGCACCCCGGTAGCGCTAAAGGCGTGATGGTGAACGCCTTGACGCTGGCCTCGCGCTATCACCAGCAGGTACCAGAGAGTCAATCGCCGGAGCAGACGGACGGTTATCAGGGGTTCTATCATCTTCACAGCATGAAAGGCTCTGTGGAGCGTGCAGACTTGCATTACATCGTCCGCGATTTTGACCGCAACGGCTTTGAACAGCGCAAACAGACGATGCTGGATATTGCGGAAAAGGTCGGCGTGGGGCTGCACCCTGATTGTTATATTGATGTCACGATTACCGATACTTATTACAACATGCGTGAGCAGGTTGAGCAGCATCCGCACATTATTGCGTTGGCGCAGCAGGCGATGCGGGATTGCGGTATTGAGCCGAATATGAAGCCGATTCGCGGCGGCACCGACGGCGCACACCTGTCATTTCAAGGGCTACCGTGCCCAAATCTGTTTACCGGCGGCTACAACTATCATGGCAAACACGAATTTGTCACGTTGGAAGGTATGGAAAAGGCGGTGTCTGTGATTATGCGTATTGCTGAACTGACGGCACTGCGCGCGAAGCCGTAAGTGTTTCCATTTTGCAGAGATGAATAAGGCGGGACATTCCCGCCTTCTCTTTGTACTGACCCGTATTCAAGATGGGTCTTAATCCGCGAAGTACCAGTAACCGCTGTTGATCAACACCGTAAGCTGCGCGAGGAAAGAGGGATCTTCCAGCGCGTCGCCCAGCAGTTCTGCGCCAATAGCAGGGTGTTCAGCCAGCGCAAACAGCGCCGCCTTGTGCGTACTGTTCACCTTTTCCCCGTTAACGAAGCAGCTATCGCCAACACAGATGACCCGCAGGCCACCTAAACGACGCAGCGGTTCACCCTGTTGCAGATAGTCATATACTTCGCCAGCCTGATAAGGCGGCTCCGGCGGTGAGAGATCGAGCTCGTGACGGGACTGGGAAATAAACTCGCCAAACCAGTTCTGGAAATGCTCTGGCTGCTGCACCAAATCCAACATCATTTTTTGCAGCGCATCCAGCTCTTGCGGCAGTACGCTGGCGATATGATCGCGGGATGGCACATCAGGATCGCTATAGCGATAGCTGCCGAGTTCACGGGAAAGCACATAATCCGCAAAGCCACTCACCAGTTCGCGAGCGTTCGGCGCACGGAAACCCACTGAGTAGTTCAGCGAGTTCTCCAGCGAATAGCCTTCGTGCGGGAAACCCGGTGGAATGTAGACGATATCACCCGGTTCCAGCTCCTCATCAATAATGGCGTCAAACGGATCGACCTGAAGTAGGTCAGGATGAGGGCAGTGCTGCTTCATCGGTATTTTTTCACCGACACGCCAGCGGCGACGTCCCGTACCCTGAATGATGAAAACATCATACTGATCCAGATGCGGTCCTACGCCACCGCCGGGAACGGAAAACGAAATCATCAAATCATCGGTACGCCAGTCCGGCAACTGTCGAAAAGGCTGCATCAAGGCAGAAGAGGGCTCATGCCAATGATCGACGGCCTGCACCAATAGCGACCAGTTGCTTTCCCCCAGATGATCATAGCTCTCGAAAGGGCCGTGGCTTACCTGCCAGCGTCCGTTCTGATGGCTGACCAGACGGCTATCAACCTCATTTTCCAACGCCAGGCCGGCGAGTTCATCGGGGGAAATCGGATCGATAAAATGCGTGAAACCGCCTTTAATCAGGAGCGGACGTTTTTGCCAGTAGTTCGCTAAAAAATCCTGCCAGTCGAGATTGAGCTGATAGTCCATACTGTTTTCCAGAAACGTGTTTTGAGGAAATGACTGTTCTTGAAGATATGATTTTTCTTGAAATAATCAGTATTTTAAAACAATCAGTATTTTGGCGATAAGTATATACTCTAAATAATTCGAATTTCATGCAGGCGGCAAGAGAAGGACAAATTCGTCAGGAACGAATTTGACCAGCCAACGGCTGGCCTTCGGTGAGAGACAGGATGTCTCTCATTTCATCCCGATGAGCTTACTCAGGTAAGTGATTCGGGTGAGTGAACGTAGCCAACGTACATGCAACCTGAAGTATGACGAGTATAGCGGAAGCATCGCGCGCTGTACCGCCTTTCACGCCTCATTCTGGCTCAGGTTCTGGCGGGAGAAGATGGCTTCGACTCGGGCACCACCCAGTGCGCTGTCGCTGATGAGTATCTCACCCTGATACTGTTCGATAATGTCGACGGCAACGGCAAGGCCGATACCTTGTCCGGGGCGCATACGGTCGGCGCGTTGTCCACGCAGGAAGATCATTTCGCGCTTGCTTTCGTGAATGCCGGGGCCGTCATCATCGATAATCAGATGCAGTTTGTGATCGGAGTATTGCACGCTAATTTCGACAAACTCCAGGCAGTACTTACAGGCGTTATCAAGAATATTGCCCATGACCTCCATAAAATCATTCTTCTCGCCCACGAAGGTCAGTTCTGGCGGAATATCGAGCGTTAACACCACGCCCTTGCGCTGATACACCTTATTTAATGCAGAACACAGGCCATCCAACAGGGCTGGAACGGAGTGTACTTCACGTATCAGTAGATTGTGTTCGGATCGCACGCTGGCGCGATGCAGGTAATAGCCAATTTGCTGCGAAATGCGGCTGATCTGGGACAGCATAATAGGCTCTGCCTGATCGATAGTGATCTCTTTGCCGGTTCGCAACGCACGTAACGTGGTCTGTAAAACCGCCAGTGGCGTTTTTAAACTGTGGGTAAGGTCGGTGAGCGTTGTACGGTATTTATGGTAGCGCTGGCGTTCATTATTCAGCAGGATATTCAGGTTTTTTACCAGGCTGAACAATTCGCGCGGCGGATTCTCATCCAGTTGATCGCGCGTCCCTTTTTCCAGCTCGGCGATCTGTCTGACCAGATGCTGAATAGGACGCAGGCTCCAGTGAGCACCCAGCCACAGCAGGGGAAGTACTAGCAGAAGGTTGGCGATCAACACATAGCTGAACCATTCCCACACCATATCTTCCTGCTGGAGTTCTTGAGGGATGCGATCGACCACCACAATCGTGATGGAAGGGAGATGCTCGGTCTTTGGGTAAACGTTCACGGCGATGGAGTGTGTTAACGCATTGCTATGCGCGCCATTCAGCGCCCGCAAGCTGCTCAGCAGTAACGTATTGCCCGTTAATACCGCGCTACTGGTGTCAGTATCGGTATCCAACTCGTGATAGGCCGTCTTGCTCAACCACTCCGGCTTGATTAGCGCTTCTAGTTCAGGAACGTGCTTTTCGCGCCAGAGCACGTTGCCATGCTCATCGTATATCAACACCAGCGTGGGGAAATTGATATCAACGTCGGGGGGCGTGACGATATTCAACTGATTATCACGCCACTGTGCGAGGCTGTAATAGAGATTACTTTCACCGCGCAGCAGGCGGAATGAGGTTTTATCAAAGTTGACGCTGTAACCGATAATCGCGACGACGCCATAGGCGAGCGACAGCGCCAGTACGATGGCCGCTGTCGCAAGTAAAAAACGAATACGAAGCGAGAAGGGCGGCTTCTTATTGCTCATACTGAGCCTGAGGGGGTATCAATATCAAAGCGATATCCTTGTCCGCGCACGGTAGTAATCACATCCGGTGCCTCTGCCTGCTGAATTTTCTTGCGCAATCGTCCCATCAGCACATCAATGGTATGACTTTCGCGCAGTTCAGCATCTGGGTACAGTTGCAGCATCAGCGACTCTTTGCTTACGACTTTTGCTTTGTTGCGAATCAACGTTTCGATAATCGTGTATTCAAACGCGGTGAGCTTGATAGGCGATCCGTGGATCATCAGCTCGCGGCGCGATAAGTCTATCTCAAAGGGTGGCAGGCTGATGACTTGCGATGCTAGCCCGCTGTTGCGTCGCATCAGTGCCTGCAAGCGCGCCACGACTTCTTCCATATGGAATGGCTTGGTCACGTAATCGTCCGCACCGGCTTCCAGCACCGCGACTTTGTCCTGCCAGCCTTCACGGGCGGTCAGAACCAGAATCGGGAGCTTGACCTGGTGAGCGCGCCAGCGACGGATCATGCTCATGCCGTCTTCATCGGGCAACCCGAGGTCGATAATCGCGATGTCCGGCATATTCTCATGCAGAAAATAATCCGCTTCTTTGGCGTCAGACGCTGCGTCAACCTGATGCCCCATTTCGTTCATCTGAACGGTTAAATGGTGGCGCAATAATACATTATCTTCAACGACCAGAATTCGCATCGCTATATCCTCTGTCGAATAGAAATGGCCATGTTTATCGAAATACTGCTATGTACCATGTCTTTCATGTCTGTCGCTCCCACGTATTCAACATTATACGCAGGGAACGTTATTTATTTTATTTGTTAAATTATCCACAGAGAGGGTAAACCGGGTTTAAACGGGCTGGAAATGACAGAGAACGGGCGGGCAAGATGCCCGCCGGAGAGTACAAACAGACGTGAGGGGGCTTATTTCAGGTCGTCGACCATCGCGATAGCACGGCCGATATAGTTGGCGGGTGTCATCGCCTTCAGGCGTGTTTTTTCTGCTTCTGGCAATTCAAGACCATCGATAAATTCCTGAATACCAGCGGCATCAACGCGTTTACCACGCGTCAGTTCTTTCAGTTTTTCGTACGGTTTTTCAATCCCGTAGCGACGCATCACGGTTTGGATTGGCTCTGCCAACACTTCCCAGTTGTGATCCAGTTCGTCAGCCAGACGATCGCGGTTCACTTCCAGTTTGCTAATGCCTTTCATCGTGGCCTGATACGCAATCAGCGCATAGCCCACGCCAACACCCAGATTACGCAGCACGGTAGAGTCGGTAAGGTCACGCTGCCAACGGGAAACCGGTAACTTGCTAGCCAGATGCCCCAGAACGGCGTTCGCCAGACCCAGGTTGCCTTCCGAGTTTTCGAAGTCAATTGGGTTAACCTTATGCGGCATGGTAGAGGAGCCGATTTCACCAGCGATGGTTTTCTGCTTGAAGTGATTCAGGGCAATGTAGCCCCAAATATCACGGTCAAAGTCGATCAAAATGGTGTTGAAACGCGCGATGCAGTCAAACAGCTCGGCGATGTAATCGTGCGGTTCGATCTGCGTAGTGTACGGGTTCCAGTTGATGCCCAGCGAGGTAACAAAACTTTCGCTGAACTGGTGCCAATCCACTTCCGGATAAGCCGCTAGATGAGCGTTATAGTTACCGACGGCACCATTAATCTTGCCCAGAATCTCAACCTGTTGCAGTTGGCGATATTGGCGATCCATACGGTAAGCCACGTTAGCGAACTCTTTACCGATGGTGGATGGCGTAGCGGGCTGGCCGTGCGTACGGGAAAGCAGCGGGATATCGCGATATTCCTGTGCCAGCGTTTTCAGCGCATCAATGATTTGACGCCAGTGTGGCAGGATGACGTCGCGGCGAGCGGTATCCAGCATCAGCGCATGAGACAGGTTATTGATGTCTTCTGACGTACAGGCGAAATGGATGAATTCGTTGACGGCGTGCAGCGCCGGAACAGCGGCAACTTTCTCTTTCAGAAAGTACTCAACGGCTTTCACGTCGTGGTTGGTTGTACGCTCGATCGTTTTGATGCGCGCTGCATCTTCTTCGCTGAATTCGGCGACAATTTTATCAAGGAAAGCGTTTGCGTCAGCATCAAATGCAGGAACTTCCTGGATCTCTGCACAGGCTGCCAGTTTTTGCAGCCAACGTACTTCAACCTGCACACGGAATTTCAGCAAACCAAATTCGCTGAAAATGGTGCGCAACGTGCTGACTTTATCGCCGTAGCGTCCATCAATAGGGGAAACGGCGGTCAGTGAGGATAATTCCATCGCAAGCAACTCCTGAGATTGGTTTCAATAATGATTAATTCGATAAGGACAATGAATAAGTAACAATAATCAATTTCATGACGCTGGCGCGAATCACACCAGCGTCGATCATAGCGGCAAGAATACCATCAAACGGATGGGCAACGCGCCAATATCTGTTTCGCTTCTTTGACCAACTGGCTGCGTGAAAACATCAGTTGCAAGCGTCCGCCGCCAATCTGTTGCCAGAGCACCGTAGAGCGGATGCCGGCCAGTAGCGCAGCACGCACTTTAGCCTGCACCTGGCTGTTTTTCAGCACGTCCGGTGAACCGGTAACCTGAATACGTGGCCCCAACGTACTGATGACATCCACATAAATTGCAGCCAATGCGCTCACAATCGTCTCGGAAAGCAGGTCGAAATGCTCCAGTTGGCGCTCCAACTGTCCGATGCGCTTGCCCAATTCGTCAAGTGCGGCCGACTTCGCATTCAGCTTGCGTTCTAACGCAATCAGGCTGAAAGCGTAGCGCGATAGCTCGGCCCCCGCGCCCTTATTGCTGCTGCTATTCAGAATGCCTAGCAGTGTTTCTAGCCCAACTTTCAGGTTTTGCTCGTCATTACCGTAAACGGCCAGCGTAGACACTGGATTGAGATTCAAAACGCTGTTCAGCGAGGTATGCAGCACGTCGTTATTACAGCTCCCCGTGTGGGCCAACTGTTGGACTAAGTGTGCCGACTGACAAACGCCCGCGAGTGCTAGCGTGATTTCATAATAATTCTTAGCCACGGTTACTCCTGTAAGCGTTCTTCGATGATGCCGCCGCCAAGGCAAACGTCGTCCAGATAAAATACGGCAGATTGGCCTGGCGTCACGGCTGCGACGGGCTCATCAAAACGCACAGTAATGCGATCGTCGCCAAGTGGAGTGACGGTGCAGGGGATATCCGCCTGACGGTAACGGGTTTTCACCGTACAACGTAATTCTGCGGTGAGCGGCTGACGGTCGACCCAGTGTAGCTGCTGTGCGATTAAACCGTACGACATCAGACGAGGGTGTTCGTGACCCTGCGCGACATAAAGAATATTGTTGGCGACATCTTTATCCACCACGTACCAGGGATCTTCGCCGCCATCTTTGACGCCGCCAATACCCAGACCTTTGCGTTGCCCCAACGTGTGGTACATCAGCCCTTGATGCTGTCCCATCGGTTTGTTGTCGTCGACGGACAGAATCGGGCCGGGCTGTGCAGGTAGGTAACGCGCCAGAAAATCAGTGAATTTACGCTCGCCGATGAAGCAAATACCGGTAGAGTCTTTCTTCTTCGCCGTTGCCAGTTCAAGCTCTTCGGCAATTTTACGTACCTGCGGCTTTTCCAGCTCGCCGACAGGGAACAGACTTTGTGCGATCTGTTCGTGGCTCAGCGTATAAAGAAAATAGCTCTGGTCTTTGTTGCCGTCCATGCCGCGTAGCAAACGGCTTTTACCGTCAACGTCGTGACGACGGACATAGTGGCCTGTCGCGATATAGTCTGCGCCGAGATCCTCGGCGGCGAATTCTAGGAAGGCTTTGAATTTGATTTCTTTATTACACAGGATATCGGGATTGGGGGTACGACCGGCTTTGTATTCTTCAAGGAAGAGTTCAAAAACGTTGTCCCAATATTCGGCGGCGAAGTTGACGGTATGTAATTCGATACCCAGCTTGTCGCAAACAGCCTGTGCATCGGCAAGGTCTGTGGCCGCTGAGCAATATTCCGTATCGTCGTCCTCTTCCCAGTTCTTCATGAACAGGCCTTCAACATGATAGCCCTGTTGCTGTAACAGGTAAGCGGAAACGGAGGAATCAACACCGCCGGACATACCGACAATCACTTTTTTCTGGCTGTTATCTGACATGGGAGTCTCACGAACTGAAATTTACTAACGCATTGATGCGAAAAACAAGCGGCATATTTTAGCATGTTGAACCGAGCGCTGCATCGCTATTCCTGCCGGGCGTGGTGAAGTCCACTCACGGCAGGAATAGCAAGGTGCCTAAAATGGCCAGTTAAACGCGCCCAATACGGTTAACGGATAGCGTTCTGGCTGCTGGTAGCAGCGAATGCTTTCGGCCACCAGCGGTGAACGAAGCTGATGAGAATGCAGAATGTCCTCGGCGGTCAGCCAGCGGCAGCACTCGATGTCGCTGTCGTGCGGCTCGGTATCGACCCGTGCAGGCAGATCGAGCGCGAAGCAAAAGCGCAGAAACGGTGTGCTGTCGGGGGCGATCCATTGGTGCAGACGCAGGAAACTTTGCGGCGTGGCCTGAATGCCCGTTTCTTCCCACAGCTCACGGCTCGCAGCCTGAATCAGCGTTTCGTCGGCTTCCAGATGGCCTGCAGGCTGGTTCCACAATAATTTGCCGTTAATCAGCTCTTCAACGACCAGAAAATGGTTTTCTGCCTGTACTACACAGGCGACTGTTACATGAGGCTTAAACATCCGTTATCTCCTTCCATTCTCCGGGTAACAGGTTTTCTATGGTTTGATTGGCCATGCCGTATCGAATCAAACGCAGTGTAGGATACCCGATATTCGCCGTCATACGACGGACTTGCCGATTACGGCCTTCATACAGCGTGATTTTTAACCAGCAGTCGGGAATGCTTTTACGCTCGCGTATGGGCGGATTACGCGGCCACAGCCAGTCTGGCTCCGGTACGATCTCCGCCCCTGCGGGCAGCGTTTTTCCGTCATTCAGGTTGAGACCGGTACGAAAGCGCGTCAGTGCGGCGTCGTCAGGAATACCTTCGACCTGTACATAGTAAATTTTGGCTGTTTTCTTCGTCGGTTGGGTTAGCTGTGCCTGAAGTTTGCCGTCATTGGTGAGAATCATCAGGCCTTCGCTGTCGCGATCCAAACGCCCGGCGGCATAAATACCGCTAACCGGAATGTAATCTTTCAGCGTTTGGCGTCCAGCCTCGTCAGTGAATTGCGGCAACACATCGAAGGGCTTATTGAATAAAACGATGCGGCGCGGCGTGTTGTCAGGCTGCCTTTTTCTTGCTGGCTGTGAGCTGAATCGTTTAACTTTGTGATTTTTAACAGAGAATTTATTCATCATCTTTATAGTCGCGGATAACAAAAGCATTATACTCAAATGGTTTGCGATTGGCGCGGGCTAAATATTCAAGTAGTATTGACACGCATCTTACAAGTCATTAACAAAATTGCGCTCGAAGGAGAGGTTAATGGAAAGCAAAGTAGTTGTACCGACAGAAGGTCAGAAAATCACGGTTGATGCTCAAGGTAAACTGGTTGTTCCAAACAACCCGGTCATTCCGTTTATCGAAGGCGACGGCATCGGTATTGATGTAACGCCAGCCATGATCAACGTCGTTGACGCCGCCGTGAAGAAAGCCTATCAAGGCAAGCGCGCGATTTCCTGGATGGAGATCTATACGGGTGAAAAATCCACGCAAGTCTACGGTAAAGATGTCTGGCTGCCGGAAGAAACACTGGATTTGATTCGTGAATATCGTGTGGCGATTAAGGGCCCGCTGACAACGCCAGTCGGCGGCGGTATCCGTTCTCTGAACGTTGCACTGCGCCAACAGTTGGATCTGTACGTTTGCCTGCGTCCGGTACGCTACTACGAAGGTACACCTAGCCCGGTTAAACAGCCTGAGCTGACCGACATGGTGATCTTCCGAGAAAACGCTGAAGACATCTATGCAGGTATCGAGTGGAAAGCGGGTTCTGCTGAAGCAGACAAAGTGATCAAATTCCTGCGTGAAGAAATGGGCGTTAGCAAAATCCGTTTCCCTGAGCAGTGTGGTATCGGCGTGAAGCCGTGTTCTGAAGAAGGTACCAAACGTCTGGTTCGCGCTGCTATCGAATACGCGATCACCAACGACCGTGATTCCGTCACGCTGGTGCACAAAGGCAACATCATGAAATTCACCGAAGGCGCGTTCAAAGACTGGGGCTACCAGTTGGCGCGTGAGGAATTCGGCGGTGAGCTGATCGATGGCGGTCCGTGGGTGAAAATCAAGAACCCGAACACTGGCAAAGAGATTATTGTAAAAGACGTGATCGCCGATGCGTTCCTGCAACAAATCCTGCTGCGTCCTGCTGAATACGACGTGATCGCTTGTATGAACCTGAACGGTGACTACATTTCTGATGCTCTGGCAGCACAGGTTGGCGGTATCGGTATTGCACCGGGCGCGAACATTGGTGACGAATGTGCACTGTTTGAAGCTACACACGGTACCGCACCGAAATATGCGGGTCAGGATAAAGTGAACCCTGGTTCCGTGATTCTGTCCGCTGAAATGATGCTGCGTCACCTGCAATGGTTCGAAGCGGCTGACCTGATTGTTAAGGGTGTTGAAGGCGCGATCAAGAACAAGACCGTGACTTACGATTTCGAACGTCTGATGGAAGGCGCTAAGCTGCGTAAATGTAGCGAGTTCGCGCAGGACATTATCGATAACATGTAATCTGCTGTTCAGCGCAGATGAATATCAGGGGCCAATTTGGCCCCTTTTTCTTTATGGATGGCCAATGCTCTGTGAACCGGGAATAAGCCGGAAGTACATGTGTTCGGGAATCGGGCTGTCCCAACCACCGATGTACATCGCAAAGCCGATCATACCGAAAAGAATGCCGAGTACCAGTACTGTCATCGTGATACCGGACAGTGCAGTTTGTCGCCATAGCGGTTTGGTTGTTTCTCGGCCTTTTTCCTGCGAACATGAGGGCTTCATCAGCGAGAAATGGAGCGTTGATGCTACCGGGCAGGATTCGACGCAGGTCATGCAGGCCGTGCATTCTGCCGTTCTCACCTGAATCAGTTTATCCACCGGAATGTTAGATGGACAGGCTTTGGCGCACTTGCCACAGTCGATACAACGGGCGGCATTGCGACGAATCTTGAAGGGGGACAGCAGCGAAAATACCCCCATGAGCGCACCGTAAGGACAGAGGTAACGACACCAGAAATGGTGGACAAACAGGCTGGCAAAGATGAAGAGAAAAACGCAGACCAGTGTGATGGTGCCGATATTGCGGAAGAAGCCGAGCATTTTGACGTCGGCGATCATGCCGTAGGGCGACATCAGGAACATATAAATCCCCTGTGCCGGCATCGATAAGGCGATATAGAGGAAAAAACCTAATAATAGATATTTTAGGCTGCGCAATGGAATATCCAGCCATTTTGGGAGAATGAAATGGCGGCCAACTATTTTTTTCCCCAATACACCTACCCACTCGGAAATCGTGCCGATAGGGCACAACCAGGAGCAGAACGATTTTTTCAGCAAGAGGCTGGTGAGAATAAATGCGAGAAGTAATAGCATTGACGCAAGGTGGATAGGGGGGAAATCACCCGTCTCCCAGGTGAACTTCACATTCATCAATCCGGCAATTGGCAGCCAGCCTTCAATACCACCGGGCCTCGACATATAAAGGCTCGTGCCGCCGGTTTCAAAGTAGCGTACCCAAAAATAGAAGGTGATGCCGATATAAACGTTGATCGCCAGTAGCAGGATTTGCGTTGCTCTGCGCCAGGTCAGTGCATTGCGCCAGTCATTCCAGGGAAGTTTACCGCCAGTGGTTCCGGGGCGGCGTTGCCACCGCTTTCTTGCTTTCTCGCTCATTGCTCTCAATTGCCCCATTTATTTTTTTCACTCGGCGTTTTCAATACACCAAAGGGATCGTGGGGCAACGTTATCACGCTCGGAATGGTGAAAAATTGATTTATGCATTGTAAATGCATGTTTGTGATTTTTTTTAGTTGATTGATTTGAATAAAAAACGCGGAAAGCGTGCGGGAGAGTGATGTTTATAAGAGCAATACGTTAGAGATATAAAAAAGAATGGATACGCAAACGTATCCATTCTATTAATTACCAGACGGTATTATCTTTGAATATATCGGTCATACTTCAAACGGGGTATGTTTCCCAACGTCAGCTTGTAAGAATACCTTGTTACATTCGCACAATTATTTTGATGTAGGTTATTTTTATTAAAAACAAAGATTATAGTTATTATTAAATTATCTATTTTTTATTTTAATTAGCGCCTGAGGTTTTAAATCATGGTTTTTTGCATTACGCTTGAGTGTGCTGTTTTGCCTGTAGTTCCTCTTTTCGCATCGTTCTGACAATTTTATAAATCCATTGCAGTGAGACATTATATTTTTTAGCCAAAGCGCTGTGATTGCGTCCGTCAAACTCTTCATAAATTTGAAGATCGCGTTGAGACGCGCGCCAGGAAATTCCCATCGGGAAATAAACGTTTTGCCCGCCCCATACGGTCATCATATGTTTGGCAACGGCATTGCCGACTAACTCGGCGGTTTGTGGATCTAACTCCGTGACGTTTTTGACCGTATCGGCAACGTGTTGAGAAAGTTCGACCAGAAGCTCAGGACCTTTACTGCGAAATTGTGGTTCAGTCATAAATCACCCTATTGTTATGTGTGTTGTTACTGACGTGAAAACTGGGTTGTTACTTTTGCAGGTATGTCCTGCTGTTATGTGTTCATTTAAAACTATAGTTGTTTTTATGTCAACATCTTTAGTTTTAATTTGAGTTGTTTTGGGTTGTAAAAAGAAATGACAATCCGCGAGGCTATACGCAAAAGAGGCCAGATGAGGGGCAAAAAAAATCCCGCCACAGGGCGGGAAATAAACAACATAGACAGGATGAATAACACAACATCAACAAGGGTTGATGAAACAATAGCACGGGGATTGTATAAAACTGTTGTGCGCAGGTAAGGTTACTTGGGCGGGGGTAAACCTTTTTTAGCGCTGAAACGTTTAGTGGTGAAGCGGTTACTGGCAACTCTTTTATTGGCAAAACATGTATTGATAAAACAAGCCGGTGTCCGTATTGGTTCACCGGCTTTGATGAGAGAAAAAGAGAGTGCGTGCTATGGCGCGTGATATCGCCAATATCGGGCTACAGCAGCACCGAATACCAGAACACGCGGCCAATGATCTCGACGTCGGATTCGTAGGCTTCTTCGTCAGCCTCGCGATTGAAGCTATGGATGACGAGAAGACCGCCGGGTTTGCGGTAAAGCTGTTTGATTCGTTTTAGTTTGTCGTTGCCGCCGCCTTCCTGAGCGATGGCATAGAGCTTTCCATCAATGATGCGTTTGTTGTTGGTATCAACTGCGACAGTCGTTCCATCAGGGATGATGGGTTCCATGCTGTCACCGGCAGCCGGGAAGCAAAGAACGCCTGAACCGTCGGTATTTGCCCCAACCTTACGCAGCGTTGCTTTAGAGAAACGGAGCTTAAAGCCGTTGTAATCCTCACTTTGAATGCGTCCGTCGCCGCAAGCAAACTCAATATCCTTTAAAAAAGGCACTTCCACCTCGTCCTCTGATAGTTCTGTCGTGCTGTCCCAAGCTGATACGGTGCCCCATTCGGATTTTGGCGGAATGCTTGGTTCCTGGAGCGAACGAGCTACTTCGCTGCTACGCATTGGGTCTTCGCCGTTTGCCAACCATTCAGGACGAACATGTAGTGCATTGGAAAGCTCAACAATCTTGGTTGTCTGCGACGCTTTCCCCACCTCGATCTTCTGTATGGCGGCCTGAGATACGCCAATCATGTCGCCAAGTGCTTTTTGGCTAAGCCCTTGTGCAGTTCTGGCGGTCTTTAATCGTTCTGCAAGTGTCGTTTTCATCCGTTCAATGTACAACCTAGGTTGTCATTTATCAAGCGGGTATTAATCTTGTTTAAAAAAACTAAGGTTATTTTACATCGCTGTGTGCAAAAAATACGCATAAATGCAACATTGAAAACAATTTAAGTTGTTTTTTCTGGGCGGACGCATCCTGGATTCAGGAGATAACATCAAAGTAGGCGCTATCGCTCTATTATCAAAAATCCTAATAAGTATCAGGCAGTCATAGTATCGTCTTATTCCACCCCTGATTTGCTTTAAACGTGAGCGTCACTTGATCTAAATCACAATCTTAACGTATGCATTTTGCTTTTATGGAAATCCCGTTGTGGGAAATATAACCAATAAATTCGTTTCATTAAGCATACGCATGACTGCGTGTCGCGGAGGATGTATGTTTGTAATTCGCACGTGTTTAAGTCTGTTTGGTGGTGATACAGTAATTATCCGGTGTGCTAATACATTTGAAGTGCAAATGAGCAATGGTGAACAGGACGCGATGACCGAAGAAAATAGTACGACGCAGGACTCTATTTGCTGTCATGCGGAAGGCGAAGTGTATTTAACGGTGCCTTATACAGGGATTTGGGATGTCGTGATCCGAGCGAAAAATGATACGCCTGAGCATTCAATAACCTATTTCCCCGCCTGATGATTTTTTGGGTTGGTTATATTCTGTTAATAACTTGATAATATGTTGTCGTTATCCGGTAGCGAGTATTTGAATATACCAACCATTCTTCCTTTCTTTTCTGACCGTATCGCTCAACGCTGTGAGTACGTCGGTATCTTTCTATTCCGCTTTTCATCTATTATCTTAATCTATGCTTCCACTTGTTATTATTCATGATTTGCAGGGAGGATAGAGTCTGGATCTTTTGCCATACTCATACTCAGTTACCACGCATTTTGACTCTTGGCAAGATAGGGGGCTGTGGTTTGCTAACGTTGGCTTGCTGTTCTTATCGTGCTCATTGCTGCAATATTTTGGATTTATCGCTAAATTTTTGTCTAATTTGAACATTAATACGGTGGGAGGGGGGAACCCATGAGTCGTGCCCCAATAAGCAAAGATGAAGACAAACGTCTTGCTGCTCTTCGTGAGTATGGAATTAAGAACGTATTATTTGACCCGAGTCTGAGCAACCTGATTAGTCTGGCCGCTAACATTTTCAGCGTGCCTATCGTTTTGGTGTCATTGGTAGAGGCAGAGCGCCAACTGTTTGCCGCCAGTGTGGGCGTTCCTTTTTGCGAAACGCCTCGCGATATCTCTTTTTGTGCACATACGATCCTAAAGAAAAAAATCATGGTCGTGCCCGATGCACTTAAGGATGCGCGTTTTAAAAATAACCCACTGGTTGTGGGCGTTCCCTATATTCGTTTTTATGCGGGCATTCCATTAATTACGCCGTCGGGGCATGCCATCGGCACCTTGTGCGTTGTCGATTTAAAACCCAGAACGACATTTACCAAACGTGATGAGCACAATTTGCAGGATCTGGCTTCATTAGTCATGGACAAGCTGGAAATGCGACGTCTGGAACTGGCGCGCAAAGCCAGTCAGGTACGTTTTGAAAATATTGCCAATACCTCGCCTGATACCATTTTGTGCGTTAATGAGAAGGGGATGATCACCTTCTGGAATACCGCAGCGGAACATATGCTGGAATATACCGACGAGGAGATTATTGGTCGCAGTATTAATACCATCGTGCCCGATGCCTTTGTCGTACAGCTCAATCACCTGGTCACGGATCGGGATTCGCTGATGAAAGGCGTAACGCTGGAACTCAATGTACAAGCTAAGGGCGGTAGCCTGGTTCCAGTCGAATTGTCGGTCTCTATGTGGGAAGACAACGACAATATTAGCTATGGTGCGATATTGCGTGACATTACAGAACGGCGGCGCAATGAAGAACGGCTGTTTTTGCTGGCGCATCTGGATCCGTTAACCGGGTTGGCAAACCGGACGTTGCTGACATCTAATCTGGAAACCGCGCTCAAGAATGAACCTGCGGTTTGTATCATGATGGTCGATCTGGACGGGTTTAAAGATGTGAATGACAGTCTGGGGCATTCCAGCGGCGATAATATTCTGGTGCATGTCGCAAAAAAAATAAAAGCCACGGTTCGCTCCGGTGATGTTGTGGCGCGAATGGGCGGTGATGAGTTTGCGCTGCTGTTTCCCGGTCTGAATGACAAAAAGGTTGCGGGCAAAATTGCCGAGCAAATTATCCATGAAATTTCGCAGGCGATGATTATTGACGATCATCAAATCAATATTAGTGCCAGTATTGGCGCGGTGCTATACCCAGAATATGGGTTGACCGTGCAGGATCTGTTGACCAGCGCGGATTTAGCACTGTATCAGGCGAAATCTGAAGGTCGAAACTGCTACCGCTTTTTTACGCGCGAACTGCTTGAGATCTTTCAGGCCAAGCATGCTTTCCAGTTAGAATTTGTGCGCGCTTATGAGCAGCATGAATTTGAGATGTTTTATCAGCCACAGGTCAAATTGGCGACAAATGAGATTGTTGGTGCAGAGGCGCTGTTGCGCTGGCGTCATCCGGAAAGAGGGCTGCTGAGCCCTGCTGCATTTATTACTGCACTGGAAAACGGCCCGTGGGCAGAACGAGTCGGGGATTGGATCGTCGAAACGGCATGCAGGCAGGCGGCGGAATGGTGCCAAGCGAGCAACAGCTATTTTCGTATCAGCATTAATCTTTTCAGCGCACAGTTTCGTACTGGTATGTTGGCGCAAAAGATTATGGATATTCTTGCGCGTACAGGGTTACAGCCAAGTTCGCTGGAACTGGAAATCACGGAAAATATCATCCTGCGGTACGATGAAAGTATGCTGCAGCCGTTAAATACGTTGCGTGAAGCGGGAATCGGTATTGCCTTTGATGATTATGGAACGGGCTATGCGTCGCTCAGTATGCTGAAAAACTACCCAGTGACCCGGCTGAAAATCGATCAAACTTTTGTCAGGACGATGTGCGAGTCTCCGCCGGATGCGTCTATTGTCCGGGCGATCTTGTATCTCGGGAAAAGTTTCGGTCTGGGGGTGATTGCAGAGGGCGTGGAAACATTAGAGCAGAGTGAGCGTCTGCGGGGTAAAGGATGTGAGGAGGCGCAGGGGTATCTGTTTGGGCATCCGATGCCTGCGGAGGAATTTACCCAGTTACTGAAACTGAATAAGCCAACAGACGTTTAAGCAAGATAAACGAGTCACCGCTGTACCATCCCGCCTCCCCAGAAAGCCAGCGTCCGCTGGCTTTCATATTTTGCGTTCCCCACGCGGTTCACAGACTAAAAAGTGGAATCCGGATCACATTTTTTCTATAGTGCTGGCTCGTAACCCTGTACCGGATGTCCCGTGCACGAAATATTTGAGATGCTCCTTGCGGTCTTCGACCGCGCCGCGCTGATGCTGATTTGTCTGTTTTTCCTGACAAGAACGAGTCAGTTCCGGCAATTACTGCAAAAAGAGCAACACTCGCCAAGAGAGCGGGTGACGGTGACGGCTATCTTTTCACTGTTTGCGCTGTTCGGTACGTATTCCGGCATTAATGTTGAAGGGTCGCTCGTCAACGTACGCGTGATTGCCGTGATGTCCGGCGGTATTCTCTTCGGCCCTTGGGTGGGGATTGCGACCGGTATCATTGCGGGAGTGCACCGTTATCTCATTGATATCGATGGCATCACCTCCGTACCTTGTCTGATTACCAGCATCATCGCTGGTATCACTTCCGGCTACATCAATAAGAAAGTTAAAAAA
Organism: Pectobacterium actinidiae; assembly: GCF_000803315.1. Lineage (NCBI taxonomy): Bacteria > Pseudomonadati > Pseudomonadota > Gammaproteobacteria > Enterobacterales > Pectobacteriaceae > Pectobacterium > Pectobacterium actinidiae. The sequence goes on from NZ_JRMH01000001.1 coordinate 2,072,258, forward strand.
GAGCAGCAGTGGAGCATCGGGATTCTGGGCGGCATGCTGTGTGAATCGTTAACGATGCTGCTGGTCGTCGCATGGGCGACACCAATCGAATTAGGGCTGGATATTGTTTCAAAAATTGCGGTGCCGATGATTCTTGGCTCCGTTTGTATTGGCCTGATCGTCCTGCTGGTGCAAAGTGTGGCGAATGAAAAAGAGGTTATTGCCGCCAGACAGGCCAAACTCGCGCTGGATATCGCACATAAGACACTGCCGTATTTCCGCAATATCAACAGTGATTCGCTGACGGCTATCTGTAGGATCATTCGCACTGAAATTAATGCAGATGCGGTGGCGATAACAAACACGCAGCACATTCAGGCGTATGTAGGGATTGGGGAAGAAAAGTATAATATTGGTCACGATATTATTAGCCCGATGACACAGCAGGCGATTCATGACGGGAAAATCATCATTAAAAATAATGATGAACAGCATCTGACGCCGGAAATCCATTCGATGATTGTCATCCCTCTGTGGGAACATGGGCAGGTGACCGGCACGCTGAAAATCTATTATCGCCATGCGCATAAAATTACCTATTCATTACGCGTAATGGCCGTGGGTTTATCGCAAATCATGTCAACGCAAATTGAAGTGTCACGCACCGAACAACTGCGTGATATGGCAAATAAAGCGGAGTTGAGAGCGCTGCAAAGTAAGATCAATCCGCACTTTCTTTTTAATGCGCTGAATGCGATCTCCTCGTCTATTCGTATTAATCCCGATACCGCGCGGCAACTGGTGATTAACCTGTCTCGCTATTTGCGCTACAACCTCGAACTCAACGACGATGCGCTGATCGATATAAAGAAAGAGCTGTACCAAATTCAGGATTATATCGCGATTGAGCAGGCGCGGTTCGGTGCCAAGTTAACGGTAATCTACGATATCGACGATGATTTAGCGTACAAGATCCCCAGCTTATTAATTCAGCCGCTGGTAGAAAACGCGATTGTGCATGGTATTCAGCCTTGCAGAGGTAAAGGAACCGTTGTGTTATCCGTGAAGGAGCAGGGCGATAAGTTGTTGGTCGCGGTCAAAGACACGGGTAATGGTATCAGTCAGGAAACCATGGATCGCGTCGCGCGTAACGAATTGCCGGGTAATCGAATTGGTCTGCTGAATGTCCATCACCGGGTTCGTTTGCTCTATGGTGAGGGTTTGCATATTCGCCGTCTTGAACCTGGGACTGAGATTTATTTCTACATTCCACGAGAAGATAAAACCCCGTCGGCGTTGCCGGATGCCGTTCAGGTGCCGCGGCCGGGACATTCTGCTGCTGAACAAACAGGAGGCAACCCATGAAAGCCATTATCGTTGAAGATGAGTTCCTCGCGCAGCAAGAGCTGAGTTACCTTATCAAACAGCACAGTGATATTACGATTGAGGCGACATTCGATGACGGGCTGGATGTCCTGAAATATCTGCAACATAACGAAGTCGATGCGATCTTTTTGGATATCAATATTCCTTCGTTAGATGGTGTCTGGCTGGCGCAAAATATCAGCAAATTTGCGCATAAACCTTACATCATTTTTATTACGGCATACAAAGAACACGCGGTAGAGGCGTTTGAAGTCGAAGCCTTTGATTACATTCTTAAGCCGTATCATGAATCACGTATCGTCACGATGCTGCGTAAACTGGAAGCGACCTGGCAACAGCGGCAAATGGCACCCGCTGCTGAAACAGGTGCGCAGGCGGGTGCACCGAGAGGCGCACAGCACACCATTAACCTGATGAAAGACGAACGTATTATCGTTACGGACATCAACAATATCTATTATGCCGCGGCGCAGGAAAAGGTCACGCTGGTTTATACCCGGCGTGAGGAGTTCATTATGCCGATGAACATTACGGAGTTTTGTAGTCGTTTGCCGGAAGAGTATTTCTTCCGCTGCCATCGGTCTTACTGCGTCAACCTGACGAAAATCCGTGAAATTGTGCCGTGGTTTAACAATACCTATATCCTGCGATTGAACGATCTGGATTTTGAAGTCCCGGTAAGCCGAAGCAAGATAAAGGCGTTCAGGTCATTGATGCGTCTTTAACGGCATTTCATTCCGCGTTTCAGGCATCTCATTCCCCATTCGATCAACCACTGTCAGCCCGCTTGTATACTGGCCTCAGCCCATAAGCTGACAGTGTTTTGATGGATTTTCTCTTCTCCACATCAGCTTATATTTTTTAGCGTGCCGAGTGAATCGGACCAATTTTTGATGTAGGGGAAAGCCCATGAATACCAAACCTGTTAACCGGGGATTGATTGTCCTCGGTACGATCATCACCCAAATGGGACTCGGCACGATTTACACCTGGAGTTTATTCAACCAGCCGCTGGTGGACAAATTCGGCTGGACGCTGAGTTCAGTGGCGACGACGTTTTCCATTACCAGTTTCTGTCTGGCCTTTGCCACGCTGTTTGCCGGTAAATTTCAGGAACGTATTGGCCTGCGCCGCTTAACGATGATCGCCGGTATCGCGCTGGGTGCAGGCCTGATGGCGAGTGCGGCAAGCCCGTCGCTGACGCTGATTTATCTGCTGATGGGGGTTGTTGTCGGTTTCGCGGATGGCACGGCTTACATTACGACGCTGTCCAATTTGATCAAATGGTTCCCTAACCGGAAAGGGCTGATTGCGGGTATCTCTGTTGGCGCCTTTGGTACTGGAAGCCTGCTGTTCAAATACGTAAACAGTTTTTTGATTGCGGAAGTCGGTGTGTCAGAAGCCTTTTTCTACTGGGGCATTATCGTCATGGCGATGATTCTGGTCGGTAGCTCACTGCTGAAAGAACCTGCTGCGGTGCCAGTTCAGCAGGCTGTGGTTCAGGGGCAGACGCGTGATTTCTCGCTGGCTGAAATGCTGGCGACCAAAGAATCGTATTTGCTGTTTATTATCTTCTTCACTGCATGCATGAGCGGCCTGTACTTGATCGGTATTGTGAAGGATATCGGTGTGCAAATGGCCGGAATGGATATGGCGACGGCGGCCAATGCAGTGTCTGCGATTGCGATTTTTAATACCGTTGGGCGTATTGTACTTGGCGCACTTTCCGATAATGTCGGACGTATGCGGGTGATCAGCTTTACGCTGTTCGTGACGATTCTGGCCGTATCCGTGATGACGTTCCTGCCACTTAATCCGATTCTGTTCTTTGCCTGTGTCAGCGCGATTGCCTTCTGCTTTGGCGGCAATATCACGGTGTTCCCGGCGATTGTTGGCGACTTCTTCGGCCTGAAAAATCACAGCAAAAACTACGGCGTGATTTATCAAGGGTTCGGTATCGGTGCGTTGTCTGGCTCGTTTATCGCCGCACAGTTAGGGGGATTCCAGGCCACCTTTATGGCAATCATCATTATGTCGGTCATCTCGCTACTGATTACCCTGTGGGTTAAACCACCGAAACATCAACCTGTTGAAGCCTCAATGCGTACGGATATGGCACACGCACAGAGCTAATCGAATACCGTGGCGAGCAGTTGAAGGACTGCCCGCCACAACGTTTTCTGACGTAAGGCTTTTCTGCCATAAGATGTCTCCTCTCTATACCTGCTGAAATATCGCGATACAGTTCATCACCTCCCAGTCATCTACGTGTCACAGGCGAACCCTAGCGTCGTTACCAGTTCGCCTTTTTCCTAAAACACGTTTTCCAAAATGAAATTTTCCTAAAACAACGCGATTTTCCTAAAAAAATCGTACCGGAGAAAACATCATGATGATTCGGTTTGGGTTCTCGTCTGTTTTTTGGATGCTGCTAAGTGTGGTCTTGCTCATTCCGCTGTCTGCCAAGGCGGCTGTTGAGCTGACGTTTTGGCATGGCATGGATAGCAACCTGAACACGGAGTTGATACGGCTGGTCAACCGGTTTAACGAGTCTCAGACGATGTATCATGTTGAGCCTATCTATAAGGGCAGCTATGAACAGACGCTGGCTGCGGGGATTGCCGCGTATCGCACCGGTAATGCACCGGATATTTTGCAGGTTTATGATGTCGGTACGCCGAATATGATACACAGCGGGGCGATTATCCCAGTGTTCGACCTGTTCAAACAGGCTGGTATCGAAAATGATGAAAAAGCCTTTCTGCCCGCGGTGGCGCTATTTTATAGCGACAGCCAGACCGGGCATCTGATTTCCCAACCGTTTAACAGTTCAACCCCCGTGCTCTACTACAACAAAGATGCGTTTATTAAAGCGGGACTCGATCCTGATAAGCCGCCACTTACCTGGAATGAGCTGGCGTACGACGCGACGCGACTGCGTGAGAGTGGAATGACCTGTGGTTATACGAATGCAGGGCAGCAGGGCTGGATATTGCTGGAAGCCTTTAGCGTGTGGAACGGACTGCCGATCGCGACGAAAAACAATGGTTTTGACGGTGTCGATACGCACTTGTTGGTGAATGGTCCGTTGCAGGTCGCACACATCGCCCAGCTTGCGGAAATGATGAAGAAGAAAGCGTTCAGTTATTTTGGTCGTAATGACGAAGGGACTACGCGCTTTTATAACGGCGATTGCGGCATATTGACCACGTCATCGGGTGGGCTACGCAAGATTCAGAATTATGCAAAATTTCACTACGGCGTTGGGATGCTGCCTTACAGCGAAGAAGCGAAAGGTGCGCCGCAAAATACATTCATCGGAGGGGCAAGTCTCTGGGTCATGAAAGGGAAACCGGCATCACATTATCAAGGGATCGCTGAATTCCTGCATTTCCTCACGCTGCCGGAGAATGCCGCAGAATGGCATCAGATGACGGGCTATTTGCCGGTGACACTGCCAGCCTACGATCTGACGCGTGAGCAGGGATTTTATGCCCGATATCCCGGTAGCGATATTGCCATGAAACAGATAACGAATAAACCGCCGCTGCCTTATACGCGTGGGTTTCGCTTGGGTAATATGCCGCAAATTCGCACCATCATGGATGAAGAACTGGAGAAAGTCTGGGCAGAGCAGGAAACGCCGCAGCAGGCGCTAGACAATGTGGTTTCGCGGGGAGATCGTCTGTTGCAGCATTTTGCTCAGTCGGTTTCCCGCCGTTCGTGATAGTCCCCGCTTATTTGGAGCTTTCGACTGATGACAAGGCAAAGTAAAGGCATCACTCAGGAATTAATCGCGGTACAAAATCCTACGGTGCTGAGCGTAGCACATCGCGGCGTCTGGGCATCGGCACCGGAAAATTCGCTGGCGGCGCTGCGCGAAGCTATTCGTCTGGGCGTTGACATCGTGGAAATCGATGCACAATTAACGGCAGATAGCCACGTTGTCGTGATTCATGATGACACGCTCGATCGCACGAGCGATATGCGTGGTTGCATTGGCAAGATGATGCTGGCGGAGATTCGTCAGGCACGTCTACGCGGGAGTAATGGCGGTTCGGCATGGCCATTGAGTAACGAAAAAGTCCCGCTGTTGTATGAAGTTCTTGAAGAGGCTCGAGGGCGTATAGTCGTCAATGTTGATGTCAAACATGAGCACGAATTTGGTGTGATCGCCCGTGATATTCGCGATAAAGGCTTGAGCGCCGGCGTGATCATGAAAAGTCCGGTGGATCTTGCCTCTGCCCGTTTTCCCATTTCATCACCGTTGCGGGATACCCAAATACCCTACATGCCGATGATCCACTTCAGACGGGGGGAAACCGTCGATATTTTGCGACAGATTGATGACATTGGCGTTGCCATTGTGGAAGCCCGCTTTGATCATATTGAGACGTTGACTGAGGCGTATACCGAGTTTCAACGGCTTGGCGTGCGGATTTGGGTAAACACACTGGATTGCTCACATTCACTCGATTACAGCGACAGGCGAGCTTTAGTCAACCCTGACGCGGTATGGGGCGCATTAATTCACGCTGGTGTGGGGGCGATTCAGGTGGATCACGCTGCCGCATTGATCGATTTCCGTTCAACATTGTTACGCTGACGTATCAGGCAGGACGCCGCTTTCCTTTTGAAAAATGTAAAGTTATGTGGATTTAGTAACTGAAAAGTTAAGAATGCTTGAAAATGCCACGACAACCCATACGATGTATGTGTTGCAAACTTTATTTTTCTGCGAGAGGAAATCAGACCTTTATGATGCGTATTGCGCTTTTCCTGATCACCAACCTGGCGGTGATGTTGGTTTTCGGGCTGGTACTCAGCCTGACGGGAATTCAGTCCAGCAGTGTCCAGGGCTTAATGATTATGGCTGGGCTGTTTGGCTTTGGCGGTGCGTTTGTTTCACTGCTGATGTCTAAATGGATGGCGTTACGGTCCGTTGGCGGTGAAGTCATTGAACAACCACGTAACGAAACTGAACGCTGGCTGATGGAAACGGTTCGTTCACAGTCACAGCAGGCTGGGATCGCGATGCCACAGGTGGCAATCTATCATGCACCGGACATCAATGCGTTCGCAACGGGAGCACGCCGTGATGCATCGCTGGTGGCGGTGAGTACCGGTTTGCTGCAAAACATGAGCCGTGACGAAGCGGAAGCCGTTATTGCGCATGAAATTAGCCACATCGCGAATGGCGACATGGTGACGATGACGTTGGTTCAGGGGATCGTAAACACCTTCGTTATCTTTATCTCTCGTTTGATCGCACAGGTCGTTTCCGGTTTCCTGTCCGGCAACCGTGACGAAGGTGAAAGCAGCAACGGCAACCCGCTGGTTTACTTTGCTGTTGCGACCGTACTGGAACTGGTGTTTGGTATTCTTGCCAGCATCATCACCATGTGGTTCTCACGCTACCGTGAATTCCATGCGGATGCCGGTTCAGCCAAGCTGGTGGGGCGTGAGAAAATGATCGCTGCACTGCAACGCTTGAAGACCAGCTATGAGCCGCAGGAAGAGAGCAGCATGATGGCTTTTTGCATTAACGGAAAATCGAAGTCCTTCAGTGAACTGTTCATGTCACACCCACCGTTGGATAAGCGTATCGAAGCGCTGCGTTCCGGCGAATACCTGAAGTAATTCAAGAACTATCTTCCCAACGTTATCTTCCCAAAGGCCCATTCGGGCCTTTGTTATTTCTGCGCTTATGGGTTCATCGAACCTGCATTTTCTCCGCCTGAATGCTTTCATTAGATCTGAAACAGGTGGTGAAAATATGAAGAATGTTTTATAAAATAAAACCACGATCACGGAAAAATGAAACATTGTTTCTATAATGCCGGTATAACAGGCGTCTCGCGTGAGATTGGTGGCCTGATTTTTGAACAACCAGTGTCGGGATGACCGATGTATCGGGCGTTCGAAATATCAGGTTATCGAAGAGTATGCGCGTGTGGCGTCAGATTCTTCATGATAAGTTCTAAGGATTTACGGATGGCCAAAGGTAACAAGATCCCCCTAACGTTTCATACCTACCAGGATTCAGCAACCGGCACCGAAGTTGTGCGCTTAACCCCACCCGATGTTATCTGTCATCGCAACTATTTCTATCAGAAGTGTTTCTTCAATGACGGCAGCAAGCTGCTGTTTGGCGCTGCGTTTGATGGCCCGTGGAATTACTATCTGCTGGATTTAAAAGAGCAGAGCGCTACGCAGTTGACGGAAGGCAAAGGCGACAATACTTTCGGTGGTTTCCTGTCTCCGAATGACGATGCGCTCTATTACGTTAAAAATACCCGTAATCTGATGCGTGTCGATCTGGCTACGCTGGAAGAGAAAACGATTTATCAGGTACCTGACGATTGGGTCGGCTACGGTACCTGGGTTGCCAACTCTGATTGCACCAAAATGGTCGGTATTGAGATCAAAAAAGAAGACTGGAAACCACTGACCGATTGGAAAAAATTCCAGGAATTCTATTTCACCAATCCTTGCTGTCGTCTGATTCGCGTCGATTTGATAACCGGTGAGGCTGAGACTATTCTTCAGGAAAACCAGTGGCTGGGTCACCCAATCTACCGTCCGGGTGATGACAACACGGTGGCTTTCTGCCACGAAGGTCCACATGACCTGGTTGATGCACGTATGTGGTTCATCAACGAAGATGGCACCAACATGCGTAAAGTGAAAGAGCATGCGGAAGGCGAAAGCTGCACTCACGAATTCTGGGTTCCAGATGGTTCAGCGATGATTTACGTCTCTTACCTTAAAGATGATACCAATCGCTATATCCGCAGCATCGATCCCGTTACGCTAGAAGATCGCCAACTGCGTGTAATGCCGCCGTGTTCTCACCTGATGAGTAACTATGATGGTACGCTGCTGGTGGGTGATGGTTCCGATGCGCCAGTCGACGTGCAGGATGATGGCGGTTACAAAATTGAGAACGATCCGTTCCTGTATGTTTTCAATCTGAAAACCGGCAAAGAACATCGTATTGCGCAGCACAATACCTCTTGGGACGTGCTGGAAGGGGACCGTCAGGTTACTCACCCGCACCCGTCCTTCACGCCGGATAATAAACAAGTCCTGTTTACTTCTGACGTAGATGGAAAACCTGCACTGTATCTGGCGAAGGTTCCTGATTCAGTCTGGCACTAATAATACTAATAAATCCGCGTCACACTTTATGGCGCGGATTATTTTAAAATATTTTCTTACATATTATTTTATTAAGTCTCTGACGCGGTTATTTCTCAAACTTAACTTGATTATCGTTATTGCTCCATTGCCATAATCAAAGCGTTCCCTTTATACTAAAACCATTGTTCTATTTTTTTTAAAACAAAAAAACCTGAGTAGGGTAACCACAAAAATGGCTAGTGCAGATTTAGATAAACAACCCGATTCCGTGTCGTCCGTTTTAAAGGTTTTTGGTATTTTACAGGCATTAGGTGAAGAGAGAGAAATTGGTATTACCGAGCTTTCTCAGCGCGTGATGATGTCCAAGAGTACCGTTTACCGCTTCTTGCAGACGATGAAATCCTTGGGCTATGTTGCGCAGGAAGGTGAATCAGAGAAATATTCGCTGACGCTCAAGTTGTTTGAACTTGGGGCAAAAGCATTGCAGAACGTAGATTTAATCCGCAGTGCGGATATACAGATGCGTGAGTTGTCTGCACTAACGCGGGAAACAATCCACCTTGGCGCGTTGGATGAAGACGGCATCGTTTATATCCACAAGATTGATTCGATGTATAACCTGCGTATGTATTCACGTATTGGTCGCCGCAATCCGCTGCACAGTACCGCAATTGGTAAAGTGCTGTTGGCATGGCGTGACCGTAACGAAGTGGAAGAGGTTCTGTCGACCGTTGAATTCACTCGCAGTACGCCACATACGCTATGTTCTGCTGATGCGCTTCTCAACCAATTGGATGTCGTGCGTGAGCAAGGCTACGGAGAAGACAACGAAGAGCAAGAAGAAGGGCTGCGGTGTATCGCCGTGCCGGTATTCGATCGCTTTGGCGTGGTGATTGCGGGTCTCAGTATTTCGTTCCCAACCATTCGTTTTTCAGAAGAAAACAAACACGACTATGTCGCGACGCTGCACACCGCAGCCAGAAATATCTCTGAGCAAATGGGCTACCACGATTACCCTTTCTGATACTCCCTATTAATGCCTGAGCCTGTCCTTGCCGACAGGCTTTTTTTATTTTTACACCAATACGATAGCGGTGCGCATCAACACGATGTGGATAACGGATAGGGTTGGGTATCGAACTTGGCTATGTCACGGTGGTAAGATAGCCCACAGGTATCTGTCATAAGTGGTTATAAGTGGAGTCGTTGTGAACATATTAGAAGTGGTTTTTGTCTTGCTGATTGTGCTGCTGGCTGCGCTGGTCTGGTTTTTTGTTAATCGTGCGAGTGTCAGAGCGAATGAGCAAGTGAAATTGCTGCAAGAGGTCGTAGAGCAGCAACGCCAGCAGTTAGCGTTATTGAAAAAATTGCTGCCCCAGAATGCAGAGAAAAATGAGCCTGAAGCGCTTGCCGCTGAGCGCGATCGTGATGATGTGGAGTTAACGTTTAAAAGCGTCATCCCAGAACGTTAATGGCTTAATCACTGTGTAACGCGTAAAACACCTATCCCTTTGCCTGCTTACGTCATCCTTCATGCTGATGGCGTGAGCGGGCATTGTTATAAAATGAAGAAGGCTTTACAGGAAGCACAAAAACAACATGGCAAATGTTCAAAACAACATAGCAACTGATCAACAGGAATTGGTTTTAAAACGAGGGTTAAAGAACCGACATATTCAACTGATTGCGCTGGGTGGTGCGATTGGTACCGGATTGTTTTTAGGGATATCGCAAACTATCCAAATGGCAGGGCCGTCCGTTTTATTTGGCTATGCGATTGCTGGAATGATTGCGTTTCTGATTATGCGACAGCTGGGTGAGATGGTGGTGGAAGAACCCGTAGCGGGTTCATTTAGCCATTTTGCCTATAAGTACTGGGGCGATTTTGCGGGCTTTCTGGCCGGTTGGAACTACTGGGCGATGTTTATTCTGGTCGGGATGGCTGAACTGACTGCCGTGGGGATTTATATCCAATACTGGTGGCCTGAAACGCCAACCTGGCTGTCCGCCGCAATATTCTTTGTGCTGATCAACCTTATCAATCTGGTTAATGTGCGGATGTTTGGGGAAACAGAATTCTGGTTTGCCCTTATTAAAGTCCTTGCCATCGTTGGGATGATTGTCTTCGGTAGTTGGCTGCTACTGAGTGGCAATGGCGGCGAAACGGCAACGGTGCGTAACTTATGGATCCACGGTGGATTCATGCCAAATGGCGCAAGCGGATTGATCATGGCGATGGCAGTGATCATGTTTTCATTCGGCGGTCTGGAATTAGTGGGGATTACCGCTGCCGAAGCGGCCGATCCGAAGCGTTCTATTCCGCAGGCGACCAATCAGGTGGTCTATCGCATCCTGATTTTCTATATCGGCGCACTCTCTATTTTGTTATCGCTTTATCCGTGGGGAAAGGTTGTCGATGGCGGGAGCCCGTTTGTTCTGATTTTCCAGGCGCTGAATAGCAATATAGTGGCAAACGTCCTTAACATAGTGGTACTCACGGCGGCATTATCAGTTTACAACAGCGGCGTGTACTGCAATAGCCGGATGCTGTACGGTTTGGCAAAACAGGGAAATGCGCCGAGATCTCTTGCGAAGGTCAACGCACGCGGTGTCCCCGTTCGTTCTATCGTGCTGTCAGCATTAGCGACATCGTTCGGTGTAGCGATCAACTACCTAATGCCAGGCAAAGCCTTTGAGCTGTTGATGGCGCTGGTGGTCTCGACGCTGGTGATTAACTGGATCATGATCTGCTTTGCGCACCTGCGTTTCCGCCAGGTGATGATAGAGAAGGGGGTTGTTCCTGCGTTTAAAGCCTTCTGGTATCCGTGGGGTAACTATCTGTGTCTGGCGTTTCTGGCGGGGATTCTGGTGATTATGCTGCTGTCTCCAGGGATTCGCATTTCGGTCATCTTAATTCCGTTCTGGGTTGCCGCTATTTGGCTTGGCTTCCGATTCTCCCGCAAAAATAATGCATCGCTGAAATCCGTGCAGACACGGTAAACACTCTGTGGCCTGTTCATTACGATGCAAAGATGAACAGGCTATCCATCCGGCTTTAACACGCAAGTTATAAGGTGTATTATTGCCCCGACGTTATCTATGTCACGCTAATGCGTACCTTGAGTGTTCGCATCATGTGTATATATTTCACAGAGTAAAGAGAAATAGCATGGTTAACACTTTTGATTTTCAATTGATATACGATTTTTGCATGTGAGCTTTCGTGTGGCTCACCACTGTAAATAAGGGAATTATAATGCCAGTTATCACCCTTCCTGATGGAAGTCAGCGTCATTACGACCACGCCGTTTCTCCCCTCGATGTTGCACTTGATATTGGTCCCGGTCTGGCAAAAGCCTGTATCGCTGGACGTGTCAATGGCGAATTGGTTGACGCTAGCGATAAGATCGATACTGATGCGCAGTTAGCCATCATTACCGCCAAAGATGAAGCCGGTCTGGAAATTATTCGCCACTCCTGTGCGCACTTGCTGGGTCATGCGATTAAGCAACTGTGGCCAGATACCAAAATGGCGATTGGTCCAGTTATCGATAACGGTTTTTACTATGACGTTGATATCGACCGTACCCTGACTCAGGAAGATATTGAGCTGCTCGAAAAGCGTATGCACGAGCTTGCTGACACCGACTATGACGTCATTAAGAAAAAAGTCAGTTGGCAGGAAGCACGCGATGCGTTCGCGGCACGCGGTGAGACCTACAAAATGGCGATTTTGGATGAGAACATCAGTCGCGACGATCGTCCAGGTCTGTATCACCATGAAGAATACATCGATATGTGCCGTGGTCCGCACGTACCGAATATGCGTTTCTGTCATCATTTCAAATTGCAGAAAACGTCCGGCGCTTACTGGCGTGGTGACAGCAAAAACAAAATGCTGCAACGCATCTACGGCACCGCATGGGCGGATAAAAAGCAACTGGCTTCTTATCTGCAACGTCTTGAAGAGGCGTCTAAGCGCGACCACCGCAAAATCGGCAAACAGCTTGACCTGTACCATATGCAGGAAGAAGCGCCGGGTATGGTATTCTGGCACAACGACGGCTGGACGATCTTCCGCGAGCTGGAAGCATTTGTGCGCATGAAGCTTAAGTCGTACCAGTATCAGGAAGTAAAAGGTCCATTCATGATGGATCGCGTGATGTGGGAAAAAACCGGTCACTGGGAAAACTACAAAGAAGCGATGTTCACAACGTCATCTGAAAACCGTGAATACTGCATCAAGCCGATGAACTGCCCAGGCCACGTACAGATTTTCAATCAGGGATTGAAGTCATACCGCGATCTACCGCTGCGTATGGCTGAGTTCGGTAGCTGTCACCGTAATGAGCCATCAGGCTCTCTGCATGGCTTAATGCGCGTGCGTGGCTTCACACAGGATGATGCGCACATCTTCTGTACGGAAGAGCAGGTTCGTGATGAAGTGAACAGTTGCATCAAGATGGTGTATGACATGTACAGCACCTTCGGTTTTGAAAAAATCGTAGTGAAACTGTCTACACGTCCTGAAAAACGTATTGGTAGCGATGAAATGTGGGATCGCGCTGAAACCGATTTGGCCGCCGCGTTGACTGAAAATAACATCGAATTCGCCTATCAGCCGGGTGAAGGGGCGTTCTACGGCCCAAAAATTGAATTTACCCTGCATGACTGTTTGGATCGAGCATGGCAGTGTGGTACGGTGCAACTCGACTTTTCATTACCGGGTCGTCTGAACGCGTCTTACGTTGGCGAAAGCAACGAGCGTCAGGTGCCGGTTATGATTCACCGGGCTATTTTGGGATCAATGGAGCGTTTCATCGGTATTCTGACCGAAGAATTCGCCGGTTTCTTCCCAACCTGGTTGGCTCCGGTTCAAGCGGTGATTATAAATATCACCGATAGCCAGTCTGATTATGTCAATGAATTGACCCGAAAACTGCAAGAAGCGGGCATTCGTGTAAAAGCAGACTTGAGAAATGAGAAGATAGGCTTTAAAATCCGCGAACACACTTTACGCCGGGTTCCCTACATGCTGGTTTGTGGCGACAAAGAAGTCGAGACAGGAAAAGTTGCTGTCCGCACTCGTCGTGGTAAAGACCTTGGGAGCCTAGATGTCAGTGAAGTTATCAGTAAGCTGCAGCAAGAGATTCGCAGCCGTAGTCTTCATCAATTGGAGGTATAGGTATTAAAGGCGGAAAACGAGTTCAACCGGCGCGTCCTAATCGCATCAACAGAGAGATTCGCGCACATGAGGTACGCCTGTCAGGCGTCGAAGGCGAACAGCTGGGCATCGTAAGTCTAAATGAAGCATTAGAAAAAGCCGAAGAAGCCGGTGTTGATTTAGTTGAAATCAGTCCGAACGCCGAGCCGCCGGTTTGCCGAATTATGGATTACGGCAAGTTCCTTTATGAGAAGAGTAAGGCCACAAAGGAACAGAAGAAAAAACAAAAAGTTATTCAGGTTAAGGAAATCAAATTCCGACCTGGTACCGATGATGGCGACTATCAGGTCAAACTACGCAACCTGATTCGCTTTCTTGAAGATGGTGACAAAGCCAAAATCACACTGCGTTTCCGTGGTCGTGAAATGGCGCACCAACAGATTGGTATCGAAGTGCTTAACCGCGTTCGTGACGATCTGAGTGAACTGGCAGTTGTCGAATCCTTCCCATCGAAGATCGAAGGCCGTCAGATGATCATGGTGCTAGCACCGAAGAAGAAACAGTAAGGCATTCAAGTAGCAAGACCGTACAACCTTTGTGTTGTGCGGCTTTGTTCGCCTTATCTGATTCGTTTTATTAACAATGCGAAGTGGAAATAACAATGCCAAAGATTAAAACAGTACGTGGCGCCGCTAAACGCTTTAAAAAAACCGCAAGCGGTGGTTTTAAGCGTAAGCATGCTAACCTGCGTCATATTCTGACCAAAAAGTCTACTAAACGTAAACGTCACCTGCGTCCAAAAGGTCTGGTCTCCAAAGGGGATCTGGGTCTTGTTATCGCATGTCTGCCGTACGCATAAGTAACCTTTTTTTAATTCAGAATAAGACTTTAGGAGAGAGCATATGGCTCGCGTAAAACGTGGTGTAGTTGCCCGTGCACGTCACAAGAAAATATTGAAACAAGCGAAAGGTTACTACGGTGCCCGTTCGCGTGTTTATCGTGTTGCCTTCCAGGCAGTAATCAAAGCTGGTCAATACGCTTACCGCGACCGTCGTCAACGTAAACGTCAATTCCGCCAGCTGTGGATTGCACGTATCAATGCGGCAGCTCGTCAAAACGGCTTGTCTTACAGCAAATTCATCAACGGCCTGAAAAAAGCCTCTGTTGAAATTGACCGTAAGATTCTGGCTGATATCGCAGTATTCGATAAGTTAGCGTTCAGCGCGCTGGTCGAAAAAGCGAAAGCAGCACTGGCGTAAGTCAGTTGAGAGAGGGAGCTTTGGCTCCCTCTTTTCGTCGAGTGAGTGCTACATTTTTGGTTTTTTATTATTTACAAGACAAGGTAACGCAAGTATGAACGCTGCTATTTTCCGTTTCTTTTTTTACTTTAGCGCCTGAACTCAGGGGGCTTTGCGCGTAAGAAAAGAAACGAAAAGTAGCGCTTAAGCCTCCCCATAGGGAGGCTTTTTTGTTGTGCCCAGAAAACCCCCAGCTAGGCTGGGGGTTCAGTAAAGCTTTCAGCTTTGAGCCAGTTATAAAAACCCCTTTTGATTTGTTAAAACAGTTTGCGGTCTGGCAACTGCAAAGGTCCAACAAGAAATCAAAAGGGGGTCCCAATGAGGGACGAAAAGAGCTTAGCGCACACCCGATGGAACTGTAAATATCACATAGTTTTTGCGCCGAAGTACCGAAGGCAGGTGTTCTACGGGGAAAAACGCAGAGCGATTGGCAGCATTTTAAGAAAGCTGTGCGAATGGAAAAACGTGAATATTCTGGAAGCTGAATGCTGTGTGGATCACATCCACATGCTTCTAGAGATCCCGCCCAAGATGAGTGTCTCGGGATTTATGGGGTACCTGAAGGGAAAGAGCAGCCTGATGCTTTATGAGCAGTTTGGCGATTTGAAGTTCAAATACCGTAACAGGGAGTTTTGGTGCCGAGGGTATTACGTTGATACGGTAGGAAAAAATACGATCAAGATACAAGAATACATAAAGCACCAACTGGAAGAGGATAAAATGGGAGAGCAACTCTCGATCCCGTATTCTGGTAGCCCGTTTACGGGCGGTAAGTAACCCATAAATGCAAATGTCAGATCGCGATGCGCCTGTTAGGGCGCGGCTGGTAACAGAGCCTTATAGGCGCATATGAAAAACCTCCGGCTATGCCGGAGGATATTTTTTTTACAACAATCGGCTTTTACTCTTGTTTTTAGTAACATTTATCGTTTTGAGTAAAACGACATTCTTCAATCATGACCGTTGGCCACATAGGCAGAAAAAGAGGAACACAATGCCACATCTCGCAGAGCTGGTTGCCAAAGCCAGAACAGCTATAGAAGAGGCTCAGGATGTTACCGCACTGGAAAATGTGCGTGTCGAATATCTGGGTAAAAAAGGTCACTTAACCCTTCAGATGACCTCGCTGCGCGAGTTGCCGGCTGAAGAACGCCCTGCGGCTGGTGCTGTCATTAACCAGGCTAAGCAAGACGTTCAAGACGCGCTGAATGCCCGTAAGCACATGCTGGAATCCGCTGAGTTAAACGCGCGTCTGGCGCAAGAAACCATCGATGTCTCACTGCCAGGACGCACCATTGAAAATGGTGGCTTGCATCCGGTGACCCGTACCATCGATCGCATCGAAACCTTTTTCGGCGAGCTGGGTTTCTCAGTCGTAACCGGGCCAGAAATCGAAGACGACTATCACAACTTTGATGCACTGAATATTCCAGGACATCACCCTGCGCGTGCTGACCACGACACCTTCTGGTTTGATGCAACACGTCTGCTGCGTACACAGACGTCAGGCGTTCAGATTCGTACCATGGAAAAGCAGCAACCGCCTATCCGTATCATCGCGCCGGGCCGTGTTTATCGTAACGATTACGATCAGACCCACACGCCGATGTTCCATCAGATGGAAGGGTTGATCGTCGATAAAGACATCAGCTTCACCAATCTGAAAGGCACGCTGCATGATTTCCTGCGTAATTTCTTTGAGGAAGATTTGCAGGTTCGCTTCCGTCCGTCTTATTTCCCGTTTACCGAACCGTCTGCTGAAGTGGATGTGATGGGTAAAAACGGTAAATGGCTGGAAGTCCTGGGCTGTGGCATGGTGCACCCGAATGTCCTGCGTAATGTCGGCATCGACCCAGAAGTGTATTCCGGCTTCGCGTTCGGTATGGGCATGGAGCGTCTGACGATGTTGCGCTATGGCGTGACCGATCTGCGTGCATTCTTCGAAAACGATCTGCGTTTCCTCAAACAGTTTAAGTAAGGCGGGTATACATCATGAAATTCAGTGAACTCTGGTTACGCGAGTGGGTAAACCCGGCAGTTGACAGTGAAACGTTATCTGAACAGATCACGATGGCAGGGCTGGAAGTGGATGGCGTAGAGCCTGTTGCTGGTGCATTTAACGGCGTGGTTGTCGGTGAAGTGGTTGAATGTGGACAGCACCCGAATGCAGACAAACTGCGTGTGACGAAAGTGAATGTAGGCGGTGAGCGCCCGCTGGACATCGTCTGTGGCGCACCAAACTGCCGTCAGGGTCTGAAAGTGGCCGTGGCGACGGTAGGGGCTGTGCTGCCGGGCGACTTCAAAATTAAAGCCGCCAAACTGCGTGGCGAGCCGTCTGAAGGCATGCTGTGCTCATTTTCCGAGTTGGGTATTTCCGACGATCACGATGGCATCATCGAGCTGCCAGTCGATGCGCCAATTGGTACAGATATTCGTGAGTATCTGAAGCTGGATGACAACGCGATTGAAATCAGCGTGACGCCAAATCGTGCTGATTGCTTAGGCATTATCGGTGTGGCGCGTGATGTCGCCGTGTTGAATCAGCTGGCGTTGAATGAACCGACTATTGAGCCCGTTGCCGCAACGATTCAGGATACGTTCCCGATTCAGGTCGATGCGCCGCAGGCATGCCCGCGTTACTTAGGCCGTGTGGTGAAAGGGATTAACGTGAAGGCGGCAACGCCGCTGTGGATGCGTGAAAAACTGCGCCGCTGTGGTATTCGTTCTATCGATCCGGTGGTTGACGTGACGAACTACGTGCTGCTGGAACTCGGCCAGCCGATGCACGCGTTCGACCTTGACCGTCTCAACGGCGGTATCATCGTGCGTATGGCGAAAGAGGGCGAAGCGCTAACGCTGCTGGATGGTAACGAAGCGAAGCTGAACGCAGATACGCTGGTTATCGCTGACCAGCAGAGTGCGCTGGCGATGGGCGGCATCTTTGGCGGCGAGCATTCTGGCGTCAATGAAGAGACACAAAACGTTCTGCTGGAATGCGCTTACTTCAATCCGCTGTCGATTACAGGGCGCGCACGTCGTCACGGTTTGCACACCGATGCCTCTCACCGCTACGAGCGTGGCGTCGATCCGGCGTTACAGCACAAAGCCATTGAACGCGCGACCCGCCTGCTGATCGACATTTGTGGTGGTGAAGCGGGTCCGGTGGTTGATGTGACCAGCGAGGCAGACTTACCTTCGCGCGCAACGATTACGCTGCGCCGTGAGAAGCTGGATCGCCTGATTGGACATGTAATTGGCGATGAGCAGGTGAGTGATATTCTGCAACGTCTGGGCTGTAACGTCGTGAAAATCGATGCAGGTTGGCAGGCGACGGCACCGAGCTGGCGTTTCGACATGGAAATTGAAGAAGATCTGGTTGAAGAAGTCGCACGTATTTACGGCTACAACAACATTCCGAATATTCCGACTCAGGCACCATTGATCATGACCTCGCATCGCGAAGCGTCACTGTCATTGAAGCGTGTGAAGACATTATTAGTCGATCACGGGTATCAGGAAGCAATTACTTACAGTTTTGTTGACCCGAAAATTCAGGGACTCATTCACCCTAGTGAAGCGTCTTTGAGCTTGCCGAGCCCGATCTCTGCGGAGATGTCGGTAATGCGTTTATCGCTGTGGAGCGGCTTGCTGGGCGCGGCCGTGTATAACCAAAACCGTCAGCAAAGCCGCCTGCGCCTGTTTGAAAGCGGTCTGCGTTTTGTACCGGACAGCAGTGCTGACCTAGGTATTCGCCAAGATCTGATGCTGGCAGGTGTGATTACCGGCACCCGTTATGAAGAGCATTGGGATCTGGCGCGTCAGACTGTTGACTTCTATGATTTAAAAGGCGATTTGGAAGCGGTGCTGGCATTGACGGGCAAGTTGTCTGAGGTTGAATTCAAAGCCGAAAATAATCCGGCATTGCATCCAGGACAAAGTGCTGCTATTTATCTGTGCGGAGAACGCATTGGATTTATTGGCGTTATTCACCCAGAACTGGAGCGCAAGTTAGATCTTAACGGGCGCACCGTGGTGTTCGAATTGTTGTGGGATAAGGTCGCAGACCGCATATTGCCTGATGCGAACGAGATTTCCCGCTTCCCGGCGAACCGTCGCGATATCGCCGTTGTGGTTGCTGAAAATGTCCCTGCGGGCGATATTTTGGCCGAGTGTAAGAAAGTTGGCGCAAATCAGTTAGTTGGCGTAAACTTATTCGACGTGTACCGAGGGAAGGGCGTAGCGGAAGGTTATAAGAGTCTGGCTATCAGTCTGACCCTGCAAGATACCACGCGTACACTGGCAGAAGAGGAAATTGCCGCTACCGTTGCAGAATGCGTAGCAGCATTAAAACAGCGATTCCAAGCATCCTTGAGGGATTGAACCTATGGCGCTTACTAAAGCTGAAATGTCAGAATACCTGTTTGAGAAGCTCGGACTGAGCAAACGGGATGCCAAAGAGCTAGTCGAGCTGTTTTTTGAAGAAGTTCGTCGCGCTTTGGAAAATGGCGAACAGGTCAAGTTGTCAGGTTTTGGCAATTTTGATTTGCGAGACAAGAACCAACGTCCGGGACGTAACCCAAAAACTGGCGAAGATATTCCGATTACGGCGCGCCGTGTGGTCACGTTCCGTCCGGGGCAAAAGCTAAAAAGCAGGGTAGAGAACGCCTCTCCCAAAGAGTAACAGTGTCACCCAAAAAGGCCGCGCAAGCGGCCTTTTCCTATCCTATTCGTTTTCATATTATCTATTTCATTTCAGCGGCGTGTCGGTATCCGCTGGTGCCGTATGCTGCGAGGCTAAGCGGGGTGCCCGCCCGGTTGACACTTTTGGCGCTGTCTCTTTTTTCGGATAATCCGGTACTGGCCGATGATCGTCAATTAAATGGCGTATCGCCAAAATCGGGTGACGTAACAACATCCGTGGCCCCGACCAGCGCATAATCGCTTTTATCGCCTCACGTCTGGCGGGTTGATAGCAGTGAATGGGGCAATGCTTACATGCGGGTTTATCTTCACCGAACTGGCAACGTTCCAGACGCTTGATGGCGTAGTTGAATAAGTCTTTATACTGCGCGTTATCGTCGGTTTCGGGGTGATGCTTTTCATACAGTTCGATCATCAATCCGACGGTACGAATCTCCCGCTGTCGGTATTTTCCCAGGGGCTTTCTCGCCATGTGCGTCATGTCCTGATGAAACAATAATAGATGTATTTTAAATGCAATTTATTGCAAGAGAAACCTCTGAAGTCACATCTATATGGGAAAACAGAGAGAAAAAGGCGAGGAGAACCCTCGCCGAAGGAGGTAGCAATCAGGCCTGACCGAACTGTGCCTGATGTAATCTGGCATAGATACCGCTGTGTTCCAGCAGCGCCTGATGGCTGCCTTGCTCAATGATGCTGCCGTTATCTACCACCACAATGCGTCCTGCATTTTGTATGGTTGCCAGTCTGTGGGCGATGATCAACGTAGTACGCCCTGCGGAAAGCTCGCTGAGCGATTGTTGTATCGCCTGCTCCGTCGCGGTATCCAGTGCGGATGTCGCTTCGTCCAGAATCAAGATTGGCGGGTTTTTCAGAAAGATTCGCGCGATAGATAAACGCTGCTTTTGCCCACCCGACAGCTTAACACCGCGCTCGCCGACCACGGTATCCAGTCCGTCAGGCAGATTCTCGATCAGCTCATCTAACCGTGCGCGGCGTGCGGCTTCCATGATTTCTTCATCGCTGGCATCAAGTTTACCGTAGGCGATGTTTTCCCGAATGGTGCCGCCGAACAGGAAGACATCCTGCTGTACGATGCCGATTTGGCTACGCAGCGATGCCTGCGTCATCTGACGGATATCCATGCCGTCAATAGTGATGGCTCCGCTGGTTAAATCGTAGAAGCGAGGAAGCAAGGAACAGAGCGTGGTTTTGCCTGCACCGGATGGACCAACAAATGCCACGGTTTCCCCCGCGCGTATCGACAGATCGATATTACGCAGAATTGGACGGTCGGCGGAATAACCAAAGCTCACCTGATTAAAGCGGATATCGCCTTTCAGCGGTCCGATATCATGCGCATCGGGGGCGTCGGCAATTTCGGGAACGGTGTCGATCAGTTGAGTAAAGCGTTTGAACCCCGCAATCCCTTTGGGATAGCTTTCCAGCACCGAGGTAATTTTGGCGACCGGTCGGAAGAAAACCTCAATCAGCAGCAGGAAGCCGATAAAACCACCGTAGCTGAGTTCGCCCTGAATGACATACCAAATACCGGCCAACATCACAATAAGCTGTATCAGGCGCGTGCTGAGGTAGCTGAGCGTCATACTGGCGGTCATGATGCGATAGGCCTGCAACTTGGTACGGCGGTAGTTTTCGTTATCGTTGGAGAACAGTTTCTTCTCATGAGCTTCATTGGCAAACGCTTTAACAACGCGGATACCGCCAACGCTCTCTTCAATTCGGGCGTTGAAGTTGCCAACCTGACCGAAGAGCTGACGCCAGGTCTCCGTCATGCGGGCGCCATAACGGCTGACGAGAAACGTCATGAAAGGCACGATAATAATCGTCAGCAGCGCCAGATTCAGGTGAACCGTTGCCATCAGGATGAACGCACCAATAAACGTCATGATCGCGAGAAAGAGGTCTTCTGGGCCGTGGTGGGCGATTTCCCCGACTTCCTCCAGATCTTTGGTGACGTGAGTGATGATATGGCCGGTCTTCATATTGTCGTAATAACGGAACGGCAAATTTTGCAGATGTTCAAATGCCTGCCGCCGCATATCGGTTTCAATACCCACGCCCAGCGCATGTCCCCAATAGTTGACGATGGCCATCAGCGCGGTATTCAGCAGGTATACCGCCAAGAGCGCAACCGACGCTAACAGGATCAGCGACCAGTCCTGAGCCGGTAATAGTTTGTCGATGAACGCTTTAATCGCCATCGGAAACCCTAATTCAAGCAGCCCAGCGATAATGGCACAGCCGAAATCGAGGACGAATAACCCTTTGTAAGGGGAATAGTAGGAAAAGAAACGCCTTAACATGTGTGACTTTTTAGGTAACGAAATGTGAAGGTGACTATAACAGGTTAGCGCGAAGAATGTGACCGCGCGCAGATTAGGGTTTTATTAACCAGGAAGCGCGATCGCATATCAGGGGGATGCAGCGGTCAACCAGTGGGAGAGCGTGTCGCATACCAGCAAAGTAGCGAACCTGCTGTGACCATGACGACGCCTTGCCAGAATGAAAGATCGGGCGTGATATTGAGCCAGAACGCGGCCAATAGCGTGGAAAGCACGGGCGTGAAATAAGAAGCGGTTGCCAGCAGCGTCAGATTGCCATGCTGAATGCCAGTATTCCAGGCAGAATAGGCCAGTGCGGTTGAGGCACCCATAAAGAGCAGTTGCAGTGAGCTTGCTAACGTAAATGAAATAGCGCCTTCAGCGCTCAAGGCATACTTTATCCATAGCACGAGAGACGTGATGAAAAAGAACAGCGAGACACCGCTTTCCCCTTGTCCATAACGCTTGGTGATATTGCAGTAGAGCGCCCAGGTCAAGGCCGCAGAAAACGCCAGACTGTAGGCGAGTGGGTTGGCAAGAACGTTGTTCCACAGTAATTCTGGTGTCCAGTCGCTTTCTCCTTTCATAATCCACACAATGCCGCCGAGCGAGAGTGCGAGACCCGGCCAGAGCAGGAAACGGCTTTTCTGCTGATTGATAAAAAGAGAAAAAAGAATGGTCAAGCTCGGCCACAAATAGTTAATCATCCCTATTTCCATCGCTTGCATGCGGCTATCCGCGAGTCCGATGGACAGCGACAGAAATATCTCGTAGCAAACAAACATCGCACCGCCTGCGAATAAATAGATTCTGGGCAACGTTTTAATGCGGGGAAGACCATAAAAGGCCAGCAGACAGAGTGTGCTGGTGGAATAAATCATCGCTGCGCCGCCGATGGGGCCGAGCGCTTCTGTCAGGCTACGGATAAGCCCGACGGATGTGCTCCATAAAACGATCGCCAGCAGGCCCGTGAGCGTAGCGCGCTGTGGCGTCATGTTTATTCCCATCATCCTTTTCGTTGCCTGCGTTGGTTGCTACTTGGGCTTTCTATGGATTTCTCCCTCGCGAGCGAGTGCTTGTTCCTGTGACTCGAATGACTGAGGGAATCGTGATGCGTGCGCAGAAAAAACAAGAGCAAACCGGACGCCGTATCCGCGCCCGGTTTGCTCATCGCGATGACTTATCGCCAGAAGTCATCAAAAACGGTAATAGGCGGACGGCGCTTGTGTTCCGTTTTGCGATACCAGTTTTCAATAGTGGCGGCATCTTTATCATCGATCTGCTTGCCTTCCAGATAATCGTCGATC
This sequence comes from Pectobacterium actinidiae, assembly GCF_000803315.1. Classification (NCBI taxonomy): domain Bacteria; kingdom Pseudomonadati; phylum Pseudomonadota; class Gammaproteobacteria; order Enterobacterales; family Pectobacteriaceae; genus Pectobacterium; species Pectobacterium actinidiae. The sequence goes on from NZ_JRMH01000001.1 coordinate 2,095,581, forward strand.
TTTTCATAGGTGACGCCCAATGCCACTTCATCGGGCAGGGACGGGCGGTCTTCTTCCAGGTCGGCGGTGGGGGCTTTGGTGTAAAGATGAGAAGGGCAGCCAAGTTCGCGTAGTAGCGCTTTGCCCTGCCGCTTGTTCAGTCGGAAGATCGGGTTGATATCGGTGCCGCCATCGCCGTATTTGGTGAAAAAGCCTGTTACTGCCTCTGCTGCATGATCGGTACCGACGACGAGCCCGGCATTCATGCCTGCGATGCTGTACTGCGCTTTCATGCGTTCTCTGGCTTTCTCATTGCCTTTAACAAAATCGGAAAGCTCAACGCCAATGGCACGTAAGGTGGCTTCACTGGCTTCGATAGCCGGCTTGATGTTTACGGTTAATACGCGGTCTGGTTGGATAAAGGTGATGGCATCCTGACAGTCTGCTTCATCTGCCTGTACGCCATAAGGCAGGCGAACGGCGATGAACTGATAGCGAGAATTTCCCGTCTCATTACGCAATTCCGTGATAGCCGTCTGGCACAGTTTGCCAGTCAGCGTAGAATCCTGGCCGCCGCTGATACCCAAGACTAACGACGTAACGAACGGGTGAGCATTCAGATAATTCTTTAAAAAATCAACGCTAACACGGATTTCCTGTGCTGGATCGATGCTACTTTTCACTCCCAGCGCAGTGATAATGTCGTTTTGTAATGACATGCCATCCCCTCCTGAACTTATTGATACTGCAAAAGAATTATTACGATTGCCAGAGTGTAAAACGAATTGACGTGAAGAAAAAGAACAAGCTGTCAGGTAGTCATTTTCCCTATAGATAACCCGTTTTTGACTATCGGCCAATATGTTACATCTCTGCATTATGATTTGAAAAAGTGGTCGCCGCCGACTAGCCTTAGAGTGAACGATAATAATGGGGTGATAATATGAAGAATAACAGATTACTGGTATGTATTGCGGCAGTTGGTGCTGTCATGCTGGCGGGATGTTCGGCTTATAACAAGGCAGAAAGCTATGTTAATGAGCCTGTGGTGAAAGATGTGAAAGTAGGAATGACGAAGCAACAGGTTCATCAGGTTGCGGGGACTGGCGGTACAGAGAAACGTCTGGTGAATGCCAAAGGCACCTGTAGCGATTATCTGCTGAAAAATCGCGATGGCACCGCACAGAACTATTTTGTGAGCTACGACGAGACAGGCCACGTGCGTAATAAAGGCTTCCAGAGTTGCCAGGCTTACGATACTAATCCGCAGCGCTAACTAACCTGATTGCACAATAGCGTTATCAGTAACAGTAACGCGTTAAAAACAAAAACGCCGACAGCATCAGCCGTCGGCGTTTTCTTTTGTGTAGCACAGGTGGTTTAGCGGTGTGTCAACTCAGCGTCATCCTGCGCGTTGAAAACCGTTTTATCCGTCTGTTTCATCAACTGGCTAGTGACCGTACCGGCCGTCATCGATCCGCTGACGTTAAGCGCGGTACGGCCCATATCGATCAGCGGCTCAATGGAGATGAGCAGTGCGACAAGCGTCACCGGCAGCCCCATCGCGGGTAGAACGATTAATGCGGCAAAAGTGGCACCGCCGCCCACACCGGCTACGCCAGCAGAACTGATGGTGACGATACCGACTAGCGTCGCGATCCAGACAGGATCCAGCGGGTTGATGCCGACCGTTGGCGCGACCATCACAGCCAGCATCGCTGGGTAAAGCCCCGCACAGCCGTTCTGACCGATTGTTGTGCCGAAAGAGGCCGCAAAGCTGGCGATAGATTGCGGTACGCCAATACGGCGCGTTTGCGCCTCAATGCTGAGCGGAATGGTCGCCGCGCTGGAACGACTGGTAAAGGCGAACGTCAGTACCGGCCACACTTTGCGATAAAAACGTGCCGGATTGATACCTGTGAACGACAGAATCAGTGCATGGACACCGAACATAATCGCCAGTCCGAGATAGGATGCGACAACGAAGCTGCCCAGTTTGAGGATGTCTTGCAGGTTAGAGCTGGCGACCATTTTTGTCATCAGCGCCATAACCCCATAAGGCGTTAATCTCATCACCAGACGAACGAGCTTCATCACCCAGGATTGCAGTGTGTCAATGGCGGTTAAAACGCGTTCGCCTTTGGCGGCGTCATCTTTCAGCAACTGTAGCGCAGCTACACCGAGGAAGGCTGCAAAGACGACGACGCTGATGATAGACGTCGGGTTCGCGCCGGTCAGCTCAGCAAACGGGTTTTTAGGAATGAATGACAGGATAAGTTGAGGCACGTTAAGGTCAGCAACTTTCCCCGCATAGTTGCTTTCAATTGCGGTTAATCGCGCCGTTTCCTGCGCACCTTGAACCAGTCCGGTAGCCGTCAGGCCAAACAGGTTAGTCACAAAAACGCCGACCAACGCAGAAATCAGCGTGGTGAGCAGCAGAGTGGACAACGTCAATAGGCTGATTTTCCCTAATGACGAGGCGTTATGCAGTTTGGCAACAGAATTCAGGATGGAGATAAAGACCAGCGGCATGACGATCATCTGCAACAGCTGCACATAGCCATTACCTACGATGTTAAACCATGAGATGGACTGCTTAACCACTGGGTTGTCACCACCATAAATCAGGTGCAGTGCAAGACCAAATAACACCCCGACAACCAAACCCAACAACACTTTCTTAGCCAGACTCCAGGATGGGTTACGGCTGGCGTAACCTAATCCGAGCAGCAATACGACAAATAGCAGAATATTTATGAGTAGCGGAAAATTCATCCGGCTTTGCTCCCTATTAGTGAATCGCGTCACGCTGTCCACGATTTCGCGCCGTAACGTAGAGCGGCGGAGATAGCGTGATTTTTTGCGATGAAAAATAACAAACGCGCACAGGATAGCAGGTCTTTTGCCATCATGTTACAGGGATATGTCTGACGGTAGGTAACGCTGTTATTTCACGTATTGAAAGAGATACGTTTGCGCCGACTGCAAAAAGCGAAATGACTGTTCGTAGGTGCAGCAATCCAGATTTTTTTGTGGCTGATACAGCGAAAAACCGATACAGGCAATACACAGAAAGCGTTCCAACTGATTGCCTTTTTGGCTGTTTAAAATCGGCAACCGGAAACGCCAGCGACAGGGCCAGAGCAGAGGGACGCCAGAGGGCGTCAGCATATCAGCAAGAATGTGGCTCAAATACCCGACGATCATGGCATGGTAGGCATCCGTCGGAATCGGCCAGTCTGGCGGCAGCCGCGTCTGAATAAAGAAGATACCGGCGGCGATGGCAAGGAGGCTATGCGTAAACCCGCGATGACCAAAGAGGCGGGCAATCGGCGAAGAAAGCCACTTCAGGCGCTGCCCGAGGACGGATTTGGGGTGATCGATGTCGGGCAGCAGCGCGGTAAGGAGTGCTCCGGGAATAATGTGCCACCAGTCTCCGGTAGCCAGCGCAGGCGATAGCTCAACTTTTTTAGCCAGAATTGCGCAGGCAACAGAAAACAGCAGGTGTCCTTCCGCAGTCATGAAACTTCTCAAATAAAACTGTTATTTTATACAGTATAAGAGATTATCCCTGCCTGCGGAAGCGGTGACGGCGTAACGATTTATTTCGGCAGTTCGTTGCTTGCAGGTAAAAGACGCAGCCAATTGTCTAGCAACTGAGGCCAGGCTGCCGCAGGAAGCCCTTTAGTGCCGCGCAGGCCGAAACCGTGTTTACCTTTCTCAAAGAGATGCATTTCGACGGGAATCTGTTTTTCCCGCAGCGCGCTGAACATCACCAGACTGTTATCAACCGAGACTGACGGATCGTCAACGGCATGCACCAGAAACGTTGGAGGTGTCTGAGCGGTAACCTGCTTCTCTGGAGAATAACGCAACACCTGCGCGTCCGTTGGCTGTTCGCCGATTAATTGTTTGCGCGAGCCAGCGTGCGCAATATTCGCCTGCATCGAAATAACGGGGTACATCAGTACCATGAAGTCAGGGCGTGCGCTCACGCTATCAATGGCATCCGTCGCCGGGTAAACGGATTGGGTGAATCGAGTTCCAAGGCTAGCAGCAACATGACCACCGGCGGAGAATCCCATAATACCGATACGTTGCGGGTTAATGTGCCACTTATCGGCGTTGGCTCTCAGCGTTCTGATTGCACGCTGGGCATCGGCTAACGGAGCGTCAGCACCTTCTTTATGGCCTTCACCGGGCATGCGATAGGTCATCACGAAAAGGGTATAACCCTGTTGATTAAAAAACGGTGCCAGATCGCTGCCTTCCTTGTCCAGCACGACGCGCTGATAAGAACCGCCAGGCGTAATGAGCAAAGCCATACCATTGGGCTTCTCTGCCGGATAAACGGTAATTTCGGGACTGCGAATCCCGGTTGCGGCCCGATCGGGAAGAGAAGGATCTTTGCTACGCTCGACCACTTGCGGCTGTACCGTTGACGAAGAGGCACCTGGCGCTTCGCCATGTGGCCAGACAGGGAAAACAGGTTGGGCGTAACTTAATCCATGTACAGACATCATAATGGCCCCGACAAGCAGAGAACGAACAATCATGATAGATCACCTGACAAAGAGAAGAAGGGGGGAAATCATTGGGCGATGGTAAAAAAATAGGGTAGCCATCACATCGGAGAAAAATGACTACCCTGAACCGCAAATTTTAATAAAGAAATAACATTCATACACGAAGAGGGTAAATCAGACACAGCAATTTCAACAGCTAAAACGCATGTGGCTAAATCACATTTAATGGCACCACATGTAACAACAAAACCTAACTAACCTGCTTACTAACAACGGACATCATAATAAAGGGATGCTAATGATGAAATTGAGTGAGTCAATTAACAATAACATCCCTTTTGCCAACGAATAACAATAATACTTATTTAAATAACAAGCTCGTTATTAGAAGCTATATTGCACACCAACACGGTAACGAGTTTGGCGATGATCGGTAGTGCCATCCTGAGCGACGTTACCTACCGCCATATAAGGCTTCCAGTTTTTATCCAGTTTATAAGACAATTTTACATCATGGTCGAAATTGTATGTTTCATTGTCGTATTGATATGCACCGGCTTTATTTGCTTTTTTGTAGTCCAGTTCGTAATCAACCTGGAAATCTTTCAGGAATTTATAGCTAACAACCGCGGTTAAGTTATAACCATTTTCTTGGTTGTTTTTTGATGCGTTTGGAACATCACCGCTATTACGTTTGTAGTAAGGGCGATAACGTAAAGAAGTAGAAAGATCGTCAGTGATGTTCATTTTACCGCGCAGGTAAGGACGATAGTTGTTAGACGTAGAGCTTGAATCTAAAGAGAATCCTGGTTCTAAAGAAAAGGTTTTATTGAAGTTGTACACATAGCTGGCAACGACTTCAGTACCATTGCTGACGGTTTCATTAAATGGTTTATTTGGCGTGTTGTCAGCACTGGATTGACGCCATTTTGCTTCAACAGATAACCCAAAGCCGTTGGCAAAACGGTGTGACATAGATAAACGATCGCGATGATCATTTTTCGGTGTATCTTTCATTTCATGACGATAGTCAATTGTCACAGCCATTGCATTCACACTAATTAATGACGTAACAGCCAGAGCTAGTAATTTAAATTTCATTGTTATATTCCCTACTGGTTAGGATATCTCTTAATAAAAAACACGCATTATGCTTTTTAGGACAAGTTCTATTCTATTTATTATTAAATTGCGTTCTGTGATCGAGATCGGCTTGGGTAACAAAAAGTAAAATGGGATTTCAAATTGTGAGGAAGATCGGATTGAATATAGCGGTTGTTTTAATTTAAATGAAAAATCCCTGCCGTCAGTACGGCAGGGATGAATTACAATCTAAATCAGGTACGGCATTATTTCATTGCACGCTTCAGAATACGCTCAGACTGACGCTGGAAGTATTTCGCAGCATCTTCCACAGATTTCTGACCGTAATCGATAGACTGGATGGTATCACCAAACAGAGAAACGATTTGCGGGTCGTCGAAATAAGGGGAAACGGCAACGTCATGTGGCAGAGCCAGCGCCAGTTTCAACCCGGCAACGGCTGGTGCATCATCTTTGATCACGCCATCAGCAGTCAACTGAGCCACAGCGGCTTTACTCAACGGTACACCACGTTCCAGACCCAGAGCCTGAGCACCTTCTTTGCTGTTCAGCAGGAAGTTGATCAACTGAGCAGACTCTTTAGGATACTTAGTCGATTTCCCGATAGACAGCATCTGTGCAGGTTTGAAGAACAAGCCGGCATCTTTCGCACCTGGCAGCATCGGATAGTTACCCAATGCCAGTTTTGCTGGTGGTTGCAGGTTGTCAGAGTACTTGGTAATGGTGGAGTTCCACATGTAAGTACCAGACCACTCGCCGTTGATCCATGGCTTCATCTCATACATGTTGCTCTTACCGAAAGAGGCATAGTATTTCGCATCAGGCATGACATGGCTGTCGATCAGTTTCTTATACATGCCAAAGAATTCAACCCATTGCGCATCGGTGTAGGCGAATTTCTGACTTTTTACATCAATAGCAGGAATGTTGTATTTCTGAACCATGTAAGAGTTCAGCAGTGCCAGAGAATCCTGGTGTTCCAACACGATAGGGTAGTATTGGTCGCCCAGTTTTTCTTTGAACACTTTACCGGCGTTCAGCAGCTCGTCCCACGTTTTCGGATATTCCAGTCCCGCTTTTTGCCAGCTTTCAGTGTTGAAGTAGAACACACGAGCAGTGACGGAAATTGGAATACCGTTCAGTTTCCCTTCGACCGTGGTGCTTTGCAGCTCTTTCGGATCGAACTGGGTCAGATCCAGAGTATCTTTCACTTTGTTCAGGTCATAAAAACCCGTGCCGTTTTTAGAGAAAATCGGCAGCCAGTTCCAGTTAGTCTGCATCACATCCGGCTCGGTGTTACCGGCAATCTGTGTAGTCAGACGCGACAGGTGACCATCCCATCCGGTGTATTCCGCTTTCACCGTGATGTTCGGATGCTGTTTGTGGAACTCTTCAATGGCCTTGAGCGTCTGCTGGTGACGGCTGTTGCCGCCCCACCAAGACATTCTCAATTCAACATTATCAGCGGCGAAAGAAGGCATGGCCACTAATGCCAGAGATGAAACTATTAACGTGTGTAGGATCGCTTTTTTCATCGGTTACTACTCCTGTTAAAGAGAGATATTTTTTTCTGTTTTTGCATCAAAAATATGGCATTTTTCCATGTCGAACTGGAAATATACCGGACGATGCAGTCCCTTCTCGATAATCAGCCGACCTTCGTCATAAGGAATGCGGCTGGTTAATTCAAAGCCATCGACTTTAATGTACATAAAGAATTCGTGACCCATGTTTTCTACGCGAACCAGCTCACCCTGTGAGTGGCTGCCTTCAAATGGCGTATCTGACACGGAAACATAGTCTGGGCGAACGCCGAAGAATACGTCTTGTCCGATATAGCTGCGCACTTTATCTTGTTTTTCAGCATTTAATACCAGCGCGTTATTACCCACCACCACGCCAACCTGACCGTCTTTCTCGACCAGTTTGCACGGCTTGATGTTCATTTCTGGTGAGCCAATGAAGCCAGCAACAAACATGTTGACAGGGAAGTGGTACAGGTTATCTGGCGTGTCAACCTGCATGATGTGACCGAGTTTCATCACGCAGATACGGTCACCCATGGTCATTGCTTCAGTCTGATCGTGGGTAACATATACGCTTGTCGCCGCTTTACCGCTTTTCTTCAACTGCTTATGCAGGTCGGAAATACGGATACGCATGGAAGCACGCAGTTTGGCATCCAGGTTTGACAACGGTTCGTCAAACAGGAACACATCGGGTTTTTTAACGATGGCGCGGCCTACGGCCACACGCTGAGCCTGACCACCAGACAGCTGGCGCGGCAGACGATCCATCAGTTCTTCCAGCTCCAGAATTTTGGCCGCTTCTGCTACCTGCGCTTCGATTTGCTCTTTAGGCAATTTGCTCAGTTTCAGACCAAACGCCAGGTTCTCTTTTACCGTCATGTGAGGGTAGAGGGCATAGTTCTGGAACACCATCGCAATCCCACGCTCTTTTGGCGCCAGATTGTTAACCACGCGCTCACCGATGCGAACTTCACCGCCGCTAATGGTTTCCAGACCTGCCAACATACGCAGTGTGGTGGATTTAGCACAGCCAGACGGGCCGACGATAACCATGAATTCGCCGTCTTTAATCGTCAGGTCGATGCCGTGAACGGCTTTGAAACCGTTGGAGTATACTTTTTCCAGTTTATTGAAAATAACTTCAGCCATGATAAATCCTCTATTAACCTTTAATTCCGCTGCTGGTCACGCCTTGTACGAAGTAGCGCTGTGCCAGGAAGAAAACAATAATGGATGGCAGAATGGAGATGCTGGACATGGCCAGAATTTCATTCCACGGAGCGCCTTCAGTAACGTCGATAGACATTTTCAGCGCCAGCGCAATCGGATATTTATCCACGCTATAGACATAAATCAGCGGACCGATGAAGTCGTTCATTGACCACATGAACTGGAACAGCGCAACAGAGATGATGGCTGGTTTCAAAATCGGCACGACCACATACCACAGCACCTGGAAGGAGTTACAGCCATCAATCTGGGCGGCTTCTTCCATATCACGTGGTACACCACGCAGGAACTGGATCAGCATGAACACAAAGAAGCCTTGTGTTGCAAACGCGACTGGCAAGTACAGTGGCAGATAGCTGTTCAGCATGCCCATTTCACGGAACATGAGGTACTGCGGAATCAGCAACACGGTGCTTGGCAGCAGCATGGTGGCAATCAGCGTGGCAAACCAGAAGTTCTTCCACGGAATGTCAAAGCGAGCGAAGCCATAAGCCACAATGACCGAGGAAATAACGGTCAGAACCACTTTCGGAATCACATACTGGAAAGTGTTAATCATGTAGTGACCGAAATTGTATTCCGTACCGGTTTTCCAACCGTTAACGAAACCGTCCCAGGTGGCATGAGCAGGCCACAGACCCAACGTAGTGAAAATCTCATGGTTAGGTTTGAACGATGCTGAGAACATCCACGCCAGTGGATAAAGCATCAGTAAACCAACGAACAGCAGTATCACGTAACGGATAGCGGCACTGAGTTTTTCTTTACGCAGCGTGCGGCGTACTTCTGCAGCAGCAACTTCTTGTGCTGTAGTCAGGTTTGAATGCATGTCAGCCATTTTTTCCTCCTTTATCAGCGGAGTAGAACACCCAGTATTTCGACGACTTAAAGGAGATAGACGCAAATACTGCAACAACCAGGAACAGAACCCATGCCAATGCAGCACCGTAACCCATATCGAAATACTTGAACGCCGTATCGTAGATATAGAGCGAGAACAGATAGGTGTAGTGCGTTGGACCGCCGCCAGTAATGACGTAAGGTGCCGTAAACTCCTGGAATGCCTGAGTGGTCTGCATGATAAAGTTAAAGAAAATAACTGGCGTAATCAGCGGTACCGTTACTTTCAGGAACATTTGCCATTTGGATGCACCGTCGATCATCGCCGCTTCATACTGAGATTGCGGAACGTTCTGCAATGCAGCCAGGAAGATAACCATGGCGGAACCGAACTGCCATACGCGCAACAGCGTGACCGACATCAGTGCCAGCGACGGCTCACCCAACCAGTTGATGGCATCAAAGCCAAACACGCCGAGGAAGCTATTTAACAAGCCATCGATAGCGAACAGTGCACGCCACAGAACGGCGATTGCCACGCTACTGCCCAGAATAGAAGGCACATAGTAAGCAGTACGGAAGAAACCGATACCACGTAATTTGAAATTAAGTACAAACGCAATTAACAATGCGAAAATTAATTTCAATGGAATGGTCAGAAATACATAGGCAAAGGTAACGCCCATTGATTTCCAAAAGAGATCATCCTCGATGAACATACGGTGATAGTTTTCTAGCCCCGTAAATTCAGGCGGATTTATCAAATCATACTCAGTAAAACTGAGGATAAATGACGAAACAAAGGGGAAAGCGGTAAAAACTATCAGCCCTATAATATAGGGGGAGATATAGGCTAACCCCAGCATTCTGTTTTCATTCATAATGCTTACCTATTGATTAATTGTGAACCATTAAAAAACATAAAATTAAGCTGTTAATAACTCTGGATAAATTAATTCCACGTCATAAACAATTCTATTTTCCCCATTAACGTGAAAATCCCCGTGAACATATCCACCTTGTGTCAGATACTGCGGGATATCGTTTAATTTGTTGCGACAAGCGGCAACGAAAGTCAGTAAAGCCAACGGATAGGTATCATCCAGACGAACATAACGATGCTGTGCGGAGCGAACGAACAAACCACGATGGAAATGTTGTTCAAACAGAACGCCAGCCAATTGCGCGGCGTAATGTGCCCAGGATTCTGATTGTTTGTGATCGGCCAGTTCGATAACGGCCAACAAAAGTACCGGGCTGGCGATGTGCTGAATCTCTTCTTTGTTCAGCCGCGTCAGCATGGTGTTAACCAGTGCATACAGGTCCTCATCACCGCTTAGACGATAAGCACGAACCAGCGGTAATAAATAATCACCTTCTAATGCAAACGGTTTTAATTCCGTACCCGCTTTACCGTAATAGCCATCGCGTTTAAAACGGTAACCTGTCATGTCCTGGCCGTTGTTCCACATCGGGCGCAGTGTATTGCTGGTGACATCGTAGGCGTACTGATAGTAATTTTTTAACCCTGAAATAACCCAGTTCAGCATTTCTGCATCAGGCTGCGTGCGGAGAATATCCAACATTGCCAGTGGGTTATCAATCAGCAGTGGGCGCATATCACGGAACAACACATTGGCTTCACGCGCGATTTCGCCGAACTCTGGGCCAAACTGGCGTTGAGCACGATCGCCAAACCAGGACTGCGTCTGGTTATCGTCTTCTGGCACCGGCTGGCGCTGCTGTGGTGAACTGAACTGATACACCGGCATACCGGTTTCTGGGTTGCGAGCCAAAACGTATTGGCGATAAAGATGCTTACCCCAGGCCGCGGCGTGACTATCGCCCGTGTACTCTGCGTATTTGAACGCGGCATAAATCAGGTCTGTGCCAGCATTAACAAACGTCAGCCCCTTCGTTAATGGCAGAACAGGCCACTGTGCCGGATCGACGACATCATGGCGGGCATGCAGGAAAACATTCGGATCGCGTTTTTTGCTGTAATCACCATGACGACCCAGATCCAGTGAATCCCAGTCTTCGACGTGTGCGTTCCAGAAACCCTGAAAGAAATTCAGCGTCTTTTCCGCATTAACGCGATGCAACAACGCGTAATAGGGCAGGTGGTGTTTTAATTCATGCACCTGAGCTTTGGATTCTGGCCCTTCGCCTGCGAGCGTATCCAGATTAATAAAGCGGTGACCACCCCAGAAGAACAGGCCGCTATTATCATCAACGAAATGATCCAGAAAATATTCGCTTTGTGCGATAGCCTGTTGTTGGTAACTATCATTACCTGTAACAACGCTCATGGCGCATAGCGTTCTTAGCCAATTTTGCTGGCTGGCAAAATTAGAAATAGGGGCGCTATGTCCATCCGGGAATTGCCACATCGCAGGCGCATAATTTTCCACATCAAAACCGTCAGCCAATAATAACGTCGGCTGACTTTGGCTGCGGCCTTTATCCTGAACGCAGGCAATGTGGCTATCGAGTGCTGCAACCCATTCGTCGAGCTGCGATTTTCTGCTGGTGTATAAGTTTTCAAAAATACTCATGGAGTACCTTCTTATGGAACCGTGGGAACAGTTCCTTATAAATAGAAACACTGTTTTGATTGATTATATTGCGCTATTAACCTTGTCGTCATGCACGCAATATCGAAAGTGTGATCAAAGTCGGAACGTTGTTTTGATTTTTTTTTAAGAAAGGATTTTGACAGGAGAAAGAATCATGAAAAACGAAATAACAACTTGAAAAACAAATAAAAAGCACAACCGAAATTGTGCTTTTTATCGCAGATTGGCGAAATGCCGCTAAGAAAAACTGCGCTTAGCGAGCCAGCCAGCCACCATCAACGGCAATCGTGTAACCATTGATGTAGTCGGATGCGCTGGATGCCAGGAAGACGGATGGGCCCATCAGATCCTGTGGTAAACCCCAACGGCCAGCTGGGATACGATCCAGAATTTCTTTGCTGCGTTCTTCATCGGCGCGCAGTTGCTGGGTATTGTTGGTAGCCATATATCCCGGAGCAATTGCGTTGACGTTGATACCGTGTTTTGCCCACTCGTTCGCCATCAGACGGGTTACGCCCATAACTGCGCTTTTTGATGCGGTATAAGAAGGTACGCGGATACCACCCTGGAAGGACAGCATAGACGCGATATTGATGATCTTGCCGCCTTTACCTTGTTTGATGAACTGGCGTGCAACGGTCTGAGACATAAAGAAAACGCTCTTAATGTTCAGATTCATTACGTCGTCCCAGTTTTTCTCGCTGAAGTCGATCGCATCTTCACGACGGATGATACCGGCGTTGTTGACCAGAATGTCAACGTGACCAAATTCAGCAACGGCTTTCTCGACCAGCTCTGCATGACCAGAGACATTGCTCATGTCGGCAGTCAGGCTCAGGAAACGACGTCCCAGTGCAGTGACTTTTTCGATAGTGTCTTTCGGTTCAACGATGTTGACGCCGACGATATCACAACCTGCTTGTGCCAGACCGATAGCCATGCCTTGACCCAAACCCGTATCACAACCCGTGATAAGAGCAACTTTACCTTGCAAATCAAAAGAATTTAAAATCATATCTGTAATCTCTCTATAAGCGACAAAATACTTAGTCGTTAGCTGTTACTGTAGGGAACACCGGTAATTCCGGCTGAAAGCGATTAACGTAACTCGCTAACCTTGACGTGATCCATGTCACCGAAAACCTGATTCTCGCCAACCATGCCCCAGATAAAGGTGTAGCGTCTGGTGCCAACACCGGAATGAATCGACCAGCTCAGTGACATCACCGCCTGCTCGTTTTTTATTACGCTATGACGGGATTCCTGTGGTTGACCCATCATATGAAAAACGGCCATTTCATCATTAACCGCTCTTGGTGAAAGCGCCGGGCGAAACAGATGATGTTGCGTGGCAGTGACAACGTCACCTATTCCTCAACCTGCCCGGTTCTTTCTTGTTATGCCGGATGATAGTTTGGATGGGATGTGAATTCAATAAAAATGAAATAATGTTTTATTTATTTCTTGAGGGCCGTCATGGTTTTGCTTATTTTATGTTTCTTCTGGTACTGATGTGGCTAAAATGTCGCAATCCATAGTCATACACTCGTTGTCGTGCACGGTTTGTTGACGCAATAGAAGGTATGGGCAATAAAAGCGTTAGAGGAGAGATGCTGATGAGAAGATATTTTATTGATGATGAAACGCCATGGGAAGAGCTGGGCGGTGGCATTAAACGTAAAATCATGACCTGGAGCGATGAGTTAATGATGGTTTACGTGCACTTTGATAAAGGTGCGATTGGTACACCGCACTTCCATGAGATTCACGATCAGATTGCTTATGTTGCCGCTGGCAGCTTTGAAGTCGTGATCGAAGGTGAGAAACGTATCCTGAAAACTGGCGACGCTTATCTGGCCGTGAAAAATGAAATGCACGGCGTGGTTTCGCTGGAAGACGGCAGCGTCCTGATCGATGCTTTCTCGCCTAAGCGAGCTGATTTCCTGTAATGCCTCAACGCGCGGTCAGTCTATTGGCTGACCACGCTTTCGTTATATCCCGCGATGTCTGTTTTTCTATTCTTCTACTTCTTTATTCCTCATTCCTACACCTGAATTTCTAGACTACGTGCGCGGTGGCCAGCTGATTCAGGGAATCCAGCTTATAGTCTGCCAGCGCCCAGCGAGCGTCATCGCGGAACTCAGCCTGTGGAATAACGATTGAACGCATGCGTGCCGCTTTGGTTGCGATCATGCCGTTTACCGAATCTTCCAGCGTCACACATTGTGTTGGAGGAACGCCGAGTCCGTTTGCTGCATTCAAATACACCTCTGGATGAGGCTTGCTATACGGCAGCGTCTCGGCTGACATGAGGACATCAAAGTAATGTTCCAGGTTAAACATGCGCAATACCTGCTGCTGCATGCGGAGCGGCGAAGCGGAAGCCAGTCCAATTTTGAGATTCTGTTCACGACACAGTTGCAGCGCATGTTCGACGCCGGGCAGGAGGGGGCGCTGTTCGGCAACCAGTTCAATCGCACGATCGATAATACGGCGGACAACCTCGTCCCGCGTTGGTGTCGCCCAGGGAGAACGCTGATACCAGAGTTCGACCACCATATCGATGCGTAAACCCAGAGTATCTTTCATGGATTCTCGTAGTGAAATGTCTACGCCAAGTGAGGCGATAACCTCCAGTTCGGCCTTGTCCCACAACGGTTCTGAATCAATGAGCAGCCCATCCATATCGAAAATCGCCGCTCGTATAGAAGAATCAAAAGGCATACCACGGGCTCCGTCAGCAAAGGAAAAGAAAATTTACTGATAAACTATACCTTAATAAGTCGAGTTGCAGGGGACTACTCAGGCGATGCAGGAGATAAAGTGTTGACTGTGCGTAAAGTTACAGTAGGCTACCCGTCGTACTAAAACGATACATTACCGATGTTGCGTCGCTAAGAAGGGGTTCTCATGACGTATCAACAGGCTGGCCGTATTGCCGTCGTTAAACGCATTGCCGGATGGATCCTTTTTATTCCCGCGCTGCTTTCAACCTTCGTCTCGCTGGCTAACTATCTCTATGCTTATACCCAGAAAAAACAGGGTATTGATGCTGTTCTTCTGGATTTTGTGCACCTGATGGTCGACATGGTGCGCTTCAATACGCCTTTCCTGAATATTTTTTGGTACAACTCGCCGGTACCGGATTTTACGCGTTTTTTCAGTGGGGCGACGCTGATGTTTTGGCTGATCTACATCCTGATTTTTATTGGCCTGGCTTTACAGGTTTCGGGCGCCCGGATGTCTCGTCAGGCTAAGGCCATAAAGGAAGGCATTGAAGATCAACTGATTCTGGAAAAGATGAAAGGTGATGGTGGGAACACGCGTGAGACGCTGGAATCACGTGTTATTGTTCCTGGACACACAATTTTTGTGCAATTCTTTCCGCTTTATATCTTGCCGGTGATTATCGCAGGTATTGGCTATCTGGTACTACGTTTATTAGGGTTACCAGTCTGATTGACGCTCTGGCGCAGCCGTTGCGCCAGAGCGGTATTCTTCTCACCTTAGCCCAAGACTCTCATATTAACGCAACCCTTAGCCTTAGATTAAAAGCTGTCGCTCAATGAGCTGTTGCGCTTCAACAATATGTTTGCCGCCGAAAAGATTGGCGCGGTTAAGCAGATAATAAATCTGGTAAATGGGCTGGCGATCGATAAAGCCTTTATCCAGCGGCCACACACTCTGGTAACCATCATAAATCTGTGGGGGCAGGGCTGGATAGCGTGGCAGCATCGCTAAATCACATTCTCTGTCCCCCCAATAGCAGGCCGGATCGAACAGATAAGCGCCATCCTGACCATTCGCACAGTTCTCTGGCCATAGGTCTCCGTGCAAGAGCGACGGCTGGGGCTGATGCCCTGCCAGACGTTCCTCAACGCGTGCGATTAGCGTTTCAATATGACCAAAATGCATCCCTTTTTCTGCTGCAAGCTGTAACTGCCAGCCAATACGCTGTTCGGCAAAAAAAGTCGCCCAGCGCCGCTGCCAACTGTTTGGCTGAGGCGTTGTTGAGAGGTCGTTATCGAAATCCAGTCCAAATTGCGGCTGCTCGCTCCATTGATGCAGGCGTGCTAACTGTTCGCCCAGGCACCAGGCGCTGTGTGCATCTAACGGTTTGACGGGCAGATATTGCAGAAGCAGGAAGCTGTGTTCGCGGGAGCTACCGACGCCATAGACGGCGGGTACACGCACCGTATTGCTGCGGCTCAGCAAGTGAAGCTGATCGGCTTCAGCAGTGAATTTAGCCAGCATTTCACGACTATCGCATTTTACGAAAACGTCATGCTCGCCGTAGCGGACATACCAGGCTGGATGTATTTCGCCGCCGGATAATTCGCGACGCTCCTGAATATCCGCAGTACCGTGATGCTCTTCCAAAAGTCGGCTGATAGCTTGCCACATAAGGTCATCCTCCCGTTGATGTTGCCCGATACGATGCTGTTCACTGAGGTGGTACGTTTACGGTAACCCATTGAGCGTAATAAAAATGGAATCTACAGCACAGTGATAACCGATAGGCCGAGATAACGAGAAACAAGTATAGTCGGAATTAAAAATAGCGGAGTTAGGATGACGCTCAATCCGTTAGATAAGGCAATGAAATCGCGTATGAATGACGTAACCGACGGCTGTTTTTCGGTTACGTCATGCTAAAAGGTTGGGACAAGGGAATTACAACGCGTCGGTGACGATCTGAGATGCCGCCTGACGACGTTGTTTAAGCTGGTGGTAAGTCAGCGCCAGCGTGAAGAACAGCGCCTGAACGATAACGATGCAAGGACCGGTTGCGCCATCAATATAGAAACTGATCAGCGTACCGGCAACACAGGAAATGACAGAAACCAGCGTAGCAACAAGCACCATGCGCTCAAAACGTTTACAGACCATGAAGGCAATAATGCCTGGTGCAATCAGCATCGCGATCACCAGAATAACGCCGACGGCCTGTAAGGATGCGACAATCGTCATCGCCAACAGGCTTAGCAAGCCGTAGTGCAGCAGCTTAACAGGCAGGCCGATAACGCGGGCATGATTGGGATCGAAGCAGTACAGCATGAAATCTCGGCGTTTTAACAAGATGACAGCCAGCGTGACTCCGGCAATCAGTAAGATTTGCGTCAGCTCTTGCTGAGTGATGCCCAGCACGTTACCAAACAGAATATGGTTCAGGTGCTGATCGGTATCGATGCGCGCAAACATGACTAGCCCCAGCGCAAACATGCCGGAAAAGATGATCCCCATTACCGTGTCTTCTTTGACCCGGCTGTGTTCTTTCACGTATCCCGTCGCTACCGCACAAAAAATACCAGATACAAAAGCCCCGATGACTAATGGGATCCCCAGTAAAAACGCGACAACGATACCAGGCAGCACAGCATGGGAAATGGCATCCCCCATGAGCGACCAGCCTTTCAGCACCAGATAACACGACAGCACTGCGCAGACCGTACCGGTGACGACGGCGGCGAGTAACGCACGCTGCATGAACGGATAGGACAGGGGATCGATGAGCCAGCTAATGAGCGTCATAATGCATCTCCTGATTGATCGCGTAACCGTAGACGGCGCGATGCCAGTAATCCATGTTTGGGTGCAAAGACAAATGCCAACAGGAAGATGACGGTTTGCAACGTGACAATCACGCCGCCGGTTGCACCATCAAGGAAGAAGCTCAGGTAAGCCCCGACCGCGCTGGTGATCGCCCCCAGTGCAATAGAAATCATGACCAGACGACCAAATCGGTCGGTGAGCAGGTAAGCTGTGGCACCCGGTGTAATTACCATCGCGATCACCAAAATAGCCCCGACGGTTTGCAACGCCGCGACGGTACAGGCACTCAGCAGCGTAAAGAACAGAATTTTCAGCTTCAGCGGGGAAAGGCCAATGGAACGAGCATGGTTCTCATCAAAAAAGACGGCCAGCAGATCTTTCCACAGCAGGCAGAGAATCACGAACGTTACGCCGATGATGATTTCAACTTGCAGAATATCTTCGTCGGCAATGCCCAAAATATTGCCAAAAATGATGGATTGCACGTTAACCGATGTCGGGTTGAGCGAAATAATTAGCAGGCCGACAGCGAAAAACGTTGAGAAAATAAAGCCGATAATTGCATCTTCGCGCAATCGGGTAATATGACGGATGAGTGTCATGGCCAGCGCGGCAAGCATGCCGGTAAAAAATGCACCAGCCGCATAGGGCAGGCCTAGTGCATAGGCTCCTGCGACGCCGGGGACGACGGAGTGAGAGAGCGCATCGCCCATCAGCGACCAGCCTTTCAGCATCAGGTACGCTGAAAGAAAAGCACACACGCCACCGACAATCGCGCTGACCCAGATCGCCTTGACCATGTAGTTATAGCTGAATGGCTGCAACAGGATATCGATCATCAGGGCTTTTTCTCCTCCGGTACAGCGCGTGATGCAGGAGGATCGCTCTTGGTCGACCCATAGAACACAGCCGGACGCTCATCGTCTGTTAACACCGTCACCGAGCGGACATCGTCATCATCGTGAAGATGCGATCCCCCGAGGTTGATGTGCCGCAGAACACCACCGAACGTTTTCTCCAAATTGCTTTGGGTAAAGGTGCTGTGCGTCGGCCCTGCGGCTAAAACGGTGCGATTGACCAAAATAACGTTGTCACAAAACTCAGGAACGCTACCGAGGTTATGAGTTGCCACCAGAATCAAATGCCCTTCATCGCGCAAGGTGCGAAGCAGGTCGATAATGGCATTCTCTGTTTTAACGTCTACGCCGGTAAAAGGCTCATCCAGCAGCAACACGCTGCCTTGTTGAGCGAGCGCCCGCGCCAGAAAGACGCGCTTTTTCTGTCCACCGGACAATTCACCGATCTGGCGATGTTGCAGCGTTGATAGCCCGACGCGCTCCAGCGACTCCGCCACAATAGCGCGGTCTTGTTTACTGGGAATGCGTAGGAAATTCATCCTCCCGTAGCGTCCCATCATGACCACGTCGGAAACCAGAACGGGAAAATTCCAGTCCACGTCTTCTGTTTGTGGAACATAAGCAACCAGATTCTGTTTCAGCGCCTGATAGATTGGTTGCTGATTGAGCAGGACCTGCCCTGAGGTTGGCTTGACCAACCCCATGATGCTTTTGAACAACGTCGATTTTCCACTGCCGTTTACGCCAACCAAGGCGCAAATTGTGCCGCCAGTCAGGGAAAAAGAGGCATGGCGAATAGCCTGATGCCCGTTGCTGTAAGTAACCGAAACATCATTGACTTCTAATGACTGTACGGCTCGATCACGACTCATTGATTAAATCCTTTAGCGATGGTTTCCACCGTCACTTTTAACAGATCGATATAGGTCGGCACGGGGCCTTTTTCTGTAGACAGTGAATCAACATACAGCACGCCGCCATATTTCGCCCCCGTTTCTTTACTGACCTGTTTTGCCGGCTTATCGGAAACGGTGCTTTCGCTGAATACGACAGGGATAGCCTTCTCACGTACGGTATCGATAACCCGACGCACCTGCTGCGGTGAACCTTGCTCATCGGCATTGATTGGCCAGAGATAGACTTCATTGAATTGATAGTCTTTTGCCAAATAGCTGAACGCCCCTTCACTAGTGACTAACCAGCGTTGCTGTTCTGGGATACGGGCAAGACGCTCACGTAGCGGCGTATCAAGAGCCTTAATTTTTTCTGCATAGGCTTTGGCGTTACGGTTATACGTCTCTGCATTGGCGGGATCGGCTTGCACCAAACCTTTACGGATATTTTCGATATAGATTAATGCATTGGAGGGAGACATCCAGGCATGTGGGTTCGGGTTGCCATTATAGGCGCCTTCGCGGATAGGAAGCGGCGTGATACCTTCCGTCACCACAACGGCTGGTACATTTTTCACGTTCTCGAAAAAGCGCGTAAACCAACGTTCGAGATTCATGCCGTTCCACAGCACCAGCTGTGCGGACTGTGCTTTTACAATATCACGTGGTGTCGGTTGATAATCATGAATCTCCGCACCGGGTTTGGTGATGGACTCAACCGTCGCGGCATCGCCTGCAATATTCTGTGCGATATCCTGAATAATGGTAAAGGTCGTGATGACTTTAAGCTTTTCAGCCGCCTGAGCAGAAGTGCTGGCTAGAAGCAGTAAAGCGCATGGCAGTGCCATACGGCGAAACAGGGCAGGTAAATGAGCGTGAAAACCAATCATGCGGATATCCTTACAAACCGTGAAAGTGTTATTTGAGAATAATTATCAATATCATTTAAGTCAAGAGGCAGAGAAGGGCGGGAGGTGAATATTGGAAGGTGTCTCATGACACAAGAAATCACTGTTCGCAGGCACGTCGCACGCGCTTGCGTGGGTAAGGAACGCATCATGCTCCTTTGATAACAGAAATGTTGCTTTAATTTAATGAATCGTACTTAAGGTTACAACGAAAGTCTAACGGTAACGGTAGTGTACTGTCGCGCAACTATACATAGCTATACACATGGTGAAATTTACGCCAAAAGAAGAGAAGAACCTGATACATCCTTAAGAAAATACCGACGACTGCCGATAAACCATAAAGAATGTGAGAGATGTCTCTATTTTAGACAAAAGGGTTGTAAGTGATATGAGCACAAAATCAGAACGACGTTGGAAACTGGCGAGTGTAGTCTTATTGGTTTTTTTGGTGGCGTTATTAGTGTTGCTGGTTCAAAGCAGTTAATTCCTAACGTGACGAAATGTTAGGTTATAAATAATTTCTATTATGTAATGTATTAATGCAACAGATACAGATAGCATAAAAATGACAATCGATTTTAAACATTGATATAAGTGTGATTGCGGATGATCACGCCAGTGGTTAATGGTCAATATACTTTCATAACAGAACGCCAATTATAGCTTTTTGTTATGATTGCCGATGTCTCTGTGCCAGAAATGCGACGGTTGTCGCGTATTTTTTGCATAATAGAATCTGAAGTGTGTTTATTGTGTCGGGGCAAAAGCCGCCTGTGAATATAAGTGTCAGCGAGCATTATCGTGTATTAATGAATCAGGGATGACGTGAATTTGTGCGGCGTGTCCATGACTGGCAAAAAAGGTCTTGCCATCGTTTACATAGTGTGTAATAACGCTTCTGGGTAAAACGAGGTACAGTTCTGTATATGAATGGCATTTTCAGTAAAGAAGACTTAAGTACAACCTTTAGTGTTGCATTCTGCTTCTCTGCCGATCCTTATCTTAGTGCCTCAGGCAGTAACGACTTTGGTTTGTCTGTATAACGCCTTTTGGGCGGTTTAAACAATTAAAGGAAATATTTGAAATGGCAAAGATTAAAGGTCAGGTTAAGTGGTTCAACGAGTCTAAAGGCTTTGGTTTCATCACTCCTGCTGACGGCAGCAAAGATGTATTCGTACACTTCTCTGCAATTCAAGGCAACGGCTTCAAAACTCTGGCTGAAGGCCAGAACGTAGAATTCGAAATTCAGGATGGCCAGAAAGGTCCTTCTGCAGTAAACGTCACTGCGCTGTAATTTTACAGCTCTGTTGCAAAACCCGCCATGGTGCGGGTTTTTTGTTGTCTGCGTTTTATCTGAACCTGTGATGTAATGAAGACGTCGTTAATGAGGAAAATGTGCCGATGAGTTATCAGTGTCCGCTATGCCAGTTACCTCTGGAGCGACACCCGCGGCAATGGACGTGTGGTAAACATAGCTTTGACTGTGCGAAAGAAGGGTACGTCAACCTGCTCCCAGTGCAGTTTAAGCGTTCAAAACAGCCTGGCGATAGTGCTGAAATGATGCAGGCGCGGCGCAGCTTTCTGGAAGCGGGTCACTATCAACCGCTACGCGACGCCGTTGCGCAGCACGTTGATCGTATTGTGGCGGATGACGCGGCGGCGCTGCTGGATATCGGCTGTGGTGAAGGGTATTACACCGCCGAGCTGGCTCAGCGTCTCATATCGCGCAGAACGATGACGATATACGGCTTGGATGTCTCCAAAGCGGCGATTCAGCGCGCGGCAAAACGGTATGATAACGTTGAGTTTTGCGTCGCCTCCAGCCATCGGTTGCCTTTTCAGGACCAATCCCTTGATGCTGTGGTAAAAATTTATGCGCCGTGTAATGACGCGGAATTGCAGCGCACCGTTAAGGTTGGCGGTTGGGTGGTGACGGTGTCGCCGGGGCCACGACACCTTTATCAACTGAAAGCGGAAGTCTACGATGCGGTGTTATTACACCCGAGCAAAGATGAAGTGCTCGCCGGTTTTCAGCTTGTGGATCAGCAGACGCTCGCGTACCCGATGCAGTTATCTGGGAATGAGGCGGCGGCGCTATTGCAAATGACCCCCTTTGCCTGGCGGGCAACGCCAGACGTTAGCGAGCGACTACAGGCGGCCACCGCGTTTAGTTGTGAAACAGACTTTATTATCCGCTTGCATCAGCGTGTTGATAACGGTGCGGTAGCATAATCGGGAAGAATAAAAAACGGGCAGCGCGGTAATCGGGCTGCCCGTTGATGTAAGTCTTGTTTTATACCCTAAATAATTCGCGTTGCGTGAAGGCGGCAACCGCACGAATCCCCAGGAGCTTACACAAGTAAGTGACTGGGGTGAGTAAGAGCAGCCAACGCACAAGCAACGTGAAGTATGACGGGTATATCAGGCAGCGTAGCCGAGGTGCTCGTACAGGATATTGCAGCCGATACCAATCAGAACCACGCCACCCATAACTTCTGCTTTTTTGCCGAGAATGGGGCCGATGTAGCGGCCAATCATCATCCCAATAGTAACCATAATCATGGTCGCGCAGCCTATCACCATCGCAGTATGGAAAATATTGACCTGAAGGAAGGCCAGACCGACACCGATTGCCATGGCATCCAGGCTGGTGGCGACCGCGGTACAGATTAACAGCGCCAGACTATGATTTTTGACTTTTTCGCAGCGGCAGTCTGAAGAACCTTTGAGGCCTTCAACGATCATGCGACCACCCAGAATCAGTAACAGCGTAAAGGCGACCCAGTGATCCCATTCCAGAATATATTGGCTGGCAAATAAACCGAGTGCCCAGCCGATGAGCGGGGTGATAGCTTCGATAACACCAAAGATGAGGCCAGTACGAATGGCATCGCGGAAACGGGGATTATGCAGTACGGCACCTTTACCGATTGACGCGGCGAAGGCATCCATTGACATACCAAATGCTAGGATGAGTGTTGCTGACATATTCATTGTAAAATAGCCTCGGCTGGACGATTAACCATATACACGCAGATCATCCCCAACCCGAATGATGATACTACGTGTCTATGGTCTCGCCTGCCAAGCACGCTTGGCCGCCCGCACCACGTTCTGTACTCCGATAATGGGAGATAAAACGAGTATGTTGATACGAGCATTTCTAACTAGTTACCATTCACTGTGATATGAATAGTTATTAGTCAGAAATCGGCTACTCCCCAATGACGGCGCAACCTTACCATATTATTTATGGTGCAAACAACACCAAATATTTTACGTGTTAATAATGCAATTGATAATTATTTTCATTTGATTGTCAGGGGAGTGGAGTTGTACAAAATAACGTCAAAGTTAATGGGGTTAAAATACCATCCAAAGAGGAGGTGTATATTTGTGGTTATTTTTAATAATTAGTAAGATAATTTTACTTCATTGATTCTCAATCATAAATTTATATATTTTTTCTAAATCATCCAGCTGTGTAACCTGTATCAATAAACGACGCTTTTCTAGTTCAATGACTAATACACCATCCTCAGATAAATTCATATTTTTAATTCTGGTATAAGGAATGAATATATTCGCATAAAAGAACCCGGTTGATTTAAAAACCAGTTTGGGACGACGAATATAGGCCAGATAACACGCCATGAAGGCCAGCGAAATCAAAAGGTAGGTGGTGATAATGGCACCGTTATTCATCACATTCTGATAAATAAGAATCCCCACTAAGCCGATGAAAATCAGCGTATCGAGCCGGTTAATCCGCTTCAGCGGGACGAGGAGCTGTGTTTTCCCTTTGAGTTTGTCCATGATGAACTCATCGTAGATGGCATAAACCAGTGCTAACGCAATCAACACGACCAGTGTGATATCTGTCATTGTCATCCGTATTACCCTTGTCCGTTAAGCATCCATATCCGTTAAAAATCCGATAATAACAATGGCCGGGCGTATTGGCACCCGGCCATTGAACATTACAGGCCGAGCAGGCCGATCCAGTATCCGAAGATACCAATGGCGAAGAAGCCCATAATCAGCCATAGCGCGTTTACCTTGCGCCGTAACAGCCACATACAGCCGAACGTCAGCAGCAGGGGAACGAGCCCCGGCATAAGCTGGTCAAGGATGGATTGAACGGTGGTTACTGTGGTCTCTCCGTTCTGGTTTGTCACCGTCGACACCACCATCGGTATGTTGACGTGAGTCCATTTATTGACCAATGCCCCCATAACGAACAAGCCGAGAATTGAAGCCGCTTCGGTCATTTTTTGCAGGAAACCGCCGCCCATATCACTGACGATATCGATCCCCTTACGGTAGCCGTAGGCGACACCATAGTACCGGACCAACAGGCGAACCAGGTTAAACAGGAGGAAGAAGAGGACTGGCCCCAGCAGGCTGCCGCTCATGGCAATCCCTGCGCCGAGTGCAGCGAATACCGGACGGGCGGTACCCCAGAATATCGGGTCACCGACGCCAGCCAGTGGCCCCATCAGCCCGACTTTCAGACCGTTTATTGCCGCGTCATCGATAGGAGCACCGTTAGCACGTTGTTCTTCCATGGCCATCGTTACGCCGAGTATCGGAGCGGCAACAAATGGCTGCGTATTGAAGAACTCCAAATGGCGCTTGATCGCTTGTTTACGCTCTTCGGAATTTTCAGGATAAAGACGGCGAATCACCGGAACCATGGAAAAACAGAAGCCGAGCGCCTGCATACGTTCAAAGTTCCAGGAGCCTTGAAACAGGTTGGAACGGATAAACACCGCGCGGATGTCGCTGTCAGTGAGTTTTTTAACATTCGTATTGTCGACCATTTTTCTCACTCCTGTTAATCCAGTTCGTTATCAAGACCGTTATTGCCTGACGCGACAGACTGGCCTTGAACCTTGTTATATTTCGGGCTGAGTTGGATATACAGCACCGCCATCACAATACCGATCACGCCCAGCGCCACCAGGTTGAACTCGGTGAACGCAGCGGTAACGAAGCCAAGATAGAAGAACGGCATCAGGTAGCCCGCGCGCATCATGTTGATGACCATCGCGTAGCCGACAACAACAATCATGCCCCCGGCGATATTCAGACCGTTGGTCACCACTTCCGGGATGGAGTTCAGCAGCGCGTGAACGGCGTCGGTCCCCACGGAAACGGCAACGATCACCGCAGGAATCGCGATACGCATGGCCTGTAACAGTAGGGCAGAAACGTGAATCCAACTGATAGCCGTCAGATTACCGCGCTCTGCCGCGCTGTCTGCCGCATGCTGGAACGCAACGGTGATGGTACGAACAATGATGGTTAAGACTTGCCCGGCCGCTGCGAGTGGAATCGCCAGCGCAATCCCTGCGCCGATCCCCTGACCGCCAGCAATAACCAGAATGGTTGAGATAATGGAAGCCAGCGCCGCATCCGGTGCGACGGCCGCACCGATGTTCATCCAGCCTAATGCGATCATTTCCAGCGTACCGCCGATAATGATCCCGGTTTTTAAATCACCTAATACTGCACCAATCAGCGTACAAGCGACGAGTGGACGGTGGAACTGGAATTCATCAAGAATCGAACCCATCCCCGAAACACATGCGACGAGAAATATCAGCACAATTTGAAGTGTGGTAATCTCCATCGTACTTCTCCTATAAAATGTGTCTGAGTAAAAATAAATGACCATCCCCGTTGATTTTCTATCTCGACATAGCTTTTCAATATCGACATAAATACCTATCTTGAAAATCGTCAGGTCGATAAAACTATTATTGATGGTGACATTAGCGCTAATACCCTTCACAGCACGATAGGTATCAACGCGGCATTTTGTTAATCAAGTCCATCATTTTAATCCGGGAATCGGTTGAGACTTTCCGAACCTCCAATTCAACACCGCGTTTATCTAATTCACGGAATGCCGCAATATCCTTCTCATCGATAGAGACGGCATTATTTACCTGCGTTTTCCCCTGTTTGAATGCCATCCCGCCAATATTGACCGAGGTGATGTTTACGCCATTTTCGATCAGTGTTAATACATCTGTCGGATTGGTGAACAGCAGCATCACGCGGTCGGCAGCATATTTCGGGTTGTCATAAACACGAACGGCTTTTGCCACATCCACTACGTGCGCGGTAACGCCCGGCGGCGCAACCTGAGTCAGCAACGTTTTACGCACGTTATCGGCGGCGACTTCATCGCTGACAACAATAATGCGCGAAACATTGGTTTCTTTCGTCCAGCGGGTAGCGACCTGACCATGAATCAGACGGTCGTCGATACGTGCCAACCCAATCTTCATATGTTCGCCGGGTCCTGCCGGTGTGGGTACGGCGTTGATTTTTGGAGGAGGTGGAGAAGAAGGGGGGACGGTTTTGGGAGCTTCCTGATGCTTTAGCGCTTTTACGCCATCTCTGCCAGTTTCTAAGGCGATAGAAACCAGATCGGAAAAGGACGGATTATCATCCCGAGCCATAAAGGTTTCCGCTAGCATGGGAATATTCACGCCAGCGATAACATCCTGGTTTTCTTTGTCGGTGACGAGGCGGCTGGCGGCGTTGAACGGGCTGCCGCCCCAGGTATCAACGAGAAACAGCACGCCTTGAGATGTGTCTAACTGCGTGAGTTTTTCCTGATATTTTTCTATCAATGTTTCGGCGTTTTCTCCAGGAACGAAATCAATCCAGGCGACATTACTTTGCTCGCCAAGGATCATTTCCGCTGTCTTTAACAGCGGTCCCGCAGTGGCGCCGTGAGTGCATAACATGATTGCAATACTCACTTGCTACCTCCTCACGTTCACGATCAAAAAAGAGTCAATGTGTCAGGAAACCGGGTTAGCGCTCGCAAGCTGAACGTTAACCGCCGCGGTATTAGTATGGCTGCAAGAAAAAATTTTACCGTGGATTCATGACATTCACTGTGTTCCTCCAGGTTGTCAGGCGAGATATCGTGACTGACAGATTTATTTTACTTATCGAAAAAATAAATAGTGTGATGATGCTCTAATGCTGACCAGTTAAACCACGGGCTAAAAGGGCGTGGAACGGGAAAATTTGGGCGCGTGATCAATGCGAAGCTGGCCGAAGAAATTCTTTGTGAAAATTGGTAACAACCTGTTAGAGTAAACGTCCCTTAAATTGCTTAGGAGCACCGGGCATCAGCCCTTCCCATGGACTGTCACCGACAAAACGTTCTCTGTTTTCCCGCTAATGCTGGCGGTTTGCTGTACTCAGCTGGTCACTCAGACCACATTCAGAATCGCTCTGATTCACACCAACTCTTTTTATTACCATTCAATGCGGCTCATGCATTGATGTCATCTGCTCGTTCATTTTCTGGAGTCTGACATGGAATTTTTGCTAGATCCTTCAATCTGGGCAGGCTTATTGACGCTGGTGGTACTTGAAATTGTTCTGGGTATCGACAATTTGGTGTTTATCGCCATTTTGGCGGATAAATTACCTCCCAAGCAGCGAGATAAAGCCCGCATTATCGGTTTAAGCCTGGCGCTGTTAATGCGTCTGGGTTTGTTGTCTTTGATTTCCTGGATGGTCACACTGACGCGTCCACTGTTTAGCCTTGGCGATTTCAGCTTCTCAGGTCGCGACCTGATTTTACTGTTCGGCGGTATGTTCCTTTTGTTCAAGGCTACGATGGAGTTGCATGAACGGTTAGAGAATAAAACGCACGATGGCAACGGTAATCGCGCCCACGCCAGTTTCTGGGCTGTGGTGGCGCAGATCGTCGTGCTGGATGCCGTGTTCTCGCTGGATGCCGTGATTACCGCGGTGGGAATGGTCGATCACCTGGGCGTGATGATGACGGCGGTGATCATTGCGATGGGTGTCATGCTGCTTGCTTCTAAACCACTGACCCGATTCGTCAACGAACATCCAACGGTGGTGGTCCTGTGTCTCAGCTTCTTGCTGATGATTGGCTTGAGCCTGATGGCGGAAGGTCTTGGCTTCCACATTCCGAAAGGTTATCTGTACGCAGCGATTGGCTTCTCTATCCTGATCGAAATGTTTAACCAGATTGCCCGTCATAACTTTATGAAACATCAGTCGCACCGTCCTTTGCGTGAGCGTACCGCAGAGGCCATTCTGCGCCTGATGGGCTCACGGAAAAACACGGACGATGTGGATACGGATGAACCGCTGAAGAAACTCACAACAGAGGAATTCGCCGAAGAAGAGCGCAATATGATCAGCGGTGTGCTGACGTTAGCCTCGCGTTCGCTGCGCAGCGTGATGACGCCACGTACTGAAATTTCCTGGGTGGATAGTGCGAGTTCTGTCGAACAGATCCGTATGCAGTTGCTGGACACGCCTCACAGCCTATTCCCAATTTGTCGCGGCTCGCTGGATGAACTTATCGGCGTTGTCCGTGCCAAGGATCTGCTGGTGGCGCTGGAAACACAGACTGATGTGGAAAGCTTTGCTGCGGCTAATCCACCGATCGTCGTGCCGGAAACGCTGGATGTGATTAACCTGCTGCCTGTTCTACGTCGTGCGAAAGGTAGTCTGGTCATCATTGCCAACGAATTTGGCGTGGTGCAAGGACTGGTCACGCCGCTGGACGTGCTGGAAGCGATCGCGGGTGAATTCCCAGATGAAGACGAAACGCTGGATATCATCCCAGACGGCGAAGGCTGGTTGGTGAAAGGCGGAACGGATCTACACGCTTTGCAACAGGTCGTGGATAGCAGCGATCTGGTTGATCCGAAGGAGGAGTATGCTTCACTGGCCGGAATGCTGCTGGCAAACAGTGATGAATTCCTGAAAGTCGGGGACACCATTGAATTGCACCATCTGCGTTTCCATATCCTCGAAGTGTCCGAATACCGTATCGAACTGGTACGCGTGGAACGCATTGTGGATGAGGAAGACGCTGAAGAAGCGTAATCAGGGCTGTATAAGTCGAGTGCAAAATGAAGCCCCGCCAATTTGGCGGGGCTTTTTCATCGATGGAAACAAAGGCAGAAGCAGGGTGATGACTCATCACACCGCTTGCTAATTACAGAGTGCGTTAATCACACTGTACTTTGATTGCCAGCCCGCCTCGTGAGGTTTCGCGGTATTTGGCGTTCATGTCTTTACCTGTCTCGTACATGGTTTCAATCACCTTATCCAGCGAAACGCGGGGTTCGCTGGTGCGGCGAGTAGCCATGCGGGCGGCATTAATCGCCTTAACGGAAGCAATTGCGTTACGTTCTATGCACGGAACCTGAACCTGACCAGCAACTGGATCGCAGGTTAAGCCCAGATTGTGTTCCATACCGATCTCGGCCGCGACGCAAACCTGTTCCGGGCTGGCGCCCATCAATTCTGCCAGCCCAGCGGCTGCCATCGAGCAGGCCACGCCGACTTCTCCCTGACAGCCCACTTCGGCACCGGAGATGGAGGCATTCATTTTGTACAGAATGCCGACCGCGCCCGCCGCGAGGAAATAACGAATATAAATGGTCGGGCTAACCGGCTCGATGAAGTGGTCGTAATAGGCAAGGACCGCGGGGACGATGCCGCAGGCGCCGTTCGTTGGCGCGGTAACCACACGTCCGCCAGCCGCATTCTCTTCATTCACCGCCAGTGCAAACATATTGACCCAATCCACCACGTTCATCGGGTCGTTAGACAGCTTATCGGAAGACACCAGCATACGACGCAGCGCAGAGGCACGACGTGGCACGCGTAGCGGGCCGGGCAACACGCCTTCGGTGTTCATACCGCGATCGATACAGGCACGCATCGTCTGCCAGATATCGGCAAAATAGGCGTCAATGTCCTGACGGCTGTGCAGAGCCAGCTCGTTACGCATCACCATCCCGGAAAGCGACAGGCCACTTTGTTTGCAGTGATCCAGCATCTCTTTGGCGGAATTGAAGGTATAGGGAACGGATACATCAGTGGTGGCATCTTTGCCAAAATTCTCTGCATCGACGATGAAACCGCCGCCGATGGAGTAATAGGTTTTGCTATAAATTTCTTTATTGCCAGCAAAGGCGGTGATGGTCATGCCGTTTTCGTGCAGCGGCAGATTTTCACTGCGGAAAACCATACCGCCTTCACGCGGGAAATCCACATCATGCTGCCCGTTAGCCAGCAGCAGGCGTTCGCGTTGCTCAACATCACGGATGAAACCGGGAATGGCGTCAATATCAACGGTATCCGGCATATTGCCCGCGAGTCCCATAATGATGGCGATATCCGTGTGGTGACCTTTACCCGTCAGAGACAGCGAACCATACACATCGACGGCAATACGCGTGGTCGCGGTCAGTCGATCCTGGTTGATCAATTCATCGACAAATTGCTTACCGGCTTTCATCGGTCCAACCGTATGAGAGCTAGAGGGGCCAATACCGATCTTAAACATGTCGAAAACGCTTATCACGCGAAACTCCTTAAAGACTCAAGGTCGTACCCACTCTTTATCGTCTGATCGTCTGCATTCGGTTCCTTCACCACAATCAGAAAGTTATACCGCGAATTATCTGATGATTTCGGTTTTTGCGAGACATGACCTGAATTTTAGTGGATATACACCCAAAGATTAGAATAAAACTCGTCAAATCGCGCTATTGTAGTGTGGAATATGTCGTGTGGCTTTCTTTTTCGCATGAAATAAACTTATGTCATCACATAATTTAACTTATCCTAAATGCGAGCTAAGTCATTGTAACTGCTATGTCTGGATGCTTTTTGTTCGTAAAGGTCGCTTTTAAAATAAGGATATTTAGTGAAGGAAAAGAAGTGGTGAGCTAAAAGCCGCTGAACGCGGCATTCAGCTTAGGGTCTGTCGGAAATCTGTAAGGCAAGCTGGTGGATGATGGCAGCGGTTAGTCCCCAGACAAACTGCTGCTGGTACCAGGAAAGATAAACGCGATGGCGCTGTTGCTTGCGCTCAATATCCAGCGGGTAATAGCGCGTTAGCGCGAAGGCCTCGTCCAGCGGCATTTCAAACAGTTCGGCGACTTCGTCTTCATTTGGATGAAAGCGAGTCTGTGCGGCGATCAGCCCGACGACAGGGGTGACCTGAAAGCCGCTGACGCTGTCCAGTGGCGGTAATACGCCCAGCACCTGTACGTTTTCTGGCGGAATAGCCACTTCTTCCTGCGCTTCACGCAGCGCCGTTTCAATAATTGAACGATCTTCTTTATCCGCCGCCCCGCCGGGGAACGCCACTTGCCCGGCATGCTTACGCAGTTCGGCAGAACGTCGGGTCAATAACAGCGTGGGCGTAGGGTGACAAATAATCGGCACCAGAACCGCAGCCTGACGCTGCTGGTGCACGGGCCGCAGCGATGGCGGAAGCTGTAACTGAAAGCGCGTAATAAAGTCGTTCAGCGCAAAAGCCGTTGGCGGCAAGGCGATCTCACTCATTTAGTCAGTACCCGAATTGTCTGGGAATCAGCCAGCAGGGGAAGAATGCGGCCTACTTTATCAAACGTTTCCTGATATTCAGCTTGTTCCTGACTGTCGGCGACGATGCCGCCGCCCGCCCAGCAGTAAATTCTGCCATGTTCAGTGAGTAACGTTCTGATAGTGATATTGGTATCCATTGTGCCGCACAGGCTGATATAGCCGACGCTGCCGCAGTAGGCATTCCGGCGCTGCGGCTCCAGCTCTTCAATAATCTGCATAGCGCGAATTTTGGGCGCACCGGTAATCGAACCACCGGGGAAACAGGCGCGTAGCAGCGTAGTTGCAGGGCAATCTTCCGGTAGCTGTGCTTCAATCGTGCTGACCAAGTGGTGCACGGCGGGGAAAGGCTCGACGACGAACAGTTCTGGCACGCGGACGCTGCCCGGCACCGCGACACGACCAATATCGTTACGCAGGAGGTCGACTATCATCAGGTTTTCTGAGCGGTCTTTTTCCGAATTAGCAAGCTGTAGCGCCTGCTGTTTATCGGCATCCGAATCTGTGAGGCGCGGTAGTGTGCCTTTAATCGGGCGCGTTTGGATACGTTGATCTTCCAGCCAGAGGAAACGCTCTGGTGATACGCTGATGACAGCATTTTCTGGCAGGCGCAGGAAAGCGGAAAAGGGCGCTTTATTTCCTGCGGAAAGCTGTAAAAATGCCTGCCATTCATCGCCCGCGTAAGTCGCGGAAAAACGCTGCGCCAGATTGACCTGATAACAATCTCCTGCCAGAAGGTAGTCCTGTATTTTGCGGAATTTTTCGCCATAGGCGTCGCGTGACATATTCGGCTGCCAGACGCTGGTAAGGCTGAAATTGGCTTTCGGGGTCTCCACTGGCGGGGTCGCTAGCCAGTCGAGTCGCGTTTGCAGGGAATGATGTACGATTAGCGTTAACGTTTGCTGATGGTGATCGGCGACGAGCGCCCAATCGTATAAACCTACTGCCATATCCGGCAGGTTGATGTCCCGTTCAGCCTGTGTGGGCAACGTTTCAATCTGACGTCCCAGATCGTAGCCGAACAGACCAAGTGCGCCCCCCTGAAAAGGGAAGTCAGGATGTGTTTCAGCGGACAACGCGAGTGAATCAAGTTGCTCTTGCAGGAGAGTAAACGGATCGCCTTCTACGGTAATCGTGACACCGTCACGCGTAATTTCCGTCTTGCCTTCGCGCGTGCAAAGCGTGACTCGCGGGTCAGCGACCATAATATCAAAACGGTTATGCGGATGATCGGCAAACCCGGAATGCAGCAACATCGCCCACGGTTGTTGAGAAAAGGACGCAAAGCGCTCGAGCAGCACGGTCGGGTAGTAAGGCAGCGCGTGATAGATAACGGCGGAGCTCGTCGCTGTGGTCGAATCGCTTGTGTTGGTTACGTGAGTCGTATTGGCGGCAGTCATGTTTTTCGTGTTGTGTTTACAATGTGGTGATGTCGATAGCGTATCGATTTTACTGACCACAGCGTACCACAAAGCAGAAATGCTGGTGTATGCCGAAGCGGGCATGCGATGATACGTGCTAATTTACCAACCAGGAAACTATCATGATTGCAGGTATGCCCGCACTGACGCACAAGCAGCAGCAAGATGCCGTAGAGCGTATTCAGGAACTCATGTCTGAGGGCATGAGCAGCGGCCAGGCGATAGCACAGGTTGCGGCGGAGATCCGTCAGAATCATCAGGGTGGCAACGTCGCAGTGATGTTTGACGAAGATGATGACGCGTTTAATGATAGCGACGAAGAAAACCATTTTGACGATGGAGAAGAAGAGGAAGAGCAGTAAGAGTAAGATAAGAACTGTAACCGCGCTTCCTCTGGAGGACGATAGCTTATATCGCCGCAATCGCTTTGATTTCGACTTTGAACTGCGGATGCATCAATTTAGCCTGCACGGTGCAGCGTACAGGCGCGCTGCCAGCCACAACCCAGGCATCCCATGCGGCGTTCATCGCAGCAAAATCATCGGCATCGGCAAGAAAAATCGTCACATCTAATAGCTTACTCTTATCCGTCCCCGCCTGTTGTAGGATCGCATCTAACGCGCCCAGCGCGTTTTCCGTTTGCGCCTGTGCGTCGTCATCCAGATTTTCCGGTACGCTGGTGTAATAGAGCGTGTTGTTGTGGATGACGGCGTCTGACCAACGTGCTTCAGGATTAATTCGTGTGATCGCCATGAGGTGGGGTTTCTCCATTGTGGGGATAATAAATATCGAATCGCCAAGCCTAACACAGCGCTGGATGGCACGCTTTCCTGATTTAGGGTGGTAGCGTCGGGTGACTCTTGGCATAATCAGCGCGATATTTTGCCACGACCTGAAACGGCTTGCGGCTTACAAATACAGCATTCCCTTGAAAAGAGAGCAGGCGTGACGAACGATCGTGTAATTGATGATTTTGCTAATGACGGCGCGCTGGCGAAAGCGATCGCGGGCTTCAAGCCTCGCGAGCCACAGCGACAGATGGCACAGGCAGTCATGCGGGCCATCGACGATAAAACGGCGCTGGTGGTGGAAGCGGGAACCGGAACCGGAAAAACCTATGCCTACCTTGCGCCCGCCTTGCGTTCAGATAAAAAAGTCATCATTTCGACCGGTTCGAAAGCGCTACAGGATCAGCTCTATAGCCGTGATTTACCCACGATTGCGCAGGCGCTGAAGTACAAAGGTAAATTAGCGCTGCTGAAAGGTCGCTCGAACTACCTCTGTCTGGAACGGCTCGAACAGCAATCGCTGGGCGGCGGTGATTTACCCGGCGAAACGCTGAGCGAACTGGTCCGGCTGCGCGGCTGGTCGTCGGAAACGACGGAGGGCGATGTCACGACCTGTTCAGGCGTGGCGGAAGACAGCGCGATCTGGCCGTTAGTGACCAGTACCAACGATAACTGTCTGGGCAGCGACTGTCCGCACTATAAAGAGTGTTTCGTGGTGAAAGCGCGGCGTAAAGCGATGGATGCCGATATCGTGGTGGTCAACCATCATCTCTATCTGGCCGATATGGTTGTGAAGGAGAGCGGTTTTGCCGAGCTGATCCCAGAAAGTGACGTCGTCATTTTCGATGAAGCTCACCAAATTCCCGATATCGCCAGCCAATATTTTGGTCAGCAGCTTTCCAGCCGCCAACTGCTGGATCTGGCGAAAGACATCATCATTGCTTACCGCACCGAAGTACGCGACGCTTCTCAATTGCAAAAAAGTGCCGATCGCCTGACGCAAAGTACGCAGGATTTTCGGCTGGCGCTGGGCGATCCGGGGTTTCGCGGTAATCTGCGTGATGTGCTCGAACAGCCATCGCTTCAGCGCGCGCTGGTGCTGCTGGATGATGCGCTGGAGCTGTGTTACGACGTCGCGAAACTATCGCTCGGGCGTTCAGCGCTGCTGGATGCCGCTTTTGAGCGCGCCACGCTCTATCGCAATCGCTTGAAACGGCTGAAAGACGTGCAGTTACCGGGTTATAGCTACTGGTACGAATGTCATTCACGCCATTTCGTGTTGGCGCTGACGCCGCTGTCCGTCTCCGATCGCTTTCGTGAACTGATAAAAGAGAAGCCTGCGGCCTGGGTGTTTACCTCCGCGACGCTGTCGGTTAACGATCAACTCTTCCACTTCACCGATAGGCTGGGGTTGGATAACGCGAACACGCTCCTGTTACCCAGCCCGTTTGATTATGCCAATCAGGCGTTGCTCTGCGTCCCCCGTCATTTACCGGAAACCAATCGTCCCGGTGCAGCGAAAAGGCTGGCGGCAATGCTGCGGCCGTTAATTGAGGCGAATCAGGGACGCTGCTTTATGCTGTGTACCTCGCATCAGATGATGCGCGATTTGGCGGCCGAGTTCCGCGCTACGCTGACGCTACCGGTGCTGTTGCAGGGAGAAACCGGCAAGGCTCAACTGCTGTCGCAGTTTGTGTCGGCGGGTAATGCCTTGCTGGTGGCGACCAGCAGCTTCTGGGAAGGTGTGGATGTGCGCGGCGATACGCTCTCCTGCGTCATTATCGATAAACTGCCGTTTACCTCGCCGGACGATCCGCTGCTTAAGGCGCGTATTGAAGACTGCCGCTTGCGCGGTGGTGAGCCTTTCGACGATGTGCAGGTTCCCGATGCGGTGATTACCCTGAAGCAAGGCGTCGGGCGCCTCATCCGTGATGTTGACGATCGTGGTGTGATTGTGATTTGCGATAATCGGCTGGTGATGCGTCCGTATGGTGCCGTGTTTCTTAATAGCCTGCCGCCGACGCCGCGTACCCGCGATATTCGGCAGGCGATTAATTTCCTGACGCGTAACACATAATTCTCAACTGGCGGTTGCCGCATGGCCTGACCGATGGTGGGAAGGGCTGCGGCACGACAGGGGCTTATGCTATGATACGGGTTGTTAAGATTTATTTATCCTGCCTGAGGTTGGCATGTCTACGCGAATTCTAGCGCTTGATACCGCAACGGAAGCCTGTTCCGTCGCACTCTGGAATGAAGGTGAAATTCATTCCCTGTTCGAAATTTGTCCCCGTGAACACACACAACGTATTCTGCCGATGGTTCAGCAGGTGCTGGCCGATAGCGGCCTGACGCTTAAGGATCTTGATGCGCTGGCCTTTGGTCAGGGACCGGGAAGTTTTACCGGCGTGCGGATTGGTATTGGCATTGCCCAAGGGCTGGCGCTGGGAGCGGATTTACCGCTGCTTGGCGTATCATCACTGGCGACGATGGCACAGGGGGCTTTCCGTCTCACGCAGGCCACGCACGTGCTGGCGGCCATTGATGCGCGGATGGGAGAAGTGTACTGGGGGTGCTACCAGCGTGATGCTGACGGCGGCTGGCAGGGTGAATCCGAGGAAGCGGTATTGAAACCTGAACAGGTGCAGGCGTTAACTGCCGCGCTGTCAGGGGAATGGGCTACGGTAGGAACCGGGTGGGAAACCTATCCTGAGCTAGTAAGCCATTCCTCACTGGTGTTAACGAAGGGTGACGTGCTGTTGCCGCAGGCGCAGGACATGTTGCCTCTGGCCTGTCAGCTATGGCAGGCAGGAAAAGCGGTCAGCGTCGAAAATGCGCAACCGCGCTACCTGCGCAATGAAGTGACCTGGAAAAAGCTACCCGGACGCGACTAGTCGGAATGCACATTTGGCGTGAAGTATACCCGTCATAAACAGCAACTTATTCGATGCTGAGCAGTCTAACTATCAGATATCTGAAGAGGGGGTTGTGCCATGTTTGTTCAGATAAGAAGCGTACAGATGAAAAGTGTGCATCTGAATCAGAAAAAAGCATGTCTCGGTATGGTGGTTGCGGCAGCGCTGCTGCTTTCAGGCTGTGTCACGGTGCCGGATGCCATTAAAGGCACTTCACCAACGCCGCAGGACGATTTGGTGCGCGTGATGAGTGCGCCGCAGATTTATGTCGGTCAGGAATCGCGCTTTGGTGGACGGGTGGTCAGCATCCGCAATGAAGCGAATAAAACGCGTCTGGAAATTGCCAGCATGCCGCTGGATAGCGGGGCGAAACCGCGGTTGGATATGCCGTCAGAAGGGCGTTTTATTGCCTATGTAAATCGCTTTCTGGAACCTGTCGATTTTAAAGACCAACTGGTCACCGTTGTCGGACCGATTGTCGGCACCGAACAGGGCGCTATCGGGGATAAACCCTATCGCTATGTCGTGATCGATGCACAGGGCTACAAGCGTTGGAATGTCGTGCAGCGCCTGATGGTACCACCCGGCGGCTATGGCTATGGCCCGTGGGGATGGCGTGCGGGTTACGGCTACGGCTGGGGCCCAGGATGGGGATTTGACGGCGGTTGGTCCGGTCCGGCAAGGATTGAGAATATCGTGACAGAATAAGAATCTACCCAGTAGGCTATTGAGATCAGGCGACGCAGGTTGCCTGATTTTTTTTGAATAAAGAATAAATTAGTGATCGATCTCGCAACCTTAACATTGTTTGTTAGCTAACTGGTAGGCTGAGTTAAAATAATGTTAATAACAATAAGCCTCTGAGGGCGACGACGATGCCACTAAAAAAATATCTCGGGAGTGACGTCTTGGAAAAAATTTGGTTATCACGCTATCCGGCGGATGTGCCGGCGGAAATCGATCCAGACCGCTATTCGTCGTTGATTGACATGTTTGAAAATGGCGTGAGGCGTTATGCCGATAGACCTGCATTTAT
Organism: Pectobacterium actinidiae; assembly: GCF_000803315.1. Classification (NCBI taxonomy): domain Bacteria; kingdom Pseudomonadati; phylum Pseudomonadota; class Gammaproteobacteria; order Enterobacterales; family Pectobacteriaceae; genus Pectobacterium; species Pectobacterium actinidiae. The sequence continues at coordinate 2,133,163 of NZ_JRMH01000001.1, forward strand.
CAACATGGGTGAGGTGATGACGTTTCGTAAGCTGGAGGAGCGGAGCCGGGCGTTTGCGGCCTACCTGCAAAACCAGCTTAAATTGCAGAAAGGCGACCGCGTGGCGTTGATGATGCCCAATTTGCTGCAATATCCCGTCGCACTGTTTGGCGTATTGCGTGCGGGTATGGTGGTTGTCAACGTTAACCCACTGTATACGCCGCGTGAGCTGGAACATCAGCTAAAAGACAGCGGTGCCAGCACGATTATTATCGTGTCTAACTTCGCGCATACGCTGGAAAAAGTCGTTCATAACACGGCGGTGAAGCACGTTATCCTGACTCGCATGGGTGACCAGCTATCCACGGCAAAAGGCACGTTGGTTAACTTTGTAGTGAAATACATTAAGCGTCTGGTGCCCAAGTATCATCTGCCGGATGCGATATCGTTTCGTCGCGTTTTACAAGAAGGGCGACGCCAGCAGTATGTTCGGCCTGATATCATCAATAGCGATCTGGCTTTTCTGCAATATACCGGCGGCACGACGGGTGTTGCTAAGGGTGCCATGCTCACGCACCGCAATATGCTGGCGAATCTTGAGCAGTGTAAAGGCGCATACGGTGCTGTTTTGCAAGAAGGCAACGAGCTGGTGGTGACGGCGTTACCTCTTTACCATATTTTCGCACTGACGGTGAACGGGCTTCTGTTCCTTGAACTGGGTGGGCAAAATCTGCTGATCACTAACCCTCGTGATATCCCTGCGCTCGTGAAGGAGCTAAAACAGTACCCATTTACGGCCATCACCGGCGTCAATACGTTATTCAACGCGTTGCTTAACAACAAAGAGTTCCACGAACTGGATTTCTCAACGCTGCGTCTATCGGTTGGCGGTGGTGCATCGGTGCAACAGGCGGTGGCAGAACGTTGGGAAAAAACTACCAGCAAGCACCTATTGGAAGGGTATGGATTGACGGAGAGTTCGCCGCTGGTGTCGGGAAATCCGTACGACCTTAAGCACTATAGCGGCAGTATCGGGCTACCAGTACCGTCTACGGATGTCCGAATCATTGGCGATGATGGCAACGACGCCGGGCCGGGTGAGGCCGGTGAACTGTGGGTGCGCGGGCCACAGGTGATGTTAGGGTATTGGCAGCAACCTGCCGCCACAGATGACGTGTTAAAAGACGGCTGGCTGGCAACCGGTGACATTGTCACTTCCGATGATGAAGGATTCTTGCGGGTCATCGATCGTAAGAAAGACATGATTCTGGTTTCCGGTTTTAACGTCTATCCGACGGAAATTGAAGATGTTATCAGCCGTCATCCTAAGGTATCGGAATCGGCGGTGATTGGGGTAGAGAATGAGGCCTCGGGTGAGGCCGTCAAAGCCTTTGTGGTCAGACGCGATAACTCGTTAACGAAAGAGGAACTCATTACCCATTGCCGCCGCAATCTCACGGGCTATAAAGTACCGAAAGAGATCGAATTCTGCGACGATTTACCGAAATCTAACGTCGGGAAAATTCTACGTCGTGAATTACGTGACGAGAAGAAGGCGAAGAAAGACGCTGCCGCCTGATGATTTTCCGCGAAAAACGACTGCCAGAGAGAGGCAGGACGCGATATGATGTTTTCACGCCGGTTTATCCGGCGTTCTTTTTTATGGCGATACGGATTTGACCCAGAACCGTAAAGTAAAAACAACCAAGAGAATGACGTTTTGAATTATCAGTTGATCACTTCCGACATCGGGTTACAACAGGTTTGCTCTCAGGCGCGATGCTTTCCGCAGGTGGCATTGGACACGGAGTTCGTTAGAACCCGCACGTATTACCCGCAATTAGGGTTGATTCAATTGTATGACGGCGAACAGCTTTCACTTATTGACCCGTTAACGATTACCGACTGGGCACCTTTTCAGGCGTTACTGCGTGATGAGCAAGTCACTAAATTCCTGCATGCGGGCAGCGAAGATTTGGAAGTGTTTCTCAATGCGTTTGGAACACTGCCGACGCCTTTCATCGATACACAGATTCTGGCCGCATTTTTAGGTAAGCCGCTTTCTTATGGATTCGCTGCGCTGGTGGCCGACTACATGGGCGTGACGCTGGATAAAAGCGAGTCGAGAACAGACTGGCTGGCTCGTCCGCTGAGCGAAAAGCAGTGTGATTATGCTGCCGCCGATGTGTTCTATCTGTTGCCGATGGCCATTCAACTGGTGGCAGATACGGAAGCCGCAGGCTGGACGAATGCCGCGCTGGATGAGTGTCTCCTGCTGTGTCAGCGTAAACAGGATATTCTGGCACCGGCGCTGGCTTATCGCGAATTTGGCAATGCCTGGCAGCTGCGTGGCCGAAACCTGGCTTGCCTTCAGCGTCTGGCCGAGTGGCGTTTGCGTAAAGCGCGTGAGCGAGACAGCGCGGTGAATTTTGTCGTACGTGAAGAGAATCTCTTGCAGGTGGCGCGTTGTTTGCCTACTTCGCTGGGTGAACTGAGCTCGCTGGGGCTGAGCGGCCCGGAAATCCGCTACCACGGCAAAACGCTGCTGGATTGTGTCGCACAGACGGACGGCATTGCTGACTCGGATTGCCCACCTCCGCTGATTAATTTAATCGATCATCCTGGCTATAAAAAAGCGTTTAAAGATATCAAAGCGCTGGTGCAGCGCGTGAGCGAACAGAGTGGATTATCCGCCGAACTATTGGCTTCACGTCGTCAAATTAATCGTTTGTTGAACTGGCACTGGAAATTAAGCGGACAAGATGTGGGGACGCCGGAAATGCTGTCTGGCTGGCGCGGTCAGTTATATGGCGGTGAACTGCGTGAAATTGTGCAGAGTTATTAATCACCGGTAAACACGTCTTATCAATACGCCTTATTTGCTGTGATGATGCAATCATGAAACAAGCAGCAAATAGGGTGATAAGAATACGGCGAAAAAAGTAAAATAAGAAATAAAAGACTGGCTAAATATACAGTCGATTATGAAATGAAACGCACTTAATTTGAAGTATGACGGGAATAGATATCCCCTGCGTAAAAGCAGGGGATACTACAGCAGAAAAATCATTTAGGCGTTTCTTCCGCTTCCGGTAATGTAACGTTCAACTCAAGCACGGAAATATCATCTCCTTTTTGCTCAAGCTGAACTGTCACCATCTCAGGGTCAATCTGTACATATCTACAGATAACCTCAAGAATATCCCGCTTTAATTGCGGCAGATAATGGGGTTCGCTATCTCCCCGGCGTCGCTCCGCGACAATAATTTGCAGCCGTTCCTTGGCAATATTGGCTGTCGTTTTTTTGCGGGACAGAAAGAAGTCCAGTAAAGCCATAATTTATCCCCCAAAAAGTCGTTTAAGGAAACCCTTCTTCTCTTCTTCAACAAAACGGAAAGGACGCTCTTCGCCAAGCAGACGTTCAACGGTGTCCGCGTAGGCTTTACCTGCATCAGCTTCCGCATCCAGAATGACCGGTTCGCCCTGGTTAGAGGCGCGGAGCACGGATTGGTCTTCCGGGATCACGCCAACCAGCGGAATCCGCAGGATCTCAAGAACGTCTTCCATGCTCAGCATGTCGCCACGGCTCACCCGGCCTGGGTTGTAGCGCGTCAACAGCAGATGCTCTTTGATCGGATCTTCAGAACGCTCTGCACGACGTGATTTCGAAGACAAAATGCCCAGAATACGGTCAGAGTCGCGAACGGAAGACACTTCCGGGTTGGTGGTGATAATCGCTTCGTCAGCGAAATAGAGCGCCATCAAGGCACCCGTTTCAATCCCGGCGGGAGAGTCACACACGATAAAATCGAATTCCATGTCGCCCAGATCGTTGAGTATTTTCTCTACGCCTTCGTGCGTCAACGCATCTTTATCACGCGTCTGTGATGCTGGCAGAATGTAGAGATTATCCGTTCTCTTATCTTTGATCAGCGCTTGATTCAGCGTGGCATCGCCCTGAATAACGTTGACGAAGTCATACACCACGCGACGTTCACATCCCATGATCAGGTCAAGATTACGCAGACCAATGTCAAAATCGATGACAACCGTCTTTTTTCCTTTCTGGGCTAAACCGGTAGCAATGGCCGCGCTTGATGTGGTCTTGCCAACGCCCCCTTTACCCGATGTAACAACAATGATGCGTGCCATAAATGTTTCCTTGGGAGATTCTAGTCTAGAGGTTTTATCGTTAAAACATTGTCCAGCTGGTTCAGATTGATCCGTGCTGGCTGCCCAAAATACGGTTCAGGAATCTGATCGCTCAGCCAGTAACGGCCAGCAATTGAGACCAGTTCTGCGGCCAGGTGCGTACAGAATATCTGGCTCTGAACATCGCCAGAAACGCCTGCGAGGGCTCGGCCGCGCATCATGCCGTAAATATGAATATTGCCATCGGCAATCACCTCAGCGCCCGCGCTAACGCTGCTTGTGACGATTAAGTCACAGTTCCGGGCGTAAATCTGTTGACCGGAGCGAACGGGGGTGTTGATGACTTTCGTTTTCACCGCAGCAGGAACGGCGGCGACGGGCTCGACTACCCGGCGTTGTGCTTTACCTTCGCTCAGAAGGGGAAGCCCCGCCTGCGCAATGGTTTTCTTTAATGCGTCGTCGGTGCATCCGCTGACGCCAACGACATGCAGGCCGGTTGACGAAATGGCCTGCTGTAATTTTATCCAGTCGGTTTCCGCTGTTAATGCAGCAACATTAATGACAACGGGGGCATTTTTCAGGAAAGCAGGCGCCTGCTCTATTTTTTCCTGTAGTGCCTGATAAATTACCTCGGGTTGGGAATCATGCAAATGAACAACCGATAAGGTAAAGCTGCTGCCTTTTAGCTCTATTGGCGTTTGTGACATCTATCCTGACTCAGTTTCAGCATCTTTTAATCCCTAGAGTAACATTTAAGGCATGATATTCCAGAGCGCTGTAAGCATGTTATAGTCACAATTATATACAGGCAAGATGGCATTCCCATCAAATAGAGTAAAAAATATGTTTTGTGTGATCTATCGAAGTGCGAAACGCGATCAGACCTATCTTTATGTTGAAAAAAAAGACGATTTCTCACGCGTGCCGGAAGAATTAATGAAAAGTTTCGGCACGCCGCATTTAGCCATGGTCTTACCGCTGGATGGGCGTAAAAAACTGGCGAATGCCGATATAGAAAAAGTGAAACTTGCGCTACAGGAACAGGGGTTTTATCTGCAAGTTCCTCCACCGGTTGAAAGCTTATTAAACACGCCGGTATAAGTGTAAAAAAATAATACCAAGGCGTACTTTCAGATAAAGCCGCAAACATAATTTGGCGTGGAATATCTCAGTCGTTCGTATGATATTCCGCGCGATAAATATTCACTTTTTGAGTTTTACCTCGCCACAATTTAATTGTTTCCATTTTTGATGGTTAGGACTTCGTTTCCCCCTCATCGGATCCCCAGTCTTGCTCACCTGAAATCTGTTGGGATAACCCCCGTTGCGATGATATAACGATGGTTTTGCACCATCGTGTTCTTATATAGCTGTTTTCTTTTTGGGCGAGTCGTGCGCCATGAAGACAGCGATAATCCAACAGACAGGGCAGGAGAATACCCATGTATCAACACAGAGACTGGCAGGGCGCGCTGCTTGATTTCCCAGTAAATAAAGTCGTTTGCGTAGGAAGTAACTACTCAGAACACATCAAAGAAATGGGAAATGCGACCCCGAGCGAGCCCGTTTTATTCATCAAGCCTGAAACCGCACTGTGTGACTTACGCCAGCCCGTTGTCATCCCCAAAAATCTGGGCTCGGTTCACCACGAAGTTGAACTGGCTGTGCTGATCGGTACGCCGCTCAAGCAGGCGAATGAAGAGCGCGTCGCCCGGGCGATTGCAGGCTATGGTGTGGCGCTGGATCTGACGTTGCGTGATTTGCAGTCTGACTTCAAAAAGGCGGGGCTGCCGTGGGAGAAAGCCAAAGCGTTTGACGGTTCCTGCCCGATCTCCGGTTTTATTCCGGTTGCCGAGTTTGGCGATCCGCAGCAAACCGATCTGGGTGTAAAAGTGAATGATGAAGTGCGCCAGCAGGGCAACACGCGTGATATGATTACGCCGATTCTGCCGCTGATCGCTTACATGAGCCGTTTCTTTACGCTGCGTGCGGGCGATATTATCTTAACGGGTACGCCAAAAGGGGTCGGTCCGATCCTGTCTGGCGATATGCTGACGATTACGGTAAATGACCGGACGCTGAGCACACGCATTATCTAACGCTCTGGCTGCCCGTGTTAAACGACGGGCAGCAAAATATCATCCCGCCGCAGCCTGCCAGAATCACACTTTTTTTCACAATACAGATTTTTCACAATACAAAGTAACCGGAAGAAAAATGACTGAACGCCCTTTTTGGCAGCAAAAAACGTTGTCTGAGATGTCTGACGATGAATGGGAGTCGCTGTGCGATGGCTGCGGTCAGTGCTGTTTGCATAAACTGATTGATGAGGATACGGAGGAGATCTACTTTACCAACGTCGCCTGTAATCAACTGAATATTAAAAGCTGCCAGTGCCGTAACTATGAGAAACGCTTCGAGTATGAACCGGACTGCATCAAGCTGACGCGTGAAAACCTGCTGACGTTTAACTGGCTACCGGCGACCTGTGCTTATCGCCTGATTCATGAACGTGAAGATTTACCGCAGTGGCACCCGCTAGTCTGCGGCACCAAGACGGCAATGCACCGTGAGCGCATCTCTGTGCGCCATATCGCCGTGCGCGAGAGTGAGGTGGTGGACTGGCAGGATCACATTTTAAACAAACCCGAATGGGCGCGATAGTTTCTGTTCGGTGTTGGCTGTTTACTGGTTAAAACAAGAAGCCCCTCAAACTGAATCACTCAGAAGAGGGGCTTTTTATCGAGTGGATACTCGAGTTGTAGCCATCTCTTCTTTTTGTCTGTCACGTCACATTTTTCTTTTTCCTTGTGCGAATCATGCTGTCATCCCCGGCATAAATCGTGACGTGTTGTATAATTTTAGAGCAGTGTAACCAGCAGGAGGGAGAGCATGTGATTAACTTTGAGAAAATCATTCTTGAGTACAGCGAGCAGTACACCGACTTTGCTGCCTCCACGATTGCTTTTATGGAAAGTCAGGAAAAAAAGATCGACGCAGATGAAATATCACGAAGAATCCCGCAGGAAAAAAGGCCTTTTTTCAACGAGCGATTAGGCCATTATCGCGAGATCTACAGACCACAGCAGTAAGCGCTGGCGCAAGGTTGTAGAACGTAGAAACGGTTACCAGAAGCCCGACTTTAGTCGGGCTTTTCGGTATATGATCAGCGGCTGAAGAGGTCGCGGCGTTTGGGGCGGAAAGGCTGGGCGATCAATACCAGCACCGCAATCAACAGATAAGCGATAAAGATGCCAAGCAACCATTGCGGCATTTCCAGGGAGAGGAATTCCCACTGACGCTCTGAGCAATCACCCGTCGCATTGAAAATGGCCGGGAGCCATTTGTCTAAAGGCAGCCATGACGGGAAGCTGACAAAGAAATCACAAGTGGTAAACGGCGACGGATGTAACAAAATATCCGTGTGTTTCCATGCCAGTCGGACCCCTTCATATGAACTGTATATCCATAGCGCGATGGCTGGGTAACGCAACGCCGTTGATGGCGCGATGGCACCAACAATACCTGCTGCGAACACGCCCCACAGCGCACAGCGCTGATAAATACATAGCACGCACGGTTTTAAGAGCATAACGTGCTGAAAATAGAGCGCGACCAATTCCAACGCTAAAGCAGTCAACGCCAGCAGCAGCCACGCACTCCGCCCGCGTGAGCAACGATTAAGAAATCGCAACATAAAAATATTCCATGCTAAACATGATTAAAGCAGCAGTGTAAACCGTTCTGGCTTCACTGCCATCATTTCACTGTGCAAAACGTAACGATATGTTTATTTGATGCTTTTCTGTCATTCTGCGGCGGCGGAAATCGTCTTGATAATGTTATCAATACCGAAATTGTCGCCGCCGCGATTACTATACACGATCGTGATTAGGGGTGACTGCCCGATAGGATCAAGTCTGGCAAAGAAATCCATTGTTTATTCATCAAAAACTCGGTGAACGGCAGCAGCGTGAACTCAACGCAAAGCAGCCCGACCAGCGTCATGACAATGGTGTAAGGCAGCGCCATTACCACCATGCGTCCGTAAGACAGACGGATAAGCGGTGCCAGAGAGGATGTCAGCAAGAACAGAAACGCCGCTTGCCCATTCGGTGTGGCGACGGAAGGGAGGTTGGTGCCGGTATTGATCGCGACAGCAAGCAGTTCGAACTGGTGTAGCGAAATCTGGCCGTTCTCAAAAGCGTTGCGCGCTTCGTTAATATAAACCGAGCCAACGAAGACGTTATCTGAGATCGATGAGAGCAGGCCGTTAAACAGATAAAATTGCGTCAGTTGTGCACTTTCAGACGATTGTAAGACGTAATGGATGATCGGTGAGAACAACTGCTGATCGATAATGACGGCGACGATAGCAAAGAAGACCGTCAGCAGCGCGGTAAACGGCATGGCATCCTGAAACGCTTTACCTATGGCATGTTCTTCCGTCACGCCGCAGAACGTCGTAACCATAATAATCACGGAAAGGCCAATCAACCCGACTTCAGCCAGATGAAACGCCAGTGCAATGATAAGCCAGACCCCCATCACCGCCTGTACGACTAAACGCGCTTTATCCTGCGGCGTGCGCTTTTCTGTCATGTCCCGATCGTAATCCTCAAGCACGCGACGCACGTTGTCTGGCAGATTGACGCCATAGCCGAACAGTTTAAAACGCTCGACCAGCACACAGGTTAGAATGCCGCAAATAAATACCGGAACGGTTACGGGTGACATGCGCAGGAAGAAACTGACGAAATCCCAGCCTGCGCTTTTCGCGATAATCAGGTTCTGAGGTTCGCCAACCATCGTCATGACGCCGCCCAGTGCTGTACCGACGCCAGCGTGCATCAGCAGGCTGCGTAAGAATGCCCGGAACTGCTCCAGCGTACGATGGTGTTCCTCGCTGCTTAATGTGCTGTCATCGCTGATATCGGCTTCGTCTTCACCCTGTTGAGAGGCGAAGCGGTGGTAAATCCCATAAAACCCAATAGCGACGCTGATAACAACGGCAATCACGGTCAGCGCATCAAGGAAGGCGGAAAGAAAGGCGGCGGCGATACAGAAAGCAAGTGAGAGCAGCGTTTTGGAATGAATGCGCAGCAGCAGTTTGGTAAACACAAGGAGCAGCAGCTGCTTCATGAAGTAGATGCCTGCCACCATGAACACCAACAGCATCAGGACTTCAATATTCCCCGTGACTTCATGCCACACCTGCTGCGGGCTAGTCATTCCGATAAATATTGCCTGAAGCGCCAGCAGACCGCCGGGCTGAAGCGGGTAACATTTCAGCGCCATACCGAGCGTAAAAATAAACTCCACGACGAGTAACCAACCGGCCCAAAACGGGCTGACAAAATAGAACAGCAGCGGATTAATCAGCAGGAAGCAAAAAATAGTCAGTTTGTACCAGTCTGGCGCGTATCCGAGGAAATTTTTTAATAGCGCACGGTGGAGGGGCATGCCGCTCATAGTGGGAGAGGAATCCTTATTCGTTAGAATAGTTTGATGCTTTTTATCATATCTTAAAAACTTTACAAACGGGCAGAAGTCTACCGTTCTACGCCGCAAGAGGGCGGTTTGCAGTCACAATTTTTCATTGAAATGGTTCGGTGCCCGAGTGCGGCGCTATATCATGATTCTTTCGTCTGGTATTATGACTTGGCTTTTTTCGGCAATCACCGCTACGGATTATCAAACACATGGTTATAAAGGCGCAAAGTCCGGCTGGATTCGCGGAAGAATACATTATCGAAAGTATATGGAATAACCGCTTTCCCCCTGGCTCTATTTTGCCCGCGGAAAGAGAGCTTTCCGAACTGATCGGCGTGACCCGTACTACCCTGCGTGAGGTGCTTCAGCGCCTGGCCCGCGATGGCTGGCTGACAATACAGCACGGGAAACCAACAAAGATTAACAATTTTTGGGAAACGTCCGGGCTTAATATTCTGGAAACGCTGGCTCGGCTCGATCACGATAGCGTGCCGCAATTGATCGATAACCTATTGGCAGTGCGAACCAACATCGCCGCCATCTTTATTCGGACGGCATTACGCCACAATCCGGAAAAGGTGCGTGAGGTATTAACTCAGACAAACGCGGTAGATGATAGCGCAGAAGCCTTTGCACAACTTGACTATAACGTGTTCCGTGGTTTGGCTTTTGCCTCTGGCAATCCAATTTATGGTCTGATCCTGAATGGTCTGAAAGGGCTATATATCCGCGTAGGGCGCTACTATTTTTCCAATCCGGAAGCCCGCAAGCTGGCGGTGAATTTTTACGGTCGGTTGGAAGCGTTGCGTAGCGAAGAGCTCTACGATCAGGTGATGGATGTCGTCAGACATTATGGTAAAGAAAGTGGAGCGATCTGGCACAGCATGCAGAGTGCGATCCCGCGGGATATCGCGGAAGTACGCCGCTAAGGCTCATACCGCAGTTTCATGGTGAAAAGGGGATTCAGGTTGCTGCCTGAATCCCCTTTGTCTTTGGTTGTGTTGCTGACCAGTGAACCGAGTTCCGTTATGCCGATGCCGTCCCGTTACGCGGCGGGCAGCGTTCAATCAACTCGATGCTGCCATCCGTGTTCGCCTGTTCCAGATAGACGTCAAATCCCCACAGGCGGTGAACGTGCTTTAATACTTCCTGGCTACTTTTGTCCAGCGGTGCGCGATTATGCGGAACATAGCGCAGCGTCAGCGCCCGATTACCGCGCAAATCCACATTCCAGACCTGAATGTTCGGTTCCAGATGGCTCAGGTTGTACTGCGCCGAGAGTTCCTGCCGGATCAAACGATAGCCTTCTTCGTCGTGGATCGCGGCAATTTCCAGATAGTTATTGCGGTCGTCGTCCAGAACGGTAAATAGCCGGAAATCACGCATCAGCTTCGGTGACAGGAACTGGCTGATGAAACTCTCGTCCTTGAAGTTCTGCATTGCAAAATGCAGCGTGTCGAGCCAGTCTTTACCCGCGATATCGGGGAACCAGTAGCGGTCTTCGTCCGTCGGTGACTGGCAAATACGCTTGATATCCTGAAACATCGCGAAGCCTAGCGCATACGGATTAATCCCGCTGTAATACGGACTGTTATACGGCGGCTGATAAATCACGTTGGTATGGCTGTGCAGGAACTCCAGCATGAAGCGCTCGGTGACCCGACCTTCATCGTAGAGATGGTTCAGAATGGTGTAGTGCCAGAATGTTGCCCAGCCTTCATTCATCACCTGAGTCTGCTTCTGCGGATAGAAATACTGGCTGACTTTCCGCACGATACGCAGAACCTCACGCTGCCAGGGCTCCAGCAGCGGCGCATTTTTCTCCATAAAATAGAGCAGGTTTTCCTGCGGCTCTTGCGGAAAACGTCGTGCTTGCTCTGGTATGGCACCCTGTTCGCGACGCGGTAATGTCTTCCAGAGATCGTTAACCTGGCTTTGCAGGTAGGCCTCACGGCTTTTCTGGCGGGACTTTTCCTCTTCGAGCGAAATCTTCTGCGGACGCTTATAGCGGTCAACGCCGTAATTCATTAGCGCATGGCAGGAATCTAACAGGCGTTCCACTTCGTCCACACCATAACGCTCTTCGCATTGCGCGATATACTGCCGCGCAAACAGCAGGTAATCGACGATGGAGCTGGCATCGGTCCAACTGCGGAACAGGTAGTTGCCTTTGAAGAAGGAGTTATGCCCGTAGCACGCATGCGCCATCACCAGCGCCTGCATCGGCAGGGTGTTTTCTTCCATCAAATACGCGATACAGGGATCGGAGTTAATAACGATTTCGTATGCGAGTCCCTGCTGCCCGTGTTTATAACGCTGTTCGGTTTCGATAAATTTCTTCCCGAACGACCAGTGGGCATAGTTGATCGGCATGCCTATACTGGAATAGGCGTCCATCATTTGTTCTGAAGTGATGACTTCAATCTGATGAGGATAGGTCGCCAGACGATACAACTTGGCTACCCGATCAATCTCATCCAGGTAAACCTGCAATAACTCAAACGTCCAGTCCGGTCCATCACTCAGGCGAAGTGTTTTTTTTACCTGATTATCCGTCGATATAGCCATCAGCGCGCCCCCTAACATAACAAGTCTGTACGTGAGATCTCGTTTACTGCCTTCCCGCTGGCTCCTGTCAAAAAATCATCGTTGTTCATTTAGTTATAGCTGAGCTTTGGAAACGCGGCAATTGACGAATTGAGCGTAGCAAGAAGGTTATCTCGTTATCGCAACCTCACTGCTTTCCCTCATCCAGCCAGCATCCTGTGCTCACGACGCTATCAAGTCGCTTTCTGGTTTGAGCAAGGTATTGCGATATGACATGGCTCGCTTGCTCAGACGCAGGATGACGATAATTAAGGAAAAGTCCATCGTGCGTGCGAATGAACCATAAGCACACTTCTTCAGGGTCGACGCTGGTGCAGTAGGCTGTAGCAACTTGCCACTCAGACCAGTGACGTGAACCTGGCGTACGACGCATATCCATATATGAGATCATGAAAGGATCGCGAAGCGGTTGGTTGATCAGTTCGGCGACACGGGTTATGGGTATTTGTGCCAACGTCTTTATTCCCTTGAGGCCCGTTACCGCGTGGGCGAGTGCCGACGAGAATGGGCTTGAACCATCGATTCGGCAGGCAAATGGAGACATCCCCACGTACCAGCCCATCGACGGCTTTCTGTTTCCCGATTGGGTTTGACAGGGAATCATCGTCCGAAATTCATACTGTCCGGTTTTATCATGAACGGATTTAGCCAGACACGCTAACAGCCCGGAGAAGGTATCTCCACTGGCGGCCCGACAGATGCGGCTAAATGCGTTTGCGTCATTTTTGTTCATCACCATGATGTGCCCGCTATGCTGCGCAATTAACGGATTTTCTGGTCTGTCTAGCGGAATGGGGAAAGGAGGCAAATGGCCCCCTGACTTATTGACAAAGCGCTGCCAACGAATGATCCCTTCGTGATCGGCGGTCAGCGCTTCAGATGCGCTTCGTTCTGCTTCTGCAAAATCGAGATAACTGGCAGCGGGAGGCAGAGTGAGCGGGGTGTTATCGGCGGAGATCGCCGCATGGTATAAAAGAGAGAGCTCAGCCGGAAGTTCAAAGAGTGAATAACCGTCTATCAATGTATGATCAACGGCGACACAGACGGTTGTCGCTCTCGCGTGCTGGATCGTGGTAAACAGATAGCCAGGCCAGTTGAGTGGACTAACGCTGTCGTTGAATAACTGCTCCAATTGGTGGACGAGATCGCCGGTATTGCTGAAATGACCAATAAAGCTGGCATCCACCTTGATCGCCGCTGTTTCCAAGGTCAGGCGTTCCAACTGTGTGTGCGCCGTTGGGGTCGCAGAAAGTCTAAGATGGCTGCGCAGTGTTTCATGACGATCGGTCCAGTGACACAGGGCTTTGGTGAATGCCGCCTGATCGAGCGGCTCCGGCAGAGTAAAGGTACAACTTAGCCAGGATGCCGATGCTCTCCCTTCCCGCTGTTCCTCAAGGGCTCCCATGATACTCGCCTCCTGAATACAGGAAGCGCGTCGCCGATCGCGAACCCATCTCGCATCCGACATTGGCGGGGCTTCTGCTCGCCAGACGGTAAGACGGCCTGGTGGGAGAGTCAGTGACGGCATATTGATAAACTTCATGATCTTTTCCTTAATCTCTGTGAAGTGCGTTGTCGAGTAAGCGCGGCAATTCAACCTGGTTTCTGACTCAACTGAGGCGTCCGAACTTTCCACAATGGGGATAAGACAATCCATATGGCGGCCAGCGCCATCAAGATAGCGGCAAATAAGAGGGATAACCGTATACCCAGAAACGTTCCGCATGCTCCGCCCAGTACTGCACCTAGCGGCGCCAGTCCCCAAACCAGCGTGCGGATACTTGCGTTTATCCGTCCATGAATAGCTGCGGGAGAAAGGGTATAACGGATCGGAACCTGATGAACGTTATAGATCTGCATGCCAAACCACATGATGGATTGAGAAAGACCTACTGTGATTTCCCCTTGCAGTAATGGGCAAAGCAGCGCACCGCCGGCGCTGATAATAATGGCGGTGACGAGCACGCGTCCCAGCCCTAGCCATCTTGCGGCGATGCCGGAAAGTAATGCTCCCGTCACGCTTCCTACCGCGGCGAAACTGGTCACAATGCCAATTTTCTCTGGTGTGAGTTGGAGGCTTCCTGATAGATAAAGAATGAATAAAGCAGAGTAGGCGCTATAGAAAAAGATCAGTGTAGCCGTGGCGAACGTGGCTGCGCGAAGGGGGGGAGTATGCAACAAGAATTGTGCACCTTCAATTGCTCCAGTGAGGATGCGTCTCAATGTACCTGAAGAAGTCGCGCGCGGTGCCTGAGGCGTCGCGTGTGGAGCCATCGACGTGCCGGGCTGCGATCCTGTCGTCACGTAAGGGAGTAATGCGGTCATCAGCATCAACGCGACTATATTCGCTACAATCGCGGTAGGCGCTGAGAACGTTGCAATCAGCCAACCGGCGAGTGGCAAGCCAACAATCATCGCTGCTGATTGTCCTAACTCTAGCCTGCTCTGTGCTTTTACCCACAGCGTATGCGGAACGATGGCAGGCACCCAGGATAGAAATGTGATATCCGTAATCACCATGGCGGCGCCAACGAGCGTTGCCGCGGTATAGAGGTGAAACATACTGACATGTCCGTTCCAGAAAACTGCCAGAGGGATCGTTGACAACACCAAGGCTATAACCATATTCGCCGCCATCAAAAGTAGCCTGTGTGATACGTTGTCAACCAGTAGTCCGACAAACAACCCTAACAGCAAATAGGGCATACGACCGCAGGCGAGTAATATCCCGGTTTCAAACGAATTGGCGTGGTTTAAATGAATAGCGGTGAGTGGGAGCGCGAGTGTTGTTATCTGCGCGCCGGTCAGGGAGAGAACCTGACCGGACAGAAGAAGATGAAAACCCGCGGGGATCCGCTTTGCCTTGTTTGTTAAATCATGCATGGCGCGTCGAACCCTGAAAAGCTAGCTGTTTATCGCTAGGCTGTAACCTAAACGTTGTAGTTCTTTTCCTGCAATAAGTTCGAACTTTTCAATTTGCTCTTGGGTAAGATCCTGACGGTAGCGACCATTGCGGCCAGTATAAACTGGCTTGCTTGCCGACTCGGCAGAGGGGTGTCCCCAGGGTTTTTCAAAAAGAGAGTGAGCAAGGTCTGAATGGCGTAGTAAACCGTCATCCCATTCTAATCCAATGAAATCAATCATCTGCTTAATGACGATTTGAGGCGTCATGACCAGATCTTCGTATCTGATTTCTTGATATCGCGCGTTCGGCGCGGAACGATGCGCGTTGGCTACTATCTCTAACCAGCCGTATGCGGCTTCCTCTATCGTCTGATAGCCCCATTCAGGGACTGTCTTTAAATGAGAGGCGGCAAGATCGCGTCCATCACGGAGGATATGAATAAAATCTGCGTTAGGCCAGATAGTGGCATAGTCTCTAACATCTTTGATCCTTCTTTGGAGCTTCAAACCCCAGCGTTTTGCTCCGGTTTGCTGGCGCCGAAGTTCTCCAATTAAATTAATTAGATAGCAACGATCGTCTAAAGAGGTAAGATCGCTGTCACACGCGGACATCGCATTGTTTACCAGATTTCTAAGATCGTCGCGGTTCAGACCAAAACGCTCGCATTGAATGATGAAGTGTACGCCGTCAAACCATTCAGGATCGATGCTTTCTTTTGTTGCGCCTATCAGCTGTTTCTCGTTGATATCGATAAAATTACATGCGTTTAGAATGTGAGGGCCAAGGTTGACGGGCTCTGTAAAATCGAGTTCGGGCCCAACGACCAGATCGGAGTGAGAATCAAGAATTACGCTGAGCAGCGTGGTGCCTGAACGGTTTTCTCCGCCTAAGAGAACCGGGTTGGAGGTCAATACATGAGATTTACAGTCAGCCATAACATATCCTTTTGTTATTAAACAGTATTTATACCCGACATACTTCAAGCTGCTTGTGCGTTGGCAATACTCGGCTCATCTCTGAGCCTCGCCCTGAAGAGCCGCCACAAGCGGCGTTCAAATTGGCTTAGCCAATTTGTCGTTACTCACCTCAGCCACTTACCTGAGTAAGCTCCTGGGGATGAAATATCAGACATCCTGTCCCAACGCATAGCGTTGTTCAGACGCTAACGTTTTGTCACGCAACTCGAATTATTCAGGGGATATCAATATTCTCAGTGTTCCATATTTTGGAAAAATAATTCCCCCCTGAATAACCATTAATATGGTTTGAAAATAATTAGCAATGTCAGTTTTAATTTCCCTTTCGTCATCTCCATAGCAATGTGAAAAATTTCTATCATTTGTTATTTGACAGGTCAATATATAATTTATTGTTAATTTATGTTGAAATTTTTCTTAAGGAGGTTAAATAATAATTACGCGATGTGACGGGTAGGTTGGCAACATTCAGTGATAAATAATAGCTTGTTAATTATTTTTCACTCTATTTTTAATTCATAACTTCATGATATTAATGGCTTTTAATGATATTAAAAACAAGTGAATTTGAGAGTGGTGTGCATGTATTTGTCAAATAGCATTTTATTATGGTTCGATTGGGTTGATTAATATAATTATATTAATGCGTTACGTTGATGGTTATAGGCAGTGTCTGTGTATTGGCTAGGTGAAAATAGATGTAGCAAAAGGGACGTCATTATCTCAGCGAGGAGTAAAATATGTCTTTTACCGATGAGCTAGCAAGCATTAGGCCGGATAAACACGCATTTTTCTTTGATATCGACGGAACGCTGGCCGACATTTGTCAGCGCCCGGAACAGGTAAAAATACCCTCCGAGCGTTTGCGCTTGCTGACACGACTTTCATTTATGAGTGGGGCGATGGCGGTGATATCCGGGCGCAGCATGGTGGATATTGACCAGCTATTATCCCCTCTTAAATGTCCGGCGGCGGCGGTACACGGCGCTCAAAAGCGGTATGCCTGTGGAACGCTTTGGCAATCTGAAACGTATTTACCGAAAAAACTGCTTCAGCAGTTACGCTTGCTGGCTGCGGATTTCCCCGGGGTTTGTCTGGAAAAAAAAGCCCAAATTGCCATGACGATACATTTTCGCGCCTGTCCTGAGAGCGGGGATGACGTGCGGATGAGGGTGAAGCGTTTAATTGCAGACTATCCGCAATTTGCGTTGCAACCTGGTAAGGAAGTCGTTGAAATTAAACCTCGCGAGGTTGATAAAGGCGCTGCACTGCATGAGTTTATGGGACAGCCGCCTTTTCTCGGTAGAATCCCCGTTTTTGTCGGTGACGACTTACCTGATGAGGTCGGATTTTCGGCTGCTCAGACGCTGGGTGGTATTGGCATCAAAGTGGGTCAAGGGGAAACGTGCGCAAGTCATCGACTGGCCAGCCCCGAAAGCGTTGAAAATTGGCTCCGCCACGTTACTTCTGAGCCAAATTCTCCCTTATCGCATAAGGGAGGCTACCCACAATGAATCGCCTGATTGTTGTTTCCAATCGCGTCGCCTCTCCAGCAAAAAATGGCTGTCCCGGTGGTCTCGCTAGCGGTCTACTGGATGCGCTACGTCAGATTGGTGGGCTTTGGTTTGGCTGGAATGGGGAAATCAAAGATGATGCTGGCGAATTATCCATCCAGGAAGAGGGGGAGATCACGTTTGTCACGACGAGTCTCACCCGTCAGCAGTTCCAGCAGTACTATTGCGGTTTTGCAAATAGCATGTTGTGGCCTGTTTTTCACTATCGTACTGATATAGCTAATTATAATAGCAATGACTACGCGGGATATTGTCAGGTTAATACATTATTAGCCCAAAAATTAATTCCCTTATTGCGTCCAGATGATTTGTTATGGGTGCAGGACTATCATCTCATCCCCTTTGCTAATTCGTGTCGTCAGTTGGGAGTGCGCAACCGTATCGGTTTTTTTCTGCACACGCCTTTTCCCTGTGCGGAGATAGCAAGAACGATTCCCCCACACCACGATCTGTTTGGCTACTTAGCCGATTACGATCTGGTGGGATTCCAGACAGAAACCGATCATCAGGCGTTTCTGGATTATGCTCGTCGTTTCAATGTCAATCAGGGTGTACCTCCTACGGGGGTTTATCCTATCGGCATTGCGCCTGACGCGGTGACGAAGATGGCAGAGGATCATCAGCAAAATGCGATCCTGAAGGGGCATTCACACCAAGCGCCAGAGACTCAGGTGATTTTTGGCGTTGACAGGCTTGATTACTCCAAAGGACTCCCTGAGCGTTTTCAAGGCTATGAACGTTTTTTGGAGACGTATCCTGATTATCGACGCCAGGTACAGTTTGTCCAAATGGCGGCGGCTACACGAGAAGATCTTACCTGCTATCGCCGAATCCATCAGCAGCTCAACGCCGAGGTTGGCCGAATTAATGGGTGCTTCGGTGATGTTGACTGGCTCCCGCTGAATTATTTAAACCAAAGCTGTTCACGCGCCTGCCTTGCAGGGTTAATGCGTCAGGCTCGTGTCGGTCTGGTGACGCCATTGCGTGATGGTATGAATCTCGTCGCCAAAGAGTATGTTGCCGCCCAAGATGCTGATAACCCTGGAGTATTGATTCTTTCCTGCTTTGCCGGTGCGGCTCAGGAACTCGATGCCGCACTCATGGTGAATCCACATGATGCCGATGAGGTCGCGATGGCGTTAGACCGCGCATTGACGATGTCTTTGTCAGAACGAAAAGCCCGACATCGGGCAATGATGCAAGTGTTAAATAAGAACACGATCGCTGATTGGTATGGAACGTTTCTCACTGATTTACGGAAGGTCAGACCGACTAACACGCCGCTGCGCGAGCGACTCGGTGCATTCGCCGGCGATGCTGCGCATCTGTAGTCATTGAAAAAGGTTTAATTATTACTGGTCGTGGTGAATAACCAGGCAGTCATTACGTTAACCATCGCGATCGTATTGGGCCAGTTGGTGGCAGGCCTATTGAAAAAGGAGCAAATATTGTGACGATAATTCAGCACATCGCCGCCTATCAGGGACGATTCGACCAATTCGACGCTGTCGTAGTGGGTTCTGGCCCTTCAGGCTCAATGGTTGCCAGAACATTAGCTGAGAAAGGCAAACATGTTCTCATTTTGGAACTTGGTGCGCATGCGCCGCCGGGCGCAGTGCTTACCACGCATCAATCCGTATTTAGCCGAGCCATAACGGAAGACCATATTGCAGACGGTAATCCGTGGACGGCGTGCTGCGTCGGTGGGGGAATGCAGTTCTATTCCGCGATTACTTTTCGTTATCGTGATGCAGATATGCACGCGAGTCGCTATTTGAACTCCGATATGGAAATGGATTGGCCGATCGGGCTTCAGGACCTGAATGAGCATTATGACTATGTCGAAACGCTGATGGGAATCACTGAAATGGGGCGCTATCCCGTCAGCGCTCGCGGCATCAAGATAGCCGCGGCAATGTCCGTATTGGACTATCAACCTAAGAATATGCCGCTCGCTATCCTTCAACCCGGCAAAGACGGAGGATGCAGCTATTGTGCTGCCTGCGATAGCCGCTCTTGCCCAGTAGGGGCGAAGGCCTCGGTTTTCACACGCTCGGTGCTCGACGATACCTCGTTGAAGGGCAGCATTACGCTGTTGTACGGCTGTGTAGTCAAAAAAATCGTCCTGGACAAACAGGGGCATGCGGGTTCAGTCGAATGTTATATCCCTTTCTCCTCTCAACACTTAAGCGTGCCGGTCGAGAACGTCATTTGCTGCGGCAATGCAATCCAATCAAGTGCGTTGCTCATGCGCTCTAAGTCCCACTATGCGCCCCAGGGTATTGGCAATGATTACGATCTGGTTGGAAGGGGACTGTCATTTAAAATCAGTGGCTATTCAATTGGTTCCAATCCGCTGTGGATGCAACAAGCCGATTTAGGGGCGCCCCATCAGGGTGCGCCAGCGACAGTCTATACCGATGCGTTCTATCAGGCTCCAGACGTGCCTACTGGCATGGGGGGACTGATTTATGAGGCGGCTTCGCCTTTCCCAGAAAAAAATATTGGTCATTTGCGCATCCACTACCTTGCCGGAGAAGAGGCCTGGTCGCATAACCGTATTTCACTGGATGATGAAGAAGATGTCTTTGGTAATCCATTAATCAGATTCCACTATAAAAATACTGAAAATGATCAAGCCCGTTTTGCATTTTTAGCCGATCGGGCTGACGACATATTACGTCAGGCTGGCGCAACATCCATTGAACGTGAAGTTCCGCAGTACAGAAAAGGCAGTTCGCACCTGCATGGCACGGCTCGTGCTGGAAAAAATCCTGCGCGTTCAGTTGTCGATCTCGTCGGCAAGGTGCATGGCTATGACAACATTTACGTTATGGATGCGTCCGTAATGAATTTTGCGGGTAACTGGAATCCAACGCACACCATCATGGCTAACGCACGCAGAATGGCAATCGCACTGGATTAAGGTGAAGAGGGAAATAATCATGGAGCACACTGAAATGGATAATAAACATCTGCTATTGAGAGCAATGTCGTCAACAGCGGCAAAGCAGTATGACGTAGAAGCGCGTCCCCCGTTTGTCGTCAATAGTGCACAAGGGGCGTGGTTAAAGGACTGCGATGAGCGCGCTATTTTGGATATGACATCGTCTAATGGCACGACGCTGTTTGGCTATCGGCGGGAGGATATCGATAACGCCGTAATCGAGCAACTCACCCAGAGAGGGACGATATTTCCGACCACGCTGTCTCCGCAGCGTATTGAACTGGCAGAGCGTCTTATCGACCGCTATCCGGCGGCAGAAAAAGCTGTTTTCTTCCGTACCGGGTCGGATGGAACGTCTGCGGCGATAAGGATGGCGCGAGCTTATACTGGGAAACGTATTATTTTATCCAGTGGGTATCATGGATGGCACGACTGGCATCGTCTTTTCGGCAAAGCCTGTTTCGATAAACAGACGGAAGTTTTTCATTTTGGCTACAACTTATCCGCGTTATCACAACTGTTGGAACATGCCAGAGACTGTATCGCGGGCGTTATTGTGACGCCAGAGCCTGGCTGGTATGACGAGAGCCATTTTCAGGCAATGTATCAACTGTGTAAACAGGCCGGCGTTCCATTCATATTAGACGAAGTGATGTCGGGTCTGCGCTACGGCGCAGCCGGTCTGAATGGCGCAGGTGTGTCCGCTGATTTGGTGGTCATCAGTAAAGGGTTAGCCAACGGTCATGCGCTTTCTTGCGTGGCGGGAAAGGCGGATATCATCAATGCCTATGATGCCGCAGGCTTGGCTGGAACTTACAATAAGGAAGTCACGCCGATGGCGGCCGCCCTTACCGTGTTACGTATCCTTGAAGAGGAAAAACCTCACGAGACGGCCTGTGCGGTGGGGGCTGAGCTGATGCAGGGGATGCAAAACGCGGCGGATAAAATCGGTTTCCCGCTGTGGGTCACTGGTGCCCCGTTGATGTTCAAAACGGTATTTTCCAGCGCGGCGCTTGCAGATGCTGTCACCGCGTCTTGCTTTTCCTCCGGCTTGTTTTTGGAGTGTGGCGGTACCCATATGATCAATTTCGCATTCGGTGCACAGGAACGGGATTATGCGATTGACTGTTTTGCACAAGCACTGAAGGAGGTGAGTTCATCTGGATTGGCTGACGATGTCATTGATCGCAAGATTACCGAATCTCAACGTAAAATGTACGCCCGTGATGCATTTGGCGCAGCATTTGAGGAAGACGAAGACATCACGCATCAAATCGCAGAGGCGCTAGGATACCTTGGCTTGCGTTAGGCATACCGCGCTTTTCTCGCGCATAACTATATAGAGAAGTGTCATTCTAGAGAGGTGTCATTCCCACATCGCGTTAGGAAAGGGAATGACACATCCCTGTTTTCGTCATACTTCGTCTAACCTGCCTGACGTTTACTCATTTAGCGGTGTTGATACCGTTTTAACAGCGCCTGAATATCGTTGAGGCGGGAAACGGCAATGGTAGACAGCTTCTCTTTAGAAACGTTGCGATCGAGCGAGATGCAATCCTTCCACAGTGAACGACCGGCAATCACACCAGAAGCGCCATTTTTCAACGCACTTTCTACCTGAGGGAGAAAGGTGGCGTGATCGACACCCGCAGACAGGACGGCCCAGGGAATGTTACCGCAGAGTGTGGTGACGCGCGCACAGGCTTCATCAGACCCAGGATAAGGAATCTTTAAGACTTTCGCGCCTTGATCGATACAGGCCTGACAGCCTGCCGGAATGAGTTCTGGCAAGAGGCGGGTATAGGCTTCGCGAGATTCATTTTCCAGAGAGTAGGTCAGAAATTCGACGACGAGCAGTAAATCTTCCTGCGCAAAATCCTGAATCACTTTACGGAGTGTGGCAAGGTTACGGGTATTGGCATCTGGTATATCCGGGCGAAGGTAGATCATGATTTTTCCGCCGGTGGCACCCCATTCACGGACTTTACGTGCCGTTACGCCGTCAACCATCGTGGAGATCCGGTAGCCTTCTGGCGTTGTTTCCCACCCTGACGCATCAAGCCCGATAAGCAGGCCCGTATCGCGGGGCAAAATCTTTTCATCTATAAGACCCGGTATGGCGCAGATCGGGTCAACCAGGACACAGCCTGCCTCAGCTGCCAGATAGCGAGTGATGTCATATTTTGTTTTTCCTAATGTCTCATTGGTAATCGCAGCCTGTGCTTCTGATGTCGGTGCTAATAAAGTTCGCATGCCGCCACGTTGATCGCAGGCAATAACCATCATTGCCCCCGTTGCGTTACAAATTAATTGATATCCCCGATGCTCAGCGGTTGTCATGGTGTTCATGATAATTACCCTCATAAAATTAATGTAAATAAGCGATTAATCCAGGTGTGTTTTTATCCATTGAATTAATTCCTGATAATTAATGTCCTTATCCTGATCAACCGTGTAACATTTTCCCATACCCATCGGCTGTGCCTGATGCGCGAGTGAAATTAATTCCGGCAGATACTCACTGCCGGGATGACCCTTTATTCTTTCATTCATTCTGGTTTGATATCGCTCAGCCACCCGGTCAGGTGAGATGGCATTCCATATCTCAAGCGCATGCTGGATGTCACACGAAACCAGATAGTGCTGTAATAGTGATTTTTCGCGAAAACCGAACCACGCATCAAGAATCAGAATACTATTGTCAGGAGCCTGTCTAACGATATTAAACATGGCCTGATACGCGGCATACCCTAATTTTCTGTTTAACGTTCGGTCAATCGTGTCGCTGAACTGCATCATGAACGGCTCTTTTATTTCATCGAGACTTAAGCGTGGGAGGCTCAATTCATCCGCAATGATACGCGCTACCGTACTTTTCCCTGATGCGGGAATGCCATTGACTAAAATAAGTTTTTTCATAAGACTCCGACAATATCATCTGATGTGGTGGCACATCGAATACGAGAGAGCATGTCGTCCTTTTCTAATAGGTTGACGATTGAGGCGATACCTTCCGTAATATGCGCATCACTGTTAACGCCACCGAACATAATTAAAATATCCACCGGCTCACTTCCGTGAATAGAGAGCGGCGTCTGTAACGTCAGTAGGCTAAAACAATTCTCCCGAACGCCACATTCAGGGCGCGCATGAGGAATAGCGACTCCTTCATCAAAAACATAATAAGGGCCGTATTCCTTCGTGTTTTCTATCACCGCGATAGGATACTCATTTGTAATATACCCGGCGCTGATTAAGGGTTGCGCGGCACAATAAATAGCCTCTTCCCATGTCTTGCATATCACACCGAGTTGAATGCAATTGTGCTGCAACAGGAAATTTTTTATGCTCATAAAACCTCATATATTTTTCCGAATGGTATTTCTGAGTTCATCTATCTGAATAAAAATACGATCAACGCGTTCCCGATAGTCAGAATGTGAAGAAAATAACTGAATGGCCTGATTGTATTTAATCATTAGCGCTTTTTGCGTTTCACTATGCCCCGGGTTTTGTGTTAAACGAGATTCAAGTTCCGCTAATTCTTCCTCCATTTCCCTGACGCGATTGTCATTCGTATTATCGCGATGGTCGGAAGAGGGACCAGGGGATAAAAAGCGTTTGAGCAGAGAAAACATAGTGACTCCTTAAGCTATTTGCATCATGACGACAGGCCAGTGCGCTATTGCGATAGTTTACGGTTCGCAATAAAAGCAATAAAAGCAACGAACGCGACAAAGGCGGCGACAAATAACCAGTCTTGCTGGAAGGCGTGTCCTAATATCAGGCCAGTACTGATGACATCGGAATCACTGAAGGTGACGCCAGTAAAGCCGAAAACTTCCAGTAATGGCACCAGAATAGCGGGCAACAGCGTAATGAAAAGGCCATGAACGACACCGCCGATGACGGCACCACGTCGTCCTCCCAGCGCGTTACCAAAAATACCGGCGGTTCCGCCCGCAAAGAAGTTGGTTAATAACCCTGGCAAAATCATTGCCAGCCCAAACATCGGGAAGATCAACATCCCCAGAATGGAACCGACGGTGGTCGCCAGGAACCCGACAATCACGGCGTTGGGCGCATAAGGGAAGAGTACCGGGCAATCCAACGCGGGTTTGGCGTTAGGCACCAGACGCATAGCGATACCTCGAAAGGCGGGAACCAGTTCATTAAGCAACAGACGTACACCGCTGTAGAGAACGAAAACGCCTGCGACAAACTGCATGGACTGCATGAAGGAATACATCAGATAGTTGACGCCATTGGCGTACTGCGCGATGTAGGCCGGTCCCGCTGCCACGGCGGGGATGAGATACATCGGCACCATGACGACGGCCATCGACAGGTAGGTATCTTGCAAGAATTTGAAATTATCAGGCAGCGCTAAATCTTCCGTGGATTTGGAGTTTTTACCGACGACCCGAGCGACGGCGGCCTGCACCAAATACCCGATAGTACAAAAATGTCCCAGCGCAACATCATCGGAATTCGTGATTTTACGGACAATCGGCTGCGCCAGCGCTGGCATCAGTACCGCCATAATGCCGCCAAATATGCCTCCGGTTAGGATCAGTGTCGCGCCGGTCAAGCCCGATTTATAGCCGATTACGGTACCGATTGTTGCCATCCACAGCAGAGCCTGTCCCGTCAGGAAGATATATTTAAAGGGGGTGATTCGCGCGATAAGGATGTTAACGGCAAAGATCACCATGAGCGTTAACGCGACTTCTGACCCGAGCTCGCGGTTTGCCAGCCCGGCGATGGCGGCAACATCGGTGATGTAGCCTTTCATGCCAAAGCCTTGAGTAAAGATGCTGTTCAAATACGTCAGGGTATCGACGATGATGTTAATCCCCGCCATCATGATGAGGAAACCGAGCAGTGTCTTGAACGTCCCCTCTGCTGTTTTCCCTACCGATTTCTTCTGTAAAATTAATCCGATCATGGCGATCAGCGCGATTAATATAGATGCCTGGCCTAATAAATCTTTCACAATGAAATTGATAACGGTATTCATTTTTCACCTCATGCTATTGATGAGCCTGGATATACGCTAAAATTTTTTCTTCTATTTCATCTTTGTCGGTCAGTTTATTAAGAATGATGATTCTTTTTTTCTCATCTTCACTGGCATCACTATTCAGAATGTCAGCAAATATTTTCTGAGTTAGAATAACGTCATAATTGAAGGCCGACGCTTCTGAAATCGTGGTGTGATTTATTTCTGCATCAATCCCCAGTTTTTTTAGTACGGATTTCGCACTCATTTCGATAGCGAAACTGGAACCTAATCCACAGCCGCAAACGCAAAGTACTTTCAACATAATCATGGCCTCATATAAGATGATGAGCTTTCGCGAGCTTGTAAAAGTGACTGTCAACATCAACCAAACGTCGTTCGGAATCCTCCAGGTCGATAGGAATGGCCTTGTTGTTATTATTAATAATGATGATTTTATTGGTGAGTCCGGCGTTAATACACCGAACCACTTCTTCTGCTAACAGGGTGCCCTGAATAATTTCTTCCCCGGTGGGCGCGCCATTTCGTAAACCGTATCCCAAAATAGTTTTTCGGATACGGATACCAATCTTATGCTCTAGTTTTTTGATAATGGTGTCGATAGCGCCCTGAAAGCCAGGCGTATATTCATGGGTATAGCCTTCAGAGCATAAAATGATTACGCTGTTTTGTTCTTTGATTTTCTCCCGAATACAGTGTGATAATTTATCAATATCCCACGGTGATTCTGGAATGAGTGCGACATCTGCATTGCTCTTTAATGCCGCCTGCAATGTTAATTCACCGCAATAACCGCCGAGTAATTCAATCATGAATACCCGTCCTTGTAGTCCACGGCCTGTATTGCGCAATTTTTCTACTTCACTCATTACCTGCTCACAGGCGGTAGAAAAACCGATCGTATAGCTGTTGCCTGAAATATCATTATCAATCGTCATTCCTACGCCATAGCAATGAATACCATAGTGACTTAATTCTTTTAGAAATTGGAATGAGCCATCTCCTCCAGCCATAATGAGCGCGTCGATTTTTTGTTTTTGAATGTTTTTGACGATTTGCTCATAATCCGTTTTTCTACATTTTCCGCTTTTTCTCCCAGAGGTGATCAAAGGCATGGCTGAGAGGGAATAATCCACTAAATCGCGGCGAGTAAGGACTTTACAGCAGTTATCGATAAGACCATTAATGCCACCATCGAAAATGACAATGTCGGAGGCAGTCATTCTATTCACCTGAAAGATGAAGTTATTTATTCCGCTAACGTCACCGCCGCTAATGACTAATCCAATTTTCATCATCGCCCTCTGGAAATATGAATAACCATCGTGTGAACACAATGTTATTAAACTGATAAGGCGTTTTTTTGATGAATGTCGCAAAATTGTATTTAACTACGGGGTCGAGTGTCTTGACAGTCATGTTGTTGATTCGATTGTTGTGATGGTTATCACTATTTAAAAATAGCCAACCCGACTAACTTATTAATTCATTTGGTATTTAACATTTTCATCTTTTTTATTTTTCTTATGCTTTCCAGCTAAAAAGTGAATACGCATTTTGTGAATGATTTCACAGTTATTTCGTTACGATCATCAGTTGAGTAAGTGATTCGGGTGAGGCACACGCAAGTGGGCCGCGTCGCGCAGCCAACGCACATGCAACGTGAAGTATGACGGGGATAGATAAATGCTATCGTCGAAGCGGGTGACAATTCTTTCCTAAATGCTAGAGTAGTCTTCAGTTTCACCTTTTAACTAGTGTTTTATTCCATCAAATAAGCATTTTTCCAGTAGATTAGACGGTCTTTAACGGAAATAAAGGGAGAGCGGTAGCATGCGGGTTGTGATTCTGGGAAGTGGCGTCGTTGGCGTAAGTACCGCCTGGTATCTTGCGCAGGCAGGGCATAATGTTACCGTAATCGACAGGCAACCGGAGCCTGCGTTGGAAACCAGTGCTGGAAATGCCGGACAGATTTCCCCCGGCTATGCTGCGCCTTGGGCTGCGCCGGGAATACCGCTGAAAGCGATAAAGTGGATGTTTCAGCGCCATGCACCGCTGGCCATCCGGCCTGACTTTACGGCGGCACAACTGTGCTGGATGTGGCAAATGTTGATCAACTGCGATGCGCGCCACTATAAAACGAATAAAGCGCGGATGGTGCGTCTGGCGGAATACAGCCGCGATTGCTTGCAAGCGCTGCGGCAGGATACCGGTATCGAGTACGAAGGCCGGCAAGGGGGAACGCTGCAACTGTTTCGCACTGAACAGCAATATGACAATGCGACACGAGATATCGCCGTGCTGGAAGAGGCTGGCGTACCGTATCAACTGTTGACTCGCCATGAGCTAGCCTCGGTTGAACCTGCGCTGGCGAACGTGGCGGGTAAACTGACTGGCGGGCTACGTTTACCGCATGACGAGACAGGAGACTGCCAGCTGTTTACTCGCCAACTGGCGGCGATGTCCGCCGAGGCCGGCGTCACCTTTAAATTGGGGCGTAACATTCGTCAGTTGCGGGTTGAAGGGCAGAGCGTGACGGGCGTGCAGTGCGACGACGAAATCATCACGGCAGATGCCTATGTGATGGCCTGCGGTTCTTATTCCACGGGACTTTTGCGCCAGTGGTTCGATATTCCTGTCTATCCGCTGAAAGGCTATTCGCTGACGATCCCGCTAGCAGATGATGCCTCGGCACCGGTTTCTACGGTGCTGGATGAAACGTACAAAGTGGCAATTACTCGCTTTGATCGCCGCATCCGCGTTGGAGGAATGGCAGAGGTTGTGGGCTTCAACACTGAACTGAATCCCAAGCGCCGTGAAACGTTGGAAATGGTGGTGCGCGATCTCTATCCTCATTGCGGCCCGATTGAGCAAGCAACATTCTGGACGGGGTTGCGCCCGATGACGCCAGACGGCACGCCGCTGGTAGGGCGCTCACCGTTGAAAAATCTGTATCTGAATACGGGGCACGGCACGCTGGGCTGGACGATGGCCTGCGGATCGGGGAAATTACTGGCGGATATTCTGTCGGACAAATCACCGGAGATTGCGTCCGATGATTTGTCCGTGGAGAGGTATACGCGTTAGCGTATCGGTATTTTGATTAACTACGGGGCAGCGATGTAATGCTGCCCTTATGGTTCCGCGTGAGCAGACGAGCGCGTATCGCCAATAGGGCTGCACAGAGCATCACCAGCGCCAGTGATATTTTTGACGGCAGAGGGAGTGCCATCGCGATCAGTCCCAGCGCTGCACCGCCCGCCATTTGCACAAACCCGACCATCGCCGATGCAATTCCCGCCTCATTGGAATAAGGTTCCAGCGCATAGCTGGTGGACGGTCCGATCAAAAATGCCAGACCGGCACAGGCCAGCGCAACGGGCAGCATGTAGGTTGGCCAGGTATCTTGCATCGCTTCGGGTAAGAGAACGACGCCGCTGAGCAGCGAAAGAAAACCCGTCCCCATCAGCAGGCTACCGATAGCCAGACAGCGTGGCCGACCGACTTTGCGGATAATACGATTCGCAAAGAAGCTGACCAGCATGATCCAAAAACCGTTTACGCCGAAGGCAATCGAAAACTCAAGCGGCGTGAGCTGGGCGTCATTCATCAATACCACGGGAGAGAAGGTGACATAGGTTAACGCCATCCCCATCGCGCCCGCGTTGACTGAGGCAAATCCGAGAAAGTGTCGTTCGGATAACAAACGTGCGTATTGGCGTAGCGGCAAGCCATGTACGGGCAGCGTTGAAGCTGGTCGCGTTTCGGGAAGGAAACGGATGACGAGAGCCAGAACCACGATGCTGTAGCCCGCCAGGAACCAGAAGGGCGCACGCCAGCCGAAGGCTTCGGCCAAAAGCCCACCGAATAGCGGTGCCAGTGCTGGCACAATGTTCAACGTGCCGTTAAGGAAACCATAGGTTCTGGCGGCATCGTCACCGTTAAGTTTGTCGCGCACACTGCTGAAAATGGCAACAGCGGTACAACAGACGGCCAGCCCTTGGAAAAGACGTGAGAGGATGAACAGCGTGGCATTGGTAGCCAGCGCGGCCATGATCGCACCGATGAGATAGATCATCACGCCAGCCAGCGCCATCGGGCGTCGACCGTACTTATCGACCAGCGGCCCCGCCAGAAGTTGGCCTAATCCCATGATCAGAATAAACAGTGCGACGGTAGACTGAATCAGCGATTCGGGGCTGTTCAGCGCCACAGCGATGGCGGGAATAAGCGGTAAATAGATGTCAATGCCCAGCGGACCGAGTAGAACCAGAGCCAGTAAGATCAGAACAAATCGTTGCATAACAAAACAGAAATCTACGTTTTATGGGCTCGACAGGGTAATCCGCACCGTGGCGGAAGGAAAGCGTTATCTTTGTGACAATGTCACGAAAATGGCGATTAACCTGCTGCGAAAGGAATCAGCCAGTTAGCGATTAACAGATAACTGGCCGATTGAGATGTGGCTAATGTCCTACCGTTTGTTTACGGAAGAGTTCACGGAAGACAGGGTAAATATCATCCTGATCGCGAATATGCTGCATGGCGAAATTATCGAACGTATCGCGCAGCGTTTCATATTCGCGCCAGAGCGTCTGGTGTGAACGTCGGGTGATTTCAATATAGCTATAGTAACGCACCATCGGCAGAAGCTGATTCGCCAGAATCTGGTGACACAACGGAGAGTCATCAGCCCAGTTATCGCCATCCGAGGCCTGTGCCGCGTAGATATTCCACTGCGACGGATCGTAACGCTCGCGAACCACTTCCTCCATCAGTTTTAACGCACTAGAGACAATGGTGCCGCCCGTTTCCTGAGAGTAGAAGAACTCCTGTTCATCGACCTCTTTCGCCTGCGTGTGGTGGCGAATATAGACGACGTCGACGTTTTTATAATTTCTGCTGAGGAACAGATACAACAGAATATAAAAGCGCTTCGCCATGTCTTTCGTCGCCTGATCCATCGAGCCGGACACGTCCATCAAACAGAACATCACCGCCTGGCTCGACGGCTCAGCCCGGCGCTCATAGTTCCTGTAGCGCAGGTCAAACGTATCGATAAAAGGCACACGGGCGATTTTCTGGCGCAGTTCGGTGATTTCCTGCCGCAGCCGTTCCTCTTCCAGCAATTGTGCGGGTTCGGTATGCGCCAACTGTTCCAGCGTTTCTTCCAGTTCATGCAGCGTGCGTCGTTTACCTGCTGTCATCGCCATACGGCGTGCCAGCGAGTTTTGCAGCGAGCGCACCACGCTGATATTGGCCGGAACGCCGTTAGCGGTGTACCCGGCACGGTGCGTTTTGTACTCGGTCATCTGCCGATGCTGGGTCTTCTTCAGATTCGGCAGCGCCAGATCTTCAAACAGCAGGTCCAGATATTCGTCTTTGGAGATCTGAAAGACAAATTCATCCTCGCCTTCGCCGTCTTTACTGGCGTCCCCCTGACCGGAACCACCGCCGCCACCTCCTTGTGGCCGCTCGATTTTGTCGTTCTGTACGAAGTGATCGTTGCCCGGGTGGACGCGGTGGCGGCGTCCTCCTCGGCCCTGATGGAACATCGGTTCGTTGATGTCTGCATTGGGGATCGAGACTGACTCCCCGCTTTCGATGTCGGTCACCGAACGCTTATTTATGGCCTCGGAAATCGACTGTTTTATTTGCGACTTATAGCGGCGCAGAAAGCGTTGGCGGTTCACCGTGCTTTTGTTTTTGCCGTTCAGCCGTCGGTCAATAAAATAGGCCATGTTTCCCCCAAACGCTGTTGCCAGCATCGTACGTCATTATGATGACTTCCTCACCCGCAGATACCATTCGCACAGCAAACGCACCTGTTTCCGGGTATAGCCTTTCTCCATCATGCGATCGACGAAGTCATCATGTTTTTTCTGTTCATCCGTTGAGGTTTTGGTATTAAACGAAATCACAGGCAGCAACTCTTCCGTATTGGAGAACATCTTCTTCTCAATGACCGTGCGCAGCTTCTCGTAACTGGTCCAGTTTGGATTCCGGCCGCTATTGTTGGCACGGGCGCGCAGGACAAAGTTGACGATCTCGTTACGGAAGTCTTTAGGGTTGCTGATGCCCGCAGGCTTCTCGATCTTTTCCAGCTCGGCGTTTAACGATTCGCGGTCAAACAGCTGGCCAGTATCTGGGTCACGGTACTCCTGATCCTGAATCCAGAAATCCGCATAGGTAACATAACGGTCAAAAATGTTCTGTCCGTATTCGGAATAGGATTCGAGATAGGCAGTCTGGATCTCTTTACCGATAAATTCGGCGTACTTCGGCGTCAGATAGCCTTTCAGGTGCTCCAGATACTTCTCTGCCAGCTCCTGCGGGAACTGTTCGCGCTCGATCTGCTGTTCGAGCACGTAGAACAGGTGTACCGGGTTGGCTGCGACTTCGCTGTGATCGAAGTTAAAGACGCGCGACAGAATCTTGAACGCAAAGCGGGTCGACAGGCCGTTCATTCCCTCATCGACGCCCGCGTAGTCGCGATACTCCTGATACGACTTCGCCTTCGGATCGGTATCTTTCAGGCTTTCCCCATCGTAAACCCGCATCTTGGAATAGATGCTGGAGTTTTCCGGATCTTTCAGGCGTGACAGAATGGAGAAACGAGCCAGCGTTTCCAGCGTGCCGGGCGCGCAAGGAGCATGCGTCAGTTCGCTGTGATCCAGCAGCTTGTCGTAGATTTTGACCTCTTCGGATACGCGCAGGCAGTACGGCACCTTCACGATATACACACGGTCAAGAAACGCTTCATTGTTCTTGTTGTTACGGAACTGCACCCACTCGGATTCATTGGAGTGCGCCAGAATAATCCCGTTGAACGGCAGGGCGGCAATGCCTTCCGTCCCGTTATAGTTGCCTTCCTGTGTTGCGGTCAGCAATGGGTGGAGCACCTTGATCGGCGCTTTGAACATTTCGACGAACTCCATAATGCCCTGGTTTGCCCGGCATAGTGCGCCGGAGTAGCCGTAGGCATCGGGGTCGTTCTGGGCAAAATGCTCCAGCTTGCGGATATCGACTTTACCGACCAGCGCTGAAATGTCCTGATTGTTCTCATCACCGGGTTCGGTTTTCGCGATCCCGACTTGCGCCAGAATTGATGGCCATACTTTGACGACTTTGAATTTGGTAATGTCGCCACCAAATTCCTGGAGGCGTTTGGCTGCCCACGGCGACATGATGGTACCGAGGTAGCGCCGTGGAATGGCATACTCTTTTTCGAGTATCGCGGCATCTTCCTGCGGGTTGAACAGGCAGAGCGGATGGTCATTCACCGGGCTGCGTTCGCCGTTGGCACTGAGGATGTAAATCGGTACGCGCTGCATCAGCGCTTTCAAACGTTCGGCCAGAGAAGATTTCCCGCCGCCGACCGGCCCCAACAGATATAGAATCTGTTTCTTCTCTTCTAATCCCTGCGCGGCATGTTTCAGGTAAGAGACAATTTGTTCGATGGCCTCTTCCATACCGTAAAATTCTTCAAAAGCAGGGTAGCGAGCAATTACCCGATTTGAGAATAGGCGCGACATACGTGATTCTTGGGCGGTATCCACCATTACAGGCTCACCGATAGCCGTTAACAATCGTTCAGCCGCATTCGCATAAGCATTGCGATCCTGCTGACAGATAGTAAGGAATTCCTGCAGAGTGAACTCTTCATCCTTGGCAGCGTCGTAGCGCTGGCGGTAGTGATCAAATATGTTCATAGCGATGCCCGTCCTTCGTCGATTAGCACAGATTAAGAGAGCGCGTGAAATATATGCCTATTAATGTATTGCCCCCGAAAGGATAAACCTTCTTAGTCCAGCAACCCTTATGCCAACTTGTGGCGTTAGAGCGTCGTGATTTTATTCATGCCTGCTGGTCAGGAAGTCGTCACCTTCTGTATTAAAGCGTAGTTTGCATCCGTAAAATTTCCTCTAGTCCACAGACGTATTTTTAAGATATTTCAAGGACTCACTTTCAGGGAAATCCGTGTAACATTATAGAGAATGGGCGCTCAGCCTTAAGGACACTGCCTATTACCGACGTTAGCGCACGTAAAACCTATCGAATATATAGGTTATTCGTTAATGTTATTTTTATATAACCTGAACGCGAACGTGTGTAATTGGCTTATCATGTTTCATGATATTTACCTGTAATAGGAAATAGAAAACTGTGAAAAAACCTCAACTATGCATGCTGGCCGCACTGGTTTCTGGTGCTGTGCTCCTGCCTTCAGCCTATGCCGCAGAGGTCTCTCTGGGTCTTGGCGCTGCGGGTTCAACGTCCGTGTACCGTGGTGTTGATAATGACGTTTATCCGCTTCCTGTACTGAATTATGAAAGTGAAAGTTTTTATTTCCGCGGGCTGGGTGGTGGATACTACTTGTGGAATGACGGCGTAAATCGTTTCTCTTTAACGGCGTATTACCTGCCTTTAGGGTTTAAGCCGGGAGATAGCGACGATCTGCGTATGAAGCAGTTGGACAAACGCCGCGGTACGTTAATGGCGGGTGCGGCTTATCGTCATACGGCTGACTGGGGTGAAATTCGTACCGTGCTGGCGGGTGATACGCTGGATTACAGCAACGGCTTCGTGTGGGATACCGCTTACCTTTACCGCTTCTCAATGGGCGATCTCAGTATTACCCCGGGTATCGGTGCCTCCTGGTTCAGTGAAAACATGAACCAGTATTACTACGGCGTAAGCGCACAGGAGTCCGCGCGTTCCGGCTTTAACCAATATAGCCCTGGCGATGGTTGGGCTCCGTATCTTGAGCTGAGTGCGGGTTATAAAATTAACGATAGCTGGAGCGCCTGGGCAGTTGGGCGTTACACCCGTCTGTCTGACGAAATGAAAGACAGCCCGATAGTTGATAGTAACCACAGCATCTTAATGAGCGCGGGCGTCAGCTATCGTTTCTGATGCTTTTCATAAGCATGGTGCATCTGCTGTACAATAATGGGGTGATATCACCCCATTTGCACATTTATGGTGCGCCGAATGCCATGTTAGGTTTGACGGTAAACAGGTTACGTTGACGGTTTAACAAGGAGGGCTCGTGACAAAGGCGATTCGTTTTCCAGATAACACCCGCGTACCGGCAATCGGTCAGGGAACATGGTACATGGGCGAAGATGCCCGAATGAAAGCGCAGGAAGTGGCGGCGCTGCAAGCAGGCATCGACCTTGGATTAACGCTGATTGATACCGCCGAAATGTATGCGGATGGTAGGGCGGAGGACGTGGTTGGCGAAGCGATACGCGGCCGTCGCGACCGCGTTTATCTGGTATCGAAAGTGTACCCGCACAATGCCGGAGGCGAAAAGGCGATACAGGCGTGTGAACGCAGCCTGAAACGACTGCAAACTGAACGTATTGATTTGTATCTGCTGCACTGGCGCGGCGGCATTCCGTTAGTGGATACCATTGCGGCAATGGAGCGATTGCAGCAGGCGGGTAAAATCGGCCAGTGGGGCGTGTCCAACCTTGACCTTGAGGATATGCAGGAGCTGTGGTCGTTAAGTGGCGGACAGCACTGCATGACTAATCAGGTGCTTTACCATTTGGCCTCTCGCGGCATTGAATTTGATTTGTTGCCGTGGTGCCAGCAACAGCAGCTCCCAGTGATGGCGTATTGCCCGCTGGCGCAGGCAGGGCGCTTGCGTGAGGGATTATTTTCGCATCCGGTGGTAAACCGCATCGCACGCGAACATAGCATCACACCTGCTCAACTTTTACTGGCGTGGGCAATTCGCCAGCCGGGCGTGATCGCCATTCCAAAAGCCAGTTCGGTAAAGCATGTGCAGGAAAATGCGCAAGCGCTGGACGTGGTGTTGTCTGAGGACGATATTGGGCAACTGGATCAGGCTTTTCCACCGCCGACGCGTAAACAACATCTGGATGTGGTGTAGCAGAAGCGAAAGCATGTGATGTATGGCGGATGATGTCGCCATACATCAATATATTTAGGGCATTGCCGTGGTTATTTCTTGATGCGGATAACCGTCGTCAAACGAGCCGGAGCCTCGGCGGATGCGACAAACGGTTGGTTAATCCGCGCGGTTTCCACACACACGAACGTTTTATATCCCTCATCGGGCATATCGCTAATCGTACGAGACAGTTCTGCGCCGGGGTTCCATGACACCACATCGCTATGGTGCGTATGGTGTACTTCGATAGCGCGTTTCAATACCGCATCATGTACCACACTGGTGTCCTGCGGCTGGGTATAAATACGATCTGTACGGTCGGTAAAGACCAAATCGCCTTGCTGTGTTGCCAGCTTGCCCTGATCGACCTTATCAATAAATGACTCACCCAGACCAGTAATGCGAATATCACTGATGTCGCCGATGTTGAAATAGGTGTGCAGCGCGCTGGTGATGCTGTAATCGCCATGTGCTTCCAACTCAATACTGCATTCTTTGCCCAGCTTGAAACGTGCGATGAGCGTGAATTCATGCGGCCAGCTCTTACGCGTTTCTTCATTGTCCCGCAGTGTGAATGTGAGCTGCACACCATGCTCATCTTCGCTGTGGGCGGTAAATTCCCACGGCAGCAGACGGGCAAAACCGTGGTTAGGCTCGGCGAAAGGGCCAAACCAAGGGAAACAAATCGGTACGCCGCCGCGAATAGCAACGTGATGAGTAAAAGGCGTATTGTCGCTCAGCCAGAGCACCTGTGCTTCGTTTTTCGGCTGCCAGCCAAGTAAATGCGCCCCTTGCAATGCGATTGCCGCGCGCACTTCAGGATGATCAACGACGATGAGAGGGAGTTGGTCCAACTGACGCTGGCTGAGGGTTGCGCTAATTTGTTGAGTGACGGGAAGTGCGAAAATTGTGTTATGCATGATAGTGCCTTTTTTTGATTGTTTTTCGTTGTAAAAAGAAATCTGCAATTAACAATAAAAAAGGGCGACATGACGTCGCCCTTTTTTCACAGAATCATCGCTGACGCTTATTTAGAGATGTGAGCGATCAGATCCAGAACCTTGTTTGAGTAACCTGTTTCGTTGTCGTACCAGGAAACCAGTTTCACAAAGTTATCGCTCAGTGCGATACCGGCTTTAGCATCGAATACGGAAGTCAGTTTTTCGCCGTTGAAATCGGTAGAAACCACTTCGTCTTCGGTATAACCCAGAACGCCTTTCAGATCGCCTTCAGAAGCGGCTTTGATTGCTGCACAGATTTCTTTGTAAGACGCTGGTTTTTCCAGACGTGCAGTCAGGTCAACAACAGAAACGTTCGGGGTAGGGACGCGGAACGCCATACCAGTCAGTTTGCCGTTCAGCTCAGGAATGACTTTACCTACTGCTTTAGCTGCACCGGTAGAAGATGGGATGATGTTCTGTGCTGCGCCGCGGCCGCCGCGCCAGTCTTTGTGAGACGGGCCATCAACGGTTTTCTGCGTTGCAGTGGTAGCGTGAACGGTGGTCATCAGTGCTTCAACGATACCGAAGTTGTCGTTGATGACTTTTGCCAGCGGTGCCAGGCAGTTAGTGGTACAAGATGCGTTAGAAACGATTTCCTGACCTGCGTAAGTTTTGTGGTTAACGCCCATAACGAACATCGGGGTGTCATCTTTAGATGGGCCAGTCAGAACGACTTTCTTCGCACCAGCAGCGATGTGCTTACGTGCAGTTTCGTCAGTCAGGAACAGGCCAGTTGCTTCAGCAACGACATCAACGTTAACTTCGTTCCACTTCAGGTTTGCAGGATCGCGCTCTGCGGTAACACGAATGGTTTTGCCGTTAACAACCAGGTGGCCATCTTTAACTTCAACGGTGCCGTTGAAACGACCATGAGTTGAGTCGTACTTCAGCATATACGCCATGTAATCAGCGTCCAACAGGTCGTTGATTGCAACGATCTCGATGTCAGAACGTTCTTGTGCAGCGCGGAAAACAATACGGCCGATACGGCCAAAACCGTTGATACCTACTTTGATAGTCATATATTCCACCAGCTATTGGTTTGTGAATAAAAGGTTGGTTGTAAAATTACAAAAACCTTGCTGAGCGTCAAGCGGAATCGTGTCAATAGTTGCTGTAAGTCAAACCTATGACCAAACTTTGTGCGAAAACCGCTCGACCCTGTAACTAAGTAACATCTAAGACTGATATGAGGGCGGAATGCATCATATAAAGCCTGTGTTGTCTCAATATGTGACGTGTATCACAATTAAATATTCATGCTAATCACATTCCTAATATTAGGCCAGAACGGCCTGTAAGGTTGTTAATTTTTTGTTATAATCAATGATTAATTGAATTGATAACACCCGCTGTGAGACTTCCATGACTAACGACTCTACTTCTCGTACCCCGTCTGACAATACTGAATTGACAGAGATGCAGCGCTATGTCACCCAGCAACGCGGTACGGAGCCTGCGTTTTCAGGTAAATTGTTGCATAACAAGCGAACTGGCGCTTATCACTGCCTGTGCTGCCAGGCTCCGCTGTTTTATTCCGACAGCAAATATGATTCCGGCTGTGGCTGGCCGAGCTTCGATCAGCCTGTTTCCTCAGAGGCGATTCGCTATCTGGAAGATGATTCACACAACATGCGCCGCATTGAGATCCGCTGCGGGCAGTGTGATGCGCATCTGGGGCATGTGTTCCCTGATGGCCCGAAAACCACGGGAGAGCGCTACTGCGTGAATTCCGCTTCGTTGAGTTTTATCGACGACGTTGATGGCGAGCGTGTTGACGGGTAATGTGTCTGCGAGAGGAGTGGCAGTCGCAGGCTGATAACGTTTTAGCTTTAAACGATTCAGCTGCAATGAAACGCTACACAAACTGGAATCCAGTCATAATAAATCTGACCTTTCTCGGAGCAGAAACCGGATATGGAACTCAATGATCTGATCGACGTCATGACGCCAGAAATTTATCAACGGTTAGTCACGGCGGTGGAGCTAGGCAAATGGCCAGACGGTGTCGCGTTGACGGCTGAACAGAAAGAAAACTGCCTGCAAATGGTGATGATGTGGCAGGCTCGCCATAACGAACAGGCTGAGCACATGACGATTGGCACTAATGGCGAAATTGTGATGAAGAGCAAGCAAGAGCTGAAGCGCGAGTTTAACATCGCTGACGCCATTGTTACGTTAAAACCCAACGCGTAACGTGTGAGCAGGCAGCCGCAACGGCTGCCGCTGTTTTCAGTTGTCAGTAACGCTAGGGGCAGAAGACAGCGTAGTAAGAAACTGCGTCATATCCGTCAGTATCGCACCACGCTGCGCCATTTCCCGTAATGCAGATTCGCTGTCATCAGGCGAAAGATTAACGCCACGACAGCCGTCCACCAGAACGTCGGTGTGATAGCCGAGCGCAATCGCATCCAATACGCTGAACTTGACGCAATAATCTGTCGCCAGCCCCAGAATCGTCAAATGGGTGATGTGATTAGCGTGCAGCCACTCATCCAATTCGGTTTTAACCCGATGACCATTATCGAAAAAAGCGCTATAGCTATCGATCTCCGGCTGCGTCCCTTTTTGTACGATCCACTGAATGGCTGACTGATTCAGCGCTGGATGAAAATCAGCCCCGGCGGTTCCCTGCACACAGTGAACCGGCCACCAAATTTGCGGCCATCCGTTTAATTCACCGAGTTCTCCGACTGTGGTATTCGCATTAACAGCAAAGCTGCCGTGATTAGCTGGATGCCAATCCTGACTGGCAATCACTGTTACGCCAGCAGCCACGCAAGCCTCGATAGCATGATTGGCAACGTCAATGACGCGGTCACCTTCATTAACAGCCAATGCGCCGCCAGGACAAAAATCATTTTGCAAATCAACTAATAGCAATGCTCTTTTCATTATCTACTCCGTGATTAACTCAATCTTTATCGCTCAATTCCCCATGCAGGCTCTGCTGCATCAACTGACGAATTTCATCGGCGCTTAAGTCTTGCTGGCTCAACAAGTAATGCAGCTTGGTCAAGGCAGCTTCGACAGTCATATCAAAGCCACTGATGACGCCAGCGTGCGCCAGCGCATTGCCCGTCGCATAACCGCCCATATTCACGCGTCCGGAAATGCACTGCGTCAGGTTGACGACCACAATGCCGCGATCGGAGGCTTCATGTAACTCGCGCAGCAGGCCAGGGCTTTGCGGCGCATTGCCAACGCCGTAGGAGCGCAGAATAAGCGCTTTTACTGGCTGACGGAGGAAATTGCTGATGACATCGGCAGAAATGCCAGGATAAATCGTAATCACCCCGATAGGCTGCGGCGTAATGTGATGCACCTTCAGCGGCGGACAGTTGCTGCATTCCACGGTAGGAGCCAGCCGACGAATATGGATACCGGCTT
Source organism: Pectobacterium actinidiae (assembly GCF_000803315.1). Lineage (NCBI taxonomy): Bacteria > Pseudomonadati > Pseudomonadota > Gammaproteobacteria > Enterobacterales > Pectobacteriaceae > Pectobacterium > Pectobacterium actinidiae. The sequence continues at coordinate 2,173,136 of NZ_JRMH01000001.1, forward strand.
CCAGCAGCGGCGGATAGTTGGGGGAGGCGAAGGCGTCAAAACCGTCTGCATGGGCTTTGGTGGTGCGGTTGCCGCGCAGCAGTTTGTTATTGAAGAAGAGGGCGACTTCATTAATCGGATGATTAGCGGCAACGTATAGCGCGTTCAACAGGTTGGTCTGGCCGTCCGAGCGCAATTCTGCTAACGGGATTTGTGACCCTGTCACGATAACCGGCTTGGCAAGATTTTCCAGCATAAACGACAGAGCAGATGCGGTGAACGCCATTGTATCAGTGCCGTGCAGAATCACGAAACCGTCGTAATCATCGTAGTGGTGTTGAATATCGTCCGCGATGGATTGCCAATCGGCCGGCGTCATGTCAGACGAATCGATTAGCGGGTCATATTCATGAATCGTGAACGATGGCATTTCTTCGCGGTGGAATTCTGGCATGTTTGCCAATTGCTGCTGTAAATGACCAGATACAGGTACATAGCCATTGGCTGATCGCTGCATACCGATGGTACCGCCCGTATAGGCGACATAAATGGATTTCTTTCGCATGGTGGTGTGAGTCAGGATTAAAAATCAAGTATAGAGGGAAAAATAGCCCGGTAATATCATCATAAGTAATGACTATTACCGGGACAGGCCCGTCGTACTTCAAGTCGTATGTGCGTTGGCTTCCTTCACACAACTCGAATTATTTAGGGCACATATAGCGATCAATGTAAATGCTACCTAACTTCTCCGCAGGTGAGGCAAAATGCGTATCGGTTCTGCGGGTCGTTCAGGTTATTCATGATAGATGGCTGTGACCGCACCACTTCCGCCAACTGAGCAACCGGGGCTGGCAGCATGGACTGAACGGCAACGGGCAGCAGGGCATAAACAGAGGCGTTCACCTGATTCAGCATCGTGTCGAGCAAACCTGGCTGCTCGGCATACCAGTTCAACTGATATTGTCCCAGTTTTGCCAGCTCTGCCGCTTTCTTCACGGCGTCGTCAAAATCACCGATCTGATCGACCAGACCATTTTCTTTCGCATCGCTACCAACCCAGACGTGGCCTTGCGCGATCTGATCGATTTGCGCTGGCGTTTTCTTACGTGCTTGCGCCACGATATCGATGAAGTTCTTATAACCGCGTTCGATACTCAGTTGCATCATCTGCGAGAATTCAGGCGGCAGCGATTTCGTGATTGACAAATCGGCCAGCGGGGACGTGGCAACGCCATCCGTGTGGACGCCAAGGTTTTCCAGCGAATCTTCGAACGTGGTAATCACGCCAAAAATACCGATAGACCCTGTCAATGTACTGGCGCTGGAGATGATTGCGTTCGCTGGCGTTGAGATCCAGTAGCCGCCCGATGCTGCCATTCCGCCCATGGATACGACGATCGGTTTACCCGCCAAACGGAGTGACATCAGTTCTGAGCGAATCAGCTCCGACGCGGTGACGCTACCGCCGGGGCTATTGACGCGCAGTACCAGTGCTTTGACTTTAGGATCGAGGCGCGCGGCACGAATTTGTGCTGCCGTGGTATCGCCGCCGACCATTCCTGGTGTTTCCGGGCCATCAATAATTGCCCCATTAGCAAACACAACTGCGATCTGATTGTTGTTTTGCACTGGCGGTTTGATGGTGTAGTCGTAAATGCTGATGAAATTAAAGTTGTTCTTCTGACTATTCCAGCCGAACGCTTTAACCAGCGATTGCTCGGTCATGGAACGTGATGCCACTTCATCGACCAGCTTGTTATCCAGTGCATAGCGTGCAGTGTCGCCCTGAACGGCCTGCAAGCCTGCAATGATGCTGGTTGCGCCAGGGAAGAGCTGCTGCGGGGTGATCTGGCGGTTAGCAGAAACAGTATTTAAATACTGCTGCCACAGGGCGTTGATCCACCGGCCATCGGCATCGCGTGCAGCAGGTGACATATCGTCACGCAGATACGGCTCAACGGCTGACTTATAGGTTCCCACACGGAAGATATTGGTGGTCACTTTCAGCTTGTCCAACATGGACTTGAAATAGAGATTGTTGGTCGCGAAACCGTGTAGATCAACGCTGCCTTGTGGTGTCAATGATACCGTATTGGCAAAACTGGCCAAATAGTATTGAGACTGGTTGTAGCTGTCACCGACTGCATAAATAGGCTTGCCGCTATCGCGAAATTCGCGCAGCGCTTTACCGATGTATTGCAGAGACGGCTGGTCGGCACCGGTAAAATCGCTGAGATCCAGCACCATTCCCGTGATGTTTTCGTCACTCTTTGCCTGACGAATACTGTCGACGATATCGAACAGTGAGTTCTCCTGGCGACGGTTGTTCGATGCGCCGAAGAATTCGCGTCCTAATTGACGCAGTTTGTTGTTAACGGTGGGTTGATCAACGACCACGCCCGTCAGATCGACCAGCAGCGCACCTTTCGTGGCCTCTTCCGGCGTCGTTTTTATCTGTGAGTAGATCCCAACACCAACTAAAATCAGAGCAATAAGGAAAATATTGAGAATAAATTCTCTGATAAAATTAAGCAGACGCCATGTCCACTTAAAAAATCCGCTAAAAATTCGCCACAATGTGCGCATGATATCTCCATGAACGGGTAAACAGCGTGTGCCCTACGTCCTTCAACTCGCCCTCTGGCAAGTGATGAAGCACAAGGAGTGATAGTATCCTAATGAGCGGACAGTAAAAAGTCAGCATTAAATCGCCGCAGAAGCACGCCCTGTCGGGGTTATCTTGTAACAAAACTTCTACTTGTGCTAACGTGGCGCGCAACGTTGCCGTACAGTCGTTTCTACTGTAGAAGTGGCTTGCCGGAGAAGTGAATTGTACCGCAGAAATTATATTGCCAGACAGGAGATGTGCGATGGATGCTCTTGAATTGCTATTGAATCGTCGTTCGGCCTCGCGCCTGACCGCGCCAGCACCGACGGGTGACGCATTGAATAACATTATCCACGCCGGTATGCGTGCGCCGGATCATGGTGCGATGCAGCCGTGGCGCTTTTTTATGATCGAAAATGACGGTCTGGATCGTTTTAGTACGCTACTGACCCGCGCCGCGCAGCAGGAAGGGCTGGACGACGCTGGTATTGATAAAGCGCGTCAGGCGCCTTATCGCGCGCCGCTGATTATCACCATTGTTGCCCATTGTGAAGAGAACCCGAAAGTCCCGCTCTGGGAGCAAATTGTCTCCGCAGGCTGTGCGGTTCAGGCTATGCAGATGGCCGCATTGGCGCAGGGCTTTAACGGTATCTGGCGTAGCGGTGCCTGGACGCATAATGCTTTGGTGCGCGAAGCGTTCAACTGCCGTGAGCAGGATGAAATTGTCGGTTTCCTCTATCTGGGAACACCTCAACTCAAAGCCTCGGCCACGGTCACGCCGCTTGATACCGACGCGTTTGTTCACTACTTCTGATCGTCATCTTTTGAATAATATCGATTTCCGCCTTGTTTCACAGCGTACTTTCCCGCGAGTTACGCGGGAAATGTCCAGTCTGCTTAATGGTGAATAATGCGACTTTTTATTGCCGAAAAGCCCAGCCTTGCGCGGGCGATTGCAGACGTATTACCCAAACCGCATCGACGCGGCGATGGCTTTATTGCCTGCGGCCAGAATGATGTTGTGACGTGGTGTGTGGGGCACCTGCTGGAGCAGGCGCAGCCGGATGTTTATGATGCGCGCTATGCTCGCTGGTCGCTCACCGATCTACCTATCATTCCCCAAAAATGGCTGTTGCAACCGCGCCCCTCGGTCAGTAAGCAGCTTAACACCATAAAAAAGCTCCTGAATGATGCCAGTGAAGTGATTCATGCGGGAGACCCCGATCGTGAAGGACAACTGCTGGTGGATGAGGTGCTGGAATACCTTTCATTACCGGAAGAGAAACGTCAGCAGGTACGTCGTTGTCTGATTAACGATCTCAACCCGCAGGCAGTAGAGCGTGCCGTTTCTCGTTTGCGTGAGAACAGAGAGTTCATCCCCCTGTGTGTGTCGGCGCTGGCGCGTTCCCGAGCGGACTGGCTCTACGGCATTAACATGACCCGCGCCTATACGATATTAGGCCGCAATGCTGGCTATGACGGCGTGCTGTCGGTTGGCCGCGTGCAAACGCCGGTGCTGGGGCTGGTGGTGCGGCGAGATGAAGAGATAGAAAACTTCGTTTCCAAAGATTATTTTGAAGTGAAAGCGCATATCGTGACGCCTGCCGATGAGCGTTTTGTCGCGCTATGGCAGCCCAGCGAATCCTGCGAGCCTTATCAGGATGAGGAAGGACGCTTATTGCATCGTTCGCTGGCGGAACATGTCGTTAAACGTATCGAAGGCCAGCCTGCGTTCGTCACCAGCTATAATGATAAACGGGAATCAGAAACCGCACCGTTGCCTTATTCGCTGTCGACGTTACAGATCGAAGCCGCGAAGCGTTTTGGGCTTAGTGCGCAGCAGGTGTTGGACGTGTGCCAGAAGCTCTATGAAACCCATAAGCTGATTACGTACCCGCGTTCTGACTGTCGCTATCTGCCAGAAGAGCATTTTGCCGGGCGTCATGCCGTCATAAACGCGATATCCGTACACCAACCCGACCTGTTGCCACAGCCAGTTATGGATGTGGATCGGCGTAACCGCTGCTGGGACGATGGTAAGGTCGATGCTCACCACGCGATTATTCCTACTGCCCGTACCGCAAGCGCGTCGCTGACGGAGAATGAGCGCAAGGTATATGGTTTAGTCGCGCGGCAGTACATCATGCAGTTCTGCCCGGACGCCGTGTTTCGCAAGTGTGTTATTGAACTGGACATTGCGGGCGGTAAATTTATTGCCAAAGCGAGGTTCCTGGCCGAAGCCGGATGGCGTACGTTGTTAGGCGGCAAAGAGCGAGACGAGGAAAACGAAGGCATGCCATTGCCTGTGGTGGCAAAAGGCGATGAGTTACTGTGTGAACGCGGTGAAGTCGTTGAGCGCCAAACACAGCCGCCGCGGCCGTTTACCGATGCCACGTTGTTATCGGCGATGACAGGCATCGCGCGTTTTGTGCAGGATAAGGAACTGAAGAAAATCCTGCGAGCAACCGATGGGTTAGGAACCGAGGCGACGCGTGCGGGTATTATCGAGTTATTGTTTAAACGGACATTTTTGTTTAAGAAATCCCGCTATATTCACGCGAGTGAAGCGGGGCGGGCGTTGATCCACTCACTGCCTGCGAGCGCGGCGCACCCTGACATGACCGCACATTGGGAAGCCACGTTGACGCAAATCAGCGAAAAAAAATGCCGCTATCAGGATTTTATGCAACCGCTGACGAACTCTTTGCAGGAGCTGATTCAGCAAGCAAAACAGAACGGTGCGGTGAGAGCGTTCAAAGGGCTTTCTGCACCGCCGTCAGGTGCTTCAAAACGGCGTAAGCCTCAGACTAAAAAAGCGAAGGAGCAGGAGCAATGAAATCGTTAATGTCTTTGTGTGTCGCCAGTGTGATGCTGGTACTGCCTGCGTTGGCGCAGGCTAATCGTGGCGGAACCGATATTGTTGTTCCCGTTCCACCGGAAGTGTGGGGCGCTGGGACGGCGGTACGTGAACAAAATAACAACTGCCTGCGCTGCTGCGTGTATGAAAACCGGAACTATTCCGAAGGCGCGGTGGTAAAGGTTGAAGGTGTGATTCTGCAATGCGTGCGGGATAAACAAACGCTGGGAACCAACAACCTGATATGGCAGTTGGTTAAGTAATAACGGCGGGTTAAGTACGACGCTTAATGCTTCTGCGAATTTTAATCACCGCTGTGGCTTGGATGCCCAGCGGTGATGCTATTTTCATCGCGTATTATCTCTGCAACAACAGTTTCTACAACGAAAACTGTGCCCAAATCGGTGCATGGTCGGACGGTTTTTCCATTCCCCGAATATCGTAATCAATGCCGGTGGCGACGCAGCGCTCGGCCAGGAACGTACTGGCAAGAATCAGGTCAATACGCAGGCCACGGTTGTCATCGAACCCGGCAGAACGGTAGTCAAACCACGAGAAGCGATCGTTGCTTTCTGGGTTTGCCGCCCGGAAGGTGTCGATAAGTCCCCAGCCTTGCAAACGCGCCATCCATTCACGCTCTTCCGGCAGGAAAGAACATTTACCCGTGCGTAGCCAACGTTTACGGTTCTCTTCGCCGATCCCGATATCCAGATCGGTAGGGCTGATATTGACATCGCCCATCACAATCAGCGGTTGTGTCGCGCTGTGATGTTGTTCCAGATAGGTTTGCAGATCCTGATAGAAGCGCGTTTTGGCGGGGAATTTCACCGGATGGTCGCGGCTTTCTCCCTGGGGGAAATAGCCGTTAACGACCGTCAACGTGCCATGTTCGGTAGCGAAGTCCGCCATGATGATCCGGCGTTGCGCATCGTCTTCATCCGTTGGGAAACCGCGACGAACCGCAATGGGCTGCGTTTTACACAGCAGCGCGACGCCGTAGTGACCTTTTTGCCCGTGATAATAAACGTGGTAGCCGTACTGGCTGACATCCTCTAACGGAAACATGTCATCGTGGACTTTCGTTTCCTGCAACCCGATCACATCCGGCTGGTGTTGTTCGATAATGGCGGCCAACTGATGAGGGCGCGCCCGCAGGCCATTGATATTAAAAGATACAACTTTCATGTTCGCTGCCATTCGCTAAAAAATGTGACCAGATGGTAGCAGAAAACGAGGGATGCCGTCACGGTGAGGCTATGCTTTCGAACGGCGTTAATGGATTAGTACTGCGTTCTCAGAGACGGTTGGCGCAGATGAGAATCATTAAAAATAAGATTCACTTATATTCGGTTGAACGCAAGGCTTGTCGACCGTATACTCCGCTCCTCGCAGGAGAGAGGGCGCATACCCGACATTATTAGGGTATATGTGACGCTCCGCCGAAGGCGCAAACTCCCATAATCGCTCAGGCTACCCTAACTGCGAATTCCATTGAAGCCAACTGGAGAGAGGTTGTAACACAACCCACCGAAGGGGCAAGCAGCGCTGCTGCGTAAACTCTCAGGTAAAGCGGACAGAGGGAGTGGCACATTTCACAGGATAACTTGTGTGCTGACTTACATCTATCTGATCGCGATTACGGCAGAGGGGATGTCCGGGGCGCTGGCTGCCGGACGTCGTAATATGGATATTTTTGGCGTAGGCATGATTGCCTTCATCACTGCGCTTGGCGGTGGCACCGTTCGCGATATTCTCCTGGGTAATTATCCCATCGGCTGGACGCAGCATCCCGGCTATATCTATCTCACCATTGGTGCGGGTCTTTTCACGATAATCATTGCGCGCTTCATGCACCATTTGCACCGACTCTTTCTGGTGCTGGATGCGATGGGGCTGATTGCCTTTACAGTTATTGGTTGCAACGTCGCACTGCAACTGAATTATTCAACGACGGTGGTGGTTATGGCGGGTATTGTCACTGGGATTTTCGGTGGAATCTTGCGTGATATTTTCTGTAACCGTACGCCGATGGTGCTGAAAAAAGAGCTGTACGCCAGCGTCTCGCTTTTAGTCGCACTTCTCTATCTTGGGTTAAAGTCGCTTAACGTTAATCACGATATTAACCTGATGACGTCATTCAGCATCGGTTTGGCCGTGCGTCTGGCGGCCATTCGCTGGTCGTGGCAGCTTCCGGTGTTCTCTTATGTCCCTGGACGCTGGAAAGGGAAGGCGTAAGGCATTTTTCCCCATTCCATTCTATTGCGCTGATTATTGGTGCGAGTGGCCGTGGGGAAATAACGCTGCGCATTGCTCAAAACCGTGCCGGTTTTGTCGAACCCTGGTCGAAGGCTCTCACCTTCCCCAAATGGGAATCTGATGCTTTGATGTTGGGATTTAATTCAGAAGTGCTGCTTTGAAATGGTGGTGGGGGAAGGATAACTCGTCGCTTCGCTCCTCGCCCTGCGGGTCAATGCTGCGCATTGCTCAAAACCGTACCGGTTTTGTCGAACCTTGGTCGAAGGTTCTCACCTTCCCCTAGTGGGAATCTGATGCTTTGATGTTGGGATTTAATTCAGAAGTACTGCTTTGAAATGGTGGTGGGGGAAGGATTCGAACCTTCGAAGTCTGTGACGGCAGATTTACAGTCTGCTCCCTTTGGCCGCTCGGGAACCCCACCACTGGCCTTGCTGCGAGAAGCTTTCGCTTCAAGCGGGGCGCATCATATCAAATGGCGCGCCCCTGTAAAGCGGTATATATCAAAAATAAATGCGGTTGCCGTTTTTTTATTCCGTTCGGCGCATCCTTATACAAAAAGATGTCCGATCAACCAATTACAGAATAATGGTGCGGTTACCGTAGACAAAAACACGTTGTCCAAGCACGCGGTACAGCGCGCGACTCAGGACATTTTTCTCAACGTCTCGGCCTGCTCGCATCATGTCGTCGCCCGAATAAGTATGGTCGACGTGAATGACATCCTGCATGATGATCGGACCTTCATCCAGATTATCGTTGACGTAGTGTGCCGTCGCGCCAATGATTTTTACCCCGCGCTCATAAGCCTGATGGTACGGGCGAGCGCCGATAAAGGCGGGTAAGAACGAATGGTGAATGTTGATCACCTGATTCGGGTAGTGTTGAACAAAGGCCGGTGTCAGCACTCGCATATATTTTGCCAGCACGACGTAATCGGGTTTGTATTGGTCGATCTGCGCGATCATCTTTTGATCGTGCTCTTCGCGAGTCAGTCCTTCATGGCTGACCAGATGGAAAGGAATATCAAACCGCTCAACCAGCATCTGCAAGGTATCGTGGTTGCCAATGACGGCAGAGATTTCGACATCCAAACCACCGTAGGCGCTTTTCATCAATAGATCGCCCAGGCAGTGGGCTTCTTTCGTCACCAGAACGACGATGCGACGACGGCCAACTGCGGTTAATTCGCGAGAAGAACCTTCGGGAAGTGCGCTATCCAGATCGGCTAACAGCGTGGTGTCATTGAAAATCCCTTCCAACTCGGTCCGCATAAAGAAACGGCCAGTGCGATGATCGACAAACTCATTGTTCTGCACGATGTTCAGTTCGTGTTTATAACAAATATTCGTAATTTTCGCGATGAGCCCTTTTGCGTCGGGGCAAATGGTTCGTAATACTTTTCTTTGTATATTTTGGGATTGCATGAGCGTGTGGATCCTGTCCAAAAACTAAAATAATCATCTTATGGTAACGCAGCAATAACGCCGCGTGGGCGACTGCCTGTGTTCTACTGTCCGCAACACTTTTTGTATTTTTTGCCGGAATCACACGGGCAAGGTTCATTTCTGCCTGTCTGCAAATGAACGCCGTCTATATAGTACCAGCGATCCTGCTGACGAAGGAAGCGTGAGCGCTCTCGCATCACTTCTGTTCGCTGGTTGTCGCTTTCAGCTACATAACGTGCGGCGAATTCCACATAGCCCTCATCAAGCGTTTTTCCGGGAGACGTTGCCAGTATAGTAAGGCCGAGCCACTGCGAATTCTGGCAGCTTTCCGCGAGAGAGTCGCGCCATTTCTCGGGCTGAAGATCGGGATGCCAGGTGGCGATAAGGTAATCGACATCGTGTTTGACATAGGCGGTATAGCGCGATCGCATTAAGATGGCGGGCTCAGCCGCTGTTGCGGCATGCGTGAGGTAGGGTTGACAGCATGCGTTATACTGCAATCCACTGCAACAGGGGCAAGATTCTGACACGATGTCTCCTGAAGAAAATTTAAGATAAAAACCGATAGATAATAAACAGATCACTATGCAGGATGCCGATATGTTACCTAAGAAACTCTACGTGTAGCAATGTGCGCTAAAATGAAGGCAGGTGGATCGATCATGCAGCGGAAAAAAATTGGAATAGCCCTGGGCTCTGGGGCAGCGAAAGGATGGGCGCATATTGGTGTATTTAATGCGTTAACAGAAATGGGGATAAAGATTGATATTGTGGCCGGTTGTTCCATCGGCGCGCTGGTCGGTGCGGCGTATGCCACAAACAACCTATCCTCAGTGGAGCGCTGGGTGAGGGCATTTGGTTACTGGGACGTGATTCGACTGATGGATCTCTCCTGGCAGCGCGGCAGTTTGTTGCGTGGCGATCGTGTTTTTAATAGTGTGAAGCATTTGTTACATACAACACAGATTGAAGACTGTGCTATTAAATACGGCGTCGTGACGACCAACCTCAGTACAGGGCGTGAGCTCTGGCTGACTGAAGGCGATTTGCATCAGGCTATGCGTGCATCTTGCAGTATGCCTGGCCTGCTATCCCCCGTTCGATTTAACGATTACTGGCTGGTGGATGGCGCGGTGGTCAACCCTGTTCCCGTTTCTCTGGCGCGGGCAATGGGTGCCGACATCGTAGTCGCGGTTGATCTCCAGCACGACGCTAGCCTTAATCATCAGGATTTGCTGTCGATCAAACCGACAGCGTCAGACATTGATGTGGAAAATGTTCCGCAAGGTTGGCGTAGCAGAATTCGGGAACGCTTACTGCGGGGTCGTCGTCAGCAAGCGGAAAGTTCGCCAACGGCGATGGAGATAATGAGTACATCGATCCAAATTCTGGAAAATCGGTTAAAGATGACGCGGATGGCGGGCGATCCGCCTGATGTGCTGTTGCAACCGCATTGCCCCCAGATTGCGACCTTAGATTTTCATCGGGCTCCGGAGGCGATTGAGGCGGGTTATAAGGCGGTGGAAAAGATGCGTGATGAATTGTTGCCGCTAGTGAAAGGGGCATAGTGAAACGTGCTGCATGTAGCTAAGCACATGCAGTGAAGAAGACAGGGTGTGCCGTCTATTTGGCACTCTGGTGCTAAAGCAAGTGTGATTATTCGGTGTTTGAAGTAAGGGGTACTGATGGAACAACCACTAGCGGGTAAGCATATTTTAGTCATTGATGACGAGGCCGTTTTTCGATCTGTGCTCGCTGGTTATCTGACTTCTCTTGGGGCTTCAGTTCAGGAAGCAATTAATGGATTAGATGCGCTAAGTACTCTTGAACATTACCAACCTGATTTAATGATTTGTGATCTAGATATGCCGACGATGGGAGGAATTGAGTTCCTTGAACGTCTGCGCCTGAAAGACAATGACACGCCAATACTGATCATTTCTGCAACTAGCCAGATGGCCGACATCGCTAAAGTCTTGCGGCTTGGTGTTCAGGATGTATTGCTGAAACCGATTCGTGACTATGCACGTTTGCGTGAAGCGGTGATGTCCTGCCTGTATCCTGATATGTTCACCTCACAGCTAAATGAGATGGATCAACTCATGCAGGACATGGATTCCCTGAATCAATCTCCTGAAGCTGTCACCAAACTGCTTGCTCAGTTACAGCCACCAGTTCAGCAAACGCTTGCTCGTTGCCGTGTTAACTATCGTCAGTTGACGGCTGTGGAACAACCGGGGCTGGTGTTGGATATTGCCGCGCTTTCGGAGACTGAGTTAGCCTTCTATTGCCTTGATGTTACTCAGGGCATCAATAATAGCGGGACGCTGGCAGCGTTACTGCTTCGAACCTTGTTCAATGGCGTGCTTCAGGAACATTTGGCCGATCAACAACACCGTTTGCCGTATCTGCCGACGTTATTAAAACAGGTAAACCAGTTGCTGCGGCAGGCGAGCCTGAATGGCCGTTTTCCTTTACTCGTTGGGTATTATCATCAGCAGTTAAAACAGCTGATACTGATTTCTGCCGGGCTAAATGCGACGCTGAACGTTAACGGACAGCAGATAGCGTTGAATAGCGGGATCCCTTTAGGAACACTCGAAGGCGCTTATCTCAACCAACTGAATTATCAATGTGAAGCCTGGCAATGCCAGATATGGGGTGGCGGTGGCCGTTTACGACTGATGTTGACTACAGAATAGTCTGATAGCGAGAGAGGGTGCTGGTTTCAGGTAATAGCCATCTTTCGGTATTATTTTTTATTTCCTACTATTGTAGGGAGTTATCTTATTTTTATTGAACGGTAACGTTGGGACAAGCGTGCTCTTGTTAAAATCGTTATACTCTTACGGTTATCTTGATTAGATAAATAAAGTTCATTATTTGAACGGTATATAAGAGGCTGTTTATGTCTATTGTGAATAAAAAAGTAAAAAAAGCGGTCATACCGGTTGCTGGATTAGGGACGCGTATGCTGCCTGCCACTAAAGCCATTCCTAAAGAAATGCTGCCGTTGGTAGATAAACCGCTGATCCAATATGTTGTTAATGAGTGTATCGCTGCAGGGATTAATGAAATTATTCTTGTTACACACTCTTCTAAGAATTCTATCGAAAACCATTTCGATACCAGTTTTGAACTGGAAGCCATACTGGAAAAACGTGTTAAACGTCAGCTGTTGGAAGAAATTCAATCTATCTGTCCTAAGCACGTCACCATTATGCAAGTGCGTCAGGGATTAGCCAAAGGGCTTGGTCATGCCGTATTGTGCGCGCACCCGTTAGTCGGAGATGAGCCTGTCGCGGTTATTCTGCCAGATGTGATTATTGATGAATATGAATCCGATCTGAAGAAAGATAACTTAAGCGAAATGTTGCAGCGCTTTTCTACCACAGGCCATAGCCAGATTATGGTTGAGCCTGTTGAAAATGTAAGTAGCTATGGTGTGGTTGATTGCAAAGGCGTGGAATTAAAGGCAGGGGATAGCGCACCTATGGTTGGTGTGGTTGAAAAACCTAAGGCTTCCGAAGCACCTTCTAATTTAGCCGTCGTTGGTCGTTATGTACTCTCAGCGGATATTTGGTCTCTGCTGGAGAAAACACCACCAGGTGCAGGTAATGAAATTCAATTAACCGATGCCATCGCAATGTTGATGGAAAAAGAAACAGTAGAAGCGTATCACCTGAAGGGTGTGAGCCATGACTGTGGTAATAAATTAGGCTATATGCAGGCATTCGTTGAATATGGTTTGCGCCATGAGGGTTTAGGTCAGGAATTTGCGCAGTGGCTTCAGGAAACGATTGAAGCAGAAGAAAAATAACAGAATGTAATGATTGCTCTCTGTTTACAAAAAACAGAGAGCAGCCAAAAAATGGCGACATATCTGTTTTTTCTTTACAATATGCGTTACCAAAGAAAAACCCCCGATAGTTATCGGGGGTTTTTTCGTATTCAGTACTTATAAACGATTACAGCAGGAAATCGTCTAAAGATTTACCTTGCTCTTCGATTGCTTTCTTGATTACTGCCGGTGTACGACCTTGGCCAGTCCAGGTTTTAAGCTCACCGTTTTCGTCAGTGTATTGATATTTTGCTGGGCGGGCAGCGCGCTTGCTTTTACCTGCAACCTTAACTGAACCTAAAGACTGCAATAATTCGTTAGGGTCAATACCGTCTGCAATCAGCATATCGCGATATTGCTGCAATTTACGCGCACGTTCTTCAACTTCAGCCTGAACCTGGCTATCTTCTTCGCGGCGTTCATTAACCACGACTTCCAATTTTTCCAGCATTTCTTCCAAAGTATCCAGGGTACATTCTCTTGCCTGGGCACGCAGAGTACGGATGTTGTTAAGAATCTTTAGTGCTTCGCTCATTGTGATAATCTCAAATAATATTATTGGTGGCGTGTAGTGTGATAATAGAGTGCTATTTTCCTTTCTGCAATAGTCAAATTTGTAAGTTTGTTAAAAAACATCATTTTTAAAACAGATCTCACATCGTATGTTACATAAATATAAATACTTTCCTGTTATCAAAAAAATACATTTGGTATGCCGTTTTTCTCCATCAAACGGTAGAGAATGACTTATTGATACCACGCTGTTGTTATAAGGAACGTTTATATCCTTTATCATAACAGGCCGTCGCTAGCGGGTGTATGGACAAAATGTGGCCGAAGAATAGCCCATTGCGTAGCGTGAAGACGAGTTGTTACAATAAGTTTTTACGACACGAAGATCATATAGCCTGCCTTTTGGAGTAACTGAGTGGCCCAACTTTATTTTTATTATTCTGCAATGAATGCAGGGAAATCGACGGCGCTATTGCAGTCATCATATAACTATCAGGAGCGCGGGATGCGCACGCTGGTGTTCACTGCAGAAATAGATAATCGGCATGGCGTGGGGATAGTAAGTTCACGGATAGGCCTTTCTTCCCCGGCATTATTGTTTAATCCGCAGACATCCTTATTTGGATTGCTGGAGAAAGAGCACCGTGCTCAGCCCGTCGATTGTGTATTAATTGACGAATGTCAATTTTTAACCCGCGAGCAGGTGAGTGAGCTTTCCGATGTCGTGGACCAATTAGATATCCCGGTATTGTGCTACGGGTTGCGTACTGATTTTCGTGGCGATTTGTTTTCCGGGAGTCACTATTTATTAGCGTGGGCAGATAAGCTGATCGAGTTAAAAACGGTCTGCCATTGCGGCCGCAAAGCCAACTGCGTATTGCGGTTAGATGCACAAGGTAATGCTGTCCACGAAGGGGAACAGGTCGTTATTGGCGGCAATGAGAGCTATGTTTCCGTGTGCCGTAAGCATTATAAAATTGCGCTGGGATTAACCCGTAAAGAAAGCGAGTAAGGCGGTTAAATATCCGACAGGCAGGGCGATTAATAAACGATGTATTCTACGTGTCTATGCTGAGTACGAGTAATGAAAATGCCCAACCTTAAAGGGGTTGGGCATCATGAAGAGATAAACCGCCTTTAGGCCAAGGCGGTAACAGCCAGAATGTTACTGTGCAGCTTTCTTGCTGGTTTTCGCGGATTTTACTACGGGCTCAACCGCTTCCGTTTTTTCTTCTTCAGAGAACTTACGACCATAGTAAGTATCCAGCAGAATCTGTTTAAGTTCGGAAATCAGCGGGTAACGCGGGTTAGCGCCAGTACACTGATCGTCGAACGCATCTTCTGACAATTTATCGACCTTCGCCAGGAAATCGGCTTCCTGTACGCCCGCTTCACGAATAGACGTTGGAATCCCCAGCTCGGTCTTCATTTCTTCCAGCCAGCCCAGCAATTTCTCGATTTTCTGTGCGGTACGATCGCTTGGTGCAGTCAAACGCAGGTGGTCGGCTATTTCAGCGTAACGACGGCGTGCCTGTGGACGGTCATACTGGCTGAACGTCGTCTGCTTGGTCGGGTTGTCATTTGCGTTATAGCGAATCACGTTCGAGATCAGCAGGGCGTTAGCTAGGCCATGCGGGATATGGAACTCTGAGCCCAGCTTGTGCGCCATGGAGTGACAGACGCCGAGGAAGGCGTTGGCAAACGCGATACCTGCAATTGTCGCCGCGTTATGTACACGCTCGCGGGCAACCGGGTTTTTCGCGCCGTCACGGTAGCTGTCTGGCAGGTTTTCCTTCAAGAGCTTCAGTGCTTGTAACGCCTGTCCATCTGAGTATTCGTTTGCCAGCACAGAAACATAGGCTTCCAGCGAATGTGTTACGGCATCAAGCCCGCCAAATGCACACAGTGATTTCGGCATATTCATGACTAAATTGGCATCAACAATCGCCATATCTGGCGTTAACGCGTAGTCCGCCAACGGATATTTCTGTCCGGTAGCATCGTCGGTCACTACGGCAAACGGCGTGACTTCGGAACCGGTCCCAGATGTGGTGGTAATCGCCACCATTTTGGCTTTGACGCCCATTTTCGGGAACTTGTAGATACGTTTACGGATATCCATAAAGCGTAGTGCCAGTTCTTCGAAGTGGGTCGTAGGATGCTCATACATCACCCACATGATCTTCGCGGCATCCATCGGAGAACCACCGCCCAGCGCAATAATCACATCCGGTTTGAAGGAGTGCATTTGCTCGGCACCTTTACGCACGATGCTCAGCGTCGGGTCAGCTTCAACTTCGAAGAACACTTCGGTTTCCAGTCCGTGCTGTTTCAGTACAGACGTCACCTGATCGACATAACCGTTGTTGAACAGGAAGCGGTCGGTCACGATAAATGCACGTTTTGCACCATCGGAGGCGACTTCTTCCAGGGCGATAGGCAGTGAACCACGACGGAAATAAATGGATTTAGGAAGTTTATGCCACAACATATTCTCTGCTCGCTTGGCTACCGTTTTCTTGTTGATCAAGTGCTTCGGACCGACGTTTTCGGAGATGGAGTTTCCGCCCCAAGAGCCACAGCCCAGCGTCAGAGACGGAGCGAGTTTGAAGTTATAGAGATCGCCGATCCCCCCCTGAGAAGCTGGAGTGTTAATCAGGATACGCGCTGTTTTCATCATATTACCGAAATGATTCACGCGTTCTGGCTGATTGTCCTGATCGGTATAGAGGCAGGATGTGTGACCTATCCCCCCCATTGCGACCAGTTTTTCCGCTTTAATGACAGCGTCATTGAAGTCTTTCGCTCGGTACATCGCCAACGTTGGAGACAGTTTTTCGTGGGCAAAGGGTTCGGATTCATCGACGGCCGTCACTTCACCGATCAGCACTTTGGTGTTCGCTGGGACGGTGATACCCGCCATTTCTGCGATCTTCGGTGCAGGCTGGCCCACAATGTCGGCATTCAGTGAACCATTTTTCAGCAGAATACCTTGTACGGCATGCAGTTCTTTGCCTTTGAGCATGTAGCCGCCGTGGGTGGCAAAACGTTCACGCACAGCATCATAGACGCTGTCTACCACGATGACTGACTGTTCTGACGCACAAATGACGCCGTTATCGAAGGTTTTCGACATCAGAATTGAGGCAACGGCACGCTTAATATCGGCCGTTTCGTCAACGACGACAGGCGTGTTACCGGCACCGACGCCGATGGCTGGTTTACCTGAACTATATGCCGCTTTCACCATACCCGGTCCACCGGTAGCCAGAATCAGGTTGATATCGGGATGGTGCATCAGTTGGTTGGATAGCTCGACGGAAGGCTGATCGATCCAGCCGATGATATCTTTCGGCGCACCTGCCGCAATGGCTGCTTGCAGAACAATATCGGCAGCTTTATTGGTCGCATTTTTTGCACGCGGATGGGGAGAAAAGATAATCCCGTTACGGGTCTTCAGGCTGATCAGCGCTTTAAAAATCGCGGTAGAAGTCGGGTTGGTGGTGGGAACAATACCGCAAATCAGGCCAATAGGTTCAGCGATGGTAATCGTACCGAACGTGTCATCAGTAGAGAGGATGCCGCAGGTTTTTTCATCCTGATAGGCGTTATAAATGTACTCGGATGCGAAGTGGTTTTTGATGACTTTATCTTCCACTATCCCCATGCCGGATTCAGCAACTGCCATTTTTGCCAGCGGGATACGGGCATCTGATGCAGCGAGTGCGGCAGCGCGGAAGATTTTGTCCACTTGTTCCTGAGTGTAAGTGGCAAATTCCTGCTGTGCCTTTCTCACTCTTTCGACCAGTGCGTTAAGTTCTGCAACGTTGGTTACGGCCATAATGCTCTCCTGATAAATGTTAAACTCTTTCAGTCAATTGTTCGCCGGATAGAACAGTATAGATAAACGAGCGGGGGACACTTTTGTTACCAGGCTATTCTTTTTTACCGATTACATCGTAATTGACTCAAAGAGCTTGTCAGCCGCCGTCGTGGCGCGATTTCTGCTTTTTAAAATACTGTAACCGCCGATACCGTAAACTTTTGAAATATTGTTTGAAAAACATCAAAAATTAAGAGGATTTACGTGTTAACGAGGGTATGGAATGAGCATACCTATTTGTGGGTGCACTTTTTGTGATCAATATCGAATTTTCTTTAAGCTGACACCATTCAGCAAGCTGGTATTGATAACAGTTATCATTAACCAGGCGAAATCAGTGGTTTTTCTACCTAAAAAGGGATGGTGAAAGATAAGTGGGGTACTGAAGCGGGGTATTGTTGGGGAAAATTCCGGGCTAGCGGTTGTTCACATACTGGGAATGATCTATTCGTATAAAACATGTTCGTATAAATAGTACTTATATCTTAATCGAGTTCGTGATTTTACGTACCGCCTACCGTAAGGGAATTACGCGCTATTGTCGTGTAAGGTGAGTAACGGAGTTGTTAAAATAATAACATTATCGACAGATAATGACGCGGACAGGTAAGCATACATCATCATTTTTGTGCTGTGAAAATGATGAAACCCCCTACGATGTTTTTTTGTTCAAAACTCATAAATTGCTGAATATTTAAAATATATTTGAGATTAAGTACAAAAATCATTATTTATCATGTGGTTAATGGTTGGATTGAACGATTGAAATAAAACATTCACTGCGCTGTAGTAAAGAAAATTAAGCAACATCAATGTAAAGATATTGGCGAATGTGTCCGCTTTTGATAGCTTCGAGTGTCGACCTGCTATTCGTTATTCATCCATAAATTAATTTTATGATTTATTTGGATAATGGGCGATCTTTTCTACTCTATGTGGCGGCGATTTTTACGCATGGAGTCCGGTATGGCGTTGTATCAAGACAGGGGCGTTTATAAAGTGAATACTCGCAAAACAAAACGATACTTTGTTACCAGTATGATTGCAGCAGCAGTGATGGCGTCATGCGTGAATGTTCAGGCTGCTACAGTACCTGCCGGTGTTGAGCTGGCGAAAGAGCAGGTTCTGGTGAGAAACAATGGCGCTGAGGTGTCATCATTGGATCCGCATAAAATAGAAGGTGTGCCGGAATCCAACGTCGCGCGCGACTTATATGAAGGGCTGGTGATTTCCGATCCTGATGGACACCCGATTCCTGGCGTGGCCGAGCGTTGGGAAAGCAGCGATTTTAAAGTCTGGACGTTCCATTTACGTAAAGATGCCAAATGGTCAAACGGCGAACCTATTACCGCGCAAGATTTCGTTTATAGCTGGCAGCGTCTTGCCGATCCGAAAACTGTTTCTCCTTACGCCAGCTATTTGCAATATGGTCATCTGCTGAATATCGATGACATTATCGCCAGCAAAAAATCACCCGATTCGCTGGGTGTAAAAGCACTCGACGACCATACGCTAGAAGTGACATTAAGCGAGCCGATCCCTTATTTTTATAAATTACTGAATCACTCATCGTTGTCTCCGGTAAATAAAACGGTGGTGGAGAAATTTGGTGATAAATGGACCCAGCCGGAAAACTGGGTAGGAAATGGTGCCTACCGTCTTAAATCCTGGGTCGTGAATGAGCGACTTGTGCTGGATCGTAATACCCAATATTGGGATAACGCCAAGACCGTGATTAATCAGGTCACCTATCTGCCGATTGCTTCTGAAGTGACCGACGTTAACCGTTATCGTGCGGGTGAAATTGATGTCACCAATAATAAATTACCCATCGAGCTATTTCAGAAGCTAAAAAAAGAAATCCCACAAGAAGTTAAAATTAATCCTTTCCTCTGTACGTATTATTACGAAATCAATAACCAGAAACCGCCATTTAACGATGTACGGGTGCGTACGGCGCTGCGTATGGGGCTTGATCAAGACATATTGACCAATAAAGTGAAAAATCAGGGCGATATTCCTGCCTATGGCTATATTCCTCCGTTTACGGATGGCCTGAAAGCGCATACACCAGAGTGGTTTACCTGGCCACAGGCGAAACGTAACGAAGAAGCGAAAAAATTGCTGGCGGAAGCGGGCTATACCGCAGAAAAACCGCTGACGTTTAATTTGCTCTATAACTCGTCCGATTTGCATAAAAAGCTGGCGATTGCGGCGGCCTCGGTCTGGAAACAGAATCTGGGCGTCGACGCAAAATTGGAAAACCAAGAATGGAAAACCTATCTCAGCACGCGTCATCAGGGCAATTATGACGTTGCGCGTGCCGGATGGTGTGCGGACTATAACGAACCGACATCGTTCCTGAATAGTATGCTGTCAGACAGCAGCAATAATACGACGCATTATAAGAGTGCTGAGTTTGACAAGCTGATGCAGCAGGCTGTTCAGGCGAAAACGGATGATGATCGCGCGCAGATTTATCAGCAGGCGGAATCTCAGTTGGATAAAGATGCGGCTATCATACCCGTCTATTACTACGCGAATACTCGACTGGTAAAACCTTATGTCGGCGGCATTACCGGCAAAGATCCGTTGGATAATCTGCGGGTGAAGGATCTCTATATCATTAAGCATTAATCCGTCGTGGTGTTATTTACGGTTTGATGCAAATGAAATGAGCGAGCAGCGATTAATTTGGTGTTTAATCTCTGGTTACCCATTCCCATGATGTGGGAATGGGGGGAACTGGAACCGATGAATCGTTTTTACAGGGTGCCAACTCAGGAATTGCGCTGGGATAACGAGTGCGACAACATTACAGGAGAGAATAATGACACACATCACAACTAAAAAAAGAGTAGCTGCCGCTATTATTGCGGCATTAAGTAGCACGATGGCCGTTTCTGCCTTTGCCGCGACCGTTCCCGCCGGCGTTCAGTTAGCAGAAAAACAGGAATTGGTTCGTAACAACGGTGCGGAAGTCGCTTCCCTCGATCCGCATAAAATCGAAGGCGTACCCGAATCCAACGTATCGCGCGATCTGCTGGAAGGGCTGGTCATTTCCGATGTTAACGGTAAAACCAGCCCCGGCGTAGCCGAAAGCTGGGATAACAAAGAGTTTAAAGTGTGGACATTCCACCTGCGTAAAGATGCCAAATGGTCAGATGGCACGCCGGTTACCGCACAAGATTTCGTCTATAGCTGGCAGCGTCTGGCCGATCCGAAAACGGCATCGCCTTATGCTAGCTATCTACAATATGGTCATTTGCTGAACATCGATGACATCATTGCAGGTAAAAAGTCCCCCGATACGCTGGGCGTTAAAGCGATCGACGATCATACGTTTGAGGTGACGCTTTCTGAAGCGGTGCCTTACTTCTATAAACTGCCTGTCTATGCAGCCATGTCTCCCGTTAATAAAGCCGCAATCGACAAATTTGGTGATAAATGGACGCAGCCACAAAACTGGGTCGGTAATGGCGCTTATAAGCTGAAAGAGTGGGTGGTGAATGAAAAATTGGTACTGGAGCGCAACCCACAATACTGGGATAACGCGCATACCGTGATTAACCAAGTGACATACCTGCCTATCGCTTCAGAAGTGACAGACGTGAACCGCTACCGTAGCGGTGAAATTGATATGACCTACAACTACCTCCCCATTGAGCTCTTCCAGAAGTTGAAAAAAGAAATCCCGAATGAGGTGAAAGTTGAGCCGTACCTGTGTACCTATTATTACGAAATCAACAACCAGAAACCGCCGTTTAACGATGTCCGGGTGCGTGATGCGCTGCGTATGGGGTTAAGTCAGGATATTTTGACGAACAAGGTGAAAAATCAGGGCGATACGCCAGCCTATGGTTTCGTACCGCCTTATATTGACGGCTTCAAGGCTCAGACGCCAGAGTGGTTCACCTGGTCTCAGACGAAGCGTAATGAAGAAGCGAAGAAACTGCTGGCAGAAGCCGGTTACACGGCAAGCAAACCGCTGACGCTAACCCTGTTATACAACACTTCCGATCTGCATAAGAAAATGGCTATTGCCGCTGCCTCGATCTGGAAACAGAATATTGGCGTAGAGGTGAAACTGGAAAATCAGGAATGGAAAACCTTCCTCAGTTCCCGCCATCAGGGTAGTTATGACATTGCGCGCGGCGGATGGTGTGCGGATTATAATGAACCGTCAACGTTCCTGAATAGCATGTTGTCAGACAGCAGCAGTAACACGGCACATTATAAGAGCAAAGAATTTGATGCACTGGTGGCGAAGTCTTTACAGGTGAAAACCGATGAAGAACGTGCAGACGTGTATCAGCAGGCCGAAGCATTGCTGAATAAAGACGCGGTAATCGCCCCTGTTTATTACTATGCGAATACCCGGTTAGTGAAACCTTATGTGGGTGGATTAACAGGCAAAGATCCCCAAGATAATGTTTACGTGAAAGATCTTTATATCATCAAGCACTAATAATAATGGCTGGCGCACGCTGCTGTGCTGCCAGCCTTTTATAGGTACGAGCAATGTTAAAATTTATTTTTCGCCGCTGCTTAGAGGCGATTCCGACACTATTTATCCTGATCACCATCTCGTTTTTCATGATGCGATTGGCACCCGGCAGCCCTTTTACCGGTGAGCGTAATTTACCGCCGGAAGTGATGGCGAATATTGAAGCCAAATACCATCTGAACGACCCCATCATGACGCAATACGGTAACTACTTACTGCAATTGGTTCAGGGTGATTTCGGTCCTTCTTTTAAATACAAAGACTATTCCGTGAACGACCTTGTCGCGACGTCTTTCCCCGTTTCTGCAAAGCTGGGAGCTGCGGCATTTATTCTGGCGATTGTTTTTGGTGTGAGTGCGGGCGTAATCGCTGCGCTGAATCAAAATACGAAATGGGACTATACCGTGATGGGCTTTGCCATGACGGGGGTGGTGATTCCCAGCTTTGTCGTCGCGCCGTTACTGGTGCTGATTTTCGCCATTACGCTGCGTTGGTTACCCGGCGGTGGCTGGAATGGTGGGGCACCCAAATATATGATTTTACCGATGGTGGCGCTGTCTTTGTCCTATATCGCCAGCATCGCGCGTATCACCCGAGGATCTATGATCGAGGTTTTGCATTCTAACTTCATTCGTACCGCGCGTGCCAAAGGGCTGCCGATGCGCCGCATCGTCCTGCGCCATGCGTTAAAGCCTGCGCTGCTGCCCGTGCTTTCCTATATGGGGCCAGCGTTTGTGGGGATTATTACCGGCTCAATGGTTATTGAAACCATTTTTGGTTTACCCGGCATTGGGCAACTGTTTGTGAACGGTGCACTAAACCGTGACTATTCACTGGTACTGAGTCTGACGATTCTGGTCGGCGGCTTAACCATTTTATTTAATGCGATCATTGACGTGCTCTACGCTGTTATCGATCCGAAAATTCGCTATTAATTGGGGGCGTTATGTTTTGGAATCGAAAAAACGTTGAAGCGTTAGAGAACTTTACCGAGCAAGCTGAGATTGAAGGGCGCAGTTTGTGGCAGGATGCGCGTCTGCGCTTTATCCACAACCGCGCGGCATTGGCCAGCCTGTTTGTTTTAGCTGTGATTACCGTGTTTGTTATTTTTGCACCGATGCTGTCCGCATTTGATTACGCCGATACCGACTGGGGAATGATGTCAGCCGCGCCGGATATGACGTCAGGACATTATTTTGGTACGGATTCCTCCGGTCGCGATCTTTTGGTTCGTGTTGCCATCGGTGGACGTGTGTCGCTGATGGTTGGCGTCGCAGCGGCGCTGGTGGCTGTGATCGTCGGAACGCTGTATGGCGCGATGTCCGGTTATCTGGGCGGCAAAGTGGATTCGGTGATGATGCGTCTGCTGGAGATCCTCAACTCATTCCCATTCATGTTCTTCGTTATTCTGCTGGTGACGTTCTTCGGGCAGAACATGCTGTTGATCTTCGTGGCTATCGGTATGGTGTCCTGGCTGGATATGGCGCGTATCGTGCGTGGCCAGACGCTGAGCCTGAAACGTAAAGAGTTCATTGAAGCGGCAATGGTGTCCGGTGTCTCTACGCGCGGTATCGTATTACGCCATGTTGTGCCTAACGTGCTAGGCGTGGTGGTGGTGTATGCCTCTCTTCTGGTGCCAAGTATGATTCTGTTCGAATCCTTTCTGAGCTTCCTGGGGCTGGGAACGCAGGAACCATTAAGCAGCTGGGGTGCTTTGCTGAATGATGGTGCGAACTCAATGGAAGTGTCGCCGTGGTTACTGTTCTATCCGGCGGCATTTCTGGTTGTCACGCTGTTTTGTTTTAACTTTATCGGCGATGGCCTGCGTGATGCCCTCGACCCGAAAGATCGCTGAGGAATATCAACATGAGCAAAATTGAATTAATTGGCGCGCACGACGCGCTGCTACATGTTCATGATCTCCGGGTAACGTTCAAAACGCAGGATGGAGACGTGACGGCGGTTAATGACCTGAACTTCACGCTCAACGCTGGTGAAACGCTGGGGATTGTTGGTGAATCCGGCTCCGGTAAATCACAAACTGCGTTTGCGTTGATGGGGCTGCTGGCTCGCAATGGCCGTATTGGCGGCTCGGCGCGTTTTCGTGGCAAAGAAATTCTCAATTTGCCTGAAAACCAGTTGAATAAGCTGCGTGCTGAAGAAATCAGTATGATCTTCCAGGATCCGATGACCTCGCTGAACCCTTATATGCGCGTCGGCGAACAACTGATGGAAGTGCTGATGTTGCACAAACGCCTGAGCAAAAGCGAAGCGTTTGAAGAATCGGTAAAAATGCTAGATGCGGTAAAAATGCCGGAAGCGCGTAAGCGTATGAAGATGTATCCGCATGAGTTTTCCGGCGGGATGCGTCAGCGCGTAATGATTGCAATGGCGCTGTTGTGCCGTCCGAAGTTGCTTATTGCCGATGAACCAACCACGGCATTGGATGTAACGGTTCAGGCACAGATTATGACGCTGCTGAACGAGCTGAAACGCGAATTTAATACCGCCATCATCATGATCACCCATGATCTGGGCGTCGTTGCGGGTATTTGTGACAAAGTGCTGGTGATGTATGCCGGGCGCACGATGGAATACGGTGCGGCACGTGATGTCTTTTATCAGCCAAGCCACCCGTATTCCGTCGGTCTGCTCAATGCCGTGCCGCGTCTGGATGCGGAAGATGAGGTGTTGGCGACTATTCCGGGTAATCCGCCTAACTTATTACGTCTGCCGAAAGGGTGTCCGTTCCAACCTCGCTGCCCGTATGCGATGGATGTCTGCCATAGTGCACCGGCGCTGGAATCTTTTGATGATGGCCGCTTGCGTGCCTGCTTTAGAGCGATTGAGGAGGTGGTATGAACAACGCGGACGAGAAAAGAGTGTTGTTAGAAGTGGACGAGCTGAAAGTTCACTTTGATGTCAGAGATGATAAGCAGTGGTTCTGGCAGCCGCCGAAAAAGCTGAAAGCAGTCGATGGCGTGACGTTGCGTTTATATGAGGGCGAAACGCTGGGCGTGGTGGGCGAGTCTGGTTGCGGTAAGTCCACGCTGGCGCGTGCCATTATCGGTTTGGTAAAAGCGACCGACGGACGCGTCACCTGGCTGGGGAAAGATCTGCTGGGTATGAGCGCCGATGAATGGCGCGCCGCGCGTAGTGACATTCAGATGATATTCCAGGATCCGCTGGCATCGCTGAACCCGCGTATGACCATCGGCGAAATTATTGCCGAGCCGTTAAAGGTTTATCACCCCGAACTGGATCGACAGACGGTAAAAGATCGTGTGAAAGCGATGATGCTGAAGGTTGGGCTGTTGCCGAACCTGATCAACCGCTACCCGCATGAATTCTCTGGCGGGCAGTGTCAGCGCATCGGTATCGCGCGCGCGCTGATTCTGGAGCCAAAGCTGATTATTTGTGATGAACCGGTTTCCGCGCTGGACGTGTCGATTCAGGCGCAGGTGGTTAACCTGTTGCGTCAGTTGCAGCGAGAAATGCGTCTGTCGCTGATTTTTATCGCCCATGACTTATCGGTCGTGAAGCACATTTCCGATCGTGTGCTGGTGATGTATTTGGGGCATGCGGTAGAGCTGGGAACGTACGATCAGGTCTATCAAAACCCGCAGCACCCGTATACTCGTGCGCTGATGTCTGCTGTGCCGATTCCCGATCCCGATCAGGAACGAAACAAGAAGATACAGCTGCTGGAAGGGGATTTGCCGTCACCGATCAATCCACCATCGGGCTGTGTGTTCTGCACCCGCTGTCCGATTGTCGGCCCTGAATGTTCGAAAACCCGACCATTGCTGGAAGGGAGCTTTACGCACGCAGTTTCGTGTTTGAAGGTCGATCCGCAGGCATTGTTACCGTTGCAGGAAGCGGAAGTTCAGTAACCCGTTTATCGGCGACTGAGGTAAAAAAGGCGTCTCCTGTGGGGGACGCCTTGCATTGCTGACAAACTATTTGTCGAGTGAAACGGGATAAGGGAATAGAAGAGTAAAGCGTTTGCGCCAATGACAAAGGCGTCGGGAACGCCTTTGAACGTCGCTTGCGACGGCGCTGAAAGGGGGAATCTCAGGGATGAGATTCCTATCCGCGCAATCCGAGCTTACACGGACGTATTCACAGCGTCTTTACGATCTATCCCTTACTACCGCGCTACAGCCTTTGTTAACAACTTCCTAACGTTTAAGCGAGATAACTTATTCTTTCCACAAAATGTGGCAAAGTTTGTGATCTTTTTCCCGACAAATCAGCACGCGGGCAAAAATATCGGTAATTTCTTCACCTTCATTCTCGGCCAGCCCAATCACGACTTCGGCAAAAAAATCAGGGTTCAGGTCGAAATCAACGTGCTCGGCCCAGTCTTCAGCAGGATCGAACAACTCTGCGCCCCCGCGCTCTTCGAATTGCAGGTTGAACAGCAGAATATCTGCCGGGTCCAGGTTGTCAGCCGCGAGTTCCAAAAAAATATCGTAGGCCTGTTCTAATGCTTCGTCTTCGGTCAGGCGATTATTCAAATCCATAACGTCATTCCTGTTAATTCCCAATAGCCTTATTAGAACACGGGAAAACGGAGTATGCCCTAAATAATTCGAGTTGCAGGAAAGCCAACGCACATGCAGCTTGAAGTATGACGGGGATATTTATAGCAGGGGGCTGAAAAAGTAGAACAGCCGCTCAACAATGCGTTGCCAGTAAGGACGGTTTTGCCACTGCGTCGCGTTTAACAGACGTGAACGGGCGATATAGTCTTCCTGCACACAGGCTAAATCGCTGCCGAATCCGGCATCGTCAATCACCAACGTGATTTCAAAATTCAGCCACAGGCTACGCATATCCAGATTCACCGTACCGACCAGGCTGAGCTGTCCATCAACCAGTACGCTTTTGGTGTGTAGCAGCCCGTCCTTGAATTGATAAATTTTTACGCCAGCGGCAAGCAGCTCTGTGAAGAACGCGCGACTGGCCCAGCCGACCAATACCGAGTCGTTTTTGTGTGGAACGATAATGCTGACATCCACCCCACGCTGGGCGGCGGTACAGATGGCATGCAGCAGGTCGTCGCTGGGCACGAAGTAGGGGGTCGTCATGATCAACTGCTTACGTGCCGAATAGACGGATGTCAGCAGCGCCTGATGAATCATCTCTTCTGGGTAACCGGGGCCGGAAGCAATAACCTGAATGGTGTGGCCGCTCTCTTGTTCGAACGGCATAACGTTAACATCCGGCGGCGGCGGAAGCAGGCGTTTGCCTGTCTCCATTTCCCAGTCGCAGCAGTAAATGATCCCCAGAGTGGTCGCTACGGGGCCTTCAATACGCGCCATCAGGTCGATCCATTGCCCGACGCCAGCATCTTGTTTGAATAAACGGGGATCGACCATATTCATGCTGCCGGTATAGGCAATACGGTTGTCGATCAGGATAATTTTACGGTGCTGCCGCAAATCCATGCGGCGGAGGAATGCACGGAACAAATTCACTTTCAGGGCTTCAACCACTTCAATTCCGGCGGTGCGCATCAGCTCGGGATGATGCTGGCGGAAAAATTGTACGCTGCCGGCAGAGTCCAGCAGAACGCGGCAGTGCACACCGCGTCGTGCCGCGGCGATAAGGGAAGAGGAGACTTGCTCGACCAGGCCACCGGGTTGCCAGATGTAGAACACCATTTCGATGTTGCTACGTGCGAGTTCAATATCACGTAATAGCGCTTTAATCGTGTCATCAAACGTGGTCATCAACTGCAATTGATTGCCTTTAACGCCGCCTACGCCTTGCCGTCTTTCACACAGCTGAAATAACGCGCTGGCGACTTCACTGTTTTCCGTTGCGAAAATACGGCGATATTCTTTTAATTCGCGTAACCATTTTGCCGTTGAAGGCCACATTTTGCTGGCACGTTCGGCTCGGCGTTTGCCGAGATGGAGCTCGCCAAATGAAAGATAAGCGACAATACCGACAAGTGGCAGAATATAAATCACCAGCAGCCAAGCCATCGCAGAAGGCACGGCCCGACGTTTCATCAGAATACGTAAGGTCACACCTGCAATCAGCAACCAGTAGCTAAAAACCAGTAACCAACTTATTACGGTATAAAATGTCGACATAAAAGCAGCACAGTTCCCTTCTGCAAAGAATTAACAAAGTGTACGCATAGATTTATAAAAGGGGAAATGCCTTTCCTCTGAATATCCCCGTCATACTTTAAACTGCATGGATGTTAGCTGCGCGACGCGAATTATTCAGTGAACAACAGTGATGAGTATGGGGAGAATAGCGGAGAAGGAGATTCACTGATTGTCGCCACGTATGAGAGGGTTATAATGCCCAGCGCGAGTGGATTAACAAGAGTCGCATAATGAAACGCAGTCGGAATGAAGTGGGTCGCTGGCGGATGTTACGTCAGGTCCAGCGTAGAAGAAGTCGCTGGTTGGAGGCTCAATCACGTACGTATCGCCATATTCGCTCTGCCCGTTATCTGCAACAAAAGCAGCAACGACGGGCATTGCTCTATGCGGTAACGTACGACTGGTAAGCCAGTGAGGAAAATAGCGACCCGAGGTATGGTCGCTATTTTTTTATCACGCGCTGAGCTTATTGCCTCATCGGCTCATCCCATAGCCGGAATGCGCTGTGCCATGTCTCTCTGATCAATCATCGGGTTACTGTCATCGTCCGTTGAGGGCAGGATGAACAGCGAGACCGACGTATTTAAGCGTTCCGTTTGCTCCAGCAGTGAGGCGAAGGTGTGCGCGGAGGCTTCCACCTGTCCCGCATTTTCTCTGACGGTATCGTTCAGCGTGCTGAGTCGGGCGGTGACTTCATGAATGCTTTCATTCTGCTGGTGCGATATTTCCGAGATTTCGCTCAGAAACGTGCCAGTGTCTTTTGCTGTCTGAATGATGTTCTGAAGGCTGTCATTCAGCTTGTTCACCAGTCGCGCTCCGCTGGTTACGCTGTTGTCTGAATCACGAATCAGCACATTAATGTTTTGTGCAGAATGGCTGCTTTGCGAAGCCAGCGTGCCGACTTCGCGTGCGACGACGGCAAAGCCACGTCCCATCGTCCCGGCCCGTGCGGCTTCAATTGCGGCGTTCAACGACAAAATATGCGTCTGAAACGCCACGTTTTCAATCATCCCAATGGCCTCTGTCATCTCACGCGTTCTGCCAGCAATATCTGACATCGCCGCTTTGACGTCATTCATCATCGTCTCACCCTGAGCGGCGATTTTGCTGGTGTCTTGTGCATGCAAATTGGCCTGTTGGGTATGCCGGGTATTTTTCTCAAGATGCTGGCTTAGCTGAATAATGTGTTCCGTGGTGGCTTTGAGCTCGTGGGATTGGCGGTTCGCCTGTTCGGAAAGGCGATGGTTATCTGTCGCGACCCGATCAACCTGCGTCATCATGTGATCAACGCCCTGACGAACCTGATTGACCAAGGTCACAAGGCCTTCCTGCATTTGGATGACGCTGGTATTGAGCTGTTCAACTTCGCGTGTACCGCGCGTCTTTGTCCCGATCGCATGTGAAAGATCGCCCGCGGCGATCCGCTTTAAATGAGCGATAATGTGTGTCAGCGGGCGAATAATTACCCGATTTACGCCAATCCACACGGCGATGGCGATCGCTAGCAAGAGGCCCAGAACCGTAATGAAAATTGTTTTTGCGTTATCGAGAGAAGATAAAAATTGTTGGCCATGCTGTTTTTGCAGTGCATCGGTGTCTTGCAGATAGTGCGAATATTTTTGGGTAAAATCGCTTTGATAAGCTTGAACCGGAACGGCAAAGAAAATATCGATCTGATTAGTGTTTTTTATTCCCTGCGCCAACTCGACAAGCCCAGCATAAAGCTGGCTGTAGCTCTTTTTCAAATCGATAAACGCCGCAGTGTCCGCTTCAGCTGTCGTGACCGTCCCCAGTGACTGGTAGTGCTCCTGCGCCTGTTTGAGAGACACGTCAGCTTCATCCATCAGACTGTGCCAACTACCTTCAGAACCGGTTTCTTTGTCTACCAGCAGATAAATGCCTGCGCGATTGAGTTTATCGCTGGCATTCATCACTTCCATCCGTGCTTTATCCATTAATGCTTGTTGCTGGCGAAGGCTTTCGTTAGCGGAAATATCTTGCCGAACCTGGGTCATCGTTTGAGAGATAACGCCGACGGAAACCAATTGCAGTAAAGAAAATAACCCAATGATCAATAACAATCCGGAGAGAATACTGAGGCGATAACGGCGGCGGATGGTGGCAATTCCATTTCGCAAAATCGCAGGCATTAACATGATTGTTGACTCGTTATAGATGAATAGCGGTCAAACTATCACTGTTAAATGACTAAAATATTTCAGCTTTTAGCAATATGCCAGGAGGCCATGGCTTTTTCACGTAACCATGACCTGTATCAATCCCTTAAAACACTTTTTTGAATGGTTTTACGCTAACGTGCTTATAGACGCCTGCTGCAATGTAGGGGTCGGCATCGGCCCATGCCGTCGCCTCATCCAGCGAAGCGAATTCGGCGATAATCACGGAACCGCTAAAGCCAGCCTGACCGGGATCGTCGCTATCGATAGCGGGTAACGGGCCAGCGGTAATCAGTCGGCCCTGATCGCGTAATGCCTGTAAACGGGCAAGGTGGTCCGGTCTGACCGACAGGCGTTTTGCTAATGAATCAACATTATCTTCAGCATAAATGACATAGAGCATAGCGACCTCACAGGTTGGAAGGTACCCTTTCTCGCTTGGTGTGCAGGGGCGGGAATCCCTGTGCCAAACGCTATCGGGTAAGAGAAACGAGTTTCTACCATCATACGTGATGTTGTTCGAGGACAATAGGTTGATTTGCCAGAGTAATCCCCCCACGATTTCTGTTTTTTTTACAATTCCACGGGTTGTTATTGAATATGATTGCTATTTGCATTTAAACTTGGGCGGCATAAGAGGATAAAGACAGACTATGCCGCAAAAAAAGTTTTTTTTGACCCGCCGTTACTCATGGCCATTCATACTTTCAGTTGGTTTTCATGGTTCACTGATTGCAGGCTTGCTGTACGCATCATTTAATAATTCAATTGAATTACCGCAGGAATCCAAGCCCATCAGCGTTGTGATGGTGAACCCTGCGGCCTATGAAGCGGCTCCTGCTGCAAAATCTGCCCCGGAGCCAGAGCCGGTTAAGCAGCCTGAACCTGAGCCGGAACCGATTCCAGAACCGGAGCCATTGCCGCAGCCGGTTCCTATGCCATTACCTGAACCAAAGCCCAAGCCGAAACCTAAACCGGAACCGAAGCCGGTGAAGAAGGTTGAGCAACCGAAGCCAGTTAAACGTGAACCGACCGTTGAAAAACAGCCGCCTTCGCCGTTTACCAGCACAGAGCCGACGCGCAATGTGAATAACGCGCCGGTGAAGCAGGCTCCGGCACCCGCAGCAAGCACGCAGTCAAGTGGACCGCGTCCGTTGAGCCGTGCACAGCCTCAATATCCGGCTCGCGCGTTCTCTCTGCGTGTTGAAGGTCGAGTAAAAATGCAGTTTGATGTGGATGAGTCTGGACGTGTTGACAACGTGCGCGTGCTTTCAGCCGAACCGCGTAATATGTTCGAACGCGATATCAAACAGGCCATGCGTAAATGGCGTTATGAAGCTGGCAAGCCGGGCAAAGATTTAGTTGTGACCATCGTCTTTAAAATTGACGGCGGGGCGGCAGTCGAATAAGTCACGCTGATATGAAAAAGAAACGGGGCGTCATCTTTGCAGATGACGCCCCGTTTTCGTGATGTCTTTATATCCGTTAACAAATTAAGTGCTTACGTTACCCGATGTCACTCGCTTGGTGTAAAGTTGCTTTTACCGGCGGGGAGTTCGCGTGGGTGACCTTCTTCATCTACTGCGACGTAGGTGAATAACGCTTCGGTAGCCCGATAGCGCTGGCCAATCGGCTCAGAAGAGACTTTTTTTACCCATACTTCAACGTTGACGTTGATAGAACTACGTCCAGTGCGTAAGCAGCGGGCATAGCAGCAAACCACATCGCCGACGGCGACAGGTTTTAAGAACGACATTCCATCAACCCGTACGGTAACGACACGTCCCTCTGCAATTTCTTTCGCCAAAATCGCACCGCCGATGTCCATCTGCGACATCAGCCAGCCGCCAAAAATATCGCCGTTCGCATTGGTATCGGCTGGCATTGCCAGCGTGCGGAGAACCAATTCGCCCTGTGGTAACACGTTTTGTGTGCTCATTATGTCTATCTCGCTTTGGCTATTGCTGCTCGCTTTTTTCTTCTTCTGACTTTTCCTGATCGTTAGGCAAGTGACGATAAATATAAACGCCACAAATCAGCGTAAACAGCAGCGTCACACCGGTCAGACCAAAGACTTTGAAATTAACCCAAACGTTTTGCGGTAACCAGAAAGCAATATAGATGTTAACCAGTCCACACACCAGAAAGAACATGGCCCAGGCGAAATTCAGTTTCCCCCAGACGGGCTGCGGCAAGGTTAACTCTTTACCCAGCATCTTCTGAATCAGAGTCTGTTTCATCACAAACTGGCTAACCAGCAGAGCAATCGCGAATAAGGCGTAGATGATGGTGACTTTCCACTTGATAAACAAATCGTTATGGAACACCAGCGTTAGAGAACCGAAAACCACGACCATCGCGAAGGTGACCAGCGTCATTTTCTCTATTTTACGATACATCACCCAGGTGACCACAAGTGACAGCGCCGTTGCCGCAATCAGTGCACCCGATGCGATATAGATGTCATAAAGTTTATAGGCCGCAAAAAAAACGACCAACGGTATAAAATCAAGAAGTTGCTTCATTATGTCAATCCATCACTCAACAGTGTCGTAATTATAACCCACAAGAGTTATCCGATAGCGCATGCCATTATCCTTTATTGTGGAACACCATTCCCGAGATATTGTAATAATTTGCAGAAAATTACGATTGGGTAGATAGCGAACGGAGATCTGGCGGAACCTATGCCACCAGAGCGATGGCATAGGCAGAGAGCGGGAGTTAAGCGCGCAGCAGCATATAAAGGCGGAACAGATAAATGAGCAGGATCGCGGAGATCAGGTTGCTCAAGCCGTTCAGAACCACGCCGAGTACGGTAGGTGAGGAAATCGGTAACTTCGACACGATCAGCAAAATAGCGATTTTAGCGAGTAGCCACATCACGATGGCAGGTGCGGTTGCACGCAGGTTGCCGTAGGCCAGTTTGGTACTCACTTTAATGGCGCTGAAAATCCCACTTTTTTCCGTGACCACAATCACGGGTGACAAACTCAGCGCAATCGCCAGCAGCACGCCAGGAATGACCAGAAGCATCATACCCAGTTGGATGAGCAGGGTGCACAGCAGGATCAGAAAAAGCAGACGCAGTAAAAAAGGTGCCGATGCGCCAATTGCACGCAGTGCGCTGGTACGCTGTCCGTCAGATACCAGTTGAATCAGCATCAGAACTCCGCCCGTTAGCAGCACGTTGCCCACTAAGGCAGCGAAGGTGCCTGCCGCCGACATTTTCAGTAACACGGTTTGTTGTTCCGGCGTCATTTGCTGAATCATGTCCATCAAGCCGGATTCGACAGAAGATGACAGATCGCTGCTGGAACCGCTCAGAATCCGTAACTCGTCTACAGAAGGCGATAGCGCATGATTCAGTATGACAGTAATGAATGCCGTCAACAGTGACATCATTAAGATACTGATGAACTGGTTGCGGGTGAAATTCATTGTGTCACGGTACAACGTGTTAGCCGTGATAGGCATGCAGGCTCCTTGAAAAAGATAAATCGACAGAGAGAACTTAACTCACGATTGTAACCTGTTAATTCGCGCTGTGGCACCCCGTCAACGATGCAATGCTGATTTTCCCCTCACTATGAGGTAAGCGTAACTTGGTTACCAAGAATGTTTTTCCTTGCCATCGGCCGTGTAATTTATTCTTTAGTGTCATTCTTGATCTGGATCAATTCCATGAATTTTAATCAGTTAGTGATAAGTGATTCAGTTCAATTTGGGCGTAAAATCTTTAAAAGATGTGATCTGGCTTAAAACAAGAATACCTACTTAGGGGTATATTTCGCTCGAAATTTTAACCCTATTAATGGAGTGGGTAATGAAAAAGACATCTTTCTTATTGTTGGCGGCGGCGCTCATGCCTGCATTGGCACAGGCTCATCAAGCGGGTGATTTCATTGTTCGGGCGGGTACGGCTACGGTGCATCCAAGTGAAAGTTCGGACAATGTGCTGGGATTGGGAGAGTTTCAGGTAAACAACAATACGCAGTTGGGCCTGACTTTCAGTTACATGGTGACGGATAATATTGGCGTTGAATTACTTGCCGCTACCCCGTTTAAACATAAAGTCGGAACAGCAGGCACCGGAACGATTGCGGAAGTGAAGCACCTGCCGCCTTCACTGGTTGCACAGTACTATTTTGGTGATGCCCAAGATAAATTACGTCCTTACCTGGGCGTTGGCCTGAACTATACCTTGTTCTTCGATGAAAAATTTAATGACAATGGTACAAGTAAAGGTCTGAGCGATCTGAGCCTGAAAAACTCTTGGGGTGTTGCGGCACAAGCGGGATTGGATTACAACCTGGATAAAAATTGGTTGGTAAATATGTCCGTATGGTGGATGGATATCGATACGGATGTGAAATTTAAAGCTGGTAACGATCAGCAAAGTATCCATACGAAGATTGATCCATGGGCCTTTATGTTTGGTGTCGGTTATCGCTTCTGATGGTTGATTTAATTTGACGCAACGGTAAGACATAAAAAAACGGCGAAGTAAATAACTTCGCCGTTTTTACAGACAGGAAATAACAAACTAATAAAGAGAACGCTATTTTATTACAGCAATTATTAGATGGCGTTAGCCATTAGAAATTGTATTGTACACCAACGCGGTAGCGAGTCTGACGCTCATCCGTTGTTGTGCTGCCAACAACGTTGCCGACTTCAGCGTAAGGCGTCCAGTTTTTGTCATATTTATACGCTAACTTAACGTTGTGAGTCAGGCCATAGTTGTCGTTGTCAGCAATGTAGCCAACAGAACCGGCTTTGGTTTTCTTGTCGTACTCAAATTCGTATTCAACCACAAAGTTTGCTGGCAATTTATAGCCCAACGTACTGGTGATGGTATAGCCTTTCATATCGGAAGGGGCTGTAGTGCCGATGCTGTCACTTTTACGCAGATAAGATGCACGGTAGCGCAGGCCATAGTACAGTGAATCGGTAATGTTAGCTGTACCTTTGATATAAGGACGATAGTTGTTGTCTTTTGAAGAGGAAACCATATTCAAACCAGTTTCCATCCCAAAGGTTTTGTTGAACTTGTATTGGTAGCTAGCGGTAACTTCTGTACCGTTGCTAACCGTCTCGTTAAATGGTTTATTTGGCGTTTTATCGGCGCTTGATTGTGCCCATTTTGCTTCCATAGACAGACCAAAACCGTTGTCAAAACGGTGGGACATCAGCAGGCGATCTTTATGGTCGTTCTTTACCGTATCCTGCATTTCATGACGATAGTCAATCGTCACAGCCATGGAGCTTAAGCTGATTAAGGAAGTTACCATCATCGTCAATATTTTAACTTTCATTTTATTATCCCAAGTCAAAGAGAATTATTATTTAAAAACACGCTGCCACTTTTGTTCAGCGGTTCCATTTTATTTATTATCTCTTACAGTAATGTGAACAAGATCGTTAAAAAGAGAAAATATTAAATGATCTTATTTCTGTGATTTTCTTCGTATTTTATTGGTGGGATTTATGCGGTTTAAAAATTAACGGTTATTTGATTTATTTTTTGATGTGGTATTTAATAATTATTTCAATTTGAAAAATATTTTTACAATTATAGTAAAATAGACATTAAATAATAATTGAAGATATTAAGGTTTAATTAAATAAGAAATAAGTTGAAACATAATCTGGCGCGCGACGTTGCTTGCATTAAGCAGAAATCGCGCGCCTGAAAAGTGTTATTAATGCGTAGCGGCTTTCATTTCACTCACAAAGGCGTGTAACTCCGACAGCATCACATCAGGCTGGTTCAGATTTTTTTCGATAATCCGCACGATGGCAGATCCAGAAATGGCACCCGCTGCACCTGATGCTAACGTTTCCCGCACTTGAGCCGGATCGGAAATGCCAAATCCTTGTAGCGGAGGAGCGGCATGATGCGCATTCAGTTTGGCAACCAGATGATTCAGCGGCAGCTGTGCGCGCTTTTCTGCCCCAGTCACGCCCGCACGGGATACTAAATAGGTATAACCACGGCCATAAGAAGCGATCTCGCGCAGTAGTTCATCGTCAGCATTCGGTGGACAGATGAAAATAGGGGCGATGCCATGCCGCAGCGCCGCCGTACGGAAAGGGGCTGACTCCTCCACCGGAACATCCGCCACTAATACCGAGTCGACGCCGACCTGTGCACAGCGCTGATAAAATTCATCAATGCCGTTGCTAAAGACCAGGTTGGCATACATCAGCAGGCCAATCGGGATGTCCGGGTATTTTTGACGTATTGCCGCCAGCATTTCGAAGCATTGGTCGGGCGTGACGCCTGCCGCAAAAGCGCGCAGGTTGGCATCCTGAATGGTCGGGCCATCCGCCAACGGGTCAGAGAAGGGCACGCCCAGCTCCAACGCGTCGGCACCAGCGGCAATCAGCGTGTCGATAATTTTCAGAGATTGCCCGGGAGAGGGATCGCCCAGCGTAACAAACGGAACGAACGCGCCTTCCTTTTTCTCTGACAGGCGGTTAAATAACTGTTGATAGCGTTCCATTAGATTTCTCCCCGATCTTTCAAAATATCGTGCACGGTAAAGATGTCTTTATCACCACGGCCGGATAGGTTGACCACCAGCAGTTGCTCTTTCTCCGGTTCCGCTTTAATCATCTTCAAGGCGTGTGCCAGCGCATGGGAAGACTCCAGCGCGGGAATAATCCCTTCACCGCGGCAGAGCGCTTTGAAGGCATCCAGCGCTTCGTCATCGGTAATCGAGACATAGTCAGCGCGGCCAATGCTGTTCAGGTAGGCGTGCTGTGGGCCGACGGACGGGAAATCCAGCCCGGCGGAAATCGAGTAAGACTCTTCAATTTGTCCGTCAGACGTTTGCATCATCGGAGATTTCATTCCGAAATAGATACCGAGGCGACCGTGTTTTAACGGCGCGCCGTGCTGCCCAGATTCAATGCCCAAACCGCCAGGCTCAATACCGATCAGACGAACGTCAGTATCCTCGATGAAATCAGCAAACATCCCAATCGCGTTAGAGCCACCGCCGACGCAGGCGAGTACCGCATCTGGTAAACGACCTTCTTTTTCCAGAATCTGCGCTTTAGTTTCCTCACCAATCATGCGTTGAAACTCGCGCACGATAGTCGGGTAAGGATGCGGGCCAGCGGCCGTTCCCAGCAGATAGTGTGCTGTTTCATAGCTGCCAGACCAGTCACGTAGCGCTTCGTTACAGGCATCTTTCAACGTGGAAGAACCGCTGTGAACCGGAATCACTTCTGCCCCCATCAGACGCATGCGGAAGACGTTCGGCGACTGGCGCTCAACGTCTTTTGCACCCATATAAACGCGGCATTTCAGGCCAAGCAGGGCGCAAGCCAGCGCCGTCGCGACACCATGTTGACCTGCACCCGTTTCGGCGATGATTTCGCTTTTACCCATGCGCTTAGCCAACAGAGCCTGTCCGAGTACCTGATTGGTTTTGTGCGCACCGCCGTGCAGTAAATCTTCACGTTTCAGGTACAGCTTGGTTTTCGTCCCAGCAGTCAGGTTTTTACACAGGGTTAATGCTGTCGGGCGACCCGCGTAGTTTTTCAGCAGATCGGTAAATTCGGCCTGAAATGCAGGATCTTTCTGTGCACTGACGAAAGCCTCTTCCAACTGGCGTAACGCCGGGATGAGGATCTGCGGAACAAATTGTCCGCCGAATTCACCGAAGTAAGGGTTGAGTAATGTCATAATTTTCCCGTCTGTTTTAGTGTTGCGGCTGACGTAATGTCGCAAAAACCGCAGCAATTTTATGTGAGTCTTTTTTTCCCGGTTCGCTTTCTACCCCGGAATTGAAATCCAGTCCTGCGCAACCTTGCTGTGCCGCCAGTGCGCAGTTATCGCTATTCAGTCCACCGGCCAACAGCACGTTATCCAATGATTGATTCGCCAGCAGCGACCAATTAAAGGTTTTACCGCTGCCGCCCTGACCGTTATCAAACACGTAACGATCGACATGGGTGAGGTTGCGCTCTGGCAGTACATCGGTGATGCTCAGCGCTTTCCAAATCTGGCAAGCCGCAGGTAATTGCTGGCGCAGTTGGTTGATTGTCTGTTGATCTTCATCACCATGCAGTTGAACGGCCGCTAGCCCCAACTGCGTCGTGATAGCAACGATGTGTTCGACGGGCGCATTGCGGAAAACACCAACATAGCGCAATAGCGCACCGGTCATAACGTCAGTGGCTTGTTTGGCATCAATATAGCGTGGGGAACTGGCGACGAAGATTAATCCGCCGTAGAGCGCACCCGCTTGATAAGCGGCCTTTGCATCTGCGGCGCGCGTTAGGCCGCAGATTTTGTTTTCACCCAAAATAACGCGGCGTACCGCGTCGTTCAGATCGGGTTCGGACATCAGTGAGCTGCCGATCAGAAAACCCTGAGCAAACGTGCTGAGTTCACGAATCTGTGCGTGGCGGTTGATACCGGATTCACTGATCACGGTGACGCCAGCGGGCAGACGCGGTGCGAGCGTTCGGGTACGGTTGAGGTCAATGGAGAGATCGCGCAGGTCGCGGTTGTTGATCCCAACAACGCGTGCTTCGAGCTGAATGGCTCGCTGTAACTCTTCTTCGTTACTGACTTCTGTTAACACGCCCAGTTTCAGACTGTGCGCTACCTCGGCCAGTTGCTGATACTGCTCGTCGTCCAGCACGGACAACATCAGCAGAATGGCATCGGCCTGATAGTAGCGGGCCAGATAGATCTGGTAGGGTGAAATAATAAAGTCCTTGCACAACACCGGCTGATGTACTGCCGCGCTAACCTGTGGCAGGAAAGCAAAATCACCCTGAAAATACTTCTCGTCGGTTAAAACAGAAATAGCAGACGCGTAATCTTTGTAGACCTGAGCAATCGCTACTGGGTCGAAATCGTCGCGAATCAATCCCTTCGACGGTGAAGCCTTTTTGCATTCAAGAATAAAGGCGGGCTTATCTTGTTTCAGCGCCTGATAAAAGTCGCGCTGGCTGGGAACGATCTCATGCTGAAAAGAGGCCAGCGGCTGTGCTTTTTCTCGTTCCGCAACCCAGAGCGCTTTATCACGCACAATTTTATGTAATACGGTTTCCTGCATGGTTCCATTATCCTCTGGCGGACAAGGCGATAACGCGCTGATAAGCCTGTCCACTATGAATGACTTCAAGCGCTTGTTGCGCATTCTGGCGCAAATCTTCCTGTCCAAATAATCTCAGAAGCAGCGCAACGTTGGCTGCAACCGCCGCGGCGTGCGCGCGTTCACCTTTACCTTGTAGCAGTGACGCGAGAATGTCACGATTTTCTTCTGGCGTACCGCCTTGTAATGCCGACAATGGATACGCATCCAGACCGAAATCGCGGTGCGTCAGTTCGTAGGTTTCGATCTCGCCATTTTTTAACTCGGCAACCTGCGTGGGCGCATGGATCGCGACTTCATCCATCCCACCACCGTGAACGACCGCAGCTCGCTGGTAGCCCAGTACCTTCAACGTTTCGGCGATAGGGCGAACCAATTCGGGGCTATACACACCAATCAGCGCCAGCGGCGGGCGTGCTGGATTAACCAACGGCCCCAGGACGTTGAAGACGGTGCGAGTTTTGAGCTGCTGGCGCACCGGCATGGCATGGCGGAAACCTAAGTGATATTGCGGAGCAAACAGGAAACACACGCCCAGATCGTCCAGAGCCTGACGTGCATCCTGCGCGCTCATATCCAGTTTAATACCGAAAGCGGAGAGCAAGTCGGATGATCCAGAGCGGCTGGAGACGCTGCGGTTGCCATGTTTGGCGATTTTCAGACCACAGCTGGCGGCGACAAATGCGCTAGCGGTTGAAATGTTGATGCTGTTGGTGCCGTCACCGCCTGTGCCGACGATATCGGCAAATAAATAATCAGGGCGGGGGAACGGCTGTGCATCGGCCAACAAGGCCGTGGCGGCACCAGCGATCTCATCGGGATGCTCGCCGCGCACTTTCATACTAATCAGTGCCGCTGCCAGTTGGCTGGCTTCCAGTTCACCGCGGATAATCGCGCCAAACAGCGCTTGGCTTTCCTGACGGCTGATATTTTCCGCGCGGTATAATTTTTCCAGTATGTGTTGCATGGTCATGACATCCTGAGCAGTAGACGGTTCCTGGGTTTTAGAAGACAGTTGCATAATCGTATCTCTCGTTAAGCCAGCGCCCAGTCCAGCGTTTGTTCCAACAGTCGAGCGCCATGTGTGGTCAGGATCGACTCAGGGTGGAATTGAAAACCACAGACGCGATCCGCATCGTGGCGCACGGCCATGACCATCGTGTTGAAATGCGCGTTGACGGTCAGCGCCGGAGGAATGTTGCTGCCGACCAACGAGTGGTAGCGGGCAACGGGCAACGGATGCGGTAAACCACTAAACATACCGCTGGCATCGTGGTCGATGGCAGACGCTTTGCCGTGCAGGATTTCACCCGCCTGACCGACATGGCCGCCGTAGGCTTCCACGATGGCCTGATGGCCGAGGCAAATGCCGATAATCGGCAACTGACCGCGCAGACGTTGCAGCAGTTCTGGCATACAACCCGCTTCGGCTGGCGTGCCGGGGCCGGGGGAGAGCATCAGGATCGGTTTTTCCATTTGCTGTAACCGCGCGATGATGACGTCGGCAGGCAGATGGTTACGGTAAATCACGACCTGATGACCGCTGG
This sequence comes from Pectobacterium actinidiae, assembly GCF_000803315.1. Taxonomy (NCBI): domain Bacteria; kingdom Pseudomonadati; phylum Pseudomonadota; class Gammaproteobacteria; order Enterobacterales; family Pectobacteriaceae; genus Pectobacterium; species Pectobacterium actinidiae. Next base: position 2,214,002 of record NZ_JRMH01000001.1, read on the forward strand.
CACGCAGTTGATCCACCAGGTTGTAAGTGAATGAATCGATATTATCGAGCAGCAGGATGTCCGCCATTAGAAAATCTCCTTTGCATGGTGCGCACTGGCAATGGCTCGCAGTACAGCCCGGGCTTTATTGCGTGTTTCGTCGGCTTCGGCCTGAGGATTAGAATCCAGAACCACGCCCGCACCAGCCTGAACGGTCGCAATCCCATCTTCGACATAGGCAGAACGAATGACGATACAGGTGTCCAGATCGCCATGAGCGGTGAAGTAGCCTACCGCACCGCCGTAGCTGCCGCGCCGGGTTTTTTCACTTTCGGCAATGAGCTGCATCGCCCGGACTTTCGGTGCGCCGCTCAGCGTGCCCATATTCATGCAGGCGCGGTAGGCGTGCAGCACATCTAAATCTTCACGCAGTGTACCCACTACGCGAGAAACCAGATGCATCACAAAGGAATAACGGTCAACTTTGGTCAGGTCAGCAACGTAACGGCTGCCCGGCTGGCAGATACGTGCCAGATCGTTACGGGCTAAATCTACTAGCATCAAATGTTCAGCCAGCTCTTTATGGTCGGTACGCATTTCCAGCTCAATACGGCTATCGAGATCGCGATCCAGTGAACCATCGGCACGACGACCGCGCGGGCGGGTACCGGCAATGGGGTAGATTTCGATTTGGCGGCTGTCGGCATCGTATTTCAGCGAACTTTCCGGCGAGGCACCGAACAGCGTGAAATCTTGATCCTGCATGTAAAACATGTAAGGACTTGGGTTGTTATCTTTCAGCGTTTGGTACGCAGCCAGTGGTGACGGGCACGGCAGGGAGAAGCGGCGTGACGGCACAACCTGGAAAATTTCACCGATGCGGATGGCTTCTTGCATCTGGCCGACAACGTCACCGAAGGCCTCATCGCTCTGGTTGCAGCTCAGCGTCATGTCTTCGATGGACTGACGCGGCAGGGCTGGTGCTGGCTGGGTGAGCTGAAATTGCAGCTGTTCCAGACGCTGTTGCAGACGCTGCTTTTCGCTATGGTTCGGCGTAAACAGACTGGCTTGCAGGGCGGTAACACGTTTTTGGTGGTCAAGCACCAGCAGCGTTTCTGCCAGATAGAAGCAAAAATCCGGGCAACGCTGCTGCTGGCTCAGCGCGGGTAATGCTTCAAACCCGGCAACCAGATCGTAGGCGAACAGGCCGCCGAGGAACATGGCTTCACGCTCGTCTGTCGGGCAGGCGACCAGCTTCATAATCTGGCGTAAGGCATCAAACACGGACAGCGAGCGCAGACGAGCATCTTCGTCCTGCATCGCGTCTGCCAGCGGGAAGGTGAGTTCACGGCCGTTCGGACGCGGTTGATTGGTAATCTCCACCGGCAGCGCAGCATCCAGAAGCGGCAGAAGGCTGGCACCGTTTGCCGTGAGTGCCTGAATGGAAACGTGCTGTCCCAGTGCGGTGATCCGCAGCGCGCTATCTACGATCAATAGGCTTTTCAGGTTTTCCTTGCTGTCGATTTCCGCCGACTCTAACAGCAATGTTGCAGGTCTGGCACCGCAGAGCTGATGGAAGATGGCGCTGGGGTCGTTACGATAAACGGCCTCAATACGTAGCAGTTCCAGTTTAGGTTGTGTTGTTTGCATTCTTGCTACTCGTTTAATGTTGTGCCCATCAAATAAAAAGCCCGCTTAGTTAAGCGGGCCTGGGAATATCTGCATGTGTGATAACAGCAATGCGTGATTAGTCCACCCGCGATAGGGATGAGCGCCACCAACCATGCTTCATCATTTTCTGCGTTGCCATTATCATCGTCTCGCTATCTGTTGCTAAACATTTTTGGGTACGGACCAATGTGTTACGGACTCATATTGGTGTATCGAGCTTGTGTACTAGTTAACTGGTTCGGCGGTGAAATGTCAACACCTTCAATAGGATTATTTTATTACTCGAAAAGACGGTGGTCATTACCATTTGCTTCCTATTAATGGCATCATGCGGCCTTCGCATTATTCTTGTTAATGGATAGGCTTGTGCCAGAAGATTCTCAATCGATATCGTCATTCCCTCTTTACGATTTGCATAGTCATACCACGGCGTCTGATGGCCTGTTAACGCCGACAGCGCTGGTCAGCCGGGCTGTAGACATGCGGGTGAGTGTGCTGGCTATTACCGATCACGACACGACCATTGGGCTTGACGAAGCGCAACAAGCAATCGCACAACAGGGGCTGCCGCTGAGATTAATTCCCGGCGTGGAGATTTCCACGCTGTGGGAAAACCATGAGATCCACATTGTCGGGTTGGGGATGGACATTACCCACCCGGCGTTAACGGGGTTGCTGCAACAGCAGGCGGCGTGTCGGCAGAATCGGGCGGAACAGATTGCGGCTCGGCTGGAAAAAAACCGCATTCCCGATGCGCTGGCTGGTGCACAGCGTCTGGCGACGGGGGGGCAGATTACGCGGGCGCATTTTGCGCGTTATCTGATCGAACTGGGCATCGCGGCGAATATGAATCAGGTGTTTAAAAAATATCTGGCGAAAGGCAAAACGGGTTACGTGCCGCCGCAGTGGTGCACGATCCCGCAAGCGATCGAGGCGATTCATCAATCTGGTGGGGTGTCTGTGCTGGCACATCCGGGGCGCTACGATTTGACGGCCAAATGGCTAAAGCGCCTGTTAGCCACGTTTGCAGAAAGCGGTGGGATCGCGATGGAAGTGGCGCAATGCCAACAGGCACCGGATGAGCGTACGCAGTTGGGTCGCTATGCGCGTGACTTCAACCTGATGGCATCGCAAGGGTCGGATTTCCACCTGCCGTGCGCCTGGATTGAGCTGGGCCGCAAGCTGTGGCTGCCTGCCGATGTCGAGCCAGTCTGGCACCATCCCGTGTTGGTAGACTAGCAGTGCATCATTGCGTAATGGCATTGCTATCTCATGAAATAACAATCTTTTACCATCAACACGTTCTATAATCATCCTATTGCACGATGACGCGGGTTGGAATGCACAACGCCGCGAAATGTCCGACGTATGAGGTAGGGTCATGAGCCAGTTTTTCTATATTCACCCACAGAATCCGCAACCGCGATTGATCAATCAGTCGGTGGAATTTTTGCATAAGGGTGGAGTGATTGTTTATCCAACGGATTCCGGTTACGCGTTGGGCTGTATGCTGGGCGAAAAGAACGCGCTGGAACGCATCTGCCGGATTCGCGACCTGGGTAGCGATCATAACTTCACGCTGATGTGTCGCGATCTGTCCGAGCTATCAACATATGCCCATGTTGACAATACCGCCTTCCGGTTGATTAAAAATAATACGCCCGGTAATTACACCTTTATTCTGAAAGCGACGAAAGAGGTTCCTCGCCGCTTAATGAATGAAAAGCGTAAAACTATTGGCCTGCGCGTGCCGTCTAATCCTATCGCCCTGGAGCTATTGGCTGCGCTGAATGAACCGTTGATGTCGACAACGCTGATGCTGCCAGGGAATGATTTCGCTGAGTCCGATCCAGAAGAAATTCAGGAAAGATTGGGAAAACAGGTGGACCTGATTATTCACGGTGGTTCTCTGGGTCAACAGCCGACGACGGTTATCGACTTGACCGAGTCCGTGCCGCGCGTCGCCCGTGAAGGCACTGGTGATGTCACGCCGTTCCTATAAGCACTGCGGCAGGCTTGTAACAATGGGAATACAAATGGCGTGAAGATCGGTATAATCGCGCCAGTATTGAATACGACGAACGATTTTTACGTACACACTATTTTTACGTAACTAGCTGAATTATATCAGCAGTTATGACTCCCCCCGACGCCTGGGAAGGCGACCAGCTATTTTTATTTATTCATTAAAAACAATGTCTTATTTTTTTTCATGCTATGAGTTGGGACTGTTTGTGTGACAGGGAATACACCCACTCAGTAGCACTGATATGTTGTACAGCATCTTAGTTAGATTTGAATGTAAAAAAACCGAGTACAGAGCTCGGTTTACAGCTTGCATCATATAAGAACATCCCCCCTCTTAACGAATATTTTTCCTACTCCTCATCCTCAGTGTTAAACGTTTTGCTATACGGACAGTGTTTCGATTTAGTGACGTAAGTGAACGTATAAATACTGTTGCTGTAAACGCACAAAGTTGATCCATTTTTCATTGTTGACTGCTCAGGATTCCTCATTGTGATTTGACCAGCCATGGCATTGAACGGTAACAGCGAGCTAAGAAGCGCCAATATATAACTCTTCATTACATTCCCTCCTGTAGCTATTGGTTGTCTTATCCGTGATAACGATAGGGTGTTTTCGCAGGAATTATAGTAACCATATTGATCACTTTTAACGATCGATAATATAATTATGATCGATTTTATCGATATGATTGTTTTTTATGTAATGCGATGGAGGCTAATTTGAAAAAAATTCTTTTGGTAGTTCTGGGACTTAGTGTTTGTGGTGGGGCGATGGCGGGTGATGGTTCGCCTGAACTCAAAGCTGAGAGTCAGGCGGTGATTCGTCAGGCTGGGTATCAATGTAATAAGGTGAATGGCGTCTATCCCGCAGCTTTTGGCGGTTCAGTCACAGTCTTCTGCGATGATTTATACAAATATATAATTAAGGATAAAGGTGGTCGCTATATCGTTGAAGTTGATGATTAAGGATGAACTGGTATGACGGCTCAGACAATCAAGGTAAACAATCTATATTTTTACTTCTTTTTGGTAATGCCACTAATAGTACCTATTTGTTACTATTTCATTAATGATGATATCTCTGCGTATATTATTTTCTACACTGCTGCTTTCGCTTGCGCATTTTTCGATCAAAAGGAAATGGTAAAATCAGAGCACGAATCAAAATCACAACTTGTCGCCTCAGTATTGGGGATCGTCATTTTTCCACCAATTTATGTCTATGGCCGGACGAATGCTTCTGGTATGAAAAAGTGGAGGTGGTTTTTTGTCTACATCGCAATTGTTCTTGCAAGTGTGTTTACCAGCGCAGCTATAGAAGCAAGCATGTCCCTTAAAACGACTGCATGCGAGATAACGACATCTATCTTCAAGGACAAAGGCACTGATACAAGATGCATAATAGTGAAGGATCTGGAGACGGTTTCTTCCGGCTATTATCGTGCTAAAGCCGTTCTAACGAATGGTGTTGATGTACCAATAACCATTGAAGAACGCGAAGATAATTACATCTATGTAACATTAGCACCACTGAGCAACCTGTTTGATTAAAAGCTCAGGGGAGATTATCCCCTGACTCTTCCCCCCTGCAAAAATCGTCATCACCCGATAGTTTTGACCAAAATATTACCAGTGCATTTTCTGATCAGCTAAGCGTGTGTCTAGTAGACAAAAGTTTAATGCCAATGATTTTCAAATATCAGATCAGTGAATTGATGGGGACAGTTTTAAAGGTATCAACAATCGAACGTTTTATGACGCCAATCTACATCCCCAAAAAATGGTATCAAAAAATTAGGGTGTTGACATAAAGATACCATTAACTGATTATGATACCGTATGTTGATACCAATTGAGAGGATGTTATGAGTCGTACTTTTGCATATTGTCGTGTATCCACCAGCGAGCAGACGACAGAAAACCAGATCATGGCGATTCGTCAGGCTGGTTATGATGTGATTGCTCAGCGCGTTGTATCAGAAATTGTGTCTGGTGGTGTGCAAGCGATGAGCCGTAAGGCGTTCGCTAATATGGTTAATCATAAACTAGAAGCTGGGGATCAGTTGGTGGTGCTGAAGCTGGATCGCTTGGGCCGTGATAACATCGACGTACAGCAAACTATTGCAATGCTCGTTGAGCTGGGAATTGACGTTGTATCGTTGGATCTACCAGTACGTAATCTCGCCAGCGCTGAAGGAAAGTTGATGCTACAAATGTTTTCAGCCTTTGCTGAATTTGAGAAGTCACGCATCGTAGAACGAACTAAAGAGGGCTTGGAGCGTGCGAAGAAGGAAGGAAAGAAATTAGGTCGCCCAGCAGCGACAGATACTCGTAGGCGTGTGCAGGAGGCTAGAGCTAAGGGACTAAGTCAATCTAAGGTGGCTACCGAGTTAGGTTTGAGTCTTCCAACCATTAAACGAAATTGGAACCAATAAGTAATATGTTCAATTTTGACAGCAATAAATTTGAGAAAATAAAAAGGGCCATATCGATTAAATCGAGTAGCCCTACGGTGTTTATTAGTCAAAATTAAGAATGATGTTCAATAAATTGCGTTTAAGTTGAGATGGCAGATAACGACGCACGTTAAGCGCTATATATCGCTCTGTAATCGATTTTTATTGTGTAACCAATACCTACCTACAACACACAGGTTAAAATCCAACATGAGTCGTTACATTGGGTATTCACGAATGGCTATTTTTTATTTCTTAGCTTTGACGTTGAATGTACACGATGACCCTTGCCAGTTTGGTTCTTCCCGCGCTCCTTGGCAAGATATGACACCCATTTGATTGGGCCTTCAAGCGTCTCTGGTTTACCACGTTCAATAACATAATTACTCGGAAAACGGTCATCCTTACCTAGAAGGTCAACCAGAGTATGTTCGCCCATAGTAAGGTCACACCAGATATCAATAATAGCGCTGCCTACGCCATATGTTGGACCGCCTAGTCGCTGTGTGATTCGATGGGGGAGTGCGATCCAGCAGTGATAATGAACTTGTTTAGCCTTTTCTTTTTCGCATACCCAGCCATAGGCAAAATTGTTTATTGGGCTAGTAATGCCTTTTGGTCTGCGGTTCTTTGATTTAAGGCGTTCACGTAATTTCTTAAATAATAATCTCATCCAATCATTGCTGATCTCTACAGTCGTACCTTTAGGTATACGCAAGTCAAAACGAGTAAATAACACACGGCTATAGATTGTCTGTATAGCCTTAAGTTCATCGACGATAGGAGTAAGAATATCTGATCGCACACCTGATTTATCTGTAGTGTTAATCGGATATTCAAAACCACCATAGGAGAATGTATTACCACCTACCAGCGGATAGCGACCATGCTTATGTGAGATTGTTTTAGATGGAGTAGGTAGTCGAAATGCAGAGTCTAACTGTAGTGTTGTTAACAAAAAACCTCCCTTAATATTTACACAAATGATCCTATACACCGACCTATAAGTTATTACCATCAGACCACCGCATAACGCTACCTAAGAAAATAGCTTGAAGCCTCTTCTAGCAAGGGGTACAAACGGGGGAAGTGAGGGTGTTTTTTTCGATCAAAGTTGCAGTGTATAAAAACCCATTTTTACAATAACAAGTTTCTATCGGGACTGCAAGAACTAACTTAAATCAGCCCACCAACGAGGATTTAGACTTAAGGTTCCTACTAGGAATTTTTACTCAGGAAAGCCGAAAATTGGTGCTGTATTTCTGATTGCAGCAAGGACAAAAATTTATCTTTCCCGTTGCAATTAGGAACCAACGAGATATGCCAGAACGATCTATGATGTAACCCACCAAACCCGCGTCAGTCAGTACAGAAAGATTTCGGTGTGTGCTTGAAAGTGGAACGCTTAGGCGTTTTGAAAGTTCGAGAGCTGTACTTGGGATAACTGTTCGGGTGAGGTGGAATAAGATATTGATACGCGAAGTTGTCAGTGTTAATCCCGCTGACTTCAGGATGGTTGCCATACGTTTACGCTCATCCAAAAGCGGTGGCCTAAACGCTGGCAGATTGGACTCAGTGTACAAGTTTTCCTCTCTGCGAGTTGATTGATCTCACAGAGAATTTTATCAAACAATACCAAAAAATGGAAATGAGAATTATTTTCATTTTCGGGTGTTTGCTAATTAACAGATCATTACAGTTATTTTAAATTTTTCTGTATGATTTTATTATATAAATTATTGGCGACTTGCCCAATCAATGACTGGAAGTAAAGCCTTCAATGGTGGTGTATGTGTGTATCTGGCTGTGATACCGAGAGATTGCGTTCTACTGTGACCCACGACAAATTGAACCAACGCGTGATTTCCAACGGATGCTATCGCATGACTTATAAATGTATGCCGTAGTGAATGTACCCGCCGCTTTAGTCCAAACTCGTTGTAATCTGGTATCTCTAGCACTCTGAGCAATTCCACCCAATCATAAGTAATAGTTGTATAGTTTGGAAGATTACCAAACACACGGTCGGAATCCTTAAGGGTTTCCACACAAGCCCGGAGTTCTGCCTCTATAGTCTTATGGATTGGAACCTGCCGCCGAGCATGTTCGGTTTTCCCACCTTCAATAAAGATATACCAACGTCCAGTCTCTTCATCTTTCCTTATGTGTTGTTTGCGGATTTCCGCTATCTCACTTCTACGGGCACCTGTATAAACCAAAGTGAGGAAGTACCATTTCCGATAATCACTATCTGGTAGGGCGAAAAGATACTTTTTGATCCGGCTCAGTTCGCTATCGATGTATTTTCCACCCCGGTTGGATTTCACCTCGTGGCTAATCCCATCGGTAGGAGATTTGGTCAGTATATCCTTCTGATCCACCAGATACGTTTTGAGCAATGAGCGCCAGAGCTTTAAATGCTTGTGGACGTGCTCACTGGCGATCAGGTCATCCTCGGGCACATCGTAATCAATACACTCGGCAAGACTCATTCTGGAATAAGGGAGTCTAGTTCGAGTAGGCAGATTCTCCGCAACCTTGAGGGAATCCCTTACATGCTGTTTCGTAACGCTATCGACAGGGACGTCGCCTACAACATGGTAGAGAACATCAAAGAAGCGCTGATTCTCGTTTGCTGTTTGTTTCCGCCACTTTTGACCTTTATCCTTTATATATTCATTCCACACCTCTAGCAAAGTAGGCCCTATGGCTGGGGATGTCTCATCAAGTGCAACTTTATTTTGAGGGAATGATTCTTGTAAAACTGCCTTGTCCGTTGGAGCTGCTTTCTGCAAAGCAGAAGCCATAGAGTCTAGGATCTGTTGGTATCGGATCAAATCACCAGAATAGAACGCCTCATAGGCCTGTGACATAAAGGCCTGATTCATATCTATCTGGCTGGCAATATGGTGAATCTGATCAAGGTCGGATTCATTAACCGTTAACATCTTCTTTTTGAGTGCAGCAGTCATCATTCTGGCTGAAATATCGTTACCGTTATACATATGCCCCATATGGGAGTTGGCGTAGCCTTGCGCCTCGTTTGCAGTGTCTAGGGGCGATAAAGGCTCACCTGTAATCTGTTTATGATACCTGCCTAATTCTGGTAACCGTTTAGCCTCTTCAAGGCCACCTTTTAGCCAATTCAAGAGATATTCATCAAAGTCTTGTTTTGTGGCGGCTCGGAAGCCCTGTATTTTAAGTTTGAACTCTTCAAGATCCATCGCTCCATTCTGAACAAGGGGAATGAAAGGACGGATCTGATTCATAATCACTTCTGCTTGCTTTCGGCTATCAGTGCCGAGAGTTAGGCGAACAGGAGTTGTTGAATCATTTTGTCTAAAGTTAGTGTAATATATGCGCCCACGAATCATTGTGTGTGACAGCTTGTGTGACCTATTGTTTGCCATGCTGTTTGCCATTAAATAGTTATATATCAGTGGATTACGTCAATCCCGGTGTTAACTCGTTGTTTTTTTAAAGTATACCAGACGCCTGGGAAGGCGACACTAGAGGTTGCTCAATGAGCGAAAAGTTACAAAAAGTTCTGGCGCGTGCCGGACATGGCTCACGCCGCGAAATTGAAGTTATCATTCAGGCTGGACGCGTCAGCGTTGACGGTAAGATTGCCACGCTGGGCGATCGCGTTGAAGTGACGAAAGCCACCAGAATCCGTATTGATGGCCATGTGGTTACCGTTAAGGAAACCGAAGAATCTGTGTGCCGCGTACTGATGTACTACAAACCGGAAGGTGAACTGTGTACTCGTAACGATCCTGATGGTCGTCCTACGGTATTCGATCGTCTGCCAAAAATTCAGGGTTCTCGCTGGGTTGCGGTAGGGCGGCTGGATGTGAACACCTCCGGCCTGCTGCTGTTCACGACAGACGGTGAGTTAGCCAACCGCCTGATGCACCCGAGCCGTGAGGTTGAGCGCGAATACGCAGTACGTGTCTTCGGTGAAGTTGACGATGAAAAAATCAAACAGCTGAGCAAAGGTGTACAGCTGGAAGATGGTCCGGCATCATTCCGCACTATCCGCTATCAAGGTGGTGAAGGCCTGAACCAGTGGTATAACGTGACGCTGACCGAAGGGCGCAACCGTGAAGTTCGCCGTCTGTGGGAAGCGGTTGGCGTGCAGGTTAGCCGCCTGATTCGCGTGCGTTACGGTGACATTACGCTGCCGAAAGGCATTCCACGCGGTGGCTGGACAGAAATGCCGCTGGAACAACTGAACTATCTACGTGAATTAGTACAGCTTCCGGCAGAAACGGTATCGAAACTGCCAGTTGAGCGCGAGCGCCGCCGGGTGAAAGCGAATCAGATCCGTCGTGCGGTAAAACGCCACAGCCAGATCAACAGCGCTCCGGCACGTCGTACCTCGCCAAAACCTAAGCGCAACGGTTAATACCGTTATCCCTACGCTTCACGGGCAGCTTTCGCTGCCCGCAATAGGCTGCTGACAGACCTATTTACCGAATGAGAACGGGCGTAACGGAATAGAAGAGTAAAGCGTTTGCGCCAGGGATGGCGCAATCCGAGCTTACATGGACGTACTTGCAGCGTCTTTACGATCTATCCGTTACTCCCGCGCACCAGCCTTTGTCAGCAATGAAAATTAACGACTACCAGTCAATACCTTGTTGCGCCTGAATCCCGCTATCAAATGCGTGCTTCACTGGACGCATTTCCGTCACGGTATCCGCCATTTCCAGCAAGTCACGATGACAACCTCGGCCGGTAATAATGACCGTCTGCCCGGCAGGACGCTGCGTTAAAGCAGTGACAACGTCACGTAAATCTAGGTAGTCATAGCTAATCATATACGTCAGTTCGTCCAATACGACGAGGTCGAGCTGTGGATCGGCCAGCATGCGTTTGCCATGCTGCCAGACGTGTTGTGCCGCTTCGGTATCCGTTTGGCGATTCTGGGTATCCCAGGTAAAGCCCGTCGCCATGACCTGAAATTCCACGCCGTGCTGTTGCAGCAGATTCTTCTCGCCGTTTGGCCATTCGCCTTTAATAAACTGGATCACGCCCGCCTGCAATCCGTGGCCTATCGCTCGCGTGACGGTGCCAAAAGCCGCCGTGGTTTTTCCTTTCCCATTACCGGTGAAGACGATCAGGATACCGCGTGTTTCATTCGCAGCGGCAATGCGTGCGTCGACCTTTTCTTTCAGGCGTTGTTGGCGTTGCTGGTGGCGTTCGTCGCTCATCGTGCGTGCTCTTCTTTATTATTCGATTATTCGGCTGGGCCGGCTTTTCTACCCGGCTGGGCGTCGAAACTCATCCCTGTCTTACGGCGGCTGTCGTCCCCCATCAGATAGAGGTACAGCGGCATGATATCTGCCGGCGTTTTCAGCCTCATCGGATCTTCGTTAGGGAAGGCTGACGCACGCATTCCTGTACGCGTTCCGCCGGGATTAATACAGTTCACCCGTAGATTGTGTGAACGATACTCTTCGGCCAGCACTTGCATCAGGCCTTCCGTCGCGAACTTGGAAACGGAATAGGCTCCCCAGCCGGCACGACCTTCGCGACCCACGCTGGAGCTGGTGAAAACCAGAGAAGAGCAAGATGATTTCAATAACAGCGGCAGCAGCGCCTGCGTCAGCATAAAAGTCGCGTTGACGTTGACCTGCATAACCTGATGCCAGATTTCTGGTGTTTGCTGCGTGATAGGGGTGATTTCCCCGAGTAATCCGGCGTTGTGGAGAACGCCATCCAGATAGGGCACAACCTGCGCCAGTTCGTCAGCCAGTTGAAAGCACTGCGCGGAGGATAAGGCCAGCATATCGCAGACCACAACGTGCGCAGGCGTACCGTGTTCCTGCTCGATTTGCTGTTTAACCGCCTGAAGTTTGCTTTCTGTTCGCCCCAATAAGATGACGTGTGCGCCGTAGCGGGCATAGGTCAGTGCGGCTTCCCGACCAATGCCGTCGCCAGCACCAGTGACCAGAATGATACGGTTTTGCAGTAAATCGATTTTAGGCTGGTAATGCACAATGAATTCCTCTTGCCGTGGCGCAAAACAGCCACGCTTCAGATAATAGACCTGCCATCGCGTATACGGCACGGCGAGATGCGTCGGTCGTGCCACTCGGAACGTCAGATAACGGCGTATTCGGGCAGGATGAATGGGGGTGTTATGCCTCAAATGTCATCTGTTTTCAATGAGACTGCCTCTATTTATCCCCGTGCTGTTGTAAAAAGCAGCAACAGGCGTAAAAACCACAGGAATAACATCGCCATATTGCGTGTCATCAGTTAGGTTATAGGAAGGGAATGGCGCACGACGTCAACGCCATGGTTGGTGAATAAACCAACATTAATTAATACGTAGTTAATGAGGACGGTGTTTGTGGAATTACTTTCTCTGTACGGTTTATTCCTGGCTAAGGCACTCACCATCGTGGTGGCTATTGGTGCGCTAGTCGTTCTGGCATTCGGGATGACGCAACGCAAGCGCCCGCATAAAGGTGAGTTGCTGGTCACGAATCTGGGCGAACAATATCAGGAGATGCAGCGCGAAATGCAGACTGCCTGTATGAGCGACACCGAGCGTAAGCTGTTATCTAAACAAGAAAAGAAGAAAGAAAAAGAAACCGCGAAGCAAGATAAACAGCGCGCCAAGCGCGGCGAAGAGAAAAGTGTCAAACCGTGCCTGTACGTTCTCGATTTCAACGGCAGTATGGATGCGGGCGAAGTCAGTTCGCTGCGTGAAGAGATCTCCGCCGTGCTCGCCGTGGCGAAACCGAAAGATGAAGTATTGCTGCGTCTGGAAAGCCCCGGTGGTGTGGTTCATGGCTATGGATTGGCAGCCTCGCAGCTACAGCGTCTGCGTCAGGGCGGCGTGCGGTTGACCGTCTCGGTGGATAAAGTGGCTGCCAGCGGTGGATATATGATGGCCTGCGTGGCTGACCGCATCGTAGCGGCACCGTTTGCGATTGTGGGATCGATTGGCGTTGTAGCGCAAATCCCCAATTTCCACCGTTTGCTGAAAAACAAAGATATTGATGTTGAACTGCACACTGCCGGTGAATTCAAGCGTACGCTGACGCTGTTTGGTGAGAACACCGAACAAGGCCGTGAGAAATTCCGCGAAGATCTGAATGTCACCCACACGCTGTTTAAGGATTTTGTGCAGCAGATGCGCCCCTCTCTGGATATTGATTCGGTGGCGACGGGAGAGCACTGGTTTGGTACTCAGGCGAAAGATCTGGGGTTGGTTGATGCTATCGGCACCAGTGACGATCTGCTGATTGCGGAAATGACCAGCCATGAAGTATTAAGCGTGCGCTATACACGACGTAAACGTCTGCTGGATCGTCTGACGGGCAGCGCAGGTGATACCGCAGAACGCCTGATGCTACGCTGGTGGCAACGTGGTTCGAAGCCTCTGCTGTAATTGATGCCATATTAAGCCATAGATAATCAAATGCCCGCAAATTTGCGGGCATTTGCATTTAATCGACCAGGTAATATTTTTCGGATAAGACATGCGCAAGATGCTTGAACATGTTAAATACCGCGGTGCTTTTTAAGGTTGGTATTCCGTTCTTATCGAGAAAGAATTCACCGCGAAAAACCAGTACGCCGTTTTTTTGTTCTACGCTATCAGCGACCATGCCATGCAAATAATCATCGTGATGTTTAATGATGTCATTGGCTTCAACTAATAAGCTCTGGCGGTCAATAGGGCGCTTTTCTTCGTTAACCTGATGTTCAGGTGACATGATTGTTACTCCTGTACTCACCCTTGAAAAAGGGGGGCGTTGCACTATATCAACAAGGTTATTTCTAAAATCAACACCGCAATTTCAACAACCAATATGGCTATTTCAAAAGTCGTATCAAGAGAAAGGGTACTGCGATACGGTTTCAGCGTAAAGCGTAGATTATGATGCAAATGGGCTACATTTTAGAGGCTTACCTGCCGATATTCAGTATGGCAGGATGCGGATAAAACAGGATTTCCGCGCTAATTAGGTTGCGTGACAGCATTTATCAGGTAGAGTGTGGGATTTTGCGCAGTCAGTAGAATCCGCTCTGGATGCCCCGAAAAATATCTGATTTTCAGAAGAATTCAGCAGGTAATAGTACATATGGGTAAAGCTCTCGTTATCGTCGAGTCCCCGGCAAAAGCCAAAACGATCAATAAGTATTTAGGCAATGACTACGTGGTTAAATCCAGCGTCGGTCATGTGCGCGATTTGCCGACGAGTGGCTCAGTCAGTAAAAAGAGCGCGGACTCAGCGACTAAAGATAAAACGAAAAAGAAAGTCAAAAAGGATGAGAAATCCGCGCTCGTTAATCGTATGGGCGTCGACCCTTATCACGGTTGGAAAGCCAACTACGAAATACTGCCGGGTAAGGAGAAGGTTGTCTCCGAATTAAAAACGCTGGCGGAAAATGCCGACCACATCTATCTCGCAACCGACCTTGACCGCGAAGGGGAAGCCATTGCCTGGCACCTGCGGGAAATCATTGGTGGTGACGAGCAGCGTTTTAGCCGTGTGGTGTTTAACGAAATTACGAAAAATGCCATTAAACAGGCATTTGAAAAACCAGATACGTTGAATATTGACCGTGTGAATGCCCAGCAGGCGCGTCGGTTTATGGATCGCGTGGTGGGTTACATGGTTTCCCCGCTGCTGTGGAAAAAAATCGCTCGTGGCTTGTCCGCTGGACGTGTGCAGTCGGTTGCCGTGCGCCTGATTGTCGATCGCGAACGTGAAATCAAAGCGTTCGTTCCAGAAGAATATTGGGAATTGCACGCTGATTTGCTGGCAGGCAGCGATATTCAACTGCAAATGCAGGTGACGCACCATAACAGCAAGCCGTTTAAACCGGTTAATAAAGAACAAACGCATGCAGCGGTCAGTCTGCTTGAGAACGCGCGTTATGTGGTTGCCGATCGTGAAGATAAACCGACCAGCAGCAAACCCGGCGCGCCGTTCATCACCTCCACGCTGCAACAGGCTGCCAGTACGCGCCTTGGCTTCGGCGTGAAAAAGACCATGATGATGGCGCAGCGTCTGTATGAAGCGGGCTACATTACCTACATGCGTACCGACTCGACGAACCTTAGTCAGGATGCCTTGACGATGGTGCGTGGCTATATTGGTGAAGAGTTCGGTAAGCGCTATCTGCCGGAATCCGCGAACCTTTACAGCAGCAAAGAAAATTCACAGGAAGCGCACGAAGCGATTCGTCCTTCCGATGTTGGCGTGCTGGCCGATAGCCTGAAAGATATGGAAGCTGATGCGCAGAAACTGTATCAGCTGATCTGGCGCCAGTTCGTCGCTTGCCAAATGACGCCAGCGCAATACGATTCCACCACGCTAATCGTGGAAGCCGCCGATTATCAACTGCGTGCCAAAGGCCGTACGCTGCGTTTCGATGGCTGGACGAAAGTCATGCCTGCGTTGCGTAAAAATGATGAAGATCGCACGTTGCCGACTGTGGCCGTGGGCGAAGTGCTGTCGCTGCAAAAACTGCTGCCAGGGCAACACTTCACCAAACCACCAGCACGCTACAGCGATGCCTCTCTGGTTAAAGAGCTGGAAAAACGTGGAATTGGTCGTCCGTCTACCTACGCGTCTATTATTTCCACCATTCAGGATCGCGGCTATGTTCGAGTGGAGAACCGCCGTTTCTATGCTGAGAAAATGGGTGAAATCGTTACCGATCGACTGGAAGAAAACTTCCGCGAATTGATGAATTACGATTTCACCGCACGGATGGAAAGCCGTCTCGATCAGGTCGCCAATAATCAGGCGGAATGGAAAGCGGTATTGGATGAGTTCTTCAACGAATTTAGCCAGCAGTTGGAAAAGGCAGAGCAGGATCCTGAAGAAGGCGGTATGCGCCCGAATGCGATGGTGCTAACCAGCATTGACTGCCCAACGTGCTCTCGCCAAATGGGTATCCGTACTGCTAGTACCGGGGTGTTTCTGGGCTGTTCCGGTTATGCATTGTCGCCGAAAGAGCGCTGTAAAACCACGATCAACCTGATACCAGAAACCGAAGTGCTGAACGTGTTGGAAGGCGATGATGCCGAAACTAACGCGTTGCGTGCTCGTCGCCGCTGTGAAAAATGCGGTACGGCGATGGACAGCTATCTGATTGATAATCAGCGTAAGCTGCACGTTTGCGGGAATAACCCAGCTTGTGACGGCTATGAGATCGAAGCCGGTGAATTCCGTATCAAGGGTTATGACGGTCCGATTGTTGAGTGCGAGAAATGTGGCTCCGAGATGCATCTCAAAATGGGACGCTTCGGTAAATACATGGCGTGCACCAGCGAGACATGTAGTAACACGCGTAAGATCCTGCGTAATGGCGATGTTGCGCCACCGAAAGAAGATCCGGTGCCGTTACCTGAGCTGCCTTGCGAAAAGTCTGATGCTTATTTCGTATTACGTGACGGTGCAGCAGGGGTCTTCCTTGCGGCTAATACGTTCCCGAAATCTCGCGAAACGCGGGCACCGCTAGTAGAAGAACTGGTGCGATTCAAGGATCGTTTACCGGAAAAACTGCGTTATCTGGCTGATGCTCCTGTGGTTGATAAGGACGGCAACAAAACGCAGGTGCGTTTCAGCCGTAAGACCAAACAGCAATATGTCTCGTCAGAGAAAGACGGCAAGGCAACGGGCTGGTCAGCGTTTTATATTGATGGCAAATGGGTTGAAGGGAAAAAGTAACTTCTTTCTGTCACCCTACGCATAACCGGGTTAGGTTAAGACATCGCTAAATCAAGCCAGCCGTAAGGCTGGCTTTTTTGATCGCAGAAAATATACAGATAAAACAGGTGCATGAAGATTGTCCTGCGGTAGCATGAGGATTGTTGATCCGTGATAGAGAATCATGCGGTTTACCTCGGTGATAATCGCACGCATTGCGTTCTTTATCATTTCACTATGTATATCGTCGTACTATGTGAAAATGGTTATATAAAAATAATTTTTATGATTAAATGACATGAATTGATGGAAATATGCGCCAGGCGGTTAAGGTGTATACCCTAAATAATTCGAGTTGCGTGGAGGCGGCCAACGCACAAGCAGCTTGAAGAATGGCGAGTATAATGAAAGTCAATAAAACGGAACGTCGTCAGAACGTCGTGAGATGCCACGCGCACACTTCAATTGGGAATGGGATAAATTATGAAACTACAACAGCTTCGTTATATTGTTGAAGTTGTTAATCACAACCTGAATGTGTCTTCTACCGCAGAAGGGTTGTACACCTCCCAGCCGGGGATCAGTAAACAGGTCCGCATGCTGGAGGATGAGTTGGGCATTCAGATTTTTGCCCGTAGTGGAAAACACCTGACGCAGGTGACACCAGCCGGACAGGAAGTCATCCGCATTGCACGTGAAGTGTTGTCGAAAGTCGATGCTATCAAAGCGGTCGCCGGAGAACATACCTATCCTGATAAAGGGTCGCTGTACGTTGCGACCACGCACACGCAGGCACGCTACGCGTTGCCAAGCGTCATTAAAGGTTTCATCGATCGCTATCCTCGTGTGTCGCTGCACATGCATCAGGGCTCGCCGACGCAGATTGCTGAGGCCGTTGCGAAAGGATCTGCGGATTTTGCTATTGCGACCGAAGCGCTGCATCTGTACGACGATCTGATCATGCTGCCGTGCTACCACTGGAATCGTGCGGTAGTAGTAAAACCGGATCACCCGCTGGCGTCTAAAACCGATATCTCCATCGAAGAGCTGGCTGCTTATCCTATCGTCACCTATACCTTTGGTTTTACGGGGCGTTCTGAACTGGATACCGCGTTTAATCGCGCTGGCCTCACGCCGCGTATCGTCTTTACTGCAACGGATGCCGATGTGATTAAGACCTACGTGCGTTTAGGGTTGGGGGTCGGGGTGATTGCGAATATGGCGGTCGATCCGCAGACGGAAACCGATCTGGTGACCATCAACGCAAACAGCATTTTCAGCTACAGCACGACGAAAATTGGCTTCCGCCGCAGCACGTTCCTGCGCAGCTACATGTACGATTTTATCCAGCGGTTTGCCCCGCATTTAACGCGTGATGTCGTCGACTCTGCCGTGGCGTTGCGTTCGAACGATGAAATTGAAGCGATGTTCAAAGATGTGACGCTTCCAGTGAAATAAGCGTTATCAGACGCACATAGCACTAACGTAAAAAAGCCAGACACTGTCTGGCTTTTTGTCATCTGGCTATCTCTAACGCTTCACCAATAACACGTCACACTATCATTTTCGCGTCCGGTTATCAGGCAGAGGCCGTCGTCGTGACGGCATCCGCAGGGGCGTCGGTGACATCCTGTGTCATACGCGTCAGTTTCGGTGCGGTCAGCAGCATCAGAACGGCGATGATGCCCGTGACGATACCAATCTGCATGAAGACATTGCTATAAATCTCAAGAGACGCATGTGGGTCTACGACGTTCTCAGGCACGGCCATCATATTCGCAACGTAGCCTGCGATAATGGCGGCACCGGCTGACGTCAGGAACCAGGCTCCCATAATGAAGCCCATCAGGCGCTGTGGTACCAGTTGAGCGACCATCGCCAGACCCAGACCGGAAATCATCAACTCCCCGATACTTTGCAGGCCATAGCAGAGGATCAGCCAGTTGACGGACACGATACCCTGTTCGTTTGCCATGCTGGCACCCCACGGCAGCACCAGAAACGCGCCGGAGCACAGCACCATGCCAACTGCAAACTTGTGCGCCATCGGCAGTTGGTCACCCATTTTGTTATACACCGCAGCCAGAATCGGGCTGGCAACCATAATCCAGAACGGGTTGAGCGCCTGATACTGCTCTGGCTCAAAGGTAAAGCCTAAAATCGAGTGCTCAACGTTGCGGATGGCAAAGAAGTTGAGCGATGTTGGCATCTGGTTGTACAGCACAAAGAAGACAACGGCCTCGAGCATCAGCAGAAGGGCGACAATCATTTTCCGGCGTTCTGCACCGTGCACTGCCAGCATCTCTTTGATGAAGATGGCGACAACAGCCAGTGAAATCAGCGTCAGAATCCAACGCGCGATGCTCTGGTTGTGCAGCAGCCAGGTGGAAAGTGCAACTAACACGACAATACCCGCGAGCGTGACGGCGAGCTTCGGCAGATTAATCGGTTGGAAATCTGGCTGAGAACCTTGTGTGCTGACCCACTTACGGCAGAACATAAAGTTAACCAGCGTCAGAATCATGCCCACTACGCTCAGGGAGAAGGCAACGCTCCAGCCATAGTTCGCAGCAAGCACCGGCGTCGCCAGCATAGAAAAGAAGGAGCCGATGTTCACCGCCATATAGTACATGGTGAAAGCACCATCCAGACGCGGATCGTCTTTCGCATAGCTGGTAGACAGTAGGGCTGAGGGGTTGGCTTTAAACAATCCGTTACCGACGGCAATGGTTGCCATACCGATATATACCCACGTCACGCTGTGGCCTGAGTAGGCAATCATGGTGTAACCGATCGCCAGTACGATAGCACCCAGCACGATCACACGTTTGGTGCCGAGGACTTTGTCGCCTAACCAGCCACCAATGGCGACGAAACCATATACCAACGCACTGAATGAGGAGAAGAGGGTAATGGAGTCGGTTTCGGACATGCCCAGCATTTTGACCAGATAAACCGCCATAATGCCTTGTAGACCGTAGTAACCAAAACGCTCCCATAGCTCTATGCTAAAGATGAGATAAAACGCTTTTGGCTGTTTGAAGGCGTTCATACTGACGCTTTCGGGGGATTCACTGTTGTTGTTTGCTGTTGACACAAAGACCTCTGATTTTACTTATCTCGTTTTTTTTAACGAGAAAATAACAAGAGTGAAGCAGTGAAACTGCAACCTCTTTTGACTAGTTATGGGGAGGAAAAACGGCGTTATATTGACGTGATTTTACAGACAGGCAAGTCATTTGACATGTTTTGTTACAAGTGGTTTTTGTGGTGGGATAAAACCAGAAATTAAATGTTATGCAGAGTTTAATTTCATAACTTTCTTTTTCTTAAAATGATTATCTCGATTTATCGATATTGGTTTTTCAGAAAGCCATATAATCTGCCTTTGGGTTGTAATCAAGATAATATGATTAACTATGAGTGAATAGTCGGTTTAATCTTTTGCATATGACTAAGTATGTAGTGAGTATAAAAATACATCAAATGCGTGCGATAAAATAAAATACGACATAATCACAGAAGGTGACATTCAATCACTAAATTTTCTATTAAAAATAACTTATTAGCCTTAAATAGTGGTTACTTGTACTTTTATACAGGCATCTTGATAGAGGAATACGCTATAACATAGGATTTGGGGAGCAGCGAAACAGTAACCGCAGTTAAGCGGTTACTTTAAATAGCCATTAAATTAAATATTAATGTGCTACGCCATTATTCTAATGATGTTGAAATGAAGGCCGGAAAGGTCGAACTGGACATTGCCACCTCAAAACTCTCTGCTTCTGTGTTCAAAAACCCCTTCGCAAACAGATAAAAACAATAAACGTCGCGGAAGTTCGAACCCAGACCAAGTGAAACACGTATTGCTCCGCAGTGGCCCTTGCTGAGGATCTTGTCATCAAAGGTTTTGCAGTCGAGGATTTTTTCATACTTATCAAGCTCACAGTGTTCCGCTCCGGCAGTAGTGTATGTCGCCTGCTGAACAGTGCCCAGATTGCAGAAACACCCGTTACGCACAATGATTCCCACGTTCTCCAAAGCTTGCCGGATCAAGGCGTGGGAGAAGATGGTGTTATTGCAGTCGAAAAAATTTAGCATCACTGTGGCCCCTTTATTTTTCACCGACAGTCCATACACCTGACAGAGAGGGGTAGCGAGTTTAGTGCTGTGCCGAAGTTCTGACAGTTTCAGCTCAAGCCATCGCGCAAGAGCAGATGAACGTCTCTCAACCTCTTCAAGTCCCAACTCGGAGAGAAACTGAAATCCCAAGGCAATGGCATGGAAGGAGGCATAGTTTGGCGTACCGATCTCAAATCGCCGACCATCATCACGGTACAGCAGTCGCTCCGTTGGAGACCACGGTCCCGAGTAGTAGCACACGGCACCGCCAGCAAAGGAGTGCGGCACCAGTTTATCCAGCGATGATCTCCTTGCAATAAGACAACCAGCCCCGGTCGGATAACCAAACATCTTGTAAAAGGAGATAGTCATAAAATCTGGCTTGTGTTGCGAATAATCCAGTCTGGACTGCGGGACAAACGCAGCTGCATCCAGCAAAACCATGGCTCCCTTCTCCTGTGCGGCATTAACCCACTTCAGGCTATGCCTGATACCGGTGGCGTTTGACTGCGCCGGGTATGCCAGCAGATGGGGATGCCTGGGGGACAAATTATCCAGTGCCCGCCGCATTGAACTGTCAGGGATCTGGAGAAGCTGGTCCAGGGGAATATATTTTACCTGTGCCCCCTTTGACTTAGCGTATTCCCGAATGCTGTGGACAGAGGTGTGGTTATCTTTAGCCAGCAGAACTTCTGTTCCATTTTCGAAGGGGAACGATTCCGCCACAAGGCGGATAGCACTACTGGCGTTAGCGGTGAAGATGATTTCATACTCATCTGGTGAACAGTTGAAAAAGTGATAGATCGCCTGACGGGCCTGCTCATAAATTTCCTCGGAAGTCCTGGAACCACTGTGTGGATTGCCCAGGATAGTGCTCCTGAGCATCTTGTAATTCCCTTCAATAAGACACAGTGGTGCCAGCGTGCCACCTACATGGTCCAGATAGGTCACCTTGCGAGAGTCCATACGTGAAAAGTTGCGTGCACGAAGCGCCTCAACCTTGGCTTCAGGGTATGTGGGATATTCGGACAAGAATGCCTGCTTCATTGCCAAGTACTGCTGTAGTGGTTGAGAATTTTGCAGCAAGGGCGGTAATGTCTTTCTCTTCCTGAATGCTTCTGGCGTTAGTTGATAAAACGCGGCCAACGCTGCAAATTCAGGACCCGGAGCCTTTTTAACAGACGTGTTGCCCTTTTTATCGACCTGTCCGCGTATCAGCCAGGCTTCGACCTGATAGTGTCGGTCCGGAACCTGCGCGTTAAAAGCGCGGAGCATGGTATCCAGATGTTGCTCTCGCATGACGCTGTCACACTGGTTGAACTCTTCCAGAAGAATGCAGGCATTAAAGAGGAATTCACGCGTATCATCGTCACTAAGCTGAAAACTCATGGGGTACAGGGTGACGCTCTCATCGTTATTCTGACACAGTCCCTCAAGGGAGAAGGCCCGGGTGATGGGAGAGTGATCGCTCAGGCTAAGCGCTGCATCCATAATTGCAGAGGGGATACCAAAATATTTCTGCGATTCACTCCGCGCCAGATCGAATAATTCGTTGTAATGAAAAACCGTGCCGTAAATTTTTCCACCGGAACGTAGCACCCGTTTAAACTCACGGGCGATCCGAACTTTGTCCGGCGGGAACATCAGCCCAAAGCCACACACGATAATGTCAAAACTGTTGTCTGCAAAAGGCATATCGGCCATGTCCACATCCGCCATGAAGGTGACATCCCGCCTCATCTCATCACTGACCACACGCTGTGCCATGTCAATTGCGATCTTCGACAAATCGGTCGCGGTGAGTTGGATATTAAGTGGCTTTGCCAGCCCCTCATAGATTGCAGTGGTGATTCGGCCTGTTCCACAAGCTACCTCCAGGATGCGGGTGGGCGGCGTCCTGGTATCAATATCTTTTCGAATCTCGGTGACAAGCAGTTCTCCATAGGGTTTGTAGAGTCTGGATCCTAGGACTCGCTCATAGAATTCCGTGAACGTACTCAATGACCATTGTTGATCTGACACAACCTTGCAGTGATGCTGTGCTGAATTATTCATTGTCGGGTATCCAAAATTATCGTGGTCAACGATAACAGACCACAGTTTTAGCATTGTTTCGGAATCTTTTTCCGATTCATCGGGTGTCACTTCGCTGGGGCCTGTGCATAATTTCAGGGTTATATGAACCGTCTGATTCATACAGGCCTGTATACCGCTTCAAAACGTAGTTCATACTATTTTTTGTGAAAATCCCGTGAAAATGGACGGCTGAACGTTATGTCCATAATGAAAATAAACGAGGAAATGACAGGGTCATTCTGACTGCAGGATAACTATAGACGAGGCGGAGTGAGGAATAACGGAAAAGACGATCTGGCGAGAGGGAATTTCACCAGACCACAGCAGATTAGGCGTCGACCTTCTCGCCAAATTCACATAAATCTTCAATCAGGCAGGAGCCGCAGCGTGGTTTACGAGCAATACAGGTGTAACGGCCATGCAGGATGAGCCAGTGATGGCAGTCGACTTTAAATGCTGCCGGAACGACTTTCAGCAGTTTTTCCTCTACCTGTTCGACATTTTTACCCGGTGCGAATCCTGTCCGGTTACTGACGCGAAAAATGTGAGTATCAACGGCAATCGTCGGCCAGCCAAACGCGGTATTCAGAACAACGTTTGCTGTTTTCCGACCTACGCCGGGTAAGGCTTCCAATGCGGCGCGATCTTCAGGAACCTGCCCTTGATGCTTTTCCAGCAACAAACGGCAAGTTTTGATGACGTTCTCCGCTTTGCTGTTAAACAGGCCGATCGTCTTGATGTAGCCTTTCACACCGTCAACACCGAGTTCGAGCAGGGCTTCTGGCGTGTTGGCAACAGGATAGAGTTTTGCGGTGGCTTTGTTGACGCTGACATCGGTTGCCTGTGCGGAAAGCAGTACCGCGATCAACAGTTCAAACGGCGTGCTGAAATTTAACTCTGTCGTCGGGTGGGGATTGTTGTCGCGTAAACGCGTTAAGATCTCAATCCGTTTGGCCTTGTTCACAGCGATTCCCCTACGGCACCCGTCACCGGTGCCGTTTTCCCTTCGGCAACAGCAGCACGGGCTCGGCGTTGTTTCATTTTCTCATCGATCAAATATTTCACGGCCAGCAACAGTCCCAGACCGATAAACGCGCCCGGAGGCAGCATCGCCAGCAGGAAAGGGGAATCAAGGTGGACAACCTCAATGCGGAGAACCTTAGCCCAACTGCCCAGCAGTAAATCCGCGCCGTCGAATAGCGTGCCGTTACCCAGAATTTCACGTAAAGAACCGAGCACCACCAGTGCGCTGGTCGCCCCTAAACCCATAGCCAGACCATCAATGGCGGAAGGGAAAACCGCATTCTTTGAGGCAAAGGCTTCTGCCCGACCAATAACGATACAGTTCGTCACGATCAGCGGAATAAAAATCCCCAAAGACTGGTATAACCCGTAGGCATAGGCGTTGATCAACATCTGCACGGTACTGACCACCGAAGCGATGATCATGACGTAAATGGGAATACGGATTTCCGCGGGTACCCAGCGGCGTAACGCGGAGACAGCCATATTGGTACAGGTGAGAACCAGCGTAGTTGCCAGCCCTAATCCCAGCGCGTTAGTCGCGGTTGATGACACAGCCAGCAGGGGACACAGGCCCAGCAATTGAACCAGTGCTGAGTTGTTTTTCCATAACCCTTCAACGAAAAGTGCTTTGGTTTGACTCATTGGTTCTCTCCACAGGCGGATAGCGTGTTGATTTGTGATGGCAGAGTTTGCAGGTAAAGGGCGCTGCGTTTTACGCTGTTAATGACGGCGCGCGGCGTAATCGTGGCACCGGTAAATTGATCAAACATTCCGCCTTCCTTTTTCACTGCCCAGCGGGCGTCATGCTCGCCCTGTACCATTAGCCCATTAAACCGAGTGATCCAGTCAGAAATTCGCACTTCGATTTTATCACCCAGTCCCGGCGTTTCATGGTGCTCAGTGACGCGGACGCCGAGTACCTTGCCATGAAAATCAGCCCCAACCAGCAGCCGAATAGCGCCAGAATAACCATCCGGCGCGGTACTTTCCAGTGCGGCAGCAACCGGTTCGCCATTCTGGCGAGCGATGAAAATGCGGTGCGGTGCTGATGATCCCAATGCCGGATTGGTGACAATGTAACACTCTTTCTGAATGTCACTATTGTATAGCTCGGCGGGAACGACCTGATCCAACAGCATCTTTTGTTGCAACATCGCCTGATGCGAAATTGTGGGTTCCGTTAATATGTTCACGATGGCTGTGATTGCCGTCGTGAATGCCGCAAAAAGAGCCAGTGTCATCGCGTGGCGGCGCATAGTGGTAAACATTATCTGCTCCTCAGCGATGGTGGCCGTAAGCGCGCGGCTTGGTGTAATAGTCGATCAGCGGCACGGTAATGTTTGCGAGCAGAACGGCAAACGCGACGCCATCTGGGTAGCCACCGTAGGTACGAATCAGCCAGACCAGTAATCCAATCAGCGCGCCGAAAATCAGACGCCCCCGGTTTGTGGTTGACGCGGTAACAGGATCGGTCGCAATGAAAAATGCGCCGAGCATGGTGGCTCCAGACAGCAGGTGTAGCATCGGTAGCGCGAATTTCTCCGGCGCGATGATCCAGCTTAGCGAGGCACAGAACATCAGCGACAGCAGGAAACTGACCGGAATATGCCAGCGAATGGTGCCACGCATCAACAAAAACAGTCCACCGATGAGAAAACCGATATTCACCCACTGCCAACCAATACCGGACAGCGATTGGGCAAACATCGGCTGTTGCAGAATGTCCTGCGGCGTTTGGCCGGAGCGCAGGCTGGTTTTAAACGTATCCAGCGGGGTGGCTTGGCTGATGCCATCAACATTGTGCATCAATTGCTGCATGGTGTGCCCGTCAGGCGTGTGTCCGGTAAAGATAATCACTAATGCATCATGGAAGCCGACGGGAATGGTTTGCAGCGGCGCGGGCGGTAGCCAGCTTGTCATCTGAACCGGGAAAGAGATCAGCAGCACTACATAGCCAATCATCGCGGGGTTAAACGGGTTTTGCCCTAAACCGCCATACAGCTGTTTGGCGATAATGATAGCGAAGACGGTTGCCATGACCACCATCCACCAGGGGGCGAGCGGCGGCAGGCTGATACCGAGCAGCACGGCAGTCAGTAGTGCGGAATTATCAGCCAGCGTGGTGCGAACCGCGAATTTCCTCAGTGACAACGTCACGGCTTCTGCGACAAGGGCGGTGGCTGACGCCAGCCCGAGCTGGATCAGGTTGCCGTAGCCAAAGAAATAGACCTGCGCCAGTATGCCCGGGAGGCAGGCCAGAATAACCAACAGCATGATACGCTGTGTGCGTTGCTGGTTATGGGTGAACGGTGAACTCGCAATTCTAAAAGCCATTTATTCCTCTTGATATGACGATGCCTGCGCGGCTTTACGGGCTTTAACGCGAGCGATAGCAGCTGCCACGGCAGCCTTACGCGGATCTTCCGGTTCTTGCACTTCCACGACGGCGACGGGTTCTGTCACCACGTCAGGGGTTGCTGATGAAACCGGTTCTTCCGCGTTTGTTGTGGACTGCTGAGCGGCTTTACGGGCTTTAACGCGCGCGATAGCGGCAGCCACAGCAGCCTTACGCGGATCTTCTGGCTCTTGCACTTCCACGACGGCGACGGGTTCTGTCACCACACCAGTGGGAGTTGATAAAACCGGTTCTTCCGCGTTTGTTGCGGACTGCTGTGCGGCTTTACGGGCCTTAACGCGCGCGATAGCAGCTGCCACGGCTGCTTTACGCGGATCTTCCGGCTCTTGTACTTCCGCGACGGCGACGGGTTCTGTCACCACATCAGTGGGGGCTGATAAAACCGGATCTTCAGTGTTTGTTGCGGACTGCTGGGCAGCCTTACGCGCTTTAACGCGTGCCAGAGCGGCGGCCACGGCTGCTTTGCGCGGATCGTCAGGTTCGGTAACAGGAACATCGACTGCTGGCGTTTCCTGCTGGGTCTGTTTTTCACGTGCCTGTTCTTCACGTGCTAAAGCTTTGCGGGCAGCGCGCGCGGCGATGGCTGCACTGTTATCCGGCTCTGCATCAGGGATGACCTCGATGGGTGAACCGACCTCTGTTGCGGCAGTTTGCTTACGACGTACGCGCTCCAACGCAGCCTGAACGGCATCTTTATCCGTGGTGGATACGCCAGCCGCAGCCTGTTTATGACGCCGTTCGCGAGCCGCTTTTTCCCGCTCCAGACGAGCCTGTTTAGCATCAAAGCGCACTTTGGCCTGTGCGGCACGCTGTGCCTCTTCGTCGATGGCCCGAATTTCGGCCTTTTCCTGACGGTAATACTGCACCAGCGGAATATTGCTGGGGCAGACGTAAGCGCAGGCACCGCATTCGATGCAGTCAAACAGATGATGATTGCGGGCTTTTTCGTGTTCCTGCCCGCGGCTGAACCAGTAAAGCTGTTGCGGCAAGAGTCCCGCCGGACAGGCGTCGGCACATTTGCTACAGCGAATACAGGATTGTTCTTCGGCAACCGGCTCCATTTCCGTATGTGACGGTGCGAGCAGGCAGTTGCTGATTTTGACGATAGGGACATCCAACGATGGCAGAGTAAAGCCCATCAACGGCCCACCCATCACCACCATCGGCTGTTTATTGACGTGGAAGCCGCCCTGTTTGAGCAGGTGGCGTACTGGTGTTCCCAATCGTGCCCAGACGTTGCCGGGCTGACGCAAGGCTTCACCGGTCAGCGTCACCACGCGTTCGGTGAGCGGTTCGCCGTCAATTACGGCACGTTTGATAGCAAAGGCCGTACCGACGTTCTGCATTAGCACGCCAATGGCGGCGGAATGTTTACCGAACGGGACTTCTTTGCCCGTCAGAATCTTGGTGAGCTGCTTGGCACCGCCTGACGGATATTTGGTTGGGATAACGCGCAATTGCATGTCGCTGCGTTTACCCAAGGCCAGTTTCAGAGCGCGGATGGCTTCCGGTTTGTTGTCTTCGATCCCGATCAGAATGCGTTTTGGCTGCAACAGGAATGACAAAATCTCGACGCCCTGAACAATCTCGTCGGCGCACTCCTGCATGAGTCGATCGTCGGCGGTGATATAGGGTTCACATTCTGCGCCGTTAATAATCAGGGTTTCAATCCCGCGCATCCCACCTTGTAACTTGGCTGCGGTAGGGAAGCCTGCGCCGCCTAAACCCGCAATGCCAGCCTGATGGAGATGGGCAAGTAAGGTATCAACGCTCTGCGCACGGTAGTCCGTAAAGGTCTGACGCTCGCACCAGCGATCGTCGCCATCCGGTATGATAATGATACTGAGTTCGGACAGACCCGAAGGGTGCGCCGTCGTGTGCTGACGAATCGCATTCACGGTTCCCGACGTCGGTGCGTGAACGGGCAAGGTGCGGCCTTTTCCCCGCGTCAATGGCTGACCACGCAGGACTTTATCGCCGACGCTGACGCAGATCTCGCCTTCCGGCCCCAGATGCTGCTTGAGCGGAATAATGAACTGTTCTGGCAGTGGGATCTGGCGCAGTGGCGTCTGGCTTGACTGCATCTTCATTTCCGGCGGATGAATGCCTCCGTCGAAATCCCAGATCCTGTCTTTTTTAAAGGCGGAAAACAGCTTAAGCATGTCGTTCTACTTGAATTACGCGTACTGGAATCGTATCGAGATCCCATTTCCAGTTAGCGGGAGTCGGCGCGATAGGACGTAATTCGATACAGTCCGTCGGGCAAGGGGAGACGCAGAGATCGCAGCCGGTGCACAAATCGCTGACGACGGTGTGTACCGCTTTGGTACTGCCGATGATGGCATCAACCGGACAGGCCTGAATGCACTTGGTACAGCCGATACAGTTGCTTTCATCGATCCAGGCAACCTGGCGTGCGGGAGCTTGAATGTCGGCATCGCCTTCCAGCGGTTGCGGGTCGACATTGAGCTTTTCAGCCAGCTTCAGCATCATCGCTTCGCCGCCGGGGCCGCACTTATTGATATTTTCGCCGTTCAGCGCGACCGCTTCGGCGTAAGGTCGACAGCCGGGGTAACCGCACTGGCCGCACTGGCTTTGCGGCAGCATGGCTTCTACTTCTTCCACGATCGGATCGTTTTCGACTTCAAATCGACGGGAGGCGTAGCCGAGCACCAGACCGAATGCCAGCGCAAGTGCGCTTAATGCCGCAATGGCGATCCAGATAGCGGTCATCAGAATTTCACCAATCCGGTAAAGCCCATAAACGCCAGCGACATGAGACCCGCGGTGATCAGTGCGATAGACGAGCCACGGAAGGGCGCGGGAATATCCGACACGGCGAGGCGTTCCCGAATGGCGGCAAAGAGCACCATCACCAGCGAGAACCCTGCGGCACCACCGAAGCCATAAATCGTCGATTGCAGGAAACCGTGTGACAGGTTGATGTTAAGCAAGACGACGCCAAGCACCGCACAGTTAGTGGTAATCAGCGGCAGGAAAATACCCAGCAGGCGATATAGCTCGGGGCTGGCTTTGCGCACGAACATCTCGGAGAACTGAACCACCACGGCGAGCACCAGAATAAAAGCCATGGTACGTAAATAGAGGATATCGAGCGGAACGAGAATAAATTCGTTGATCAGCCAGGAGAACATGGAGCCCAACGTCATAACAAACGTGGTCGCCATGCCCATGCCAATGGCCGTCTCCAGCTTTTTGGACACGCCCATAAAGGGGCACAGCCCAAGAAACTTCACTAAGACGAAATTATTTACCAGAAGGATGCTAACAAAGAGCAATGCGTATTCGGTCATTACGGTGCCTAGAAAACAAAACCGGACTATTATCAGGCATTGTTGGGTTTTCGACAACATACCCAAAGTAGGGTTATCGCCGTCCCCTTCAAGGGGCGGAAGGTCAGATTCGCTTAATAACAGAAGCGCCGGGCTATTATACAGTAACGCACAGAGCGTTCTGAGTAATATCCCGGAAGTAAATTATTGCATAACTATTCTTTTTGTCGTTAACCACTACAGAACGTGATGCCAGACGGATTTTGGTACGCAGCCGAGATCGAACAAGCGCCCACCGGATGCCAATTCAGCCCGCCGATGGTCCGCAGCACGATACATGTTGATGATTTCCTGACTATCTGTCAGTGAATAATTGAGGTGATCGAAGAGTTTTTCCAAACTTTCTGTTGAGCTGACTTTCCTGAATTTGAGCAAATAGTCATGAACGGTCATGTTGATTGGTCTAATAGTTATGTGGTTGAGGTGACTAAGTATATTCAAGCAAGAAAGCCTGTCTAGAGGGCGATGTAATAAAGTACGCTTATTTTTCAACAACAAACAAATGAAAATGAAAAATAACGGATTGACAGAAGAATGTGGCGGCGTTTAGGGCAATGTCGGGGAAAATCAACAAACGTGGGATGGCGAGTGCCTATAAAGGGGCAGATTATACGCCAATCTGCCCCTGACGATGGTGTCTAGCGGCTACAAAGTTTGTAATAGACCTCGTTCCAGCGCAGCGCATCTTTGAATTCGTGGAGCCGGGTTTCGTTGTCGATCACCAGCAGTTCAATATTCTGCATCTCGGCGTAGAGCCGCATGTGCTCGAGATCCAGCGCCTGACTAAAGACGGTGTGGTGCGCGCCGCCAGCCAGAATCCAGGCTTCGGCCGCCACTTCCAGCGACGGTTGTGCTTTCCAGATGGCGCGGGCAACCGGTAATTTCGGCAGCGGACGCGGTTGTTCGAGGGTATCGACCAGATTAACCAACATTCTGAAACGATCGCCCATGTCGATCACGCTGGCGTTGAGGGACGGGCCTGCTGGCGTTGAGAAAATCAGACGGGCAGGGTCGGCTTTTCCGCCAATGCCAAGGTATTGCGCATCCAAAATCGGTTTCTGCTCTTTCGCAATCGTCGGACAGACTTCCAGCATGTGGGAGCCGACGACCAAATCGTTACCATTCTGGAAGTTATAGGTGTAGTCCTCCATGAAGGACGTACCGCCGGCCAGTCCGCCCGCCATCACTTTCATAATGCGTAGCAGTGCGGCGGTTTTCCAGTCACCTTCGCCACCAAAACCATAGCCTTGCTGCATCAGCCGCTGTACCGCCAGCCCCGGCAGCTGTTTCAACCCGTGCAAATTTTCAAAATCGGTAGTGAACGCGTGATAGCCGCCTTGCTCCAGAAAGCGTTTCATCCCGAGTTCGATCTGTGCCGCATCCAGCAGATTCTGGCGGTTAGCCCCGTTGAGTTTCACCGCGTCCGTTAACTGGTAGCTGGATTCGTATTCTTCGACCAACGCTTCGATATCGCCTTTAGAGACAGCATCGACCACGGCGGTTAAATCGCCCAACCCCCAGGCGCTAACGGAGTAACCGAACTGGATCTGCGCGCCGACTTTATCGCCTTCGGTAACGGCGACTTCACGCATGTTGTCGCCAAAGCGCGCTACCTTCAGCTGTTTGCTTTCCTGAATGGCGGCGGCAACCCGCATCCATTTGCCGATACGGGCATGGGCGTTCTTATCCTGCCAGTGACCGACGACAACCTGATGCGCCTGCCGCATCCGGGCACCGATGAAGCCAAATTCGCGCCCACCGTGTGCGGTCTGATTCAGGTTCATAAAATCCATGTCCATGGTGTCCCACGGCACTTCGGCATTGAACTGGGTGTGGAATTGCAGCAGCGGTTTACTGAGTACGCTCAGGCCGCCAATCCACATTTTGGCTGGAGAGAAGGTATGCAGCCAGGTCAGCAGGCCGATACAGTTATCCTGATAGTTGGCATCGCGGCACAGCGCCAGGATTTCGTCCGGCGTTTTCACCAGCGGTTTCAGAACCAGCTTAACCGGCAGATTGGCCTGTTGATTCAATCCGGCGACGACTTTTTCTGCATTCTCTTTTACCTGACGCAATGTTTCCGGTCCATAGAGATGCTGGCTACCGATGACGAACCAGACTTCGAGCTGCTTAAAATGATCCATGATGACTCCTGTAACGTGATCCCCAGAGGGATAAAAATTAGTTTTTTGCCGTAGACGCTGGGCTATAGGCCGGTTCCGCGAGGCGGCACCACTGCTGATAGCGCTCATAAAGCTGCTGATAATGGGCGACGCGCTGGCTGTCTGGCATTAAGGTGCGCTCTATACCGCTGGCCATATGCTGTTGTGCCGTCGGGATATCGCCGTGAACGCCAGCGGCGACGGCAGCAAAGATTGCGGCACCGAGTGCACAGCACTGATCGGAGGCGACGATCTGTAAAGGGCGATTCATCACATCAGTACACACCTGCATGATGACGGGGGATTTCCGCGCGATGCCGCCCAACGCCAGCACGTTCTCGACGGGAACGCCTTGATCTTCAAAGCACTCCATAATGGCGCGCGCGCCAAAAGCCGTGGCAGCAATAAAACCGCCGAACAGCGTGGGGGCATCGGTGCCCAGATTGAGATCGGTAATCAGGCCTTTTAGTCGCTGATTGGCGAACGGCGTTCTGCGACCATTGAACCAGTCCAGCACGACTGGCAGGTGATCCAGCGTGGGGTTCTCTGCCCAACGACGGGTAAGCCGCTCCAGCAGTTTTGCCTCCATCGCCTGTAATGATGTTTTGAGTTCAGGATGGTCTTTTGCCGCTTCCTGTAACGACCAGCCCAGCAGCCGTCCAAACCAGGCGTACATGTCGCCGAAGGCTGACTGTCCGGCTTCGAGACCGATATAGCCAGGGACAACACTGCCGTCGACCTGCCCACAAATACCGGCGATGGTGCGATCGGCAATGCGTGTGTCGTCGGCGATCAAAATGTCGCAGGTGGACGTACCAATCACTTTGACCAACGTATACGGCTGTGCGCCTGCGCCGACGGTGCCAACGTGGCAGTCAAACGCGCCGCCCGCCAGGATGACGGTTTCGGGGATGCCGAGCCGCTGCGCCCACTCTGCGGTAATGGTTCCGACCGGCTGTTCGGCGGTCCAGGTATCAGTAAACAGCGGGTATTGCAATGTTTCGGTCAGGCAGGGATCGAGGGCGTGCAAGAAATCTTTCGGCGGCAGTCCACCCCAACTCGGGTGCCAGAGTGATTTGTGTCCGGCGCTGCACCGGCCACGGCGAATATCGGCAGGCGCTTGCGTACCGGAAAGCAGAGCGGGCACCCAGTCACACAGTTCGATCCAGGAAACGGCAGCCTGACACACGGCTTCATCGTCGCGCGAGACATGCAGGATTTTGGCCCAGAACCACTCAGACGAGTAAACGCCGCCGATATAACGGGTGTAATCCGGGAACTGGCCGCTACGGCACAGCGCATTGATGGCTTCTGCTTCTTCTATTGCCGTGTGGTCTTTCCACAACACGAACATCGCATTGGGGTTGTCAGCAAATTCGGGGCGTAGCGCGAGGATCTGACCTTGCTCATCAATCGGTGCGGGGGTGGATCCGGTCGAATCCACGCCAATACCGATGATGCTCTGCCGCTGCGCATTCGTCAGGCGGGAAACCACGACCTTAATCGCCTGCTCCAGCGATTCGATGTAGTCCAGCGGATGGTGTCGAAACTGGTTGTTGGCAGGCTGACAATATTTCCCCTCGCGCCAGCGGGGGTAATAGACGACTTCTGTTTCTAGCTCTTGCCCACTTTGGCAGTCAACGGCTAAGGCGCGTACCGAATCACTGCCGAAGTCGAGACCAATCGTAATAGCGCCCGCACTCATGCTTTGCTCCTCATTAATCCCAGATCGTTGCTATTTACGATGGCAGGGATAACGAGAGGTGGTGAGGAGCGGTTAGCTGGAAGTATGTATTTTTCTGTCGCCAGCAGCCATTTTGTGAAGCGGGTCAAAGGTTAATAATTGGTTAAATTCGCTAAATGTATGCACAAATCTGTCATTGTTCCGGACTGTGATAAAGCTCTACATTCTTGCCGGGAATAACGACTAAAACATAAGCGTCTGAATGCTACTGAGTAAAGGAATCGAGCTAAGTCTGTGTTTTTCCTTTATCCAGACCGGAAATACCCTACCAGGAACTCGAACTCGTTTCAGCGTTGCTGACGAATGAAAAGATAATTATACCGGAGAACATCATGCATAAATTCACTAAGGCGCTGGCAGCAATCGGGTTGGCTGCTGTTATGTCACAATCAGCTATGGCAGAGAATATAAAGCTGGGCTTTCTGGTTAAACAGCCGGAAGAACCCTGGTTCCAGACCGAATGGAAATTCGCTGATAAAGCAGGAAAAGACCTTGGTTTTGATGTGATAAAAATCGCGGTTCCCGATGGTGAAAAGACGCTGAATGCGATCGACAGTCTGGCGGCCAGTGGAGCGAAAGGTTTCGTTATCTGTACGCCTGATCCGAAATTGGGGCCCGCTATTATAGCGAAAGCGCGCAGCTACGATCTGAAAGTGATTGCAGTTGATGACCAGTTCGTCAACGCGAAAGGGCAGCCGATGGATACCGTGCCGTTGGTGATGATGGCGGCCACCAAAATTGGCGAGCGTCAGGGGCAGGAACTGTATAAAGAGATGAACAAACGCGGCTGGAAAGTAGAGGAAACCGCCGTGATGGCGATTACCGCTGATGAGCTGGACACCGCACGTCGCCGCACGACTGGCTCTATGGACGCGCTGAAAACCGCAGGATTCCCGGAAAAACAGATCTACAAAGTACCGACCAAATCTAACGATATCCCTGGTGCGTTTGATGCCGCTAACTCCATGTTGGTTCAACACCCCGGTGTGAAAAACTGGCTGATTATCGGCATGAACGATAACACCGTGCTGGGGGGCGTGCGTGCAACGGAAGGTCAGGGCTTTAAAGCGGCAAACGTCATTGGTATCGGCATCAACGGCGTAGATGCGGTGAGCGAGTTGTCCAAAGGTCAGGCAACGGGCTTCTTTGGCTCACTGCTGCCGAGCCCGGATATTCACGGTTACAAGAGTATCCAGATGCTGAACGACTGGGTCACCAAAGGCGTTGAGCCGGAGAAATTCACTGAAGTGACCGACGTGGTGCTGATCACTCGTGACAACTTTAAGGCCGAACTGGAGAAAAAAGGCCTGATGTAATCGTAATGCTGTTCACTTAAGCGTGGATTTTGGGGGAAACACGGTGATGAGGTTCCCGCAGGGACGCCTTGCACCGTGGTTGCCCCCAGTATCTCGATCCTTTGCTGGCGAGGTTATCCGCGTGCTACCTGCATCGTGATGAGGAAACAGACATGACACCACAGTCACCCTATTTGTCGTTTCATGGGATTGGTAAAGAATTTCCCGGTGTTAAGGCGCTTTCGGATATCAGTTTTTCCTGCCATGCCGGCCAGATCCATGCATTGATGGGGGAAAACGGGGCGGGCAAGTCGACGCTGTTAAAGATCCTGAGCGGTAACTATTCACCGTCAGCGGGCGAAATCCATATTCAAGGTAAACCCGTGCAGTTTACCAACACGATGGATGCCCTGAATGCGGGCGTTGCCATCATTTATCAGGAACTGCATCTGGTGCCGGAAATGACGGTCGCCGAGAATATCTATTTAGGTCAACTGCCGCATAAATACGGCATGGTGAACTATTCGATACTGCGCTATGAAGCCAAACTTCAGTTGCAGCATCTGGGATTGGATATCGATCCTGATACTCCGCTGAAATACCTCTCTATCGGTCAGTGGCAGATGGTGGAAATCGCCAAGGCGCTCGCTCGTAACGCCAAGATTATTGCTTTTGATGAGCCGACCAGTTCGCTGTCTGCCCGTGAAATCGAGCAGCTTTTCCGCGTGATTACGGAATTGCGCAGTGAAGGCCGGGTCATTTTGTACGTTTCGCACCGTATGGAAGAAATTTTTGCGCTGAGCGATGCCATTACCGTGTTTAAAGATGGCCGCTATGTGCGCACGTTCGACGATATGCAGCAGGTGAACCATGAGTCGCTGGTACAGGCGATGGTAGGGCGTAACCTGGGGGATATCTATGGCTATACGCCGCGTCCGCACGGCGAAGAACGTTTGACGCTGAAAGATGTAAAAGCGCCGGGTGTGAAATCCACCGTTTCTCTGAGCGTGAAGCAAGGGGAAATTGTCGGGCTATTTGGTCTGGTAGGGGCGGGTCGCAGCGAACTGATGAAAGGGCTGTTTGGCGCGACCAAAATCACCAGCGGTCAGGTGTTGCTGGATGGCAAACCGCTGGTGGTGAATTCTCCTATCGATGCGATTCGTCAGGGCGTGATGCTCTGCCCGGAAGATCGCAAGGCGGACGGCATCATTCCGGTGCACTCGGTGCGTGACAACATCAATATCAGCGCAAGGCGTAAGAGCCTGAAAGCTGGTTTTATTATTAATAATCAGTGGGAAGCGGATAACGCCTCGCAGCGCATTGCGGCGTTGAACATCAAAACGCCGTCCGATGAACAGCTGATTATGAATCTTTCCGGAGGAAACCAGCAGAAAGCCATTCTTGGCCGCTGGCTGTCCGAAGAGATGAAGGTCATTTTGCTCGATGAGCCCACGCGCGGCATCGACGTCGGCGCGAAGCACGAAATTTATCATGTCATCTATGAACTGGCGAATCAGGGGATCGCGGTGCTGTTTGCCTCCAGCGATTTACCCGAAGTGTTGGGACTGGCCGACCGGATTGTCGTCATGCGCGAAGGTGCCGTTTCCGGCGAATTGCTGCATGCCGATGCCACAGAGCAGCAGGTGCTCAGCCTGGCTATGTTACGAACCCCCGATATCGAATCTGCGGTTGCCTGACCGCGAAGGAGCAAAATAATGTCAACGGTTACGTCTGCAACGTCAGAAAAGAAGAAAAGCGGTGTGGGATTATCCCGCATTTGGGATAACTACGGCATGCTGGTGGTGTTTGCCGTGCTGTTTCTTGGCTGCGCGATTTTTGTCCCGAACTTCGCCTCATTTATCAATATGAAAGGGCTGGGGCTGGCGATCTCTATGTCCGGCATGGTGGCCTGCGGGATGCTGTTCTGTCTGGCTTCCGGTGACTTTGACCTGTCGGTAGCGTCTATCATCGCCTGTGCTGGGGTCACGACGGCGGTGGTGATCAATATCAGTGAAAGTCTGTGGATCGGTGTCAGTGCCGGGTTGCTGTTGGGTGTGGCGTTTGGTTTGCTCAACGGTTTTGTGATTGCCCGTTTAAAGATCAATGCGCTGATCACGACGTTGGCGACGATGCAGATTGCGCGCGGCCTGGCATACATCATTTCCGATGGTAAAGCGGTAGGGATTGAAGATGAGCGCTTCTTCGAACTGGGCTATGCCAACTGGTTGGGGTTGCCAGCGCCAATCTGGATCACCATCGGCTGCATGATTGCGTTTGGCCTGCTGTTGAACAAAACCACGTTTGG
Organism: Pectobacterium actinidiae; assembly: GCF_000803315.1. NCBI lineage: Bacteria > Pseudomonadati > Pseudomonadota > Gammaproteobacteria > Enterobacterales > Pectobacteriaceae > Pectobacterium > Pectobacterium actinidiae. The sequence goes on from NZ_JRMH01000001.1 coordinate 2,251,325, forward strand.
CCGTAATACGCTGGCGATTGGGGGCAATGAAGAAGCGGCGCGTCTGGCCGGGGTGCCGGTCGTGCGTACCAAGATCATCATTTTCGCGTTGTCCGGTCTGGTATCGGCGGCGGCAGGCATCATTCTGGCATCGCGTATGACCAGCGGCCAACCGATGACCTCCATCGGGTATGAACTGATCGTCATTTCTGCCTGTGTGCTGGGCGGCGTGTCGCTGAAAGGCGGGATCGGTAAAATTTCCTATGTGGTGGCCGGCGTGCTGATTTTGGGTACGGTGGAAAACGCAATGAACTTGCTGAATATCTCTCCGTTTGCCCAGTATGTGGTACGTGGTCTGATTCTGCTGGCGGCGGTTATCTTTGACCGCTACAAACAGCTGGCGAAGAAAACGGTGTAAATGCCTGTGCGGCAGGTGAATTGCCCTGTCGCTCTCTCTCTAATTAGCGTGTACCGGAGGCTCGATGTATCACCGTATGGCGCATGAATCTCAGCCTAATCCGCTGCTGCCGGGATATTCGTTCAACGCTTACCTTGTGGCAGGTCTGACGCCGATTCTGGCAGAAGGGCCGCTCGACTTCTTTATCGATCGTCCAGATGGGATGAAAGGTTACATCATTAACCTCACCATGAAAGGACAGGGGCAGGTCTTTGATGGCGATGAGACCTTTTTCTGTAATCCCGGTGATCTGCTGTTGTTCCCGCCGAAATCGAAGCATTTTTATGGTCGTTCGCCGAGCAGCGATTGCTGGTATCACCGCTGGGTCTATTTTCGTCCGCGTGCCTACTGGGCCGACTGGCTGGAATGGCATACTAAAAGCAGCGGTATTGGTCGCATGAGCCTGCCGAATAACCAACTGTTGCTGGAGTTTGACCGGCTGTTTGCCAATATCGAGCAGACGCAGCGTTCCGGGCGTCGTTTTTCAGAAGAATTGGGGATGAATCTGCTGGAACGTCTGTTGCTCCGAGCGATGGAAGAAGATCCGCAAAGCCCACAGAAGATCATGGATCCGCGTGTGATCGAAGCCTGCCAGTTTATTACCAGCAATTTGGCCGGAGAGTTGCGTATTGATGAGGTGGCGCGCCATGTTTGCCTGTCGCCGTCGCGGCTGGCGCATCTGTTCCGTGAGCAGGTGGGGATTAATATTTTGCGCTGGCGTGAAGATCAGCGCGTGATTCGCGCCAAGTTGTTATTACAAACGACGCAGGAGTCTATCGCCAACATTGGTCGCGTGGTGGGGTATGACGATCAACTGTATTTCTCACGCGTGTTCCGTAAGCGGGTCGGCGTCAGCCCCAGCGATTTCCGCCGCCGCAGCAGTGAAATCAACTATCCGGCGGCTAAAACGTTGCCCGTGACGTGGGGAGAACGGATGCCCAGCGCCGTAAGCGGCTAACGACAGATTCCCCTGGCTATTATCCCTCTCTGCACTCTGGCGGGTGACGGGTATATACTGAGTGAGAAATCACAAAGTCAAACTACGCTAAGGGGAATCGTCATGAGTGAGACTGTTCGTGTTGGACTGCTGGGTTACGGTTATGCCAGTAAGACATTCCACGCGCCGTTAATTGTCGGTACGGCAGGTATGGAGCTGGTGGCTGTGTCCAGCAGCAATGCTGAAAAAGTGCATGCAGATTGGGCAAATCTTCGAGTAGAGAAAGACCCTCAGGCGTTATTTAACGATCCCGATATTGATCTCATTGTTATTCCTACCCCTAATGACACGCACTTCCCTCTGGCGAAACAGGCGCTGGAGGCGGGCAAGCATGTCGTCGTCGACAAACCTTTTACGGTGACGTTGTCACAAGCGCACGAGTTGGGTGTTGTTGCCGAACGTGTCGGAAAAATGCTTTCTGTTTTCCATAACCGCCGCTGGGACAGCGATTTTCTGACGCTGAAACAGCTGCTGGCGGCGGGAACGCTAGGAAATGTGGTGTATATGGAGTCGCATTTCGATCGCTTCCGCCCCGAGGTGCGTCAGCGCTGGCGTGAAGACGGCAGCGAAGGCAGCGGGATTTGGTACGATCTTGGGCCACACTTGCTGGATCAGGCATTGGAGCTGTTTGGCTTGCCGGTGGCGATTCAGGTGGATATGGCGCAGCTAAGGCCGGGCAGTAAGGCCACCGATTATTTCCATGCGACGCTGATTTACCCGCAACGCCGCGTCGTTCTGCACGCCAGTATGCTGGTGGCGGCGGCTTCTGCACGCTACACCGTGCACGGCACGCGCGGCAGCTTTGTTAAATACGGCCTCGACCAACAGGAAGATCGTCTGAAAGCGGGCGAACGTCCACCGCTGGCCGACTGGGGACAAGATAAGCACGATGGTGTGTTGACGCTGTCTCGCGATGGCATAACGGCGGAACAAACCATTGCCACGATACCGGGTAACTATCCGGCCTACTATGCAGCAGTGCGCGACGCGCTGCTCGGCAAGGGCGAAAACCCCGTCAGCGTGCATCAGGCGATTCAGGTGATGGAACTGATCGAGCTCGGGCTGCTTTCCCACGAGCAGAAAAAAGCCGTCACGCTGAAAAATAGCTAGATTTACCGCGTGTTATTCCAGATAGTTAATGGTTTGTTTAAATAGGCGATCTTAGGATCGCCGTAGACTGCCATTTTGGGCGATCTTCGGATCGCCCGTCTTGTTCGGGTGTCAATTCGGCTGATAATAGGCTAGGGGAAAGGTGTTGGGCATGGGGTGGTTGCAACGTTTACGTATTGATAAGTTTTTATTGGTTTTGATTCTGGTGGTGGTGACGGCGTCGATCTTTCCTGCGGAAGGCATCGCGAAGGTTTTCTTTGAGAACCTGACAACGGCGGCGATTGCGCTGTTGTTCTTTATGCACGGTGCGAAGTTATCACGTGAAGCGATTACTACCGGTATGGGGCACTGGCGTTTGCATCTGGTGGTATTTGCCAGCACGTTTATTCTGTTCCCGCTGCTGGGTATTGGCATGAGCCTGCTCTCGCCCGTAGTGCTGACGCCGACCTTGTATCTCGGTTTCCTCTATCTGTGTGCGTTACCGGCGACGGTACAATCGGCGATTGCTTATACCTCAATGGCCGGTGGGAATGTCGCGGCGGCGATTTGTAGCGCCTCGGCATCCAGTATTTTGGGCGTATTTCTCTCGCCGATTCTGGTCGGTTTGCTGATGCATACGCAAGGGGGAGAAACGGATACGCTGCACGCTATTGGCTCTATTATCATGCAGTTAATGGTGCCTTTCGTGATTGGACATTTGTCTCGCCCGTTGATTGCCAAGTGGGTTGAACGTAACCGTAAGCTGATTAGTATTACTGACCGGTCATCAATTCTTTTGGTGGTGTATGTCGCCTTCAGCGAGGCGGTTGTGCAGGGGATTTGGGGACAGATCAACGTCTGGTCATTGCTTGCCGTCGTCGGTTGTTCGATCGTGCTGCTAGCGATAGTGCTGGTGGTGAATACGCTGGTTGCCCGTAAGATGGGCTTTAACACTGCCGATGAAATCACCATCGTGTTCTGCGGTTCGAAGAAGAGCCTGGCGAATGGGATTCCGATGGCAAACGTGCTATTTCCTGCCGCGGCTGTCGGTGCGATGGTGCTGCCGTTGATGATTTTCCATCAAATTCAACTGATGGTCTGCGCCGCTCTGGCACAGCGTTATGTCAAGCGGATAAACAAAGAACAGGATACGTCTCGTCAATAAGAGATTATCGGTCTCTCGCATCTTGCAAAACGCCCTCGGTCTTACACAGGCCGAGGGCGTTTTCATTTGTCATAATTATTTGTAACTACTCGGAAATACAATAAATAATCTATTACAGTGATAGTTTCATTGTGGTGTTACTTTTTTGTTTCGTTACGTTATAACAATAGTCGCTCACCGAGATGTATTGTCGGTAGAGCAGACACAGTTGATGATAATTATTATTTGAGATCGAGGGAAATATGTTTAAAAAAACGGTGTTAACTTTAGCGATGTTAGGGACGCTGACTTCCGCATCTGTGCAAGCTGCTCAGAATGCACAATGTGTAAAAACCAGTCAAAAAGAGATTGCGTCGCTATTTGACCGTTGGAATGCATCGCTGCAAACAGGTGATGCGAAGAAAGTTGCGCAAAACTATGCGCCAGACGCGGTACTGCTGCCGACGCTGTCCGATCAACCGCGTACAACTGACGCAGAGCGCATTGATTACTTCGAACATTTCCTGGCGAAAAAGCCCATTGGCAAGATAGACACCAGCACAATCCGCATCGGCTGTAATAAAGCCGTCGATACCGGAACCTACACCTTCACATTCGGTGATGGTAGCGTAGCTAAAGCGCGTTATACCTACACTTATGCCTGGAACGGCAAACAGTGGTTGATCACGACGCACCATTCATCTGCGAACCCGAACAGCTGATCTCTATAATTTATCTGTAACAGACTTGTGTCAAACGGCTAACAAAAGTTAGCCGTTTTTTATGTGCTGGAGAGATACGCTAGGGTGTGACACCGCGTTTACGCAGAACCTTTTCACGCAGTTGCTGTTTTTCCTGCTCGCTGATAAACGCAATGTTCAGGCCGTTTTCCTGTGCTTTGCGCGTTTCTACGGCTGTCAGGCCAGCAAGCGGGGCGGCGACTTCATATTCGTGACGGATCTCTATGCCTTGAACGGCAGGATCGTCCGTGTTGATAGTGGCGGGGATTTCATAGCGCAGAAAGTGGACGAGCGGATGCTTATCCAGTGATTCCACGGTGCTGGTTTGAATGTTAGAGGTTAAACAGGATTCAATGCCGATCCCATGCTGCGCCATGTGTGTCATGAGGCGGGGATCGATAATGGCGGTTACACCGTGCCCGATGCGCTCAGCACCCAAGTGGTTAATTGCCTGCCAAATACTTTCCGGCCCGGCCGCTTCACCCGCGTGAACGGTAATGTGCCAGCCCGCATCGCGGGCTTGTCGGAAATGAGAAGTAAACTGTGCGCCGGGATAACCCAATTCATCACCTGCCAGATCGAGCGCGACGATGCGATCGCGTTGGGATAGCAGGGCATCCAGCTCTTGCTGGCAGGCCTCGGTGCCGAATGTCCGGCTCATGATGCCAATCAGACGAATGTCGGTATCGAAATCACGGCTGCCAGCGGTAATGCCGTCGATCACGGCTTCAACAACGCCAGCAATCGGAAGCTTATGATTCATCGCCATATAGTAGGGAGAAAAACGCAGTTCTGCATAATCCAGCCCGGCTTTCATGGCATCTTCAACGTTCTCGTAAGCTACGCGGCGGCAGGCATCCAGTGAGCCAAGTACGGCCACGCCCCAGTCAAGTTTTTGTAAAAAACTCAGTAAGTCAGGTTCGTTTTTGGTGACCTGAACGTGTGGGCGGAGCGTTTCGATGTCGCTGGCTGGCAACGCTATATTGTACTGGCGCCCTAGATCCAGAATACTCTGGGCACGGATGTTACCATCTAAATGGCGGTGGATATCCGTTAACGGCAGGAGTGAATCAATCATAATGGTATTGTCTGATTACTGTTTTTCATACGACAAAGTATAAAAAGAAATCGTGGTAAATAGCCAACTGTTACCGCCGAAACTCAATCCTCTGAACAATCATTGAGCAAAAACAACCTGTTATTGCTTTCCCTGACCCGTAGAACGGACCTTCAACTTAGGTATCGCCCGGATATAAATGAGTTCGCTGAGCAATTCTACTAACGTTTGGCTGACGATCACGGCTGGAAGTAGCGGCAGTGCGCCCGGTATCGCCAACGCCAGCGGTAGAATAACCAGAGAGTTGCGCGTGCTGGCGCTAAAGGCCACGGCACGCCCGCTAGCCGAATCCAACCGGAACGCGCGGGCAGTGAACCAGCCGAGCAGCGGTGCCAGCAGCGCGAAGAGCAGATAAAACGGCACCGCGAGTAACACCGATGCCCAGGTGAGGCGCAGTTGGGGAATGACCGCCGCCACGACGATAAACAGCACCAGAGCGGTCGCCGGAACAGGGAGATAGCCTAATGCATCCGCAAACGTTGCCATGGTACGCTGCCGCGCTGCTAGCCATTGCAGAAGGGCGGCCAACGCTAAAGGTACGGCAATCAGCCAGATAAATGCGTCGATAAAGGGCGCAAAGGCAATGAGTCCGGCGGCGTCATGGCCGAGAAATAGCGTCAGGTAGAAGGGCAAGGCCAGCATTTGCAGCATCAATAAAATAGGCGTTGCGGCCAACAGTCGGGCGGCATCTGCGCGTCCCAGATGCGCGAATGTCACGACGTAGTCAATACAGGGGGCGAGTAACACCAATATGATGCCCAGCTTCACCAGTGGATCGGCGGGGAGAAAGGGCAGCATCGACGTCACCAGCAAGGGAATCACGAGGAAGTTGGCAGTCAGCAATGCACCGATGAATCTGACCTGAGTCATGCTTTTTCCGAGCGTGGTCAGCGGTACTTGCAGGAACGTGACAAACAGCATCAGCGCCAGCGCCGGATTAATCACGACATCCAGTTGCTCCGTTCCCGGCAGCACCAGCGCTGTTGCCATTGCCGCTATCACGGCAACAAAATAGATCGCGGCCTGATGGGTTTCCATGAAGGGTTTCAACGCGGACATGGTGTTATCTCAAAATCAAACGGGAGAGGTCGGACAGGAAAAACGGTGGCGGCAAGTGCGGCCACCGTGTGTTTTAGCACGTAATACGATGTGCTGACTTATTGTGCCGGTGGTGTGACGGGGGCTTCCTGTGTGCCAGGCAGAGACTCTTCACCTTCTTCCGTTGGAATGGAGAAGTACGGTGCGATGAAATCAGCCAGCGGTATTTTGTTGCCGTTGAAATCAATTTGACCATCGGCATAGTGCAGTGAACTGGTAATGGCATTGTCTTTTGTGACGCTCAGTTGGTTACCTTCACCAATCTGGGCCATCGCTTCAACCTGTTGTTTTGCCATGTCAGCAAGCTGCTTTTGCTCTTCCGCGTTGGTCGTTTTTGGTCCGCTCTGCACCATCAACTCCGTCAGCATATCCAGCGGCAGGTTGAGTTTGGCATCAAGTTTTTTGACCGACTGACGAATGATTTTTTCTTCATCCGACAGAGTTGCATCGTTTGCTTTATCGGCGTTCTGCAACGGATCGGTTAAATCCAGCGCCAGCGTAAACGTTCCTTCGCCTTTGCTGTTTTTCCAACTGATCGGGGAGATGGCAATACTTGGGTTACCTTTCAGCAACTGCGGCAGATATTGCAGAACAGACATGGCAACCTCGTGCTGATAAGCGTTAGGATCGATAGCAGTCGGATCCTGCAACAGTTTCTGCACTTTTTCCTGATAGGCGGTGAGGAACTGTTTGGTACCCGCGCCGTCCAGCTGTGAAATGGACATGCTGACGTTACCAGAACCCAGATTACGGTCGCCGATGAGTAAAGATCCCAGCGTCACGGCCATTTTGCCTGCCAGATTTTTATCATCTTCGGTTGCGCTACTTTGCAAGGAGAAATCGTTCAATGTAACGGGGTCACCACCTTCTACGGTAAACGTCATCGTTTTAAAGGACAGATTGCCATCGCCTAAATCCAGATCGAATTTGCCTTTTTGGTTGGTTCCCTTGATGGAGAAATCGGTGAGATCGACGTTCTCTGTTTGGCCCCAGGCATTTTTCCTTTCCATCTTCACGCTGCTGATGGTGGTATCCAGCTTGCTGCTGCGCAGGTCGTGTCCGATATCCACCAAGGCTTGCGCGCCGCTGAAGGAAAATTTCTGTTCCGGCGACTGATGGTCGATAGGGGCCAGCGTAACAAGTGACTGCGTATCACCGCTGTAAGCGACGCGAGTTTCGGCTGTAAAGAACGGTTTATCTTTCGTCAGCTCGAACCAGGCTTTGACGGCTGGGGTGTTGGCCAACTCGGTATGGACAGAAGCCATTGCGGGTACGAGATTAAATTTCTTGAGCTGCGCCAGCGGGAATGGCCCGTGAGAGACTGTTTCGTTTAGGACAAGCTCTTCGCCAGGGGCAAGGAACTGTGCGCCTTCTGCTGTGCCAATCGAGCCATCTGCTTGTAGCACATAGGATAGCGTACTGCTGAAAACGCCTCCCTGGTAGTCGCGATAGACCACTTTCAGCCCCGCGTTCGGGTAGGCTTGTTTGAGCTTGGTATTTAACGTATCGGTAAAACCATCAATCTGTTGAGCCATCTGTTTGCCGGTGTACCAAGATGCGCCGGTCCAGATGGCACCCAGAGCAACAATAACGCCTACGGCGACTAACGACTTCTTCATTTTTATTCATCCTTTAGTAAAAAAATGCGCGTTTTCAACGCGAAACGCTGGCAACTTACCCAGAGGTAACCGCAGCGTATGGAACAAGTTATCGGTTAAATACGCGAGCGAGACGCCCCTGTCCCTCAACCGTTACCGGTGACTCACTGGCGGAAATAAAGCAGGATTCTCCTGGGCGTAGCGAGAGTCGCTGCTCATTTTTTTGCAGGACGGCATGACCGTCAATACAAAAAACAATGGCTGCACTGTTCTGGCTGAGCGTCTGTGTGCTCTGGCTCAGTTCGTGCAACGAAAAAGCAAAATCCTCAACAGGAATCGGGAAGCTGAGTTCATTACCCTGTCGGTGTGGCGTCGTCAGCAGCTGGTTTGCGGGTTTAGCGTCGAACACAACATTAGCCAGCAGCTCTGGAATATCAATGTATTTCGGCGTTAGCCCGGCACGCAGCACGTTATCCGAGTTCGCCATGACTTCTAATGCCACGCCTTTCAGGTAAGCATGCGGCGTTTGCGCAAACAGAAACATGGCTTCGCCGGGTTGAAGTGTAATGACGTTAAGCAGCAGCGGGGAGAACAATCCGCTGTCATCGGAATAGTATTGTGTGATTGCGCGGATGGTCGCCCAGGGTTCGTCATTTTGACTATTTAGCGCGGCTTTCAATACACCGAGCGCGCGCGATTTTTGCTCGCCTTCCATACTTAGCAGGTTGGTGAACAGCATGGCGAGATTCTTCGCATCGGGCTGTTGTAAAAACGCGGTGATCGACGGATGCGCACTGGCAACTGGCTCCAGCAACTGCACAATTTCAGATAATTCTCGGAACCCATTCATGGCCTGAAAGGGTGTTAATGCGTAGACCAACTCCGGTTTGTGATTGGCGTCTTTGTAGTTTCTTTCGGCTGCATCCAGTGGGATACCGGCGGTATTCTCTCTTGCAAAGCCTTGTTCTGCCGACGATTTACTGGGATGAACCTGAATGGAAAGCGGCTGTTCCGCACACAAAACCTTAAACAAAAAGGGCAGTTCGCCAAAACGTTGCGCGATCGTTGCGCCAAGATGGGCGGTCGCGTCTTCTGCAATCACGTCACGCAGGCTGCGGGTGTTGCCTTTTTCATCAATAATCGCCGAACTGCTTTTAGGATGGGCGCCCATCCAAAGTTCTGCCATCGGTAAATCATTAGGGTTATCAATGCCATATAGCTCATTTAACGCGTGCTTGCTGCCCCAGGCGTAGTGCTGGACGCAATTGAGCATTTTTTGCATGTCGGCTCCCTGCTATTACATTAATTGTTAATTTCTGTGATGCTGGCTGCTAATTACTAGAGTGATTATGAATACACTGCATCCTCTTCGCTTCATGGTAATGTTTTATGTAGCGTGATACCAGACAGTGTTAGTAGACCAACAAGCGTTAACAAGGCCAGTGAGTGTTATCAGAATAGGCTCAGCGATGTGATTCAATGTCTTCTACTAGTTGAATGTGTATTTTAAGGAGGAAAGGTAATGAGCACGACGCGTAGTGAAAAAGACTCAATGGGACCGATTGATGTTCCTGCTGAACGGTTATGGGGCGCACAAACGCAACGATCGCTGGAGCACTTCCGTATTTCTGAAGAGAAAATGCCACGTGCGCTGATTTATGCGCTGGCACAAACCAAGCGAGCGGCGGCTCGCGTTAACATGGATCTCTCGCTTCTGCCTCCTGAACGGGGAAATGCGATTATTCAGGCAGCGGACGAAGTGTTGGCTGACAAGCATGCCGGGGAGTTCCCGTTAGCAATCTGGCAGACGGGGTCTGGCACGCAAAGTAATATGAATATGAACGAGGTGTTGGCTAACCGCGCCAGTGAACTGCTGGGGGGAGAGCGGGGCAATAATCGGCTGGTTCATCCCAATGATGATGTCAACAAAAGCCAGAGTTCCAACGACGTCTTCCCTACGGCGATGCACGTCGCTGCCGTAGTCGCGATCAACGAGCACCTGATTCCTGAATTGAAAGCGCTGCACGCCACGCTGGCGTCGAAAGCCGAGCAGTTTAAGGACATCGTTAAGATTGGTCGTACGCATTTACAGGATGCTACGCCGCTGACGCTGGGGCAGGAAATCTCCGGTTGGGCTGCGATGTTGCAGCATAATCTGAAGCATATCGAGAACAGCGTGCCGCACATTTGCGAGCTGGCGCTGGGCGGTACAGCGGTTGGAACAGGGCTAAACACGCATCCTGAATATGCGGTGCGCGTGGCGGCGGAGCTGGCGACACTCACCGGTCAGCCATTTGTGACCTCGCCGAATAAATTTGAAGCGCTGGCAACCTGTGATGCATTGGTACACGGGCACGGTGCGTTGAAGGGGTTGGCCGCATCATTAATGAAGATTGCTAACGATGTGCGCTGGCTGGCGTCTGGCCCTCGCTGTGGTATCGGCGAACTGAGTATTCCTGAAAACGAGCCGGGCAGTTCCATCATGCCGGGCAAGGTCAACCCAACGCAGTGTGAAGCACTGACAATGCTGTGTTGCCAGGTGATGGGTAACGATGTCGCTGTGAATATCGGTGGTGCATCCGGTAACTTCGAGCTGAACGTGTATCGCCCCATGGTGATTCATAACTTCTTGCAATCGATTCGCCTGCTGGCTGATGGCATGAAGAGCTTTGATGAGCATTGCGCGGTGGGGATCGAGCCGAATCACGATCGCATCACTCAGTTGCTGAACGAATCACTGATGCTGGTAACTGCGCTCAATACGCATATTGGCTATGACAAAGCAGCAGAAATTGCCAAAAAAGCGCACAAAGAAGGACTGACGCTGAAGGCGGCTGCACTCAAACTGAACTATCTCACCGAAGCACAGTTTGATGAGTGGGTTCGACCGGAAGATATGGTCGGTAGCCTGAAAAAGTAATGACGCGGTAGTCAGCGTTTTATCCTATAGCCTGCCGGAGTTTACCCGCAGGCTTTTTCTTTTCACTCTGGCGCATCGGTATACAGGTGCAAACGTGGAATAAGCAGGCGAAGCTCGGCCGCTTTCGGTTTGTACTTATGCTTGATGTTGTTGGCATCATAAGGATTGAGTTCGCCGATGATGGGCACGTCGCCGCCAGATCCTTGCTGACAAAGCACAAGCAGGGGGGACGGGCAGGGATGCTGAACCTGCTTTTGCTGTTCGGGATACCACACTCGCGAAATGGGCTGCACTTTGACCGGACGTTTGATTTTCAAAACAGCGTCTTCCGGCAGCGACAATACCGTGTCAATCTCCTGCTCGACATGCTCAATCCACTGCGCTTTGGTATACGGTGCTGCGTTTTTTGCCGCATTCAGGCTTTTGGTCAGTTTCTCCAATAGCTCTATACGCGCCATGTTCTTGATGATGTGCTTATTCGCCCAGCCAAAGCGGACTGACGCCGGGTTGGTTATGAGCGTTAACGAACGATAAGCACTCAGCGTGATCAACCCTTTCAAATTCGTGTGGACGAACTCAAAGCGCTGTTCTGGCTCCAGCCCGGACTCGACGGTAATAATTTGCTCCAGATCTTTTTTCAGCGCATTAATTTCTGCGATGAGCGACTGTGCCTGCTGATATTGTGCCTCGTTTACCGAAAAACAGAGTGCGCCCGGCAAACGGATCGCGCTTTTGCTGCTAAGCGTTTCTGGGTAGTGGTGAATGAACAGACGCTGAAAGTGAGCTAGCCCTTTATCGCGCGCCTCTTGTCCAACGTTCTGTGTGACGGCGATATGCTCTATAGGGTCATGCTCCGTTCCTTTTTCCACATGAGGAAGGGAATAGACGCGACCAATTAGCAGTCGGTATTCGGCAAACTGTTGTTGCATCAGCGCCAGCTTCGTCTCTAACGTTTGGAAACAGCGGTTCATGCGATCGATTAGCGCGTAGCGATTCATAGTTAAATTCATTTTAGTTACAACATACTTATATTTATACTGATAATCGAACACTTCAGCAATCGTGATTATCATTGTTTCAAGCAGGATTAACGGGGGGACATCGAGGGGGAGGGAACAACGCGGAGTTTACCTGATTCAGGCAAACTCCGGTAAGAAAGGGGTTTAAAGGCGCTGTTTGAGTATAAGACTTACTACGAGCGCGAGAAGTAAGAGGGCACTCAGAAACATGGTGATCCCCATCCAGCCGAATGAATGCCAGAAGAATCCCCCCAGCGTGCCGGCCAGACTCGAGCCCAGATAGTAAGAAAAGAGATACATTGATGACGCCTGACCTTTCGCCCGCCGCGCCCGTTGGCCAATCCAACTGCTGGCTACCGAGTGAGCGGCGAAGAAGCCGGCGGTAAAGAGCATCATCCCGCCAAAGATAGCAAATAGCGGGCTCAGTGCCGTCATTCCCAGTCCTGCTAGCATCAAAAGGATCGCAATACTCAGCACCGGGCCGCGTCCGTAGCGAGCCGTTAATGCACCGGCTTTCGGTGAACTGTAGCTTCCGGTGAGATAAACCACGGAAAGTAAGCCAACCACTGCCTGACTGAGTAAGTAAGGTGAAGCCAGCAACCGATACCCAATGTAGTTAAACAGGGTAACAAACGCGCCCATCAGCAAAAATCCCTGAACGAACAGCAACGGCAAACCCGCGTCGCGCCAGTGCAGTTTACTGTTCAGCAACAGCGTTTTCGGACGCAGCGAACCAGGCCGGAAGTGGCGCGATTCCGGCAGAATACGCCAGAACGTGATCGCGGCAATCAGTGCCAATACGCCGATCGTGCCGATAGCCACGCGCCAGGGGAAGTAGTCTGTTAAAACCCCGCTGACCAGGCGTCCGCTCATACCGCCAATCGAGTTGCCGCTGATATATAACCCCATAGAAAACGCCAACACACTGGGGTGAATTTCTTCACTCAGGTAGCTCATGGCGACGGCCGCAACACCGCTTAACGACAGGCCCATCATCGCCCGCATAATCAACACGCCATTCCAACTGGTCATAAACGCGCAAATTACGGTGCAGATTGCAGCCAGCATCAGTGACACAACCATCACATTCTTACGACCGATCGTGTCGGAGAGTGGGCCGGTGAACAGAAGCCCAAACGCTAGCATCACGGTCGATACAGAAAGCGACAGGCTGCTGGTCGCTGGCGAAATACCGAAATCCTGAGATAACACTGGCAGCAGCGGCTGCACACAATACAGCAGGGCGAACGTTGCTAATCCGGCAGAAAATAGCGCCAGCGTGACGCGCATAAATTGTGGCGTACCACGAGTGATATAGGGCGTTTTAGCAGAAGATTTCGGGGCAATATCATCCGCATCGTCGGGCGCAGAAATAGGCCAGTCGTTCGGTGCAGAAGATGGCAGGTTACTCACAATAATTCCTTACCAGAGAAGGTAAATCAGACGTAAAACTACAATGAAGGGATCATAGAAGAGTGATATTATTTTGTATAATATATTAATAATCATGATTGATATTTTTAAAATATGAATATTGAACTACGTCACCTTCGCTATTTTATTGCGGTCGCCGAAGAACTGCATTTTGGCCGAGCCGCAGAAAGATTACGCATTTCCCAGCCGCCACTGAGCCAGCAAATTCAAATTCTGGAAGAGCAGGTGGGTGCGAAATTATTGGCGCGCAACAACCGTAATGTTCAGCTCACGCCAGCAGGCGAGATGTTTCTTAAAGAAGCCTGGTCGATTATCAGTCAGGTTGATCAGGCGGCAGAGCGGGCATCCCGCATTCAGCGCGGCGAAATTGGAGAATTAACGATCGGCTTTACGTCGTCCGCACCGTTCATCAAAAAGATCTCCAGCAGCCTGCTGCGTTTTCGTCAAACGTACCCAGAAGTCCATATTCAGATGATGGAGCTCAATACCAAGCAGCAAATCGAACCGCTGCTGAACGGTAAGCTCGATATCGGCATTATGCGCAATAATCCATTACCGGACGCGCTGGATCATCAGTTGCTGCTGCGTGAACCCCTGATTGCCGTCGTGCAGGAGTCCCATCCGTTAGCGCAGCAGGATGCAGGGCGGCCAATCAACATCACACAGTTGGCCAATGAGCCGTTTGTTTTCTTCGCGCGCGCGGTTGGAACGGCGTTGTATGACGATACGCTGACGCTGCTGAAACGCTATGGCATCAGCCCTTATATTACGCAAGAAGTAGGCGAGGCGATGACCATCGTTGGGCTGGTATCGGCGGGATTAGGCGTATCCATCTTGCCTGCATCATTTTTACGTATTCGGGTCGATGGCGTGAAATATTTGCTGCTGGAAGAAGAGGACGCCACAACGGAAGTCTGGCTGGTTACGGCACGACATCAGCCACAAAGTGCAGCAGCGAAAGTGCTGATGTCGCTCATGCTGGGCGGATAATCGTTAAAATATGCGTGCTAAATCACATAACGAATCAAATATTTGACGAGTTTAGTGAAAAGCCCCACCATACCCGCAGTTTTTTTATTTTGCAGCGTGAAAAATAGTCATGCGGCAATAATAAAGATAAATTTTTCAACAGCAGTGCCAGATATACCCTAAATAGTTAGCCCTTTAGGGCGAAGCCAACGCACATGCAGCTTGAAGTATGACGGGTATATAATGCGTAGGAGCCAGGTTTGTGATAGCCGACGGTCAACCAGGACACATCGATCAAATCAAACAAATGAATGCCGGTGCGGTGTATCGGTTGATCGATAAGTACGGCCCGATATCACGTATCGAACTGTCCAAACGCGCCCAGCTCGCGCCCGCCAGTATTACCAAAATCGTCCGCGAACTGCTGGAAGCCCATCTGGTGCAGGAAACCGAATACCAGGATGTGGGCAGCAGAGGGCGTCCGGCAATCGGCCTAATTCTGGATACTGAGGCCTGGCACTATCTTTCCGCACGCATCAGCCACAATACCCTGTTATTGGCGTTGCGCGATCTCAGCAGCAAGCTGGTTGTGGAAGAAGAAATTCCACTTCCTGCCGCGTCATCACAGCCACTGCTCGATCGTATTCTGAATGAAATCGACCAGTTTTTTATTCGTCATCAAAAGCGGTTGGAGCGACTAACCGCAATCGCGATTACCGCGCCGGGCATGATTGATGCCAGCAAGGGCATGATTCACCGGATGCCGTTTTATGACGTTGAGGAAATGGCGATTGGCCCGGCACTGGAACAGCGCACGGGGCTACCGGTGTATTTGCAGCACGATATCTGCGCCTGGACAATGGCCGAAGCGCTATACGGCGCATCGCGCGATTGCCAAAATGTGATTCAGGTGGTGATCGACCATAACGTCGGCGCAGGCGTGATTACTGGCGGCCGTATCCTGCACGCAGGGAGCCGAAATCTGGTCGAAATAGGACACACGCAGGTCGACCCTTATGGCAAACGTTGCTATTGCGGCAACCACGGCTGTTTGGAAACCGTCGCCAGCACGGAAAATATGCTGGAACTGGCGCAACAGCGCATGAATACCTCCATGAGTTCGCTTCTACACGGCTCACCGCTTAGCGTTGAGAACCTGTGTGACGCCGCGCTCAAGGGCGATCCGTTAGCCAAAGATATCATTAACGATGTCGGTCATAACGTAGGCCGCATTGTCGCCATCATGGTGAACCTCTTCAACCCCGATAAAATTCTGGTCGGATCCCCGCTGAATAAAGCGGCCAGCATTTTACACCCCGCCATTTTAGGCTGTATTCAACAGCAATCATTCCCACCCTATAGCCATAACATTCAGGTGGAAGCGACCCAATTCTATAATCAGGGCACAATGCCTGGAGCCGCACTGGTAAAAGATGCGCTTTATAACGGCTCGCTGCTGGTTAAACTGCTACAGGGATAACCATAAAGGCGTAGAGCAACAAAACATTGCGCTAACGCAAACTGCCCGAATGAGGCATAGCCTAGACTTTCACGCTTGGAAAGCATTTTAGCTGTGCTTGTTTTTTGGTATTCAGGTGGTCTGGAGTTATCCCATGTTGAAACGTATTTTTGTCACTGGTACTGATACCGCCGTTGGCAAAACAGTGGTATCCAAGGCGCTACTGCAAAAACTGGCGCTGGCAGGCAAATCGGTTGCGGGCTACAAACCGATAGCAAAAGGGTGCGAAGAGACGGAAGCGGGGCTGCGTAATAAAGACGCGCTGTTGCTACAAGCCGCTTCCTCGCTCGAATTGTCCTATAACATGGTAAACCCTATCGCACTGCGAGAAGATGAAATCAGCGCCAGTGAAGGAACCATTGATTACTGTGCGATGACGCAAGGCTTGCGCCACATGGGCGAAGCCGCTGATATCGTAGTCATTGAAGGCACGGGCGGATGGCGGACCGTCATGAACGATCTGCGTCCGTATTCCGAATGGGTGGTGCAGGAACAGCTTCCTGTCGTGCTGGTTGTTGGCATCAAACTGGGCTGTATCAGCCACGCGCTGCTGACAGCGCAGGCGATCATCAATGATGGTTTGCCGCTGGTTGGCTGGGTCGCTAACCGTATTAACCCCGGACTGGCGAATTACGCCGAAATCATCAACGTTCTGCGGAAAAAAATTCCGGCACCGCAACTGGGTGAACTACCTTACTTGCCACGCGCCGAGCAGCGGGATCTCTCGTCTTATATCGATCTTTCTGCCGTCAGCGACTAATTTCTTTCATCTTCTATTCCCGCTTCTCTGCGGGAATAAATTTTCTCCGTCACGTCACCTGTTATACTCACTGGCAGTTTTTCTTCTTATCCTGAAAATTTAATGAAAACAGAGAATAACCAGAAACAAACGCCTGTCCCACATCGCCATTGGATTTTAATTGCCTGTATGTTGGCCATGTTCACGGCTGCAATTGAAGTGACCATTGTCGCCACCGCGCTGCCTACCATCATCGCAGATCTAGGCGGGTTTTCCCTATTGGGCTGGGTCTTTGCTGGTTATTTGCTGACGCAGTCGATCAGTATTCCAATTTATGGTCGATTGGCCGATCTGTATGGCCGCAAAAAGATTTTCTTCTTCGGCATGATCGTATTTCTGCTGGGGTCGATTCTGTGCGGATTCTCGACGCAGATGGGCTGGCTGATTGTCTTCCGCACTTTGCAGGGGCTGGGCGCGGGCGCGATTACCCCGATAGCTTTCACCATTGTTGCCGATGTGTACAGCTCGACCGAGCGCCCGAAAATTCAGGGCTATTTGTCCAGTGTGTGGGGCTTTTCCGCGATTATCGGCCCGCTGCTGGGGGCATTTATCGTGCAACACTTCAACTGGGCGTTGGTCTTCTGGGTCAACGTGCCGATTGGGCTATTCTCCATCTTCCTGCTGGCTCGCTATCTGCCAGCGATCAATACCGTGCGCCAGCATCAGTTGGACTGGATGGGGGCGTTTTATCTGATTGTGTCTGTCGCCAGTTTACTGATGGCGTTGCTACAAGCTGAGGTGTTTGGTTACTGGGTGATCCCGCTGCTTGCGATCTCCGCTGTGGGCAGCATTCTGCTGGTTCGACAGGAAAAGCGCACGCCGGAGCCACTGTTTCCGCTAGCGCTGTGGCGCAATCGAGTCATCATTGCTGGTAACCTCGGTGGGTTAGTCGTCGGAGCAGCCATGATGGGGGTAAGCGCCTTTTTGCCGACGTTTATTCAGGGCGTAATGGGAAAAACACCGCTGGAAGCAGGCAGTATACTGGCGATGATGTCGATTGGCTGGCCGCTGGCCAGCACGCTGAGCGGGCGGTTGATGTTGTTGACGTCTTACCGGTTTACGGCAATGCTCGGCGGTATTGTGCTGATTGTCGGCAGCCTGACGCTTCTGGCCGTTCAACCGGACAGCAACCTGATGTGGGCGCGACTAGCGGCATTTCTGATCGGTTCAGGAATGGGGCTAAGCAGCACCACGTTTCTGGTGTCGATACAAAATTCGGTGGACTACTCCATTCGCGGCATTGCAACGGCTTCCGCCATGTTTACCCGCATGCTAGGTTCCGCGTTGGGAACGGCAATCCTTGGCGCCACACTGAACATCAGTCTGCACTGGAGATTGCCGGAAGTGAGCGATCCACTCCAGACACTCATGGATCCGGCCAAGCGAGTTCTGCTTAGCGTAAACCAGCTCGATACGCTGGCATCGCAGGTCGCCTCGTCAATCCACGGTGTATTTATCGTTTCCGCACTCATTGCGGCCATCACGCTGCTTTCCGCCAGAATGATCCCCGCGAGTCAGCGACCGGGGCAGGCTGAAACCGAACAAAAATAACGGTAAAAGAAAAGGCGCGAAAGCGCCTTTTGAACCTCGAGAGGAAGGGTTAAGGTGTGGTCGTCGGCTGGCCTTCTGTTGGCGCTGGCGCACTTTCAGTATTGACGTCGCCCTCAGCATGGCGGGTGTAAACAATCTTGTGAGAATCATTCTCGCAGTGACCAACCACCTGACCACCGGCCTGATTCACCTGATCGTTTGGTACGATATCCAGCGTAAAACCGGATTCTGGTACGCCATTGGCGATGATTTTCTGAGCAATATCCGCTTTCACGCTCTCGCAAGACGCCTGTGCAGCCAACGGAGCAACCAGGAATAACGCGGCACCAAAAATGACGGTTTTTTTCATCTTTTGATCCTTTTCTCTGAAAAAAGTCTCTTTGAGTATATCAAACGATGACGATAACGCGAAAAAGCCGCGAAACCCGACCATCATTGATGGCTGGAGAAGGTTAAACACAGGGCCCAGTGGCGCAGCCATACATCATAAATAATGGGAAAAGAACAACGGCTGGAATCATGAGGGGAGCAAGTAGCACCTCTTTACCAGAGTTATCACTGCTATTGATTACAACGGGGATTGGCTGCGGCAAACGTCCATTTTCTGTCGGGCTGACTAATGAGCCGTCTTTCTTGCTAAATGTGCCGTTCGCGCTAAAAGTGACTTCACCTTTCCCCATTGTCGTAGGAATTTGCGCCGCGTAGAGTTCGCGTAAATCCACTTCCTGCTTTTGCGTCAATCGGCGAGTATCAATCACGTTTTTATACCTCGCGTAGACTTGACCATTATTGCGGAGAGAAAAATCAACTCTCACCCCCATGATGATGTCTTTGTAATCGCGATAAAACGCGTAATAGTCCTGATACTCCTTTTGCGTTCTTGCGTCGGAGAATTTATAAACGTAGGTCGCCGATTCAGCGATAAGCGTCCCGTTGTCATTGGTGATATTTGTGATGTTGTCCGTTTCTGGATACGTGCTTGCGCATGAACTGACCAACAGGCACATCATGAGCAAACCCCACAGTTTGATGTGAAAAGGGCGTGAAAATAACCGTGATAAATCCATATTCATCCTGATGCACTCCATTTGGGATAAAAATGCATGTTGCTACGCTATAGCGATAATCGTTGAGTGTAACGGTGATGTCACCTTCGGATGCAGGTTAATTTACTGCACTAATATGAAGAGAAAAGGGGAAACCCACGCCGGAAGGCGTGGGTAAAGAATCAAGGGGTAACCGGACGACCAGTACGACGATCGAGGCAGCGATCGGTGGTGTTTTCCCAGTAAGCATTGACGTTGTAGCTGGCGTTACATTTTTCACGCCCATCAATCGCTTTTTCGGTTTTATCGAATTCTTTCTCAACGCGGTTATTGACTTTATTACGCAGCGAACGGGTTGAATCCCATTGCTCCTTGCTTTGACGCGCCGCTTCTTTTGATAACGCGCTGTCGCCGGACTCAACAATGATATGGCGCGTATCTGCCAGTGCAGCAGGTTGCCAGGCAGCGGAAACGATAACCAGAGAAAGCGGGATGAAAGCCCGAATCAAAGAAGAAAAAGAGTAGTGGTTCATGTTTCACCTTGACAGAACGAATGATAAAAACAAACGCTGATGCCGCAGAACGATAACACATACACGGCAAGCGATAGACAACAAAAGGCGACCGCCGTTCCCTGTAACCTTCGCGCATCGTGCAAAACGAAAGGTTGCCTATAATAAGAAGTATACATCCTTCACTTCAACGGCACTATAACCGTGCAGCATCTGGTTAAAAGCGGGTTGTGACCCTATAGAAAAGGAAAAGGGCATGAAAGCAACTGCGTTCATGCCCTGAGTCGTTCAACATCGGCGCTTATCAGCCCTCGCGGTGTACGCTTAAACCGGCAAAAGATTGGCTAACCGGCATCATTTCCAATGTGTTGATGTTGACGTGTGCTGGCAGCGTGGCAACCCAGAAAACGGCTTCAGACACATCTTCAGCCGTCAGCGGCGTCGTGTTGTCATACGTTTTGCTGACTTTGTCATCGTTACCTTTGAAACGCACGGCCGAGAACTCGGTTCCACCGACCAGACCCGGTTCGATATTGGTTACGCGGATTCGGGTGCCAGACAGGTCCGCACGTAAACCCAGGCTAAACTGCTGGACGAACGCCTTGCTGGCACCGTACACGTTACCGCCCGCATAAGGCCAGTTTCCTGCGGTAGAACCGATGTTGATGACGTGACCGATATTACGCTCCACCATGGCTGGCAGCAGCGCGCGCGTCATAAACACCAGCCCTTTGTTGTTGGTATCAATCATATTTTCCCAATCGTCTACCGACGCTTTATGCGCAGGCTCCAGACCCAGCGCCAGCCCGGCGTTGTTGACCAGCACATCAATCGTCCGCCATTCGGCTGGCAGGGTGGCAACGGCCTGTTCAATCGCCTGACGGTCGCGCACGTCCAGTTTTAACGGATACAGCGCATCGCCCAGTTCCGTCTTCAGCGCATCCAAGCGTTCCTGACGGCGACCCGTCGCGATCACTTTATGGCCCGCACTAATAAACTTACGCGTAATTGACTCACCAAACCCAGCTGTTGCACCGGTAACAAAAATAATCATGCTCATTTCTCCCTGACCGTTCTCGTATTCTGCTTGTGCCTGATATCACTATAAATTGAAAGGCATGCGATCATTTAGCCGCGCAATTCCCCGTGGGTCAAGCGTTACTCCGGTTTCAACGATGCGGTTTTGCAAGAATTGCCCCTCAGATCGAGGGGCGAGTGTCGTGCCATTGCGAACGCAAGAGCGGTATAACGAGGGATTAAATCCAATTTTTCTTACGGAATTCTCGCATGGTATCCGCAACCCACTGCATTTCCTGCGGTGTCCCCAACGAGATGCGACACCAGTTATCCGCAGGAGGAAACGCACGACCAATCAGCACGCCGGAGTCTGCCATATGCTTTTGGTAATCCTTAAGTGGCACGACCAATTGGTGGAAAACAAAGTTTCCCTCTGACGGTAAGTAAGGCAATTTCAGCTCATCTAACGCTTTCAACAGGATTTGGCGCGACACATCATTACTCTTTTTGCTGTAGGTAATGAATGCCGAGTCGTTCATGGATGCCAATGCGGCATCTACGCCGCTAAAGTTGATTTTTTCACCCGCGACATGCTTTCCCATCAACGCAATGACGTTGGGATGAGCGACGGCATATCCAACGCGCATACCGGCCATAGCGTGTATTTTGGAGAAGGTTTTGAGCAGAATAATGTTCTCTGCACCTTGGCTAATCATCGGCGAAATAGAACGAAAACGTGGATCGTTGACGAACTCGGCGTAGGCCTCGTCAACGATAAACATCGTATTGGCCGGCTTGCTGGCAATCCACGGTTCGATGACATCAGCCGGGGTAATCGTACCCGTTGGGTTGTTCGGATTGACCAGATAAACGATGGAGGGACCGCTGTAACTGGCCACGGCCGCTTTTAGCCCTTCAATATCGAACGCCCAGTTGTCGAGCATTTTGACTTTCGTGACGTTAATGCCGGCAATTTTGGCAAAGTGTTCGCCATCGCCATAGGTTAATTCAGGAATCACCAACTGTGCACCCAGCGATGCGTAGGCTTCAATTGCCGCCCGGATGCCTTCGGACGATCCGGCTGTTAACAGGATGGAAGGGGCCTCGACCTGATGATGCGCCGCCAGCTTATTGCCAAGCAGTAAAATTTCATTCTTTGCATAGCGGTTGGCTTTCACGACGGCCTCGCGCGCGGCGGCTTGCGCCTTGGGCGACATACCCAGTGGATTTTCATTGAAGTTAATACGGATTGGATTC
Organism: Pectobacterium actinidiae; assembly: GCF_000803315.1. Taxonomy (NCBI): domain Bacteria; kingdom Pseudomonadati; phylum Pseudomonadota; class Gammaproteobacteria; order Enterobacterales; family Pectobacteriaceae; genus Pectobacterium; species Pectobacterium actinidiae. Next base: position 2,273,587 of record NZ_JRMH01000001.1, read on the forward strand.
GTGGCCGACGGTGCGGTAAATGCCGCGTTCTCGGGCTGTATCTCGGCAAAAACCCGCGAGCTTAACCCTGTGGTTACCGCCGCCGTTCCCAGCAGGGCGCCAGAAAGTTTTAATAATGCTCTGCGTTTCGGGTTTAACACGTCGCTTTCATTGATTAAAAAATTCATCAAAACACTCTCCTTAGTTACATAATGACGGGAGAGCTAAAGCATAAAACGCGCCAACTTCTTTAATCGATGGCGCGCTAATGCCTTGTCAAATAGGTTAAATAACATTTTCTTACCACAAGTATTCCCGTCTGGCGGGAAAGAGTGCGTTTTCTGATGCGCTAATTAACGGTAAGAAAAACTGGTTTATTCATCGAGTGATTAAATCGAGTAATATAAATCACTTATGCAAGAGATCCATCATGACGCATACAATGATGCATCATGATGCGTTTGCCCTATGAGATAGCGAGTGCATAGCGGAGGACATCACGTTTCTTGATTGTCGGCTTCTACCGCCGCATACAATCGCTCAAGAATATCGGGAAAAGCAGACTGCACGCGGTTCCAGCTCGGCACAAACGGTTTATCCCCCAGGACATCGCTATAGGCATGGCCAGAAAAGGTGATCACATCAGAAAATAACTCCACCGCCGACTCCTCTTTATGGCGGTCGAAACTCAGGCCATTCATGCGTGCGTCATGTTCGAAAGCATCAATCATATCGAGCGCGGTCCGGTAGTAGGTCGCCCGCAGGACGCGGAAAGAGTCCGTGGTGATATTCACGCCGAGAATCGCCAGCTTGCGATACAGCGCTTTTGTGATATCCGTTGCCATACGCTGCAATCCCGCGTTTGGATCATCTTCAGACATCGGCTGATGTTTATGGTCGTAGCGATCCGCGATATCCACCTGACAAATACGGCGGGTTGCGGTTCCGCGATAAATTTCTGACAGCACGCCAATTTCCAGTCCCCAATCGCCAGGAATACGCAGGTTGTTCAGGATGGTGGTGCGCATCGCAAACTCGCCGGACAGCGGGTATCGGTAGCTGCGCATGTAATCCAGATAGTCGGAATTGCCGTAGACCTTTTGCAGCGATTTCAGTAACGGGTAAACCAGCAGACGCCCCACACGGCCATTCAGTTTTCCCTCTGCAACACGGGCGTAATAGCCTTTACAAAAGTCATAATTAAAATGCGGATTTGCCACAGGATAGAGCAGGCGGGCAAGCATTGCCCGGTCATAGGTGACAATGTCACAATCATGTAGCGCCACACAGTCAGAACGACGCGATGCCAGCGTGTAGCCGACACAAAACCAGACATTCCGCCCTTTGCCGGGTTCCTCCGGTGCCAGCGACTTTTCTGCCAGTTCATCGCTGAGCGCCTTTAGGCGCGGACCATCGTTCCAGAGAATTCGATGTCGGTGCGGCAACCGAGAGAAAAATTTTCGGGCGTAAAGAAACTGCTCCCGATCGGCGCGATCTAACCCAATCACAATTTCGCCAAGGTAAGAAACCTGAGACAACTGATCGACAATGTGGCTCAGCGCAGGGCCTTCCAGCTCAGAATACAGCGATGGCAGAATCAGCCCCATGCTGTTTTGCCCGGAAAATACCTGAAGTTCATACTCCAGCTCTTCCGTGCTGCGCTGAGTGAGATTGTGAAAATTGGTAATGATGCCGTCTTGATAAAATTCGCTCATCCTATGCTCCTATACCATCTTGAGGCTATGTCATACCGAGAAATGACCGTTGTTGATAAAGTGATCCAGTCCTTCACTCCAACCTTGAGGCCCTGAATGCTGCGTGCCATATTGCTTGCCGCTGTACGATTCAGGTAGGTTAACAATTTGATTTTCTTTGCCTTTAATTAATACGGCGCAGTCCACTGCGCATAACAGAGAGATATCATTCGGACCGTCTCCCAGACCAAGAGTCGTGATGTCAGTACCAAACTTCTCGATATACTGTGTTTTTATCCAGTTAACCATGAATCCTTTACTCGTTTGAGCATTCATGACGTGATAGAAGCGGCCACCTTGTGTCAGAGCCAGATCCGCCTTTGCCAATAACTGGCAAAAACGCGGTAGGGCATTTTGCTCGTCCAGCCACAGCAGCGGTTCCGTGGCTTCTCGCTGTTGCGCACGTTGGGCGTCTTGTTCGGTTAACCCCGTCATCTCTGCGATTTCCGCGCTGTTCATATCGCCAAAGCCTTTGAAGCGAAAACCGGATGCGCGTAGTTGCATCAACTGGGTGCGAATAATGGAATACTCTGCGCCAATCCTCTTCTTTGGGTAATCAGGATGCGTTTGCCATGCCGACGGCAGCACGGCAATAGCGCCGTTTTCTGCAATGTAGGGATATTGTTCCAGCCCGAGCGCCTGCCGTAAGGGCTCAATCTCAGCCTCCGTTTTACTGGTGGTAATAATCAACGGGGTTGCCTCGTTTGCTAGCCGCGCCAGCCACGGTTGCGCGGCATCCCACCGATAAGTCTCATGATCGAGCAACGATCCGTCGAGATCGCTGAAAATAATCAGCTTCGTATTACGCATTTGCATAAGTTCCCCATGTTTTATCGTGGATAAACAGAGAGTAACGATGGACGATTAACGTTATTCAGAAAGGGGCGTATCTGTCAGTGAGGTGTTGTGTCCGTGGTATTGATGAATGTGATCATAGTCACATTTAAAGGATAGGCGGTGATACATATCTTCACCAATAATATAATGATATGGCTATTCTCCGACGGGCTGATGAATATCAGCGTGTACGACTTTTATCCTGAAACGTTGTATTCCAGTCGGTCGGGCTCACGCTAAAACGCAGGTTTAACCTGCTGAATAAAATAATCTTTTATTACCTGCCTCTGAACGAGGCAGGTATAAGAGTAAATAACCGTGTAGATGTGCTGTTATCTATCCACCCGGCTGATTTACGCTTTCGACTGTATACGATCGCGATACCGATTCAGTTCTTTCAGTTTGGCCGATGCGGCCTGCTTACGTTTGAAGGCAATGTCCTCGATCTGGCTTGCCGTGGTACTGAGATAGGATTTCAGTTCATCACCAGTCAGGTACGTGCCGCTCAATTTATTCAGTTTGCTCCAACCGTCTTTAAAGTTATCCACAAACCTGGCTGACACGATGCCAACGGCCTGCCATTCAGCCGTTTGAGTAATGAAGAAATCATTTGTGTTCCGTTTGATGCGCTTCGTGAAACTTTTCGTCGGCTGATTCCGATCGAGCGCTTTCTGGAGCAGGTCTGACTGCTCGGTCGAACTTTCTACGACGCTCTGCATGAAATTCGCAAACGTTTTGAAGAAAAAAGAGATTTCGACAATAATTTCACGCATCCGCTTCAGCGCTTTGAGGCTCAGCCCCAGAGACTGGATCGCCAGTTCAATGGTTTCCTCTTCGCTTCGTTGTCCCTTTAGCAGGGCGTTTATTTTTACCAGCTCTGCCGCTTGTGTACGTTTCTCTTTTTCATAAGCCTCGACCTTTTCCAGCATTTTCATCTGCATGCTGCGGAGACCCGTCGCCTGTTGTTCTTGTTTCTCTGCCATTTTTCCCATATTATCGCCAAGGGAATCCAGCGCGGCATTTAAGGCTTTCAGCGCGGTTTCTGCCGCCGAAATCTTGCTGACCTTTTCTTTGATTTCTGCACTGTTGTCTTTGATTCTATTATCTAGAGATTCCAGCTGTACCGCTTTCGCGTCTGCATCGATCTGTGCGTCTTCTTCAATTTTTTCCTTTTCGGCCGTGAGCTCCTGATTCTTCTTCTCCAGCTCGGCTTTTTCACGCTCAGCGGTCGTTTTTTCGGTACGTTTGTCAGCAATTTTTCCCTTAGTTTCTATTGCCTTCGCTGTTGTGTCGTTCTCTTCTGTCGCAGTTTCCGCATTGATCAACTGCCGTGCCGTAGAGTTGACTGAAGCGGCAACCAGCGATGCGCCTCCCGTGGCGACCCCTGTGATGCCAGCAGTAATTGCCGGAACCATGGATGAAATCATCTGTGCGCCGATGCTCACGATAGACATGATAAAAGCGCGATCCTCAGCCGTTTCTGCTTGCGATTTATATTCGTTCGCCATTTTTTCATACTTGGCGATATCGTTCTGGAGGTCTTGTACCAGGCTATCCAGTTTTTCGCGTTGTGCATTGTTCTCAGCAATTTCTTTTTCTATCTTTTCCTTATTTTTCAAACGCGCAGATAGCGCCAGCTCTCCCTGCTGTGTCGTCTTGGTGGTATCGTCAATAATGCTATCGTAGGTATTCGCAATCTTTGTCAAATCGGCACTGACTCGCTCAGCCCGTTTCTTGATTTCTTTGGCCAGATCCACTAAATCCTCGCCAATGAAATCTTGCAGGTCCTGAGGATTATTGCTGTCACGGGCCTCCGCCCAGTCACCGAACAGGGTGCGTAATAATTTGAGAATTCGTTCAGCATCCGTCGACGCGTCGCGCATTTTCTGTTCGCTTTCATACTGAGCCGCAATCAGGCGACTCATCAACTTATCAATCTCAACCCTGATCTTTCCTTCTTCCTGCGGCGTTGTGTTGTAGGCGATATAAAGCAAATCGATGGCGTTATCGGTGTCTTCCTTGGATCGGGAAACGTCATAGGTGCCCTCAATCCTCCTGATGTAATCCTCAACCAGGGGGTGGTTGACATCAGGCAACGCCACGTTATTACTGTCCAGAATTTCCTCGACTTGGGCGTCAATACGTTTATTGACATCGAACTCGATACTGATGATTTTATTTTCAGCAGCCATGTTTCTCTCCTCAGATTCAGCAAAAAGGTTAGTTTGTGCAGATACGCTCGCCATCCGGAAGTTGCAGGCCGTTTATGTCGAGCAATTCTTGAGACTTAAGCAGTAAAACATTCAACGATTCAGATTCTTGGTGCAGGCGACTCACAATAAACCGACGGTCTGAAGTCGGATCGAGACCGTTAAGCTCCGTCAAAGAGTCGTTAAATCTAGCGAGTAGGGTGGCGTTATCCTGTTTGAGCGTTCTAATCTCGGTCAGTGATGCTTTGATCACGCCGATCTTGTTTTCGACTGCGGCAATATCAGCTCTGTTTTGCTCAGACTTCGTCAGGTTTTCCTTTAACTGTGCTTCAGCCTGATCATTTTCATTGCGCGCGGCCTCATATCGTTCTTTAGAGCCAGCGGCTCGCATGTCGATTTCCTGCCTTTTGTTATCCAGCCTGCGCAAATCCCCGTTCAGGCCAGTAATTTCTCCGGCAAAGTCACACATGAAACCCAAAAAGCCAAACTGACGTTTGCAACTGTCAAGTTCAGCCTCTCTTGCACGAATCTGATGCCTGATTTCCTGCATCTTGTTTTCCAGATCACGCCGTTCCATCAATGCCATCTCAAGGCGGTTGGAAAACTCTTTAGCTGCATAGGTTGCACGCTCCAGTTCGGTAGCCAATTTCTGATCCTGACGGTGCAATTCACCCGCCGTTTCCTGTAACCGATGACTACTCGCCTCAAGCTCCGCATCTTTATCAGCGTAGCACTGTCCTTTAGCGACCAGCGCCGCATCAATACGCTGTGCGTTGGCAATCTGCGCATTGAATGCTTCAATTTCAGATGGCGTCAGCGTTTGGGTTGCCGCTGACAGAGAAAGGGATGTAGTAAAAAATATGGCGAGAAAAGCACCCCAGAGATAGTTCAAGCGCAGCATGTTGGATTCTCCCTATTGTGTATTCGTCGAGACTGAAACGTCACGGACTACGGTAGCAATAGGGAGATCTGTCGTGATATACGGCATCTAACTGACAGTATGGCGGGTGTAATGCATAGGCTGACAACATTTTGGGATAAGACGAGCTTCTTCTGTGACATACTGATTTTCAGCGTTATCTTGTTATCGTCGTCAGGCACGATAAGAGCCAACGTGCCATCCCATTATTAAAAGGACCACCCGATGCCCCATATTGATGTCAAACACTTCCCGAGAAATCTGTCTGAAGAAGAGAAGAAAGTTGTCGCGGAAGATCTCGCTGCGGTTTTGAAGAAGCACTTCGGCTCTTCCGACGATTCGCTTTCTGTTGCGTTTAACGAAATTCAGCCGGAGCGCTGGAAGGATGATGTTTACGATCCCGTCATCAAACCGCAGTTGGATACGTTGGCGAAAAAGCCGGGGTATTCGTATTAATTCGCCCGTATCCCGACGGATTAATTTGCCTGCTCCGAAACGCTTTCCACTGTAGCGGAGCGGGTTGACCACCAACACAGTAGCGATCCCAGACTAACCATCGCCGCGCCTTGCCAAAAAGCAATGGTTAACGTCGAATTAAGAATAAATGACGCAAGCGCCGCGGAAATGACGGGAATGAAATAAGACGCGGTCGCCAGAACGGTGACGTTACCGTGAAGAATACCCACGTTCCATGCGGCGTAACCAAACCCCATAGCGCCGGCAGCGAGAATCAAGCTGATAATAACAGGCGTGCTGATAATAAACGCGGGTTGAGGAGCAAGCAGATAGTGAACCCACAGCGTTAACGCCGTTAGCATAAAGAAGAGGGTAATACCGTTCGCACCGTTCGCGATTTTCTTGGTTACCGCGCAGTAAGTCGCCCAGATAATGGCGCCGCCAAAAGCCAGCCCATAGCTTAATGGATTGCTATAGAGGTTATTAATAATGCTGCTCAAGGATAACCCTTCGTCACCGCCTAATACCCAGCCAATTCCCGTGATAGCCAGCAGCATTCCGGGGATGATAACCAGACTGGTTTTTTGCCGATTAACCAAGACGGATAAAAGAATCGTCAGGCTTGGCCAGAGGTAGTTAACCATGCCGACTTCGATTGCCTGAGTGCTGCTATTGGCATAGCCAAGGGATAAAGAGAGGCACAGTTCGTAGCAGACAAACAGCATACTGCCAGCAATGAGGTAGGATACGGGGAAGGTTTTGATTTTAGGAAAGCCGACCGTAATGAATAACATCACCGAGCTTAACGTGTAGATCATCGCTGCACCGCCAACCGCCCCGAACCCTTCACTCACGCTTCGAATCAGCCCGACAATGGCACTCCAAAGTACGACCGCGGTTAACCCAATGAGTGTTGCTTTTTGTGATGTCATTTATTTATCTATCCCAGAATTTCTATTTATTCCATAGCCGTGGCATCAGCACACGTCCACGAAATAATACGGCCAGAAAACCCAGTATGATGAAGCATGATGCAGTGCAGGTTCAACCGTTAATCATCCAACGTGAACGAGGAAGCTCGTCATAAAAAAAGCCGATAACCTGTTATTGTTATCGGCTTTTCACGATGCGGTAGAGCAGGGAATTAGGCAGTCAGCAACGGCTGAGCAGTGCTTTCAACCAGTGCTAGCAGGACTTTGACATCGTCCAGGCTGACCGTTGGGTTCAGTAGCGTCAGTTTCAGGCAGGTTACGCCGTTAAATTCGGTGACGCCTACATTGGCACGTCCTGATTCCAGCAGTGCATCGCCAATGCGTTGGTTCAGCAATGCGATAGTCGCATCATCCGCTGTCGCCAGCTGTTGCGGACGGAAACGGAACAGTACGCTTGCCAACTGTGGCTGCATCACCAATTCCAGTGAGGCATGCTTATCCACATACTGTGCAACCTGCTGTGCCAGCGTGACGCCGTGATCGATGATCGCGGCGTATTGCTGCTGGCCTAAGGCTTCCAGTCCCATCCACAGCTTCAGCGCATCAAAACGACGCGTCGTCTGCAATGATTTCGACACCAGATTAGGGACACCCTGTGCTTCATCAAACTCAGAGTTCAGGTAAGCCGCCTGATAGCGCATCAGCTCATAGTGGCGAGCTTCTTTCAACAAGAAAGCGCCGCAGCTGATGGTCTGGAAGAATTGTTTGTGGAAATCTAACGTAATGGAATCCACCAATTCAATGCCGTCCAGATAATCGCGATACTTCTCGGACAGCAGCAGTGCGCCGCCCCAGGCTGCATCAACGTGTACCCAAATTTGATGTTCTGCCGCCAGTGTTGCAATCGCCCGCAAAGGATCGATCGCACCAGCATCAGTGGTGCCCGCCGTCGCCACAATCGCCAGAATCTGCTCGTCGTTAGCCTTAGCCTGCGCCACTTTCTCTGCTAAATCGTTCAGATCCATCCGCGCGAAGCGGTCAGTTTTCACCAGCGTAACGCATTGATAACCCAGCCCCAGTAAAGCCATGTTCTTTTGCACCGAGAAATGGGCATTTTCAGAACAAAACACTTTAATTTTCTTCAGGTTACCGACCAATCCATCTTGCTGGATTGAATGTCCCTGACGGGCAAAGAAGGCATCACGCGCCAGCATCAGCCCCATCAGGTTACTCTGGGTGCCACCACTGGTGAACACGCCAGCATCACCAGATTGGTAGCCTACCTGAGTACGAAGCCACTCAATCAACTTCATCTCGATGATGGTTGCTGAGGGGCTTTGATCCCACGAGTCCATGCTCTGGTTCGTGGCATTAATCAAGACTTCCGCCGCCTGACTGACTACCAGACTCGGGCAGTGCAGGTGAGCGACGCACTGTGGGTGATGCACCGACAGGCTGTCTTTCAAAAAGTACTCAATCGCGCGCTCGATAGCGGCCTGGTTACCCAGCCCCTGAGGATTAAAATCCAGCGTGATGCGTTCACGCAGTTCAGCAACGGTTTTCCCCTGATACATCTCAGGCTGTTGTAGCCACTGCATAACGGCTTGACTACTCTGCGCGATCGCTTCCTGATAGGCTTCGATACTCTGCGCAGAAGAGGCCAGAATCGGGTTGACTTTTGTTTCCACTGCTTCTGTTTCCACTAATTTGGACATCGTGGTCATTCGCTCCACTCAGACTGGCTTCACGCCAGCAGACAGCAGGGCGTTTTCAAATTTATCCAGGAAGATTTCCAATTCAGCATTGCTGATCAGCAGGGAAGGCAGCAGACGCAGAACGCAACCGTTACGGCCACCGCGCTCCAGAATCAGACCTGATTCAAAGCATTTTTTCTGCAACAGCGCAGACAGCTCGCCATCAGCCGGGTAGCAGCCCATGTGATCCTGCGCTTCGCCAGGTTTAACAATCTCAATACCGATCATTAATCCCAGGCCGCGAATATGGCCGATCACCGGATAACGTTTTTGCAGCTCAGCCAGTTTGGCTTTCAGCCATTCACCTTGCTCAGCAACTTTATTGGCTACCTGATTGTCTTTGAGGTGCTTCAGCGTCGTCAGGCCGGTTGCCATCGCCAGTTGGTTACCACGGAAGGTACCGGTATGGTGGCCCGGTGACCAGGCATCGAACTGCTTCTTGATACCCAGTACAGCTAATGGCAAGCCGCCACCTACTGCTTTGGACATCACGATGATATCTGGCTCAATGCCAGCGTGTTCGAAGGCGAAGAATTTACCGGTACGAGCAAAGCCCGCCTGAACTTCGTCGATGATCAGCAGAATACCGTGTTCCCGCGTCACTTTACGGATGCGTTGCAGCCACTCGACAGGTGCCGGGTTAACGCCGCCTTCGCCCTGAACGGCTTCCAGAATGACCGCCGCAGGTTTGCGTACGCCACTCTCAACGTCGTTGATCAGGTTTTCAAAGTAGTAGGTCAACGCTTTAACGCCAGCTTCACCGCCAATACCCAGCGGGCAGCGGTACTGGTGTGGATAAGGCATAAACTGGACTTCTGGCATCATGCCGTCGACCGCTTCTTTTGGTGACAGGTTACCCGTTACCGACAGCGCGCCATGCGTCATGCCGTGGTAGCCACCGGAGAAGCTGATCACACCAGCACGACCGGTGTATTTTTTTGCCAGTTTCAGCGCAGCTTCAACAGCATCGGCACCAGAAGGGCCCGTAAACTGGAGGCAGTACTCTTTGCCCTGGCCAGGCAGTAAGGAAAGCAGATATTCGGAGAACTGATCTTTCAACGGCGTTGTCAGATCAAGTGTATGTAACGGCAAGCCGCTAGTAATGACACGTTGGATGCTTTGCAGCACGTCAGGATGGTTATGTCCAAGCGCCAGCGTTCCCGCCCCGGCCAGACAATCAAGATATTGATTATTCTCAACATCGGTGATCCACACGCCTTCGGCTTTCGCAATTGCCAAAGGTAATTTGCGTGGATAACTCCTCACGTTCGATTCAAATTCAGCTTGTCTTGCCAAATAGGTTTCATTGTTTCCGTTTAATGAATTCGCACCTAAACTGTCAATACGGACTTTATCCGTCATCATATCTCTCCTACAACCGTGTGCTCGCAGGCAACCACAGTTGAATAAATGAATTAAACATGTAACTGCTATAAGAAAAACGCGGCCAATATAGGGTTTTTCAGTCACCGACTCAATGATTTATTTCGTTTCGAAACTTTTATTTTTTTACATAAAAATCAACAACTTGATCGCATTATTGCGAATTATGATGCCATGGGTATCTTACATGCTTATTAAATAAGCAAAAAAAATCCTCCTACAGCAGAATTCCTGAACCGAAAAAGTGGCAACAGCGGGGGTAAACAGCACGTTTAGCTAGAGCGAGCGGGGAGAAACTTACGGAAGTTGCAGAGGTTTTTGAAACCTCTGCAACGCATTTATCCAATGAGTGGAAGTGATGCCAGCATCTTTTTAAGGTTGATCGCATCCCAGGGGAGATGTTCAGCAATTGTCAAACCGACTGGCTCAGCCTTGTCTGTCGCTCGGTTAAGCAGGCTGACAACATCTGCGATACTAAGCGTTCCCTCGGCCACATCGCCAAAATCGCTTTTCCCTCTGCCTGGTCGGGCAAACAGTACCGATCTGAACAGCGCAGGATCTAAAACATCCAGATCGATATGGATGGCAAGATATTCAATGGCTTCTTTCGCAATCCAGTCCATGACAGGTTGTGCTCCGTTTTTAACTTCTTCGGGGCTACACGTCGCAATATTATGCTCGGCGATAAACCGAGCTTCGTATTCCAGCGGATCATGAATACCCGCAATCATGACTTTTTGGGGTGATAAGGATTTATGAACATCCCGCGTTAATGCTTGATCCCCATATCCCATGAGTGCGCCGAGGACATGCGCATGAGAATGTGCAAATTGCTCCGGCGTCATCACATCGGGATGTGAATCCACCCAAAGCACGCCCAGCTTATCTCCATATTTTTCGACAAGATAAGAGAACGGCATCAGGGAAACCAGACAGTCACCACCCAGCACGACGATGGTGTCCGGTTTATGCTTCATAATGGCTTCTCGAGCGTGACCCAGCTGCGTAATCACCTGATTTCTCCCGATAATGCCGTTTTCGTTTAGCAGCGGTTCGTCGGATGGCGGGGGAACATCGATCTCTTCAACTGCGCCTTTAGCTTTTGGAGCGAGCCATGAAAGCAGATGGGAACCAAAGTGATAAGAAGCATTATTTCCGCCTTGCCACTGAGGAAAAATGAGTCTGAGGCTATTGTTTGATGAATTCGTCATGGGTGTTTGCTCATTTAGTTGAGGAAGAGTGCTGGTCTTCGCCTGAGTTGATGGCGATATTTATCAGCACCAAAATGAATGATCGTTCATTCATTTTGGTGCGCACGTGTTCATTTTACAAGTCATCATTTTTGATATCGCTTTTCCCGCGAGAGCACGACAGGCCAGAAAAGCCAGGTCTGGCATGGAGAAAAAAAGCGCGCTAAAGTGCGCCCATTGATAAATAGTCAGGATCAACCATGACGAATGACAATGTGACCTATCACAAGCTCATCACGGCCGCAGCGGCTTGTTTTGCGGAGAAGGGGTTTAATGCAACCAGCATAAAAGAAATTGCTACACGTGCCGGCATCAGTCAGGGGGCAATGTATACCTACTTCAAAGGGAAGGGTGAACTGATCTCTGCAATCGTGTTAGAAGAACAAAAGTCAGCGCTTGCGGCTCAGGCGTTGTCTCATTCAGGTTCGTATCTGAATTGTGTTTGTTCTTTGCTTGAATCATGCATCAGCGATGTGGGGTATCCTGCCTCACACCATCTTTGGGTTGAAATTATTGCTGAGTCTGCCCGTAATCCGTCCTTACGTGAAACCTTCATTACGAGTGATAAGGCAATGCGTGATGGGATAGGCAAAATAATAGAAAAGGGCGTAGAAGCGGGAGAATTCAGTAATAGTATTAACATCGAAGAGACCACAATTATGCTTTTTTCAATCATTGATGGTCTTATCGGCCGGAAAGCAATAAATAAAGATTTTTCACCCGAAAAAGACTTGCCTTCCTTTCGTCGAACGATCGAGAAAATTTTACGTTAAGTGATGTTTATTTTAAGTAATAACGTGGCGCGGGTTAGCGCCCGTTAGATCGGGTTCCAGCGGTTTCTGAGGTAATTAACCGCGTCCTGGGTCTGTGGTTGATTGAGATAGTTCTCTCTGAACAGAATCGTACCGTTGATTTGCGGCATAGACTCGTTCAAATCGAGCTGTTTTTTCAGCTCCGGCACGCCACCATTTATCATCCAGTCAGGTTCATTCTTTGAAGGTTCACCCACTTTATACAGTGCAACGCCAATATAGAGACGCGTATTCGTCGGCTTCACTACATCTGCCCACCATTTTGCCAATACATCATAGCGAGCCGCGTCACGCGCGAAGGGCCAATATATCTGTGGGGCAATGTAATCCAGCAACCCTTTCTGCACCCACAGGCGGGTATCAGCATAAGCTTCATCGTAGGCAGCCGCGCCGCGCGTATCAGAGCCTGCCGCATCGTGTGATCGGTTGCGCCACACGCCTGCGGGGCTTACGCCGAATTCAACGTCAGGCTTCAACTGCTTAATCGTGTGCGCAACCTGCTCAATCAATAGCTGTGTATTGTGCCGCCGCCAGTCTGCTTTTGAGCCAAATCCCTGACCATATTTCTTAAACGTCTCAGCATCGTTAAGCATCGAACCGGATGATTCAGCATAGAAGTAATCATCGAACTGCACACCATCAATAGGGTAGCTCGCAACGACTTCGGCCACGATACTGGTGATCCAGCTTCGCGCTTCCGGGATGCCAGGGTCGAGCACAAAACGATCGCCTGCGGTGCGGATCCAGTCACGGTGCAGCACAAATACGCTGGCCGGATTCTGCGACAAGGTGCGATTTAGCTCCGCTACGGTCGTGGACTTAGTGTTAACGGAGACGCGATAAGGATTAAACCAGGCGTGGACTTTCATGCCACGTTTGTGCGCTTCATCCAGCATGAACTGTAGCGGATCGTAGCCAGGATCCTCACCAATATTGCCCGTTAACATATCTGACCAGGGCAATATTTTAGAGGGCCAGAGTGCGGTACCATCAGGCTTAACCTGGAAAAATACGGTATTGATACCGAGACTTTTCAATTTATCCAGCTTGGCTTTCAGCGCATCCTGCTGCTGAGTCACGCGACTAGCCGGGCTGCTGACATTGATGGATGTCACCGGAGGCCAATCCAGGCGGGAGACGGTCGCTAACCAAACACCGCGCATGGGTTCCTTATTCTGTTGAGATTTCGCTGGAAGCGGCTGTTTAACAGGAGGAAGCGGGGTGACAAGCGAGCTTGGTGGTTTAGACGCGCAACTGGCAAGTAGAAGCGCAGCAGCAATAAGTACGACTGGCTTTTTCACGTTGGTTAGCTCTTATTTCTGCGGCTATTCGCCCATGGGTCAACGGCGATCTCATCCGATTTGGCGGAAGTGACATCATCCAGAGAATCAAGATACAGCGCTTCAACTTCGGCACGCGCCCAGGGGGTTCTACGCAGAAACTTTAAACTGGATTTGACGCTCGGATCGCTTTTAAAGCAATTGATGTTGATCCGTTTACCCAACTCAACCCAGCCAAAACGGGCAACCAGCGCATTGACTTGCATTTCAAGCGTGACGCCATGCAAAGGATCTTTAGAAGTATGAGCAGTCATGTAACGTCCAGTAGTTTCAGATTTTTGTTCAGGATTGGGCTTGAGCAACGAAGGTTACAAGAAAGCAGGGCGAGCGGCAATGTTATGCAGCTATATGGGGAGTTTCTTACGTAGCGATGTCCGCGAGTATTATCTTGCAGAAAGATAGTGTGCGGAGCGAGTCCTGATGAAACCACGGCCTGGCTACTGTAAAAAATGATTAATGCAGTGGGCTAGGTGGATAATGGCGGTTACAAAGTCTGGTACGTAGCTGAATATTTCATTTAACATAATATACATTATGCGAACCCATAGAGGCGCACGCAGGAACTGGCCGTTCAACTGAGCAAATTCCCCATCAGTAACATGTCATCTATCGCCAGCCATCGATACTTAGTTTGCTGTTGGTGTTCCCTGATGAAACCGCATTTGCCAGTCAGCGGGATTTTGACTGTCAGCATTTTTAATCCACAGCGATGTCCGCCATGTTTTACTGACGATGTTATTCTCGTCTGCCCTGTAACTCAGGTATGTCAGCAGCACACTTTTTTCATCCACCACTGATAACTCGAAGTTATCGGCCTGTATCTGTTGTTCAACCGTTTCAGAAATTAGTGCATCGATAACCTGCTGTTTGTCGTATCGCATTCCAGAACGACCAATTTCAAAAAAGTCGCGGTGCAGCAGCTGATCAATGATGGTTTTCTGGCTGCGCGTTGCTTGGCAATGAAGTTGTCTTTCATAATGCACAATCAGCGACTGTAACGTTTGTGTCTCTGATATCATGAGTTCTGAGCCCATTCACTGTTTACTACGGAAAGAAAAACCAAGCTGTATTAATAAGCCCGTTATTAACTTCAAAGACGGCAATGCTTTCTATTGGTTCTGCTGAAAGCCCATGGATTAATTCATGATCAAATACTTTATTACCTAATACTGTACGAGATAGCAATTCCGCTCTTAGTTTTGGGTTGTTGAATCGGTTATTCACGTAAAACTCTCTCAGTGCTTCTTTTCCTATCATCGACGGCGTTTCTGCTGGCATACGGTATGCTTTAAAATCCGGTGCAAAACATGACACGAATGTATCGATATCATGTTCGTTATAGGCTTTAAACTGTGCCGCTACGGCCAATTCTGGTGACATATTTCTCTCCATTATGTGTTTTTCTACTGTGCCTGAATAAATAAACTGTGTGTCAATTATCAAGAAATCAGGAAGACTCGCTGCACGATTTATCTAGGTCTCGGAGCGTTTTCCTCTACAATATATTTTCCAGCCCGCTTATCAGGTCCATTCCCATGCCAAGACTGACTCAGAAAGACATGACAGAAAGTGAACAACGCCAACTCAAGACGTTACTCGATCAGGCGAGAAAAAAACAGGGTCGTTCGCTAACCAACTCTGAGAGTAATCATATTAAAGACGATTACATCGATAAGCTCATGAAGGAACGTGAAGCCGTAGCAAAACAGGCAAAGGCCGAGAAGAAGAAAAATAAGTTTAAACCTGATTCCTCAGTCACATATGAATGGTCAGCCAGTACAAATCTACGCGGACGTCGCTAGTATTTCTGGCTTGACACCATTAGCGAAAAAGATACCGAACGGCCGCAACGCGTACGCTCTGACTTAATACATCCAGCGATGTTGAGCGGATATTCCAGCGGTGCCAGTACAGTCGAGTATCGATAGGATCCCCGGATTGAAACGGGACTAATTCGCCTTTTTCCATATGAGATGATGCCATATGTTCCGGGATCATCCCCCACCCTAGCCCTCTAACAATGGCGCCAACAAAGGCCGCTGTTGAAGGAACAAATTGCTGTGGCGGTTCAATCGCTATCGGAACCAGCGATGCTATAAATAAGGATTGTAATCTGTCCTTATTATTAAATATTAGGAGCGGTGCTTTCTGTAAACTGTCCGCATTGATGCCGTCAGCAAAGTACGTGTCGTGAAAAGTTTGTGAGCAATAGGCGCGATAACGCATCGTTCCTAAATACTCCACGCCACATCCCTGAATCGGCTCCGGGCTGGCACTGACCGCCGCCATAACCCTGCCTTCACGCAGCAAGGTCGCCGAGTGTTCCTGATCCTCGGCAAGAATATCGAGCAAAATACCAAACTGGTGGCAGGCATCATCCATCGCATCTAAAAACCATCCATCGATAGAATCCGCATTCACAGCCACTGAAATACTTTGTCTGGCTGGCATTTCAAGCGTGCTGAAAAGCTCGCTCTCCAACATATCTATCTGTTCGGCGTGCCGAAGTAGCGCTTGCCCCGTCGGCGTTGCGCGACAAGGATTGCCCCTTACAATCAGCACCTGACCAAGCTGATCTTCCAACTGCTTGATGCGCTGGCTAATGGCTGACGGCGTGACATGAAGCTTACGAGCCGCAATTTCAAAACTGCCGCTACGGACGATCTCCATAAACGCTTTCAGACAAGGATAATTCAGATGCATGATTATTTTTTCTTAAAAATATCAGGATGATTTAATTTGCCTTAATTAAAGGAGCGATACAACTTTCGTTGATCGATGAATGGCATAAGCCGTACTGGGGGAAATTCAGAGAAGAACGTGAACAATAATCGCAGAATGCGTAAAGAGATTGCCCGGCAATCTCATGGTTGCCGGGAGAAAGCGTGACTTTTTTATGTTAATAACGCATGGGGTAACGTGGGCTGCGGCTCCAAGTGGAAATGCTCTATCGCCTGCGCTAGTGACATGGATTGATCTTCCAGCGAGCTGGCAGCAGCCGACATCTGCTGTACCAATGCGGAGTTTTGCTGAGTGACGCCATCCATTTCATTGACGGCAATCGTGACCTGACTAATGCCCTTCGCCTGCTCATCCGATGCCGTGACAATCTCACCGATGATACTTTGTACTGAGCTAACGGCGTGTGTCATATCCTGCATAGTTTTACCAGCATCATTCACCAGTTTAACGCCGCTTTCAACACGCTGGCTGGATTCCTCAATCAGTGCGGCAATCTCCTTCACCGCACTGGCGCTGCGCTGGGCCAGACTGCGAACTTCCGATGCCACGACAGCGAATCCTCTTCCCTGCTCACCCGCGCGTGCAGCTTCTACCGCGGCGTTCAGTGCCAGAATGTTAGTCTGGAAAGCGATGCTGTTAATCATGGTAGTAATATCGCCAATTTTCTTCGCACTCTCATCAATCTGCGCCATCGTTTGAACCACTTGACTGACTAATGATTCGCCGCGCTGAGCAATTTTCGTGGCATTCTCTGTCAGTGTCGTCGCCTGGTGGGCGTTGTTGGCATTGTGTTTCACCGTTGCGGTGATCTCTTCCATGCTTGCGGCGGTTTGCTCCAACGCAGCGGCCTGCTGCTCCGTACGCGATGCAAGGTTGAGGTTACCGCTGGCAATTTCCGCAGCGCCTTGTCGCACGGAATCACTGGCATCTTTGATCTGTTCGACCACCTGACGCAGCTGTGACTGCATTGTATTCAGCGCGAAGAACAGGCTGTTACGATCGTTGGCTTTCACGTCAATCACATTACTTAGTCGACCTTCCGCCACAGCCAGAGCGATTGTGGCAGCTTCGCGTGGTTCGCCACCAAGTGGTTTCAGCACTTTACGACTGAATACCCAGCCCAGTAGTGCGCTCACCAGCAGAATACTGATCACCATCATGATGACGGCATTCATTAACTGACGTTCAGAAGCAGCCATCACCTGACTCACTGGCGCAACAATCCCCAGATACCATTTCTCCGTGCTGTTGCCGATGGTGACTGGTTGCCAGGTAACCAGCGCTTGTTCACCCAGAATGGCATCGTCGTGTTGTACGACCGCTGAGGTGAAGTTGTCCGTCGACCCTTGCCAGGCTTTACTCGTTTGGGATTTATCAGGATAAGAGATGACTTTACCGGCGCTGGATAACAGCATCGCGTAGCCACCGCCTTCCCAGGGCTTAATCTGGTTAACTTTTTGCTGTAATGACGCAAGAGAAATGTCTGACGTAACGACGCCCCACAGTTTCCCCTGGCTGACAATAGGTGCGGCGACCGACGTCAGCAATGTGGGAACGCCGTTGTAAGCATAGGTATAGGGTTCGATCAGCGTATCTTTCTGGCTCTTTTGCGGCACAAGATAGTAATCGCCCTGACCGGGAGTCAGAAAAGATTGCAGGGGGTGCATTTTGTAGTTACCGGCCTGATCGCGATCGACAAACCAGGCGTAACGGCCTTTAGGTGCCTGACCCGGCTGCTCGGCAAACTCGGCATCACGTCCGTCAAACGCATTTTCTTCAAAAATAACCGAAATCGAGAGATATTCTGGGTTATCCCGTAGCGCAGACTCCATGATTTTATCGACGACAGCGCGGTCTTTAACACCCGCGGCAGGCAAAGCCACTAGCCCATGTCCGAGGTTGTGTGCTACATCTCGGGCATAGTTGAGTTCCTGTTGAATTCTTAGTGCTTCGCTCTGGGCGATCTGCTGTAAATAGCGTTCTGCCAGAGACTTTTGTTCACGACTAGACTGCCAACTGAGCACCCCGATGGTGACAGCGAAACCGAGTGCGATGGTTAATGCGCCAGTTAACAGTACCTGAGCGCGGGTACTCATTGTCTTTTTTTGTATTAATTGTGTGGCCATTATGGCTCTCCTGATGTTGACCCTGGTAGAAATCAACATTCCTTTGCAGTGAGCTCCCTGCTATGTCTATCGGCGCTTTTTTTTTGAACTTTAGTGGCGCAGATAAGCTCAGGATAAGGGACGGAGAGCCGTGATAACCGTTTACAATATTTCTACTTTTGCCTGTCTGAATTCAGTATCTTATTCATATTAAAACCGGTAGTCTGGAAGCCGATTTTTTCATACAACGCCTTCGCTGACTGATTATTCACCGCCACTCTTAAACCAACCTCATTGATCCCCACGGCAGCCACTACGGCTTCCATTTCCAGTAATGATGCTTTTCCCAACCCTAGCCCACGCCACGCTGGCAGAAGGAAAAAGTCGGATACCCAGGCAGAGTGTTTATTAAACACAACCCAGAGGTAGCCAATCACCGGCTCTGTATTATCAGCGTGAATACACCAAAGTGAATTCTCTGCCGTATCAGGGCCTTGAGGTAACGCGATATCAATCGACTGTGTTGCGATCGCCCTTGCTTTCTCTGCGTCATAACCACGGGAATCCTGTAGATCCTGAGCATATTCCAGAATAAAACACTGGCGATATGCAGCAAATTCACCAGCAGACATCTTTTTTAAATTAACCATTTTCCCTCACGACAATATACGGATGTGCACGGTTCCGTAACACGCAACAGTACCGTGCAGAAACATCAGGATGGGGTGTCAGATACCGTTTTGGCCGAACGTTCGCGGGCGGAAGACGAACAGATAAAAGCCAGAATCACCATGACGAGCACCGGCAGCATGGCGATGCGTAACCCCGCAACCTCACCAAGAAAGCCCAACGCTGGCGGGCCCACAAGAAAAGCAAAGTAGCCCAGCGTCGCAGCAATAGTGACGCGAACGGCACTGTTCTCCCCACTTCCTGCGGCGGAAATCGTGAGCGGGAACCCCAACGATGCCCCAATGCCCCAGAAAATAACGGCGGCGGCGGCCAGCAGCGGCGCATCAGAGAAGATGACCAGCGTCAGCCCCAGCGCGGCAGAGGCGGCACTGAATCGAAGTACATTGACCTTGCCAAAGCGATCGACAAAATACCCTCCGGCAAAACGGCCCAGCGTCATACCTGCCGTAAATCCGACATACACGAGTGTTCCCGTCGTGTGATCGAAGTTGTGACCATCGATCATCAGCAGCGGTAGCCAGTCGTTAGCAGAACCTTCCGCAAGCGCCATCGCGAGAATAACCACACCCAGAATCAATAATCGGCTGTCTTTAAGTTCATTGAAAACCTGAGTCTTGTAATTACCCTTTTCTTCCTGCCCGGCGCTGGCTAAATCACTCAACCACGGCATTTGGCGCATCAGCAAAATGGCGGTGAATATCGACAGTGTCACCACCACCACAAAATGCAACGTCGTGTTAACGCCAAAAGCCGTCATCGCCATCCCTGCCAGTGCACCAACCAGCGTCCCCAGGCTGAAGAAACCATGTAGTGTTGTCATCAGGCTTTTTTTCAGATGTTGCTCAAACGCGGCACCCTCAATGTTGATGGCGATATCAACCAATCCGACACCTGCACCGAAAATCAGCAGCCCCATAAAGGCGCTGGGCGTGCTCCGAATCGAAAGCGAAACGGCAAGCACAAGCAACCCAAGCAGAAGCAGCAGAAATCCACTGACCATGGTTTTACGGATGCCGAGGACATTAATGACTTTGCCTGCACCCAATACGCCCAACATAGAGCCACATGAAAAGCCGAACAGAATCATCCCCATTGTTTCCGTTGAAGCATGAAGAACATCACGCATAACAGGGGTTCGGGTCACCCAGGTTGCCCACGTGAAACCGGGAATGAACATCAGCCCGAACAGCGCAAATTTATTGATAGCGGGTTTTGTGGTCATAGCTCTCGTCGTCTTTATTTAAATCAATTCGTACATACGTACGAATAACTATCGCACGAATATGTACCACTTTGCACCTGTTTCACGACGTTCTTTTTTAATGGGAAGGTGCCTGACACGATCGCGCCAGGCAGGAATTAAGAGGTCAGTTTGATTACCGTATTGAGAATATCTTCGCGGCTAACAGCTTTATTATTAAGATAGTTATGGATTGTGTACCCTTCGATCACCGCATCCAGTGAACACGCAGTCGCAATGTTGAAATGAAGGTGAAGCGATTTTCTACTACGCGTCATCCACTCCTGCAATATTAGCCGGTACTCTTCTTTACGCGATGCCAGCGCGTACAGTTCAAAACTTAATGTCAGGTGGCGCGGTGTCGCCCAGATATCGCCACAGATCAAGTCAACAACCGCTTCACGTGCGCTGTCGATATCTTTTGCTTGTTTAAGGCGGACACGAAATGCCTGCGAGATGCCATCAACCATGTAGATGAACGCACTGTTCAGCAGTAATTCAATACTGCTGTAGCGATAAGTCAGAGTCCCTGGTGATAGCCCGGCCTGTTGCGCAATTTTCCGGTAGGTTGCTCCTCGCACCCCATGATCCAGTATGACTTCCAGCGCGGCTTCGAGAATTCTGTGTTGTGTATCTTTGCCATCATGCGTTTCATCGTGTGATGGTGACATGATCCCGTTCCCCCTTAACTGACAATTCTAACAATCGTAGCCTTTATAACAAAAAAAGCCGCCAGTGAGTCCAATCCCACTGGCGGCTTATAGTAAACGAAAAGTGACTTAGCCTCTCAATTTACTGTGGTATTCGCCTTTCAACGTATTGATTTCAGCTAACACCGCTTTGGCTTCGCTTAGTTTACCGGCATCCGCCAGAGCCTGTGCGCTGTCCACTTTTTGCAAAATCTTATCCAGACCTTCCACATAGGCTTTTCTGTCTGGGCCATCGGCAGGCTGTTTGGCGAAATCAGGCGGTACCTGCGTTTTAGCGTGCTCAACGTGCTCACGGAATGTGCTCAGCGCAGTTTTCAGCGCGGCGGCATCGTCTGCTTTAGTGGCGGCGGTATAACTTTTTTGCATACCACGCATGTCTTCCGACGTGGTGGCATTTGCCAAAACAGGGGTCAGCAAACTACCGGCCAACAGCACAGAAAAACAGATCTTGGTCATTTTATTCATCTTGAACTCTCGCTTGTGTTCCACAGCACGACATACTCAGAGAATCTGACCACCACAAACTGGCCAGCCCAATATTGCTCTTGTTATATTGCGTCCTACGTCATAGCCCGCATCATGCAGCAATGACTATGCTAATTTTATGGTTATCATCGTAAGGATGTTAAATTATTTTTAATCATTTCGTTGTTTTTAATTGTATAAATGTAAAAAAGCTTACCGGAGTCGTCCTGGTAAGCTTTTTATTAGCACAATTTTTATCGCTCAGCGGCCTGCGCTTAGTTCAACTGATACTCCAGCGTAATCTCGGCTTTGAGCACTTTTGACACAGGGCAACCTGCCTTCGCTTTTTGGATGATGCTATCGAACGTAGCCTCATCAATGCCCGGCAGTTTTACCGTACTGTGCAGCGCGATTTTGGTGATCGCAAACCCGCCATCGACTTTATCCAGCGACACATCTGCGGTGGTATCGATAGACTCAGGTTTATGCCCTTCTTCGCCTAACATCAGCGAGAGCGCCATAGAGAAACAGGCCGCATGCGCTGCGCCAATCAGTTCTTCCGGGTTCGTGCCGGGCTTCCCCTCAAAACGGGTATTGAAGCCGTAAGGTTGCTGTTGCAGTGCGCCGCTTTCCGTTGAGACGGTGCCTTTCCCCTGCTTGATATCACCTTCCCAATGCGCTTGCCCTTTCTTATGAATGGTCATGCTGTCTCCTCTTCATCGTTATATATACCCGTCATACTTCAAGTTGCATGTGCGAAATAATGTTGTCACCCTTTAAACCGTAGAACACATTTTGAATAAAACCAAATATATTATTTACTCATATAATAATTTCATCCTATAGAAATAAACCCAGTGATATATTCACTGCTTTATTTTTTTAAGATAAAACCGATTTACTTATTTATACAAAAACCAGATAATCAATTCGCCAAAAAATGGACTTCCGTTTTGGTTCTTTTATTTTTACCACTCACCTATGTTATTAATCTTGAATCATATTGGATGTGAAACATGAATAAAATAACCTCATTAGCCTTATCTGCATTATGCGTTATCCCTCTGATTAATACCGCCCACGCTCAGTGGGAACTGGACGACATTTGTTACGGTTATGCCACCGCGACAGGCTCTGGCTATCAGGGCGGTGCCCTTTTGCTGGATCCGATCCCGAAGGACATGGAGATCACCGCGTTAAATCGGAACCAACTTGATTATCGCGGCGTGAAAGCGTCACTGGCTGGAGCCTACCTGAAAGTAAACGGACCAAAAGGCAGTACGGTGGTTTATGTCACCGATCTCTATCCTGAAGGTGGCGACTGTGCATTGGATTTATCGTTTAATGCCTTTGAGAAAATAGGCGATCTGCGGGATGGGAAAATTAATATCGACTGGACGCTGATCGAAGCGCCGGTGAATGGCAACGTTATTTATCGAATAAAGGAAGGTTCAAATCCTTATTGGGCTGCGGTGCAATTCAGGAACGTAAAATACCCCGTTATTGAGATGAAATATATGCGCAATAACCAATGGATTGCTGCACAGAAAACCGATTATAACCACTTTATTGTTGAGCACGTTGGAATGAACGATATTCCGATTGAATTTACCGACGTCAAAGGCAACGTCCTCAGCGATACGCTGCCGCCGATGTCACAAAGTACCTCATCCGCCTACCTGATCACGGGTAACGTCCAGCTTTAATTCTGACTGCCTTGAGGGAGGCTGACATCGCGCAGCGTCCCTCATTTCTGCAAATCATAGCTGAAAGAGGATGCATCATTTTTGCCAGCGTTTTCATCATATTATCTGGACGTTGTCTGCCGTACGTGAGTACACTTCCCGTTTCCCACTTTTTCTATTGCCCAAATATTTGTTAGTTTTATCACTTCTTTAAGCGTTTGATTCGCCATCATTCGCACTACAGTATACCCTGTCGCAGAGTACTCTCTATTTTCTGCTTTAGGCATCATTACAAAAGGTCTCTTTTGCGTGGCAAAATTATTTTTACGTAGTGGAAGTTTGGATGATTTTCTGGCGTTGGGTGAGAACGGGCAGCCAGTTTACGCATCAGCACTTCAATTGCGGGAAACGTTACGTCTCAGAAAACAGCAGCAAATTGCCGATTGTCTGGCAATTCCCCAGCCCAACGAGCATGGTGACCGCATTGACTGGTATTCACCAGTTGACGGTAAAGTCACCTCCTGGATTGCCGCGAGCGAAGAAGAACGAGAAAAGGCGCTGGCGTTGCTGGAAACTTATCAAGCTGCGGTTGCCGACATCAGCCAGCGTGCGCAAAATGCAGAAAAAGCCGGGCAGAAACTTTTCGGTGTCCTGCTGGCAAAAGCGATACAGTTCCCTGGGGCAAACCACGTCTATCTGGTTGATGGCAAACCCGTCTTAACGTTCTGGGGTTTCGTCAATCTCGATAAAAAATCTCGGCTTGATGCATTGGACTGCCTACGACCTGTCATCAAGGAAACGGAACCGCTTTTTGTTGCATCCGCCCCCGTGGCAAATGCACCCACACTGCCGCTGGTCGATCCCGTTCCCGAGCCGGAACCACAGCCTGTCGTTCAGCCCGAATCGGTCGACCCAACACCTGCACCCGTTGCCGCTGCGGCAGCCGTGCCTGTTCGCCCGCCGTTCTTTCGCCTGTGGTGGCTGCTTCCTGCCGCCGCACTGTTAGCGATTTTGTCATTGCAAATACGTGGCTGCGTGTCAGGACAGGACGACAAGTCGACATCCGATGTAGCCGCGACGGTCAAGCAAGAAAAACGCGCCCTGCCTTCTTCTACCCCGGCTGAACCTGCGCCACAGCAAGAAAGCACACCGGTTCCCCCTGTCGTAGAAAAAGAGGCCGTGAAAGCCGTTGAGACACCGGTTGCTGCCGCGCCTGTAGAAGACGCAGTCAAACCGGAAGTCCCTGCGGTCACGGAGCCGGAAGCGCCTGTTGCGCCACCGGCTGAACCCGTTGTTGAGCAAGTACCAGCGGTTCCTGCGGGCAAAGATGATTTAGTCATGCCAGCCGACGCGGTGAAAATCGGCTCCATCAAATTCCTGAACGGCAACTGGCGCGTCATTGTTGATGGCAAAGCGCCGATTACCGGCAGGCCGCCTAGCCTGCGCTACCAGATTCAAAATGGAAAAGGCACAGCACGTATCACTCATGGTGACGGTGTCACGTGTCGCGCTAACGTTGAGGCAGGATTAATGAGCTCTGGCAATCTGATCATCAACAGTCGCTCCGGCGCCCGCTGTTCCGATAATTCTCGTTTCCAAATGCCGGAACTGGTCTGTAAACAAGGTGCCTCCGGCGCGGCGGCAGAGTGTATTGGTCGCTATGACGAAAACACCGTTTTCCCGATGACGATAAAGCGCGAGAGTAAATAATCATGCTGGCGACGATTACCGATTATAAACAACGCATTACGTTGATTCAGGACAGCGGAATTCAGTTTCTGGATTTTGCCTTAAAGCCGCAGTTTTCGGCCGAGCAGCCTCACCGCTATGTGCGTAAAAGTGCCAACGGTCCTCTGCTACACCTGCTGTACGATGAACAGTCGGACAAATTCCTGCTGCCTTCCGCCACCGGAATGCCGCCGGAAGTCGTGAAGCCTGAGCTGAGCATTTCACTTGAGCAATCGCTGAAGCTGCTGGAGAACATGTGGCTGCCGCTGCCCTTCTTCCGCTTTAACCCGCCGCGCACCTTCATGGGCGGGCCGGATAACTGGGCGCGGATGCAGATTCTTGCGTTGGATACGCCCGATCAGGACGGCAATACGCACCGTATTTGTCTGGCGTTCGATACCAAAACCTACCCGGAAGGCCACGAGTACGAGTCGCTTGCACCGAATGCTAATGACATCAAAACCGGTGGGAGTTTCGCACTGGCGTATCACAGCGACGAACTGGGTGAATTCCTTGATGAAACCTGGGTCGACGGCTGGCTGCGCGAAGTCTTTGCTCAGCGGGTTAAAGCGCTGGAAAGCCGTGACAGCCACGATATAAAGGTGGCGCTCAGGGGGTTTGAATATCAGGCACATTACCTGAATGTGTTGGATATGCTGGGTAACCAGCTCGACATACCGGAAATTCGTATCAATACCAGCACGCTGCAAGAACCCGCGGTCAACGTTGACCTGATTTTGGATGTGGGTAACTCGCACACCTGCGGCATTTTGGTTGAGGATCATGCAGACGAAAGCAACGGCCTGAAACAGACCTATGAATTGCAGTTGCGCGATCTGAGTGAACCCCATTATCTGTACAACGAACTGTTTGAGAGCCGCGTTGAATTCTCACAGGCGAAGTTCGGTAAAGACAACTTCTCGGTAGAAAGCGGCCGCGATGACGCGTTCATCTGGCCGTCAATCACCCGCGTCGGACGCGAAGCCAGCCATATGGCACTGCTGCGTCAGGGAACGGAAGGTTCGAGCGGTATTTCCAGCCCGCGCCGCTATCTGTGGGACGAAGAAAGCTATGCACCAGGTTGGCGTTTTAGCCAGACGGACGCCCATTCACAGACCGAACCGTTAGCGACAGCCATGCCGTTGACTATTATGTTGAATGATGAAGGTCAGCCGCTCTACAACCAGCCGCTGGAAGAGCGTTTACCAGTGTTTTCGCCGCACTATAGCCGTAGCTCGATCATGACATTCATGCTCTCCGAACTGCTGGCACAGGCGCTAATGCAAATGAACAGCGCCGCCCAGCGGTTGAAGATGATCCACAGCAGCGCGCCACGCCAGTTGCGAAATATCATTCTGACGCTGCCTTCCGCGATGCCGAAACCCGAGCGTGAAATTTTCCGCCGTCGGATGCATGAAGCGATCGCACTGGTGTGGAAAGCGATGGACTGGCATCCAATGGATGAAGATTTCACCACGCCAGCCCACAAGCAGCAAAGCCGGGTTCCGGTGCCTGACGTACAAATCGAATGGGATGAAGCCACATGCGGGCAGATGGTTTACCTGTATAACGAAGCGCAGGTGAATTTTGGCGGCCGTGCGGAAGATTTCTTCGCCAGCATGGCGCGCCCGGATAAAGAGCTTGATGAAGGTGAACCCGCGGGAAAAACGCTGCGTATTGCCTCAATCGACATCGGTGGCGGTACCACTGACCTCGCCATTACGCAATATCTGCTCGATGACGGCGTCGGCAACAACGTTAAAATTATTCCGCGCCTGCTGTTCCGTGAAGGCTTTAAAGTCGCGGGCGACGATATCTTGCTGGATGTGATTCAGCTTTATATCCTCCCCGCGCTACAGGCTGCGCTGAAAACCGCCGGAATGGCCAGCCCGGATGCGCTGATGGCGAAGCTGTTCGGCAATGAAGGCCGTATGGACGCACAGCTTACACTGCGCCAGCAGGTCACACTACAGGTCTTCATCCCGATTGGTCGCGCCATTCTGGAAGCCTATGAGCGCTTTGATCCGCTGGACACTAGCGCCGAGATCGAATCGACCTTCGGTGAATTGCTGGAACAGGCACCAACGGAAAAAGTGCTGGAATACATCAATACGGAAGTACAGCGCGAGCTGCCGGTCAGCGACTACGTCTTTGATATTTTGCAAGTGCCGCTGATTCTCAAACTGAACAAGCTGCACGGTGAGTTCCTGTCTAACAAAATGAACATCACGCAGAATCTGCGCCTGATGTCTGAAGTGGTGTCGCTTTATTCGTGCGATGTGCTGCTGCTGACCGGCCGCCCTTCGCGCTTCCCAGGGATTCAGGCGCTGTTCCGCCATCTGCAACCGCTGCCGATTAACCGGATGCTATCGCTGGATGGCTATCACACCAATGATTGGTATCCGTTTAACAAACGTGGGCGCATCGATAACCCGAAATCCACTGCCGCTGTCGGCGCGATGCTGTGTCTGCTGGCGCTCGATCTGCGCCTGCCGGGCTTTTACTTTAAGGTCGGCGATTTCCAGCCTTATTCCACAGTGCGCTACCTCGGCATGATGGACAGCAGCAACGCGCTGACGCTCGATAACGTTTATTACAGCGATATCGATCTGGATGCGCCGGATTTCGTGCTTGACCCGCAACACAGCTTTCAGGTGCGTGGCTCACTCTGCCTCGGCTTCCGCCAGTTGGACAACGAACGCTGGCCGGCATCCTCGCTCTATATGCTTTCGATTGTCGATCAGGATTTGGCGCGTAAAGTCGTCGGGGACAGTAAGCTGCGCGTCCGGCTAGCCGTCACGAAAAGCGACGATCAAGACAGCCCGGAGCGCTTTGAGATTGCTGATGCCGTGCTGGAAGACGGCACTCGCGTTCCGCCGCATCATTTACGACTCAAATTGAACACATTATCCGCTAACGGCTCAGGTGCGACCCATTATTGGATCGATAGTGGGAGTGTATTTAAAAAATGAAACGATTAACGCCAAAACAGCTTTCCACCCGACTTCACAGTCAGTTACAGGCCGTCGTGCAAGGTGTTGAACAGGCCATCAACTGGGTTGAAAGCACACGCCAGAACGCCCCGCGTCTGGATATCGAAGCCGACCGTCTGATCGTCAAACTGCGCCGTAATCACAATAAAGCGCAGCATCTGTCCGATGTGGCGCAGAAAGACATTGCCATCGGTTTCTTTGGCTTGTCCCAGGCGGGGAAATCCTACCTGATCGCCTCGCTGGCCGGGGACGAAAATGGCAAGCTGGAAACCTCGTTTGAAGGGCAACAGCTGGATTTTATCAATCATATTAATCCGTCCGACCGGGCAACGGCGCTCGTTACGCGGTTTAGCCGACAATCGGGCGTGAAGAACAAATCATTTCCCGTTCAGCTGCAACTGCTCAACGAACTGGATATCGGTAAGATCATGGCCAACGCGTTTTTAAACGATCTCAATCAAGAGACAACGTTTGAAGAGCTGGATGAGCGCCATATTGCTGAACACGTTAAAACGCTGTTGATGCATCGTCAGCCAGACCCCGTTGAAGGGATAAGCCGCGATGAAGTGGTCGAACTTTGGGACTATCTCGCGCGTCACGATGTCAAACGGCAAAAACAGCTGGAGGCTCATTTCTGGCCGGTTGCGATTGAATTAGCCCCTTATCTGACCGTTGACGATCGCGCCCAGCTTTTCTCTGTACTGTGGGGCGAGTTGAATTCGCTGACCACCGCCTATCGCCATTTCAGCCACACGCTGCAACATCTGTCCGGTACGCGTAAGCTGTTAGCGCCGCTGCGGATACTGGTGGACGATGAGTTAAACCCAGCAGACGGTCTGATCGACGGTTCTGCGCTGGAACGTTTGCACAGCGCCGACGATCCAGGCGTGCTGGTGCGGCCGGTTCAGAATGGCCGAGCAGGGAAAACGACAGAGCTTTCGCTGGCTGAGTTAACGATGCTGACGGCGGAACTGCTTATCCCACTGCATTTGCCGCCTAAAGAAGCGCTGTTCGAGCAGGTTGATGTGCTGGATTTCCCCGGTTTTGGTGAAATCCGCGAGACGCGAGACGAGCCACCAGCAAGCCATCAAAGCACACCGCATCCAATGGCACACACGCTATTGCGTGCGAAACGGGCCTATCTGCTGGAGCGCTATACCGACAATCAGGAAATGAACGTATTGATGGTATGTAGCGCCGCAGGCAATCGCGCCGACGTTAAAGTGGTTGGCAAAGCGCTGGATCACTGGGTTAAACAGACTCAAGGTGAAAACGCACAGGTTCGTAGCCATCGTAAACCGGGGCTGATTTGGGCGGTCACCCGCCACGATCGCCGTATTACACACGGGCAAAACTATGATGCCGCAGTACAACGCTACGTGGGTAATCCGGGCGATGCCTGGGGAACGATGCTGGCGATGGATAAACGTGGCGTGGCGCGAATGGCAACGTGGTTGGGGGCGGAAGTCCATCGGGATGTAAAACTGGGGCGCATCAGCGAACAGCTTAGCGAAATCCAACGTGAACTCAGTGATAACCTGTTGGGTAATTGGTATCTCCCCGTTGATGTTGACGATCCGGCAGAAAAACAGCGTATCGCAGAAACCTTGCTCAAATCACTCCAGACTCGCACCGGCGTACACGGTGAACTGCTGGAACGGCTGTTACCTTCTCGTGATGAGCTTCGCCGCCTGTATCTGCAACAGAAAGGGACAAGCTATGGCGGTTTCCACGCTGATGCCGAAGACCTTTCTGCCCCGTCAGCCAATAGCGATCCGTTTGGTGTCGGGATCGAAATCGATTTGTTTGCCGATGAACCGATCGCGATCGATCAGCCTGCACCACCAATTTTGACGATAGACCACGGCTATGAGGCAGATTACGCGCACGGCGTTTACCGTTTCTGGATTAACCACTTACGCAGCTTGCCAGAGAATGCCCCGCTTCTCGAGTTGCTGAATGTGCCGAAAGCGACGATCGAAATGCTGGTCGAGGAATTGATTACCGGCAGCATCCGTTTGCGAATCGAAGAAGCGCTGGTTGATATGTTGGTCGACGGCGAGCAGTTGGGGATCAACCGCGAGAATAAAGCTGACCGTCAGGTTTCACGCGTGCTGACTATTCTCGGCGACTTTGTCGCCTGGCTCGGCTTCCAGCAGCTTGATGAATCCCTGCGCCCTGCCAGCCGCATTAATCGCGGCCATAAAATTTTCGCTAAACCCGAAAAACAGGCGGTCAGCTTTGGGGCTTCACAGCGCTTAACCAAGCTATCGCTGACGCCTACCAACAATACGGCGTTTTATATCTATGACTGGCTGGTTGGCCTGAATGAGATGATCATCCAAAATGCAGGCTATTCCGCTGCACGAGAAGTCAGTGATGATCAGCGTGAACAGCTAGGCACGATTCTGACGTTGATTAAACCCGCAGAGAAATAACGTTCAGCCTACCGCTGTCGAACCAGGAAACATGGCGTGACATTGTCACTACATTTTGCGCCATGTTTTCTTTTTTCTAACGCCACCTCCCTCCGTATGTACTTATCCCCTTGCCGTTCCTCAAAATCTTATTTGACGAACGGTGGATTCAATCTATACCTAAATTGATATCTTTCAATTAATAAGCGTTGACGTTTCTCTATCTGTTAGCCATCTCCACTGCGTGGACATGGGTGACCTTAACAGGAGTGGTTGTGACGATAGAAAAAGCGCGTGAGGAAGAAGGCATCGCGGTAGAAAACGATGAATACGAACCTATTTTGCTGAAAATAAGGGCATTTTATCGAGAGCTAACCGCTGAAGGATTAACGGAGCTGGGTGATATCTATCATCAGGATATTCACTTTATCGACCCTATTTCCAGTCATCATGGGTTGGATGCTTTGCATCGCTATTTTTCTCATTCACTCGACAGTATGAGCT
Source organism: Pectobacterium actinidiae (assembly GCF_000803315.1). NCBI lineage: Bacteria > Pseudomonadati > Pseudomonadota > Gammaproteobacteria > Enterobacterales > Pectobacteriaceae > Pectobacterium > Pectobacterium actinidiae. The sequence goes on from NZ_JRMH01000001.1 coordinate 2,304,492, forward strand.
ACTGTCAGTTCGACATCGCCGATGTCCATACCTTCCGCGGCGGTGCGACGATGTTCTGGACGATGCACTATGCCCATCCGTCGTTAAAGCGTAACGCGCCGCTGACATTAGCGGGCTGTAGCCACCTGCTCTTCGCCGACAACAAAGTTATCTACCACCGTGACTATTACGATATGGGCGACATGCTTTATCAGCATATCCCCCTGCTTGGTTCGCTCATCCGTTACCTGAAATCAAGAATGCAGACATGAAACGTGTATTGATTACCGGGGCAAGCTCAGGAATCGGCCAGCAACTGGCACGGGATTATGCCAGCGACGGCTGGGATGTCCTCGCCTGTGGGCGTGATGAACAACGACTTCACGCATTAACTGCCGCCTTCCCAACCATTCGAACACTGGCATTTGATATGACGAACCTGGCGGATACGCAGCAGGCGTTGGACGGCGTCACGGCCGATCTGGTGATTCTCAGTGCGGGAACCTGTGAATATCTGGATAACGGCGTCGTTGAAGCGGAAAAAGTCAGTCGGGTACTGACAACCAACGTGATCGGCCCGGTGAATTGCCTGTCGGTGTTATTGCCGCAGCTTGCCAACGGTAGCCACCTGGCGCTGGTTGGCTCGACCGCCAGCCTCGTTGCGCTGCCAAGAGCGGAGGCCTATGGTGCCTCAAAGGCGGCGCTAGCCTATTTCGCCCGCAGCCTGTCGCTGGATTTGCAGTCTCGCCATATCACCGTGTCGCTTATCCTGCCCGGTTTTGTCGATACTCCGCTGACTGCACGTAATGACTTCCCGATGCCGATGCTGATTTCCGTGTCGGACGCCTCAGAGGCTATTCGTCGTGGTCTGGCAAAGAAAAAACGAGAAATCGCCTTTCCTCTACGCTTTGCGCTATTGCTCAACGTGATTTCTGTCCTCCCACAGTCATGGCAACGTCTGCTCGCCAGCCGGTTAGTAAGGTAAAACGTATGAAGATTGCCATTATTGGCAGCGGCATTTCTGGCTTAACCTGCGCACTCAAGTTATCCGATCGCTTTCAGGTGTCGGTGTTTGAGGCGAACGATTATCTGGGTGGCCACACGGCAACGGTCGATGTCGTTCAGGATGACGTCACCTACGCCATCGATACCGGATTTATTGTCTATAACGAGCGGACCTATCCCCATTTTATTGCATTACTGGATGAATTGGGGTTAACCGGTCAGCCAACAGAAATGAGCTTTTCGGTCAGTAACCCCGTTTCCGGTCTGGAATATAACGGTCATACGTTAAACACATTATTCGCCCAGCGCGGCAACCTGTTCCGCCTCCGTTTCTATCGTTTCGTGGCGGAGATTGTGCGCTTTAACCGCGTCTGCAAGCGGTATCTTGCCAACGGCGATTATCAGGGGCTGACGCTAAGCTATTTGTTGCAGCAGGAAAAATTCTCACCGTTCTTTGCCCAGCACTATCTTTTGCCGATGGGCGCGGCGATCTGGTCGTCGTCGCTGGAGGATATGCGGCACTTCCCTCTGTCGCTTTTCCTGACTTTCTTCAACCATCACGGGCTATTGGATTTGGTCAATCGCCCACAATGGATGGTGGTTCCCGGCGGTTCACGGGAGTATGTGCGGCGACTCGCAGAGCGTATCCACGATCGGGCGACGATCCACCTCCAGACGCCCGTCCATCAGGTAATACGCGATGATGCCGGTGTTACTGTACAGACCTCTGGGCAGGCGTATCGGTTCGATCAGGTTATTTTTGCCTGCCATTCCGATCAGGCACTGGCGCTGCTGGAAACGAGTACGCCCGAGGAGCAGCGTATCCTAGGTGGCATACGCTATCAGCCTAACCGTGTGATTTTGCATACCGATACCCGGCTGTTGCCTCATAACCAGCGGGCATGGGCGAGCTGGAATTACCGCCTGCCAGTCGATCAGGCATTTAGCCGCGTGCGGGCCTCCGTGACCTATAACATGAACATCCTGCAAAATATCCGTTCATCCACGACCTTCTGTGTCTCGCTGAACCCTCAGCAGGACATCGACCCCAATAAAATATTGCACCACGCGATTTATCATCACCCGGTGTTTACCCAACAGACGACAGAACACCAACAGCAGCGCGAACGTATTAATGGGCACAACCGCAGTTGGTTTTGTGGTGCCTATTGGTACAACGGTTTTCATGAAGACGGCGTCAAAAGCGCATTGGATGTGGTCAACCTCCTTCATCAGGGGGTGCAATATGAATAGCGCCTTGTATGTTGGCAAGGTTCGCCATCGACGCTTTACGCCCGTTACACATCGTTTTGACTATGCGTTATTCATGACGTTAATCGATTTAGATGAGATCCCCGCCTTGCCGCATGCGGGGATTGCCTTAGAGCGCTTTTCCCCTGCCTCATTTTGTCGCGGCGATTACCTCGGTGGCGGCGATATCAAAACCAAAGCGCAGGATCGGATTGCGGAACTGACCGGTGAACGCCTCACAGGGAAGGTTTTGCTGCTATGTCAGCTACGCTATCTGGGCTGTTATTTCAATCCGGTCAATTTCTATTATTTGTACGATGCGCATAACGAACTACGCTGGTTATTGGCAGAAGTGCGGAATACCCCCTGGAACGAACGTCATACCTATGCTGTCGTCCCCGATGGTTCTACGCCCGTTTCCAAAGCGTTTCATGTGTCGCCTTTTAACCCGATGGATATGGTGTATCACTGGCGACTCACGCCACCCAACGCGCGTCTGAGGATCCACATCGAGAACCACAGACAAGGTCGCGAGTTTGACGCGACGCTGGTGCTGCATCGTCAGCCACTGACTCGCGCCGCCCTACGTGCTCAACTTTGGTCTCTGCCGTTAATGACGATGAAAACCGCCTGCACCATATATTGGCAGGCTTTGAAACTGTGGATTAAACGCTCGCCCGTTTATCCTCATCCGCAGTCTGGAAAAAAGGATACCCCATGAGTTCAACGGAAACAGAGTTGGTGCGTCACCCGAGCAATACCGCTCGCTATACTCGGGCCAGAAAAGTGCTATTTCTTCTGCTGAGTCGACTAGACGGCGGAGGTTTGCGCCTTCGCGAACCAGAAGGCAATGAAACGTTATTCGGGGATCAACATGCGACGCTGCAAGGCGATATCACGATACATAACCATCGCGTTTATCGCCGCGTCTTGCTGGGGGGAAGTATCGCTGCCGGTGAAAGCTATATCGATGGTGATTGGAGCTCAACCAACCTCACGCTCGTTCTCCAACTTTTGGCGCAGAATCAGGCGCTAGTCGATACGCTAGAAACGCGTTTTGGCTGGTTGACGGGGCCATTTCATCGGTTTATCCATTGGTGTCGCCGTAACCGTCCACAGCAGGCGCAGAAAAATATCGCCGCTCACTACGATTTGGGTAACCATTTTTACCGCAGCTTTCTCGATAGCGAGATGCTCTACTCCAGCGCCTGGTATCAGCAACCCGAAATGACGCTGGAAGACGCACAGCGCGCCAAGCTGCGCCGTCTCTGCGAACAGTTGGCGCTCTGTGAAACCGATCATTTACTGGAGATTGGCACCGGCTGGGGAGGATTAGCCGAACTGGCCGCACGTGAATATGGCTGCCACGTCACCACGACCACGCTGTCACAACAGCAGTATGACTACGCGGTTGAGCGCATTCAGCAAGCGGGGCTGAGCCATAAAGTGACGGTGCTGTTACAGGATTATCGCGCGTTGACCGGTCAGTATGACAAGCTGGTGTCAGTCGAAATGATCGAAGCGGTCGGAAAAGCCTATTTACCCACCTTCTTCAAACGCTGCCAGCAATTGCTCCGTCCACAAGGCCGCATGGTGCTTCAGGCGATCACAATTGCCGATCAGCGCTACAGCCATTACTGTCGAAATGTCGATTTTATCCAACGCTACATTTTTCCCGGCGGTTTTCTGCCCTCAATTACCGCGATGACGACCACCATGACGCGGCATACCGACTTTATTACCCGCGATCTGTTTGATATCGGTCAGGACTATGCCCGCACCCTCAGCGAATGGCGGCAGCGCTTTTATCAGCAGTGGCATACGCTGAATACTCAGGGCTTTGATGAACCTTTCCAGCGCCTGTGGGTGTTTTACCTTTGTTATTGTGAAGCGGGCTTTCGCGCACGCACCATCAGCACGGTACAACTCACTGCGGAAAGACCATGATCAAAAAGCGTAACGGTTGATCCTTAATACTCAAACCTAAGAGGCAAAAGACAATGAAACTGAAGGCACTTATCCTGACAGGCGTGTTTTTTTCCTGTTCCACCTTCGCGGCAAGCACCACGGTGACGCTGCATGAAGCACTGCCTACCGGTGCGGGCGGCAGTATCGGTGAGATATCCATCACGGAAACACCCTATGGCCTGCTTTTCACGCCACACCTGCAGGGACTGGAATCGGGTATTCACGGGTTCCACGTGCATGAAAATGCCAGCTGTGAGCCCGCCGAACAAGACGGTAAATCGGTTCCCGCCCTGGCGGCGGGCGGCCACCTCGATCCAAAAAAGACCGGTAAACACCTTGGCCCTTATAACGATCAGGGACATTTGGGTGACCTACCCGGATTGGTAGTGAATGCGGACGGCACGTCAACTTATCCACTGTTGGCTCCCCGGATAAAATCGCTGTCTGAGGTGAAAAATCACGCGTTAATGGTACACGTCGGCGGGGACAACTACGCGGATGCTCCCGCAAAACTGGGCGGTGGCGGAGCAAGAATGGCATGTGGTGTGATTAAGTAAGGAGACGTGCGATGCCGTATATCCTTCGTAACACGGCATCGCACATTACCAATCGTTAGTTATCGAATCGCGCGTTTTAATATGCGGTTAGCGCTGTTCAGGAAATCATCGGCAACCTTATTCACTTCCCCGTTACCGTAATCCAGCTTTTGCAGACTACTCGTCCACAGTTGAACCAGTTCCTGATTTTCCATAAACGGTGAAACAGGCACCTTAGACGCAGGTTGCTCCGCAGCCGCCCGATAGGCATTCGCTAACAGGTTACCGGGGTTGATCACGCCGATATCTTCCAGCAATTTTTGCGCTTTCGGGTTAGCAGGCATCCCGTTTTGCAACCCTAACGCCTTCACGCCCTCCGGGTTACTCAGCATGAAACTCATCAGCATCGCCGCTTCCTTAGGATGCTTACTGTTTTTGCTGATAGCGAACAGCGAAGACGGCTTGGTGGTCAGCCCGGAATCTTTAGCATCTGGCATGGTGAGGAACGGCCCTGTTTCTAATACAGCATCCTTTGGCATATTGCTGGAGTAGGTATAGATGGCAGAATCCCATAAATACATCCCAGCTAATTCGCCGTTAATCCAGGGGCGAATCTCATAGACGTTGGTACGGCCGAACGAGGAGAAATAACGCTGATCGGGTATCACATGGGAATCAACCAGCTTTTTATAAAAGCCGAAGAGTTCGCGTACCTGATCGCGGCTATAGGCAATGCTCTGCTTCTTCTCATCGATCAGATCAATGCCGTATTTCTGTGCCATGTAACTGCGGCCGAGCGTCAGAATATCCAGCACATCGCTTGAACCTTGAGCGACGCCGAGCGGGTAATAATTGTCGCCCAGTTTTTGTTTAAACACCGGACCAGCGGCAAACAGCTCATCCCAGGTTTGCGGGTAGGCGACGCCTGCCTTATCCCAGGTCGTTTTGTTGTAAATCATGCTACGAGACGTCATCGAAATCGGGAGACCTTGCAGCTTCCCTTTTACGTCCGAGGTTTTCAGGTAGTTAGGCGGGAACTCCCCCAGCCCCAGAATGTCTTTTTGCTTGTTCAAATCATAGAAACCGTCGCCATTGCGCGAAAACTGCGGCAGCCAGTTCCAGTCGATACGAATAACATCAGGCTCCTGCCCCCCGGCCATCTGCGTTGACAGACGGGAAAGATAGCCATCCCAGCCAGCATATTCGGCTTTGACGGTAATCGTCGGATTGGCTTTTTGGAACGCGTTAATAGCAGCGAGTGTCGCCTCATGCCGTTGATTGCCACCCCACCAGGAGATACGGATTTCGGCGGCATCAGCAGAGTGAGAGAATGCCGCGCCCACGGGAAGCGCAGCACAGAGCAGGAGTAGGTGAGATAATTTGTTCCGTGTTTTCGCCATAATAGAACCCTTATAATAGTATTCGGAGGTTTCCACCTGTCTGCCAGTATTCGGACAGACAGGTACTACGGATGCGGAAGCGTTTGCTGCCTGAAATGGCAGGTACTCTGATTAATTCCCTCTTTTCAGGTTAACGGCCAGTTCGCTTATTTTCACTGGCAGTTCGGTGCGTAATGATCGATTAGCAGCAATGCCCGTTAAAATAGACATTGCACCATCACGATAATCTGCTGCGCGATGTAATGGATCGGGTTCCGGTGTACCAAACAGATCGTTTAACATGACCTGATCGCCGCCGCCGTGTCCGCCCGCTTTAAATTCAACCGGTACGACATAAGGCGCGTCAAACATCGGATAGATCTTGATTTCACAGTCATCCAGCGCACCTTCATCCTCTTTTTGTCCGCCTCCGTTTACATAAGATTTTTCTACCAGTTTCATTTCCAACCGGCCCTTGCTGCCATTAAACACCACGTTCAACCCTTCCCAGGGCAAATAGGCATTTAATGAATACGTCATGATGGCTTTACTTTTATAACGCACCATCACACCCAGTACATCTTCAATATTAATCCCGTCATCGAACACGCTTTTATCGCGGTAATAACCATCTTCATGTTCGGCGTCTAAATATAAGGCCGTGAGCTGTTCGCTTTGATTCATATGCAATGCAAACGGATCGTTTTCTGCCGCCGCGCTATTATGTGAGCGGGAATAAAATTCTGTGACACCGCGCGCTTCAGCATTCGCTTTACCGTAAAAACGTAAATCACCCTGCGCATAGACCGTTTCCGGTTCGCTATTAAGCCAGAAATTTACCAGATCAAAATGGTGCGTGGATTTGTGTACCAACAACCCGCCGCTATTACGTTTGTCACGGTGCCAGCGGCGGAAATAATCCGCCCCGTGCTCAGTATTCAACAGCCACTCAAAATGAACAGAATAAACTTCACCAATCAACCCAGCGGCAATCAACTCACGGACTTTGCTGTGATGCGGAGCATAGCGGTAATTAAAGGTGACGCGTAATTTACGGCCGGTACGGTTAATCGCATCGATAATCGCCTGACATTTTTCTTCATCAATCGTCATCGGTTTTTCGCTGATGACATCACAACCTAATTCCATTGCCCGGATAATATAGTGATGATGCGTCCGATCCAGAGACGTCACAATAACCACATCCGGCTTGGTTTCCGCGATCATCTGCTCGAACTGTTCGGCGCGATACGTCGGCACATTATCGTGTCCATATTTATGGACAAGCTGGTTGGCATAATTCATTCGCGTCTGATTTGTATCGCAAAAAGCAACAAACAGTCCCTGATCCTGATAATCCCTGGCAATTGACTCCAGATAAAGGCCAGCGCGGCCTCCCGTTCCCACTACGGCATATTTTTTTTTCATTCTGCGCATTTCCTCCAAATAACGTAGGACCGCTCACCGGATTGACTGGCACGTATCGATAAAGGACTGGTAGCGTGATTTTCATTATGGCAAACCACCCACACGCTTATGCCTTTGCCATAAAAAAATAGAGCATCCCAACATCGTTCACCTTCATTTTATTGCCATGTGATGATGTTATCTGGCAAAAAAATGAAGATTGGCATGCTCCAGCTCTCATAAATACAAATTGAGTGCTTTTTCTATTAATAATTGATTTTATTGATAATATTGGATGGTTAATTCCCATACCCGCGTTGGATGTGCATGACCTCTCTTAAGTGTTCATACGTTAACGGGATTCGTTCTAACGTGGTGCCGTTCGCCACATTCAAACTTTATTTTCAATCCGTCTGAGGATGCCGGATAATCGGCACGTCACTCATGAGAGAAGCAAGAAAGCGATAAGCGCGTAAGGAATCACTATGCAGACTTTTTTTCAGGACACTCTGGCTACCCCGCTTGGGGAGTTATTGATTATTGCGGATGAAAATAATCATTTGCGTGCCGTCGAGTGGCGCGAGTATGAAGACGATTTATTTCGCGTACTTAATCGCAGTTATCGAAATGATCCCTTTTCGTTACAGCCGCGACATAATCCCGGTGGTCTGACTGACAGCCTGCAACGCTATTTTGAGGGTGAATTAGCTATTATTGATACGCTGCCCGTTGCTTCCGTAGGGACCGAATTTCAACAGCAGGTCTGGCAGGAATTACGTCGCATCCCCTGTGGAGAAATTACCACGTACGGCGAACTTGCGACGCTCCTGGGACGCACTGGCGCAGCACGTGCAGTCGGCATGGCAAACGGCTCCAACCCTGTCAGTATCGTGGTTCCCTGCCATCGCGTCATCGGTACTGGTGGGGCGTTGACTGGGTATGCCGGTGGCATTCACCGTAAGCAGTGGTTGCTTACTCACGAAGGTTATTTACCTCGACAGCTATTTACCGCGACTGAATAGTTTACCGTTATAATTCTGCGCGTTGCGACACGCGGAAATGCCCTCCGAATTGCTTATCATCGTAAGCAATTCGGATTAATCAACGTGTTAACCGTTCGGTAACGTAATGGAAAAAAATATTATCTTCGCACGCGTTTTATATATCGAAATATTTCCCAGAAAAAACGAAAAACTATAGTTAGTTCACTATTTATTGGTCTATTCCGATGATTACCGCTCTTATCAGAGCCGATAAAAGCTGTTAAAATTGACCAATATCAATTATTGCCTGAGCAAAGCCTATGATCCCGGAAAAGCGAATTATCCGACGCATCCAGTCTGGCGGTTGTGCAATCCACTGTCAGGATTGCAGTATCAGTCAGCTATGCATCCCTTTCACCCTGAATGAACACGAGCTCGATCAGCTCGACAACATCATTGAAAGGAAGAAGCCTATCCAGAAGGGGCAGGCGCTGTTTAAGGCTGGCGATGAACTGAGATCGTTGTACGCCATCCGCTCCGGTACGATAAAAAGTTATACCATCACGGAGCAAGGCGACGAGCAGATCACCGGTTTTCATCTGGCGGGTGACTTGGTCGGCTTTGATGCTATCGGTACGGCTCAACATCCGAGCTTCGCACAGGCGCTGGAAACGTCAATGGTCTGCGAAATTCCTTTCGAGACGCTGGACGATCTCTCAGGGAAAATGCCTAACCTGCGTCAGCAGATGATGCGCCTGATGAGCGGTGAAATCCGTGGCGATCAGGACATGATTCTGCTGTTGTCGAAAAAGAACGCAGAAGAGCGTCTGGCGGCGTTTGTCTATAACCTCTCCCGCCGTTTCGCCCAACGTGGTTTCTCACCACGTGAATTCCGTCTGACCATGACGCGTGGTGATATCGGCAACTATCTGGGGTTGACCGTTGAAACCATCAGCCGTCTGCTGGGGCGTTTCCAGAAAAGCGGGACGCTGGCGGTAAAAGGAAAATACATCACAATCGAGAATCTTGATGCACTTTCCGAATTAGCAGGCTCTTCACGCAAGTAATATTTCCAGCTTAACTATTTGACGTTGCCACTTTTTTACCGTGGCAGCGTCAATGTTCTTCCCCACTTTTCCGCCCCCTCCGTGATATTTCCTATTTTGTTATTCTCCGGCTTATCTCTGTTGTCCAAAACGATTCCATTGCGGTACTCTTGAATGACAGGCTGTGGAGTAACAGCTGTTTGGAGGAGCTATGGCAAAGTATCAGAACTTACTGGTAGCTATTGACCCAAATCAGGATGACCAACCAGCGCTGCGTCGGGCGGTTTACCTGGTTCAGCGACTTGGCGGCCGTATCAAGGCATTTCTGCCGATTTATGATTTCTCTTATGAAATGACCACCCTGCTTTCCCCCGATGAACGGGTGGAAATGCGTCAGGGCGTTATTCAGCAGCGAACCGAATGGATTGCGGAACAGTGTAAATACTACCTTGAAGCGGGCGTTCCGATAGAAATCAAAGTGGTGTGGCACAATAAACCCTTTGAAGCCATCATTCGGGAAGTGATTTCCGGGCAACACGACCTGTTGTTGAAAATGGCACATCAGCACGATCGGTTGGAAGCCGTTATCTTTACGCCAACCGACTGGCAGTTACTGCGCAAATGCCCTTGCCCCGTCTGGATGGTAAAAGATCAGCCTTGGCCAGTCGAAGGGCGTGCGCTAGTTGCCGTCAATCTGGCCAGCGAAGACCCGTACCACGATCCGCTCAATATCAAACTGGTATCGGAAACGCTGGAACTGGCGCAGCATGTTGACCAGACCGATGTTCATCTGGTTGGTGCCTACCCTGTTACCCCCATTAACATCGCCATTGAACTGCCGGATTTCGATCCCAGCGTCTACAACGATGCGATTCGGGGGCAGCACCTTATCGCCATGAAATCCCTGCGTCAGAAGTTCAGCCTGGATGAACGCGTGACGCACGTAGAAAAAGGGCTGCCAGAAGAAGTGATTCCCGACCTGGCCGAGCATTTGCAAGCGGGTGTCGTGGTGTTAGGGTCGCTGGGCCGAACCGGCCTTTCCGCTGCGTTTATCGGCAACACCGTCGAGCATGTTATCGATCACTTGAAATGCGATTTACTTGCCATCAAACCCGATGATTTCGTGTCACCGGTTACGTTAGAAGACAGCGATAACAGCTGATTGCTGGGCTCAACATCAAATAATGCCAGCCTCCGTGCTGGCATTATTTTTGGCGATGATATGCATCGCTATACTTGAGATGTAAAAAAGGGGCGATTTCGCCCCTTTCGACACCACGCTTACAGCGCTTTCAGAATCGCCTCAACGCTGTCTTTGGCATCGCCAAACAGCATTTGCGTGTTCTCTTTAAAGAACAGCGGATTCTGTACGCCAGCGTAACCGGTATTCATAGAACGCTTGAACACGATAACATTCTGCGCCTTCCACACTTCCAGCACTGGCATGCCAGCGATTGGGCTGTGTGGATCTTCTTGCGCCGCCGGGTTAACGGTGTCATTCGCACCAATGACCAGCACCGTGTCGGTATCGGTGAAATCGTCATTAATTTCATCCATTTCCAACACGATGTCGTAAGGCACTTTTGCTTCAGCCAACAGTACGTTCATATGACCAGGCAGACGCCCTGCAACCGGGTGAATACCAAAGCGAACGTTGATGCCACGCGCACGCAGTTTTGCGGTGATGTCATGCACAGGGTACTGCGCCTGCGCGACAGCCATACCGTATCCCGGTGTGATGATGACGGAAGTTGAGTTCTTGAGTAAATCAGCCACGTCTTCCGCTGAAGCCTCACGGTATTCCCCCACCTCTTCACTCTCACCAGAGGAGACGCCATCCGTACCAAAACCACCGGCAATCACGCTGATAAAGGAACGGTTCATCGCTTTACACATAATGTAAGACAGAATCGCACCAGAAGAACCCACTAGCGCACCGGTCACGATCAGCAGGTCATTGCTGAGCATGAAGCCCGCTGCCGCTGCCGCCCAACCAGAGTAGGAGTTCAGCATAGAAACGACAACTGGCATGTCCGCACCGCCAATGGATGCAACCAGGTGCCAGCCAAATACCAGTGCAATCGCCGTCATCAGAATCAGCGCCAGTACCTGCAACGCTACGCTGCCCGTATTGACGAAAACCAGCAATAGCAGGAAGGACACAACCATCGCCGCCAGATTCATTTTATGGCGATGAGGCAGCATCAATGGCTTGGAAGAGATTTTCCCGCGCAGTTTGCCGAAAGCAACAACCGAGCCCGTGAAGGTCACAGCACCGATGAAGATACCCAGGAAGACTTCCGTCAAATGGATATTAACCATCACTGGGTCGGTAATTTCACCGTGATCGAGGAAGCTGTTAAAGCCAACCAGCACCGCGGCCAAGCCCACAAAGCTGTGAAGAATCGCGACCAGTTCCGGCATTTCGGTCATTTCAACCTTACGCGCCAGATAAATACCGATTGATCCACCGATCGCCATAGCAACAATGATCCACCCCACGTTGCCAGAATCAGGCCCCAGAATGGTCGCGATCAGCGCAAGCGCCATCCCGCTGATACCAAAGATGTTTCCTTGTTGCGACGTTTCGTGCTTGGACAACCCAGCCAAACTGAAAATAAAGAGAATTGCGGCAACAATGTATGCAGCAGTTACTAATCCACCAGACATGTGTTACCCCTTAGTTTTTACGGAACATTTTCAGCATGCGCTGAGTCACGGTGAAACCACCGAAAATATTGATGCTGGCGATCAATACGGCAATGAACGAGAAGAACGACACCCATCCGCCGTGGCCGATCTGCAACAATGCTCCGACAACGATAATGCCTGATATTGCGTTAGTGACTGACATCAATGGCGTGTGCAATGCGTGGCTGACATTCCAGACAACGTAATAGCCCACCACACAGGACAGCGCAAAAACGGTAAAGTGAGACAAGAACTCTTTAGGTGCCACGTCGGCCAGCCAGCCAAACAGCAGGATGGCGATCACGAGGAACGCATATTTCTTCCACGGCGACGTCGGTTTGGCTTCTTCCTTCACCACCGCGGCGGCAGGTTTTGCCTGCTGTGGTTGCGCTGAAACCTGAATCGGCGGTGCTGGCCAGGTGATTTCACCTTCTTTAATGACGGTCACGCCGCGAATCACGGTATCGTCAAAATCGACATCGATCTCGCCATCTTTCTCTTTGCAGAGTAATTTCAGCAGGTTAACCAGGTTGGTACCGTAAAGCTGTGAGGATTGCGTCGGCAGACGGCTAGGTAAATCGGTATAGCCGATAATTTTGACGCCGTTTTCCGTCACGGTGACGCGATCGGCAACGGTCAGTTCACAGTTCCCGCCCGTTTGTGCCGCTAAATCGACAATCACGCTACCGGGCTTCATGCTCAGCACCATTTCTTTGGTGATCAGGCGCGGAGCCGGTTTTCCAGGGATCAGTGCGGTAGTGACAATAATGTCGACTTCTTTCGCCTGAGCGGCAAACAGTTCCATTTCCGCTTTGATAAAGGCTTCAGACATGACTTTGGCATAGCCGTCGCCGCTGCCCGCTTCTTCTTCAAAGTCGAGTTCGAGGAACTCAGCCCCCATGCTTTTGACCTGCTCTTTTACTTCAGGGCGGGTATCAAAAGCACGAACGATAGCCCCTAAGCTACCTGCGGCGCCGATCGCGGCCAAACCGGCCACACCGGCACCGATAATCATAACCTTAGCAGGCGGAACTTTACCTGCGGCGGTGATCTGTCCGGTAAAGAAGCGGCCAAACTCGTGAGCAGCTTCAACGATGGCACGATAACCTGCGATGTTGGCCATTGAGCTGAGCGCATCCAGTGACTGCGCGCGCGAAATACGCGGCACGGAATCCATCGCCATCACCGTCACCTGACGGGCAGCCAGCTTCTCCAGCAGTTCTGGGTTTTGCGCTGGCCAGATAAAGCTGACAACCGTACTGCCTGCACGGGTCAGTTCAATTTCATCATCCTGTGGCGCATTCACCTTCAGGACGATATCGGCTTGCCAGACTTCCACACTGTCAACAATCGACGCACCGGCTTCTTCGTATGCCGCATCGTCAAAACTTGCCAGTTTTCCCGCTTCACGTTCTATCGAGACCGTAAAACCCAGTTTCAGCAGTTGTTCAACCGTTTTCGGCGTCGCTGCTACACGGGCTTCATTGGCCAACCGCTCTCTTGGTACACCAATACGCATGCTGATACCCTTTTCGCTTATTTTTAACGAAGATTATTATTCTCACCCTATTCTGTTATACGAATTCGCCAAGACCAACTGCACCCTGTATCCCCGCATTCACACGCCAGGAAGAGGGTCTTCTCATCTGCTTGCCACACGCTTTTTTGAGGCGTCTCACTGTAGGCGAACTCATTTATAACGTACTGAAAATGTGATCGATGATCCATAAATAAAATGAATTTCACAGAAAAGCCGAGTTATCACAGGTTCTGTCAGCCTTTCTTGGTCGAAAATCATGCTCTTCTCTGCCTTTTGTAGCATTATTACAGAAGTATTTTTCTGGGCTGTTTCACAAAAACGATGTGTTACATGGTTGTTAATGCGATAAATTGCATAAATATCCCTTATGATGTCAAAACAATCATTAACCGTTATTATTAGCACTTTTCTTGTTCCAGGCCGAAGTATCACGGCTTTTTAGCCCGCTGAAAATGCTAAAGCACAAGAATTTATTCCGTGCGATAATCAGCCCTATTCCGTTACAGGTTGATTGCTATACCTTAAATAATTCGAGTGGCAGGAAGGCGAAAGGATTTTTTATGAAGCTGAAGACTACTGTTATTGCATCCACATTGTTGTTATCACTCTCGGCATTTTCAGCGCAGGCTGCACAGGAACTTACGCCTGAGCAGGCCGAATCCCTGCAACCCTTTGAACGAATTACGTTTAAAGGACGTTTTAATGCGATCAATGAAGCGGTAGCCGCAGCCTCAAAACGCGCCGACAAGTTGGGTGCAGAGTCGTTTTATGTGCAAGCGATGGATGACGCTAATTCGAGTGGAAACTGGAATGTCACTGTGGATCTGTATCGCAAGGATGCGCCTAAGGCAAATCAGGATGCCCAATTCCGCACCTTCTACGGTGTGAAAGAACTGCCGAAAGATGTGGCTTACGGGCTGGAACCGTATGACACGGTAACCATTGGTGGATTTTTCCGTAGCCAGCCGGAAGTCAATGACGCCATTGCGAAAGCAGCAAAAGAGAAAAATGCCGATTCGTTTTACATCGTCCGTCAGGTTGATGTGAACTCGAATAGTGGCAACCAAAAAATTACCGCCTACATTTATAAAGCCGATGCACCGAAGCGTCAGACTCAGAGTACCGACGTCATCCCAGCAGATTCTGACGCAGGCCGTGCAGCGTTAGCTGCGGGTGGTGCGGAAGCTGCAAAAGTGGAAATTCCTGGTGTTGCCAACTCTGGCAGCCCTAGCCGTAACGTAGGTAATTTCTTCGAAACGCAATCGTCAAAAGGTGGGCGTTACACGGTAACGTTATCAGATGGTTCCAAGATTCAGGAACTGAACAATGCCACGGCTGCACAGATGGTGCCTTTCGATTCGATTAAATTCCGCGGCAACTACACCAACATGACCCAGGTGTCAGAAGCCGTTGCTAAACGCGCGGGCGAGAAAGGTGCCAAGTACTACCACATCACCAGACAGTGGGAAGGCAACGGTAACAACATGACTATCAGCGCTGACCTTTATAAATAAGATCAATGAAACAGCCCGCAGCAATGCGGGTTGTACATTATGGGGTAGCAAACCCCCCCTTCTTCAGCGTTTCCACGCTATTGCCATTCGCATCTTTTATCTCAAAATCCGCCCCTTTCTCTTTCAGCACTTTTAAAAGCTCTGAACGCTGGAACAGTGAAGCGTACATCGCCGCCGTTTGTCCTGCATGATTGCGCTCATCTGGGTTGCACTCTGCGGCAATCAATCGGCGTGCGATTTTTATCTCACCTTTAAAAACCGCGCCCATTAGCGCAGTATTCCCACGTTTATCATGCAGACATGGATCGGCTCCCGCTTTTATCAATATGTCCACCGCGGTGTCATGCCCATGATAAGCCGCGAGGATTACCGCAGTGTAACCCTTTTCATCAGCCACATTCAGATTGTAGTGCGATGTGATAAACGTCTGAAGTATTTCCAGATCGCCATGTCGGGCTGCATCCCACAGATATTGATTAAGCGATGAGGTGACTTCGGTTTCTCTCAGCCCCGTTTCCTCGCCTTGCACCACCTGTGGAATTGCGACGAACAATCCAAAAATCAGCAATAGTGTTTTCACTGTCTTTCCTCCTTGAGGTAAACGGAGCCTGCGTCACTCATGACGCAGGCCAGTGAGTACGCTTAGTCAGACAGTTTCTCAGCCAGCTTTTTCACCGTGTCGAGATCCGCTTTCGCCACCGTAGTCAGGCGTGAACCATACTCCATATCAGCTTTATAAAAATACGACAGCATGATATCGCGGCTTTCTCTATCAGCCGTGGCTAAGGCTGTCCCCAGACTATTAACCAGATCGGTACGCTCTTTTTCACTGTAGGAACGATACAATTCGCCCGTTTGCTTAAAATTTTGCTCCCGTTGGATTTTGCTCTGTGTCGTGCTGCCTTGTAATGGCGAGTGGCTATAACGTGCTGAAACTAACTCCTCACGAGGATACAATCGGCTAGGCTGGTAGTTGACGCCTTTATCCTGCGTTTTCCCACTGTTCAGGCTGCCATCCTGATTACCATTGTTGACGCCAGTGCGAGGCGTATTGATCGGCAGACTGAGCCCGTTGGCTCCAATGCGATACATTTGGGTATCGGCATAGGCAAACAACCGCCCTTGAAGCAATTTGTCTTCCGATGGCTCTATTCCCGGCACCAGATTGGAAGGTGCCATCGCTACCTGTTCCGTTTCCTGAAAAATATTTTCAGGATTTCGATTCAGCACCATTTGTCCAATTTTTCGTTCAGGAACGTCAGGCCAGATTTTTGTCGCGTCCAGCGGATCGAAAGCAAACTTCTTCAAATCCTCTGGTTTAAGTACCTGAATATAGAGATCCCATTTAGGGTAATCGCCACGTTTAATTGCAGACACTAAATCGTTAGACATGTGGCTGTAATCTTTGCCCTGCACCTGCTCAACTTGCTGCGGATCGAGGTTTTTGATCCCTTGCAGCGTTTTCCAGTGGAATTTGACGTAATGGATTTCACCCTTACTATTCACTAACTTATAAGCGTGTACGCCATTACCATCCATATTGCGATAAGTGGCAGGCGTGCCCTCGTTGGAATAGAGTAGCGTTAACGTACGAATGGATTCGGGGACGTGGGAAAAGAAATCGAATCGACGGGCATCGTCATCCAAATTAGTTCTTGGGTCAGGCTTAAAAGCATGCACCATATCTGGAAATTTAATCGCATCCCGAATAAAGAATGTAGGAAAATTATTGCCTACGAGATCCCAATTTCCTTGAGCGGTATAGAATTTAGTCGCGAATCCACGCGGATCGCGTAATGTTTCCGGTGAATGGTTCCCATGAACCACGCTAGAAAAACGAACGAAAACCGGCGTCGTACTTCCTGACTTAAACACCTCAGCAACGGTTAAATCGGAAATATCCGCAGTCGCGCTAAATTCGCCATAAGCCCCTGTACCACGAGCGTGAACAACACGTTCGGGAATGCGCTCACGGTTAAATCGTTGCAACTTTTGCAACAATTGTACATCTTGCAAAAGCACCGGGCCATTATCACCCGCTGTTTGTGAATTTTGATTATCACCAACCGGTGCGCCATTATCGCGCGTCAACGTCGCCGCACTAACCGAAGAGGCAAAAAGTCCCAGCAAAACCATTGCGGTACTTTTTTTATAGAAAAAGAGATTGCTCACAAAGGGATAATTCATAACGCTGTCCTCATTATTGTCGTGAAGTCCATTCCCTGCCGCGTTGGCGATGTTCTATTTCCTCGCCTCAGCCAACAAGGTATTCCGGCCAGCCGGAATAGAGATACTCTACCGATGCAAACAGAAAGTCGTGAGCGCTCGATACCTATTACATCAATAGCTGTAATCTAATTCCATGTAAAAAACATGGATAAACGGACGCAAATTAAAGGGATTTTAAGAATAACGAGAAGGAAATGAGGGGGTGTAACTAGATCGACATCACATTTTACTATTTTTCATCCAAACGATAATAGACAATCATCGTTTGGATGATCGAAATTTGTGCGCTCTTAGAATCTTTCTTCATCAGCACACAGATCTGCCACGCTTTTTACTTGCTGGTATCCAGTTCTGGGAAGCTTTTCACCAGATCGTCAATCGCTTTGATCTGTTGCAGGAACGGCTCCAGCTTATCCAGCGGCAGCGCAGATGGACCATCACACTTCGCATTTGCAGGATCCGGGTGCGCTTCAATGAATAACCCAGCCAAACCAACGGCCATACCAGCACGCGCCAGCTCGGTCACCTGTCCACGACGGCCACCGGACGCCGCACCAAACGGGTCGCGGCACTGTAGCGCATGGGTAACATCAAAAATCACCGGCGCACCGTTGGAAGCATGCTTCATGACATTAAAGCCCAACATATCGACAACCAGATTGTCGTAACCGAAGTTGCTACCGCGATCGCACAGAATCACCTGATCGTTGCCACCTTCGATGAATTTATCGACGATGTTCCCCATTTGACCCGGGCTGACGAACTGCGGTTTTTTCACGTTGATTACCGCACCCGTTTTCGCCATCGCTTCCACCAGATCGGTTTGGCGCGCCAAAAACGCAGGAAGCTGGATCACATCAACCACATCGGCAACAGGCTGTGCCTGATGCGACTCATGCACGTCAGTGATAATTTTTACGCCAAAGGTCTGTTTCAGTTCCTGGAAGATTTTCATCCCTTCTTCCAGACCGGGACCACGGTAAGAGTGAATCGAGGAGCGGTTAGCCTTATCGAATGACGCCTTGAACACGTAAGGAATGCCCAACTTCTGCGTGACCGTGACGTAATGCTCACAAATGCGCATCGCCAGATCGCGTGATTCAAGAACATTCATGCCGCCAAACAGCACAAAAGGCAGATCGTTGGCGACGGGGATATCCCCTATCTTGACCACTTTATTCGTCATACTTTTACCTTCATGTCGGGAAATAAATTAACGTAGCATTACTGCAAAACGGTTTCTTAATGTAAGACTGTTTTTTTAATGCAAGACAATCTGTTTTTGCTCTATCGAGTGAATCTGTACTTTTATCATTTCACTCACCGGATCTTCCGGGCACTGTTCAACGAAATAGTTGAGATCGGACAGCGCAATATGGTCACAATCCAGTTGAGCATAAATCAGGCCACGATCGCGGATTTCATAGGGATCGTCTGGGTCAAACTGCAATACCGCTTCGCTGGCCCTCAACGCCAGCTCCATCTGTTTTTCTTCCATCAGGGCGACTTTCAGCGTGTCGAGCATTTTACGCACGATGAGAACATTTTCAGCCTCATCCAGATCTTCATCCAGCAGGCGGGTTGACGGGCCGATATTACCTTTCAGCCAGACTTCCAGCACATGCTCGCTCAGCGTATCGCCATTGAGCGGATTGATCAGCCACATCTCTTCATCGAGCCAGTCGGCACGCAGAATCAGCTGCGTCGGGAAAATCACCGGCATCAATGGCAGCCCAAGTTCATTGGCGATATGTAGAAAGATGATGCCAAGCGATACGGGCATGCCCTGACGAGACTCAAGCACCTGATCCAGCCACAGCGCATCAGACAGACGATAAACGCCGCCCGCACCGCCGAATCCCCAGGTGTGATAAAACAGCTCAATCAGCTTTTCAAGCTGAAGATCTTGCTCAAGGTCGTCAGGAATAGCGGCTCGAGCGTTCTCAACCAAGTGTTGCAGATTTTGCCGCACATCCTGAGCGGGAAAGTCGCGGCGAATCGCCTGTGAAACCAACACGACACCATCACTTAGCCGTGACTGGTTGAATTCAAAATCAGCAATAGCACTCATAATTATTCCATCAGCAACGGTGACTGTGTCAGTGCCAGCAGCACGACCACACCAAAGCATATTAAAGCAGATACAAACGCCAACCAGCGAACGTTCTGGCTACGGGGGCGTTTCCCCAAGGCGATAGCGCCAAGAAGGATATAAATGATAACGCCAAACAGTTTTTCCGTCAGCCAGCTTTGCTCGGGAGTAAACGGATACGTATGGCTAAGCGTGATTAAACCAATACCGCTGATCAATAACAAGGTGTCGTTAATATGCGGCAGGATTTTCACCCAGCGCTGTTGCAGCATAGCCGATTGTCGGCACAGCCAAAAAAAACGAATCACAAACAGGGAAATACTGATACCAACCGTTGCCAGATGCAGATATATCGTGGCTGGGTAAAGCGTTATCACGTCCATTGCTCCTAATAAATTGGGGTATGCAACCAGCGTCCTAACGACACGCGGTCATTGCCACCATAGTCTTGACAGGTTTCTATTTGTGTAAATCCTCGTACCTGCAAGAGCTGACGCACCGCATCAGCCTGCTGCCAGCCATGTTCCAGTAACAGCCAGCCACCGGCGTCCAGATAATGTGGAGCGGATTCAATAATCGTGCGTAAATCAGCCAGTCCGTTGTCAGCGGCAATCAGCGCGCTGGCAGGTTCAAAACGGACATCTCCCTGCGACAGATGCACATCATCCGCATCGATATACGGTGGGTTACTGGCGATAAGCGCAAAGCGGGACTGATCAAGCGGTGAATACCAGTTTCCTGACAAGAAGCGGGCGTTGTCGAGCCCCAATTGCTGGGCATTTTTTGTCGCTAACGCAACGGCATCGGGTTGAACATCAATGCCAGTCACCTGGCAATCACGCCTTTCACTCGCCAGCGCCAGCGCGATCGCTCCGGTTCCGGTGCCTAAGTCCAGCACAGCACAAGGCGTTTGAGGCAGGCGTAACAAAGCTTGTTCGACCAAACACTCGGTATCAGGTCGAGGAATCAGCGTCGCGGGTGAAACAGCCAGTGGCAGTGACCAGAACTCACGCACGCCGATCAAATAGGCGATAGGTTCTCCCTGTTCACGGCGCGCCAGCAATTCAGTTAACTGCTGTTGCTCGGCCGCGTTCAGCTCAGTTTCACCAAACGCTAGCAAAAACGTGCGAGCCTTTCCGGTCACAAAACCCAACAAAATCTCCGCATCTCGCCTCGGGCTTTCGCCCGCCGCAAGTTGCGCGACGGCAGAGACTAACCAGTCCTGATACGTCATTATTCCTGCTCGGACAACGCAGCAAGCTGATCGGCCTGGTATTCCTGCACGACCGGTTGAATCAGCGTGTCCAGCTTCCCTTCCATGACTTCATCCAGTCGGTAAAGCGTCAGGTTAATGCGGTGGTCGGTCACCCTTCCCTGCGGGAAGTTGTAGGTACGGATACGGTCGGAACGGTCACCGCTACCGAGCAGGTTACGGCGAGTTGATGCCTCTTCCTGTTGACGCTTCTGTACTTCTGCGGCACGAATACGCGCCCCCAACACCGACAGCGCTTTGGCTTTGTTCTTGTGCTGTGAACGCTCGTCCTGACACTCCACGACAATACCGGTTGGCAAGTGGGTAATACGGATGGCGGAATCGGTGGTGTTAACGTGCTGACCGCCTGCGCCAGAAGAGCGGAAAGTATCGATGCGTAAATCCGCTGGGTTAATGTCTGGCATCTCCGCTTCCGGCACTTCCGCCATCACGGCGACGGTACAGGCCGAAGTATGAATCCGCCCTTGAGATTCAGTCGCGGGAACGCGCTGCACGCGATGGCCACCGGATTCAAACTTGAGCTGGCCGTACACGCCGTCACCAGAGATTTTGGCGATGACTTCTTTATAGCCGCCATGTTCACCATCACTGGCGCTCACCACCTCAACACGCCAGCGGCGTGCTTCAGCATAACGGCTATACATACGGAACAGATCACCGGCAAAGATCGCCGCTTCATCACCGCCTGTTCCGGCGCGCACTTCCAGGAAACAGCCGCGCTCATCGTCGGGATCTTTCGGCAACAACAGCACCTGAAGCTGCTGCTCCAGTGCTTCAATCGTCGCTTTGCTTTCTTTCAGCTCTTCCTGTGCCATATCGCGCATTTCAGGATCGTCCAGCATCATTTCTGCGGTCTGCTGATCCTCTTGCGCCTGCTGCCATTGTTGGAAACAGCCGGTAATATCAGTGAGCTGCGCATATTCTCGCGACAACGCGCGAAAACGATCCATATCAGCGATGACGCTGGGCTCACCGAGTAACGCCTGGACTTCTTCATGGCGTTCTTGTAACGCTTCCAGTTTAGCAACAATAGAAGGCTTCATGCGGGCGGTTAAATCCTGTAATAGAGATGAATGCTAGTCCAGCCCAAGGCTGTCACGTAAAATTTGTAACCGATTTTGGTCGCCGTCACGAGCGGCTTGCTGAAGGGATTTGGTCGGCGCGTGAATCAGACGGTTGGTTAAACGGTGTGTCAGTTCCTGAATCACCGCTTCAACGTCATTGCCTTGTTGGATGGCAGCCAGCGCCTTGGCCGTCATTTCCGCACGCAATTCATCGGCCTGAGCGCGATAATCACGAATGGTCTCCACCGCAGACTGCGCACGCAGCCACGCCATGAAGTCGGAGCTTTCCTGCTGCACGATAGATTCAGCCTGCACCGCCGCCGCTTTGCGCTGCGCGAGGTTATGCTGAATGATCGCATGCAGATCGTCCACGCTGTAGAGATAAACGTTCGGCAATTTGCCGACTTCCGGCTCAATATCACGCGGAACCGCAATATCCACCATCAGCATTGGTTGATTCCGTCTCGCCTTCAGCGTCCGTTCCATCATCCCTTTTCCGATAATCGGCAGCGTACTTGCCGTTGAACTGATCACGATATCAGCATGGACGAGCTGTTCGTCCAGCTCTGCCAGCGTGATGACTTCTGCACCGACTTCCGTTGCCAGCGCCTGCGCGCGTTCACGGGTGCGGTTCGCAATCACCATTTTCTGCACCTTGTGCTCGCGAAGATAGCGAGCGACCAGTTCAATGGTTTCTCCGGCACCAACCAGCAGCACCGTGACATCCGCCAGTGATTCAAAGATCTGTCGCGCCAGCGTACAGGCGGCAAATGCCACCGACACCGCGCTGGCACCAATATCCGTTTCCGTACGAACCCGCTTGGCAACGGTAAACGATTTCTGGAACAGCCGCTCCAGCTCGCTAGATAAGGAATGACCACGCTGTGATTCGGCAAACGCCTTCTTGACCTGCCCCAAAATCTGCGGTTCGCCTAACACCAGAGAATCCAGACCACTGGCAACGCGCATCAAATGGCTAACGGCGGCGTTATCCTGATGCCAGTACAGGCTGTCGTTGACGTCTTCCGGGCGCAATTGGTGATACTCACATAACCAGCGAATCAGTTGCTCCCGCTGGTTTTCCTGTTCGTCAACGCTAAGATAGAGTTCCGTACGATTGCAGGTAGACAGCACAACGCCGCCCTGCACCAGCGGTTGCTGTAGCAGACTGTCGAGGGCCACGCCGAGTTTATCTGGTGAGAACACAACGCGTTCACGCAGAGAAACCGGTGCGGTTTTGTGATTAATACCAAGCGCAAGCAGGGTCATTAGGCTGTTTCTGAGTAATACCGGTCTTAGTATGGATTTCGTTTGAACCGCATTCTACTTGATGCAGGAGTGCAAGAAAAGCGACAGCACGCGATACACCTCGTCCGAGGTAGTCACTTTTTGACAAAAAACAATAAACGCCATTAACGAATAACAATCATTGACGCTGAGCAGTAAGCCCGTTAGCGTGACGTATTTTACGGACTTCGTTCATTTACAGGATACGACCGACATGCCAACCAAAACCGTCCGATGCCTGCGTTTACTGCCTTTAGCCAGCGTATTGCTCGCCGCCTGTAGTGTTAATCAACCAACACAAACGGGTACAAGCCCCACCTCGCCAGAGTGGCAACAGCATCAGCAAAAGGTCCAGCAGCTCAGCCAATATCAGACCCGCGGCGCTTTTGCCTATATCTCCGATAGTAAAAAAGTATCAGCCAATTTCTTCTGGCAGGACACACCGCCGCAGCGTTATCGGCTGCTGCTGACCAACCCACTTGGCAGTACTGAATTAGAACTGCGAGCCCAGCCTGACGGCGTGCAAATCACCGATAATCAGGGCAAGCGTTACGTGGGTAAGGATGCCGAATACATGATTCAGCAACTGACTGGCATGGCGATCCCGCTGAACAATCTGCGCAAATGGATTCTCGGCATCCCAGGTGATGCGACCGAATTCACGTTGGATGAACGCTACCTGCTGAAAACCATCACCTATCGCCAAGGCAATCAAAACTGGAATGTCAGCTATCAGAGTTACAACACCGAGCTGACACCTCCACTGCCAACCAGCC
This sequence comes from Pectobacterium actinidiae, assembly GCF_000803315.1. Taxonomy (NCBI): domain Bacteria; kingdom Pseudomonadati; phylum Pseudomonadota; class Gammaproteobacteria; order Enterobacterales; family Pectobacteriaceae; genus Pectobacterium; species Pectobacterium actinidiae. The sequence goes on from NZ_JRMH01000001.1 coordinate 2,328,512, forward strand.
TGGAGCTGATTCAGGGTGAACAGCGTATTAAGCTGAAGATGAATAACTGGATGGTTAAATAAGCGATGCAACCGACGGTTATCGAGACATGGCCTGCCCCCGCCAAACTGAACCTGTTCCTGTATATTACCGGTCAGAGAGAGGACGGCTACCACCTGTTGCAAACGCTATTCCAGTTTCTGGATTACGGCGATACCCTGACGATTCGACCACGTGATGACGACCAGATTAACCTGCTTACTCCTGTCGACGGGGTAGCGAACGAGCAAAATCTGATCGTCCGCGCCGCACGCTTATTACAGCAACACTGCGAACGCCATGCTATTCGCCCTGCCCGGTTCGGCGCAGACATCAGCATCGATAAGTGCCTGCCAATGGGCGGTGGGCTTGGCGGTGGGTCATCCAATGCGGCGACCGTTTTGGTCGCTCTCAACCATTTGTGGCAAAGCGGGCTGAACGTTGATACGTTGGCCGAATTGGGCCTGCAATTAGGTGCAGATGTTCCCGTCTTTGTTCGTGGGCATGCTGCCTTTGCCGAAGGTATTGGTGAACAGTTAACACCTGCGAATCCGCCAGAGAAATGGTATCTGGTCGCCCACCCTGGCGTAAGTATCTCCACACCGTTGATTTTCGGCGATCCTGAGTTGACGCGAAATTCGCCAATTCGTGATTTAGAAACTTTATTAAACCAGACCTTCGTCAATGATTGTGAAGCTATCGCAAGAAAACGTTTTCGTGAGGTTGAACAGCTACTTTCATGGCTGCTAGAATATGCCCCGGCGCGCCTGACTGGAACGGGAGCTTGTGTGTTTGCAGAGTTTGACACCGAGTCCGCAGCCCGTCAGGTGCTTGACCAGGCCCCGGAATGGTTAAACGGTTTCGTCGCGAGAGGTGTTAATATCTCTCCGCTACAACGTACGCTTTCTGGGCAACGTTAGGTTTTGCCACACACCGGCTGCCACGCGGCCAGTCTGTAGCAAACTTAATTCATACACCCGTATGCATATTGTACCTGTTGTTCTTCCTTGCTTGGCAGGTGCAATATTTCTCTGGACGCAAGCCTGAGGTTCTTCTCGTGCCTGATATGAAGCTTTTTGCTGGTAACGCCATCCCGGAACTAGCACAACGTATTGCCAACCGTTTGTACACTAGCCTTGGCGACGCCGCTGTCGGTCGTTTTAGCGATGGCGAAGTCAGCGTGCAAATCAATGAAAATGTACGCGGTGGTGATATTTTCATCATCCAGTCCACCTGTGCACCCACCAATGACAACCTGATGGAACTGGTTGTGATGGTTGATGCTCTGCGTCGCGCTTCCGCGGGACGTATTACCGCCGTTATCCCCTACTTCGGCTATGCCCGTCAGGATCGTCGCGTGCGTTCCGCACGTGTGCCAATCACCGCGAAAGTCGTTGCTGACTTCCTGTCCAGCGTGGGTGTTGACCGTGTCCTGACTGTTGATCTGCACGCTGAGCAGATTCAGGGTTTCTTCGATGTCCCGGTAGATAACGTATTCGGTAGCCCGATCCTGCTGGAAGACATGTTGCAACAGAATCTGGAAAACCCGATCGTGGTTTCTCCTGATATCGGTGGCGTTGTGCGTGCCCGCGCAATCGCTAAACTGCTGAACGATACCGACATGGCGATCATCGACAAGCGCCGTCCACGTGCCAACGTTTCTCAGGTGATGCACATCATCGGTGACGTCGCTGGTCGTGACTGTGTACTGGTTGACGATATGATCGACACCGGTGGCACGCTGTGCAAAGCGGCGGAAGCGCTGAAAGAACGTGGTGCTAAACGTGTATTCGCTTATGCCACACACCCAATCTTCTCAGGCAATGCTTACGAGAACATCAAGAACTCTGTCATTGATGAAGTGATTGTCTGCGATACCATTCCGCTGGCGGAAAACATTCGTTCACTGCCGAATGTTCGTACGTTGACGCTGTCCGGAATGTTGGCCGAAGCGATTCGTCGTATCAGTAACGAAGAATCTATTTCTGCGATGTTTGAACATTAATCGCCGCTGATCGGGTAACCGATCACAAACGATAATGATGAAGCCACCTGTCACAAGGTGGCTTTCTTATTTTTACCGCTTCTGACGTATAAAAAAACCGCCATAGCGAGGCTACAGCGGCTCTAATATTTATTCTTATTAACACCTATGGATGGTGCTGGCGGCGGCAACGTTTATCGAAGTGTTTAACCCACCAATAACGGTCTGCAACTTCCTCACGCCCGCTAATGCGCGCTCCCACCAACCAAAATATTGCGCCAGAAAAAATACTGACCAGATCAATGTAAGTCATATATTCAGGGACATTTAGCTTAGGAAACTGACTGGCGATGGAGAAGCCAATGCCACCAATCATCAGAATCATACCAAGCCCCATCAACACATTACCTAATGCAGCCACGTTCTTGCGTTTCATCTGCCACCTCCAGATTAATTCTGTGGATGAATCGGAGTGCCATTACTGTTTACTGTCTTATCATTGATGTAATTATAGACAATAATGTACTTGGATGATTGCGGGAGGGATCACAGATAAGGGGAATGATTAATATTTTTTTACGTTTAAACAAATAAATAGACAAAAACCCCAATAATCACATAGCTAAACAAATAACACTGCATTTACATTCCGACACCGAGATTTGGCTATCAACCACACGGTGTGTAAACTAGCGTTCTTATTATCACACTACCCTGCGTAAGTTTAAGCACGTAATCTGGAATATACCGTGAGCAGCATTAAATTAATTGTCGGCCTGGCGAATCCCGGCGCTGAATACGCCGCCACTCGCCATAATGCGGGTGCCTGGTTTGTCGACCGTCTGGCGGATTCTTACCGTCAGCCGCTAAAAGAAGAAAGCAAATTTTTCGGCTACACCTCCCGCCTGAGCCTGGCTGGGCAAGATGTACGCCTGCTGGTTCCCACTACGTTCATGAACCTGAGCGGAAAAGCCGTCGCGGCAATGGCCACCTTCTACCGTATTCAGCCTGATGAAATTCTGGTTGCACACGATGAGCTGGATTTATTACCGGGAATTGCCAAACTTAAGCTGGGTGGCGGCCACGGCGGCCACAACGGTCTGAAAGACATCATCAGTAAATTGGGCAACACCCCGAACTTCCATCGTTTACGCATTGGTATCGGCCATCCGGGTGATAAAAGCAAAGTGACCGGTTTTGTACTGGGAAAACCGCCGATGAGCGAGCAGACGCTGATCGACGATGCCATTGACGAAGCCGTACGCTGCACAGAAATCCTGATGAAAGAAGACATGATCAAAGCGATGAACCGCTTGCATGCCTTCAAAGCGGCATAATCTGGTCAGAATGCGGATGGTAGATCGAGATAAATCGCTATTCCGTGTATAATCGGCCGAAATATTTCCATTCTGACAGGCAAGAGATAGTAATTGCCTGATTAATAAGTTATTTAAGGTGATATAAACATGGGATTCAAATGCGGTATCGTTGGGCTGCCTAACGTCGGTAAATCCACTCTGTTCAATGCGTTGACCAAAGCCGGCATCGAAGCGGCCAACTTCCCGTTTTGTACCATCGAGCCGAATACTGGCGTAGTACCAATGCCTGATCCACGTTTGGACAAACTGGCTGAAATCGTTAAGCCACAGCGTATCCTTCCTACCACGATGGAATTTGTCGATATCGCCGGTCTGGTAAAAGGTGCGTCTAAAGGCGAAGGCTTAGGTAACCAGTTTCTGACTAACATTCGTGAAACGGAAGCCATCGGCCACGTTGTACGCTGCTTTGAAAACGACAACATTATCCACGTAAACAATAAAGTTGATCCAGCTGATGACATCGAAGTCATCAACACTGAATTAGCCCTGTCTGACCTCGACACCTGTGAACGCGCCATTCATCGCGTGCAGAAGAGAGCGAAAGGCGGCGATAAAGATGCTAAAGCCGAACTGGCCGCGTTAGAGAAATGTTTACCACAGTTGGAAAACGCTGGCATGCTGCGTTCGCTGGATTTAAGCGATGAAGATAAAGCAGCCATCCGCTACCTGAGCTTCCTTACGCTGAAGCCAACGATGTACATCGCCAACGTCAACGAAGACGGTTTCGAAAACAATCCATACCTCGATAAAGTGCGCGAAATCGCAGCCGCTGAGGGTTCTGTCGTCGTCGCTGTCTGTGCCGCCGTTGAATCCGATATTGCGGAGCTGGATGATGCAGACCGTGAAGAATTCATGGCTGAGTTAGGTTTAGAAGAACCAGGCCTGAACCGCGTAATCCGTGCGGGCTATGAACTGCTGAATCTGCAAACTTACTTCACCGCTGGTGTGAAAGAAGTTCGTGCATGGACAATCCCTGTCGGCGCCACCGCACCGCAGGCCGCCGGTAAGATCCACACCGACTTCGAAAAAGGCTTCATCCGCGCACAGACTATCGCCTATGAAGACTTCATCACCTACAAAGGTGAACAAGGTGCAAAAGAAGCCGGAAAAATGCGTTCAGAAGGTAAGGAATACATCGTAAAAGATGGCGATGTGATGAATTTCCTGTTCAACGTCTAATTTGATTCGGTTGTCTCATGGGATATCACAACATCTCATGAAGACCGACAAACACCCTAAAATCCACGCAGTTGCGTGGATTTTTCATTTCATGACGCCTGAGATAATTTGATGGAAACGCAGTTGAAATGCTCAACGGGAAGTGAAGATAAGCCTCATCACGTAAATCGGGCGGGGTTTCATCATCGGTTCAAATATCGTCCGTTGTATGATCCACGATGATTTCCAACGTCTTACGAATAATATCGACCTTAACCACGTCATCCGTTAACTCAAGTAATCCCATCAGACGCAGAATAATCGTTTTATTGGTCAGGGGCTCACCCCTGGCAAGCATACTGCGAATAACCGCACCGAGCATTGCGGATTCATCTGCCAGCATATCGCCTGCATTACGAAAATACTCAGACAGGATCGTATCTGGGATATCTGCATAATTTTCTGACTCTTTAAGTATAGTCTGACTCATGTATTCACACCGTTATTGATTTATTTGTCATTAGATACTGTCAGTGCTTTTTATCGGAACTACCCTGCTGGTTGTCGCCAAACAATGGATAGACATTACCCATGTCTCCATTGTCCCTACCGCTTTGCTCATTCGTTGGGCTGATATTTACAGTCGCACCATTATTGTGGCTCATTTCAGCAATAATTCGTGCCATTGTCTCTCGCCGCAACCTGTTAGCTTCATGAGATTCCATTGCTTTCAGCTTCACAATAAGCGCCTGAAGGCTGATGGGACAATGTTCCTTGAGGAGGGACAATACCGCCTCTCCGATTAGTTCATCTGTCAGTTGATTAATTTCACTACTTTTCATAACTGCGTCTCTGGTCGCCGCAATGATCGGAGCGGAACGCGGCATTAGTCAGTTGCTCTGATGGAAGAGCCAGAAAAAATTACCGCACCTAGGCGAAACCTTCACTGCCTCCTGACAGAGTTGACTTTGATAACATCAATCTAAAACATTTATTGGTGCGCTTAACGATCAAAAAGCAGACCGATTAACGTGTAATAGTGTTTTTCTTCTTCGGCATCGCAAGCCAGCTCAACCCGACGCAACAATTTATCGCAGATGGCTTTTCGGCTTAGGTTTTTTCCTTCGCTCAGGATCTCAACGACAATTTGCCCTAACGTTTCCTGCTGGCTAGGCAAAGTCGCTTTGTTGAAATACCGGGTAATGGCATTAGCAGTATCTGGAATGTAACCATTCTGATGCATATGTCACTCCTTTAATCTTTAGTAATCAGTGAAATTATTGTTAAACTTATACAAAAACGAGGAGTTCGTACATAAAAATTGTACAGGTTTTTTCGAAAAATCTTCGGCAAAAATAAATTGCAATACATTTCAATTACTTGAAAAAATCAACACTACAGCGACCTAATGAACTTGTACACATCCAACAGATTCAAGAAAACACAAATCAAACAATCAATACATCAGGAAAAGCGTAGTCATGCCAAGGCATTACATCCTCCCATTATCTTTGAAACAAGCGTCATTCCCTACAAGACGTGTAGATAACCATCTGCTACTGTATTGAATCATTCATTTTTGCCTCGGAACAACCATGCTCACTACCATCATTTACCGTAGCCATCTCTGCGACAATATTCCGATTAACACACTAGAAGACATGGTGGCTGCTGCAAATGAAAAGAATAGCCAGGCTGACGTAACAGGAATTTTGCTTTTCAACGGCACCCATTTTTTCCAACTGCTTGAGGGGCCTGAGGAAAATGTTATTCCTATCTACCGCAATATCTGCGAAGACCCTCGTCACTATAACGTTGTAGAGCTTTTATGTGACTACGCACCATCGCGCCGGTTTGGTAAAGTAGGGATGGAACTCGTTGATTTAAGAAAGTATGACAGGCATGAAGTACTGCAGAATTTACTGGATAAAGGCACATCTAAGTATCAATTAACCTATGATGATCGGGCACTCCAATTCTTTAGAACGTTCGTTGAAGACAGAGAAAAAGAGAACTACTTTGAAATTCCCCCTGCTGACTCATGGGAATTTGTTCTCGATGACAATGCCGCGCTGTCAAAAGTCGTTGCCGCAGATCAAGCATCTGACTGTAGCTTTGCATTCCAACCGATTATCGACCCACTTTCTCAACAAATAGTGGCGCTGGAAGCCTTGATCCGTACGCCATCGGGTGCCCCCCCCCATGCTTATTTCGAGGGGCTGACAGACGATGAAATCTACGAAGCAGACCTCAGAAGTAAAAAAATTGCATTTGCCATGGCCTCAGCGTTACCGATAGGAGAACAGAGTCTGTCTGTTAATCTTAGGCCTATGACGTTGGTTAAGATCCCCCAGGCAGTCAACTTTCTTTTGCAGGAAATTCAGGCGCATGGGCTGGTTCCAGAACAGGTCATTATTGAATTTACTGAAAGTGAGGTTATCTCACGCTTTGACGAATTTACTGATGCTGTCAGGCTGTTGAAAGCCGCGGGTATCCGCTTAGCCATTGATCACTTTGGAGCGGGATTTGCTGGGCTGTTATTACTTGCCCAATTTCAACCAGACCGGATCAAGATTAATCGAGATCTCATCAAGGATGTACACAGAAGTGGCTCTCGTCAGGCTATTATTCAAGCGATTATCAAATGCTGTACCTCACTTGAAATTTCAGTTTCTGCCGTAGGTGTTGAAAAGCCCGAAGAGTGGATGTGGCTCGAATCTGCGGGAATTTCTCTGTTTCAGGGATATCTGTTTGCCAAACCAGAGATAGGTAGAATCCCCGCGATTGCCTGGCCAGAAAAAAAATCCGTTTTTTAAATAAGCACGATATCGGGGAATATGGTGGGGCTAGCTTACCTGTACAGTAAAAAAAAATTTGTACAACTTGCTCTGATTCGTTAGTTTTAGGTGCAGGCTGGTAGGTTTTTAACATGAGGGAGTCAATGACCTTTTATAGTATCGGTGACGTAGCCGAGCGATGTGGAATTAACCCTGTAACACTGCGTGCCTGGCAACGGCGCTACGGATTGCTGAAACCGCAACGTAGCGAAGGTGGGCATCGCCAGTTTGATGAAAGCGATATTCAGCGAATCAAAGAAATTAAGCGTTGGGTAGAAAGCGGCGTTCCTGTTGGTAAGGTTAAAGCGCTGCTAGAAGAAAAAAGCGTTGCCATCAATGATGGCTGGTCATCATTTCAGGAAGAGATGATGACGGTACTACGTCATGTTCGCCCCGCCAAATTGCGAACCATGATTATGGCAATAAGTAGCGAACACCCTGCCGATGCAATCATCGATCATGTTTTTATCCCCGTACGTCAGCGCCTCAGTCTTGATCAAAACACGTCACGCACGATGTCTAGCCTGCTGGATGGTGTACTCATTGAATATGCTGTTCTATGCCTTGCTGAGACACGTAAGAAAAAAGGTAAAAATGCATTACTGATCGCATGGGATACCGATGACCGCACTCGCCTATGGCTAGAAGCGTGGCGTCTTTCGCAGCAGGGTTGGCACATTGAGGTGCTGGCGGAACCGCTCAGCTCGCCCCGCCCGGAACTCTTTCCTGGTCAGCACATTCTTGTATGGACAGGTAAAACGCTATCTCGTAGCCAGAGTGAACAACTCGCTCACTGGAAAGCACAAGGTTTTGCTATCGATTTTCACGAAGCATGATCGGGTAGCAGGCGGCATGATACCGCTAAACCGCGTTGATTCTCGAGCCACCTTACTGTGCCTGTTTACCAGTATTCAAGTAAACGTCCATAACTATAAACCTAGCTGTCTAGACGAGAACACCACCACTGGCTAAACGTCTGCTGCGGATTATCAACCTGAACGCATTCACCAATGCGGGGGGTCATTAAGCGCCAGTCTTGATTTTCGCTGGCCTGTGCAATTCGCTCCAGCGGATCGTTCCAGCGATGGTGCGCCAGCTTAAATTTGCTGTTATGGCTCGGCAATACCGCTTTGGCCTGCAAATCACTGGCTGCCCGTGCGCTCTCTTCCGGCGTCATGTGAACGTGAGGCCAATCCCGATCGTATTGCCCGCATTCCAGTATTGCGATATCGAATCCACCCAGACGCGCAACGATCTCCTTGTAATGCGCGCCATAGCCGCTGTCCCCGCCGAGATACAGGCGATACTGTGGCGTGATCAGCGCAAATGATCCCCACAGCGTTTGGTTATGCTTCAGGAGTCGACCGGAAAAATGCTGTGTAGGAAGCACATGAATGTCGACCCCGTTCTCTTTCAGGCAACTGAACCAGCCGCCTTCCGTAATATCTTTCTGCGGGAAACCCCATTTTACAAAATAGGAACCCACGCCAGTTGGCGTGACAATACGGCGGATTTTCCCGCGTAGCGCGTTCAGCGTGGGGTAATCCAGATGATCCCAGTGATCGTGGGTGATCAGCAGATAGTCGATTTCGGGAACATCGTCCGCTGTATACACGTTGCTGCCCTTAAAGGCGACATTGGTGCGCGGCACTGGCGAGGCGTTGTCGCTAAATACCGGATCCAGCAGGAACGTTTTCCCTTCCAGTTGAATAAAATAGCTGGAGTGTCCCATCCAGATGATGACGTCATCCGTTTTACTCAACTGATGCAGATTGGTTTTTTCCGACGGCAACCGGGCATCAGGTAGCGCGCCAGCGTCTTTCTCGAAAAGAAAGCGATACAGCAGCGCGAACCGGTTCTGGCTATCCACCGTCGGGCGAGCAACCGGGTTATGAAACGCGCCATCGCGAAAGAGTGGGTTTTCCGGCTGGGGCTTTACCTCTGGTGATACATACTGCGGCTGTTTTAACCAGCCGTAAACGGCGACTGCAATCACAGCCAAAACGAGTAAAAAAAGCATAGCGTTTATCCGATGTCGTTTCGTGATGAAGATTATTCGTCATGAATGTCAGTGTCGTCCTGATGATTTCAGGCATTGCCCCTCTGGCTCCGGCAAGTTATGCACGAACGTAGAGAATCTGGCAAGGGAGAACCGGGGGATTGTTGGTGCAAAAAAAGCGAAGGTGCTCGCCTTCGCTCAGGAATGTTGATGAAGAACAATGGCAGTCTGTCGCCGCTAACGCCTGCTCTACTGAGTCGGCGAAGATGACTTCTTAAGCGCCAGCAGCGTTTTTCCCATCCCGACAACAAACTCATTTTGTTGCCCAATAATCTTATTCAGCCCAGCTTCATCCTGAGTATTTTCAACCGTGTTGATCGCCTGCACTTCCAGCACGCGTCCTTTAATCAGCGTCGAGCACAGCGAATGCAGAACTTTGTTATTCAGAATCGTTTGTAAACAGCGAAAAGGCGTCGCATCATCAATGTTACCCGCACGCTGGTCGGGCTTGATGCGCTGGCGCAGCATCTCTTTTTCGGTACTGGCGATCACCGCATCCAGATCGCTAGGCTTGGAGGCAATCGGGACGTTGCCATCTTTATCTGGCGGCAGCATGAAGAGTGAAACCAACGCCTTATTGCCTGTCGTAGGGTCAACATACTCGGTTTGCACCATGTGGTTTGCCGCATCAACCACTTTGTCTCGTTGAATCATGTTCAACAGCTGTGCAGGTAATGCATCGGTAAGATCCTGCGTGGTATAGCCAACGAACAAATCTGGATCTTTTGTCTCGGCAAATCCGTGCAACGGCAGCACCAGTAACAGACTCGCAATCCCTTTCTTTATCGCACTGATTTTCATTATTTTCCTCTACGATTCATTGTGTGCATTTCTTTCTCTCACCGATCGCTATTCTGATCACGTTTAAACGCGACAACACGTTCTACAACGACAGGAAAGCATAGCATTTTTTATACAAAAACTTGTTGTCGGATAATTCCTTCGCTAGAATCGCGCCGTTTACTCACCCCCAATGTGTCATGTGGAGCCCCAAAGTGCCCTTTACGTCAGCCCCCCTCTAACCGCCGACGACTGCATTAAGCAGCCTCGATTCGGCGCAGTCTGCGCCAGCGTTGGCTGCGGTACGCGTTCCCCTTTTCTTTCTGCCATTGCGCGGAGCAGAAAATGAATCTTCCGCCTCCTACCCCCGCGACTCTGACCTCTGGAATGCCAGTGGACAGCCTATAGACTCGCGCCAGAACACGTTCGTCGGCCCTCTTTTTTCATAGATGGGCCTGGCTGCGCCAATAACGCAGCAGGCGAAAAACATGTATTTACATTCAATACCGTTAGTAAAATATCCGCGTACTCCTCATCTGGAAGGTTCGCGTTTACAGCCCGGCGATGATGCGTCGGATCAAATTTCACTGAAAGCATTGGCAGGTCGTTACGTCGTGATCGAAGAAAAGATCGACGGCGCGAACAGCGGCGTGTCCTTCAATGAAACGGCGGAACTCCTGCTCCAATCGCGCGGCCACTATCTGGCTGGTGGCTCGCGGGAGCGCCAGTTCAATCAGTTCAAGCTCTGGGCAACCGCGCACGAAATGCGTTTTCTTGAGCTGCTGGAAGACCGCTTCGTGATGTACGGCGAATGGGCGTACAGCAAGCATTCCGTGTTTTACGACCGGTTGCCGCACTATTTTCACGAATTTGATCTTTACGATCGTCGTGACGGCATTTTTTTATCGACGGCGCGCCGACACGCGATGCTGGCAGGTTCACCCGTGTTGTCCGTTCCGGTGCTCTATGCCGGGGAGATGCCAACAAATCCGGCGTTGTTGTGGAAGCTGGTGTTCCGTTCGCTGGCAAAAAGCCAGAACTGGAAGACGGCGTTTGAATCCACCGTGCAGCGTGAAGGCTTACCGCTCGCGCTGTGCTGGCAGCAAACCGATAAATCGGATCGTTCGGAAGGCCTGTATCTGAAGGTTGAAGATGATGAACAGGTACTGGCACGTTACAAGCTGGTGCGCCATGACTTTATCCAGACCATTCTGGACAGCGGATCGCATCATTCCCGACGCCCAATTCTGCCGAACCAACTGGCTGAAGGCGTTGATCTGTACGCGCCTTGTCCACAAGTATCCTGGGAAATGCTGGGGCTGAATACGCTGCGTTCTTTGGACGCACTCGCCGCCGCCATGCCCAATAAGTAAGGAGTGCACCTCTCATGGAGTGGAATACTATCAGGGGATTAGTCCCCGTCTCTGGCGTACAGCCAGATTTTGCAGATTGTCTGGATGCGTTCCCGGTGCTTCAACGCGCCAAAGAGACGCCGCAGGAGCCACGCTATCACGGCGAAGGCGATGTCTGGACACACACCATCATGGTGGTCGAGTCGCTATTGCAGCTTCCCGATTACCAGGCAGCCACGCGCGAGCAGCAGGAAATCTTGTTTTTTGCCGCATTGCTGCATGACGTTGCCAAATACCGCACGACAGTGATTGACCCAGTAACGGGTCAGATTGGTCAACCGGGGCATTCGCGCAAAGGAGCCATCGACGCTCGGGTGCTGCTGTGGGATGCAGACGTTCCGTTTGCGATTCGGGAAGCGATTTGCCGGTTAATTTCGGTGCATCAAGTGCCGTTTTACTGCCTTGAGGATGAACGCCGTCGGATGTCGCCGATCTTTACGATTCGCGAGCTGTCATGGCAGTTGAGCATTCCGCTGCTGGCAACGCTGGCGGAAGCCGATATGCGTGGGCGCATCTGTCAGGATCAAGCGCGCGTGCTCGACAGTATTGAGCTGTTTCGCGAACTGGCGCGGGAAGAAGGCTGTTACGGTCAGCCGAGAGCGTTTGTCGATGCTCATACACGCTTGAGTTATTTTCGTGGAGCCGATGTGCACCCAGACTACCCACTGTTTCAGGAACCGGGTTCAAAGGTCACCGTGATGTGCGGTTTGCCGGCTTCGGGAAAAGACACCTGGGTGCGAACGCATCGGCCCAATTTACCCGTGGTTTCTTTCGACGATGCGCGAACAGAATTGGGGCTGAAACATGGCGAAAATGAAGGGAAAGCGGTGCATTGGGCGACTGACAAAGCACGCTCGCTGCTGCGAACACATGCACCGTTCGTATGGAATGCCACGCATCTCAGCCAGCAAATGCGCACCCGCACGTTGGATCTGTGTTATGCCTACGGCGCAGATGTGGAGATCGTCTATCTGGAGCGTCCGCGTCAGGAATTACTGCGCCGCAACGGGAAACGTGACACCACATTGAGCAATAAAACGCTGCAAGGTATGCTGACGAAATGGGAACTCCCTTCGCCGACAGAAGCGCATAATGTTCTCTATGAAATCTGACGCAGCCGCAGCGCACGCCAGCGTAGAAGCGCGGTAAAACGGGATCACGTACTCTGTGAGACCGTTTCTTTCTGCATCAACATACTGTTTTTCATAGATCGGTTTATCGTCCTCGAAACGTACGGGGACGATAAATCCCCTCACCGCCTGAGCAATCAGATTTTTTTAGATTCCCCACACATTATGACGCAAACCAAGGCGCTATCGGATCCGGATAATTGAGCCACATCGCCAGCCCTTCTGCCATTTCTTTGTCCGTCAGCAGTGCGGCTTCCAGACGGGTTCGCAGTGCGTATTCATCCATATCGATACCGATAAACACCAGTTCCTGCCGCGCATCACCCACGCCATCCACCCATATGGAACGAATGTAATCTAGCGATTCACTATCTGTCGGCCATCTTTCTTTTGGCGCGCTGACCCACCATGAACCAGCCAGCCCCTGACGCGCCACGCCGCCGGCCTGAGACCACGATCCGGCATATTCCGGACGGCTTGCCAACCAAAAATAGCCTTTAGATCTGACAACTCCGGTGAGCGAGTTTTCCATGACCTGCGCGAAGCGGGCAGGATGAAACGGCCGACGCGCGCGGAAAACAAAGCTGGCGATGCCATATTCCTCCGTTTCAGGCGTATGCTCGCCGCGTAGCTCTTTCAACCATCCAGGGGCCTGCGCCGCTTTGTCGAAATCAAACAATCCCGTGTCGAGCACCTCGTTCAACGGCACAGCACCAAATTGCGCATGAAGTATTTTTGCGCCCGGATTCAGTGAACGAACAATCGCAACCAACTTCTGCTGTTGTGCCGCATCAATAAGGTCGGTTTTGTTGAGGATAATGACATTGCAGAATTCGATCTGGTCGATCAGCAAATCCACCACGCTGCGCTCGTCCCCCTCTCCTAACGATTCTCCGCGTGAATGGATGCTGTCCACCGACGTGTAATCTTTTAAGAAATTATATCCATCGATAACGGTCACCATCGTATCCAGCCGAGCCACTTCAGAAAGGCTTTGCCCATCGTCACCCGCAAACGTGAAGGTCTCCGCGACCGGAAGAGGTTCCGCGATACCGGTTGATTCAATGACCAACTGATCAAAACGTCCTTCTTTCGCCAGCCGATTAACCTCGATCAGCAGGTCTTCACGCAGCGTGCAACAGATACAGCCGTTGCTCATCTCCACCAACTTTTCATCCGTCCGTGAAAGCTCAGCGCCGCCCTCCCTCACCAGTGCAGCATCAATATTCACTTCTGACATGTCGTTGACGATCACCGCGACGCGTCGGCCAGCGCGATTATTCAGAATATGGTTAAGTAACGTGGTCTTCCCCGCGCCGAGAAAGCCGGATAGTACGGTCACAGGTAATCTTGCATCTGTTTTCTGTCGAGCTACAACGTCCGCCATATTTCACACTCTCTAATGATTCAAGGTCGTTTGCATTTTTACTTTTCCGCTTCAGGATGATTCATCACCACGAATGTTGAGCTTTTAAACCTTCGTCGCGATAATCTCCCTACGCACCAATTGTTATGTTATAATATAACAATTAAACCATGAAAAATCATTGAGCGTTTGGTTTTGTCTAATAATATTAAAGTCGGCGGGGTTACCCTGCCAGAGACCTTGCAGACAGCACACAACCCGCATCGCACCAGCGTTTTCTTTCTCCCGCCGTTCTAGCTTTCTCCAACTAGGCAAACGAGTTACTCAATTAGAATGTTAAGATAGGCGCAGCAAGCGTTTGCCGTAGAAAGAAATTTATACGGTTTGTTGTGAAAGCTAAGCCATTACTTAAGGAGCGAAAAATGGCACGTGATTCAGCAAGTAAAATTCATCAAGCCGTCTCGCCATTGCTTTCTCCGCACGATGTCACATGTCTTTTACAGCCCGTGGCACAGTGTATTTCGGATGAATACCCCTGGGTAAGTAATGATGAACAGGCGATCGAAAAGCATTTTAAAGGGATTTGCGCACAGGTCATGCGCGTGACCCACACCAAATCGAGGATAGAATGGAATCACTACGGCTCTGGGTATGCGTCTTTTGTCGACGCCTGGTTTTATAAGAACATGCCGGATTTTAATGCCAAACGCCCGGTTCACTATGGTGAAGAGCACACCGGATTGACCGTTTTATTAAGCCGCCTGTCGCCCTATTTCGTTTTTATGGAGAGTGAGAAACACTGGCACGCTCAGGGCGGTTCTCAAGCACTTCCAGACATGGAGATGATCGATAGGTTGGAAACGCCAGCCGTTATTGAATTGAGCCAGCAGGTTCAATCAGCACTAGAGAAGTGTGGGCTTGTGCGCGCTTATAAGGAACAGTTGACATCGTTGCTACCCACCGGGACTCGCGTGCCGACAGTGCTCACAGCTCGCGGCTTCACACAGTTCGATGCGCTGTTCCATTGGGAAGATTGAGAGTTCAACCCAGTCGCAGCGCCCCCCAGCGCGGAAGTGTAGTAAACGGGATCTCGTATTCCGTAATACCGTTTTTTTCTGCACCAAAATACTGTTTCTCATAGACCAACTTATCGTCCTCGAAACGCACGGGGACGATAAATCCTCCCGCAGCCTGAGAAACCTGACATTGCCGTTCTTCGAGCACATCAATACAGAGTAAAGCCGTTTGCGGGCCGTCGCGTTCCGCCGTAGAGAGCCACTCCTGCACGACCAAATAGCGAGAATCCGGCGACCACAGCATGTCTTTGCCGAAAACGCGCCCTTCCAGTGCTTTTCCATCGATGGACAGCGAAAAATAAGGAGGACCGAACCGGATTTCACCAGCGTAAATCAGCATCGCAGTATGTTGTCGATCGAATGAAGGCAGTTTGTG
Organism: Pectobacterium actinidiae; assembly: GCF_000803315.1. Classification (NCBI taxonomy): domain Bacteria; kingdom Pseudomonadati; phylum Pseudomonadota; class Gammaproteobacteria; order Enterobacterales; family Pectobacteriaceae; genus Pectobacterium; species Pectobacterium actinidiae. Next base: position 2,344,087 of record NZ_JRMH01000001.1, read on the forward strand.
CAGCATACAAAGTGGTTCCCTAATCAGTCTGACGTTATCTCAATCAGATTACCATCAGGGTCGCTGACGATCGCTTCATAAAATCCGTCCCCCGTCATTCGAGGCTGGGCAACCAGAATGCCGCGTTCCGCCGCTTTGCTGGCTAACGCTTCCACATCCGCCTTGCTCCCAACCGAAATCGCAACATGTGCCCAGCCGCAGCCTTCTTTATTGCTTAAGGCTTCCGCCAACACTGGTAGCGTCATCAGCTCAATGGAAGCCCCCTCGCCAAGTTGAACGAAGTGCGATTCAAAACCGGGACGATTCCGGCTCACATACTTTTCCCCCACCTGAGCGGAGAAAAATTCCTGCCAAAATGCTGCCTGAGCAGCCAGATCGGCCGTCCATAACGCCACGTGTGCCACTCTCATCATGATTCCTTTTCAGCTATCGTCTTTCACATTGTCAGAGGGTTATGCAGACCGCGTTCCGTTCAGAATGTCTAAAACCTGTTGGTGCAGATCCGGGCTACCGGTCGCGACCACCGTGCCGCCTGCTTCCACCCGCTGCCCGTTGAGGTCGGTAATGATGCCGCCCGCCTGCTCAATAATCGGGATCAGCGCAACAATGTCGTAAGGCTGCAATCCAAATTCCACGCAGATATCAATCTGGCCAGCCGCCAGCATCGCCATCGCATAACACTCGCCGCCGTAGCGCGTCATCAGCGTACTCTCGGTTAGAGCTGCGAAGCGAACTGCGGGATGCATACTCAGCGCTTCCGGGGCGGTAGTGTGAAGAATCGCCTGTTCGAGCGACACGCCTTTGCGCGTGCTTAAGCGCTTTTCTCCCTGCCGATCGCTATGCCAGGCCTGTGAACCATCGGCCCAGAAACGCTCTCCGGTAAACGCCTGACTCATCATCCCCATCACGGCGCGTTCATGGTGTAGCAGACCGATTAACGTTCCCCATACGGGTAAGCCACATAAGAAAGGCCGGGTGCCATCCACCGGATCCAAGACCCAGCGCACTGGGCCTTCCCCGCTCAGGCCAAATTCTTCCCCCATAATCGCGTGATCGGGGTAATGACGCGTGATGTGCTCGCGGATGACCCGCTCCGCCTCTCGGTCAGCTTCCGTGACCGGATCAAAGCGAAAGCCTTCTTTCGGCTTCGTCTCTATTTGGTTTGCACTAAGGGAACGAAAACGCGGTAACGTTTCCTGACTGGCCAACGTGGCGAGTTCGTGAAAAAAAGCAATATCGGGAAGCGACTGACTCATGATGTTTTACCTTCCTATCGTGTTGGCATGACGTCGTCATTAAGCATAGGGGGATGCACCGTAATGCTCACCAATGCTCGATTAAGTGCAATTTAATTGCTCGATTATGCACAAACAAGCCAAAACCACAATTCACGTTCTTCGTATTGTTGGAAAAAAATAGCCCCCAAACGTCTCCGTCAGGGGGCTAGAGCAGAAATAGCTGAGCAACCTTATTGCCTTTAGCTCAGGTCAGACCCGTTGCTGGCGATAACCTTCTTGTACCAGTAGAACGATTTCTTTTTCTTTCTGGCTAATGTCCCTTCTCCCCGGTCGTCGCGATCGACATAGATGAAACCATAGCGTTTGCTCATTTCACCGGTAGAAGCAGAAACCAGATCGATGCAACCCCACGAGGTGTAGCCTATGACGGGGATACCGTCACCAATCGCGTCCGCCATCGCGCTGATGTGTTCGCGCAGGTAGCTGATGCGATAGTCATCATCAATCTCGCCCTGTGCGTTAATCTCATCCTTCGCACCCAGCCCGTTTTCTACCAAAAACAGCGGCTTCTGGTAGCGGTCATACATCATGTTCATGGTGATGCGCAGACCCAGCGGATCGATTCCCCAACCCCATTCACTCGCCTTGATGTGCGGGTTCTTTAACGATTTCACGATGTTCGCCGCGCTGCTATTCTGCTCGTTCATATCCGCCGAGGCGCAGCGGGAGGCGTAATAGCTGAAGGACACAAAATCTACCGTATTCTTGAGAATCTCATCATCGCCCGGCTCTGACACAATCGTGATGCCCTTCTCTTTAAACAAGCGGCTCGTATACGCCGGATAAGTGCCGCGCGCCTGCACATCAATAAAGAATAGGTTCTCTCGATCTTTATTTAGCGCCGCCCAGACATCTTCCGGTTTGCACGACCACGGATAGAAATTGCCGCCAGCCAGCATGCAGCCAACCTGATTTTCCGGGTTAACCTCATGCGCAATCTTCGTCGCCAGCGCGCTCGCCACCAATTCATGGTGCGCAGCCTGGTATTTCACCTGCTCCTGATTTTCCCCGTCGGCAAACGCCAACCCCGCGCCAGAAAACGGACTATGCAGCAAGATATTGATTTCATTAAACGTCAGCCAATATTTCACCAGCCCATCGAAGGCTTCAAAGCAGGTTCGGGCATAGCGAGAGAAGAATTCCACCATTTTCCGGTTACGCCATGAACCGTACTCGGTAACCAGATGCATCGGCACATCGAAATGGCACAGCGTCACCAGCGGCTCAATGTTGTACTTCTTGCACTCGGCAAACATATCGCGATAAAAGGCTATACCGTCCGCGTTGGGTGTCAGCTCATCCCCGTTTGGGTAAAGTCGGCTCCAGGCGATAGAGGTGCGGAACACCGTGAACCCCATTTCTGCCATCAGCGCAATATCTTCCTTATAGCGATGGTAGAAATCGATCGCCTGATGGCTGGGATAAAACTCATCCTCACGCAGCGCAAAGCGCGGTTCTTGCCCCAGTTTCACCGGCAGACGATTCACGCCGTGGGGAATCATATCCACCGTCGTCAGCCCTTTACCGCCTTCGAGGTACGCACCTTCTGCCTGATTGGCCGCAATCGCGCCCCCCCATAAGAACCCATTGGGAAATGTTGATGCAGACATACGCTCTTCTCCTTCGTACTAATTAGTGCTTCATTTAATTCGTGTTCGCTGCGTGCTGCGGCACGGAAATCTCATCGCTCTGTACGCGTTTCTCTTCCGGTTGGTCTTCTACCGGGATGTCTTCAAAACCCAGCAGCAAGGTGACGAAGAAGGAAATCACGACGGACAGAATCATGACGCCAAATACCCAGGCAATACTCATCGGATTGGTTGGATCGAAGAACTGCACGCTGGTAAACAGCCCCGGCGAGGCCATTGAATGGCTTGCCAGACCGCCGATACCCGCAACGGCACCACAGATAAAACCGGTAATTAAACAGGCGATCAGCGGGCGCTTCAGACGCAACGCCACACCGTACAGCGCAGGTTCAGAGATCCCAGCAACAATAGCCGATGCCGCCGCAGCCAGCGCCGTCTGGCGCAGCTCCGGGTTTTTGGTGCGCCAGGCAACCGCCAGTGAAGAGCCACCCAGCGACAGGTTCGCACCGATTTCAGACGGCATCACCATGCCTTCTTTTCCCGTCTCGGCGATGGTTTGAATAATAGTCGGCGTAAACACACGGTGCATACCGGTCATCACCAGCAGCGGCCAGATAGCGCCCATGATGGCAACGGACAGCCAGCCCAGATAATCATGCACGGTGTACACCACCGCAGAAATGCCGCTACCGATCCAGATCCCAATCGGGCCGATCAGCATGATGGCAATCGGGGACGCAATCAGCACGATTAACATCGGCTTCAGGAAGTTTTTGGTCACCGCTGGCGTAATGCGGTCTACCCATTTTTCAATATAAGACAGAATCCAGGTCATACACAGCGCCGGAATGACGGTGTAGGTATACTTCACCGCCGTGACGGTCAGCCCCATAAACACCACCTGCTGACCCTGCGCCGCTTTTGCCATCAGATCGATAAACGTCGGATGAACCAGCACCCCAGCGATAGCAATCGCCAGTGACATATTGGTTTTGAATTTTACTGCCGCAGATGCTGCCACCATGATCGGCAGGAAGAAGAATGCGCCGTCACCAATCACATTCAGGATCGTTATCGTCGATGCCCCCTTTTCAAACAGCCCGGTCATGTCGAGGATCATGGCGAGCAGTTTCACCATCGAGCCGCCGATAATCGCTGGAATGAGCGGTGACATCGTGCCAATCAGCGCATCCAGAATCCCCGCGCCGATGCGTCGCAGCGTAATTTTATTGTTCACCGGTACGGCTTTTTCAGCCTCCGCGCCTTCCGGCAGCAGTTTCACCACTTCCGCGTAGGCCTGAGAAACGGTGTTGCCAATGATGACCTGACACTGGTTATCATTTTTCACGACGCCCAACACGCCGCTTATCGCCTTCAATTCGGCCACATTCGCCGCATCATTATCTTTCAGCACAAAGCGCAGACGAGTCATACAGTGCGTCACGGCAGCGATGTTATCAGCACCACCGATGGCATCGACGATCGAACGGGATACAGCCGCATAATTCTTTGACATGGATAAACAATCTCTCGTAATCGTGCACGCGACACCAAACTCAACACACCGCTCAGCGCGTCTAAAGCGGCAATATCACTTGGTCTACGCACATTTATTATTCAATTTCATACCGTTATGAAAGTATTCATGCCGGTATCCTTGCTCCATGCAACGTGATGAAACGCCGATGGGTAACCGGTTCCACATGATAGTGTTTATATGTTGATTAGATTTCAATAGAGTAATTTATAATATTTTACTTATGTGATGACGATCGCCATGGAAATGTAATTCTTACCTCGATCGCACCCGCACTCATCCCCTTGCGATCAACGCGCAGGCACTTGACGTATGAGCGATATAAAGTGTGTAAAATGATGGGAGTATTCAACGTCTCAGGATGTCTCATGTCGACAATGCAGGAAGTGGCGAAGAAAGCAGGCGTATCAAAAGCAACGGTGTCGCGCGTGCTATCGGGCAAAGGCTATACCAGTGAAGAAACCAAAGCACTGGTCTATCAGGCCATTGAGGAGACGGGATATCGGCCCAATTTACTGGCGCGGAATCTGGCGACCAGCAAATCAGCCTGTATTGGTTTGGTGGTGACCAACACGCTCTACAACGGCAGCTATTTTAACGAACTGCTGTCACAGGCCGCTAAGAAGCTGGAAGACAACGGGCGTCAGTTGATTCTGGTCGATGGCAAACACAGCGCCGATGAAGAAAGAGCCGCGATTCAATTCCTGCTGGGGTTGCGCTGCGATGCAATCATCATCTATCCCCGTTTTCTCAACGTAGATGAGATGGACGACATCATCGAGAAGCACAAGCAGCCGATCATGGTGGTCAACCGTAAACTGCGGAAACATCAGAGCCACTGCATCTGCTGCGATCATAAGGGTTCCAGCTATAACGCTACGCAGCATCTGATCGCGCGCGGTCACAGAGATATCGCTTTTATCACCGGCTCACTGGATTCGCCGACGGCTATCGAACGCCTTTCCGGCTATAAAGATGCCCTGACGGCGGCCAATATCGCGATACGGGATGAACTGATTGTGAGAGGAAAATGGACGCCGCACAGCGGATCGCTCGCGATTACTGCCCTACGCGATAGCCGGGTATCGTTTAGCGCCGTTGTCGCCAGCAATGACGAGATGGCGATTGGCGCGATAAAAGCACTGGATGAGGCTGGCGTTGCCGTGCCGCGCGACGTTTCTGTCGTCGGATTCGACGATATTCCCACCGCCCCGTTTTTGAAGCCGTCGCTCTCCAGCGTCAAAGATCCGGTGAGCGATATGATCAACGAAGTGATTAACCGCCTGATCGCGATGCTGGACGGCGGCTATTTCTCGAAAGAAAATCTGTTCTTGTCAGAATTACAGGTCAGAGATTCCATTCAGAACGGGCCGTACGGTAATCCGTCCGTTTGAGCGTCATCAAACCTGACAGGCTGCATTGCGCGAAGAGCAGACATGGCTTATGCAGAACACATTAATAGACCCCAATAAAATCATCCTAATGTGTGATCATTTTCATACTCGCCCCCGTATATGTTAAATTATGTAACAATACTCAGCGTTGTGGCCAGGCTCCCATACTTCTGATGTAGATGGTGAATATTGAAATCAATGTTAAAGGAAAGAAGATGAATAAAAATTTATTCGCATTGGCTCCTGCGATCTTTATGGCACTGCCCTATCTTGTTCCCCCTGCCTATTCAGCACCCGCCGTTCGTTCGGTTGATGTAACATCTTTCGATGTCGGCGGCGTAAAGACTGGCATGAGTGTTGAAGAAGCTCGCGCGGCAATGCAAAAAAATTTTGGTGTTTCAGCGGATAAAATAAGAGCCTCTAAGTCCATGAAAAGTCAGTACGCTACCCTTATTTATGGTAGCCCGCAGATTCAGGACCTTGTATATGAAAATAATGGCACCCGTATGCAGGTGAGTTTTGAACCACGTGTTCCCCTCAACCAATCTAACTCCATGGCGGCGTCCTTAATTACCTATGAGATCCCGTGGACGAAAGAAAATGAAACTGCAATGAAAGAAGCCGCAATCGCAAAATATGGACCGATTTCAAGTGGTGGAATGAATCCAATATGGTGTAAAAAACCGTTGCCTACGTCAGGTATGGGGTGTGAACCCGATACAGCCCAGCTGACTGTTGGCAGTACAACTGTGAGATTGTTTGATCCCGCCTGGCAAAACGCTACGAGCAAATATATGGATCAGCAAAAGGCGACTAAACCACAGTTTTAGCTTAGACAATGAATTTCATCTCCCTTGCATTGCAACTGGCGAGGGAATGGAGATGAGGTACCAGAAGTAAGTCTTACCTCTCAGGAGTGTGGTTAGCCTTCCACACTCCTTTAAAGTTAATGGACATATTGTAAATATTTACAGCGTCCATCGATGGCATAGCGCTACCGTTCCCCCTCCGTCAGATAAACGATATTTTCCATCCCGAAACGAAAAGCGACGAAGTTTAGGAAGCCGACACGTTAAAAAATACGCGATTAGACCTACGTAATGACTACTTAGAGGATGCTTTTTGAAGAGGGTTTGATGCAAATAGAGTGAGAAAAAAGAAGGCAACCTACGCACTGAAAACGATCGTTTACAGTACGTGATTGCCCATTTTATCCGCTTGATACCATCTTAAACGTAAACATTAAGCTGGTTATTTGCCGTTGGGCGATTAACCCCATCGGCTATGGGTGTCTTAAAGACCGATGCGTTATTGTCGTACGTCGTCCGGGTTCGGCTAGACGCATCCTGATTAGGGTAACCAGACAGTTGCGACGAGCGGGAGATACCCTGAACATGATCGGGTTTGTCAGGCATTGAGCTATATGACACTGGATAGACTAGGTTGAGACCAATCATTTTTCTTCCCCCTATTCATCTTCTCTGTCAGTAAAACTTACCTTGCTTATTACTGAGTATAGAACAGTCAAACAGGGGGAATATGTAAGGTTTTGTCTGAAAAAACACCGCTAGCGCGGCTCTGACATTTTTTGACCATTGCTCAGCGCGGTGCCAGCAGCCGAATCGACGCTTCACGCTCGCGGGGTGATGTCACGGGCGTATGGATGATGAATTCATCCACACCAAAGCGCTGATGGTAGCTCTCCAGACGCTGATGAATATGTTCCGGCGTGCCGTAAAGCACATGGCGCGGCTCCTGCTCGATACGGAAATTCGTCGCACCCGCCTGCCGAACGAAATTGTCGGCCTGCTCCTGACTGCCTACCGTCAGCGGCGGCTTGTTCTCAATATAAACTTTATAGTTATGCTGCGTGCTGGCCAGTGCCTCCGCATCCTCATGACGTTCAGCGGCAATCACCGACAGTGACAGCAGCGTCTGGGCGCTGGCGGGCTTCAACTCCCGATAGCTCAGGAGAGACTCCGTCAGCAGCGTTTCACTGGCGTTAATGAACCCGGCGAACACAAAACTCCAGCCCAGCGAGGCAGCTAATCGCGCACTCTCCTGGCTGGCACCCAGCAGAAAGCGCTGTGGCGTTTGTTCAGGTAATGGCGTCGCGTTCAGACGTTCGGTCGTCTCGTCATGGCTGTCGAGAAAATGGTTCAGTTGATGTAGCTTCTCCGTAAAGGCAACTCGCTGCACCTCACCGATTTCCTGCTGTAGCGCCCGCGTCGCCAGCGGCAACCCGCCCGGCGCTTTGCCGATCCCCAAATCCACACGCCCGCCCGCCAGTGCGCTGATCACATGGAAATTCTCCGCAACTTTATACGGGCTGTAGTGCTGCAACATCACGCCGCCGGAGCCAATGCGTAGCGTCGTGGTGTGTGCCAATAGCCAAGTGATCAAGACCTCGGGAGACGATCCCGCCAACTCATCAGAATTATGATGCTCGGAAACCCAAAAGCGATGATAGCCAAGCGCTTCCGCCACTTTCGCCAGCGACACGGTTTGCGCCAACGCCTGCGACGCACTCATTCCTTCGGCGATGGGGCTTTGATCTAATAAACTGAGTTTATATCCCACGATGTTTCCTTATTTTCAGCGACTATCCGTTAGCATGCTAGCGCTATTCACAGCAATAAATAGTCATAATAAAAACCACAGCTATAGCAAAAAACAGAATAAGAAGAATGTTGCATAAAGATGTAAAAAATAAATATGAATAACAGATTTTGTTAGCAGAAATATTCATAATAAATGAATACAAAAAAGCACCATCATAAAAAGACATGAAATATAACCAGATGGTATTTATCCATTGCGTTGCTATCAGCTACCTTTAGCATGTTTAAGTTTTGTTAAGGAGGTGTATTGATATGGCTGAATCTATCCCCTGTTGTGATACGTCATTTGAGCAACAGTTAATTAACTGGCGACGGCACTTGCATCAGTACCCGGAATTGTCCAATCAGGAACACCAAACCACCGCGCACATTACCCGCTGGCTACAAGAGAAAGACATCCGCCTGTTGCCCCTTGCGTTAACCACCGGCGTCGTTGTCGAAATCGGTCACGGCAGCGGCCCGACGATTGCACTGCGGGCAGATATTGATGCGCTGCCGATTGAAGAACTGGTCGATGTCGATTTTCGCTCTCAGCACACGGGCGTCATGCATGCCTGTGGCCATGATTTCCACACCGCCGTGATGCTGGGTGCGGCTTGCCTGCTGAAAAAGCGTGAGCATGTCTTACCGGGCAAAGTCAGATTATTTTTTCAACCGGCAGAAGAGGTCTCGACTGGCGCCAAACAGTTGATCCGCGCGGGGGCTCTCGCTGATGTTGCGGCCGTTTTCGGCCTGCACAATGCGCCTGAACTTCCTGCTGGCACCTTCGCTACACGCAGCGGCCCGTTTTATGCCAACGTGGATCGCTTCGCCATTCACATTACGGGAAAAGGCGCACACGCGGCCAAACCCGAACAGGGCATCGACAGCATCGTCACCGCCTGCAATATCGTCAATGCGCTGCAAACGCTGCCCAGCCGTAGCTTTAGCTCTCTGGAGTCGCTGGTCATCAGCGTCACGCGCATTCAGGGTGGCAATACCTGGAACGTCCTGCCGCAAACGGTAGAGCTGGAAGGGACGGTTCGCACCTACAATGCCGCAATTCGCGCGGAGATACCGGAACGAATAGAACAGTTGATTGGCGGCATCGCCCTTGCGCTGGGTGCAAAAGCGGAACTGAAATGGTATCCCGGCCCGCCTGCGGTCGTGAACACCAATGAATGGGCCGATTTCAGTAAGCAAATTGCCCGAGACGCAGGCTATCAGGTAGAAAACGCCGAGCTGCAAATGAGCGGTGAGGACTTTGCGCTGTATCTTCAGGACGTGCCGGGCACGTTCGTCAGCATTGGATCAAACAGCGAATTTGGTTTGCACCATCCTCAGTTCAATCCAGATGAAAGTGCGATAGCGCCAGCCTCACGCTACTTCGCTCAATTAGCGGAAGCTGCGCTACATCGCCTGAGAACCACGAAAACCACCTCACCACAGGCCGTACTGTCCTCATCTTAAAGTCTTGTTATAAAAATAAAATCACCTCCGCACGATCAATTCGGCGGAGGTGTACTGGTTACATAAATTCGATATTAGGAGAGACTCGGGGATGAGGTTCCCGCTGGGACGCCTCACCCCGTGGTTGCTCCGGGTATCTCGATCGTCAAACGATCGGGATTAGGTGAGAAAGCAGTATGGGTTAACCCCGAACTGCATGGTAACGGCGGGAAAAATACACCAGACCATCAGTGCTTTCGCCCTGCTTAATCGCTAATACCCGGCAAATAAAGATATCGTGCGTCGCCGCGCTCACGACCTCTTCAACCTTGCAGTCAAACGCGACCAGCGCGTCCCGCAACACCGGTGAACCCGTGTGTAGCACGTCCCACTCCGCCGCGGCAAACCGTTCCTCGGTAGACGACGGACTCCCAAATAGCGACGACAGCGCTTCATGATGGGCGGGCAGCGTATTGATGCACAAATGTGTATTTGCCTGAAACGTGGGATAAACCGACGAACCACGATTCAGACACACCAACAGCGTACCCGGCGAATCACTGACGCTGGACACGGCCGATGCCGTAAAACCTGCCTTACCTGCCGGGCCATCCGTCGTAACGACATTGACCGCCGCGCTCAACCTTGCCATTGCATCACGAAACGCCTGCCGGTCAACCGTGGCAACTGCCGCAGAGAGAACCGCGTCATTCGCGGTGACGTGTCGTTCAGCTATCAAATCAGACATTCAATACTTCCTTTAGATACGGCCAGAAACATGACTATTAACATCATACTAACAAAATCAGCTATATCATAATCTGAAATTTTTGAATTTCATTATCCATTTTTGTTGTTTTACATCACGCCTCGCCTCATCAATAGTGAAAACACGCTATTAACGCCTTATTAACCTTTCATTGAATGCGTGAATGCCTATTGATGGACTGTTTCACTTTCATGGAAGTTTGTTTAATTAATAATAAGTGCTTTCAATTAATAATAAACACATTCAATTAATAAAAAGGCTTCTGACGATGAGTGAAAAACAAACATCTGCGAATCGACAATTAAGGCTGGGTTTAATATTACAGGGCGCAGCGGGAAATATGTCCGCATGGCGGCATAAAAACGTCGTACCCGATGCCAGTATTAATTTTGGTTTTGTTCTGGATGCGGTAAAAAAAGCCGAACAGGGGAAATTTGATTTTGTCTTCGTAGCAGACGGCCTGTATATCAATGAAAAATCTATCCCGCACTTTCTTAATCGCTTTGAACCTCTGACGCTGCTGTCTGCACTGGCTACCGTTACTACGCATATTGGCCTGGTGGGTACACTCTCAACGTCGTATTCCGAACCCTTTACCACCGCCCGGCAGTTCGCCAGCCTCGACCATCTCAGCAATGGACGCGCGGGTTGGAACGTGGTGACATCGCCGCTGGAAGGATCGGCGAAAAACTTTTCCCGAGAACAGCACCCTGAACACGCGCTGCGCTATCGCATTGCTGATGAGTTCCTTCAGGTGGCGAAAGGCCTGTGGGATTCCTGGGAAGACGATGCCTTTGTTCGTGACAAAACCAGCGGACAATTTTTCGATCCTGAAAAGCTGCACACGCTGAATCATCAAGGAGAGTTCTTCTCGGTACAGGGGCCGCTGAATATTGGCCGATCCGCGCAAGGCCGCCCAATTGTGTTTCAGGCTGGCGCATCGGAAGACGGGCAAAAACTGGCCGCTAAACATGCCGATGCCATCTTCACCCATCAACACACGCTGGAAGACTCACAGCGCTATTACCGCGAAGTGAAACAGAAGCTGGAAGAAAATGGTCGCCGAGCCGATCAGTTACACGTCTTCCAGGGCGTTAGCGTGATTGTTGGTAATGATGCTGAAGACGTAGAGCGCCAGTATCAGGAAACCGCACAGTTGGTGACGATTGAGGACGCCCTCAATTATCTGGGACGCTATTTTGAGCACTATGACTTCTCACAACACCCGCTGGATGAGCCCTTCCCCGATATCGGCGATCTGGGGAAAAACAGTTTTCGCAGCACCACCGATGAAATCAAACGCAACGCACAGGAAAAAGGCTTAACGCTGCGTCAGGTTGCGCTGGAAGCCGCGTCACCGCGTCCCGTCTTCAGCGGCACGCCTGAGCAGGTGGCGGATGGTTTACAGCGCTGGTTTGAAAACGGTGCGGCCGACGGTTTCATTATTCAGGGCGGCACGCCGGATACGCTCAACCACTTTGTCGATCGCGTCGTTCCTCTGCTACAACAGCGTGGCCTGTTCCGTCAGGAATATCCTGGCTACACACTGCGGGAAAATCTGGCGCTGGATTATCCGGTGAATCAATTCACGCGCTAATTCGCGCAACAGGAGATTCACTGTGAAACGTTCCCCATTTATCACGCTAACCCACGTGGCGGCACTTTTGAGTACCACGCTGGTGGCAAACGTGCAGGCGCAAGACGCGGGTTTCGTGAGCCGTATCGATCTGAAAGCCAACCAAACGCCTATTCGTACCGATAAAAATGCTGAGGCCATTGCACAGATTCCGGCTCATTTCAAATTCGTCACACCGGGTAAATTGACGATTGCCGTTTCAGCGCTCAGTTCACCGCCGCTGTCACTGCTGGCTGACGATAACAAAACGCTTATCGGCAGCGATGCCGATATTGCGCGACTGGTGGCTGACGGCCTCGGGCTGGAGCTAAAGCTGGTGCCCGCCTCTTGGGAAGACTGGCCGCTGGGCATCACAGCGGGGAAATACGACGCCGCCATTTTTAATATCACGGTAACGAAACTGCGCAAAGAAAAGTTCGACTTCGCCACGTATCGCATTGATACGCTAGGTTTCTACGTGAAATCGACCAGCAAGATTACGTCGATTAACAAGCCAGAAGACGTCGCAGGTCTGAAAGTGATTGTCGGTTCTGGCACCAATCAGGAAAACATTCTGCTGGGCTGGGATCGGCAAAACCGCGCCAGCGGCCTGCCTCTTGTACAACCCGTTTACGTCACCGACGATGCCGCCGCCAACCTGAGTATTCAGTCCGGGCGCGTCGATGCGTTTTTCGGCCCGCACTCCATCGGAGCTTATAAAGCGGCGCTGACGGGCAAAACCCGCATGGTGGGCAAAGGCCCGACGGTCGCTTACGTCGCAGTCACCACGCAGAAAGGCAACGGACTGGCACAGCCAATCAGCACCGCTATCAATCATGCGATCCACAACGGCAGCTATGCACAGGTACTGGATCGCTGGGGTGAAGACGATGAAAAAATCACGCAATCCGTGGTGAACCCGCCGGGTATCGGCGATTAAGTAAAAACAGCACGCCACAAAGTGACATTGTCACTAAAGCCATTATAAATAGTCACCTGCAAGGGAAAAAAATGCAAAAAGAGATCGCATATTCATCCAACTCACATCGCATACGTCCATCGCGTTTGACAAGGCTACTGACGGGATCTCTGCTGCTCGGCACGCTGTCTGTCACGACCGGCGCACAGGCAGCCATCGACCTGAAAGCTAACCAGCAGCCGATCCATGCACCGAAAAATGCGGAGGCTATTGCGCAGATTCCGGCCGATTTTAAATTCGTCACACCGGGCAAACTCACCGTCGCCATCGCCGCGCTCGGGTCGTCACCGCCGTTGGCGTTTCTGGCCGATGACAACAAAACCGTAGTGGGCAGCGAGCCGGATATCGCCCGGCTGGTAGCCGATAGCCTCGGGCTGGAACTGAACATCGTTCCAACCTCGTGGGAAGACTGGCCGCTTGGCGTGGCTTCCGGTAAATATGATGCCGCCATCATCAATATTACTGTCACTAAGGAGCGCAAGGAAAAGTTCGATTTCGCCACCTACCGCATCGACTCGCTCGGCTTCTACGTGAAATCCACCAGTAAAATTCAGTCTATCAAGGAAGCGAAGGACATCGCCGGGCTAAAGATTATTGTTGGTTCCGGCACTAATCAGGAAGCAGTACTGCTGGCGTGGGATAAACAGAATCGCGCCAACGGCCTGCCCGCCTTTCAGCCGATTTATGTTACGGACGATGCGGCTGCCAACCTGAGCCTGCAATCCGGCCGTTCTGACGCCTATTTCGGCCCCAACGTGATCGGTGCATACAAAGCAGAGTTGACAGGCAAAGTTAAGCATGTCGGTACGGTCAACGGCGGTTACCCCAACGTCGCCCATATCGCGGTCACCACGCGTAAAGGCAGCGGACTGGTACAGCCGATTAATACCGCGTTGAACGGCGTGATTAAAAGCGGTGAATACGACAAGGTGCTGAACCGTTGGGGAGAAAGTATCGAACGTATCGACCGTTCAGAAATCAATCCGCCAGGACTGGGCGATTAATACCGTTCGATGGCTATCGGGACACGCAATGGTTACCGATAGCCCCTATACGCTAACGAATCAGGAGCACCCCATGTCCGACGATATTTTCATTGTTACCCAGCCCGAAGATCCTATCGTGGCACCCATTATCGACGGCCTGTTCGCGGAATATGAACAGCGCTACGGCGACTTTTTTGGCGAACGGGAAAGCGATCCACCAGGCATCTACCAGCAGCCGCACGGCATTTTTATTGCGCTGCTGCGTCACGGCGTTCCCATTGCCACCGGTGCGTTTAAACGCTACGACAGCACCACCGCTGAGATTAAGCGGGTATGGACGGATAACTCGCTGCGCCGTCAGGGGCTGGCAGGGAAAGTGATGCAAGAGCTGGAGCAACACGCCCGGCGATTAGGCTATCAGCACTTTTTCCTGACCACCGGTTTCCGCCAGCCTGAGGCCGTGCGCCTCTACCTGAGCCACGGTTATACCCCGCAGTTCGACATTAACGTCGACCCGGTAACTTACAGTATTCCGCCTTACGATGGGCGACTGCCGTTTAAGAAAGCGCTGTTTGACGCGGCAATGCCACGGATTGCGCGGCAAACGGAAGTCGATCTTATCGCTCGCCATTTGAAAGTGTGTTGACCCTTGCGCACGGTAATAGCCCTATGCATTCACAACAAAACGACACTTTTTAGCATCACCTTCAACGGGTATCGATCATGACGCAATCTCTACACACGTCTTCTCAACAGCCACCGCTGAGCCAGACACAGGAACCGCCGTTGAACATTGTTCCCGCGCGTTACCCTTTTCGCTTTGCCGGTGCGCTGTTTTCTCTGTTTATTTTTGCCGGCATTATTCAGTCAATCGCGCTGAATCCGCGCTGGGAGTGGGCGGTCTTTGCCGAATGGTTTTTTAATCCCGTAATCCTTGCTGGGCTGGGTCAGACACTGCTATTAACCGCACTGGGTACGTTATTCAGTATTTTTTTCGGCACCGCGCTGGCGCTGGCCCGGCTTTCGCCGTCTTACCTGCTGTCCACGCTGTCGTGGCTGTATATCTGGCTGTTCCGATCGCTGCCGCTGATTCTGGTGCTAATCATTCTGTACAATTTCTCATATCTCTATGACGAGCTGGCGCTGGGGATCCCCTTCACCTCTATCGTCTTCCTGAACTATCCGACGATTGATCTCCTGGATCAATTTTCCGTTGCCGTGCTGGGTCTGACGCTGGTGCAATCCGCGTATACAGCGGAAATTATTCGCGGCGGTATTCTTGGCGTGGACGCAGGCCAGTTTGAAGCCTCTGCGGCACTCGGCCTGCCCGGCGGTCGCCGCACTGTGCGCATCATTCTGCCGCAGGCGCTGCGTTCGATTCTGCCCACCGGTTTTAACGAAATCATCAGCCTCGCGAAGGGGACCTCAATTGTCTATGTGCTGGCGCTGCCGGAGCTGTTTTACACCGTCCAGGTCATTTACAACCGTACGCAGCAGGTTATTCCGCTGCTGATGGTCGCCACTATTTGGTATCTGCTGATCACCACGGTGCTATCCGTCGTCCAATACTACGTGGAACGCTATGTGTCCCGCGGTGCGGTGCGTGAAATGCCGCCAACGCCGCGCCAGAGACTCGTCCGTTTCCTGACGCGCCAGCGCGCACGCTAACCCCCAGACTCTGGAGACTCACCATGTCTGAAGCTATCGATTATTTTGCTCATGCCCGCACCACCATACAGCCACAGCCAGAAAACGCGGTTGGGCTGATCGAAATCCGCAACGTAGCGAAACATTTTGGTCAGCACAAAGCGCTGGAGGATATCAATCTGACGCTGGCACCCGGCTCTGTCACGGTGATCCTCGGCCCGTCCGGTTCGGGAAAATCCACATTGCTACGCACCATTAACCATCTTGAACGCGTAGACGAAGGCTTTATCCGCATCGACGGCGATTACATTGGTTACCGCCGTAAAGGGAATACGCTCTATGAGTTAAAAGAAAAGGACGTGTTACGCCAGCGCATCAACGTCGGCTATGTATTCCAGAATTTCAATCTGTTCCCCCACCTTTCCGTGTTGGAAAACATCATTGAGGCACCGCTGGCGCATAAACTGTATTCGCGTCAGGAAGCGGAAGATGTCGCCTTTACCCTGCTGGAAAGCGTCGGGTTACGCCATAAAGCCCAATCTTACCCACGCCACCTTTCCGGCGGCCAGCAGCAGCGCGTCGCGATTGCCCGCGCGCTGGCGCTCAAGCCGAAAGTCATGCTGTTTGATGAACCGACGTCCGCACTCGATCCCGAACTGGTTGGCGAGGTGCTGGATGTGATCAAATCGCTCGCCCGCTCCGGCGTGACACTGGTCGTCGTCACACATGAAATCGGCTTTGCGCGCGAAGTGGCAGACCGCGTGGTGTTCATGGTGGATGGCAAAATTGTCGAAAGCGGGGATTCCTGGCAGGTGTTGAACCATCCCCGTCACCCGCGAACGATCAATTTTTTGAATAAGGTGTTGTGAGGAAAAGAGAAGGCTATTCATTGATGACATACGCATTGGGCTCGCTACGAGTGAGCCTAATGAGATCGCGCGTAAATGATTATTTTGCTGCCAATGGCGCAATATACGGGCTGCTATAAACCTGAACCATTACGCTTTTATCCGCATCAAACGTCGCCACCGTCACAACGTCATGAGTGCCCGCCGCTCGCCAACATTCAGCTTCAACATCGCAACGATCCTGTTTCTCATAACCTATCGACGTCAGGTAACTATGAACCTTGCTGGTATCGTCCGCGCCATAGAAGTTCACCGTCCATATTTTAGCTTCCGGCCCCGTTACGTTTGAAAAATTGAAGTCATAGCGAGCGGTAATACGTGGCATTGCTCTTAGAATATCGGGGGTATAGAACACATATTCCCTTTTGTCTTGCTCGGTATAGTGTGAACTGCCAGCAAAATTCATTTTGATGTAGGGCCATAGAGAACCGACCGCAACAGCAATAACGGTGATGCCAAGCACGGCAAAAATTTTCAGCGGTTTACTCATCCTTAATCCCCCTTTCCTTTTTAGCTGAAGATACACAAAAATTATCCGCTTAAGGCAGTATTTTACAAAATCTGCTCGTTAGGTCTGAAACTTTTGTCCTGCCAGCGTAGCGTTAACGCAACCACATTCAAATCGCCACCAGTCCCCGCACGCCATCCTGTTCCATCGTTTCACCCCGTCCGCGTTGTATGATTTCCCCACGGGACATCACCAGATAGCTGTCGGCCAGGTCGGCGGCGAAGTCGTAAAATTGCTCGACCAGCAGAATCGCCATATCGCCACGCTGTGCCAGTTGGCGAATCACCGCGCCAATCTCTTTAATCACCGACGGCTGTATGCCTTCGGTTGGTTCATCCAGAATCAGCAACTGTGGTTTACAGGCCAGCGCACGTCCAATCGCCAGCTGTTGCTGTTGTCCGCCGGACAAATCGCCGCCGCGCCGCTGCTTCATTTCATCCAATACTGGGAAAAGCTGGTAGATCTCATCCGGCACCTGCCGTGCCTGTTTGCCCGGAAAGCGCGATAGTCCCATCAACAGGTTTTCTTCCACGGTTAACCGTGGAAATATTTCCCGCCCCTGTGGCACGTAGGCAATACCAGACTGCACGCGCTGATAGGGTTTACGCGAGTTAATCGCGTCACCCTGCCAGCGAATCGTGCCGGACTTCGCCGGAATCAGCCCCATCAGACATTTCAGCAGCGTAGTTTTTCCGACGCCATTGCGCCCTAACAGGCAAGTAATCTCACCGGGTTTTACCTCAAAAGACAGGCCGCGCAGAATGTGGCTGCCGCCGTAATATTGATTCAGTTCTGAAATTTCTAACATGTTAGCGCCCCAGATAAACGTCAATCACCTGCTCATTCGCCTGCACTTCACGCAGCGATCCTTCCGCCAGCACCTGCCCCTGATGCAGTACGGTGACGCGGTCAGCAATGCTTTCGACAAAGCCCATGTCGTGCTCCACGACCATCAGCGAGTGTTTGCCCGCCAGGCTGCGGAACAGCTCGGCGGTATAGGCCGTTTCGGCGTCCGTCATCCCGGCGGCGGGTTCATCGAGCAGCAGCAGATGCGGCTCCTGTACCAGTAACATACCGATTTCCAGAAACTGCTTTTGCCCGTGTGACAACAGCCCTGCCGGTCGTTGCCGCTCGTGACCGAGCCGCAGCAGCGCCAACGTGTCGTCTATACGGTCACGCTGCTCGCTGTTCAGCCTGGCGCGCAGGCTCGCCCACACCGATTTGTCGGTTTTTAGTGCGATTTCGAGGTTTTCAAATACCGTCAGCGCTTCAAACACCGTCGGCTTCTGGAATTTCCGCCCAATTCCCGCGCGGGCGATATCGACCGG
The DNA here is from genome assembly GCF_000803315.1 of Pectobacterium actinidiae. Taxonomy (NCBI): domain Bacteria; kingdom Pseudomonadati; phylum Pseudomonadota; class Gammaproteobacteria; order Enterobacterales; family Pectobacteriaceae; genus Pectobacterium; species Pectobacterium actinidiae. The sequence goes on from NZ_JRMH01000001.1 coordinate 2,362,694, forward strand.
CGATAGCGTCGTCAGGTCGGTATACTGATCGTAAAATGCTTTGCCGTTATCCGGTCGCGTTTTACCGGTGATGACATCCATCAGCGTGGTTTTCCCCGCACCGTTAGGGCCAATGATGCAACGCAACTCCCCGATGCCAATCTGCAATGAGAGATCCGTGAGCGCGCGGAAACCGTCAAAGCTCACGTTAATCTTGTCGAGTTGCAGTACCGGATCGGTCTGATGCCGATGGCGATCCGACGGATGCGGCTGTGCGAACATCGTCTGCGTCTCGACGGTTTGTGCAGGCGCGGGAACCAATGGCTCAGATAAAGACTCAGTCATGTTTCTTCCTCGTCAGCAGTCCAATCACGCCACGCGGCAAAAACAGCGTGACGAGAATAAACATCATCCCCAAAAAGAACAGCCAATACTCGGGAAAGGCCACGGTAAACCAGCTTTTTGCCCCGTTGACGATACCCGCCCCGAGCAACGGCCCGATCAGCGTCCCGCGTCCCCCCAGCGCCACCCAAATGGCGGCTTCGATAGAGTTGGTCGGCGACATTTCGCCTGGATTGATGATGCCAACCTGCGGCACATACAGCGCTCCCGCCAGCCCGCACAGCACGGCGGAAAGTATCCAGACAAACAGCTTGAAGCCTTTCGGATCGTAACCACAGAACATCAGACGGTTTTCCGCATCGCGTACCGCCGTCAGCACGCGGCCAAATTTACTGCGCGCCAGCGCAAATCCCACTAGCAGGCTAGCAATCAACAACAGCACGGTAGCGACAAATAGCCCAATGCGCGTACCAGTTGCCGTAATAGGGAACCCCAGCAACGTCGTAAAGCCGGTAAACCCGTTATTACCGCCAAAGCCCGTTTCGTTACGGAAGAACAGCAACATTCCGGCGTAGGTCAGCGCCTGCGTCATGATCGAGAAATACACGCCTTTGATTTTGGAGCGGAACGCGAACCAACCGAACACAAACGCCAGCACACCCGGCACCAGCACGATCAGGCACAGCGCCCAGGCAAAATACTGGGTTCCCGCCCAGAACCACGGCAGTTCGGTCCACGACAGAAAGGACATAAACGCGGGCATTCCCTCTCCAGCGGCCTGCCGCATCAGGTACATGCCCATTGCGTAGCCGCCCAGCGCGAAAAACAGGCCGTGACCGAGCGACAGCAGCCCGGCATAGCCCCACACCAGATCCAGCGCAACGGCGACAATCGCATAGCACAGGATTTTGCCAATCAGCGTCAGCGTATAAGTGGAGATCGCCAGCGGATGCTCTGCGGGCAGCAGCGCGAGAAACGGCAGGATCAACAAGGCCAGGAAAACCGCAGCCCCCAGGCCAAGCATGAGTCGCGGTGCACGCTGCGTCAGCGTTATCGTCATGGGTTGCGTAATAGATTGCGTCATCAGTCAATCACCCGTCCTTTGAATGCAAACAGCCCCTGTGGCCGCTTCTGAATAAACAGCACGATCAATACCAGAATGACAATCTTGCCCAGCACCGCGCCAATCTGCGGTTCCAGCACTTTGTTGAGAATACCAAGGCTGAAGGCGGCGACCACCGTCCCTGCAAGCTGCCCGACGCCCCCCAGCACGACGACGAGGAAGGAATCGATAATGTAGCCCTGTCCCAGCTCCGGTCCGACGTTACCCAGTTGCGACAGCGCAACGCCTCCTAAGCCCGCGATGCCGGAGCCCAGCCCAAAGGCCAGCATATCAACGCGGCCGGTCGGCACGCCGCAGCAGTCCGCCATCGCCCGGTTTTGCGTCACTGCCCGCACATTCATGCCAAGGCGAGTTTTATTGAGGAGTAGCCAGGTGAGCAACAGCACGCCGAGGACGAACACAATCACCGCGATGCGGTTATACGGCAGCACCAGATTTGGCAGCAGACGCAGCCCGCCGGACAGCCATGCGGGATTGGCGACTTCCAGATTCTGCGTGCCGAACAGCATACGCACCAGTTGGATCAGCATCAGGCTGATGCCCCAAGTCGCCAGCAGCGTTTCCAGCGGTCGGCCATAAAGATGACGAATCACCGTGCGTTCCAGCACCATACCGACGCCAGCGGTAATAAAGAAGGCAACAGGCAATGCCAGCAACGGATAATACGCCAGCCAGCTCGGCGCAAACTGCTGACACAGCGACTGCACCAGCCAGGTTGCGTATGCACCCAGCATCAACATTTCGCCGTGTGCCATGTTGATGACGCCCAGCAGCCCGTAGGTGATCGCCAGCCCCAGCGCCGCCAGCAGCAGGATAGAACCGAGCGACAGCCCGGTAAACGCCTGTCCCAGCAGATCGCCGACGATCAAACTTTGCTTAATCTGAGTCAGGCTCTCCTGCGCCGCCGCACGCACGCCGGTATCTGGTTCGTTCTGCGCCTGCGTTAACGGCTGTAAGCGTGCCTGCATATGCGGGTCACCGGTCTGTCCTAAGCGTTTGACCGCCTCAAGGCGCACCAGCGGATTAGGATCGCTTAATTGCCGAGTCGCAATCGCGGTATTCAGCGCATCGCGTACCTGCGCATCTTTCTCTACGCTAAGGCGCTGCACCAACAGCGGCAACTGTTCCGCACTGCTGTCGCTCTGTAGCTGCCGTACCGCATTCAGACGCGTTGCGGCGTCATTGCTGACGAGCTGATGCGCGGCCAGCGCGGTGGCAACAAGACCGCGAAGGCGGTTATTCATAAACAGTTTTTTGGTCGCACCCACCGGTTCTGCGTTCGCGTCCAGCGGCGTTAATGTGCCCTGCACATCCCTAAACGGCTGCTGGTTCTTATCAAGCACCACCGATTCATCGCGCAGCGCCTGTAACAGCGGCAAGCGTGCGGGTTCCGGCGCTGCGGCCCATTGCTGCAACAGTTCGGCCTGCTGCGTGCGGCTGGCCGTGGCAAAATCAACCGCAGATCCGGCCTGTGCCAGCAGCGGAAGCACCAGACACAGCGACAGCACAAACGTAGATAATCGACAACTCATCATCGCAATGTCCGCCATATAAGAGAGATAATATCTATTCGGCACCATTTATTTTGCCTTATATATCAGCAGCCTCACCGCCACACATTTATGCTGGCACAGTGAGTATTTCGTGCGCTATAACGCCGCCATTCATATGCAATACCGTATACGCGCCCGACGCAGGGCGCTCAATCGCCGCCGCCCTGCGAACCCAGGCTTCCGGCTAAATTACACCGGATAACAAAACGCTTAAGACCTGAAATTCAGATTTACTGCGCGGCTTTAATTGGGTGATCGGGTTTCTTATCGTTACCGGAGATGTACGGGCTCCACGGTTGCGCGCGAACCGGTTTATCCGTCTGCCAGACCACGTTGAACTGACCATTTTCCTCAATCTCACCAATCATCACCGGTTTGTGCAGGTGGTGGTTGGTGCTGTCCATCGTCAGCGTAAAGCCATCCGGTGCGGCAAAGGTTTGCCCTGCCATCGCGGCGCGCACTTTATCCACGTCTGTCGTGCCCGCTTTTTCTACCGCCTGCGCCCACATATGAATGCCGACATAGGTCGCCTCCATCGGATCGTTAGTCACCACCGTGCCCGCATTCGGCAGATTTTTTGCTTTGGCATAGGCTTTGTAGGCTTCCACGAAGTCGGTATTGGTTGGGTTATCTACCGACTCAAAGTAGTTCCAGGCGGCTAAATGACCGACCAGCGGTTTGGTGTCGATCCCGCGCAGTTCTTCTTCGCCGACCGAGAACGCGACAACCGGCACATCGGTCGCTTTGATTCCCTGATTCGCCAGCTCTTTATAGAACGGTACGTTGGAATCGCCGTTGATGGTGGAAACCACCGCCGTCTTGCCGCCCGTCGAGAATTTCTTGATGTTGGAAACAATGGTCTGGTAATCACTGTGGCCAAACGGCGTATAGACTTCCTCAATATCTTTGTCCTGTACGCCTTTGGAATGCAGGAACGCGCGCAGGATTTTGTTGGTGGTACGTGGATACACATAGTCCGTACCCAGCAGGAAGAAACGCTTCGCCGCCCCGCCGTCTTCACTCATTAGGTATTCCACGGCCGGGATCGCCTGCTGATTCGGTGCCGCGCCGGTGTAGAACACGTTCGGTGACATTTCTTCACCTTCATACTGTACCGGGTAGAACAGCAGCCCGTTCAGTTCCTCAAACACGGGCAAGACCGACTTACGCGACACCGATGTCCAGCAGCCGAACACCACCGCCGCTTTATCCTGCGTCAGCAACTGACGCGCCTTTTCGGCAAACAGCGGCCAGTTCGAAGCGGGATCGACCACCACAGGCTCCAGTTTTTTACCCAACACACCGCCTTTAGCGTTGATTTCATCAATGGTCATCAGCGCCACATCCTTCAGTGGCGTTTCCGAAATGGCCATCGTGCCGGACAGGGAATGCATAATGCCGACTTTGATGGTGTCTGCCGCCTGCACGCTCCAGGTCAACCCCATACCAACCACCGTTGCGGAAAGCGCAAAAACTTTTAGCAATGAACGTCTTTTCATTTATTAGCCCTTAAGTCGTGTTGAGTGATAATGGAATCATGTGATGCGTCAGGTGAAACTGATTGAGGTCGCGCCTGCTGTAACATGTGTAAGGTAATCTTCCTGACTTCGGCCTTACTGACGGAAATGTGCTCAGTCAGAATGCGCTGCGCCTCCTCGGTGTGCTGTTGCAATACCGCCAGCAAAATGCAGGCATGCTCTTTATAGGTCGCGTCGATGCGATCTTCGCGGGTGAAATCGAGACGGCGAATAATGCGGATTTTCTCCGTCAGTTCGCCGTGTACTCGCGCCATTTCGCTGTTTCCCGCTACCGTCACCAGCCCGCGGTGAAACCCTTCATCGTAGCGGGAGACGATCTTGCCGTCGTCCAGACGCGGTTCCTCAATCCAAAAGCGTTTTAGATCCGCTAATAACTCGGCGCAGCGCCCCGGCGGCATCCCGCATAGCCGCCGAATGGCTTCGCGCTCCAGCACAATGCGGAAGTCATACAGTTCCTCGAAATATTCGAAATCAAATGGACGAACCTGCCAGCCACTGCGGAAATAGACTTCGACATAGCCTTCTCGCTCCAGCCAAAACAGCGCCTGGCGCACCGGTGTACGGCTGACCGACATCCGTTCGGCAATTTCATTTTCACTAAAACGGTCGCCCGGCATCAGGCGAAAGTCGAAAATGTCGTTTTTCAGGGTTTGATACACCCGCTCCGCCAGTGCTTCCGGGCGATCTTTGCTGCGCTTTTGTGTGCCTGTTCGCATCGTTTTCTCCGCCTCATCGTTGATTCAGGCTTGTCCCTTTATTTCCATCTCTATTCCAACCACAGTAAGGCATCACCGGGGCTGACGGGGCGTCCCGGCTGGCAGCCGATGCGTTTCACCCGACCCGACTGCGATGCACTAATCGTCAGCTCCATTTTCATCGCTTCAACGATAATCAGCGGCTGTCCGGCTTCGATGACATCCCCCACATTCACCAACACTTTCCAGATGTTGCCGTTCATATCCGCACTGACCTGAAACGCGTCTTCGTCGTTTTCTACGGGAGCGATTGAAACGTCCTCCTGCGGCGAGCTGTCGTCTTCTTGCTGCCACAGCGCCACTTCGGTTTCAAACGCCGAGGCTTGACGCTGGCGGAACGCGGTGATGTCGTCGGCCTGCTCCGTCAGAAAGCGCGAATGCTCGGCAAAATCAAATTCGGTTTCGTCGATGCGGATCGCCGCGCGTCCTTCGCGGAAGTCATCGCGCAGCGCCGTGAGTTCGGCCTCGCTAACCGGATAAAACCGCACCTGATCGAAGAAGCGCAGCAGCCACGGTTCACCTGCGATGAACTGATCGTTTTTAAGGAATTTGTTCCAGATAGGCAGCGTGCGCCCCACCAGTTGATAGCCGCCCGGCGAGTCCATACCGTAAATGCACATGTACATGCCGCCGATACCGACTGTGCCTTCGGCAGTGAAGGTACGCGCAGGATTGTATTTGGAGCTAAGCAGGCGGTGGCGCGGATCGATTGGCACCGCACAGGGTGCGCCGAGATAAACATCCCCCAGTCCCAGAATCAGATAGCTGGCATCGAAAATGATGTCGCGCACGTCATCACGGTGTGGTAACCCGTTAATACGCTGAATGAAATCGACGTTATTCGGTAGCCAGGGCGCGCTGGCTCGTACGGTCTCACGGTAGCGTTCCACCGCGCCGAGCGTGGCGCTATCTTCAAACGCCATCGGTAAATAGACGATGCGCGACGGCACTTTCATCTGGCTCACGTCACCCAGTTGACTTTCCAGATGAAGCAGCACGTCCAAGAGCGCCCGCTGGCGGATAATCCGGCTGTCATAACGTACCTGTAGCGAACGCACGCCGGGTGACAGTTCTTCGATCCCCGCCGTCTCAGAAGCACGGATCGCCACCATGAGCAGATGAATACGCAGCCGCAACGCCAAATCCAGCACGTTTTCGCCATACTCAATCAGAACGTAGTTATCCCCCGCCTGACGATATACGGCGGCTGGCGTGGTCACGGTTGCCGGTACCGCAGCCAGCACTGTTGCGGAGCCGAATGCCGTTGTCGCCAGCGAAGGAACGTCAAATGCAGGGGCATGCGCCGTACCCAGCGTAGAAACGCACGCAGACTGTGCCTGTTCCAGCGCCAGCGCTTCATCCGCACTGATTGGGTGGAAACGAATACGATCGCCCGGCTTAACCTGACCGACTTTCCACAGCTCCGCTTTGGCAATCGTGACCGGACAGACAAACCCACCCAGACTCGGTCCGTCCCGCGTGAGGATCACCGGAAAGTCGCCAGTAAAATTCACCGCACCAATCGCGTATTCACAGTCGTGAACGTTGGAAGGATGCAGCCCCGCCTCGCCGCCGTTTTCTCGCGTCCAGCTTGGCTTGGGCCCAACCAGACGCACGCCCAATCGGTTCGAGTTGTAATGCACCTGCCATTCCGCTGCGAAAAATTCATCAATCGCCGCGTGAGTAAAGAAATCCGGCGCGCCATGCGGGCCGTAGAGCACGCCAATACGCCACTCATCGCTGTACTGCGGAATCACCGCAGCATCCACGGCCTGCGGTGCGCTCACGGGCGCGGGCGTCGTGCAGGCTGGCAAATCGGGTTGAGAAATCGCCAGCATATCTGCCACTCGCAAGGTTCGTCCGGCATGACCGCCAAATTCCCCGAGCGCGAAAGTCGAACGGCTGCCGAGATACTGCGGCACATCAATGCCGTTGCGCACCGCCAGATAGGTGCGGCAACCAGACTGCGCGCGCCCCAGCGTCAGCGTCTGCCCAGCCATTACGGTAAGCGGCTGCCAGTATGGCACCGTTTCGCCATCCAGCGTCGCCGGACAGTTTGCCCCCGTCAGCGCAATCACTGCTGTACGGTGGAAGCACAGCGTCGGGCCTTGCAGCGTAAATTCCAGCCCGGCTGCGGCTTCATCGTTGCCGACAATACGGTTTGCCAGACGAAACGCGAAATCGTCCATTGGGCCGGACGGCGGCACGCCGATATCCCAATAGCCGAGGCGTCCGGGATAGTCCTGCACACTGCTCCAGGTGCCGGGTTGAATCACCTCAATCACCGACGCGGACGGCGTAAAGCTGTCGAGCATCCGCGTCCACACGGTTCCGTTGCGGAACGCCTCGGTGGCGACAATTTGGCGCAGGTAATCGAGGTTGGTGGCAATACCGTGTAAGCGCGTGGCATTCAGCGCCTGTTGCATCTTCTCCAGCGCCAGCTCACGGGTTTCCGCGTGGACAATCAGCTTGGCGATCATCGGATCGTAATACGCCGACACCTCGGTGCCCGTGCTCACCCAGCCGTCAACCCGCACGCCATTAGGAAACGCAACTTCAGTCAGCACGCCGGGGCTAGGCTGGAAGTTCTTCAGCGGATCTTCCGCATAAATGCGCACCTCAATCGCGGCTCCACGCGGTGCCTGCGTCAACTGCACCCAGTCCAGCGGTTCATCCGCCGCAACACGTAGCATACATTCGACTAAATCCAGCCCGGTGACACACTCTGTCACCGGATGTTCAACCTGCAAACGGGTATTCACTTCGAGGAAAAAGAACGCATCGCGTTCGGCATCGTAGATATATTCCACCGTTCCCGCACTGCGATAGCTGACGAGTTCGCCCAGCTTCACCGCGGAGGCCAGCAGCGCTGCTCGCGTGGCATCCGGCAAATGCGGTGCGGGTGTTTCTTCCACGACCTTCTGGTTACGCCGCTGCAATGAGCAGTCGCGTTCGCCCAGCGCGACCACGCGCCCTTTGCCATCGCCAAAAATCTGTACTTCAACGTGACGCGCCCGATCGATACAGCGTTCGAGAAAGACGCCTGCATCGCTGAAGAACTGTTCGCCTAAACGGCGCACGCTCTCCCACGCCGCCCGTAACGCCACCGCATCCGCACAGCGCGTCAGCCCAATGCCGCCGCCACCAGCGGTGCTTTTCAGCATGACCGGATAGCCGATGCCTTCGGCGGCGGCCAGCGCATCCTCCAGCGAGGCCAGCAGCGGCGTTCCCGGCGTCATCGGCACACCGGCGGCAGCGGCTAATTCACGGGCACGGTGCTTCAAGCCAAATTCACCAATTTGCTGCGCGGTTGGCCCGACAAACGCAATGCCCGCTTTTTCACACGCCGCGGCAAATGGCAGGCTCTCTGACAGAAAACCGTAGCCCGGCCAGATCGCCTCAGCCCCCGTCTGCTGTGCGGCGGCAAGAACTTTATCGATACGCAAATAGCTGTCGCTGGCCTTCTCACCACCAATCAGTACCGCGATGTCAGCATCTTTTACATGCTGCGCGTTTTTATCCGCATCGGAATAAATCACCACGCTGGTTATCCCCAGGCGTTTCAGCGTGCGTATGGCGCGACAGGCAATTTCGCCCCGGTTAGCGATCAGTACGGTCTTAAACATGGGATGCCTCCTGACGAGCAAGCCAGTGACGCCAGCCGCCGAATTCGGTGATATCTACGGCGTCACTCAGCGCAGCCGGTTCGCAGATAAAGCCTTTAACCTGCCGTCCGTCGATTAACGTCAGCGTGCCGATGCCCAACGGCGCAGGAATTTCTGCGACAAACTCACCAAAGCGTGCCAGCGGGATGTCCCACAGTTCGACGATAATCGCTGCGCCGTCGGTACTTTTCGCTAAACCGGGCTTGGCCGGTTGCGTATTCGCCAGCGCATAAAGACGATAGTTCTCCGCCGTGCGTGTCTCCTCCACCCGTACAGCATCGCGGGTGGTAAGTTGATGATTCAACGGCATGCCTGTCAGATGCGCGCCGACAACGGCAAGTCGGACGTGTAATGCAGAGGGCGGCAAGGTGGTCAGCCCCGCAGCAGGCCGTGTTTTTCCCGTTGCGCCCAATGTGAGCGCCAGTTGTGTTTGCCAGCGCAGACCAAAACTCGCTAATGCACGGTCATGCCAGGTGGGCGCAATCAGCGTGATCCCCGCCGGCAAGCCATCGGTACGAAAAGGGGCTGGCAGCGCCAGTGCCGAAAGATCGGCCAGATTGGTAAAGTTGGTATAGGCACCTAACTGGGAGTTATAGCGCACCGGCTCCTGCTTCATTGCCTCACGCGTATGAATGGTCGGTGAAGTCGGCACGACTAACGCATCAAACGACGCCAGCGTCTGCTGGATCTGGCGCGCCAGTTCGGCACGCAGGTACTCTGCTTTGAAGGCTTCTACCGCGCTGAAACGCTCGCCGCTCGCCACAATGCCATGCACCACCGGATCCATGTGTTCTGGCTGCTGTAGCATGTCGCCCACCGCAACCGTGCGTTCTGCCACCCAAGGGCCTTGATAAAGCTGCTCGGCGAGTTGCGTGAAAATGCTGAAATCGATCGGGTGCAGCGTCGCGCCCGTCGCTTCTAATTCGACCAGCGCGTGCTGCCATGCCGCCTGTGCGACAGCATCAGCAAAAAAGGTCGGATCGCTGGGGATAGCAAAGCGCGGCTTCGCGGGCAGCGCAGCAGGTGCATTGGCGGGATGGCTGCGTGAGTAGGCATCCGCCCCATCGTATCCGCCAGCCAGTTCGGTGACGGTAAATGCATCCTCGACGGTCAGCGCAAACACGGAAATGGTGTCGTTCAGGCGACAGGCCGGTACGACACCGCTTGCCGATAGCCATCCTTTCGTCGGCTTCAGGCCGACAATATTGTTAAACCCGGCGGGAACGCGCCCCGACCCCGCGGTATCGGTTCCCAGCGAAAAAGCAACCAGCCCGCGCGCCAGCACCGAAGCCGATCCCGAACTGGAACCTCCGCTGATATAGTCCGCATTAAAGGTGTTTGGCACTTCACCAAACGGCGAACGCGTGCCGACCAGACCGGTCGCAAACTGATCGAGGTTGGTTTTGCCAATGACAATCGCCCCTGCCGCTTTCAGTTTGGCAACGGCCGTCGCATCCTTATCTGCCAGATAGGTAAATGCCGGGCACGCTGCGCTCGTTGGCCAGCCTGCAACATCAATGTTGTCTTTGACGGCAAAGGGAACGCCGAACAGCGGCAGCGCGTCCGGGTTTTCACGATACTGAGGCAACAGCGCCGCGATCTGCGCCTGAAGCAGCTCAGGTGTCGCCAGCATGATCCAGGCCGGATCGTCTTCCGACAAGCTGGCAAGCAGCGCACCGAGTGTTTCATCAACGCTATCGGCCTGCTGATGATAATGCTGTTTCCATTCCTGAAGCGTGAGTCCTGTCATTCTTGGCATAGTGTGAATCCCATCTGGTATACAAGATTGAATTCACTAAAGCGAAAACCATGCCAGCTTTTACTCTGTTGATTTTTATGAAATTAACTGAGATAGAATGATTATCATGCACAGAAAAGGCACAACCGTGCGCCATCGTAGAGCACGGTGCTATGGGGTAATGAGAAAAGACAGTAGTCTCTTAGACAATCTTCTTCGCCGCCTGCTGCGCCAGAATCGACAGCTCCGTTGCCTTGAAAATATGCGCTTGCGACATCGCGGTTTCGGTGCGCTCACGGCAGTCACGAAGGAAATCCGCGAAAAAGGGGCGTTCGACGCTGCCTGCGGGGGTAAAGCGCTGTTCGCCTTTGCCATTCACCAGATAAACGACGTTGCTTTCTCCGCGCGTGAGATCGACATATTTCCTGATTTCGATATAGCCTTCCGTTCCTAGTATCGTCAGACGACCATCGCCCCAGACGCTCAGCCCATCCGGCGTAAACCAGTCACAGCGGAAATAGCCGGTTGCCCCATTGTCGCCCAGCAGCATGGCATCGCCAAAATCCTCAAATTCGGGCTGGTGCGGGTGGTGATAATTCGCCGTTTGGCTGGTCACCACTCGCGCATTAGTATTACCAGTAAAATAGAGAAACTGTTCAATTTGGTGGATACCGATATCACAGAGGATCCCACCGTACTGGCGCTTTTGATAAAACCAGTCAGGCCGCGCGCCGCGCTCACGGTGTGGGCCAACGCCAATGGTCTGAATCACTCGCCCAATCTCACCCCGTTGCACCAGTTCACCGGCAAACAGCGCGCTATCCACATTGATTCGTTCATTAAAGTACACGGCAAACTTGCGGCCAGTTTCCGCTACCCGACGTTGGACGACATCCAACTGCTCCAAGGTGGTCAGCGGCGGTTTGGCGGTGAAGAAGTCTTTGCCAGCATCCAGCGTGCGCAGCGCCAGTTCAGCTCGGTCACAGGGAATGACCGCACAGGCAATAAGATCGATAGACGCGTCGGCAATCAACTGTTCCGCAGAGTCAGCAAAAGGAACGGAGGGGAAAAGTGAGATGAATTTTTCCCGATGATTAAGATCGGGTTCAAACACGCCGACCAGTTCCGCGCCCGCATCAACCAACTGCCGACACATGTCATAAATGTGGTTGTGCGCTAGCCCAATCGCCGCAAATCGCCTCTTTTTCATCTTCACCTCTGCCGATATCGTCATGCCGAAGCACTACAATAAGGCGGAAACCCAGCGGGCTAAAGACAAAAGCCGCGTAACGCGTTAGAATTTTACCTGTTTTTTTAACATATCCACATTTTTCGCAACGCAACTAAAGATAACCATGAAAAGAAAACGTATCCTGATCCCCCTCATCATTCTGATCCTGTTTGTGCTTTATCTGAATCGCGATGCGTTGAATCCCTTTGCGACGGATTGTAAAAACCTCCCTGCGAATCAACCTAAACCGGAAGAGTGTAAAAAACCGGTGAAGGAAGTCGCCCCCGGTTTTGAAATTTAAGCCTTTGAAATTTACGCTGGCGCATTAACGCGGTTTGGGAATATTGAACTGTTCTAGCGCGGGATTAACCGTTTTGGCAAAATCTTCCCGCCGGTGTTTGAGTTTGCTTTTGGCATTGAAGAAATTTACCAGCTCAGCAATCCCCATGCCGATGCTGAGCGCCCCGCTCACGGCCCATCCTACCGGTCCAACTGCCGCGCCAACGGCAGATGCCGCCGCCGCACCAGCGGCTTCACCCGCGATGGCACCGACCACCTTTCCGGCAATCGCTGCGCCCGCCTTGCCAGCCAGACCAATGGCCGTTTTACTTCCTGCCGCTTTGGTTAAATCCTCTGCGTGTAGCGATGATTTAGCAAAATTCATCACGCTGCGCCCGGCATCTTTCACCGCCTGCGCATCGTTTTTTACTCCCGATCCCGCATGGGGTACAGCCGAAGGCGAGGCATCAAGCCCAACCGTTCGCGGAGCGGCAGGTGACGTCGTAGAGAAACGCTGGCTCATCGCCGTCTGCGCCAGCAGCGGATCGGAGCGTAAAATGGTGTTTATCTCGTGCGGTACCGCTTGCTCAAAATGCTGAATCACATCCCCGTCTTGCTGTAGCGCTTCGATACGTTGATGTAATACCTTTTCCGTTTCTTCGGTATTGCGGTATTCGCGCCCTGCCATCACCTGTTCCAGCGTCTGTTGCAGTTTGACCAGCGTCGCCGACTTTTGCGCCCCGCTGTAAAGCTGCGGCTGGGAAAAAACCGCTTCATCCAGCTTGCTGATATCCGTTTTTGCCGCCAGCCCCAACGCCGCCGCATTGTGTAGCGTATCCGTCGCTTCCTGAAGGTTCACAGGCGCTTGTTCACGAATCCAGCTTTTCATGTCCTTCATCATCAACTTGCCATCATGCGAGACTCGCGCCAGTTTCTCCCCTTTGACATCCGCATGCTCCAGAATCCCGAATAACCCAGGGTGCGACCACAGCCGGGCAGCCGCTTTTAACTGAGGCGACAGCGTCGGGTTGTCGGTGATAATCGCATTCAGGTCGGTCAACGTGCTGGTACGGTCATTCTTCTGCGGCGGGGAATGCATATAGGATTTTTTAGCATCGGCGGCATTAAGCAGCGGCTCGTTAGCCAGTAACAGCGCGGAAGATTGTACTAAGCGCAGCGACTGCGCATCGGCTGCCGGATTTTTCTCCCGATATTCTTTCACGGCGTGGTTGGCATCGCTGGCGCGTCGCTCCATATTTTTAATAAAGGATTGGGTATCACGATTAGAGATATGTCCATCGGCTCTGCCACCGTCTTTTGCCGTATCCATCGCCGTATAGATCGCGGGATTTTCACGCAGGTAGGCGAGCGCTTTTTCCGCGTTCGCCCCGCCATCCTGTAGCATTTTCGCCGCTGCCAGCGGCCGGTTCAGTTCCTTTGCCGCCTTCTCGCGTTCAGGTTCCGGCAGATCGCTCAACAGCGCCGACCATTTCTCCAACGCCCTGGCATTACTGTGCACCGAGCTATCTATCGCCTGAAGATCGACGGGTGGTCTGGGCTCTGCAATCAGTGAACTGTCAGCAATTTGCATGGTTGGTAATGCGCGCGTAGGTGTCATTGTCCTCAAGTCAGAAGGAACTGGCGACATGCTCGGCGACGTCCCGCCAAAATCGATGGAACGAGCACCCGACCGCGCAGTGGGCAATGGGGCTTGTTGTCCACTCAGCCTACTCATCTCTGTATTATGCTGCGCGGGCAAAGGCGCGGTATTTCCCCAGCGGCTTCCATTCTCAATACGATTGATCATTGATGTCTCCATTCTGCTGTCGTCAGGCTTAACAAACGAATTTCCCGCGTCATTCGAATACAGAGAGGCCAGCACGCTTACCGAGTGCAGTATGACGGAGATAGCGAAGATATGAGTGGAATGAAAACGGCATGGGTTCCTGAAAATGTTCAGGATAGTTAATTATTATTGACCGTTTATTCATTTTGATGGAAAGCGCTTTCCGCAGGATATTTTCGAATCGATGGCGGAAATAAGGCAGATAACAGGTTAACTGTTGTTCAATTACATATCATTATCATCATTAACGATCAAGAGAGACACCCCTCAATCTGACAACAACGATCGCCGCAACTCCACGTCCTTATCCTTACAATAATCAGGCTAAATGATTACAAAAAATTTCAAACAGCAACCAAATGTGTGATCAACATAAATGAAACAGCGTTTCCTTTTCACCATAATGCCATACAACCTAATTATCAAGTCTGATGATAATTATGAAAAACAGTAAGAAGTATAAATTATCGACATTCACTCATCAGCATAAGCCATTTCGCTGATTGAAATATTCATAAGCAACGCCGTATATAAGGAAACGTAAATGAATTGATAGAAACCTGATTTACCAGGGAGAAAGCCCTGCCTGACATTATAAATGGCGTCATCATTATTTCTGGTGATTCTATTTTTACGTCCAAAAAATGACATCAACTGTCTGGTTTGAAAGATAGAGACTGCGTTCGCCAATAATATTATTTATTCATCAAAAAAGAGAAAGATAGAATGAAAGTATACACACGTAACCTACTCATTGTTTGTGCCGGATTCACGCCTTTCCTCACTCAGGCAGAAACCGACGGCAAAACCACTTTCCAATATGAACATAACTGGAAGACAGAAGACCGCCGCCACTCAGACTCCATTAAGCTCATTCATAAGAAAACCAACGGCTGGTCGTACGAGGTCAAATTCAGTACGTCGGCAGGCGGGAACAGCAACTATGACGTTGCCTATGATGATATGCAGGGCGGATCTGGCGGCATGGTGATCGGTAAGGATTTCAAGCTCAGCAAGGCCGCGACCTTGACCCCTAGCTTTGAGTTCTCCATCGGGAACGCAAGCATGATGTACCAGCCGGGGCTGAAATATAACTACCGCATTAACAGCGACTGGTCCACGTATGCCCGCTACCGCTATGAATATAAAAAACCGACGCGTAGCTCACGCTATTCGACCATTTCTACGTCAGATAAATATGGTTATGCAGGGGAATCTTATTTATCAAAATCCGATACTGGGCGCCATCGTCTGGATACCGGGGTAACCTATTCTGGTTTTGATAAAATTAATCTAACTTACGTCTTTAACTACTATATCGGTGATAACACCACAAAATCGTATAAATATAGCAAGGGTGAGTTCACCGAAAGAGAATACGCCGTCTATGACAATGGAAAAACGGATTATGAGCATCAATTCAAAGTTCAATATAAGTTAAACAAACAGCTAACTCCTTACATTGAGTATGATGATATTAGCCAATCCAGCACATCATCAAGCCGTCAAGGGAAAATCAAAGTTGGTTTCAACTACGTTTTCTAAGAAACACAGAATTTTATAAAATAAATACGCCGTATTTCGTGCCGTGTTGATGAAGAAAATGAATTCATGAATGAATTTTGTCTATCAGCGCACAGTTTTCATAATTAACGATCAATATTAATGGTGCCCATAATGAAAAAACGCTACCTTGTGGCCGGTATTCTCTTTGCCCAAATTTATGCTATTTCCGCGTCAGCCTCTGATACCAAACTCAGCTATGAACATAGCTGGGGAACCATGAATCGCTATCACGGTGATGAAATTGGTATGCGGCATTTTATGGATAATGGCCTGTACGTTGGCGTTGAGTTGAATTTTTATAATAAGAATAAAGATCTGACCATCGATGATGTCGTCTCGAATTCTTATGCTTTTTATACCGGCTATGCCTATCGCTTAACGCCTGAGTTAACCCTGACGCCTAATCTGGAAGCACGCTTCTATTCCGGTGGCACCAGCGGTGAAGGCACCGTGGGCGACATCGGCGCTAGCCAGAGTTCTGGCGCACGCTATACGCCGGGTTTGAAACTGAGCTGGGCTGTTACGGATAAGACGGATCTTCATGCGCAATATCGTTATGACCTCAGAAAAATTACCCGCAGCAAGCGTACCAGCACAGATGATGACACTCACCGTCACCGCTATGAAGCGGGCGTGGCCTACAAAGGTTTCGGCAATTTCACGCTGGCGTACACCGCTTACTATTATCATGCGGATTACGTGCTGCAAAACAACAAAAAGCATGATTATCAACAGGATTTCGACGTGTCTTACACCCTCAACGACAACTGGACAGCCCACATTGGCGTTGAAGATGTCGCCAGCGGGCGCGATGTGAAATCGCGTGAAGGAAAAGGAAAAGTCGGCTTCACTTACACGTTCTAACAACGGCTTCCCTTTCTAACCGCAGCTTACCGCTATGCCATTTTTCTCGGGGATCCTGTTCATCAAGCGGGATCCCTTTATTACAAGCATGAATCATCACAGGTAAATAAAATGAAAAGATTTGCGCTGTCGCTCCTTGCGGGTCTGGTCGCTTTACAGGCCAGCGCCGCTACGCCTGACCGTCTCACCATCGTCAATCAATATGTTGATAACGTGCTGACAAAAGCCGGCGATCGCTATCATGGTCAGTCGCCGACGCCATTACTTGCTGATGGTGTCGATCCTCGCACGGGTAAACAAATGGAGTGGATCTTCCCCGATGGTCGCCACGCCGTGTTATCCAACTTTTCCGCACAGCAGAACCTGATGCGCGTGCTGGTCGGACTCAGTAATCTGAGCGGGAATCCCAGCTACAAGCAACGTGCCGAAGCGATGGTGAAATACCATTTTCAACATTATCAGGATGAGAGCGGCCTGCTGATTTGGGGCGGCCACCGTTTTGTGGATCTAAAAACGCTGCAACCGGAAGGCCCCAGCGAAAAAGAGATGGTGCATGAGCTGAAAAATGCCTATCCCTACTACGATTTGATGTTCAGCGTCGATAAAGACGCAACCGCACGCTTTATTCGCGGTTTCTGGAATGCACACGTTTATGACTGGAAGATCATGGAAACCAGTCGCCATGGTAAATACGGGCAAAAAATAGGTGCGCTCTGGCAAAGTCCGTTTGAGCAACAGCCGCCCTTCTTCGCCACCAAAGGCCTCAGCTTTCTGAATGCAGGGAACGATCTGATCTATTCCGCATCACTGCTGTACAAATACAATAAAGAAGACGGTGCGCTGGTTTGGGCGAAACGTCTGGCACAGCAGTACGTGCTGCCGCGGGATAAAGCGACCGGGCTAGGCGTGTATCAGTTTACGCAGGCGCTGAAGCGTGAGGAAACCACCGACGATGCCGATACGCATTCCAAATACGGCGATCGCGCCCAGCGCCAGTTTGGCCCAGAGTTCGGCCCCACCGCGCTGGAAGGCAATATGATGCTGAAAGGACGCACCAGCACAATCTATTCTGAAAATGCGCTCATGCAGCTTCAGTTGGGTAAAGATTTAGGTGCGGAGGGCAAAGAACTGCTGACGTGGACAACCGATGGCCTGAAAGCCTTCGCCAAATACGCCTACAACGAGTCGGATAACACATTCCGCCCAATGCTGGCTAACGGCAAAGATCTCTCCAACTACGTTCTGCCACGTGACGGTTACTACGGCAAAAAAGGCACCGTGATCAAGCCTTATCCTGCGGATAATTCATTCCTGCTTTCCTATGCTCGCGCCTATACCGTGTTACCGGACGCAGAACTGTGGCGTGTCGCACGCGGCATCGCTCATGCTCAGGGACTGGGTGAGTTAGGTTCAGCGCCGGGTAAAGACACCAAAGTAGATCTCGCGACTAAGAACAATGATCCTTACGCCCTGTTCGCGCTGCTGGATCTGTATCAGGCGAGCAAAGTGAAAGACTATCTGTCGCTGGCGGAAAAAGTGGGCGATAACATTATCAGCACACGCTACCAAAACGGCTTCTTTATGGAGGATTCCAAGCGACAGTATGCCGATATCGACACCATCGAGCCTTATGCCCTGTTAGCGTTGGAAGCTGCGGTGCGCAATCAGCCACAGTCCGTTGCGCCATTCCTGAATGGTGCGGGCTTCACTGAAGGCGGCTACCGTATGGAAGATGGATCAACTCGCGTGTCTACTCGCGATAATGAGATCTTCTTGCTGAACGTTGGCGAAACCTTAAAACCCAACAACAAGAAGTAAGCGTTAATCCTCAACACGCCAATGGTGGTTCGCTGCCATTGGCAACCCTCTTGTTACCCTGCTCAACTATTCACAGCACAAAACAGGCCATTATCGGGTGTGATATTTAACGATGTGATGCTTAATCATGTGGTATTGACAGGATGCCATGCCGACCACGATTAACGTGGCCAACATAAGTTAACTCAATAATTTTACGCGTTAGTTAACCAGAGGCACCTCTGGGTTCACACCCAGCCAGCCCGGCGTGGGTTCGCCTTTCGCTTCACCGACATACAGGCTCATCTGTGCGCGGAAGCGCTCGACCGCACCACGGTCATACATGAAATCAGCAAATGCCTGCGGACGAGTATTGCGGTATTCCCAGATGTGCTTGTAACCCTCTGGCGGGGCAATGTCAGTACGCACTGACCACATACGCGAAACCTGAGTCTGCGTGTACGGATCCAGCAGCCAGCTTAGATACAGCTTGGCGCTTTCTGGGTGTTTAGCCTTTTTGAAGATAGCGGCACGCTGAGCCCAGGACACAAAAGGATCGGACTTCGGCAGAACAAAGCGGGTGACGGAATCCGCAGCCGGAACGAGCGCACCAGAACTGGTAAAGGTGGCGCTGTATTTTCCCGTCGCGATTTCAGTACCGGGTACGTTGGTGCCACGCACGTAAACAGGATCCTGATCCTGCAATTTTTTCACAAAATCCCAGCCGTATTTATCCACGACCAGCTTATACCAAAACAGCACCGCATCGTCGTCGTTAGGATAGGCCAGAATCAAATTGCCTCTCAGGTTCAGACGAAGGTAGTCATTGGCTTCACGCGGCCAGGATTTTTCATCCAGAAGCTGGGTATTGACAAGGTTACTGAACGCGATGACATAGGCACCGATCCACGCCCCGTCTGCATCACGAAATTCCGGGTAAATCTTGTCCCAGCCACGTGGTTTGTAATTCAGCAGCACGCCTTCTTTTTTCCAGCGTGGAAAATTCTGCACCGTTTGCAACTGCACCACATCCGGAATCAAGGTATCGGTCGCCAGCTGGTTATCGATACGGGCGTCATGATATTTGCTGTAATCGACAATCACATTCAGTTTGATGCCAGGAAAACGCTTCTCAAATTCCTGCTTGAAACGCGCCTGCTGCGACTGCACATCACCGCCAGCATAGACCGTGACCGTACCGCCTTCTCTCAGTGCACTCTGATAGATTTGATCCAGCGAACGCGTCTCCAGTTCGACTGCCGCCTGACTTTGCCCGACGCTGAGTCCGGCCATCATGGCCAGCATCAGCACTGTTTTCTTCAGGTACTTCCCAGTGTATTGCATTGTGATTTCCTTCACTTAATGAATAAAACCCGTACCGACAAACGACAACGATAGGCCGTTAAAACGGTAACGGTGTGACCAGCGGTTCGCCATCGAGCGACGCGCAGGATTGGCTTAACGAGATGAGATCGTCAAAAATAAAATCAGAGTAGAAAACCCATAGTCCGTCATTGATATCTCTCCCGTTCGAGGATAATCTCCCCACTTCCATTAGGGTATTTAGCCTTGAGTTTAGCGGATTAAATAAAAGTACATGCGAAGAAAAAACGAACAATATAGTTAAAAATATTGAATGGATAAAATGAGATTACGCTTTCCCGTAGGAACAGGTTAACTATCAGAAACAGATAGAATGGAATTATTTATCCATCGCAATAATTAAAAATTTAATTATATCGAGAAGAATCATACTCACTAAGAACATTAGGATGCTGTCACTCTGCCATCTCAGACGTTGAAAATAGAAATCTAAAAATAAAAGCCTGAAATAATCATCATGAAATTAAAGGTGAGCGCTTATATGCTCACCGAATGCAATAATACATCAGTGTTAATATTCATATAATGACTATTATGGGTTAGGATGAATGATCCTTTTCAATCATCATGACCTTGCCTGTCTCGGTGTCCAGAATAAGCAAGGCTTCTTGTGTTGCATTAGCCTGTATGAGACATTTTCCCTCACGATCCCAAACCGCCGACTGCCCTGCACAGATAAAATTATCGGCTTTTCCAACAGCATTCGCCATCAGAACAAACATCCCATGCTGCCTGGCAATGACAGGATAATGCGCATAAGCCTGCACCACGCCATTAGCGGACTTTGCCACACTCGCCGCATAAAGATTGGCCCCCAATTTCGCGGCCTCAAGTGCATGGGCTGGTTGCAAAGACTCATAGCATATTGCTGGCACAACGACTTTCCCTTCAACGCTAAGTGTCGCTTGCTGCTTACCCTGTTTAAAAAAAGGCATTTCATCAGGATGCAGTAACTGCTTTGAATAAAATAACATCTCTTTTTCAGGCTGGAAGATAATCATGGTAATTTTTATCCCATCGCTGAATTTGACAGGATAACCTACCGCAATAGAAATGCCATATTCATCACTCATTGACTGAAAGACATCAAATTTACTCTCTTCAGATGGCAACGCCACTATTTCAGCTAATGAAGGTTCATAGCCGCTTAATGAAAGCTCAGGAAAGACAATAATATCGACAGCATTCTGTGACGCGGTAATTACCATGTCCTGATGCTTTTTCACATTCTCATCGACATGACCAGCCACGAACAGTATTTGCGCGATACAGATTTTCATTGTAAATACCTTGTGCTTATCTGAATAAACTCATTGATACGTTGTATCAGGAAATATAAATAATTGAAAATAGGAAATATTTATTTACATAGAAGCCGATTTAAATAAATAGCAAACTTAGAATCGTTGTTACCTAACGTACCGCCCTCCGTCCATTGGGACGACACCGTCATCGGATCGTGGAATAGATTATCAGTATCAACTGACCTAACCATAGCGTCTTTGATGCATCATATTGTATATTAACGCCTCGTTGCCGCGGGTCGTTGCGGTATCAACCTATCTCTCTATCTCATCACGTTGCGCAGCGCTTCTCTCTGGGGGAACAGTGAATTATCCAATTGGGCAGATCAATCACAGCTATCTGGGTTCCAGCGTTTATACCATGCTGCGTGAGGCGTTAATTACCGGCCAACTCAAACCAGACGATCGCCTGAGAATACGCGAGCTTGCCGCGCAGGTTGGCACCAGCGTCACACCGGTGCGAGATGCTATTCTGCAACTGGCGAAAGAACAGGCGCTGGTGCTCAAAACGCCGCGCGATATCCGCGTTCCCCAATTGACCGAAGCCCAGTTTATCGAGATCCGCACATTGCGGCTGGCGCTGGAAGGTACGGGAGCTGAACAGGCTGCCACGCACATTACGCCGAAAATGCTGGAACAGATCGAAGAAAATATTCGCCAGAATCGTCTGGCGATTGATGACAAAAATCTACGGGAAGCGCTGCGGTTAAATAGCGAATTTCATCTGTTTCTGGCACAGGCGGCGCGTATGCCGCTGTTGACGCAGTTTATCGGTAGCTTATGGATGCGCACGGGCCCGCTGATTGCGCAGGCCTATGCACATTTCTCCGTGCAGATGGCGATCGAACATCACGAAGAGGTTTTCGCGGCGCTACAGCAGCACGATACCCGCGCCGCCAGGCGGGCTATCCAATCCGATATTCTGGACGGCAGCGAAACGATGCTGGCCTTTATTGCCATCGACCAATAGTGTGCCGTGGCTCAACCACGCTATGCCGCGATAAACCGTGGTAACAAGCCGCGAATCAGCAGTCGGGTCTCTTTGGCCTGGCTGATAAAAGCAGGCAGCAGCGCAGTAAAACTCGGTTCATCCAGCGATTCTGCGGTGTGCTGCGTGCACAAACGCAGCGTGGCATTCTCATCCAGCGCCAGCCAACAACCTTTCATCGCCGCCATTTCAAAGTTAAGCATCAGCATGAACTGATACACCGCCGTGTTAACCGGCTCCTGAAATCGCATCACATCGCTGTGTAATAGCAACACGCCGCTGCTGGCGGGGACTTCCAGCACCACCGCCTCCTGACCGTCAGGTTCGCGTAGTGCGCAAACGCCGTCCTGCAAGCCCAACTGGGTACGACTGAGCGCACCGTAATGGCGTAATAGCCGCGTAATATGCTGTTGTGTGGGTGTCATCCTGTTCTCCTTTAATCACCGCATGTTATTTACGATTAACCGTTAATTTGCAGGCCTTCCTGCTGAAGCTGTTGCAATGCGTTGGCAGTAGCCGGATTGGCTTTGGCAATCTCGCCGCTCAGTTTGTAACTTTGCGGTACGGTTTGATCCTGTCCGTAGCTAAAGCTGACGCTGCCGAGCAGTTTATTCATACTGACGCCCGCGCTGCTTGACGCGTTGATGATGACCGCCGGGGTATTGAACCCCTCGCTCTTCTTCACCGCCTTCGAGACGTCAATGCTGGCAAGTCGCAAATTATTGCCATCTTTAAACAGCGCGATGACGTCATCTTTGCCGTGCGTCTTGTTCTGAATACCCTTCTCGATCTTTTCCCGCACATCGTCTTTTAGCTCTAGTGCAACCGTCACCGAGGCTCTGTCGTTATCCTGTAAGCGACTCACGATATCCTTCAGTGCCGGGTTGTCGGCGATCAGTTGATTGATGCGATCGGCATTGCTCGGTGGCAGAGAAGAAAACAAATGGTTACCGATAACCTGAAACAGCCCGTTTTCTGTCAGCTTGCTGAGATTGGTGTAGGACGTTGTGTGCTTGACGCTATCGAGCGTGGCGCCATCACGCTGCGCGACATCCTGCCGCACGTTCAATTTTTGCAAGCTCATCAATCCCTGATGCTGATCGTCGGTTTTTGCCGTTTTACCCGCAAAATGTTGACTCAGGATGGCAAGCTGATCGTCCGGTTCTGCGATTTTTTTCACACTGTCGATCAGGAGCTGACTGGCAGGATCGTTAAAGGCAGAGTTCAGCGTTTTAGTCAGCGCATCGATATCTTTTTTCTCCAGCGGTTCGGCTTTCTTCATGCCCAGGCTGATCGATTGGTTCGTGCGCGAATCTACCGCCACATTCACCCCGATGCTGGCCGAAGTAAAGAACGGGACGGTGCCATCTGGCGTGGTTCTGGCAGCACCCGCGCTGAGGGTCGCGTTGGCCCCCATCGCTCCCTGACTCAGGAAGCGCAGGCGGTTGTCCGACTCTGTATAGGTGGTGGATTTCTCACCTTGCGCGACGCTGGACGCACTGCTACCAGACAGCACATTGACGCTCGCCGTCAGGCCGACGGATCCGCGTAGTGTGGCACTGGTGGGTGCCGCGCCTTTTTCCGTCAGGTTGATGCCACCACGCAGTTCCAACGCCCCATTACCATCCAGATTGAAGCTGACCGTTTTACCCGCCTTAACGCTGTGCTGCTCCCCTTTATCCAACAGGGCAAGCGGGTTGATCGTGCCGCTCGACAGGCCGTCAATAAATCCGGGGAGTTCCTCTTCACTGAGGGTAAAGTTCAGGGCGTTTTGCTGTGCGACTTGCAGGCTGGCGGATACGCCGAAGGAAGCACGGACATCCGGTGCAAAACTGTGTTTACTGTTAATGTCTTGCGTCATCTGCGCCGAGGTTTTCCCTGCCAGATACTCGCTGACGTCGTATCCGCCGGAATAGCTCACTTTCCCGGTAATGCCGCCCGAACGTTCGAAAGCGACATTGATGCCGTTTTCACCACGGGAGAAACTCAGGTTGTAATTTCGTTCACCGCTGACGCCACCGCCCGGCACCGGAGGGAAAGGCAACGGTGTACCGCTGACCACAAACGACATGGATGCCCCGCCGCCATAGGTTCGGTTAAAGGCAATACTTTCGTTGCTATCCAGCGACAGCACGGTCGACTTCATTTTGTCGATCATGTCCGTCTGGCTGGTCGCCTGCATCACGGTTTTTGAGGTTACGCTGACGGCGTTCTCTTCTTTCCTGAACGCCTTCATAAAGGTTTTAACCGAATCGTAATCCGCCTCCAGCGACTTATGATTGGTGAACCCCATGTCGGTCATCTTCTTAACCGGGTTTTCGCCGTAATCTCCCTGCCGCAGCGCGTTAAGTTCCTTCATCATCGATGCCAGTGCCGCCTCACCCGGCGATGTGCCGGATAGCGCATCGATTCGATCGGTCAACTTATGCAGGTCTCCCAGCACCAGGGTATCCAGCACCAGTCGCGTTTTTGCCAGTGACAGCGCATCGCTGGTATCCCGCTGCTGCCCAAACGCTTCGCTATTCGGCTTTTGGGCTAGTGGCGTTTTACTGTCTACGAAGGTTTTTAGTAGCGTCGCAGCGGTACTTGTTTTTGATGATGGATGGCTTTCCATCGCCGCCAGCAGCATCGGAGCCAGATCTTTTTCTCTGCTATGCAGGCTGGCGGGCTTGCCTTCCGTGTTCATCACGCCGTTATCATTCACGACGCCCTGCTGTCTGCCGATAAGCAATGCCGCCTTGGACGAGCTGCTTTCCAGTTCGGTATGGAACTGTTTTAACAGGCTAACCAGCGGTTTCCCTTTCTCCCCCAGATCCAGCTTGTCGATCTTCGTCGCCAAATCCGTCACCGTTCCCTGCGGCTGACTGGCCGTCGTATCCAGTTTTTTTAGTAATTCGGTCTGCATGTCGTACACCGGTTTCAGGCCTTCACGCCCGTTGAACTGGTGCTGAACATGGTCGGCAAAGGTTTTTATCGGTCGCGGCATGTCCAACGTGAACGAGACAATATGGGCTCTGACCAGATCGGACAGTTTACTTTTAACCTGCTGCGACTCTTCACCCGTTTTCCCCAGAACCTGAACATCGGCCTTAACCGTGACTCCGGTTAACGGTATCTTCATGCCCTTTGTCGCCACATCCAGCCGGCCAAACACCGTTTCTGCGTCACGAGGCTCTGCGGGTAACGATGCCTCTCCTTTTGGCACAGTCGTTTTCCACGCGTTCCCTTGCTGGGTGTGTAATTCATGCTCGTCATGCGCAACCTGCAAATGATGCTGTGCGTCTGTGCTCAACGAACTCACCTTGCCCTCTACTGGCGTTTTCACCTGTTGCCATTGCGCACTGTCGTGATTCGCTGCATTTTGCCAGTCGGTTTTCGGCAGTTGAAAAAGCTGCCCGTCTTTATTCAAGACAAAGAGCGTTTGCTGGTGATCCAGCGTGATGTCCTGTATCTCACCGGACAACCCATTTTTAGGCAACGCCAGCGGTGGCGCGGCGATCTTATCCGTTCCTGGCTTGATTTGGTGGAAATGCAGATCGCCCTGCTTATCGACGGCAATAAATTTATTACGGTTGATCACCGCCATCGCCGAGACGCCATCGTCCTTGTCAATGCCGGGGAGCGCGGTGCCCGCAGACGGCGTCATACGCACCTGCGGCAGCGCAAATACGGTGTTGTCGCCGTGCGTAAACGTATCTGACTTCTGATTGATAGACAGCGGCGTGATTTCACCGTCTTTCAGCGTGTAAGCCTGATTGTCCAGCCCGCGCTTTAGCTGACTGGCTTCAACGCTGGACGCCTCCCAGTTCTTGGTATTGCCGTTATAAAATTGGACTTTCCCGTCCTGTAGCCCAATTTGTCCCAACCGTCCTAGATCTAAGGTGTCTTTCGCCGCAAGTGCCGTCGTGGTTAGCCCCAGTTTATTGTCCACCACCAGACTGTCGCTCAGGTTCCATCCCGGCGTTGGCGACAGCCCACTTTGCCCCAGAGGCGCGACGTGTTTTTGTCCTTGACGATCGGTGGCGAGCGCCTGCGTCTGACCGCGTTCATCATGGGCAAATCCGGTAATACGATGGTCGTCGCCCAGCACCGCATTCAGTTCTGGCGTGCTGGCCGGGGTTAATGTGACGTGCGGTTCACCCGCCTCAGGCAGCGGTGCGTGGTAAAGCTTGCCGTCATTATCGGTAATCAGCAGGTGTTCTGCGGTTAACCCCACCGCTTTCGCATATACCGGTTCGCCGCTTTCCAGTTTGAGATCCACAGGCTGCGGTGTGGCCTCCAACGAGCTCATCAGATGCAACTGCGTAAGGTGATCTTGCTCGGTCAGCACGGCCGATTGCCCGTTCTGATTGGCAGAAAACGCCGTAATCTTATCGCTGAAGGTGGATGACACGCTGCCCGACGACAAGTTGCTCAGCGTGTGGTCGTCTTTGACTGCATACAGTTGGCCATCCCCCTGTCGGGATAACTGGCTGTGGGCGACATCGCTGGTTTTCTGCCAGACGCCAAACTCGGTATTTAACGCAAAGAGCTTGCCGTCATGAAGACGCAGTTGCTCACCCGCGCCTGACGCGGAATCGGGCTGTCGGTGGACACCGGTTAACAGTTCGTGGTTCATACGCCCGGATAGCGGCACACTCGTAGATTCGCCGGAGGTTGTTTTCACAGAAATACGTTCCGGCGTGGACGCTAACTGTACGTTATTCGCACTCAGCTTGCCTGTTGGCATCGCACTGCGGCCGCTGCTATGGAGCGCGATATGCTGATTTCCATCGCTTTGAATCACGAACAGCCGCCCTGATTTGTCGGCTAACGCGTGCTGCTGCGCATCCTGATTTTCATGATGAGCGACGAACGGCTGGCTATTTTTCCCGATAGTCTGTTGCAGCAGCGTGGTCAATGCTTCCGGCAACGCCTTACCAAGCTGAAGTTTGCCATGGTGGTCAATTTTAACGCCAAAATCAGGTGTGGACGCAGAACTCGCAGAGTCACGGAGTAACGGCGATGGTTGACTCTGAAAACTTAACCGATCGCGGCCTCTGGTTATGGATATACTCGGCTCTTCGGCGATCGGCGCACGATGTGAGTGAGTGGGAGAAAGGGACTCTCGCGGAGTGAAGAATCGCTCGCTGTCGCTACCAGACTCGCTATGGCGCAGTGAACTGGATGCGGTATGAAAACTATCGTTGTGCTCAAGGTAACGGCCAGACAGGCTACTTTCACGAGAAAGCATCGGCGTATCGCCAAACCGGGAAAAGCTTTGGATCGGTCCGCCCGATGCCAGCGAATCACGCGGTAAACCCTGGCGCATCCCTTCCGATGAGAAAAGCTCGCGCAGGGTGGTCGAGCGTGAGTCCTGGCTCTTCACCGAACTACGGCTTCCCTGCTCCAGTTCGGGCGGTTTATTTTTATCATGCAAACCTTGTTGAACCAGAGACTGCGCGCCTTTCTGGCTCGCACTGGTGCTCGTGCTCTGCGATAACGATGTTTTCGCTAGCGTGGCAGGTGCAATTTCCGACGTGGATAGGCCGGGCTGAACATGCTGGATTTTCTGCATAACAGGTTCCAAGAATGATGAAGTGATCGTGTCAGTTAAGTGGTCATGTTCTGCTTTCGGTTCCCGATATCTTTCTCCTCCCCGATCGGGAACCACATCACCCCTTCCCTCACTTAATACGCAACAGACGTAAGCCTGTTAATGACTCATCACTATTCACTTCACTTTCAAGGAGATGTTATGGCTGATATGACGATTACGCTCAGCATACAACCCGGCGCAGGACTGTCATCGACAGGTCTTAATTCCCCACTTTCGGGCAGTAACAGCGGAGCTTCACCGCGTTCTGCACAGCAAGATAGCCAACTTATGGAGGCGCTGGGCACATTGCTCAGCGCGCTCTTGCCTAATGCACAGAATACGCCATCCTCAACCGATGGCGGCACGCAGAGCCAGCCAGGTGCAGGCAACAGTAGCAGCTCGGCGTTAGGGCAAAACGGCAGTCCTGCCGATATGCTGATGAAACTGCTGGAAACACTGATTCAGGGCAAAAATGGTCAGGACGCGGGAAACCCTCTCTCTTCCGGTACGGCAGGCGGCAACGGCGGTGCTTCACCGCTGGCGGGTTCATCCGGCACGGGCGGCGCAAGCGGTACGCAAAATCCAGAAAATCTGAGTCGCTCTCTACTGCAAGATTCGGCGGGCAGCGCATTAGACAATGCCATCAGCCCAACGGCAGACGGAGGGGGACAACTGAGTAGTAACGATCTGTTGAAAGCGCTGCTCGAATTGATCGGTAATCTGATGGATTCACAGAAAGGTGAGTTCGGTCAGCCGCAAGAAAAAGGACAATCACAAGGTGGTGGCGCGCCGTCTGTGGGCGCACCGCAGGCTTCATCCGGTGGTGGCTCTGGGTCACCTGCTGCGCCGTCTTCACCCGTTGGCGGTAACGGTGGCGCAGCACCTGCTCCACTAACGGCCGCCCCAACCCGCGTTGATGGCGGTTCAACGACATCACCCACGACGTCAACAGCAGGCGCTGGCCCGGTTGCATTCCCAAAGGCCAGCGGTGATGCCACTGTGGTCAATGACACTATCAAAGTTGGCCCCGGTGAAGTCTTTGATGGCGGAGGTAAAACCTTTACCGCTGGCAGCAAATTAGGCGACGGCGGCCAGGCTGAAGGTCAGAAGCCAGTATTTGAACTGGCTCCGGGCGCAACGCTAAAAAACGTGGTGTTTGGTGATAATGCAGCGGATGGCGTACACGTTCGCGGCGATGCCAAAATTGACAACGTACATTGGACCAACGTGGGTGAAGATGCGCTGACGGTGAAATCCAACACGGGTAAACCTGCCAATGTTGAAATCACCAACAGTAGCGCTCAGGGCGCTTCCGATAAGATTTTTCAGTTGAACGCGGATGCCAACCTGACCATCGATAATTTCAAAGCGAAAGATTTCGGTACGTTTGTTCGCACCAACGGCGGACAACAAGGTAACTGGAACTTGAACCTGAGCAACATTGACGCAGAAAACGGCAAGTTCTCGTTCGTGAAAAGCGACAGTGAAGGGCTGAACGTCAAAGGTAGCAACATCAACCTGACGAACGTCAATAATCACTACAAAGTGCCGGATTCCGCCAACTTGCAGGTGAATTAAGATGCCAAACACGATGACCTCTCCCGCCCCGACACGCTGGGCGGATATCGCCAGACAAGGCGGATACATTACGCCGGCGCAACGTGAATCGTTCGCTCAGGCTATCCATTTAGTGAGAACACAGTTGAACACGGTGCTCAGCCAGTCAGGATCGCTGCGACGGGGTGAGTTCGAGTTCGATGCCTTTGTGGATTCACTGGAGCAGGATTTCCTGCATCAGGCCGACATCCATACGAAGAACGGGTTGCATAGCGACGTGGCACAAACCTCGTTCTGGGTCGCTCGCCTGATCGCCGATCGCTTTATTGCAGTGCGCCAAATGTAACACTTGCGCCATACCGCACCGGGGAAAAGCCAGCCAGGGCAACTTGCGCTGGCTTTTTTTAGCTCGAGGAACCAGACATCCGGTGTAAGTACCCCATCGTCCCTCCTGTATGTTTCTGGTAAAAATAACAGAAACACGAGTTAGGATTTCCAGAGCTAATAGATCTAAAATGTATAAATTGGCTCAAGCATCTACCTTATAGTTCAGTCGCCCAAAAAGATTCCTTATCTTTTTTGCATTTGAAAAATAGAAAAAACCTAACCCTACGCCATGATCGTAATAAGCCCAACAACTCATCTCTGATAGCTCTTTTTCTGCCCCCAATTATAGAGAGACATTCATCTAATTCACTGTACCTTATGGCGTATTTCGATGATTAAGTTACTTAGTGACAAAATATTGAGTCGCTCATCAATTTCGCTTGTGTTGAAAGCATCTAGATTTGCATCCCACTCATCTAAAAGGATAATACGGTTCCGTATCCCTGATAATGATTCAAGTTGATACAATTGTTTTTGTCCTGTGGAGCCAGGCACTGTGTCATCATCTATATCAATGCCAGGACCAAAAAATAAAGCATCGGAATGTTGGCTCTTCAAATATTTTATGAGCGATGATTTACCTGCGCCATTCGTCCCCATGATCAATATCCTTCCATTAGGATTACGATCAATGAAATTGTCACCTAAGATATCCTGTACGTTTATCTCATTCCCATTATAAAGATTGGTAATTGACAATTTCACAGGATCAATGTTAGCAAGATAATCATAACCTTTGAGTGTTGTAGAAAAGGAATACAATTTTGTAACTTTTCTCTTCAACAATAAAATCTGGCTTGTACTCATACTTGCAGCATGAATGTTCTGGAACAACTGTAAACTTCTTGGCAGTACAGCAACCAGCGCACCGATAGCGACTTCATTCACTGAAACCTGATAATATGAAAACCCTACCAATAATGGAATAGAAATAAGAATAGGCGTACAGGAAATTATCTGCTCCAATAATTTGTACGACTCTTTTCGCTTGAAATAAATAGACGCTTTCTCTCGGGTTAATGACTGTGCAGAAGCCAAACGCTCTCGATCACCATAGAACATGCTATCCCATATTTTACTCAAAAAATGCAATGTCGTGATTTTATCATTTTGCATATTTCCAGCCAATCCCCCTATCTTTCCTTTTGCCAGAAATAAGAGCATGACTGAAAATAACATGCAGAATACAATAACCCCAGCCAACTCCACGCCCAAAATGACAAATAGTGCGATAGTAGTGAAAATGACGTTAAAATATATGGCGAGAATCTCAACAAACTCAAAGCCAACCTCATCAAAAGTGCTAAGCGCTTCACCACTGAGCCATAGTTGAGTTAATTTTTTATTCTCATCCGTCGAAAGTGAATGATTACGAGAAACACTTTCCAAAGTTGATAGATAATATTTTTGCCACAGCGAATTCGATAATTTAACACGATAAAATAAAGACACCGAACCCAAAAAATAAGCAATAAAAATAGAAAAAAAGAACAACCCAGTATAAAAAAAAGCCCCAAAGGAGCTTAAATTAATATTTTCTCCAGCTCGACCAATAAAATAGGTCGATAATCCAACAAGTATTTGCTGAAGGCAGACAAAGCCAACGCTGATTATAAAAAACTTGTTAAAGAAAACGTTATTCATATTTTTTAATGATTGTCCCTGTTAGCTTCAGAGCATGTAACATACGGGGTTTGAGATGCGATGGCAAATTATCTACTATACTATAAATTACGTCATCTGAGTTTTCAACACCCAATTGATGAAAAATTTTAACTCTATCTTCTTGATTGTAAGAAGCAGCAAGGCAGGACAATATAAGTCTTTGCTCATTGTTATCAAATAGAGGTTTTACTTCATCAATAAAAAACTGAGATGTTTTACGCAATGTTACTGCGGAGACTACTTTTACTTTTCGTTTCTTTTCATCTTCCGTAGTTGCCAAGTTAACATATTCATTGAGTAATTCTATATTTTCCGAATGATAAATCATCTTTGACAATTTTAGAATGAACCAAATTGTTCAGTTAATGAAAGCTGTTTTAATTCATGCAACATTTGCTTTCTACACTGAACAGAATCGATCATATTTAAAAGTCTAAAATATTTTATTTTCTTATTAAACATAATATCAGTCGCAGAGTGATTAACTCTCAACCCAGGAGGAAAGTAGTTAAGCTGCGGAGACAATTCCATGACTGGATGAGTCCTTACTATCAAGCTGACTGTCGGTTTTTCTAAGTGAAGAACAGCATGTTTTTCCTTTCTGCCATAGGGGATGACCCGGCAGTCTCCTTTTTTACTGATATAGGCCTCAGTGAGTTTGATGTCACCTAAACTAAGGTTATGGCTAACTTCGTCGGTTTCATCAAATGAATATATCGCATTCAAAGAACTTCCTTCAAGCTGTAGCAGAACCCCAGAAAATCCATGATCATGAATTGAGGTATCATTATCCCACCAATTAAGTACCTCAATGTAAAAACGAGAATTGTCGAAAAGTTTCAGGTGTAACTCAGAGAATTCAGAGACTATTTGGATTTTAGACATTTCACTATTGTCTAAAACGTCGATTAGTCTAGTAAAAGAAAAGAGAGAGGTTAAATCAATCTTATCTAACTCTGATTTTGCGATATCGGCGAAAGTGTAACAACTATAGTCATCCTCACGCCACCTAGCATCAATATTTCCTGCCAAAGACTTAATTAAATTTAACATATCACACCTCATGGCTAAGATTGTTCTGAGCTTTTAATAAAAAATCTCTGGTTCTTTGGGTTATTAAATCATTCAAATTTTTCATTGCTAGTGTTTCTGCAATAGAGTTCATTGTATTATTCTTTAATATATCAGTAGCAGGATGAATTGTAACCATATCTGATTCAAGATAATTTCTGCGCGCATTGAGAATTTCATGAGAGACAAGAATGCTATGCACAACTTTATCCAATGGCCTTCTTTTCCCAAGTAGAGCAGACATTGAATAATTTTCAGGCTTAACGATTTCCTGATAGTTAAATTGCTCGTGGCACCGCTCATCAATAAATAACAAATGGTGCGTCAATTCATGCAACAAAAATTCTGCGACATCATGAGATGTCAAGTCGCCATGACCACTAATCCAGATACTGCCTATTGCAGTTGAAGAAGAACCACCAAATGATGCAGTATTAAA
Source organism: Pectobacterium actinidiae (assembly GCF_000803315.1). Taxonomy (NCBI): domain Bacteria; kingdom Pseudomonadati; phylum Pseudomonadota; class Gammaproteobacteria; order Enterobacterales; family Pectobacteriaceae; genus Pectobacterium; species Pectobacterium actinidiae. Next base: position 2,395,342 of record NZ_JRMH01000001.1, read on the forward strand.
TTCATTAGTAGATTTCCTGAAAAAAATTGTGTGGATAACCAGAGCAAAGATTAACTTAATATCAGCATTGCTACTGGATAGTTGATTGTACCCTTTTATAATGAGTTCAGAAAGTTCTCTGTATCTCTCAACACTATGCTTATCGCCTATCATTTTTAATTGATTTAGATCATCAAGCTTGCTTGGTTGATAGGCATTTTTTAGCGCATTTATTTTTTCATCATCGACAACAATGATGTTCTCGCTCACGTTAACAGGTTGATAAGGCTGGTGCTTCTGAATAAATTTCAAATAGAATGGTTTAAGCTCATGAGTATTTTTAACTGATTTATCCCCGAGGAATGGCTGGGATAAAAGATAGACATTTTTAACTAACTCTTGCTTACCAAGGATACTTAACATATAGGCTCCAATAAGTAAAAATCCACCTCTTGAAGAGGTGGCTTTAAGTGGGGCCCCTAGAAGGGGGCCTTGTCCGTTTTAATCCTGCAATAACTCCATTTGCTGTTCGTATTCTTGGTCTTTCTTATCCTGATGCCTCACGTAACGTCTGATAATTTCTTCGTTCACTCCCACCGTGTCCGCAAAGTATCCTCTAGCCCAAAAGTGATTGCCCCACAGTTTCTTTCTTATATGCGGGAATTTATTGTAGAGACGAATTGCCGTGCGCCCTTTCAGGACGCCCATTAGCGTTGAAATTGAGAGTTTCGGTGGAACCATCACGACAAGATGAACATGGTCTGGTTGAACATTTAGTTCCAATATCTCGCAATCTTTCATATTGCAAAGTATGTAAATCGAACGGTAAAGCTCTTTCCCTACTGTGCCCGTTAAAATCTTGTAGCGATATTTTGGGGTCCAAACCAAGTGGTATTTGCAACGCCAAAACACATGTGCTGAACTTCTATAACTGCTCATGTCAGTGATTTCCTTCTTACTTGTGGTGAGTAAGCTGGAATTTTCTGGCATGGGCTTCCTTCAGGCTATAGCCTCACAGGGACAATCACCACCTCCCGAGGAGGTGGTTTAAGGCTGACAATAAAAGCACCCAAACATCGGGTGCTTATTGTCTACGCATCAAAAGCAAGCATGTTCATTGGCCCAAGAATGGATACTTCTTCACTTTCCATCTTGTTAACTTGATTTTCCGTTGCTTCAATTTCCATTTCCTTCACTGAATTAATCAGATCTTGAATATCCATAGTGTATTACCTCATATATGAAATTTAATACCCATGCAAAATCACCGGGCATTTCGACACTACAAAAACAGACCACAAAAGTAAACAAAAAAAATACAATTAATGTCAAATTAAATAACAAATAAATATAATAATTATGACCAAAAAAATATCATCAAAGTAATATCAACTGATATTATTTTGATGATTAACTGTGGGGGTGAGTTAATTCCTTCCGTTATCCCAACGCTGTATTCATTGAAAAACTTAGAGCAGAATGGAGTACTGAAGATACTTCTTAAAAGCACCAGTAACGATCGAAAGCACAATACCCAACAACACAGCTGCGGGTAAGAGCGACAGATTCGACCACACAGCAGTTGGTCAGGACAAATACAACATACAGGGGACATACATAGCAGGCTTCACAAACCGCTTAGCATGATAATGGATAAAACAGGATTCGTAGCCAGCGCCGTAGAGCCGTAAATCCCCATGAACCAGACCATCAGCGCCCTCTGTCACTCCAACCATGATAAAAGGCGGTACAGATAGCACCAGAATGCCAACCTGTATAGCAAAAATGATCGTTGAAGTGACACAGTAAATTTGGCCACCTGAATTGGGGGGATATTCTTACCTCAACACAAAACAGGTGACTTCATGAATAAGAAAATAAAGCGTACCTTTTTCCCCCTAGTTCAGACTAGAAGGTGATCTACTTATTACTGATAAGGGGTATTCATGTCGCGTAAAGGATAGCAAGCGAAGTGAAAACGCAATAATGCGGAGAAATAACTGAAATCAGGGCAACCAATTAATTAATAATTAATTTAATTATGATTAATAACCAGGGAGCAGCGCTTCCGCCCTGCTCCCTGTAGTTTCTTCGCTTTAGCTGGAGAGCTTTTGCAGCCCCATATTAACGATACGGTCACCAATCATCGACGCATCAATGCCCAGAGACGCGCCGCCGTTGCCGCGAGCGTGCAGGTTGGTATTGCCGGTATCGCCCGCTACCGCGCTCTTGATCATGCCGACCGCCTTCATGAATTTATCCATGCTGCCTTTGGTCATGCCATCATCATCCGGCTTGCTCAGCGCTTTCGCCCAGGATTTGTCATCCTGCTTTGCCGTCTGCCAGTTATCTTTCTGGTATTCCGGTTTACCGAAGACTTCAGGATATTGATCCATAAACTGACCAATTTCTTTCGCCATCTTACGGTCTTCTTTATCGACGAAGTAACGCGTCGGACTGTCGTTGTGCGTGCTAATGTTGTTCAGTTCCTGCAAACCGGCTTTTTGCCCAACGCTCATCCCCAGTGTGTTGCCCAGCTGATTAAACGCACCCGCGCCGCTCAAGCCTTGCAGGCCGTTGTTGCCCAATTGCAGCGGTGACGTTTGCCCTTTCGTCTGGCTCAGACCATTGCCCAAAATCGCGGACAGCGCATCGTTTACGCCTTGGGTATACGCAGAAATTTCCGGCGACGTTGGCTGTTTGTTGCCGAAAAGCCCACCTTGCTGTTGTGACATACCACCGCCCAGCAGATCCTCCAGGGCGCTAGACAGGAGGCTGCCCATCATCGCGGCTGGGTTCATGGCATTCATACCCGCACCTAGCGCCCCGCCCAAACCACTGCCGAGCGCACTGCCAAGGCTACTGCCGAGACCGCCGCCCAGGCCACCGCCCAGCAAACCGCCACCGAGTCCACCTAAACTGCTGCCCAAGCCACCGAGCCCGCCGCCCAATCCTTGTCCCAGTAAACCACCACTCAGTCCGCCTAAGCTGCTACCCATGCCACCACCCATCATGCTGCCCATGAACATCATGGATGTCATAATGTCGGACAGCTGTTCTGCGATGTTGCTAAGCTGACCACCCAGTGCTGACTGCGACGACGATGCGCCATTTTGTGAAGACTGAGGTTGAAATAAATCGCCGTTACCGCTTGCTTTGATCGTGATTTGCAGAGAAGTACCGCCACCAAGAGAATTAAGCATAATGTTTCCTCAATGAATAAATGGGTTATGAAAGCGCCACTGGATGTGCGGTTAACCCGCGTAATTGTGACTCTCCCCCCATTAAGTGATTTTCTTGCCTGCTCAGTTCCCCCCGTACGCACGAAAACACATGACTTTTTCATGGTTCAGCGCGTCGGCAGACCGGCCAAACGCCACAGTTTCGTCGATTGCCATCGCTGAATCAGTGAATGTGGATAATGGCCGACGTAACCGCAGATGTTGCTGTTCATCCAGGCTCAGGCTAATAGCAAACAGTGCGTCAGCCTCCAGAAAGCGACGTTGTAAAATTTGCCGCAGCATTCCGGGGTAATGTCGGGCAGGAGCCAGCGTTAAGGTGAGCGTCGCCTGCCGCGCCGACACAGCCGTAAACCACAGCGTGACGCCCGGCTGTACCGTCCAACAAGCGGCCGGCGTCGTTTCCAGCGCCGTGAGAAAGTCATGCTGATTGTCGAATTCCGCTGCTGGCTCACTCATCCACGCTGACCCTGCTGTAATCCGCCGGGCCGCTACGCAAATCGGGCTGCCACCAGATGATTAATTGCCGCGTTTCCGGCTGCGGACGGCAGGTCACCGAGGCGCAGTTGGCGACCTGGCGCGGGGCATTGCAGGCGCTCAGCAAGAGTGCTATCAGCGCAGCGGACAGTGCTTTATGATTCATGACAACTTCCTGTTTTAATTGAGATCGCTACTGAGATATCAGCAGATTACGTCGGGCTGGCTGGGGCGTTAGCGCGGGCTGTAAAGCCAGGAAAACCTCGCTGGACTCTCCCGGTGCCAGCGTGGTTTTCGGCCACACGGCCACCGCCAGCGTGCGGCTGCTGGCACAGGCAGCTTCATCAAAACGCTGTGGCTGTGTGCCGCCGTTACGCACGACACCGACACTCAAGCGCACCTGACCGTTGCTGTACCACTGATAGCGCGAACTGTCGTAGATCAGACCCGACTGTGAACGACATACCTCTCCTAATCGCGCACCTTTGCTGTCGGCCTGAAATCCGGCAGGAAGCTGGCGGCTGGCGAGATCGCGAAATGCACCTTCAATTAGGCTGTAGAGATCCGTTTTACCGTTGCGCTGCGCGACGCGATTCATCGCACCATTCAGCTGCTGGCGATTAGCGGAGGAAACATAGCGCGTGGGATCGGTTTGATCGCCGACCAGATGTGGTGTCAGGATAAACAGGCGTTCACGACGGGAAACTTCATGGCGCGTCGAGGTAAACAATTTCCCCAACAACGGGATATCCCCGAGGATCGGAATGCGACGATCGCGGTCACCGCTCTCCTCAACGTGGAAACCGCCCAACACCAGCGCACGGTTCTCGCCAATCAGCGCCTGCGTGCTGACGGTGCCGCGTTTCACACCGGATGCTTCACCTTCACGCCCCGTTTCCACCTGACCATCTTCGATATCGATAACCAGTTGGATGCTGCGCTGTGCGCCTTCGCCGATCACACGCGGCGTCACTTGCAGACTGGTGCCAGCGGTCACGGGTTGAATATCCGCGACGCGCTCACCCGTCGCCGTGATGAACGCCGTCCGGCTGAAATCGACAATCGCGGGCTGATTTTCCAGCGTCAGCACGGAAGGATTAGCAACGATGGAGGCCGTTCCTTCCCCTTCCAGTGCCTGAATATCGGCGAAGAAGCGTTTGAAATCGCTGACAAACAGGGTGCTCCGCCCCATCATCATCGTGCTGCCCGCGCTCACATTGCCGAGCTGTGCCTGCCAGTTTGCTTCCAGCCGTGACAGGGCGGTCCGGTCGACATCCAGAATAATGGCATCAATGTTGACCAGATTTTGCGGTACGTCGATATGCTCGACGAGCTGCTGATACTCCGCGCGGCGTTTTTCGTCATCCCTAATCAACAGTGCGTTATTACGCACATCGGCGGAAATCTTGCCGCTCAGCGACATGCGGCCTGATGCCTCACCGTTACGACCAGGGTTGTTACGCGTTGCCAGCCGGGTCATCAGCGAACGCGTACTGTCCCGCATCGCTTCCATGCCGGTATCCGGCTGCACGGGCATCGGGCCGGAAGCGCCCGCCGGTGCTGCGCGTTGACCATCCATCAATTCATTAAGAATGGTCGCAACGCCGGGAATGGTGACTTTTTGGTCGCGATATTGCAGTGTCCGGTCGGATACCGAGGCATAGCGCAACGGAAAAATCATGACCTTGCGCCGTTCGTCCTGCTTTTCCCGCTGCTGGCTGAAATTACGAATCAGATCGATATACGCCTGCGGGCCGGTGACCAGCACTACGCCCTCTTCTGGCAATTCACCCCAGCCGAAGCGCGCATCGAGCAACCCGATACCGCTGAGCGCCTGTTTGATATCGGGCGCGGCGTCTGGGGAAATCTCCAGCCGAACCGACGCCTGTTCATCCTGCGGGCTGACATAGAGCGCATTGTTATACACAAACCACTGAAAACGGTGCTCCAGCGACAGCCTGTCGAGAAACAGCGCGGGGTTATCCGCCCGAATTTTCGCCGTAACCTCATTGTCTGCAATATTGCCCAGCACCAAATCCACGCCGTGGCTGTTGGCAAAATCCGTCAAAATCGCAGACAGCGGTGTTTGCTCGGCAGAATAGGCATACGCGCCCTTATTCCAGTCGGGTGGCGTGGCGGCGTGCGCCAGCGAAACGATCCCGTTCACGGGGATAATCCCCATCAGCACCACCGCCCAGCAAAACCAGCGATAGGCCGCCAGCAAAATGCGATATGATCGATAATGCTTCAGTCCCTTACGCATGTCGTTCTCCTTGCAAAAAAGCCAGCGTGTTCAGATTCAGAGGAGCGGGAACGGGCGCTTTCACACGCGGTGTGAGCAGGCTCAGCCAGACGTCCCGTTGATTCAGTAAGGTTTCCAGGCTGCGGCACAGTTGCATGACGTCATCGGCATCAGGTCGCATCCAGAGCCAGAACTGTTCATCCTGCGGTGAGAGTGACAGTATGGCGGTGTCATCCTGAAACTGGGCGTGGGCGGCGTCAGCCAGTTGTAATGCACGCGCCAGCATCGGCTCATCCGGCAACGTGCGCAGCGGAATGGCCGCGCGGCACGCCACCCCCGATGACTGCCGCACCATCGCTACCGCGCCACCATCAATGTCCAAGTGCAGCGTCGGCGTCCCGCCGTTTAGCCAACGCTCCAGCATCGCGGCCAACTCAGTTGAAGTCATTGATGATGGCCTTTGCCAAGCCGTGTTTAACGCTCAACAGTTGCCCGACAGCCCAACTGGCATTGGAATAATCCATGCTGGCTTCAAAAAAGGCGTAACTGTCAGCCTGACTGGCTCCGCCTTCGGCAACATTCAGCGCAATATCATCAAGTTGCTTCTGCGAATCGACCAGGTGCGCGTCAAGGCGACGCTGAATGGGGTTAAGGGACATAGCACGTTCTCCTCATAAGGTATTTTCCTCACAAACGGTTTGGGTCGTTGACCTGACGTTTTGGCCGTTAACCTAAACGTTCTCGTCATTGACTCAATAGTGAGTGGTTAACCCGGGCGTGCAGTTCCCATCGGCGAGCCGTGATTTCACATCGCGGTGGGATAATATTCAGGCGGAATGAGCTGCGCCGTCGCTTGTCGCCAGCTCAGCGACATCACGCCATGCGCCGTAATCAGTTTCATGGCATCGCTATCCAGCGCCTCATCGCTGGCGAGACGCCACTCCAGATGCGCATGGGCATCCAGCCAGTGCTGCACATCGGCCAACTGGGCGGGATGGCAGTACAGCGTTCCCCGGCTTTCTCCCTGCTGTTGCTTCAGCAGTTGTCGTAATAAAGCGTGATGACGCGACGGTGCAGGCGTTTTATCCAGCAACTGCGCCAACGCATCGCGCAGCAGCTGTCCGGCTTGCGTAATCATCATTTTCTCCAGCTCCATCCGTTCTTGCTGAACGCCCTGTAATAGCGCGTTTGCCTGCTGCCAGAATTCCGCTTCTGCGTGTTCTACCGCCTGCTCACAGAGCATTCGGGCACGGTCATGCGCCTGCGCCACAATCGTCTCGGCCTGCACATTAGCCTCTTCCCAGAGTGTCCGACTGCGCCGATGCGCTGCGATGCGCTCCGCCGGAATAATCACCGTTTCATCCCGACTCGCGCCGGGTAATGTCATAAACGTCTTCGTTGTCAGCATTACGTCCTCCTTCTTTGCTAAATGAAATGGGATAAGAAAGCTAGGCCGGTACAGACGTCTTCCAGATCAGGGCATCGCACAGTGCATGTAGCCGGGCTGCGGGTAATGGCATCATCGGAGTTTGGCAATCGGTGCCCCACTCACGGGGGAAAAGCAGCCGCAGACGCGGCCAGCACGTTTCACCGTAACGAATACGCAGCAACATCAGCACATCCTGATAGCGAGTGGATGGCGATGAAGATGAAAAGGTGATTGTTGACGGTAACCATAAGCCCGGCCGCAGCGCCTTTGCCAGTCGCGCGCACCATATGCCCTCAGCATCCGAGCGTTCCAGGTGAGGTACGGGCTGACACACCCGTAACATCAAACGCAATACCCTTTCTCGCTGCACCGTATCCAGCGCCCCCATTTGTATCAGTGAGGCAAGCGGATCCGGCGGCAGCACTGGCGACAGAGAAAAATGGCGATGAAGTTGCACAGCATTCACATGCAGCCAGTCTCGACGCTGCGGCGAATCAGGCAACCTCACCTTCCCGTCCCACCAACTGGGATCGGCCTGTAACAGGCAGTCTTCTGCCCACCAGATCAGCCAGGCAAGCGGTGTGATGTCGCCCGATTCACGCCCCTGTTTTTGCGCTTGTGTGGTCATTGTGACGACGACGCCCCCGCTTTTTTCTGCTGCCACTGCCGCAGGTAAGGCGTACCCACGCGCCAGCCTAATAGCCCGGCCAGTAGCAGACCGAACAGCCCGGCGCTCCACTGCCAGCGCCGCATCTCATCCGGCGTGAGCGTAAACGGCCCCAGCGTGACGACGGGAATCGTGTCCTGATACGGTTCCGCCGGAACAAAGACGATCGCCAGTTCTTTATCATCCTTGCCAGACAGGCCGGGGATGCTGCTGGCAACCATACGACGGATTCGTTGCTCCATCCCATCAGGCTCCAGTTCGGCACGATATTTGATAAACACCGCCGCCGAAGCTGGCTGAACTGGCTCGCCGGGGGCAATACGTTCAGGTAGCACCACATGCACCCGCGCCACCAGCACGCCGTCGATCTGCGCCAGCGTCGCCTCCACTTCCTGCGACAGGGCGTAGATATAGCGGGCGCGCTCTTCCAGCGGCGTTGAGATCACGCCGCTTTTCTGAAAGACCTCACCCAAATTGGTACGCGATTGCTTCGGTAAACCCGCCGCATTGAGAATATTGACGGCACGTTCCATGTTTTTTGCATCGATCACCAGCGTAACGCCGGTTTTGTCCACCCGTTTCTCCGCGCCGATCTGATAGCGGCCAAGCATCGAAATCGCTTCGTTGGCATCGTTCTCCGACAGCCCGCGATTCAACTCAATCGGCTCGCCACAGCCAGCCAATAGCCCGACCAGCAGAAGAAACACTCGCTTATCGATTTTCATAGGCCGCTACTGTAAATTGGTGAGTTTTTCCAGACTTTGTACACTTTTCGCCACCAGTTTGGCGCTCAGTAAACTTTCGAGATAGAACGACGACAGCGTTCGGGTCGCATCCAGCACATCCTTTGGATTATTGGAACGCATCGACTGGCTCACATCGCGTTCGGCGGATTTAAAAACGCCGTTCAGTCCCTGAGATTTTTCCGCCAGCGCACCCAGCCATTGGCTGTTGCCGCTTTCTGCCGTCATCGGTGGCGACGACAGCGCCGCGCTAAACCAGGAAACATCCTGATCGGTAGCGGAAGAGGAAAAAGACGTACCGTTGTCCGCCAGCGGAGCATCCCCCGGCTGGGACAGCGTAGTAGCGTGGTTGATTTTCATGGTGTGAATTCCATCGCGGACGGGATAAAAAAATAAAGCCGGAGCAAGGCTCCGGCTCGTTGCATCACGATCAGAACTGGATGGCTTTCGCTGCTTTCTGCCCGGAGTTCAGTGATTTGGACGCGGAATCCATCTGACCATCCAGAATGGAGTTTTCTGTATCCAGCGCAATTTTTTCTGCCTGAGCGCCGGCAGCACGAGTCAGAGAACCGGCCATCGCGGTATCCAGAGTCTGAGAAGCCGTCTGAGATGCAACCTGAGAAAGTCCTAAAGCCATGATATATCTCCCAATATAATGAATATTTACGGTAGTGAACTGTCATGCTGTACATACAGTCATCTTGTTCATTCATTAAGTGGGAAAGCGGGTCAGTGAGTTCCAACTGAAAGCAAATTCTTTCTGTAATGCCATTCGAGAGGAAGAACTAGCCTAGTTTTATCTGTGTTTCCGGCCGTTCGTTATCATAGATTTCTTTTAAAATAATAAAAAACGTTATTACCTTACCGAAAGGCCGTGCGTTATTTCTGATTTTCAGGAACGTTTTTATTCTGTGCAACTGGCAAGGATGCAATACCTGAACCCATGCCGTACTATTCCCGTCACGCTGCCAAATGGTTGCTATGCCCAACTTAACTACCAACACCGGATTGTGGTTCAGACTTGTTTTGATTTCATTTGCCAGCGCATTGCTGGCACTGTTTATTGGGCAAGGAATTGTAGCCAGACAGGAACAAACACAGTTGCAGCGCTACAGTCAGGAAGTGCTCGATCAGGGAATTGCTGTCGCGAGTGAAGGCCGGGAAACCATCAACCGCGTGTTGACGTTAAATAACGTCCCTTGCTCTACTGCCGACCTGAAAGAATTACGCCTGATCTCCTTTTACTCCGTTTACCTGCGTGACATCGGACGTATTAAAGATAACTATCTCATCTGTTCTGCGGGCTGGGGTATGCTCAACCCACCGATTTATCTGCTACAGCCAAACCTTACGACCCCCGAAGGCGTACAGCTGTGGACCGCAATGAAAGATGTGATTGATCCACGTATTACCGCCGATATGGCAAGCCTCAACGGCGTTGTCACCATCACCGCAGCCGCTGCATTTCGCCGTTTTACTCAACCGCCAGCCGAACATAACGCAATGCTGCTCACGCGCAATTTGAGCCATGTTTACCAAACCTTCGGTAATATCGACCTCACGGCATTCCAGCAGACACAGCACCTGAATAATTCATGGCTAACGATGGGAAAACGCCAGACGTTTTTCTGCGCGCAGAACCGGGATATCTGTGTACTGGCTCAGTTGAACTCCGCAGGTATTCTGTCTCGTCCGTGGTATATCATCACCGCCCTGTTTTTTATCGGTGCGCTCATTGGTGCCAGTTTTACGCTGTCCTATCAGCTCTACTACGATCGGCACCATGCTCTGCCATCACAGCTAAAACGCGCGATCAAACACCAGCGATTTCAGGTACATTATCAGCCGCTGATCAGCCTGCCACAGCGTGCGATTATTGGCGTAGAGGCATTGGCGCGTTGGAAAAACGAGCGTGGCGATAACGTCTCGCCAGAGTTTTTCATCGGCATCGCAGAAAAAATGGGGTACTCCGCCGAGCTAACCCGCATTATTACGCGCCAGGCTCTGCACGATATGCAGCCGTACCTCACGCAGGAAACGCCTTTTCTTCTGAGTATTAACCTGTCCGTATCCGATATTGTTTCCCGCGATTATCTTCGTTTCCTACAGCAAATGTGTGACGAGTTGGCGATCGATAAAACACGCATCATGCTGGAGCTGACGGAACGATCGAGCACGTCTCATAAGACGCTGGCTAACGGTCTTGAGGCCTTACGCCGTTCAGGTTATAAGGTCGCCCTTGATGATTTCGGCACAGGCTATTCCAATCTCGACTACCTGAGCCACTTACCGTTCGATATGATCAAGATCGACAAAATTTTCGTCGATGCTATCGGCACGGACACGGTGAATGCCGCGATGGCCGATCTGCTATTCACCTTGATCAAAAAGCTGGACGTTCCGGTGATCATTGAAGGGGTAGAAACACGCGAGCAAGCCGCCTACATCCTGCAACAGTGCCCGTCGGCGATTATGCAAGGATGGTATTTCAGTAAGGCGGTGCCATTGCGCGACCTACCGGATGTCCATCACTATCAGTGTCCGCCGATAGAAACGGCGTAACCTGAAGGCAGGTCACTCCACAAAACAGGCCTGCCGTCTTCGGCTCTCATGCCTGACAGGCTTCCACTCCTCCTGCGCACATTTCTCGTACTGTCACATTCAGCACTTTCAGGCGGTGATAGAGCGTCCGCTTGGGGATCCCCAATTCCACAATCACATCGTCAATGCAGTGGTCGTGGCGGCGCAGCGCATCCTGAATCAGAAATTTTTCAATCCGCTTTAACCGATCTTTTAACTGCAAGGGACGCGGGTGTAATAGCGGCTGAATTTCAGCCAAAGGCGACAGCCCCAACGCCCAGCGATCCGCCGCCGCTTTCAGCTCGCGAATATTGCCCGGCCAGCTGTGGGTCAGTAGCTGTTCATAAATTTCCGCCGTCATTGGTGGCAGCGTCATTCTCAGGCGTACCGCCGCTTCCTGACTAAAACGCTGAAACAGCGGCAGAATGAGATCGCTGCGAGAACGCAGCGTCGGCAATTGAATCTTTACCGTATCCAGACGGAAATAGAGATCGCGGCGAAACAGCCCTTTTTCCACCAGTTGCAGCAGCGGCGTTTGTGTCGCCACAATCACACGCATGTCCACGGGCGTGAACTGGGTGCTTCCCAGCCGTTTTACGCCACGGCTTTCCAACACGCGCAGCATCTTGGCTTGCAGCGTCATGGGCATACTGTCGATCTCATCCAGAAACAGGATCCCCTTATCAGCACTTTCCAGATAACCGGCACGAGAGCGATTCGCACCGGTATAAGCGCCCGAAACCACGCCAAACAATTCGCTCTCGGCCAGATTTTCCGGTACGGCGGCACAGTTCACTGCCACCAGCGGACCACTGCATCGAGAAAGTTGATGTATGCGATTCGCCAACGTGTCTTTACCCGTACCGGTTTCACCTTCCAGCACGATGTCGACATTGAGGGGGGCAATAACATTAATGATGGGCGAGAGCGATGAGTGAATATCATCAGCGGTGTGTGTGGAATGTCCCGATAATGACGGGAAAGCGTTTACTGATGACGGTGCTTTTTCTGATGACGAATGCGCTAATGATGAATAGCCCTGTCTGTCCTGATGGTAATGATTATTCATTGACGACTCCTGGAGCCCAAACGGGCTAACTAATTGCTTTCCATAATGTTGGCGTACCACCTCGCCCCCGTGGCTTTTCTCCGCATAACGCACACGGGTGCCTTACCGAGGGAACGATGACAAGCATTACCGTCATTGCACAATGAAACCATCAGGCATCGCTGAACATCAGGTAGGAATTCCAGAGGAATTTGTAAGGAAAGGCCTACAAAAAGGGAGTAATAGCAAAAAAAAACAGTCGATTACTCTTTTACATTACACGCAGGAAAACGAAAAGATACCGTAAGAAAAGCGTAAGCCCACAATAAAGGGATTCACCGACTGTTGAATCCCTTTGATTTGTTATCTTTTACCACGTCGGGTTCCCATCACTAGGGAATGAGCTTCTTGCTCACGACGTATTTAACAATCTCCACATTGGTGCTGAACTGCATTTTTTCCATCAGACGCGCCTTGTGAGTGCTGACCGTTTTATTGCTGATGGCCAACTCATTGGCGATGGCATTGATGCCCATCCCCTGTGCAAACATAATCATGATTTGGTGCTCTCTGGCAGTCAGCACATCGTGCTCGGCTCTGCCGCCCTCCGTGTAGTTGGAAAACACCAACTGCTCGGCAATCGTGTGGTCAATGTAGCGCGCCCCCTGTGCGACACGCCGAATGGCTGCAAGCAGCGCCTCCGGGTCTTTATCTTTAGTGATGTAACCTCTGGCACCGCTTTTCAGCGCATGCTGCGCAATTTGCGCCTCGCTATACATGCTGAGCACCAGAATCGGCAGCCGTGGATATTGCGCCACCACGCGTGAAATCAACGCTTCACCGCTGATTCCGGGCATCGACATATCCAGCAGCAACAAATCGGGCTTCACGCTACGCAACTGCGCTAGTACCTGTGCGCCATTTCCAGCTTCAGCGACAACGCTCAGCGAGTCATCCAACGCAAAGATCTGCTTGAGCCCTTCCCGCATGATGACGTGATCGTCTGCGATCATTAAACGTATTGGTTTACCCATCGCTCATCTCTTCCTTTTGTTATTCTTATCCCGCGGTTAACGGGTGTAGCCATTTTTAGGAAACGTTAACTGCACCGACGTGCCTTCGCCGATCGCACTTTCAATAACCACTTCGCCTCCCAGCATCCGTCCACGTTCTTTCATGCTCATGAGTCCAAAGGCATTTTTATTTTTAGCGTGAGAATCAAAACCTTTGCCGTTGTCCTTGATGCACAGCACAATGCAGTCATGCTGGTTATCCAGCGTAATAATTACCTGTGTGGCGGCAGCGTAGCGCGCCACGTTAGTCAATGACTCCTGCACGACGCGAAAGGCCGCCGTGGCGCTCTCGTCATTGAGCGCCAGCGGTTCTCCCGACGTTCGTAGCAGACAGGTGGCGCTGTAATGCCGGTTAAATTCGTCGCACAGCCATTCCAGCGCAGGCGTCAGCCCCATATTCAATACGTTCGGCCTGAGCCGAGTCGAAACGTTACGCACCACCTGGATCGTTTGGTCCGCCAACTGCATTAGCTTTTGCAAATGCGCCTGCATCTCTGGATTTTCCTTGGCAAAACACATGCGCATTAGCGACAGGCTCATGCGGATCGTGGTCAGGTGTTGCCCCAATTCATCATGAATTTCCTGTGCAATATGCTTGCGTTCTTCCTCGCGTGAAATCTCACGCTGGCGCGCCAGTAAACGCAATTGCATATGCGAATCGGCCAGTTTTTTCTCCGCATAGCGAATCGCTGTAATGTCCCGTCCGACGGTCAGAATGGACACCAGCGCGCCGTGCTGATCGAATTCAGGCACGCAGCGAATATGGTGAATATGGTGATGCAGCTGCTCACCTCTCCCCAGCGCTTCCATGACTTCGCCTTCCGCACTGCTGCGGGTATCCACAACCTGCTGCACCAGTTGTTCTATGCGGATCGCGCAGCCCACGCCGGGCATCAATTCCGTAATCATACGGCCCCGAAGTTGCTCTATGGTGAAATCCAGGTGTTTCAGACTGGCGGGGTTGGCGTACAGGCAATTCAGGTTGGGATCAAAGCGGATAATCAAATCCGGCGTGTTCTCAACCAGCGCGCGAAATTCCTGTTCTCGCGCGTAGGCCAACTGTTCAATATGTTTACGTTCCCTGATATCTCTGACGACACACATGTTGTAGCTACGTCCTCTGTGTTGAAAATGCGTGAGATTGACTTCAACGGGAATGGTCATGCCGTGGCGGGTGAGGTGTCGTGTTTCAAACGTGGTACCCACGCCCGATTCACACGCCTGCAACCAGTCGGGTGAGTTATGCTCGGCGGCCCATTGCGGGTCGATATCGGCAACGCTCAAATGCATGAATTCCGTAATGCTGTAGCCCAGCGTCTGGCTGGCGGCCTCATTGACGTAACAAAAACGCTGATCTTCGTTGACGATATAGATCGCGTCCTTGATACGGCCAAATGCAAAATCCACCAGTTCCAACTGAGGGGCTCTGGTTTTACTATCGGAACGAAAAGGTTGGGTGAACATCATTGCCATCTCCTTATTTAAAGTAAGACTGTTATGCAGCCCCGCCGTGCAGGTAGCGCAATACGGCGTCTCAACATTCCAGAAGATGGACAGGGAACCCTGCAACGGCATAAATGCGGCCTGATATCACGGCGTGTGACCACAAACTGAGCGGTAACCGCCATTATTAAATCAAGCGGTCACCCCATCAGTCAGTGAAAAACGGCAGGTGCAGGCACGTCCTTTCGTCCCGTGCAATACCGTCAGGATTCAACAGCCTGACGGATCACACTTCGGGCACGAGACAACCGTGACCGCACCGTACCGATCGGGATCTCCAACTGCAACGCGAGATCTTGATAGCTGGCATCGGTATCCAGCAATTGCATCAGCATCTGACGGGTATCCTCAGGCAGTGAGACGATGGCATCCATCGCGCGTTTCAATGCCCGCTGACTTTCGGTAATCGCGCCAGGATCGAGTTCTATCGCGATATGTTCCAGCATCTCATCGCCCATTTCCTGAGCGCGCTGGCGTGCCTGCTTGAAATAATTGCGCACCAGGTTGAGGGCAATGCCGAACACCCACGTCTCCGGCCGTGACGCTCCCGCAAATTTATCCTGATGTTTGAGCACTTCCAGATAGGTCATTTGCTGTAAATCCTCAACGTCATCATGGTTGCTGACGCGCTTGCGGATAAAGTTATGCAATTTCTTTCCGTGTTGACGAAACACCTGTTCCCAATCGACAGATAACGCTGGGTAAAGCGAAGGGGTCTGTTCGATGTGGTTGGTAGACATTTCCATTTGCTGACTCTCCGTTGTTATGCCCTATTGGCAAAAACGGAAGAGCAAGCCTTGTGCCAGCCCTAAAAATTTTATATCACACTGATTTTTAATAATTTATTATTTAACTTATCTTTTATCGTGCCATTTTTTGCCAGCGCCCACAGCTCGGAATTGCAAGTTATTGCAATCAGTAAAACGACATTTACGCCAATCCGCCATCAAATTCAGCCTGCTTCAATCACTTCACGTCAGGGAACCCATCCTTTTCTGCGTCCACACAGCAATACATTCATACCGCTGCACGTTCATACCACGACACGTAGCCGACTTATTCAGGATGACATCATGATCAAAATGCCGACTGTCCTTCCCGCCAGCAGCGCCCTGCCGCGTCCCGTCGTGGTGGATGACGATCCCGTGCCACAAACCGCGGTGCAGCAGACGAGTTCTCACCACGCCGCCCCCGGCTCGCCGTTATCCACCTCAATGGAAGAGGTGGCGATGGCATTTGGCGAGCAAGCTGAGCGAAGAAGTAAATCGCTGAATCGGCGCCACATCGCCCAGCAGCCGGACGCACGCGCTGCTGCGAATGTCGAACGGATTGAGAAACTGACGGAACTGTTCAGGATGTTGGAAAATCCGTCACAAAGCACGCTCGACCAGCAGCTGAGCCGCCTGCGCGATCTGCTGACGCGACAGGATTCGCCGTCGCTTGAGGCGGTGTTGGAAGCCGCAGGCAACGATCCGGCGCGCGGCGATATCCTATTGCGCCACATCCAGCAGCAGTCTCAACAGCCCGAGCTGACAGCGGCGGCCGAAAGTGCGCTACAGCAACTGCATCAGGAGAAAGGTCCAGAAGTTCGAGCTGGTCTGAATACGGCAACGGCCATCGCGCTATTCAGCACTCAGCCGGAACAAAAACAGGCGATGCGCGAGCTGTACTACCAAAAAATCGTGCATCAGCAATCGGCCAGCGCGCTGCTGGATTCTCTGCTGGAGCGCTTTGACGCCGCGACTTTTTCCATTGGGCTGCGCACGTTGCAGCGGGCGCTGGCGGCGGATATTGCCTCGCTAACGCCGTCTATTTCGAAAGCCGTGCTCAGCAAAATGCTGAGCAACCTCAACGATTCCCGCCACCTGAGCCATACGCTGTCATCGAGCCAGACGCTGCTCACTCGGCTAGCGAATAAAGTGCCCGCCTTTACGCTCGGTGCCGTGGAGCTCACCCGCCGCCTGATAGGCCTCAGCGCCAACGGAGCCTATGCCCGCGACCTGCACAATCTCGGACGGGAAGTAGCCGGTACCCAAATGCAACATCAGGCGATGTTTTTCAGCGCCCTGCTGCCGCTCGTCAGCGATCTGCCGCATCCGCTGTGGCGAGACAGTAAAAACCGACAAACGGCGATCCAACTGATACGCGGCATGATTGGCGATATCGCTCAATATGAAAAGCAACAGGCCAAAAGTACTCAGCATGATGAACTGACGCAGCGTGATACCGCATCGCGGCAAAAACAGGATGCACGCGACTCCGATAAGGGACAGCCATGAATCTGTTGATTATCTGGCTGAACCGCATTGCGCTGAGCGCGATGCAGCGCTCGGAGGTCGTTGGCGCGGTCATCGTGATGTCCATCGTCTTCATGATGATCATCCCGCTGCCCACCGGGCTGATCGATGTGCTGATTGCGCTCAATATCTGCGTCTCTTCCCTGCTGATCGTGCTGGCAATGTATCTGCCCAAGCCGCTGGCTTTCTCGACGTTCCCGGCAGTGCTGCTGCTGACCACCATGTTTCGGCTGGCGATCTCTATTTCCACCACGCGCCAGATTCTGCTCCAGCAGGACGGCGGCCATATCGTCGAAGCCTTCGGTAACTATGTGGTGGGCGGGAATCTGGCGGTCGGTCTGGTGATTTTCCTAATTCTGACGGTGGTGAACTTTCTGGTGATCACCAAAGGCTCCGAGCGCGTGGCCGAGGTGGCGGCGCGCTTCACTCTGGATGCGATGCCCGGTAAACAAATGTCCATCGACAGCGATCTGCGTGCCGGATTAATCGAAGCCCATCAGGCACGGCAGCGGCGAGAAAATCTGGCAAAAGAAAGCCAGCTATTCGGGGCGATGGACGGTGCGATGAAGTTCGTTAAAGGCGATGCCATTGCGTCGCTGGTGATCGTGTTCATCAACATGATCGGCGGTTTTGCCATCGGCGTGTTGCAGCACAACATGGCCGCGTCCGATGCCATGCACGTCTACTCGGTGTTAACCATTGGCGACGGGCTGATTGCCCAGATCCCAGCACTGCTGATCTCACTGACTGCCGGGATGATCATCACCCGCGTCTCAGCAGATGGGCAAA
Source organism: Pectobacterium actinidiae (assembly GCF_000803315.1). Classification (NCBI taxonomy): domain Bacteria; kingdom Pseudomonadati; phylum Pseudomonadota; class Gammaproteobacteria; order Enterobacterales; family Pectobacteriaceae; genus Pectobacterium; species Pectobacterium actinidiae. Next base: position 2,413,408 of record NZ_JRMH01000001.1, read on the forward strand.
AGGTCGATGCCAATATTGGTCGCGAAATTGCCGAACAGCTCACCAGCCAGCCCAAAGCGTGGATCATCTCCTCCATCGGCATGTTTGGCTTTGCGCTGCTGCCGGGGATGCCGACGCTGGTGTTTGTCACCATCAGTCTGGCATCGCTTGGCAGCGGTCTGTTCCAGCTCTGGCGCATCAAGCAGCAGGGCCAGCTCGATGCCAACCAGTTGGAAGCGGACAATATGCCCGCTGAACAAAACGGCTATCAGGATCTGCGGCGCTTCAACCCAACCCGCGCCTATTTGCTGCTGTTTCATCCGGTCTGGCAAGGGCAGCCAACGGCGGCGGCGCTGGTACAAAATATCCGCCGCCTGCGTAACAAGCTGGTCTATCGTTTTGGCTTTACGCTGCCGTCCTTTGATATCGAATTCAGCGATCGGGTAGCGGAGGATGAATTTCAGTTTTGCGTTTATGAGATTCCCTACGTTAAAGCCACGTTTGCCACTGACCGGTTGGCCATTGCCAGCAGTGCCGTCGAACCGACCGATGCCGCCCTCGCTACCCCCGGCACCATGCTGCGAGATGAAAATCAGTGGCTCTGGTTGCCGCTGACACATGTCTCGCAGCAGCCCGACGGTGTGCCGCGCTGGACGGCGGATGAGCTGATTCTGGCACGTATGGAACAGGCCATTCACCGCACTGGTTCACAATTTATTGGTTTGCAGGAAACCAAATCCATTCTGGCCTGGCTGGAGAGCGAACAGCCGGAATTGGCGCAGGAGCTTCAGCGCATCATGCCGCTCTCGCGTTTTGCCAGCGTGCTACAACGGCTGGCTTCCGAACGTGTGCCTCTGCGCTCGGTGCGCCCCATCGCCGAGGCGCTGATTGAAGTCGGCCAGCACGAACGGGACACGCTAGCGCTGACCGACTACGTGCGTCTGGCACTCAAATCGCAGATCTGCCACCAGTACAGCAACGAAAACAGCCTTGCCGTCTGGCTGCTGACGCCAGAAAGCGAAGAGCTGCTGCGCGATGCGCTGCGCCAGACGCAGAACGAAACCTTCTTCGCTCTGACGCAGGACTATGCCGCCACGCTGATTGGCCAGTTGCGACAGGCGTTTCCGCCGTTTTCGTCGCATCGCAGTCTGGTGCTGGTGGCGCAGGATTTACGTAGCCCGCTGCGCACGCTATTGCAGGACGAATTTCACCACGTTCCGGTACTGTCCTTCACCGAACTGGAATCCACCTTGTCGATCAACGTCATGGGGCGTCTCGATCTGTACGACTCCCCCGATCCCTTTAGCGCATAGGAACACACCATGTTTGAATTACGCGTGCTGACTGGTTTACATCGCGGTGCGGCACTGCCGCTCTGTGGACATACCTGGCGCATCGGTGCAGCCGATGACGCCGATCTCGTGCTTTACGATCCCGGCATTGCGCCGTATCACGGCCAGTTGGAAAAGACCGCTGACGGCTGGGTACTCAGCGCACAGGATGGCGCGTTGTGTAATGCGGAAGGCCATACCGTCGAACAGATTGACGCTCTGCCACCCGGCACGCCATTTGCGCTGGGGCAGATTTGGCTCTGCATTGTGGCGGCGGATACCCCCTGGCCTGACGACAGCGAAGCCCCTCCGACCGCGGAAGAGCACGTTCCGTCTGCGGATATGCCTGCCGACGAACCACCGGTTCATGCCGTCGCGCCGATTCCTACCCCCGCCCCCGCAACACGTCTGCCGCTATGGGCTAAAGCCAGCTATTTGCTGCTTGGTGCGTTGCTGCTGGTGATGGTTGGCAGTTGGCAGCTACAGGAGAGCGTCGCAATGCCCGCGGCTCCGTCGCCGCAGGATACCCGTAAGCCGCTCGGCACGCTGCCACAATTGGAAAGTACGCTGCGCATTATGTTGCAGGAGCGGGAACTGAGCACGGCCGTGAAAGTGGCGGCGTATCAAGATCGCCTCACGCTTACCGGACAATTAACGCCGGACGATCAAAAAAAACTGGAACGGATGCTCGCCCAACTCCACCAACGTTATAGAACCGCGCTGTCCGTGGATAACCGCACGCAGTTGAAAACGGAGCAACTGCCGTTTCAGATCGTTCAGGTGACCAGCGGGTCGCGCGCCAACGTCGTCACGGCGGACGGTCAGCGCTTTTTCATCGGCGATGAGATAGACAACCTGCGTCTGGTAAGAATTGATGAGCACCAGATTGAATTCAGCGGCAGACAACAGATAACGGTGAACTGGTAATGCAGACACAACCTTCTTCTTTTCCGCTGCTCGACCAGTGGGTCGCCCAGCAGCGCCAGCATCTGGCGAACTACGCCCCCGTGGAGAAAAAAGGCCGCGTGATGGCCGTCAGCGGCATCTTGCTGGAGTGCAGCCTGCCACAGGCACGTATTGGCGATCTGTGCTGGGTGGCCCGTCAGGACGCCAGCCAGATGATGGCCGAAGTCGTAGGGTTCAGCCCGGACAATACCTTTCTTTCCGCGCTCGGCGCGCTGGACGGCATCGCTCAGGGTGCCACCGTGACGCCGCTGTATCAGCCGCACTGCATTCAGGTGTCGGAACGTTTGCTAGGCAGCGTGCTGGACGGGTTTGGTCGCGCGCTGGAAGACGGTGGCGAGAGCGCGTTTGTCGAACCGGGTCATGCTACGGGACGCACGCAGCCGGTACTGGGCGATGCCCCGCCGCCGACCTCCCGACCACGCATCAGTCAGCCGCTCCCTACTGGGTTACGCGCCGTCGATGGCCTGCTGACCATCGGTCAGGGGCAGCGTGTCGGCATTTTCGCCGGTGCGGGCTGCGGTAAAACCACGCTGCTGGCAGAACTGGCACGTAATACGCCGTGCGATGCCATCGTTTTCGGGCTGATTGGCGAACGTGGCCGCGAACTGCGCGAATTTCTCGATCACGAACTGGACGATGAACTGCGTAGCCGCACGGTGCTGGTGTGTTCCACCTCTGACCGCAGCAGTATGGAACGCGCCCGTGCGGCATTCACCGCCACCGCCATCGCCGAGGCTTACCGAGCCGAAGGCCGTCAGGTACTGCTGATTATTGATTCTCTGACGCGTTTCGCCCGCGCCCAGCGCGAAATCGGTCTGGCGCTCGGCGAACCTCAGGGGCGTGGCGGGCTACCGCCGTCGGTCTATACGCTGCTGCCGCGTCTGGTTGAACGCGCCGGACAAACGGAAGACGGCGCCATCACCGCGCTCTATTCCGTGCTGATCGAACAGGACTCCATGAACGATCCGGTCGCCGACGAAGTGCGTTCGCTGATCGACGGGCATATCGTGCTCGCCCGACGACTGGCGGAACAGGGGCACTATCCGGCTATCGACGTGCTGGCCAGCCTGAGCCGCACCATGAGTAACGTCGTGGATACCGATCACACCCGCAATGCGGGCGGCGTGCGACGCCTGATGGCCGCTTACAAACAGGTTGAAATGCTGATCCGCCTCGGTGAATACCAGCCAGGTCATGACGAACTGATCGATTCTGCCGTCAACGCGCATTCAGAGATCACACAGTTTCTACGTCAGTCGATGCGTGAACCGATGCCGTATGGCGTGATTCAACAACAGCTCGCCGGAGTCAGCCGCTATGCCCCATAACACCGAACGCGATGCGGAGTTACAGACCGTGTTGAACCTGCTGATGCCGATACGCCGCCAACGCTTAAGCCGCAGTGAACGCCAGCAGCGGCAGGAAGAACAGCAGTTGATCCGAATTGCGGAGCAGCAACGCCATCATCAGCAGCAGGTCGACATGTTGCGACAGGCCAGCCAGACGCAGCGCGACCAGTTTGCCCAAGAAACCCAGGGGCGACCCCAAACGCTGGAAAACCTGAAAAAGCGTCTTACCGCCGAACAGCGCTTACTCAGTGAGATAGCGACAGAAACACAGCAAGTGCAGGCCACACAGCAACAACGCCACAACCAGCAATGTCAGGTTGATCGCGCCCGAGACGCCACTCGCCAATGCCAGAAAGCGGTGGAGAAACTGGACTATCTGCTTACGTTACCTCAGGAGCACGTATGAATAACCGACAGATTGCGTCACCCGAATCCAAGGCGACGCAAAACGCGCAGGCCGCGCTGCACGGCAAATCCTCACGCGCAGACGATCCACAACATAGGAATTACTGGGAGGCTTTCACATTTTCAGACGGCTTTGAAGACGCGTTCTATCAGGAAGCGTCTTTCGTCTTAACACCGGGCGGCCCCATCAACGCCCCGCCGTCATTACACAGTGAGGCACCGGATAGCCCACAAAACGTGACGCCGTCACAATGGCAGTCGCTGCAATGTGAGCTGATTGAGGCGATCGACAACATCTGCGCCCCGCCGTTTGCCTTCAGCCTGCAACTGCCGCAGTTAGGCGATATCGATGCGCGTTTAGCCACGCTGGTGCCGCGCGGCTGGGATATTTCCCTGCGTTTCAGCCGGGAAAGCTACCACCAGTTAAAAGATCGGCGTGAAGCCTGCCGTCATTCGCTCTCCAGTGCGCTGGGCTGTCCGATAAATCTGCGTTTTGATGCCAGAGAGTATGAGCAATGAATCCGAATCTACAGCACATCAGACCGCTGACGCTGCCGTCCCTGTGCGCGCAGCACGCCCGTATCCGATCGGCGTTGGCCGCCGGATTATCGCTGCCATTTACCCGCGACGGACTGGCTGGCTGTCTGGACCTTCAACTGGCAAATGTACGCGAGCAGGCAGAAGACTCGTTTACCACGCAGGCAAGCCGTTGGCGGAGCGATATCGGTAATCTCTCACTGACCGATCCGTCTCCTGTACTCAGTCTGCTGTCGGACTGCCCGCTGCTGCCCCTCACAGAAGACGATGACGCAGCACAGGAATGGTACTGGACACTCTACAACCAGTCGCTCAATCCCGTACTGCGGACGCTGATCGGGGAAATCTATCCGCTGAGCCTTCCTCAGAAAGAACAGGATTCAACAGAGCAGAATCACAATGCTGCCTGGCTCAGCGTGAGCTGGAACGGCATGACCGTGCGCAGCCAGATGCAGGCCGCTGACGCCGTCTGGCTGGCGCTATTTTCCCGTTCTGACTGGCACCGCCAGCGCCACGCGCTCCCCGCAGGCATGGCTATCACTATCCCGCTCACGCTGGCTGATGCCGTACTGCCGCTGTCCGCGTTACACGGTTTGCGTACGGGCGATCTTATTCTGCCTCATCGCCCGTGGTTTACGCCTTCCGGCGAGGGAACACTGTCATCCGGCACGCTACGTCTGCGCGGAGTACTCCAACTCGCGGCGTTCGCCCCCTTTACCTTTACCGTTACCGACATGGAGACTGTCTCAATGCCCTCGTCCGCTACCGACACGATGTTAACCGCCACGCAGCCAGCTACTTCAGCGCTTGAATTCACGCCAATGAGTGACAACGTCACTGAAAACCTCCCCCCGCTGCCGGTCACCTTACATATTCGCTGTGGCAGCCTGACGATGACGCTGGCGGAATTGCAACACCTCGCCAGCGGTAGCGTGCTGACGCTGCGCGACGTAGTGCCGGGGCAAGCCTGGCTGTATCACGGCGATATCGCTTTGGCGAGTGGCGATCTGGTCGATGTGGAAGGCCGTCTGGGGCTACAGATTACCCAGTGCTTTTCCGTACCAGCACCCAAACTGCCGATAGCGTCTGAAGAACACGCCGCCGAACCGGAGCTGGCACCATGACCTCGGGCGCGTTCGATCCGTTGATGTTTGCGCTCTTTCTGGGCGCACTCTCTCTGATTCCGCTGATGATGATTGTCTGCACCTGCTTTCTCAAGATTGCGATTGTGCTGCTGATTACCCGCAACGCCATTGGAGTGCAACAAGTGCCTCCCAACATGGCGCTGTACGGTATCGCACTCGCGGCAACGCTGTTTGTGATGGCACCGGTGTTTCAGGACATCACCACACGTGTACAGGAAAAGCCGCTGGATATGACCGACATCACCTCGCTTCAGGCCAGCGTGACCTACGGGCTGGAGCCGCTGCAAACCTTTATGTCACGCAACGTTGACCCTGACATTCTTACCCATCTGCATGAAAACAGCCTGCAAATGTGGCCTGCCTCGCTATCCGAAAAGGTGAATACGCAAAATTTGCTGCTGGTGATCCCGGCTTTCGTGCTGTCGGAACTACAGGCCGGATTCAAAATCGGCTTCCTGATCTATATCCCGTTTATCGTCATCGACCTCATCGTCTCAAACGTGCTGCTGGCGCTGGGGATGCAGATGGTCGCGCCAATGACGCTCTCGCTGCCGTTAAAGCTGCTGCTGTTCGTACTGGTTAACGGCTGGACGCGGCTGCTGGACGGCCTGTTCTACAGCTACCTGTGAGGCTGCGATGGAAATAATCACGCTTTTCCGTCAGGCCATGGTGATGGTCGTGCTGCTCTCTGCGCCGCCGCTGCTGGTTGCGGTGATTGTCGGCGTGCTGATTTCACTGCTACAGGCGGTGATGCAGTTGCAGGATCAGACGCTGCCCTTTGCCGTCAAACTGATTTCCGTCGGGCTGGCGCTGGCGCTCTGCGGGCGCTGGATTGGCGTAGAGTTGATGCAGTTGGCTATTACCGCATTCAACATGATTGCGCACACCGGGGTATAAATCCGCATGATCGCCACCATTCAGCACGTTTACGACTTTATCATCGCCATTACGCTCGGCATCGCCCGGCTGTATCCCTGCTTTATTTTGGTACCGGTTTTTTCACTCAACGTGCTGAAAGGGATGACACGCAACGCCGTGGTGATTTCCCTGACGCTGCTGCCGGCCCCCATCGTGCAGCAGCAGCTTCTGCTGACGCCACTTTCCTGGCCGATGCTGCCCGGTCTGTTGCTGAAAGAGATCATTGTCGGGCTGCTCATCGCATTGATTCTGGCGATGCCGTTCTGGTTGTTTGAATCCGTCGGCGCATTGTTCGATAACCAGCGCGGAGCTCTGATGGGCGGCCAACTCAACCCCGCGCTGGGTTCGGATGCCACGCCGCTCGGCCATTTGCTGAAACAGACGCTGATTCTGCTGTTGATTATCGGTATCGGCCTGAAAGGGCTGACGCAGTTGATTTGGGACAGCTACCAGATCTGGCCGGTGCTGTCCTGGCTGCCCGCGCCGGGCGAACAAGGGTTTGAGGTCTATCTCAGTTTGTTGGCTGACACCTTCACGCATCTGGTGGTGTACGCCGGGCCGCTGGTCGCGCTGCTGCTGCTGTTGGAATTCAGCATTGCGTTACTTAGCCTGTATAGCCCGCAGCTTCAGGTGTTCGTCCTGTCTATTCCAGCCAAGTGTCTGGTGGGAATGACATTTTTCATCGTCTACTTGCCCGTATTGCAATATTTAGGTGACCACAAACTTCAGGGGCTACCGGATCTCAAGCACCTGCTCCCGCTGATTTTTACGGCATCGAACAGCGAATAAGGCGGAGCTGATGAGTGAGAAAACCGAAGAACCCACAGATAAAAAACTCGAAGACGCACGCCGTAAAGGGGAAGTCGGGCAAAGTCAGGATGTGCCTAAGCTGCTGATCTGCGTCGGCCTGCTGGAGTGCGTACTGGCGCTGGCGGACAGCACGATGGGGAAACTGCAAACGCTGATACAACTGCCGCTGCAACGGCTGGATGCACCGTTTGCGCAGGTGGCGAAAGAGGTGTTCCACGACGCCGCCGTGCTGGCGGGCACGCTCTGTTTGCTGGCAGCCGCCATTGCCGTGCTGCTGCGCGTGGTGGGCGGCTGGCTCCAGTATGGTCCGCTCTTTGCGCCCGAAGCGCTGAAGCTCGATCTCAACCGCCTGAACCCCATCAACCAGTTCAAGCAGATGTTTTCGATGCGTAAACTGGTGGAAATGCTGACCAATATCCTGAAAGCCGTGGTGATCGGTACGGTCTTTTATAAAGTGGTGGTGCCGGAGCTGGAGGCGCTGGTCGAATTGGCCTATGGCGACCTACACGGCTTCTGGCAAGGGGTTAAAGCGCTGCTGACGCGCATTGCTCGCACCACGCTGACGGCGCTGCTGGTGCTGTCCGCACTGGATTTCGGCCTGCAAAAGTATTTCTTTCTTAAGCAGCAGCGGATGAGCCACGAGGATTTACGCAACGAGCACAAGGATTCCGAAGGCGATCCGCATATGAAAGGCCACCGCAAATCGCTGGCGCACGAACTGATGAACGAACCTGCCGCCCCGCGTCCCAAAGCCAAAATAGAAGATGCCGATATGCTGCTGGTCAACCCAACGCACTATGCCGTAGGGCTCTACTATCGCCCTGGCAAAACGCCGTTGCCGCGCATTTTGTTTAAGGGGGAAAACCAAACCGCACGCGATCTCATCGCGCAGGCGCAAAAAGCGGACATTCCGGTGATTCGCTTCATCTGGCTGACCCGCACGCTGTATCGCACCACGCCGGAGGGCCATTACATTCCGCGCGAAACGCTTCAAGCGGTCGCACAGGTCTATCGCGTCCTGCGCCAGCTCGAAGACGAGCAGAAGCGCGACATTATCGAGATGGAGTGAGAGTGAAAACAAAGACGTAAAATCGCTCGCGGAAAGATCGAGATACCCGGAGCGACCACGGGGCGAGGCATCCCTGCGGGAACCTCATCCCCGTGTTTCTCCTAATCAGTGACAGCAATCAACCGTATCAAACCGCATCGGTAGCGATCTGACTCAGATAATACGCTTCCCCCTGACGCAGCTCCGCCACCATGAAATCCAGAAAATCCTGCTGCTGGGGCGCATGGGCTTTCCCTGCCAGCGTTTGGATTTGGAGCGAACGCTGGTCAAGCTGCTTAATATTCAGCGGTTTCAGACGCATCGGTTGTTGTAAGCACTTGTACATCACGGAATAGAAGCTACAGGCGGTGACCGCGCCCGGCGTGCTCATCGCATAGTAATACAGCGTGGTGAAGTTGTTGCAACACAGGGTCGGTTCCAGAAAGGTGCCGTTCATGCGGCATGAGAGATCGAACAACTGCCGCAGCGTGGTAGAGGATTCTGGCAAGGCCAGCGGGAAAGGATGCAGATCCGCCAGTTGAATAGACTGCTGCGCTAACGGGTGATCGTCAGACATCAGCAGCATCAGCGGCGCAGGCAGTGCCAGTTCCACATTCACCCCCTGTTCGGGCGCCAGCGCAAACTGGAGCGCGATATCCACTTCACCATTGCGTATCATCTGGGACACCTGCATCGCTGAGTCAACTTTCAGCGCAAAAGTGGTATCCGGGTCATGCTGGCGGAAACGCGCAAACAGCGTCGGCAGTAGATCAAACGCCATCCCTTCCGTGCAGCCGATGCGCAGCAGCGCCCGACGGCTGGCTTTCAGCCCCTGAATCTCCGCCACGGCAGCATCCATGTCCATCATGCTCTTACGCACATGATTTTCCAGAATTCGTCCTGCATCATTCAGAACCATGCCGCGCGCATGGCGTTCGAACAGCGGCACGCCGATACGTTCTTCCAGCCGTTGGATTTGGCGACTGATAGCAGAAACGGCCACAAACAGGTGCTGACTAGCGGCACTGAGCGAACCGGTGGTGGCAACCACTAGAAAATAACGGATCTCGGAGCTGTGCATGGCGGCGTTCCTTTCAGACATCACGGGGGCATTCGCAGGTTTATATTAAAAGCAAAGCTTAATTGCAATTTTTATTATTGTTGCAAAGCTCATTTTTCCTTTAAATATCGGTAACTTCGGCACACTATTCAGCAAGGAAAGGCATGACCAGCGCAGACCTTATTCGTATCGCCTGTGAGCGTTTCGATCGCGGAGAATTTAAACAGACGCTGGCCCGTCGTATTGCCCATGCCAGCGAGAGCCAAAAATCCGGTAATCGTCCCGCGCTGAACCACTATCTGACCGACGAGATCCAGCCCGCGTTGCAGGCGATGGGGTTCAACGTAAGCCTGATTACTTCATCGGATGAACGTTATCCTCCTTTTCTGCTGGCCGAACGTATTGAAGATCCCAGCCTGCCGACCGTGCTGTCTTACGGCCACGGCGACGTGGTTTTCGGTGATGAAGAAAACTGGCGCGACGGGCTTACGCCCTGGGAATTGGTGGAAGAAGGCGATCGCTGGTACGGGCGCGGCAGCGCCGATAACAAAGGCCAGCACAGTATCAATCTGATGGCGCTGGAGCAGGTGTTTCAGGCACGCGGGCAGCGTTTAGGTTTCAACTGCAAACTGCTGTTCGAGATGGGCGAAGAAATTGGTTCACCGGGGCTTGCCGAGCTGTGTCACCAGCATAAACAAGCGCTGGCCGCCGATATCTTTATCGCCTCCGATGGACCGCGCCTCAGCGCAGAACGCCCGACGCTGTTCCTCGGCTCTCGCGGCTGCATCAATTTCCGTTTGTGCATCAAGGCACGCGATCGAGCCTACCACTCTGGCAACTGGGGCGGACTGCTGAGCAATCCGGGCACGCAGTTGGCGAACGCCGTGGCCAGTCTGGTGGATGGACAAGGACGGATGAAGATCGACGCCCTGCTGCCACCGCCGTTAACGCCCGCGCTGCGGGAAATCCTCAGTACCATTGACCCCGCAGGCAGCGAGGGCGATCCGGCGATTGATGAAAATTGGGGTGAAGACGGTCTCACGCCTGCCGAACGGCTATTTGGCTGGAACACGCTGGAAGTGCTGTCGTTCATTACCGGCAACCCGAGCAAGCCGGTGAATGCCATTCCCGCCGACGCCACGGCGATTTGCCAGTTGCGCTTTGTGGTCGACACCGACTGGCAGCATCTGGCGCAACATGTGCGCCAACACCTCGACCAGCACGGCTTTACGCAGGTGGAGATTGAGGTACTTAATACCTCTCCGGCGACGCGCTTTAACCCTGAAGATCCGCTGGTGAACTGGACGCTGGCGCTGATGCAGCAAATTAGCGGCAAACAGCCCGCGCTGTTACCGAATCTGGGCGGCTCGCTGCCTAATGACGTGTTCGCCGACATCCTCGGCCTGCCGACGCTGTGGATCCCCCACTCCTATCCGGCATGCGGCCAGCACGCGGTCAACGAGCACCTGCTGAAATCCGTCGCCCGCGAAGGGTTAGCGATCATGACTGGCCTGTTCTGGGAACTGGGGGAGCAAGGCGATACGTTACTAGATGAACACAGAGGGTATGCACATCAGAAGTGATGTTTAGAACCTGGTCACTGCTGTATAAACGCAAAAGTGGCCGTATCAAACGGCCACTAAACGCAATGAAACAACCATTTATCTTTACTGTATCATCAAAGAATAGCACTTAAGCCTTTTCTCTCGATGACCTCCAGTATTCGTAACGCCGCACCCGTTGGTGCGCTTACTCCACGTTCCCATTTCTGAACGCTGTTGGCTGACATATTAATGATGCCAGCCAGTTGGCTTTGACTAATTTTTTCACGCTCACGGATGGCCCGCACTCTGCTCGCGTCCATACTCGCGCGTGATTCCGTTTTTTGACTTTCCGCTACCAAGCGATTGATAGCGTCAAGGTCTACGTCACTGGCCGTTCCTGCGGCATGTTGACGCTGAATCATACTCTGTATATTTAATAAGCGCTTATCAACCATTTATCACCTCAACAAGCTCTTTGTTTTTAAGGTCTGTTTCGAGATCGGCATCAGATTTATTTTTAAACACCGTTGACGCAATTTTAAAAGCTGCCAATACATCATCGGGAATTTCTTTCCCACGCATTGATACCGTGTTTTTCTCCCATCCTTCAAAGAAAAACACCTTACCTTCTCGATGATAAGCCACTATTGTCCGAGCACCGCTACGTTTACCCAGACTGGTAGCAACGCGCTTTTTATAAACACCGCCACCGAGGCCTCCTTTATCTGGATGATCCATAATGTCTGCCGCAATATCACGTAACTGTTGATCGGTTATGCCTGATTTTCTGCGAGATTTATTGTAGTGACGCTCAACAAAAATCCTTTTTTGTCCCATGTTTTCCCCATAAAAAATGCCCGATATTACTATGGTAATAACTACCATAGTAATATCGGGCAATAGCGTCAACCGATTCGGGAGTCGTTTACTCGGATTGCGTGCCTTTCTTCATCCACTCAGGCTTCTGGAACGCGTGGAACATGGAGTTTTTGTCCTCAAAGAACGCGGCGAATTCCGGGGATTGAACGGCGGCTTTCAGATCCTGAGCAAACGGTTTGTCGGCATCCTCCGCACGTACAACAATCATGTTTTTCAGATCTTCCGGCAGCACATCCAGTTGAATCGCGTCAGACAGGTTCAGACCAGCGGAAATCGCGAAGTTGGCGTTAATCAGCGAGCCGGTTACGCCGCCCAGCGCACGCGGTAGCTGTGCGGCTTCCAGCGGTTTAAAGACCAGCCCTTTCGGGTTTTCTGTGATGTCACGCAGCGAGGCTTTTGTCGGCGTAATCTCTGGATTAATCTTGATCAGGCCGTATTTTTGCAGGAAATCCAGCGAACGCGCCAGGTTTGACGGATCGTTTGGCAGCGTCACGATATCGCCCGCTTTCAGCTCATTCAGGGAGCGGACTTTGTTGGAGTAAAAGCCCATGCTCGCTGTCGGCACGGTGATCACTTCTGCCAGTTTCAGCCCTTTATCCGCGCTGAAACGATCAAGATAACGGCGGTTTTGGAACAGGTTGGCATCGATACTGTTGTTCGACAACGCCAGATTCGGCTGGATATAGTCGCTGAATTCACGCACTTTTACGTCGTAGCCTTTTTTCACCATTTCCGGCTTGATCGCTTTCGTGACCATGTCGCCATACGGCCCCGGCGAGACGCCGATGGTGATTTCTTTACCTGAATCTGCTGCGTAAGCCTGAGAGATGCCCAACATCAGCATCAGTGGAATGAGTTTTTTCAATCGCATCGTCGCGTTCCTGTCTGTCGATTTAGTCAGTCTTTACCATTATTTTGGACGTAATAAGTGCCATGATATTGATGACGAAGTAAGGCGGGCAGAGAGCGTGGGTAGATCGTAAAGACGCTGTAAATACATCCCTGTACGCTCGAGCCCCGCCATCCTTGGCGCGGACGCTTTACTCTTCTATCCCACGCTCTCTGTTGCCATGTCGTATAACGATTATGGGCGTCGTAGCGCCCTGTTCTATTTTTATAACGTTATTCCCTGGTGTTGGATAACGTTTTACTGCTCACTTTTTACTACAACGGTTTATTAAATAATTAGTTAAAACAAAAAGGTTTCCTGTCCGTAGCAATATTTTTCGTACAGTTCAGGGTTAATGTCGAAGCCGATTCCCGGCTTATTTGGCACCGCAACACAGCTGTCTTTGTCTAATTCGACAAACGGCAGCATGAAGTCTTCATGCCAGTAGCGGGAAGATGGTGGAATATCGTGCGCGTAGATAAAGTTCGGTAGCGTAGACACTGCGATGTTGTGCGCTTTACCAACCGCCGTATCCAGCATACCACCGCACCACACCGGAATATTGTGGGCCTGACAGTAGTCATGAATCAGTTTGGTTTCAGTAATACCGCCCACGCGTGCGACTTTAATATTGATGATTTTGGCGCTGCCCAGCTCTATCGCCTTACGAGCATCTTCTACAGACGCAATGCTTTCATCCAGACAGATCGGCGTATTCACCGCTGCCTGAAGTTTGCGATGGTCGATAATATCGTCGTGTGCAAGTGGCTGTTCGATCATCAACAGATTGAATTTATCGATGCGCTTAAAGAAATCGATATCGTCCAGCGTGTAGGCGGAATTGGCATCCACCATCAGCGTGATATCACCAAACGTCTGACGCAGTGCCGCAATATAATCGTAATCTTTTCCCGGCTTGATCTTTATTTTGATGCGCTTGTAGCCTTCATTCACGAAATTATCGACCACGCTGACTAATTGATCCGGCGTGTCCTGAATACCAATACTGACTCCCGCTTCGACGTTATTCCGCACGCCGCCCAGTAATTGATGCAGCGGTACGCCTTTTATCTTCGCGTAAGCATCCCAAATACCGCCTTCGATTGCCGCTTTAGCGCAGTTATTACGCTTTACCGGAGCAAAAATATCGCGCACCTGTGAAGGATGCGCAATATCCCCCGCCTGCTTAATCATCGGGATCAGGAAATCACGCATAATATGCCAGGCGGTAACGTTGGTTTCTTCGTTATAAAACGGCAGCGAAATGGCCGAGCAATCGCCGTAGCCAATGTGTCCGCCAGCATGCACTTCCGCGATGGAAAAGTGTTTTTCCGTCTGCGTCGCAAAACTGGTCGTAAATGGCGTTTTCAGCGCCATTTTCATTTTTCTTAATACAATTTTGTCTATTTTCATGACATATCTCTGCTGCCCGAAATACCTTATCCTGCCGTGGTTTAGCGGCGTTCGCGCTTATTTGCCCGGCGCGATAGCATATCACCCAGCGTCTGCACGACCTGTACCAGCACCACTAGCGCAATTACCGTTACCACCATCACTTCGGTTTCATAGCGGTAATAGCCGAAGCGGATCGCCAGATCGCCGACACCCCCGCCGCCAACAATTCCGGCCATCGCGGAATAGCCAATCAGGCTGACCAGCGTGATTGTCAGGCCGCGTAATAACCCAGCCAGCGCTTCCGGTAACAGCACGGTCGCAATGATGCGTGTCGGGCTGGCACCAAAGGCTTCCGCCGCTTCCACAATTCCTAGATCGACTTCACGCAGTGCGGAATCCACCAGACGGGCATAAAAGGCAATCGCCGCAACTGACATCGGCACCGCCGCCGCAACCGGTCCTATCGTGTTCCCCAGCAGCAACTGCGTTAATGGCAACAACAGCACCAGCAGGATCACAAACGGGATCGAGCGGATGATATTCACCAAAATGGTTGAGATCAGATAGATAAAACGGTTCTGCCAAAATAAATGACGATCGGTCACATAAATCGCGATACCTAACGGCAGGCCGAATATCACCGCACAGAGCGTTGAAATACACACCATCGTGAAGGTTTCACCAAAGGCGAAGATTAATTCACCGAATAACTCAGTCATTGATAACCTCCACCCCAAAGGTATTCTGTCGAATATAAGCAATAGCGGCGGCTACGTTATCCGCCGTCGGATCGTCACGGTATGAAATCTGAGCAATAATATGCCCCAATGCGCGATCGTTAATATATTCAATATTGCCGTGCAGAATATTGACCGATACCTGAAACTGCTGTGCCACATCGGATAATACGGGTTGCTCTACCGAATCATCGGCAAAAAGTATTTTCAGCAAGACGCCTTTATTATTCTGTCTAAAGCGTTCAGGTAATTCGACGGGCGTAGAGTGGCTAACCAACTGTTTGGTGTAGGCGTGCTGCGGTGAAGAGAAGATCGTAAAGACGTCGCCCTCTTCCACAATATTTCCGCCCGTCATCACCGCCATACGCTGACAAATACTTTTAATCACACTCATTTCATGGGAAATAAGTACGATCGTGATACCTAACCGAATATTGATGCTTTTCAATAGCGCCAGAATAGACGCCGACGTTTCCAGATCCAGCGCCGAGGTGGGTTCGTCACACAGCAGCACTTCGGGGTGGTTGGCAATGGCACGAGCGATACCCACGCGCTGTTTCTGCCCGCCGCTCAACTGCGCTGGATAAGATGTTCCCTTGTCCTGTAACCCGACCAGCGCCAGAATTTCCGGCACGCGCGATGCAATCTCTTCTTTGCTCTTTCCCGCCGCACGCAGGCTGAACGCTACGTTGTCATACACATTGCGGGTATGCATCAGATTAAAATGCTGGAAAATCATTCCGATACGCTGCCGATGCTGACGCAGTTCACGGCCGGACGCATCGCTAATCAGCGTATCACCCAGAAATACACGCCCTTCGGTGGGGCGCTGCAATAAATTGATTGTCCGCAGCAGCGTACTTTTTCCCGCGCCGCTGGTGCCGACAATCCCAAAAACTTCACCCTGTTGAATGGTCAGGTTGACGTTGTTTACCGCTCTGGACTGTGCTGCTTTACCGGCGGGAAAATCAACGCTCACGTTTTCTAACCGAATCATTACCTGACTCACTCCTGCTGTTGCCCATTGTTTAAGTGATGTTGTGCGGCATACGCAAACGTATGCCTGTTTGATATGAGGGTATGGCCTAATGCCAATCGTTTAAGCATCGAGATACACGGGGCACAGGGGTGGAGCCTCCTACGGGAACCTCCCTCTGTGTTTCCCCTAATAACGGGCTTAAGTGCCCATATCAGGGCAAGGCCTCCCTTTATTGTTTTGTATAACTTTTAGGAGTAAACGCCTTTTTTATTGAGAAATAACCGGGCTATTTGTGGCCGTCATTCTTGTTGTAATTAGATTAAATCTTTATAAATCAATAAAATATTGAAAAATTATCGTCTGTTTAAAGTAGAGAGAAATGAGCTTTGCGTCAATGATAAAAAAAGCAAATCACCTTTCCATTTTTTAGAAGCTTTTTTATGTCTTTTTCTTCTATACAAGCTACAGCCGCCCTTGGCTGCCGTGTGAGGTTAACCACGTCACCAAACATAACAAATCGTGATAATGCGTTGATAAGCATCTCAAAATATATCCTGAAACATTACCATCACAATCAGCGCCTAGCCTGATCTCGCACAGACAAACGTTTATCCTCCCAACTAAGGATGCCACCATGCGTTATCGTTCTACGCGGTTCCCGGCGACGGCAACCAATGTGTTACCCGCGCTCAAGCTGCTGCCTGTAGTCAGTCTTTTCCTGTTACCGTTTTCCGGGTTTGCAGCCCTACCTCAGCCGGAGAATGTAACTATCAGCACCATTGTCGATACCACGACGCAGGCCAGTCACAGCCCTCGCGTTGTTGAACTGGAACAATCCATTCAAGCTGCGCTGCGCAAGGCGATTCAGGGCGATGCAACGAAGATTACCCGAGCACAGTTAGAGCAGGCGAAAGAAACGCCACAAATGGCGGATATCGACTGGCTCAACAACAGCGGTTATGACTTTGCCGTGAAAGCCAACCAGCAGGCCGGTATTGCGCTACTGGAATCTTTCTCACATCTTTCCACCGATGTGTTACAGCAAAACATGGCTATCGTGACGCGCATTAATCGCGAAGCCACCACAGGGCAGCGCGAACAGGCACTGGTGGATGCAGAAGGTCAAGGGTATCTCTACTATCTGGCTGATGCATTGGGCCCGCGGTTGGGCAATATCTTCCTCAACGCGTATGATCGCGGTGAAATACGCAAGGCCGCCGCCTTACTCAAGTTATCCGCCGTCAGTACGTCCGCCGCTAAACAGCATTTCGACTACCCGCGCCCTTTCTTACAGCCGAATAACACTATTCATCTGGTGCCGGATACCGCCGTAATTGGCGATAACAAACCTTACACCGCTTCCGGCGGCGCGTTTCCGAGCGGGCATACGAATACAGGTTACACCGATGCGCTGCTGTTAGCAGAAATGCTCCCTGAACGCTTCGTCCCGCTGATTGATCGCGGTGCGCGCTACGGCTATTCGCGCGTCGTGCTGGGCGTGCATTATCCCTTAGACGTGATCGGTTCACGGATGGTTGTCGAGCGCAACGTGGCGCACTACCTCAACGACCCACAGTATCGTCAGCGGTTTGAACAGGCGAAGGCTGAGTTACGCAACGCGTTAGAGAAAGCCTGTGGCACAACGTTGCGCGACTGCGCGAAGAGCGCGCCACAGGATGACCCCTATGCCGCACCGGAAATGAAGACGTTCTATCGCTACACAATGACGTACGGCCTGCCTGCGCAGCCTGGCGCAGCGTCTCCGGTTAGCGTTCCCGCAGGTGCGGAAGTCCTGCTCGAACCCGTGCTTCCGCATCTCTCCGCAGCCCAACGCCGAAACCTGATGGTGAAAACCGCGCTGGCTGACGGTTACCCACTTTCCGGCGCGCCGGGCGATAAAGGTACGCAGAATTTCTGGCAGCGCCTCAACCTGCATGACGCTGCCCAGCTCGCCCTGCACCGTTAACGTTTTCCTACGGCGGGTTATTCCTGCCTATGGGAGCGGATTGCCGTCAGCACGTCGCTCAGTGTGGTTAAAAACACATCGGCGTGTTCTTCCTGAAACACCAGCGGCGGGCGAATTTTCAGCACGTTCGCCGCTGGCCCTGTTGCGCTGATCAGGACACCGCGTTGACGCATCGCGTTTACCACCTGCAACGCCGATTTACTTGCAGGCAATTTGCTTTCACGATCGCTGACCAGCTCTACGCCGATAAACAGACCGTAAGCCCGAACATCGCCAATCAGCGGGAAATCCTGTGCCAGTTGCTGTAACCCTTGCCGCAGATAACCCCCAACCCGCTGGGCATTCTGCTGTAACCGTTCTTCTCTTATCACCCGCAGCACCGCGTGCGCCGTCTGACAGGACACCGGATTGCCGCCGAACGTATTGAAATAGCGCACCTCTCGCCCGAATGCCTCAAATAATGCGGAACGTCCAACCAGCCCGGCGATAGGATGCCCATTGCCCATCGGCTTCCCTAAACTCACCAAATCCGGGATAACGCCATGACGCGCAAAGCCCCACATTGACTCCCCAGTGCGCCCAAAGCCCGGTTGCACTTCATCCGCAATAAACAGCCCGCCAGCCTGACGGATCAGCGCCGCCGCCTGCGCCATTTCTCCTGCTGGCGCACAGAACACGCCATCGCTGGAAAAAATCGTATCCACTAGCAGCGCGGCAGGACGAATACCGTCCTGCCGCATCTGCGCCAACGCTTGACGAATACTGGTCAGAAATGCGCCGGGCTGACGATAAGTATCCGGTGCATCAATCAGTTTCACATGGCTGCCGCGCGCCACGCCGTCCCCCAGCGACGGCGACAGCTCCGCCAGCGCGCTGGTCACACCGTGGTACGCCCAGCGTGTCACCAGAATCCCCGTCCCGCCCGTAACATGACGAGCAATCCGCAACGCCAGATCGTTGGCCTCACTGCCGGTACAGGTCAGCATCACGTTGTTTAACTCAGCGGGAAACTCACTCAGCAGATCTTCCGCAAAATCGACAATCGCATGATGCAAATACCGCGTGTGAGTATTGAGCTGTGCACTCTGTCGCGCTATCGCCTCAACCACCGCGGGATGGCAATGCCCAACCGAAGCCACATTGTTATAGACATCCAGATAGCGCTTCCCCTGATGATCGAACAGCCACACGCCCTCACCGCGCGCAACGTGCAGCGGTTCGTCATAAAACAGGCGATAACCACTGCCCAATACTCGCTGGCGTCGCGCCAGCAAATCTTCTGTTACTGTCATTTCAGAAGTGATGCTCTGATTCATCGTACGTTCTCCGGGCAAACCTGCTGTAGGCGAGTCACAAACTGCGCATGGGAATAGGTCGCGATGCGCTGCAAACTGTGCCAACAGCGCGGTACATTGCGCAGCAGATACTCCCGATTGTCGGGGTAGCGCGAGGCACGCCACTGCGCAATGGTCAGGGTGAGCGCCATACGAGTCGCGATCAAATCGGGCAGCAGTGCGATCTCCTCCGGCGTTAGCGGCCTGTGTTGGTGATAAGCAGCAATAAATGGCACAACCTGCTCCAACAGATCCGCTCCATCACCCATCTGGTACGCTAGCGCCGTCGCCACTTCGCAGATTAATGGGGCAAATACGGCATCGCCAAAATCAATAATGCCAGTGACTCGCGTCGGTAATGAACCCTCTACCAGCACATTATGCGGGTTCAGGTCGTTATGAATGACCTGACGGCGTAGCGTCGTTAATTCGGGTGCGACGTGGCTATCATAGCGGTCAAAAACACGCTGAAGATGCAGGTACTGTTGCGGTTCAGGAACAAAATCGAGATAAGGACGCACCTGCTCTGCCCGGCTGATATCCCACAGCAGTGAACGATTCGCCGCCGGATGCGTAAAGCCGTGCAACGCGTTGTCCAACTGCGCCAATGTGCCCCCCAGTGGCGGCATCAGCGCCGTTGAAGACGCCACCTGATATTGCGGCATACCCGCCAGATAGCTCACCAGCCGCACGCGCAGCAGTACGCCATCAATCTCAACGCTCGTTTCCGACAGACCCGCCGTTGTCGGCCTGATGCGCGGAACGGGCAGTTCGGGCGCCCGCTGAGCAAGGTGCAACAGTAGCGCGGTCTGAAAATCGCTGACCTCGGCAGGCTCCGCCGCATTGATGACTTTCAGCATATAGCGCTCATCTGGCGTCACCGTCAGACAAAAATTCATGTCACGTTCGCCCTGTAACAGCGCCATCTGCCCGGACAACCCATACTCTTGCTGTGCAATCGCCAGCGCTTGCTGGCAGGAAACCTGCGGGACGGCCTGCGTCATCAACTCGTCACCGAGTGATCCCGTCTCGGCAAACACCGGCTGATTGGACGCAGAAGGCGGGAACGAGGGAAAAAGTACGCTGAGTCGTCCGTCAGACATGCTGCCCTCCGTTAACATGGATTTCCGCCCCGTTGACATAAGACGCACCGGACGTGCAGAGAAAATAGATCAGGCTGGCGACCTCTTCGGGCTTACCCAAGCGCTGCATCGGCACCTGCCGTTCAATGATGTCGTCCGTGCCGGGTGACAAAATTGAGGTTTCGATTTCCCCCGGCGCAATCGCATTCACACGAACGCCGTGTGGACCAAAATCAAACGCCATTTCCCGCGTCAGCGCAGACAGTGCCGCTTTTGACGTGGCATACGCCACACCAGCAAAGGGGTGAACGCGCGATCCGGCAATCGAGGTCACATTGATCACGCAGCCCTGTGAGGCCTTGAGTTCATCGAACAAGCCGTTTGCCAGCAGCGCGCAGGAAAACAGATTGACGTTGAAGACGCGCAGCCAGGTCGCATAGTCCGTATCACGGACGCCCAAGCGCTGCCCGTCTGCACCTTTTGGCGAAATTCCTGCGTTATCCACTAGCGCATCCAGTCGCCCGCCCAGCTTTTCCTTAATCAGCGGCAGCGTCTGTTGCAGGCTGTCGATATCTTCCAAATCGAGATGAATGTGATTGAGCAATTTTTCCGCCCACGGGCACTCTTCTGCCCAGTTTTGTCGCGACGCGGTAAAAATCCGCCATCCTGCCGCATGAAAATGCTTCACGGTGGCATGTCCGATTCCCCGGCTGGCACCGGTCAGCAGTAGTGTTTTTTGCGCGGTCATACCGATCCTCCTGAGTCTGTGTACAATCATTTTTTACACAACACACATCAAAATGGTGTTTGATGCATCATCAATTGGGTTTTAAAAAAAGCTGAAAAAAATTTTCAGCAAAAACCGGTCTTTTCTCGTGGCGAAATGCGCTCTTAAACACACTTTTATGCCGAATCAGAGGGCGTTTCGTGCGCCATAGTACCGTTATTTCATGCTACCTCGTAGCACGCGCCCGACACAGGGCGGCTCACTCGCCGTCGCCCTGTGAACCCTGGCTTTTCGGCGCTAATTATGTCGCTGCGCGATGCCTTCGTCGGTATCAGGCTTAACGAACCGCTTGCGACACGTTCCCTACGTGGCGCAAGCTTTCGCGGCATCCATGCCGCTCATCCTAAGCCTGCTATCTCCTCAGCATAATTCTTACGCCGGATAACAACTGCCTCACTTGCGCCTTACATTAATGGCGATAAGAAACGGAATACAAATATCAACGCGCACGAGATATTCTCACGCTGGATATTTTTCGATTCCCGCCTTAACCCCCGCTTCTTAAGCGCTCTGAACGGCGGCGTAAAATCTCCATCACGATTAGCAGGATAAGCGCAGCACCCACCATCATGGTGGCGGCGGCGGCGATCGTCGGGTCGAGGTTTTCGCGGATGCCAGCAAACATCTGTAGCGGCAGCGTGCGCTGGCGCGGGCTGGCCAAGAACAGCGTGACGATCACCTCATCAAACGACGTCGCAAAGGCAAATAGCGCGCCGGAGAACACGCCGGGGGCAATCAGCGGGAACGTGACCTTACGAAAAGCCAGCAGCGGTGAAGCGCCCAGGCTGGCGGCGGCACGCGTCAGGTTGTGATCGTAGTTCTTCAATACCGCCGTGACCGTAATCACCACAAACGGCACGCCGAGCATCGCATGCGCCAGCACCAGCCCCAGATAGCTATTCAGCAGCGACAGTTTAGCGAAAAAGAAAAACATCCCTACCGCAACAATCACCACCGGCGCAATCATCGGTGAAATCAGGACCGCCATCACCAGTGACTTACCGCGAAATTCACCGCGCACCAGCCCGACTGAGGCCAGCACGCCAAGCACCGTCGCCAGCAGCGTCGCCAACGGTGCAATCAGCAAGCTATTCCCCAACGCGCCCAGCCACTCGCTGGAGTTGAAAAATTCGCGATACCAGCGCAGGGAAAACCCCGTCAGCGGATAGCTCAGAAACGATCCCGCATTAAATGAGAGCGGCACAATCACCAGTACGGGCACGATTAAAAACAACAGCATAGCCGCCCCGTAGAAATTAAAGAACGTGTTCCACAGACGGATAATCACGTCACCCTGCTGTCTCATTTGTTATCTCCCCAATATAAGGTGTGCTTAGTGCGCCGCGGCTTCCGCATTGGTGCGCGTTACACGGATGTACACGACGTACAGCAGCGTCACGATGATCAGCAACTGTGTCCCCAGTGCGGCCGCCATTCCCCAGTTCATGGTGGTATTGGTGAAGAACGCGACAAAATAACTCAGCATCTGGTCGCTCGGCCCGCCCAGCAGTGCAGGCGTAATGTAGTAGCCAATCGCCATCATGAAGACCAGCAGCGCTCCCGCCGTCACACCCGCGTAAGTTTGCGGCACGTAAACCCGCCAGAAGGCGATAAACGGATGCGCCCCCAGAGAAATCGCCGCACGTACATAGTTCGGGGAAATGCCTTTCATCACCGCATACAGCGGTAAAATGAAGAACGGCAATAGGATGTGGGTCATTGAGATGTAGACACCGATGCGGTTGAACACCAGCACCAGCGGTTCGTCGATAATGCCAACGTTAATCAATGAACGGTTGATCAAGCCACCGGACTGCAACAGCACAATCCAGCTTGCCGTCCGCACAATCAGCGATGTCCAGAACGGCAGTAAAACCAGAATGAGCAACAGGTTGGCACGGTTTGAGGGCTGTTTCGCCAGCCAATAGGCCAGTGGATATCCCAGCCCCACGCACAGCAGCGTCACGACACCCGCCATCAGCAGCGTACGCAGCAGCACATCGACATACAGCGCCTGATCGGCAGGCTGTGGAATAATCTGCTGCGTGGTGGCATCGACTTTGTGATCAAATACCGCCAGCAGATAATAGCTGGTGAAAGGCCGCGCCGCGCGATCGAACGTTTGCCAGGTCGCCAGCTCCCCCCACATCGGCTGCTCACGTATCAGTTGGTCACGAATACCGCTGCTGCCCTCAGCGGGCAGCTTACGCAATGTGCGGGTAATCAGCGTGCGGTATTCCGACCCTTCATACCCCAATCGTTTGGTGATCGTGCTTAACTTGCCGCTGCTGCGGGCATCGCGCAGATCGCCGACCAACGCCCGAAAGACCGCCTCATCCGGCACGTTGTTACCCGACCAGAGCCGCATCGCGGCAATGGTCTGCGGCATATTATCGCGCAATTCCGGGTTGGAGACGCTTTTCCCCAAAATCGAGGTGATCGGGAAGAGAAAACTCACCACGATAAACAGAAACAGCGGTGCAATCAGCAGCAGAGAGCGTTTCTTATAGGCTTTCTGCGCAATCCACAGTTGCTGCTTCAAGGTTGAATTTTCTTCGTTTCCGCCAGGCGGTGCAGCGGCGACGATATCACTCTGGGACATAGGCTCTTTCTCCATCATCACGTACGATCACTCACTGCGGCTTTACTGCGCGGCCCAGGCATTAAAGCGCTGTTCCAGCTCTTCACCGTGATCGATCCAAAACTCCGTATCAACTTGCAAGGCCTGTGCCAGATTATCCGGTGCAGTCGGCAGATTAGCGGCGATGGCCGGTGCCAGCAGGCTGGTGGTTTTGACGTGCGTCGGGCCGTACGGGATGTTCTCGGCAAACACCTTCTGGTTTTCTGGCTGGTTGGCAAACGCAATGAACTGTTCCGCCAGCGCCTTGTGCTTGGAGCCTTTGACGATTGCCCAGCTGTCCAGATCGTAAATACTGTCAGCCCAGACAATCTTGAAGTCATGCCCTTCTTTCTGCGCCGCCGCGACGCGGCCATTATAGGCAGACGTCATCACCACATCCCCCGACACCAGCCATTGCAGCGGCTGTGCACCGGATTCCCACCACTGGATATTCGATTTGATCTGATCCAATTTCTTAAAGGCGCGCTCGACACCTTCTGGCGTCGCCAACACCGTGTAGAGATCGTCACGTTTCACGCCATCGGCCAGCAGCGCGATTTCCAACGTGAATTTGGCACTTTTACGCAGCGCACGTTTGCCGGGGTAATCTTTCACATTCCAGAAATCTGCCCAGCTTTTCGGTGCCTGTTTCAGCTTCTGTGCGTTATAGGTCAGTACGGTAGACCACAGGAAGATCCCCGCACCGCACTCGCTCACCGCGCCTTTGACAAACTGAGATTGATCACCCAGTTTTGACCAATCCAGCGGTTCAAACAGCCCTTCGCTACAGCCGCGCATCAGTTCAGGGCCTTCGACTTCCACGACATCCCAGCCTACCTGTCCGGTTTCCACCATCGCCCGGATACGCGCCATTTCACCGTTATACTCGCCAGCTTCTACCGTACCTTTGCCCGCTGCGGCGAACGGTTTGTAAAACGCCTTATCCTGCGCATCTTTGTTCAACCCGCCGAATGAGATCACCGTGACGGATTCCGCCTGCGCCTGACAGGCCATCGTCACCAGAAAAGCGGTAGCCGCGATTTTTTTCAGCGTCTGACGTTTGAACAGTCCTTTTGCTTTGGAGAGAGTATTAAGTCTGGACATTGTTTTGCTCCTGGAGTGGTAGTCAACGTAAAGGTCAAATGCGTATCACAATTTCGCACCCTGCATTCTTGATGCATCATGTATCATCGTAGTCATGCAAAAAAATATGAGCATAAATTGTGCCAATTCAAAAATTTTATTGATGTTTTTCCACTGCGGCGGCGGGAACGGCGATGAGACGCATCAGGGGTGAACAGCATTGTCTTATCGCCTGATAGTATGTCGCCATTTTTGCCATATTGTGGTGCAAGCTAACATAGCCTGCACCACTCAGACGCATCGCACGTCTGCCATACGTGCACCGACATAGATTATCGATGCGTGTTTTTTACCGACGATCGGGGCTACGTTTTATCTGGAAAGATCGACACAGAGATATTTCATCTCCAGATAGTCTTCGATACCAAAACGCGACCCTTCACGCCCTAACCCAGACTGCTTCACTCCGCCAAACGGCGCGACTTCATTCGAGATCAACCCGGTGTTGATACCGACCATGCCGTAGTCCAGCGCTTCCGGTACCGTCCACTGACGCACGGCATCACGCGTGTAAACATAGGCCGCCAGCCCAAATTCGGTATCGTTCGCCATTGCAATTGCCTCTGCCTCATCGCTGAAGCGGAACAGTGGTGCCACCGGCCCGAACGTCTCTTCGCGGGCGAAACGCATTTCGCGCGTCACCCCGCCAACGATGGTTGGCGTAAAGAACGTGCCGCCCAATTCGTGGCGTTTACCGCCCAGCAGCAGCGTTGCTCCGTGCGATAACGCATCAGCAATGTGCTGCTCAACCTTGCTAACCGCATCGGCATCAATCAGCGGCCCCTGCGTCACCCCCGGCTGCGTACCGTCGCCGACGTTCAACTTGCTCACTTCCTCAACCAGCCGTTCGACCAGCGTCGGGTAAATCCCATTCTGCACGTAAATCCGGTTGGCGCAGACGCAGGTCTGCCCGCTGTTACGGAACTTAGAAGCCAGAATCCCCTTCACCGCCTGATCCACATCGGCGTCATCGAACACAATAAACGGCGCGTTGCCGCCCAGTTCCAGCGACAGCTTTTTCACCGTTGGTGCGCTCTGCGCCATCAGGATACGACCCACTTCTGTCGAACCGGTAAAGCTCAGTTTGCGCACTACCGGGCTATCGCACAGCACCTTACCGACCGACTGCGCATCGCCGACAATCACCTGCAACACGCCGCGCGGAATACCCGCCTGCTGTGCCAGCTCCGCCAACGCCAGTGCGGTAAACGGCGTTTGCTCGGCGGGTTTAACAATCATCGTGCAGCCTGCCGCCAGCGCGGGCCCGACCTTACGCGTAATCATCGCCGCCGGAAAATTCCACGGCGTAATCGCCGCACACACGCCGATGGGCTGCTTAATAACCAGCAGACGCTGCTGCCCCTGAGGAGATTGCAGCACGCTGCCTTCAATGCGCTTGGCCTCTTCCGCAAACCAATCTATGAAGCTGGTCGCGTAGGCGATTTCGCCCCGCGCTTCCGCCAGCGGTTTGCCTTGTTCCGCCGTCAGCAGCGCAGCCAGGTCTTCCTGATTGTCCATAATCAGACGCGCCCACGCCTGCAACAGCGCGGCACGCTCTTTTCCCGTTTTTTTACGCCATTCAACCAACGCCTGTTCAGCGGCGGTAATCGCCTGCTTGGTTTGTGACACTGTCACTAACGGGACGCTACCTAACACCTCGCCCGTCGCTGGATTAGTGACATCCAGACGTTCACCGCTTTGACTATCCTGCCACTCGCCGTCAATCAGGCAGTGTTGACGGAATAAGGTTTGCTGTTTCAATGAAATAGCGTTTTTTTTCAGTTGCATAGCTTCTCTTCTATCGTGTTAATACGCGCGTCAGGATGTTCATCGCCTTGCTGAACTGATCGTCAGGCACCGTTAACGGGTACAGGAAACGGATCACGTTGCCATGCACGCCGCAGGTCAGCAGCAGCAGGCCTGCTTCCAACGCGCTTTTCTGGAATTGACGGGTCAACTCTGCCGACGGTTTACCCGTAGTCGGATCGTTAAACTCTGCCGCCACCATCGATCCTTGGGCACGAATCGCCACCAGAGCCGGGCACTGCGGTTTGATATTCTCCAGCGTTTCCACCAGCGCAGCTCCCAAACGCTGTGCACGCTGGCACAATTTCTCTTCTTCAATCACATCCAATACCGCCAGCGCAGAGGCCACTGCCAGCGGGTTGCCCGCATAGGTGCCACCCAGCCCGCCGGGCGAAGGCGCGTCCATCACCTCAGCGCGACCGACGACGCCAGAAATCGGGAAGCCGCCGCCCAGGCTTTTCGCCATGGTGATCAGATCCGCTTTCTCCGCGTAATATTCCATCGCAAACAGCTTTCCGGTACGGGCAAAGCCCGTCTGCACTTCGTCAGCAATCAGCAGAATACCGTGCTCGTCGCACAGTTTACGCAACCCACTGATAAAGGCTGGCGGCGCGACGTGAAAACCGCCTTCGCCCTGTACCGGCTCCAGAATAATCGCAGCAACCTGATCGGCAGCGATGTCGGTGTGCATCAGGCGTTCGACGCTTTCCAATGCCTGTTCAACGGTGATGCCACTCCTTTCATTCGGGTAAAGCGCATGAAAAATGGAACCGGGGAACGGGCCAAATCCCGTTGAGTACGGTGCCACTTTGCCCGTCAGCGTCATGGTCAGCAACGTCCGGCCGTGAAACGCGGCGTTGAAAGCAATCACACCGGGGCGTTTGGTATAAGCACGGGCGATTTTTACCGCGTTTTCTACCGCTTCAGCACCGGTGGTAAAAAACGCAGTCTTGGCTGCGCCTTCAATGGGCGCCAGCGCGTTGATGCGCTCGGCCAACGTGACATAGCTGCCGTAAGGCACAATCTGGTAAGCCGTATGGGTAAAACGATCCAACTGCTCGCGTACCGCGGTGACAATCTTCGGATGGCGATGGCCCGTGTTCAGCACCGCAATCCCGGCGGCGAAATCGATAAACTCTCGTCCTTCAACATCCCACAGGGTGCTGTTTTCCGCACGCTCAGCATAGAAATCACACATGACGCCCACACCACGCGGTGTGGCGGCCAGACGGCGTTGATTCAGTTCGCTATTCTTCATGGTCTGCTCCGGTATCCCAAACACATCTGTTAGATGTTGAAGATGATTAGTTGAACGATGACAGTAAGTGTAGTCGCAAGATGATGGTGTCATTTAGACGCGAGATGGTTCTATAATCCAGTGCCAGTTTTGAATATTTGAAGGATCCACTTTTGCGCTCACTTCTGACCGACTTATTGCTACAGCGTTTAGCCAACCAGCAAGACGGTGCGCTGAATAAGCGTTTGTACGACTGCATTCGGCTAGCGATTCTTGATGGCGCGATTGCTGCTGGCGAGCGTTTGCCATCGTCACGCGATCTGGCGCAGCAACTGTCGCTGTCGCGCAATACCGTGCTAACGGCTTACGAACAGCTACTGGCAGAAGGTTATATCGAAGCGCGCAAAGGAAGTGGAACCTTCGTCACGGAACAGTTGCCCGATGGCAATATGCAGCCTGTAGATAGCAGTAATGCAGGCGATGTGCGTGAACCGAAACATGAGCTGTCGCGTCGCGGCATGCACCTGCTGGGCTACGCCGGTGCTTCCGTCCGCCAGTGGGGGGCGTTTATGCCAGGCATCCCAGATATCGCCAGCTTCCCTCACGATTTATGGCGACGTATTCAAACGCGCCTGACGCGACGTGTTCGCCCCGAACAGCTTTCCTATTCGCCGGTTGGCGGTTGCCCCGAACTCCAGTTGGCACTGGTGGATTACCTACGAGTCGCCCGTTCCGTGGAGTGCTCGCCGGAGCAAATTCTGATTACCGAAGGCACCCATCAGGCGATGGATTTGCTGGCCAAGATGCTGTGCAATCCCGGTGATTTGGCGTGGATTGAAGACCCGTGCTATTGGGGCATTCGCAATGTTCTGACGATTAACGGATTACGCGTCGCCCCTGTCGATGTGGATGAACAAGGGCTGGCACCGCCAGAAACGCTCTCGCCTGACGCCGCTCCGCGCCTGATCTGCGTGACACCGTCACATCAATATCCGCTGGGTGCGGTGATGAGTCTGACGCGCCGTCAGCGGTTGCTGGCACTGGCGCAGGAGCACGGCTGCTGGGTGGTGGAGGATGATTACGACAGCGAGTTCCGCTTTTCCGGCAGCCCAATCCCCGCACTACAAGGGTTACAGACACAATCGCCCGTGATCTACATCGGTACATTCAGTAAAACGCTCTACCCCGGCCTGCGTGTTAGCTACATGGTGCTGCCCCCGCTGCTGGCGCAGTCTCTGAAAACGGCACATTCCGAACTCTATCGCGGCGGACACTGGCTAACACAGGCGACGCTCGCGCAGTTTATCCACGAAGGTCACTACGCTGCACATATCCGCCGCATGCGCCTGCTGTATGCCAAGCGCCGCGCGCTATTGACATCACTGATCGAACAGCATCTGGGCGCGGATTACGTCGGCGACAACAGCAATGCCGGGCTGCATATGCTGCTCAGCCTGCCTTCCCACCTCGATGATGTTGTGCTGAGCGCCGCGATTTTGCGCCGTGGCGTGATGGTCAAACCGCTTTCCAGCTACTATCTGCAACCGACACAACAGCGCGGTTTATTACTGGGCTACGCCAGCGTGGAAGAGAGCCAAATGACGCAGGCTTTCTCGGTAATTGTGGCATGTATTCAGGCTCTGAATACACATGATTCAAACGCCTAACGCGACGCATTTTTATCTGGTATCGCTATCATCATCGTCCGCACCATTAGAGTGCCCCTTCCCGCGAAACGCTCCATTATGGGGCATCCACTGTGCCAGGCAACGGCATTTTTGCCTGTTGTAGTATGACAACCCTCAACTTTTTCGCATCCGGCATGGTTTATGCATTCTTATGAATAACAATGACTGCCGGAGAGTGAAAAATGAGAAATTATGTCAGCTTCAGGAATGTTCAGAAAACCTATGACGGTGACCGCCTGATCGTCAAAAACCTTAATCTGGATATCCGTGAAGGTGAATTTCTGACCCTGCTTGGGCCATCCGGCTCGGGAAAAACCACCAGTTTGATGATGCTCGCCGGATTTGAAACCCCGACGCAGGGGGAAATTATGCTGCGCGACGCCCCGCTGCACCATCTCCCACCGCACCAGCGCGACATTGGTATGGTGTTTCAGAACTACGCCCTGTTCCCACACATGACCGTGGCGGAGAATCTGGCGTTTCCCCTCTCCATTCGTCGCCTGAACCGTGCCGATATCAAAGAGAAAGTGGATCGGGTACTGGATCGTGTGAAGCTCACCAGCCTGGCCGATCGCTACCCAGCACAGATGTCCGGCGGCCAGCAGCAGCGTGTGGCGCTGGCTCGCGCACTGGTTTTCGAGCCAAAGCTGGTGCTGATGGATGAGCCGTTGGGCGCGTTGGATAAGCAACTACGCGAACATATGCAGTTGGAAATCAAAGAGCTGCATCAGTCGCTGGAATTAACTGTGGTGTACGTCACCCATGACCAGAGCGAAGCCATGACCATGTCCAACCGCGTCGCCGTGTTTAACGATGGCGTGATTCAGCAGATGGACAGCCCCAGCGACATCTACGAAAAACCGGAGAACGCGTTTGTGGCCCAGTTTATCGGCGAAAACAATACGCTGCTCGCCACACGCGCCGAGGCCGAAGGCGCGTTCTATCGGGCTACGCTGGACGACGGCACCTCGCTGCGCGCACTGAAAGTCCGCCCCAGCTCACCGGGCCGAAAAATCACGCTCTGCATCCGCCCGGAACGCATTCACGTCAACGCCGCTCATACCGACGACACCATGCAGCATGTCAAAGCCCGCATTCAGCAGTTCATCTATCTGGGCGATCACGTCAGGATGATGACGGAAGTGGCAGGCCAACCGCAGTTTATGGTGAAACTCCCCGCCAGCGAGATCCAGCCGCACTGGAAAGCCGGCACTGAGGTCAATCTATCGTGGCAGCCGGAACACCTGCGCGCGCTGGATAGCATCATTACGCATTAATAGCGCACTGACGGCATCAAGGAACACAGGAAAACATCCAGGTAGAAAATAAGAAAAGAAGCATGTTGCCCCAGAACAGGGGCAACGGATATAGCACTAGTCTCGAATCTTGCGGTATACCCACAGCACGACAATCGCGCCGACAACCGCTACCACAAAGCTGCCGAAGTTAAAGCCATCGACCCGGCCGAACCCAAAGAAAACGCTGATGTAGCCGCCCACGACCGCACCGACAATCCCGAGCAACACCGTCAGGATAAAGCCGCCACCGTCTTTACCGGGCATAATCCACTTAGCCAGAATCCCCGCAATCAAACCAAAAATAATCCAGGACAGAATTCCCATAACCACCTCACCTTTATTTCATCATACCCATATAAACGCCAATCCTTGACAGATAAGACGCGAATCCAAGTATAGACAAGGATTCTATCAACGTGCGCCAGACGGTAAATAAAAATGCTGGTACCCCATACCTATCTCATTCATCCAGCAAAATAATATCCACACCGTTACTGACAATAGGTTTGCATAAAATTTTGTAGCCATCGCTATCAAAATTTGCCGCAACGCGTTTTAGCGCTGCGACCTCTGATAATCGTGCAACCGTTCCCAAATAAAACCAGTTATGAATAATGTGATAATCCGTCTTTCCCTGACGACTTTCTTTGATAGCGATACGGCCTGGATAAGGCCAGCAGCTCAGCTTCATCGCTTCAAGCCGGATTGACAGCCGGCGTTGATGTTCCGAAATGGACTCTTTGCCACAGCAGGCACCGATGCATTTTTTCAATGCATGGCGAAAACAGGCTCTGCCCGCGGGCAGATGCTCAAAACCCAGCACCCCCAGGCACAGTTTTTCTTCATCAGCGATCGTTTTCAATGCATTCACCGCCGCAAGGCGGTGGCTAAACAGCCCATAAAGGCAGGATGTCGTGGAGAAATCGACATTTTTGGCGTAGACCACCTCAATAAGCCTTCCATCAAAATGGAACGAGCACAATTGACGTGAACGCCGCAGCCGCTTGTTAAAAAGCGGCACCTGCTGCTTAATCATCTGCGCTTCCAATAACAGCGCACCGATTTCCCCTGCCGTTTCAATAAATGTAATGCGGCGGGTCTGCCTCAACAGCTTTGCTTCTTTACGTGTACGCATATGCGACAACACCCGAGCACGGATGTTGATACTTTTGCCGATATACAGCGGCAGCGTTTCGCTGTCACCGTGAAAGACATACACTCCCGGCGCCGTAGGCAACCCATCCAATTCAGTACGCAGATGTTCTGGATATTGATAAATATCAGGTATTTTCTCAGGCAATATCATGATTTAACGACCTTCAAATCTTCCGCTCGCGTGGTATAAGCGGGCGAAAGCCGCTCTCGTTTCATGGACCAGTTGGGGTTAATTCCCTGACCCGCAAACCAAATTTTCCCCTTGCCAGACTGATTAATGCGATCGATAGCCGCCATTAAACTGGCGCTATTTGCATGGGGTTTACGCGCGTCAAACATATCCAGTTGTGCCACACCGTGCTGATAGAAATCGGACAACACCACTCCGGCTTTACAGTAACGGTATCCCTGTTTCCAGATGCAGTTCAGTGCTTCAATCGCTAGCGCAATAATGTCTCGCGTATCGTGAGTCGGGACGTGTGTCACGCGGGTAGCCTGCTCGCCATAATAATCCCCCCGTGGGACATGGGGGCTGGTGCGGATAAACACCGAAACCTGACAGCAATACTGCTTCTCATGGCGTAATTTCTCTGCCGCGCGCTCGGCATAACGGCACACGGCCTGATGCAGGTGAGCATACTCGGTAATCCGCGAGCTGAATGAACGGGAACACAGTATTTGCTGCTTGGCCGCCGCGGATTCTTCCACTTCCAGACAGGATTGTCCGCGCAATTCGCGTACCGTTCTTTCTACAACAACGCTAAAATTTCGCCGAATATAGGCGAGATCGCTGCGAGCCAGCGCCAAGGCACTCTCGATGCCCATTGATTCCAGTCTGCGTGCCAGTCGCCGTCCGATCCCCCAAACATCACCGACGGGCGTAATTGCCAGCAGTTTCTCCTGACGGGTCGGGCTGGACAAATCTACCACGCCCTGTGTTTTATGCCAGATTTTGGCCGCATGGTTAGCCAACTTGGCCAGCGTTTTGGTCGGCGCAATACCGACACCGACGGTCAAATGCGCTTCGCGCTTTATCCTTTCTTTGACCTGATGGCCAAAACACGCCAGCGACGTGCAGCGATCCACGCCGGACAAATTCAAAAATGCTTCATCGATGCTGTAGATTTCCACCGCAGGTGCCATCTCTTCTAAAATACTCATGACCCGAGCCGACATGTCAGCGTACAGCGCGTAATTGGAGGAGAAAACGGTGATGTCGTGTTTTTGAATGAGCTCACCGAGCTGAAATAACGGGGCGGCCATCTTTACTCCCAGCCGTTTTGCTTCATGAGAGCGGGCAATGACACAGCCGTCATTGTTGCTAAGCACAATGACTGGCTTGTCTGCTAAATCAGGGCGAAAAATTTTTTCACAGCTAGCATAAAACGTGTTCACATCCACCAAGGCGTACATCAGCGTGTCGCATGTATGACATAAGTCACGACACCAAAAATATCAAGGCTGTCGCACTCATTAATCGGAATCGGGGCATAGGCAACATTCATAGGAACCAATGCGCGGGTCGGTGTCAGTTGCAATTGCTTGATAGTGAACTCGCCGTCGAGCGCAGCAATAATGATATCGCCATGACGCGCCTGTAATGCGCTATCAACCACCACCAGATCGCCATCATGAATCCCCCCATCCACCATGGACTGACCGGACACGCGAACGAAGTAGGTTGCTGAGGGATGACGAACGCACAGCGTATTGAGGTCGATGCGCTGTTCAACATAATCATTCGCCGGACTGGGAAACCCGGCGGGCACCGTATCGGCATAAAGATTTAATTCCTGCTTATCGGGACAGGATTCGGGAAGGTATCGTTTCATCGCTCAGCAAGGTAACTGTATTTTTATACAGTATAGGAAGCGGCGTTTGACAATGCAATGCGCAACATTCCCTGACCGACGCGGATCGTCAGCCTTTCATCTTGGGTAAAAAGCCGATCCATATCACATCAGTGACTTACGCATTACGCAAGGTGGCATAAAAATATTCCGTTACTCCTTGGCATACAAATACACCGACGCCCGCGATACGCCAAGGTGCTGTGCGATAGTTTCCATCGATTTTTTCACTTCCAGCAGGCCGCTGTCTTTCAGTTCCTGAAGCAGGATTTTTCTGTCCTGCGCTTTTAGCGCCCGTGGCGTGGTGGCAAGTCGTGCGGCGAAGTGATCGATGTGTTGCCTGATCGCCGCCGCGCCGTTTGGCTCCAGGTGTTCAGTCACTGAGTCAGACGCAAGCTGGGTGAACTGCGCCAGCGCATTTTGCATGCCGCGAAATAGCGTCATATCGACGTTCAGGCACAGCGCGGCGACGTATTCACCTTGCGCATTTTTGATGCCAACCGAGGTACTTTTTACCGGACGTCCGTCAGCAAACTGGTTGGCGTAGTTCGCCAGAATGTTAGGAAATTCAGGTGAAGCAATGCGCGCAAGACCCAGTTCCGTCGCAGGCGCGCCAACCTCCCTGCCAGAAAGGTTATTGTGAATGGAAAGTATCGCGTGTTCCGGGTTTTTCAGATCGTGCACAACCACTTCACAGAATGGCGCGAACGTCTCGCTCAGCCCTTTCGCTATCGCATCTAACTGCGTCAGCAGCAGACCTTCTCCTGATGTAGCCATCTTATCTCCAATCACAACAGCGTTTTCTGCCGCAGAGTGTACCACACGCCCACGTTTCGCTTTCTTTCAGCGCCACATGACACCTCTCACATAATCCATCATTTAAAAATAAATCAAATTAGACAATTTATCTAATTTTATATATTTTGTTTATTACGTATTCGACACTATCGGGGGCAACAGCCTCGGTATTCATAATCACTAACAACAGGTGATCCAGACATGAGCGACTTACGCCTCCCAACCTACGACGATGTGGTAGCCGCTGCGGAACGTATCGATGGCTACGCCAATAAAACACCGGTGATGACATCGCGCACGGTCAATGACGCGTTCGGCGCAGAGGTTTTCTTCAAATGTGAAAACTTCCAGCGCATGGGCGCATTTAAGTTTCGCGGTGCCATGAACGCACTGTTGCAGTTCTCGAACGAGCAGAAAGCCGCTGGCGTGGTCACCTTTTCTTCCGGTAACCATGCGCAGGCGATTGCTCTGGCCGCTAAATTACTCGGCATCCCCGCAACGATCGTCATGCCACACGATGCCCCGGCGGCAAAGGTCGCCGCCACGCGCGGTTACGGTGGGAACGTGGTGGAATACAATCGATATACCGAAGATCGTGAGCAGATCGGTCGCGATCTGGCGAAAAAGCATGGCCTGACGCTCATTCCGCCTTACGACCATCCGCACGTGATTACTGGGCAAGGCACGGCGGCGAAAGAGCTGCTGGAAGAAACCGGTGAACTGGATGCCCTATTCGTCTGCTTAGGCGGCGGTGGATTGCTGTCAGGTTGTGCGCTTGCCACCCGTCAGCTATCCCCACAGTGCAAAATTTATGGCGTCGAGCCTCTCGCGGGTAACGACGGGCAACAATCTTTCCGTAGCGGCAACATTGTGCATATCGATACACCCAAGACCATCGCCGACGGCGCACAGACCCAGCATCTGGGCAACTATACCTTCCCTCTGATTCGCCAGAACGTTGACGATATTCTCACCGTGACAGATGGCGACCTGATTGACGCGATGCGGTTTTACGCCGAACGCATGAAGATCGTCGTTGAGCCAACGGGGTGCCTCAGCTTTGCGGCGGCACGTAATCTCAGAGAATCGCTACGCGGCAAACGCATCGGCATTATGATCAGCGGTGGGAATGTCGATATCAGCCGCTACGGCGCATTTTTGACCGGAAATGCTTAGGGGAATACGATGATCTTTATTTCTGAAGCTGAATCCGCGGCGCTCATCAGCCATGAGCTGGCCTATGATGCGGTGCGTGAAGCCTTGCTGGCTGCCAGTGAACCGGAAGCACGCAGTTTTCCGGTGGTACACGGGCAAGGCTCCGATCCGGTCAATACATTCAGCATCAAGGCTTCTGCAACCCATGAACTTGCCGGACTAAAAGTCGGTTCGTTCTGGCCGGGAAATCCCGCGAATGGGCTGCCCCGCCACAATTCCCTCATTCTGCTGTTCGATCAGCAAATCGGGAAAATAACTGTCGCGATTGAAGCCGGCAAGGTGAATGCCTTTCGTACCGCCGCCGCCAACGCCGTTGCAGCCGATTTGCTGGCAAGACCTGATGCTTCGGTCCTGGCCGTGTTCGGAACCGGTCATCAGGCTCGCTATGAATGCGCTGCGCTGGCAAGAATACGGCCACTTCATACCGTGCTGATTGTCGGGCGCGATAACAGCAAATCCGCAGACATGGCGCGAGAGCTCAAGGCCGCCGGGCTGAATGCGCAAATCAGCGATGCCGAAAGCGCCTGTCGGGCAGCAGATATCATCGTCACCGCAACGCCATCACGCACACCGCTTTTTAGCGCCGACTGGGTGAAAGCGGGAACGCACGTTGTCAGCATGGGATCCGATGCCGTCGGCAAACAGGAATTACCTCCCGAGCTGTTTACCGCGAGTCGTCTGTTTTGCGATCTGCCTTCCCAATCCCGAATAATCGGTGATTTCCAACACGCGCCAACCGGTGTGACGCTGACCGCCATTGGTGATGTGATTAGCGCAAACGCAGCGGGACGGCAAACGCCGGACGATATCACCGTGTTTGATAGCTCCGGCTTATCTATTCAGGACTTATATGTTGGCCAGCGCATTCTTGCTGCCTGGCAGCAGGCTAAACGAAATGAAGGTGCACAATGAACAATAGTGAATGGCTTAACGCGCTGGAAACGCCTTTTTTGCTGATTGATGAATTCCGCTTTCAACGCAATATCGACAGGCTGTATCAGCGTACAGAAAAATTAGGCAGCCAGATTCGGCCACATCTCAAAACGTTACGGTCAATTGAAGCCGCCCGTTATCTACTCAAAGATGCCGCGTCTCCCGCAACGGTTTCGACGCTGGCAGAAGCGGAAGCCTTTGCCAACGCGGGTTACACCAACCTGCTCTACGCCGTAGGGATCGCCCCACACAAGCTGCCGCGCATCGCCAACTTAATCCACAAAGGCGTGAATATTCATATTCTGCTGGATAGCGCAGAGCAGGCACGCGCAGTAACTGATTTCGCGCTCGCCAATAGCGTGACGTTTTCGGTGTTTATTGAGATCGACTGTGACGGGCATCGCGGCGGCATTCCACCGGAAAGCGACGCGTTGCTTAAGCTGGCGAAGCAGATCGACGGCAACGGTGCAACGCTCACCGGCCTGCTGGCGCATGCGGGAGAATCCTACGCCTGCCGCACGGACGATGCGATTAGAGCGGCCGCGCGTGCCGAGTGCAACGCCATCAATACCGCCGGACAGCGTGTACGGGCGCTGGGAATTGCCTGCCCCGTACTCAGCGTCGGTGCCACACCGACAGCGCATTTTGCCGAAGATCTCACTGGCATTACCGAAGTCCGAGCGGGCGTTTTCACCACGTTCGATCTGGTGATGAAAAATGTCGGAGTTTGTTCACTGGATGATATCGCCCTGTCGGTCGTCAGTACCGTGATTGGGCATAACCGCGAAAAAGGCTGGGTGTTTATCGATGCAGGCTGGATGGCGCTTTCCCGCGATCGCGGCACCGCCTCTCAGGCAAAAGATTACGGTTACGGGCTGGTGTGTGACCGCTATGGCAGCCCTTACAACGACCTCTGCGTGACGATCACCAATCAGGAACACGGCATTATTGCGCTCCCCGCCGACAGTGGCTTTTCGGTCGATAATTTCCCCGTCGGCTCCCGGTTGCGGATACTGCCTAACCACGCCTGTGCGACGGCCGCGATGCATCAACACTATCAGGTTTTGAAATCACACAGGAATGAGCAGGAAACCTGGCAGCGCATTACCGGATGGTGATGGGCGACTAAACATCAACGGCCATCCCGCCCGATCTGAACGCATCGGGCGGTCATTCGTGTTAGTCGCGGTTATCTCAGAGCCTCGTCAACCGTTCGTCCCTAACGTCGGTTCGCAGTTCACAGGAAAATTCACCGAGTGAGCGATGTAGCAGGCATCGTGCGCCAGTTCATGCAATTTGGCATATTGCTCGACGGTGGGCTGCTTCTCACCGCTGAATGTCACCTGAGGACGCAGCGTAACGTCCAGCATCGCCATTTTTCCCGCCGCATTAACGCCCATCGTCCCTACCGCATTGTCCTGATAATCATCTACACAGAAACGCTTTTTAGCCGCAATGGAAAGAAACCACAGCATATGGCAGCTCGACAACGAGGCAACCAGCGCTTCTTCAGGGTCGACCGCATCCTCCTGCGAAAAAGGCAGTGGAACGACATGGGGCGATGACGAGGCGCGTAGCGTAATACCACCATCAAACTGCCACTGGTGCAGGCGACTATAGCGGTTATCAATAAAATCTTGCCCATCGCGTTGCCAGCAAATTGAAGCATGGTATTCAGACATCGTTCAGTTCCTTTTGTATTAACAGATTCAGGTTAGCGCAGTGGCTTAATTTGTCTCTTTAGGTTCAACGCGTCCTGCGTGCCTTTCCAAACCTCGCAGTAGCGCGGCGAGATTAGCGTCAAGCGCAGCCAGAACCTCGGCAGGCAGTACCGACAGCACCTGACGTTCATTCTCAATATGTGCCTCAACGGCACGATTGATCAGTTCCAGTCCCGTACTGGTGAGCTGCACGAGCATACTGCGCGCATCCTGCTCATTCTGCACACGCTCAATAAATCCTCGGGTTTCAAGGCGCTTGAGCCGGTGAGTCATGGTGCCTGACGTCACCATCAGCGTGGAAAACAGTTCAGTCGGACTCAGACAATGTGGTGCGCCAGCCCGCCGCAGCGTAGCCAGCATATCAAACTCCCAACTGCTCAGTTCGAATCTGGAGAAACAGGCTTCCAGCCGCTGCTCCATGAGCACAGCACAGCGCCGGAGACGCCCAATTGGCCCCATGGGGCTGGCATCCAAATCGGGGCGCTCGCGCCGCCACTGGTCAAGGATGGTGTCGACTGCGTCATGTTCGCGCTCGCTAGTTTGATTTTTCATTTATCTTGACTTCAAGGTAATTGATCAACACTATCATAATATCTTGAATTAAAGGTAAAGTCATGAACACCACATTCTCATCACACTATTGGCGTGACGTTATACTCACGGCGCTGGCTCCCGCAATTTGGGGATCGACCTACATCGTAACATCAGAAATCCTGCCACCGGATCGCCCCTTCACGGCGGCGCTGATTCGCGTGCTGCCTGCGGGTTTGCTGTTACTTGTATTCACCCGACGCTTCCCCGCCCGGCGAGACTGGTGGCGTGTGGTTGTGCTCAGCGCCCTGAATATCGGCGTCTTTCAGGCATTGCTGTTCGTTGCGGCTTATCGTTTGCCCGGCGGGCTGGCCGCGGTATTAGGTGCGATCCAACCGCTGCTGGTTATGGTGTTGGTCTGGGCAGTGGATCATCGCGCCCCCAGATTGGCTACGCTGTGGTCAGCGATCATCGGCGTGGGAGGCATGGCCATTTTGCTGCTGTCGCCGCAAACGATAGTTGAACCCGTGGGAATTGCTGCCGCGCTGCTGGGTGCGTTGTGTATGGCGGCAGGAGTCTGGCTGACCCGCCGCTGGCAACTTGATTTGCCCGTACTGCCTCTGACCGGCTGGCAACTCTTTATCGGTGGCTTGATGCTGGCACCCGTCGCGTGGGGAGTCGACGCGCCCTTACCTGCTTTAACCCTGTCACAGTACGCCGCCTACGCCTATCTCTGCCTTGCAGGTGCCGTGATCGCTTATGGACTGTGGTTTCGTGGCATAACCCGTCTGCCGACGATTGCCGTTGCATCATTGGGATTACTAAGTCCGTTAACTGCCGTCGTGCTGGGTTGGGGGTTGCTTTCACAGTCGATGACTGACACAGCATTTCTGGGGTTGACGATCGTGCTGGCGAGCGTCTTCGCCGTGCAATGGACGACGGCGCGAGGCAAATAATCGACAGAGATGCCGATGACGATCGTTGTTGGCGGGGAAAAATGAAAAGGAAGACGTTAAAACAGCGACGTTATCATAACGCCGCTGTTTTCTATCATACCTAACGACGGTTACGCACTAACTGGTAGCGACGCGTCAGGTACTCGACCGGTGCGCTCCAAATGTGAACCAGACGGCAGAACGGGAACAGAACGAACAGCGTCAGCCCCAGCACAATGTGCAATTTGAAGATCAGCGCGACACCCGCCAGATGCTCAGATGCTCCGCCCTGGAAGAAGGCCACGCTCTGTGCCCAACCGACCAGCTTCAGCATTTCACTGCCGTCCATATGCTGTGCAGAGAACGGGATGGTCAACAGCCCTAAACCAGCCTGGATCACCAGCAGAGACAGAATGAGAATGTCGCCAACGCTGGATGTGGCACGAATACGTGGGTTGGTCAGACGGCGTTTTAACAGCAGCACGCCACCGACAAACGTCAGCAGACCCGCTGCACCACCGCCGAACATCGCCATTTTCTGTTTTACATCCATTGGCAGGAAGGCTTCGTACATCCAGTGCGGCGTCAGCATACCGAGGAAATGCCCGGCAAATACGCCCAGAATCCCCAGATGGAACAGGTTAGACGCCAGACGCATCCCTTTCTTATCCAGCATTTGGCTCGAACCTGCGCGCCAGCTGTATTGGCCGTAGTCATAACGCAGCCAACTGCCAATCAGGAAAATCGCCATTGCCAGATAAGGATAGATATCAAACAAAAATATATTGAAATAGTTCGTGATTGCACTCATTAGCGTTGCCCTCCCGCCGATGTCGCGTCAAGATTCAGATATTGCGGCACCACCGCGCCAGCGAAGCGGCGTTGGTGTTGCGTTTGTTGGGCCGATGCGCAGCCTTCTTCGCCGAGGAACTTAACCTGTTCCTCTTCCCACACGGCATCCAACGCCTGCGGCGTGTCGTCACGCGCTTCGTCAACCACCTTGTGCGTGACATCGTCACTTTTCAGGTCACTGCCGGACAATGCCAACAACAGATCGAACAGCACGGCATAGCTGCTGTCACGCTGCTGCAAACGCGCGCCAATCAACGCCAGAATCGGTGCGATGTCGAGTAAACCCGCGCGACCTTGCGCGGGCTCCAGACGAGAAAGGTACTCAAGATACAGCGGCAGGTAGTCCGGCAGTTCACGGCAATCCAGCGCCAGACCGGCATCCTGATATTGCTGCATGAGATCGACCATCGCCTGACCACGGTCTCGAGACTCACCGTGAACGTGTTCGAACAGCAGCAGCGAGGTCGCCCGACCGCGGTCAAACAGGCCGCTATACTCCGCCTGTTTGTCCAACAGATCCTGCGCGCACAGCGTGTTGATGAACTGCATCAACTGATGACTCTCACGCAGCGGTAAGGCATCAGCCTGCTCTACCGCGTCGATTAATTCAGCCCGGTTTTCCCACAGCTCGCTATCGGGATAATCCAGCAGGCGGGCAATAATCCGCAGGCTAATCATGGTTCGTCTCCTGCATGATTTTGCTGTTCATATCGCGCGTTTTACTGCTGACATCAATGGCATCAATACGCTTGCTGTTGAACAGGTTGAATTTGGTATCGCTACCGTGGCAACCATCGCCAAAGCTGAAACCGCAGCCTTTGCTTTCTGGGAAGGCTTCACGCGCCAGTTCACGATGGCTTGATGGGATCACGAAACGGTCTTCATA
Organism: Pectobacterium actinidiae; assembly: GCF_000803315.1. Taxonomy (NCBI): domain Bacteria; kingdom Pseudomonadati; phylum Pseudomonadota; class Gammaproteobacteria; order Enterobacterales; family Pectobacteriaceae; genus Pectobacterium; species Pectobacterium actinidiae. The sequence goes on from NZ_JRMH01000001.1 coordinate 2,455,216, forward strand.
GTTCGCAATCGCCAGATAGCGGTACATTTCCTGCGCCTGCGCTTCGGTCAGCCCAACTTGCTCCAGCGCGCTGGTATCGATTTTGCCTTCTACGGTTTCTGCACGTTTGTAGTGACGCATCGCCAGCATACGTTTCAGCGCCAGCAATACGGGCTCGGTATCCCCCGCGGTCAGCAGGTTCGCCAGATACTGCACCGGAATGCGCAGGCTTTCGACGTCCGGCAGTACGCCAGTGTGTGCCAATTGACCTGCATCCGCGGCAGACTGAATCGGTGACAACGGCGGCACGTACCACACCATTGGCAGCGTGCGGTATTCTGGGTGCAGCGGCAGCGCCAGCTTCCAGTCCATCGCCATTTTGTACACCGGCGACTGCTGCGCCGCTTCAATGACGCTGTTGGGAATGCCATCTTTCAGCGCTTGTTCAATGACTTTAGGGTCGTGCGGGTCAAGGAACACATCCAGTTGGCTCTGGTACAGATCCTTCTCGCTTTCCACCGAAGCCGCTTGTTCGATGCGATCGGCATCATAGAGCAGCACGCCCAGATAGCGGATACGGCCGACGCAGGTTTCTGAACAGAGTGTTGGTTGACCGCTTTCGATACGCGGGTAGCAGAAAATACATTTTTCTGATTTGCCGCTCTTCCAGTTGAAGTAGATTTTCTTGTACGGGCAGCCAGTCAGGCACATACGCCAGCCGCGACACTTGTCCTGATCGATCAGGACGATGCCGTCTTCGCCACGTTTGTAGATCGCGCCGCTCGGACAGGTCGCCACACACGCTGGATTCAGGCAGTGCTCGCACAGGCGCGGCAGATACATCATGAACGTGTTTTCGAACTGGCCGTACATCTCTTTCTGCATATGCTCAAAGTTTTTATCTTTGGAGCGCACGCTAAATTCACCACCCAGATCGTCTTCCCAGTTCGGGCCGTTCTCGATTTTCTTCATCCGCTGGCCGGTAATCAGCGAGCGCGGACGGGCGACAGGCTGATGCTTACCTTCCGGCGCTTTACGCAGATTCTGGTAGTCGTAGTCGAACGGCTCGTAGTAGTCGTCGATTTCTGGCACATCTGGGTTAGCGAAGATTTTGGACAACACGCTGATGCGGTTACCCATACGCGGTTCGAGCTTGCCGCTGATTTTACGGATCCAGCCGCCCTTCCATTTTTCCTGATCTTCCCAGGCATGGGGATAACCCACGCCCGGTTTGGTTTCGACGTTATTGAACCAGGCGTATTCCATCCCTTCACGGCTGGTCCAGACGTTTTTACAGCTAACGGAGCAGGTGTGACAGCCGATGCATTTGTCCAGATTCAGCACCATGCCCACTTGTGAACGAATTTTCATCAGGCTTTCTCCTGCTGTACCGCTTTCTGTACATAGTCCTGGCCTTCATCATCCAGCCAGTCGATGCGTTTCATTTTACGAACCACGACGAACTCATCACGGTTTGACCCGACGGTGCCGTAGTAGTTAAAGCCATAAGCCAGTTGGGCATAGCCGCCGATCATATGGGTCGGTTTCGGCGTGATACGGGTTACCGAGTTGTGAATACCGCCGCGCTGCTGGGTAATTTCCGAACCTGGCAGGTTAATAATGCGTTCCTGCGCGTGGTACATCATGGTCATTCCCGCAGGTACACGCTGGCTGACCACCGCACGCGCCGTCAGCGCACCGTTGGCGTTAAACGCTTCTACCCAGTCGTTATCTGCAATACCCAAATCGCGTGCATCGTCTTCACTCAGCCAGATAATCGGGCCGCCGCGACCCAGCGTCAGCATCAACAGGTTGTCGCTGTACGTGGAGTGAATGCCCCATTTCTGGTGCGGCGTCAGGAAGTTCAGCGGTTTTTCCGGGTTGCCGTTAGGCTTCTTATTCATCACCGGATCAGCCGCACGGGTATCGACCGGCGGACGGTAGACCAGCAGGCTTTCACCGAAAGCACGCATCCACTCATGGTCTTGATACAGCTGTTGGCGACCAGACAGCGTACGCCACGGAATCAGCTCATGAACGTTGGTGTAACAAGCGTTATAAGAAACGTGTTCGTCTTCCAGACCAGACCAGGTCGGGCTGGAGATAATTTTGCGCGGCTGCGCCTGAATGTCGCGGAAGCGAATTTTCTCGTCTTCTTTATTCAGCGCCAGATGCGTGTGGTCACGACCGGTAAATTTGCTCAGCGCTTCCCACGCTTTCACCGCCACCTGACCATTGGTTTCCGGTGCCAGAGACAGAATCACTTCTGCCGCATCGATCGCCGTTTCAATCTTCGGACGACCCGCCGCCGCACCGTCAGCCTTGGTGTAGTTCAGCTTTTTCAGGAAATCGACTTCGGTCTGCGTGTTCCAACCGATGCCTTTACCGCCGTTGCCCAGCTTGTCCATCAACGAGCCGAGCGAGGTGAAACGTTCGTACAGGTTCGGGTAATCGCGTTCCACCATCATCAGGTGGGGTGCGGTTTTGCCCGGAATCAGATCGCATTCGCCTTTTTTCCAGTCATCCACACCGAACGGCTGCGCCATTTCTGCCGGGGAGTCGTGTTGAATCGGCAACGTAACCAGATCGGTTTCCTGACCCAGATGCCCCTGACAGACGCGGGAGAAGGTTTTTGCGATGCCTTTGTAGATTTCCCAGTCGCTTTTGGAATCCCACGCCGGATCGACAGCCGCAGACAACGGGTGAATAAACGGATGCATATCCGAGGTATTCATGTCGTCTTTTTCGTACCAGGTTGCCGTTGGCAGGACGATGTCGGAATACAGGCAGGTGCTGGACATACGGAAATCAAGCGTCACCACCAGATCCAGTTTGCCTTCAACACCCTGATCGCGCCATTCCACTTCCTCCGGCTTCACGCTGCCCGCCGTGCCCAAATCTTGCCCCTGAATACCGTGCTCTGTACCCAGCAGGTACTTCAGCATGTATTCGTGGCCTTTACCGGAGGAACCCAGCAGGTTAGAACGCCAGATGAACAGGTTACGCGGGTAGTTTTGCGGACTATCCGGCTGTTCAGCGGCAAATTTGATTTCGCCTGATTTCAACGCGGCAACGGTATAGTCCTGCGGCGTGACACCAGCGGCACGCGCTTTTTCTGCGATATCCAGTGGGTTAACGTTCAACTGTGGTGCAGACGGCAGCCAGCCCATACGTTCGGCACGCACGTTGAAGTCAATCATGCTGCCAGTAAAGCGGGATTTATCCGCCAGCGGTGACAACAGTTCCTGCGGCGCGACGGTTTCATAACGCCACTGGCTGGAATGGTTATAGAAGAACGACGTACTGTTCATGTGGCGAGGCGGACGCTGCCAGTCCAGACCAAACGCCAACGGCGTCCAACCGGTTTGCGGACGCAGTTTTTCTTGTCCGACGTAGTGCGCCCAGCCCCCACCGCTCTGACCGACACAGCCGCAGAAAATCAGCATGTTGATAATGCCGCGGTAGTTCATGTCCATGTGGTACCAGTGGTTGATACCGGCACCGACGATAATCATCGAACGACCGTGCGTTTTATCAGCGTTATCCGCGAATTCACGCGCAATGCGGATGATGTTCTGACGAGAAACGCCCGTAATTTTCTCAGCCCAGGCTGGGCTGTACGCTTTCACATCGTCGTAATCGCGCGCGCAGTTGTCGTCGCCCAGACCGCGATCCAGGCCGTAGTTCGCCATCGTCAGGTCATACACGCAGGCAACCAGCGCGTCACTACCGTCAGCCAGCGTCAGACGCTTAACCGGCAGTTTGTGCATCAGGATTTCTTCTAGCGCAACGTTGTTGAAATGTTCGCTGACCGCGCCGCCAAAATACGGAAAGCCGACATCAACCACATCGTCGTGCGACCCCAGCAGGCTCAAGCGCAGCTTCACTTCTTCGCCGCTCACGCCGTCACGCTGTTCCAGATTCCATTTGCCCTGATCGCCCCAACGGTAACCGATCGACCCTTGCGGAGCCGTCAGGTTGCCGCTTTCATCGTCAATCGCGATGGTTTTCCACTGCGGGTTATTGTCTTGGCCGAGGTTGTCCACCAGATCGGAAGCACGCAGCATACGACCTGCCGCGTAGTAGCCATCTTCACGCGGCTCCAGCAGCACCAGCATCGGTAAATCCGTGTATTGACGAACATACTCGCTGAAATACTGACTCGGTTTGTCGAGGTGGAACTCTTTCAGAATAACGTGGCCCATTGCCAGCGCCATCGCGCTGTCGGTGCCCTGTTTCGGGTTCAGCCAGTGGTCGCACAGCTTGGCGATTTCAGCGTAGTCCGGCGTAACCGCTACAGTTTTGGTGCCTTTGTAACGGACTTCCGTAAAGAAGTGGGCATCTGGCGTACGGGTTTGCGGAACGTTAGAACCCCAGGCAATGATGTAAGAGGAGTTATACCAGTCTGCCGATTCCGGTACGTCAGTCTGTTCACCCCACGTCATGGGTGACGCAGGTGGCAAGTCACAGTACCAGTCATAGAAGCTCAGGCACACGCCGCCGAGCAGAGAAAGGTAACGCGCACCAGCCGCGTAGGACACCATCGACATCGCAGGAATGGGTGAGAAACCGATAATGCGGTCTGGGCCATAGGTTTTGGCGGTGTAAACGTTAGAGGCAGCGATCAGTTCGTTAACTTCGTTCCAGTCAGAACGAACGAAACCGCCACGACCACGAATTTGTTTGTAGTATTGGGTTTTTTCGGGGTCATTGACGATGGACGCCCAGGCATCAACCGGATCGCTGTGCGTCAGTTTTGCTTCACGCCACAGCTTCATCAGGCGCTTACGCATCATCGGATATTTCAGGCGGTTAGCGCTGTAAAGATACCAGGAGTAGCTGGCACCGCGCGGGCAGCCGCGAGGCTCATGGTTAGGCAGGTCCGGGCGGGTACGCGGATAGTCAGTCTGCTGCGTTTCCCACGTCACCAGACCGTTTTTCACATAAATCTTCCAGCTGCATGAACCGGTACAGTTTACCCCGTGGGTAGAACGTACGATTTTGTCATGCTGCCAGCGACTGCGATAGCCGTCTTCCCAGTCACGATTGGTATTGAGGGTCTGGCCATGACCATCCGCAAACGGTTCGGCCAATTGTTTAAAGTAACGTAACCGGTCAAGGAATTTGCTCATCCGGACTCTCCTGCTGCGAAGCCTGCTGGCTCCTGTCGTTATGAAATGCTCGTAGCAGACATCTGTTTTTGCTTACGACACATCGCTCAAGTTGGCGCTAGGGTATCCAGCAACTGCGCCGCCAAACTTGATAACGATCAAGAGTGTCCCCCTGTGAAAAACGAAGTACATCGCTAACTACCACTAAAGAATTACCATGAAAAAAATACGTAATTAAATGATTTTAAAAGATAAAAATAAAACCATTCGTTTTGTGCTTATACTGAATTCATACACACGACTATTTAGAGGTAGTAGTCAGTGGGGGCGAAAAATTGCTCGAACAAGAGAGATGACATATGGACGTTTTAGTATGGGGATAAGCCCCAAGATCACAGAATGTTCTCTGTCCTTATTTTTCCGGCGTAAGAATTGTGCTGAGGTGAGCGTGACTGCCGGGTGAGCCGCATGGAAGCGGCGAAAATCCGTGCCGCGTCGGGAACGCGTCACGGGTGGCCCGAATAGCAGTCACGAACGCCGAAGGTATCGCGTAGCGACACAATTAGCGCCAACAAGCCAGAGGTCAAGGAGCGCGGCAATTGAGCGCTCCTTGTCGGGCGCACGCTACGGAGTAGCATGAAAATAACAGTGTTAATCGCGCACGGAACCACCTCTTAGTCGACATAAGAATGTGACTAAAAGGCAGTTGGGAGACGGGTCAACGCTTAGCGTTGCTTTCTGGCATAGAACAGCCAAGTCACCAATACACACACGACGTAGCACACCACAAACACCTTCATCGCACCGGTAGGTGAACCGGTTAACTCAAGCGACATCCCAAAGGCCTGAGGAATGAAGAAGCCGCCGATAGCACCAATGGCTGAGATAAAGCCCAGCGCCGCGGCGGTATCCGTGGCTGCCGCACGCTGCGCATCCGCATCGCTTCCACCTTGTGTTTTCACGCGATCTGCCGTTAGTTTACGGAAAATGACGGCGATCATCTGGAAGGTTGACCCACTACCCAGACCGGCCGTCAGGAACAGCATCATGAAAATGCCAAAGAACATGCCGAATGAACCCGCAGAGTTCGCACTCGGCAGTGACAAGAACAGTAATACCGAGAAAATCGCCATCAGAATAAAGTTAATCAACGTGACCTTAACGCCACCAAAGCGGTCAGACAACATTCCTCCAACCGGACGCGCCAACGCGCCGAGCAGCGGCCCAAAAAATGCGTAGTACAACACGACGATCTCTGGGAACTGCGTTCTGGACAGCATGCCGAAGCCTGCTGAAAAACCGATAAATGAACCAAATGTGGACAAATACAGGAAGCTGAGTACCCACAGGTGCATCTGCTTCAAAACCGGCAACTGCTTGCGTATTGATGCATTGGCAGTCGACAAATCGTTCATGCCAAACCAGGCAGCGGTGGCGGCAATAACTAAAAACGGCACCCACATCCACGCAGCGTGATGCAGCCAAATCTGGTGTCCGTCAGGCTGCACAACGCCATTGCCGGAAAAACCCAGCATCGGCAAGAAGATTACCACCGGCACCAGTAACTGCATCACGCTCACGCCGAGGTTGCCCAATCCGCCGTTAATACCTAACGCACTGCCTTGACGTGATTTTGGGAAAAAGAAACTGATGTTAGCCATGCTGGATGCGAAGTTAGCACCGGCAAAACCACACAGCAGAGAGATCGTGACGAATACGCTGTAAGGCGTTTGCGGATTCTGTACGACAAACCCGAGCCAAATGCATGGAATAACCAGAATGATGGTACTTAGCGTCGTCCAGCGTCGACCACCAACCATCGGAATCACGAAAGAGTATGGAACGCGTAACAACGCGCCGGACACGGAAGGCAGCGCGGTAAGCAAAAATAGCTGGTCTGTGGTAAAACTAAATCCGACCTTGTTTAGGTTAACGGCCACGGTGCTGAAAATCATCCAGACACAAAACGACAACAGCAGGCACGGTACGGAGATCCAAAGATTACGCTGTGCTATCCGTTGTCCGCCAGATTGCCAGAATTTTGTATCTTCAGGATTCCATTCCCTTATCAGCGTGCTTTGCGATACTTTTTCGGGTGATGAAGGCTGCGTCATAAAAACCTCGATAAATAAAAACGCGGTAGAATTAAGGCGCAACATTAGGGATTACACCGCAGGTAAAGTTGATGCAAATCAACGCGCTGTCAGGTAAAAAAACCGAGTAAAAATAACCACACTCCTTAATGAGTAATAAAAATAGAAAAATAAGCAACGATAATTCAAGCTGTTATATCTCCATTTTTTCTTACTGTCATATCCCCTTTCAAGGCGCGGATATTCGGTGGTACTCATTAGTAGGTATAGGGTTATCACGTAGAATCGGGAAAAATGCCAAAAGGGTTATCCTTCTCGGTACTGGTTTTCTACTCCTCCAGCAGAGGTCGCTTTATTATGTTGAAACGTTTCCTGCTGCCGCTGTCGCTCGTCAATCAGGTTGTACTATTGATGCTGCTACTCGGTTTGCTGGGTATTGCAGGTATGTCGGTTTCCAGTTGGATGTCTCAAAGCATTCAAGGGAACGCGCACGCCATTAATAAAGCAGGCTCGCTGCGTATGCAGAGTTACCGCCTACTCTCGATGGTACCGCTCTCTGCCGAGAATGAAATTTACCTGCAAGAGCTGGAAGAAGACGAAATCAGCAGCGACTTGCAGCAAGCAGTACGTCGGGAAGGGCTCAGCGAACAATTCACTGAACTGCGCGTTTTCTGGCTGGAGAGTCTGCAACCGCATTTGCGGCAGGCAACGCACTCTGCGGATGCCTCGGCGGATGTCGCCCGCTTCGTGAAACAGCTGGATGACCTGGTTTCCGCCATCGATCATAAAACCGAACAACGGCTGATGATGGTCACGCTGGTGCAGCGTATCTTCATCGGCATCATGTTTATTCTGCTGGTTACCACGTTCTTTTACCTGCGTCGCCGCTTGCTCACACCGTGGCAGCGTTTGGTTTCGATGGCGCAGGCTATCGGCCACGGCGATTTCACCCAGCGCGTCACCATCAGCGGTCATGATGAAATGAGCACGCTGGGACAGGTGCTGAACAGCATGTCGGATGAACTTTCCGCCATGTACCACAGCCTGGAACTGCGCGTCGCCGAGAAAACCGCCGACCTGCAACAGAAAAACGATCTGCTTTCTTTTCTTTATCGCGCCAGTCGACGCCTGCATACCGGTGCGCCACTGTGTAGTCGACTAATGCCGATCCTGAACGAGCTGCCGTCACTGACCCCGCTGCGCAATATTCAACTGCGGCTGTATGAAGATAATAATCAGGAACAGTTTCATCAATTTAGTGATGATAGCCAGTCACAGCCGGGACACTGCCCAGATAACAGCTGTCAGAGCTGTGGTATGCAGGAAAAACGAGAAGCACTGCCGGGTGAGCCTCACTGTTGGGATCTGCACGACAAACATGGGCAATATGGTGTCGTATTAGCCACGCTGCCGGACAACACCGTGTTGAGCCGCGATCAGAATCAGTTACTGAACACCTTATTGGAACAGTTGACCAGCACGTTGGCGCTGGAGCGTCAATCCAACCATCAACAGCAGTTGATGCTCATGGAAGAACGCGCCACGATTGCCCGCGAACTGCACGACTCTATTGCCCAGTCCCTCTCCTGCCTGAAAATTCAGGTGAGCTGCCTGCAAATGCAGGGCGGCGATTTGCCCCCCGCGTCGCAGCAGTTGCTGACGGAAATGCGGGAAGAGCTGAACACCGCCTATCGCCAACTGCGTGAACTGCTGACGACGTTCCGGTTGAAGCTTTCGGAATCCGGCTTACTGGCCGCTCTGCGGGCGTCGGTCGATGAATTTGGCAAGCGACTGGGTTATCCCATCGAATTACATTACCGCCTGCCGCCGCAGTCGGTCTCCGCTCATCAAGGCATTCACGTTCTGCAAATTGTGCGTGAAGCGCTAAGCAATATTTATAAACACGCGCAGGCCACACAGGTCGATATCACGCTACAGCTACGCCAGGGTTACGTCGAACTCAGCGTAGCCGACAACGGTATCGGTATTCCTGATGATGCCAGTCGCGCTAATCACTATGGGCTTATTATCATGCGCGACCGTGCACGGGGTTTGCACGGCGAATGCATTGTTCGACGCCGGCCATCGGGGGGGACTGAAGTCAATGTCAACTTCCTCTCCGAATACCGTCACCGGCTGCCATTAACAGGAGAAACTCATGATTAACGAAGATGCCGCCACCCTACTGCTGATTGATGACCATCCCATGTTGCGCAATGGTGTTAAGCAACTCATCAGCATGGACCCAGAGTTACAGGTCGCAGGTGAAGCCAGTCACGGCGAACAGGGTGTCGAGCTAGCGGAACAGTTGGACCCGGATTTGATTCTGCTTGATTTGAACATGCCCGGCATGAATGGTCTGGAAACGTTGAATCGGCTGCGGGAAAAATCGCTGTCTGGCCGCATTGTCGTCTTTAGCGTATCCAACCATGAAGACGATGTTGTCAACGCCTTGAAAAATGGTGCCGATGGTTACCTGCTGAAAGATATGGAGCCAGAAGATTTACTGGCTGCGCTGCATCAGGCGGCATCAGGAAAAATGGTACTGAGTGAAACATTAACCCCGATTCTGGCCGCCAGCCTGCGCGAAAGCCGCCACAGCAGCGACCGGGACATTCAGCAGCTCACGCCGCGCGAACGCGATATTCTGAAGCTGCTGGCTCAGGGATTATCCAACAAAGTGATCGCCCGCAAGCTCACGATTACCGAAAGTACCGTTAAAGTTCACGTTAAACACCTGTTGAAGAAAATGAAGCTAAAATCACGGGTTGAAGCGGCCGTCTGGGTATTACAAGAAAAAGTCATTTAATCACATCGTCACACGATACCGCTATTGTCAGCGGTACGGATAAGGCGCTCTGGCGCCCTTCCGTCCGAGATTATCCTCGCGTGAGCGAGGATGCCGCCGTAGTTAATGAGAAATAGTGGGTGGAAATGCCGCCAATACCCCGCCAAACCTAAACGGTTGCTAAACGGCGCCGGCATTTATAGCCATTATCCTAATTAATGTGACGTTGCCCTCGTCTAAACTAGACCGTAATGGCATTTTTCGGCTTTTACACTGAGTTTAACGTTGAGGAACAACATGAAGAAGGTCAGTAAAGAGCGATTTATCGGCCTGGAATGGTTACGATTTTTGCTCGGTTGTTATGTGATGATTTATCACACAGTACACGTTTATCCCCAGCGTGAACGCATTCCGTTCTTGAGCGAGCTCACCAGCATGGGATTCTTCGCGACCAGCACGTTCTTTGTCCTGTCTGGCTTCTTGCTAGCGCATGTTTACATCAAGGACGGACGTCTGCGTGAACCTGTTCGCCAGTTCTGGGCCAAACGCTTCTTTAATCTTTATCCCATCCACATCATTGCCCTGCTGTCTTCGATTGCCGTTGTCACGCTGATGCAGTGGCTAGCCGTGCCGCCGGAAGGACAGGTCGCGAGCGCGCGTTTTGTCATTTATGACACCAACGATCCCGCAGCCGACCCCGAAACCCTGCGCCATTACATGACGAATGCACAGTTGGCGTTCAACGGGTTATTGCAGGTACTGATGTTGCAAGCGTGGAATCCTTACTTCCTGACCTTCAATGCCCCGTTATGGTCGCTTTCCACGCTGTTCTTTTTCTATCTGGCGTTCCCCCTGTTAGCCCCACGTCTGTTGAACAGTCGCCACCCGTGGCTGTGGATGGGGATCGTCTGCTTGCTGTATCTGCTGCCGCCGATTTGGGTAATTTGGCAACAACAATTCGGGATGCCGTACACCGGATTATTACAGCGTGGGCCGATTTTCCGTTTGCCGGAATTCCTGGCCGGGATTTTGGGCTATGCGCTGTTCCGCCATTATCGTCAGAAAGATCGCTCACCGCTGACAAAAGGCCAGCGCTATGCGGTCGCTCTCTTTATTGGCGTGAATTTCCTTATCGCCACCTGGCTGTTCACAAAAGGTGAAGCCTATTGGTACTTCCTGCTGCACAACGGCTTACTCCTGCCCGCACAGGTCGGCTTGGTCTGCCTCAGCGCGCTGGCACGGGAACCTAATAGCGAGTGGCTGCGGCATTGGTCGCCGCGTCTGGGTGCGGCATCACTCTCAATCTTTGCGCTACACGTTCCGCTCTTCAATCTGTTCCGGACACTGGAACAACTGGTACGCGGTAACCCGATGGCCTGCTTCAGCGACTGGGATCAGTGTATTGCCGCCGCAGGTCAGGTGCAGCTCTCCATGACGGGCTATATCATTTTCCTGCTCAGCACCGTGACGCTCTGTGTTCTCTTCCAGGAACGGATCGTGTTCCGCGTCAGGACATTCCTGACCGCACGCTTCCTTGGCAACAACAGCACATCCCGCACGCAGCGCACCGCGTAGCGTCATCTATCGCACACGCTCTCTGGCCTGAAACACGCTGGGTCAGAGAGCATCATCCCCCACAACAACTTCCCCTTTCCGCCAGCCGAAAATGTGACAGGTATCGCGTTATAGCTGTTAATCATCAATAGCAACTTTTATAACTATTTACATTCTAATCAATTTTCGTTTTCGGGTAGAGCATCACTACGATTCCTGTTAATGTTTGCCGTTCCGGACTAAACCGGTTCGTTATCATCGGCTGTACGTCTTTGACGGACATCTCAATACCTGTCACCACGGTTTACTTGGCAATAATGACACTATCCAAACACGCACTCTCTTCCCTCAGCCTGGTTATCGCCCTCTCTGCTGGCATTACGCAGAGCCGCGCTGACACCATTTGGCTGAACAACGGCGACAAGCTCACAGGGAAAATCACGCTGCTTGACAGCGGTAAACTCTTTATCAACACCGACTATGCAGGCTCTATTTCTGTAGCCTGGGACAAGGTGAAAACCTTTGAGTCTGACCATGGTCTGGTGATTCAAGGCGAACGCTACGAAAAAGGCGTATTGTATCCGACGATTAAAGCGAGCGAAAACCGCGCCATCGTCGCGAACCCGTCGCTGGCTAACGAAGCTGCGGGTCCACAAACATTACCGCTTTCTGAAATCACGTCCATCGTCGCACAGAAGCCACTGGTGACCGATTTCGCCTGGAAAGGCAACATTGATGCGGGCATGTCGCACAAGAAAAGCTCGACAGAAACCGACAACTACGATGTGACGCTGAACACCAAAGCACGTCACGATACGTGGCGACACAACCTGGATGCCAGCTACCATTTGGCAAAAGAGGATAAAGTCGAGAGCACCAAGAATGCGGCTGGCGAATATGCGCTGGATAAATTCGTGGATGAGAACTGGTTCTGGCAGGGTCGTTATCAGTACAAACGCGACTGGATTGAAAGCATTAAAATCAACCGCTCTTTCGGTCTCGGTCCCGGTTATCAGTTCTGGGATAACGATTTAGGTGCGTTCTCACTGACGTCGCTGGTCAACTCCCAAACCTTCGTTTACCGCGATCAGGGTGATGACAACTTCTACTCCGGTGCGCTTAAGTGGGCGTACAACCGCTACCTGTTCAGCAAATCAGTTGAAGCCTTCACCAACGGTGAATTGGGGCGTTCATTTGATGGTACTGCGCCAATTTATCTGAAAGCGGATGCAGGCCTGCGCTTCAAGCTGACCGACTGGTCTTCTATGAGTATGAAAGTGTCACGTACCCGTATCGAAAGTAATCAGGGGAATGTTGACGACACGCTGTACACCATGGGTGTTGGCGTCGGCTGGTAAATCAGTTGCTTCACCTTGCCTCAAGGTGAACGGCAGTCTCGTCGTTCACCTCAATGTTCCCGCTCACCGCAGTTACTATTAGCAGCTCCCTGCTGCTGTAGAACACGACTGTTGCAGAATTCGCACCCGCTGCGCCAATTCGCTCACGCTTTCATCTTCCGTTCCGTGATTCTTCAGCTCTTGCTCAAGTGCAAACAGATATTGTGCATTAGTGCCGAGCGGACCACTCGCGCGCGCAATCAACGGTGCAACGCTCTGAATGCAGATATCATTTTCGTTGAGGGGATGCTCCGGTTCCGAAACGAACACCAGCGCCGTCAGCGGTGCGCCGTTCTTACGATGCAGTTCGCACCAGAGCGGACGATAGCAGCCCGTCAGCATTTCACGCTTCCACAACAGTTCCAGGTCTTCACGCAATGAGGTTTCCGGCAAACGGAAAGCCAGCCCCGTCGTTTGCCCACCGGGTTTCAGCGCCAGCATCCGCCCCGGCTGCGTTATCGTGCCACGACCAATGGTAAGGCGCAGACAAAAGGCACGCTGCCACCCCGCCAACGTGGCCAGACAGGTTTCTTCGGCGTCAAAAACCGGATTCCACATGAGCGAACCGTAACCAAATACCCAGACAGGACAGCTATTTGGCCGAAGCGCCAACGTCCTGTCCAACGAGTCAGCCCGCTGTTGCGGGGTGAGCAGTAAGGTTTCTTCAATACAACCAAAAGACGTTCTACAATCTGCTTTCTGCAAAAAATCGCGTGTTAACACTGCTTACTACCCCCACCCCTACTCTTTTGCTGCTCGTCAAACCAGCTCTCGCCCTGCGGTAAAAACCTAACTGCTTTATCTGCTTAACTTTACAACACCATCAACCCTGAGGTTATTCATTTATGGCTTTGCGATCAAGTTTGATACTAGTCACAAAAACCGAAAAAGTTCGTGATAATGTTTCATTCACATAAGGTTCAGCTTTTGTATCAACTAATCGGCAACTCGCCGTCAGACTTGACGTACTCCTGATACAAACTTCATTTTTGTGATGTCAGGGGTCTGCCGAATAACGGTACGCTTAACGTAAATGCGCCAACGGGCATAGGCCTTAATAAGCTACCCGTATCGGCTGTAACTGTAATAAGAAGAATAATCTACAAGAATAATAACGATCAGACATCAAATGATAATAATTATCATCTCGTGTTATTATTATCCTTAATTTTTGGAATCGACTATTCACGGAGACAATAAATGGCAACGCCGCGTCAGCCTGTTTTAGTTCAGGTCAAACACATCCACGATCTTTCCCCTCATTTACGCTGTATTACGTTCCATCACGACGCGTTGCGTGATTATCCGATCGAACGATATGGTGCGCATATCAAACTCTTTCTGCCTCAGGTGGGACAGCAAAAACCGGCTTTGCCTGCAATCGGCGAGCGCGGCCCGATCTGGCCAGAAGGCGAAGCCCGCCCCATCGTTCGTACCTATAGCGTCCGCGCGTTGCGCCCGGAAGAGGCGGAGCTGGATATGGTTTTCGCGCTGCATGAACACGCCGGACCTGCCGTCACTTTTGCCCGTCAGGCCAAACCCGGCGACTGGGTCGGTATTTCACAACCCGGCGGCCCGCTCCCGATGTTACCGCCTGCGGCCACTTATTATCTGGCTGCCGATCCATCATCGCTCCCTGCGCTCATGGCGCTGCTGGAAAACCTGCCTGATGATGCAACGGGATATGCGGTAATCCGTGTCGACAGCGAGGCTGATAAGCTTGATTTCGCTAAACCATCGCAGCTTCAACTGCACTGGATCGTCGGTGGAACGGATGCGACGGATGTATTGCTGCAACATTTTCAGTCACTCCCGACCGTTGAAAATGCATTTTACTGGTTAGCAGGTGAAGATCGTATCGTGGTTCAGCTTCGTCGCCACGTGCGTCGCGAACGCGGGTGTGAGCGAAATCAGATGTATGCCGTGCCTTATTGGCGAGAAGGGTTAAATGAAGAGGATTATCATCATAAACGTCACGATATCATGGATAATCCTGACGAATAACCATAAAAAATACATTTGATATTATCATGATAGGGAGAAGATACGCAGATTCTCCCTTTTCATGTGAATTTAAGCGCAAAGCGTAAAATTCCGTAAAAAAAACCGCGCCATCATGACAATCTGTTATCATATTGTTCGTTTTATTACGTTATAACTACTTTTTAGTAACCTTTTGCTGTTTATTGTTGTTCTACGTCTTTAATAAAGGGGTTTACGACCTCAATAAATTGCTTTATGCCCGAAATAGTTCGAGTTGCCAGTATGCTGGCTTGAAATATGACGGGGATATTTTGCCGCATCATTCCTCTGGATAAGGAGAACTCCCGCAATGAAGTCTCATGCTGAGGTGGTCAAAACTCGCCATCACGAATACTCACTCATTTTTCCTGTTATTGCGCTTGCCGTACTCTACATGTGGGGTAGCTCACAAGATTTTGTCGCCATTCTCGGCATCAACGCCATCGCGCTAGCCGGGATACTGTTCAGCGCCTTCAGCGTGGTACGTCACGCCGACGTGCTCGCACACCGTCTGGGTGAACCCTACGGTTCGTTGATCCTCAGCCTGTCCGTCGTCATTCTTGAAGTCAGCCTGATTTCTGCGCTGATGGCAACCGGTGACGCTGGCCCAGACCTGATGCGTGACACCCTCTATTCCATTATCGTGATTGTCACTGGTGGTCTGGTCGGTTTTGCCCTCTTACTCGGCGGCCGTAAATTCGCCACACAGTATGTCAACCTCAGCGGCATCAAGCAGTACCTGATGGCGATCTTCCCACTGGCCGTGATTGTGCTGGTTTTCCCCAGCGCTTTGCCCGGTGGCAATTTCAGCGTAGCGCAATCACTCATTATTGCCGCTATTTCTGCGGCGATGTACGGCGTTTTCCTGCTGATTCAAACGCGTACGCACCAAAGCCTGTTTGTGTATGAGCATGAAGACGAAGGGGACGGTGACGATCCGCACCATGGTAAACCGTCTGCGCACAGTTCACTGTGGCACACCGCCTGGCTGCTGGTTCACCTGATTGCTGTTATCGCAGTAACCAAGACGAACTCTATGCCGCTGGAAACGCTGCTGACCGAAATGAATGCGCCGACACAGTTTACCGGCTTCCTGGTCGCACTGTTAATCCTCTCGCCTGAAGGGCTGGGAGCGATCCGCGCCGTTCTGAAAAATCAGGTACAGCGCGCCATGAACCTGTTTTTCGGTTCCGTGCTGGCAACCATTTCACTGACGGTTCCTACCGTTACGATCATCGCCATGCTGACAGGCCGCACGCTGAATTTCGGTTTGGATATGCCACACATTGTTGTAATGCTGTCGGTACTGGTGCTGTGCCACATTACGTTCTCTACCGGTAGGACCAATGTGTTGAGCGGCAGTGCGCATCTGGCGCTTTTTGCCGCCTATCTGATCACAATCACGCTGTAATTTCCCTGCCCGACGCGGTTTTCACCGCGTCGGCGTCACCAAAACTCACTTCTCTTGATGTATATCTGGATCTTTTGAGCACGTCCGGCGTATCGTAAGGTTGTCGTCGACGGACCGACAGGCCCGCCATATTGATTTACTTCCTTACTTTGGTTTTTGCTTAGATGAAAACGCACGGAATTAACGGTGTCAGGCCGTTCAGCGCGCTGATTGATGCGTGCTGGCGCGAGAAATATACGCTACAACGTTTTACCCACGACATTATCGCTGGCGTTACTGTCGGCATCATCGCCATACCGCTGGCGATGGCACTGGCCATTGCCAGTGGTGTTCCTCCGCAGTACGGACTGTATACCTCGGCCATTGCCGGGATTGTCATCGCCGTCAGCGGCGGCTCACGCTACAGCGTATCGGGCCCGACAGCCGCCTTCGTCGTTATTTTGTATCCGGTATCACAACAGTTCGGGTTATCCGGCCTGCTGGTTGCCACCTTACTTTCCGGTGTATTTCTACTGCTGATGGGGCTCTGTCGCTTCGGCCGCCTGATTGAATATATTCCGCTCTCCGTGACGCTGGGGTTCACCTCGGGGATCGCTATCACCATCGGAACCATGCAAATCAAGGATTTCTTCGGTTTGCAGATGGCAGTTGTGCCCGAGCATTACGTTGAGAAAGTGGCGGCGCTGGCACAGGCACTACCTACCCTGCATCTTGCAGATACGTTGATCGGCGCAACGACGCTACTGGTTTTGATTGTCTGGCCTCGGCTCGGTATCCGCCTGCCCGGTCATCTACCCGCGCTCTTGGCTGGTGTTGCGGTAATGGGGATCATGTCGCTGCTGGGTGAGGATGTGGCGACAATCGGTTCCCGATTCAGCTATATGCTGGCAGATGGTTCGCAAGGGCAAGGGATTCCGCCTATCCTGCCGCAGCTTATTCTACCGTGGGATATTCCGTCGCCGGATGGGAAGACAATGACGCTGGATTGGCAAAGTATTTCTGCTCTGCTGCCTGCGGCATTCTCGATGGCGATGCTGGGGGCAATTGAGTCGCTGCTGTGCGCCGTCGTGCTGGACGGGATGACGGGCAAAAAACATAATTCTAATGCAGAGCTGATGGGTCAGGGGTTCGGTAACATCATCGCACCTTTCTTTGGTGGCATTACCGCGACCGCTGCCATTGCCCGTTCCGCCGCCAACGTGCGTGCAGGAGCAAACTCACCGATCTCCGCTGTGATTCATGCGCTGTTGGTGTTACTGGCGTTGCTGATACTTGCGCCGTGGCTGTCTTATCTGCCACTGGCGGCAATGGCATCGCTGTTGCTGATTGTCGCCTGGAACATGAGCGAAGCGCACAAAGTGGTGGATTTGCTTCGCCATGGGCCAAAAGACGACATTATCGTAATGCTGCTCTGTATGTCGTTGACCGTACTGTTCGATATGGTGATTGCAATTACCGTCGGCATCGTGCTGGCATCGCTATTATTTATGCGTCGCATTGCGCAGATGACCCGTCTGAGCGAACTGCCTGACACCAAAATTCCCGATCATCTGGTGCTGCGCGTTAACGGCCCGCTGTTTTTCGCCGCCGCGGAGCGCATCTTCAACGAACTGACCATACGCAGCGAAGGTTACCAAAATATCATCTTGCAGTGGGATGCCGTGCCGGTGCTGGATGCTGGTGGCCTCAATGCGTTCCTGCGTTTTAGCGAAACGCTGCCCGAAGGCAAACAGCTCATCATCACCGACATTCCCTTCCAGCCGTTAAAAACGCTGGCGAGGGCGAAGGTGCATCCGATTGAAGGACGACTCAGCTTCTACGGTTCATTAGCACAGGCGATTGAGGCGACAACGGTGCGCTCGGCGTAACGGAAACAGAATCGAAATAGTGTGCAGGCCACGCCGTGCTAATGCTGCACGGCAGGCATGTTAAACCGGACGGACGTTTGTTTCACTGTGCCGCTAAATAATCCGTGTAGTCCAGACAGAGTGGCTCACTGTAACGTGTAGACTCAGGAAACTTTTCCCTATTCCCTTTTCTCCTCTTCGCCAGTGATTTGGGTGACAAATCTGCTTGCAGCGGCCCCAACGGGGCGAGGCTCATGGATGAGCCGAGTAACGAAGGCAGCCAACGTACATGCAACGTGAAGTATGACGAGTATGGTGGTTAATTCAGGTATATTGTCACGCTTCGCCCCCTTTTGATTAGCGTGTTGAGGAGACCTCATTGTGACAACGTTTTCTTCTGCTCCCGTGTTAATTACCGGCGGTGCCCAGCGTATTGGGCTGGCACTGGCGCGTTCGCTTCTGGCTCAGTCGATTCCGGTCATCGTCAGCTATCGCACGCCTTATCCTGAATTGGAGACGTTACAGCAAGATGGTGCCGTTTGTCTGGCCGCCGATTTTTCCACCACGGAAAATATCTATAGATTTGCGGAGCAAATCCAGTCGCTCACGCCGCAGTTGCGCGCCATTATTCACAATGCCAGCCGCTGGGAACCTGAAAGCCCCACAACGCCGCCAGAGCAAACGCTGGCCGATATGCTGCAAATTCATGTCTATACACCCTATTTACTCAACCAGTTATTGGAATCTTGCCTGCGTGGGCAAGGTGTTGCTGGCGCGGATATCATTCATCTGACGGATTACGTGGTAGAAAAAGGCAGCGACAAGCATATTGCTTATGCCGCTAGCAAAGCGGCGCTGGATAACATGACGCGTTCGTTTGCCCGCAAGCTGGCACCGGAGGTGAAAGTCAATGCGATCGCCCCCAGTTTAATCCTGTTTAATGAACAGGATGACGAAGCATATCGCCAGCAGGCGCTCGACAAATCCTTGATGAAGATTGCCCCCGGCGAAGAGGAAATTGTCCAACTGGTGGATTATCTGCTCAGCAGCCGCTACGTCACCGGGAAAACGCTGGGTGTTGATGGTGGGCGGGCTTTACGCTGATACTGTTCATAGGCACGCAAAACCTAACTCATGCGAATAAACAACCACTTAACACCCATTTACGCTTCATTTCTCGTTTATGGTCTCTCATCAGGCTATGCTAGAAACAGTGAGTTGGGGATGACGTAGACACCATGCATAAGATTGTTTTTATAGAAGATGATACCGAGGTGGGGAAATTGATCGCAGCCTACCTTGGCAAGCATGACATTGATGTTCAGGTTGAAGCTCGGGGCGATCGGGCATTGGCCTTTATTGAACAGCAGCAGCCCGATCTTGTGCTGTTGGACATCATGCTGCCCGGCAAAGACGGTATGACAATTTGTCGGGAATTGCGGCCACAGTACAGCGGCCCGATTGTGCTGTTGACCTCGCTGGACAGCGATATGAATCATATTCTGGCGTTGGAAATGGGTGCCGATGATTACATTCTGAAAACCACGCCGCCCGCCGTGTTGCTCGCCCGCCTACGCCTGCATTTACGGCAGTATGCCACCGCGCCACAGGCCGTGGCAGAAAATGCCGCGCCCGCCGCGTTGCAGGTGCATAAATCACTGCACTTCGGCCTGCTCTGTATCGATCCGGTCAACCGGGAAGTGACATTAGGGCAAGAGCACATCGTGCTATCCACTGCGGATTTCGATTTGCTCTGGCAGTTGGCGACCCATGCAGGTCACATTATGGATCGGGATGCGCTGCTGAAAAATCTACGCGGCGTGACCTACGACGGCATGGATCGCAGCATTGATGTCGCGATTTCCCGTCTACGTAAGAAGCTGTACGACAACCCGCTGGAACCGTTCCGTATTAAAACGGTGCGCAACAAAGGATATCTGTTTGCTCCCAATACCTGGGAGAGCATCACGCTATGAGAAAGCTGTTCATCCAGTTTTTTCTATTGCTGTTCGCCTGCTTTGTCGTCATGACACTTCTGGTCGGGCTGGTTTATAAAGTCACGGCTGAACGCGCCGGACGTCAGTCCATGGATGACCTGATGAAAAGCTCGCTGTATCTCATTCGTAATGAGCTGCGCGCGATCCCCCCACGCGACTGGCATAAAACCATCAACCAGCTCGATTTAAACCTGTCATTCAAACTGCACATCGAACCGGTGAGCAAATATGCGCTTAGCCCCAATAATCGGCAGCGTCTGAATCAGGGGGAAATTATCGCGCTGGATGATGAATACACGTTTATCCAGCGCATCCCCCGCAGCCACTATGTTCTTGCTGTCGGCCCGATTCCTTATTTGTTCTTCCTGCACGAAATGCGCCTGCTGGATTTGCTGCTGGTCATGCTCATCGGGCTATCGCTGGCGTTTCCGGTTTTCCTCTGGATGCGCCCACACTGGAAGGCCATGCTGAAACTGGAGAATGCCGCGCAGCGACTGGGAGATGGTCATCTGGAGGAGCGCATTCACTTCGATAGCACCTCAAGCCTGTACCGACTCGGCGTTGCCTTCAACCGCATGGCAGATAACCTGAATCAGCTCATCAACAGTAAAAAGCAGCTGATTGACAACATCGCGCACGAACTGCGCACGCCTCTGGTCAGGCTGCGCTATCGGCTGGCAATGAGCGACAACCTGACAGAAGACGAGCAGCAGGCGTTAAATCGGGATATTGGCCAGCTCGAAGCACTGATTGACGAGCTGCTGACGTATGCCAGACTCGACCGTCCACAGGTGACGTTGCATCTTGCCGATATTGATATTCCGTCGTGGCTACAGGCAAAAGTTGACGACTTCCGCCTGATCCACCCAGACAAACACATCTCGCTGGACATGCCCCACTCGGCACAGATTGGGGCGCTCGATTTACGCCTGATGGAACGGGTGCTGAATAACCTGATCGGTAATGGGTTGCGTTTCTGCCACAGCCGATTGCATATCAGCCTGACGTCCGACGCTGGGCATATCGCCTGTCTGCAAGTCGAAGATGATGGCTCCGGTATTCCGCCCGAAAGCCGGGAAAGCGTGTTTGAACCGTTTGTCCGTCTGGACGCGGGTATTGAGAACAGCAGCGGCGGATGTGGGCTGGGACTGGCAATTGTTCATGCTATCGCCCGGGCTTACGATGGCAGCATTACCGTCGATGACAGCCCGCTCGGCGGTGCCCGTTTCCGTTTTTGTTGGCCAGTAAAAACCACGACAGCATCGGCCGCACTCGCCATTCAACACTAGCACCGAGACGGCGGTAACCCCGCCTTTCTCCCTATCATCCTCGCCTTCTCTGGCTTGTACATTAGGTTACACACCGAAACCAATCACTCACTGAAGCCGTTATCCGTTTCTCCTATTCTCTCTTCAACGGCTCAACTGAGGGCCACGAAACGTGAATGAGACAATGAGGAAATGATGATGAATAAAGTATTAGTGATGATCGCCGGTGCGGCACTGGGTCTGTCCTCTGTAGCGTTTGCCGCGGATACCGTAACCAGCGCACCTGTTCAGCCTTCTGCAACGGCCACAACTTCTGCTCCGGCCAAAACCGTTCACCATAAAAAACATGTGAAGACAGCTAAACCGGCTCCTGCACAGAAAGCACAGGCCGCTAAAAAACACGTGAAGAAAGCTAAACCAGCCCCTGCACAGAAAGCACAGGCTGCCAAAAAACACGTGAAGAAAGCCAAACCAGCCCCTGCACAGAAAGCGCAGGCCGCTAAAAAACACGTGAAGAAAGCTAAACCAGCCCCTGCTCAAAAAGCACAGGCCGCTAAAAAACACGTGAAGAAAGCGAAAACTGCAAAACCAGAAACCACTACGCCAGCCGCGTAATCGGTAAGCAACCACGCCTTCCCCACGGGGAAGGCGTCACTGTAGGTAAGCTCTATTTGAACCACACCACTAAGGGCTTCGCGTCTGACAATCATCAAACACCCGGTTTACCGGGTGTTTATTTCATGGGGGGACGGGAGAATGATGCGTCGGTACTCATTTGAAATTATGCTATCCCTCGTTCTGCTCTGTGGCCTTATCACCCTGAGTTTTTTTCTCTAGTCGCAGAGTCTGCATCACACAGCGATTCGCACCGCGATTGATCGCGAGATAATTGAACGTCAAAAATGTCGGTATTTCGCCAAATAAAGATTTTTGGAGTAGTAAAGTTTTATCACTCAGCGCCGTTTATATCAGTACACTCCAGGCAATACCGAGAACATGATAATGAAAAGAAACCTGCAAATATCTGCCCTATTGCTGAGTACGCTGGCTGCAACATCGTATACCTTTGCTTCCCCCTCTTCGTTGACCGGCATCATTCGCTTTTCAGGTGCCATCGTCGAACCGGTCTGTGATATTACAACGCGTTCAAATAATGTGACCGTCAGTTGTGAACGACAAGGGGAAGTACAAACGCTACAAATGAAAAACGGCTCACAGCATGGTGTTTTACCGCAAGGCATCGGTTCTGTGAATTCGAAAACCTTAAGCTCCAATGCACGTATCGTGATCGTCAGCTACGAATAAAGCAGACGGTGTTTGCGGCATGTTGACGTAAAAACGCTACGCCACTTCATTTCGTGGCGTAGCTGTTCACCTCAGAGAACTCATGATGAAATAAGTACCGTGATATCTCGTGCCACGCTTTTTACACTCGATAACATTTTAATTTTCAGTCTCTCACCCACAAATACATCTATAGTTAATTCAACACGCTATATTTAGCGCCTCAAGATGACTTTTCTCATAAGGTTTATTCACTACATGCGCATATCAGCCTGGTTGTTATGTTCATTACCCTTTATCGCCCCGCTCAGTTGGGCGGAATCCTCACCGACAGACACCGCCGCGCAGAAGCAGCAACAAATCTTATTTTTCAACCATGACGATCGGGATATCGTTCCCGACACGGCAGTTTGGCCGTGGCAAGCGATTGGACAGTTGGAAACCGCCAGCGGCAACCTCTGTACCGCGACGCTAATCTCCCCGCACCTGGCGCTGACAGCTGGGCACTGTGTGGTCACGCCACCGAAAGGTGAGATAGATAAACCCGTCGCGCTGCGCTTTCTGGCGTCGGAAAATGGCTGGCGTTATGAAACAACGGACATTGAAGCGCTGGCGAATAAAACACTCGCCAAAAAACTGAAAGCCGACGGCGAAGGATGGATCGTTCCGCCTTCAGCAGCACCGCTGGACTACGCCCTGATTCGGCTCAAGCAAACGCCACCCGACATTCGCCCGCTCCTGCTCTGGCAAGACAGCCGCCAGGCGTTGATGCAGGCGTTGAAGAATAATGGTCAGCGCGTCACGCAGGCAGGTTACCCGGAGGATCATCAGGAAACACTTTATCGCCATCAAAACTGTTTGATCACCGGCTGGGTTCACACTGCCGTTATGGCGCACCAGTGCGATACGCTGCCTGGTGATAGCGGCTCCCCGCTGATGCTGAATTCACCAGCAGGCTGGGTGCTCATTGGCATCCAAAGTTCCGCACCCGACGCCAGTGAACGCGACAGAGCTGATAATCGCGCCGTTTCCGTTACGGCCATTCGCCAGCAGTTAGAAACGTTAGCAAAACTACATTCCCCAAAACCAAGTTCACCAAAATAACGCTAACGCCACAACACCCCACCGTCAGGCGGAAATCGTTATTCAAGATACCGCCTGACAGCATCGTTTACCGCCGATTTCATGGTATAAAAAAATATCTGTTCTATTCTTATCAGAAAGATAGATTAATCATCCATATTGTCACCCCACAACGGGCATAACAATTATCAGAATGCTATTTTCTCTGATGGAAGCGGCCATTTTTTATAATTAGATTCCCATTTATTCGCAGAGCACTTTCTCAGCCAAAAGGCCGTTATTTTTTCGTAACCTTTCGGAAAATATAATAAATTCACATGGCGCATTGAAAACCGAAAACATGCCTGAAGACAAAAAAGCGCCTAAGTCTTAACGGAAAGATAAAGGTGGTATAATAAGTTACCTCAATTTTTAGCCTCTATGTTATTGTGTCGCCGTTAAATTAAATTGATGTCGTCGCGATTATTATTGCGAAAAGGAAGAGTCTACATGTTAAAACATTTGAGCCATGACGAAAAAAAGCGCATGCAGACTCTCGACGAATTACAGAAAACCGATACATCTCAAGACGATATCCTTCACAAACTCACGAAACTGGCCTGCCAACTGCTCGAAACTCCGACGGCTCTCGTGACGCTAACCGGCTCCACATCTCTGCATGTTAAAGCGAAAACCCATTTCCTGTTGGATGATATGGATAAAATCGGTTCCTTCGACCATTTTACCGTACAAACGGGTCAAGCATTTATCTGCAATGATGCCATTCATGACGAACGTTTTAAAGACAGCCCTTATGTAACCAGACAGCCTTTTATCCGTTTTTATGCTGGTGTTCCGCTTACAACTAAAGAAGGTTATTCCATTGGGACGTTCTGCGTTATCGATTATGTTCCGCGAACGTTCAGTAAAATCCAACTGCGCCTACTGCACGATTTAGCCGCCATTGCGATGGTGTTGATGGAATACCGCAATGCGATTGGGCTCATTGACGCCGTCACTCTTTTACCCAACCGCCAGCGCCTGATTGACGACATCAGCCGCATTACCGACATCCACGAGCCCTACCTGCTTATTCTGATTGATACCATCGACATTTCTTACGCCTATGAAATGGGATGTGCACTGGGCATGCCGACCGTAGAAGGGCTGCTGAAAGATATCGGGGTCTTTTTACGTCTTAGCTTAAATTCATCGAATAATCTGTATTCTGCCGCCGTAGGCCGTTTCGCCCTGTTGGTGAAGGCCGATAGAAAAGAGCAGGTTCTGGCTGAGCTCGATGCCTGTGCTGAGCGGATCCATGAAAGTATCGCCAGCCATATTCCGCTCAAGCTGGAGCTTTTTGTCGGCTACACAGAATTCCAGATTCCGGCCAAAGACCCACAGCAAATATTGCGTGAATCGATGAGCGCGCTGCGCACCGCCATCAGCAGAAATATCCGCCAGTTTGCTTATGACGCAGAGGCCGATCAGGCGCAGAAAATCGCCTTTACCTTGCTCAATGAACTGGCTGACGTCTTACAGAATAATAAACCGGGTCTATATTTGGTTTACCAGCCGAAATTAAGCATTAAGACTAACACCGTTATTGGTGCCGAAGCGCTGATTCGCTGGCGCCATCCCGATTTAGGTGAAATTTATCCCGATCAATTTATTCCGCTAGCGGAAGGCACAACGCTGATGCGTCCGTTAACGGATTGGGTCACACGAGAAGCGGCATGTCAGGTGAAGCAGTGGCGTCAGGAAGGCTTAACGTTCCCTGTGTCGATTAACGTTTCCGCCAGAAACTTTTCCGAGAATGATTTTATCCCACGCCTCATCACCATTCTGGAGAATCACGGCCTTACCCCTAGGGATATTGACATCGAGTGTGTCGAGACGCAGAAAATCATCGAAAGTGCGGAAACACTCGCCACTATCCAAACGCTACAACAGCTCGGATTTACTATCGCTCTTGATGATTTCGGTACGGGGTATAGCAACTTAAGCTATCTGCGCAATATTCCCTCTACGGTGATAAAGCTAGATAAATCGCTGATTAAAGATATAAAAACTGACCGCAAAAGCCGCGTCATTGTGCAATCGATTATCAGCATGCTACACAAACTGAATTACATTGTGCTGGCGGAAGGGGTGGAGAATAAGGAAACGCTTGAACATCTGGCTCGTTTTGGATGTGATGAAGTACAAGGTTACTATTTTTCCCGACCTATCCCACCCGATGCGTTCACCAGCTGGTTAACGGTTCACTCGTCACAAACGTCTGCATAACTATCCCGTCAGGCAGGCTATTCAATAAACGGTACGGAGAACGCACATGACTCTTCTTACTCCACAGGATGCGCTCGCCATCAAACAGGCCATGGCGCTGCTGGAAGCCCCCTCGTTTGCCATACAGGCGGCCAATCTGGTTGGAAAACCGATTGAATGGAGCCTGTCGAAGCTACCCGCTATGGTGAAAAATAAAATACAGGATGTGGTTCACGCTGCGCTTCACAAAGCGGTAGACGCCGCACTCTATACGCTGGACGATGCTCCTGCTCGTGTAGCCTCGCCAAAGACACACAAACTGGCCGTCGCCGCTTCCGGTGCAGTCAGCGGCTTTTTTGGTGCCGCCGGTCTGCTGGTTGAACTGCCTATCAGCACCACGATCATGATGCGTTCCGTAGCGGATATTGCCCGCAGCGAAGGTTTCTCCCTCAGTGATTTTTCCGTCAAAGCCGCCTGTGTGGAGGTTTTTGCGCTCGGAGGGACACAAGAAAGCGATGACGCTGCCGATTCTGCCTATTACACGTCACGCGCGGTTCTGGCCGATATCACCCGACACGCCAGCCGCGAATTAATCGGCATTGCTGGCAAGAAAAGCGCGGGGAAAGCGTCTGCCAGAATGAGCACGTCACAGGCAGGAAAAACGCTGGCAAAACTGATTGATGCGGTAGCCACCCGATTAGGTGTCACCATGACGGAAAAAATGGCCGCGCAGATTGTCCCGGTGATTGGTGCCGCCAGCGGCGCCGCCATTAATACGCTATTTATTCACCACTACCAAAACATGGCAAAAGGCCATTTCATCATAAAACGTCTGGAGCAGCAGTATGGTGAAGAAGCGATCAGGTCGGCTTACCTTGAGATCAAAAAACAGCCATCGCCGACCTGATGTGATACCGAAAAAATTACCCTTCGACTTGCTCCATTGCCTGCAAGACGCGCTTATCCGAGATCGGGAATGGCGTCCCTAGCTGCTGGGCAAAGTAGCTGACGCGCAGCTCCTCAAGCATCCAACGCACCGCTTTCACGTCGTCGTCATCACGTCGCTCCGCAGGCAGCTTATTCCACCACTGCTGCCACGCCTGTTGAACCTGCTCTACTTTCAGCATCTGTGCCCGATCGCGGTGGACATCCTGCGCCAGTTTCTCCAGACGGCGTTCTATCGCATGCAGATAACGCAGCACATCCGGCAGACGCTGCCAGCCGTTGTCGGTCACAAAACCACGGAACACCAGGCCGTTCATCTGGCTCTTGATATCACTTAACGCCAGCGCCATCGCCATATCTACACGCCCTTTCAGACGCTTGTTAATGGTGAAGACGGCCGTCAGGATTTGCTCAACCTGTTTGGCGATATCAACCACCGTATCGTTCAGCTCCGCACGCACTTTTTCATGCAGTTGCTGGAAGGCTTCTTCCTGCCAGACCGGGCCACCGGATGATTCAATCAATTTGTCCACCGCGCAGGCGATACAGTCATCGATGAGATCCAACACTTTGCCGTACGGATTGAAATAGAGACCGAGTTTCGCCTTGTTCGGCAGTTTTTCATGCAGATATTTGATCGGCGACGGAATATTCAACAGTAACAGACGGCGCAACCCCTGCCGCATCACCTGCTGCTGCTGATGCGGCGTATCGAACAGGCGAATCGCCACGCTATCTTTTTCATCCACCAGCGCCGGATAGGCTTTGACTGAATAGCCGCCCCGCTTCTGTTCATAGCAGTCCGGCAGCGAACCAAAACTCCAGACGTGCAGGCCGCGCTGCTCCAGCCCGTCATCTGCTACGGATGACAGCGTTTGCTGCACTTTATCCTTGAGCTGATCTTTCAACGCGTTCAGGTCTTTACCTTCCCGCTGCGTCCGATTCTTCTCATCAATGACGCGGAAGGTGATTTTCAGATGATCGGGCACCTGATCCCACTGCCATGCCTCACGCGGCACCGTGACGCCCGTCATCAGCCGCAGTTCACGTTCCAGCGCATCCAATAGCCCTTTCTCTAATGGCGTGGCACGAGCCAGAAACGCCTCGGCATAGTTCGGTGCGGGAACAAAGTTACGGCGTAACGGTTTAGGCAACGATTTAATCAGCGCAATCGTCAGTTCGCGGCGCACACCGGGAATCTGCCATTCGAAGCCCTCTTCGCGTACCTGATTGAGAATAGGTAACGGGATATGTACGGTTACGCCATCCGCATCCGTGCCCGGTTCGAACTGATAGGACAAGCGTAATCTCAGGCTGCTCTGATGCCAGAAATTTGGGTAATCCAGCGCACTGACCTTCTCCGCACCGTCTTTGATCAACATGCTCTTTTCAAAATTAAGCAGGTCGGCATTGTCCCGGCTGGCGGCTTTCCACCACTTGTCAAAGTGGCGCGACGAGATGATATCGTGCGGCAAACGCTGATCGTAGAAAGCAAACAACGTCTCGTCATCCACCAGAATGTCGCGGCGGCGCGATTTGTGTTCTAAATCTTCAACCTCCGCCAGCAGCTTGAGGTTGGCGCGGAAAAAGGCGTGATGCGTTTGCCAGTCACCTTCCACCAGCGCATGGCGGATGAACATCTCACGCGCCAGCGTCGGATCGATTTGGCTGTAATTCACCTTGCGCGCCGCGACAATCGGCAGCCCGAAGAGTGTCACCTTCTCCTGCGCCATCACCGTGCCCTGCGCTTTCTCCCAGTGGGGATCGCTATAGCTCCGCTTAATCAGATGTTGAGCCAGCGGCTCGATCCACTCGGGTTCAATACGAGCGGCAATACGCCCCCACAGACGGCTGGTTTCCACCAGTTCAGCGACCATCGTCCACTTAGGCGGCTTTTTGAATAATCCGGAGCCAGGAAAAATCGCAAACCGTGCGTTGCGCGCGCCGCTGAATTCCTGTTTCTCAATATCTTTCTGCCCGATATGCGACAACAAGCCAGTGAGGAGCGCACAGTGAATACTCAGGTAATCGGCAGGTTCGCTGTTGACGGGCAGCCCCAGTTCTTTCACCACCTGACGCAACTGCGTGTAGATATCCTGCCATTCGCGCACACGCAGATAGTTAAGGAAATCTGTGCGACACTGGCGGCGGAACTGGCTGGAAGACAGCGTTTTTTGCTGGTCGCGCAGGTAATCCCACAGATTGACGAAAGCCAGAAAATCAGAGTCCTTATCAGCAAAACGACGATGTTTCTCATCCGACGCCTGTTTTTTATCCATCGGCCTTTCGCGCGGGTCTTGGATCGACAGCGCCGCAGTGATCACCATCACTTCACGCACACAGCCGGTTTTACGGGCTTCCAGCACCATTCGCGCCAAACGCGGATCGATCGGTAATTGCGCCAGCTGTTGCCCCTGCGGTGTCAGGCGATAATGTCCGTTCTCCGCCAGATTAATGGCCCCCAGTTCCTCCAACAACCGCACACCGTCCTGAATATTGCGCTTATCCGGCGCTTCAACAAATGGGAACGCGGCGATATCGCCTAGCCCCAACGATGTCATTTGCAGAATAACGGAAGCCAGATTGGTGCGAAGAATTTCAGGATCGGTAAATTCAGGCCGCGACAGGAAATCCTGTTCGGAATAGAGACGAATACACACCCCGGCAGCGACACGGCCACAGCGCCCTTTACGCTGATTCGCCGATGCCTGCGAGATCGGTTCAATCGGCAGGCGCTGTACCTTGGTGCGGAAGCTGTAGCGGCTGATACGCGCGGTACCTGGGTCGATTACATAGCGAATCCCTGGCACGGTGAGCGAGGTTTCCGCCACGTTGGTCGCCAGCACAATGCGGCGGCCGTGATGAGATTGAAAGACGCGGTTCTGTTCCTGATTCGACAGACGCGCGTACAGCGGGAGGATCTCGGTATGCGGTAAATCGAGACGGGTCAACGCCTCTGCCGTATCGCGAATTTCACGTTCACCGCTCATGAAGACCAGAATATCCCCCGATCCTTCGCGCGTCAGTTCATCGACCGCATCAAAAATTGCCTGTAGTTGATCGCGCTCGCTGTCATCCGCATCTTCCACTACGGGACGATAGCGCACGTCTACCGGATAGGTCCGGCCGGACACTTCAATGATCGGTGCGTTATTAAAATGGCGGGAGAAGCGCTGCGGATCGATAGTGGCCGACGTAATAATCACTTTTAAATCGGGGCGCTTTGGCAACAGCTGGCGCAAATAGCCCATGATGAAATCAATATTCAGGCTGCGTTCGTGCGCTTCGTCGATAATCAACGTGTCGTACTGCATCAACAGGCGATCCTGCTGAATTTCAGCCAGCAAAATACCGTCGGTCATCAGTTTGACCAGCGTATTGTCACCGACCTGATCGTTAAACCGGACTTTATAACCGACGCTGCCACCCAGCGGCGTTTCCAGCTCGGCGGCGATGCGATCAGCAACGGTTCTGGCTGCCAGACGACGCGGCTGAGTGTGGCCGATCAGACCGTGCACACCGCGCCCCAGTTCGAGACAGATTTTCGGCAACTGCGTGGTCTTACCCGATCCTGTTTCACCTGCGACAATAATCACCTGATGATGACGCAGCGCCTCCAGTATCTCGTCTTTTTTCTGGCTAACGGGAAGCTGTTCAGGATAGTGAATCGCGGGGCAGCTTGCCCGTCGGTTCTCGACTTTCTGGCGAGCGACAGCGATTTCCCCCTCAATGTCCTGCGCGATCGCCGCCTGCGCCTGTGGGCTGCTGACCTTTGCCGCGCCCTGTAAACGGCGGCGCAGACGTTGCCGATCGCGAAGCATTAGCTCACTTAACTGCGTAGATAATGCACTGAGAGGTGATTTCACGTTGCTCTTCCTTAATCGTTTTCTCTAATTCTGTCTCTGCCGGGGGCGATGCTCGCCGCCGAATCTGGCTCGATGGAGCCTACCCTGATTTCAAGGCACGGAATGTTTAAGCCGTGGAAATTTTAAGCCGTGGATAGTAGCACATTGTCATAAGCGGCTCTAATCGCCTTGTTCGGTCGTATTCAAACGTCGTCTTATTCAAGAAAATCGAATAAAGACCTCGAATATTTGCACTTTTCGCTTTCCAGAGCACCGCATAAGATGTGACGCATCAAAGGGCGTTATGTTGTCGCCCGCTTCAATCACTAAAGGAATTGGCAATGAGCAAAGTATTGGTTCTGAAATCAAGCATTCTGGCAGGTTATTCTCAGTCAAACCAACTGGCCGACCACTTCACCACCGAATGGCAGTCTGCGCATCCAAACGACAGTATCACCGTCCGCGACCTGGCTGCTCAACCGATTCCGGTTCTTGATGGCGAATTAGTTGGCGCACTGCGTCCTTCTGATGCCGCCCTGACCCCTCGTCAACAGGAAGCCCTGAAGCTGTCCGACGAGCTGATCGCCGAATTGCAGGCACATGACGTTATCGTGATCGCCGCGCCAATGTATAACTTCAACATTCCGACCCAGTTGAAGAACTATTTCGACCTGGTGGCGCGCGCGGGTGTAACATTCCGCTACACCGAGCAGGGTCCGGAAGGTCTGGTGAAAGGTAAACGCACTATCGTATTAACCAGCCGTGGCGGCATCCATAAAGGCACGCCAACCGATTTACTGGAACCGTACCTGCGTGTATTCCTGGGCTTCCTCGGTCTGAACGACCTGGAGTTCGTGTTTGCAGAAGGCTATGGCTACGGCCCAGATGTGGCACAGAAAGCCACCGAAACGGCGAAAACTCAGTTGTCTCAACTGGTCACTGCATAACGAATCGTGGTTCATAACAGATCATTGTTACCGACCTTGCCATTGATTTACTTGGCTTGACTATTGCGCGCCCTCCGGCGCGCTTTTCTTTATCTCATCGCCAGCCGCATTCTCCGACCTTTCCAGCAGTTGCGTCGCCTCTTTATCCGCTTTGATGTGAATCTCATGCTCGATCTTTACGTTCATATTGATGGTTATCGGCTCTTTGGGCGCAGCCACTTCGATACGCGGCACGCATCCCGTCAGGAATGCGGCCATGCAACATGCCGCCAGCAATGTCTCGCACTTGTTCATTGTTCTACCTTGAGTTTATTCATTTGCCTGCTGCTCCAGCGTATTCCGCAAGTTATCGCCAAAACGTAAGCTGCGCCATAGCTGGAAGAGATTCTCCTGATGGCGATAGTTAAGAATAACCTGTCGTTTCGCACTGAGCTGCGGGTTTTTCCCCTGCACCTGCGATGTCAATGTCAGCTCTCCCTGATTATTCAGGTCAAGCGCAGCATAGGAACGCCCAATCTCCAGGTAGCGCAACCAGCCAATCGCCGCCCCGCCAGCCAGATTTTTACTTGCTAACTCGTCGGCCAGTTGATTATCCAGCCGCAGCGTCAGGAAACCATCATTGGTAATTCGTCCACCTTCAATCAGCATGGTCGGGTGATTAAAATTCAACGGAAGCGTGCCGCTCACGCGCCCGGACAGGGCAAACTGCTTTTGCTTCAGTACCGTCACTAGCTCACTGAGATCCACGCTCTTAACGGTGAACAACGCGGGTTCCCGCTGCGGCCAGCGCAGCGTCGACAGGCCGATATGTCCATCCAAGACGTCCATGTCAGCCTGAGACATAACTAGCGGCTGTCGCTCGCTGTACGGGTAAAACCCCTGAAGGTCGACGCGAATATTGCTCATCCGAAACAGGTTATCCAGCACGTCAATTCGCAGCGCGACGGGTTGCTTCACGCCCAATTGCCAGCGCTGATCTTTCAAACGATAAGGCAGGATAAAATTGACGCCGCTAACTTCACCATCCTGTAGCCACAGACCGCCATTTTTCACCACCCAATGCCCGCCCGCGCTGAATCCTTCTTTGCGTGCGGCGGAAAATGCCGCCTGCGCGTAAAACTGCCCGGCGCGAATGTTCATTTTCAACAGCGGGGAAAGCAGCGGCTGAAACACCTTTAGCGGTTGTGTCGGCCACCACGCACCACCGCGCAGTCGTTCACCATCCCACCGGCCACGCAGCCTGACCGGCCCGATATCTTCAGCCTGTAGCTGCCCCTGTAGCTGGAAATCATCCGGGCTACGCCCCTGCATCTCCAGCGTTAACAACGAAGGCGGCAAGTACCCCCCGTTGCTGAAGTGCGTCCGCTCTGAGGCCAGTTGCAGCGCCCCTTGAAAATGCTCACCGGAGCGGGCCCGCTGCCAACGGATCGGCTCAGTAATGGTCAGCCGGGGCTGATGCACCGTCACAATGCCGTAGCTCAACTGATCCAAACCGCTCGACAGTTGACTGACTTCAATCAGGGTATCTTGCCACTGGCCTCGACCGGCCACATCCCACTGACCGTTGAGCGGAGGCAGATGACCGTTGCCCCAATAGCGCCATTGCCACTGCCCTTGATCAGGCCAAAAATCCTGCGCCTGGCCGTCAAGGTGCAGGCTAAAACGCCCCCAGTATGCTTCCCGCGCCTTCACAATCGCCTGTAATCGCCCATTCACACCCGTCGCACTGACTCGGACACCCGCTAGCGGCCAGCGTGCTTCTTCAAGGTAAATTTGCGGCGCAGGCGTTCCCCAGGCGCGTAGCAGCGCCCCTGGTAAAAGAGAGAGTTCGGGATTGAGAATAGAGCCCTGCAACACCCCCGGCAACGTTGCCGTCAGGGAGAGTGCGGGTAAATTTGCCTGCCCGGTAAGCTGAAAGCGCAATTCGCTGTTGAGCAAGCCGATGTTGCCCGGCCCCAACACCAGCACGGCGTTCGCCTTGCCGTTATGTCCTTGCGTCAGCATGTTTAACCGCGCGTTGATCGTGGTGGCATCCAGCCCTTGTCGCCAATGCTGTAATGTCATGGCCACCTGCCCGGAGAGTGGCTGATCGGCATAAGGCCAGCGCCAAACGCCGTTAGTGACCTGAATCACCTCATCCGTCAGGTGCCACGGCAGCGATATCAGCGGCGTGTCGTCATTCGCCGCATTCAGTACCAGCTCACCGGTTTGATGATGCCAGTCCAGCAGGAGCGAAAGTGGATCGGGTGTCTGCCCTGAATCCAGTTTTCCGGTGAGCCGCCCCTGCACGGGTGCGGCATCCAACGTATCGGCCAGTTCCATCTCACCACTGACTTGCAGGCGCGCAAATCCTGCTGGCGTTGCGAGCATGCTTTCATGCAACGTCAGACGCTTATCGTTCAGTTCTGCCTTAAACGCCAGTTGATCGCCCTGATAATCCAGCGTTTGTAGCCGTTTGCCGTCGCTGCTGAATCGCACCTGTCCGGCATAATCCTGCCAGGGCTGTAGCGTAAACGTCTTCACCTGAATATCGACAGCAGGTAGCCGCTGTTGCCATTGCACCAACTGCGCCGCTGGCTCGGTGCTGCTGTTTGCTGGCACATGCTGCAAGCAGTCGCTGTTTAGCGTCACGGCATCAATGTCGACATGCCATCGCCAGCCATGCCAACGCAGCGTCATATTCCGCACGTCAACGAGCGTGCACTCCCCGGCCGTAAGACTGAACCCCACGCCATGCAGCCCACCGCCCTGCCAGCCAGGTGTCCCATTCACGGTCAAAGATATCGCCTTCGGGAGCCAGATGTCGGCAAGGCGTGGCAGCCACTGCGGCAGTGTTCTCCAGGAAAGAAACAGCAATGCGGTGAGCAGGAAAACGATTGAAAGTGCACGTTTTTTGATCATTAGCGCGAGTTAAGCATCCTGTTAAATAGCGGTAAAAATTCGTCCTGCATGCCTCTGTCGATTATTCATTCACAAATCGCTCTTTTTGTTAACAAACAGCCCAATCCAACTCACATTTACTGCTATTGTGCGTACGTACTCATTACCCTTTCGTGGTAAAATGTTTAATCGAGGTTATATTTTGTAATGAATCACGTTATCTCATCATGAACAAAGCGTTTACGGGTGGATATCAGGATTATCTCGTTCTGCCCGACCGCCTTAAAAAAAACAATGAGCAACTTGAAGCATTACCGCTATCCGCTGATTCATTGTCGTGGGTATGCCTCATGTTAAATCAGTATTCGGACACAGCATATCAAGGACTGCTTTATGCGCAATAACACCCCTGTAACCGACCGCCTGCACCCTCTTTCTGAAAAAACCAGACTCATGTCGGTCACCACGCCAGAAAGTCATATTACCTACGCAAACAAAGATTTTATTGATGTCAGCGGCTACACCACAGATGAGCTGATGGGGCAGCCCCATAATCTTATCCGACACCCAGATATGCCACCAGCCGCCTTCGCGGATATGTGGAAAACGCTGCGCGCAGGCAATATCTGGACGGGGATTGTGAAAAATCGGTGCAAAAATGGCGACCATTACTGGGTAAAATCCAGCACCACGCCGCTGAGAAAAGGCGCTGACATTGCCGGTTATATGTCTGTGCGGACAGCCGCCTCACCCGAAGAGATTCGTCAGGCCGAGGGGCTCTATGCCAGTGCAAATGAAGGTAAATTGAAATATCGCACCTTCCATCATGGTCTGCTTATTTATACCGGGCCATTGCGCATCCTGAGTCTTTTTAAAACCATGCCATTACGCTGGCGTATCCGCAGCTATTTTCTACTCTTTAGCCTGATTCCGCTCATCGCCGCCTATTCTTTACTCGCGGGAACGGCATTGGCCTCCGTACTCTTTCCGCTGCTCATCGCCTGTTGTTTTGTCAGTGGTGAGCTTCTGGTGCACCATGTTGCCCGTCCCATTGAGCAAATCCTGACTCAGGCCATGCGTTCCGCTGCCGGACAGGCGGACAACCTGACGCAGCTTAATCGCGTAGATGAAATTGGCATGTTAATGCGTGCGGTAAACCAGTCCGGCATGAATTTCCGCACCTTCGTGGACGATGTGAACACCAATCTGAGCGAGCTGAAAAACGCCTGTAATGAAATCGCGCAAGGCAACCATACCTTGGCACAGTGCTGTGAGGAAACGGAAGAGAGCCTGCAACAAACGGCGGCGTCCGTCGAACAGCTTACCGCAACAATAAAAAGTAATGCGGAAGCCTCGCTTCAGGCCTCACGCTATACACAAGATGTGAATCAGGCGGTGAACTCTGGCGAACAGGCTGTCAGCCAGGTCTCCGATACGATGGAAACAATCACCCGTTCCAGCGAACGGATTACGGATATCGTCAGCGTGATGGATAATCTCGCGTTCCAGACCAATATTCTGGCCGTGAACGCCGCCGTTGAAGCCGCACATGCGGGAGAACAGGGTAAAAGCTTTGCGGTGGTCGCCAGTGAAGTGCGGTCGTTGGCACAGCGTAGCGCCACCTCTTCCAGCGATATTTCGACCATCATTGACGAAACGCTGAATAGTATTCGTGCCGGTGAACAGCAGGTTTCACACACGCATAAATCCATGAGCAATATTCTGCTACAGGTTCAGCACGTCACCAATTTGATGAATGAGATCAGCCTCGCAACGCAGGAACAATCTCAGGGGCTGGAGCAAATTAATGAAGCGGTAAACCGCATCGATGAGCTCACACATCAGAATACCGCGCTGGCGAGTCAGTCACATTCAGCCACCGATCACCTGCAACAGCAGATCTCGAGCATGGTACAAGCAGCCTCTGTTTTCAGCCTTTCCCGCTAGTTAATCTCATCCTCACGGACGCTCATATCAGGGCGTCCATCGTCCTATTTCCTCATCATGTTTCTCTTTCTTCAACCCAGGTACCCACCGTGCAAATTCGCAGAGTCATAATATACTTAACAAACGAATGCTTTTGGTCATCGGCACAGGCTCTTACCGCGAGTCAGGCTGGGTAACTACTTTCCTGAAGAAAAAATAACGGACGAAATTAGTGACAATATATAAGTCTACCCGCTAATTATTTCGCGAATATTGCCGTTAATTAAATAGCATTAATCGCTTTTCCGTTCGCTAATAGATCTAAAAACATCACATCTGTATCCTAAATAATTCGAGTTGCGTGACAAAACGTTAACGTTTTGAACAACGCAAAGCGCTGGCCCGCGAGGGCGAGGCTCAGAGATGAGCCGAGTATTGCCAACGCACAAGCCGCTCGAAGTATGACGGGGATATGCTTGCTTAATACTAAAAGGATCAATAAATGCGTCAGAATTTTCCTGTCAGTGATATTCAGTATTTATTAGATGAGAAAGCCAAGCTAATGTCGGTCACGACTACCGATAGCCATATCACTTATGCCAATGACGATTTTATTGATGCCAGTGGTTACGACTTTGAGGAAATCCTCCACCAGCCTCACAATATCGTGCGTCACCCCGACATGCCTCCGCAGGCGTTTGCCGACATGTGGGCAACGCTGAAGGCAGGCAAAATCTGGACAGCTGTCGTCAAGAACCGCCGCAAGAATGGCGACTACTATTGGGTAAAAGCCAGTACGACGCCGTTAATGAAGGAAGGAAAAATAACAGGATATATGTCGGTACGAACCCGCGTTTCACAGGAAGAGATTCGGCAAGCAGAAGCGCTTTACCACCAAATGAATGAGAACAAATTAAAAAACCGCCGACTCTTTCAGGGACTACTGGTTTATAAAGGACCGCTAAAACTTCTTAGCTTGTTTAACGTCATCCCAGTACGTTGGCGGATAAGAAGCTACGTATTTCTTTTCATGCTATTCGCACTACTTTTCTTACTGGCTACCCTTCCACTCACCACACCGCTATTAATTTTTGTTTTGGCGTTACTGGCTGGCGCGACAATAACCAGTGAATTATTAGTTCAGCATCTGGCAAAACCACTGGAAAAGATTCTACGCCAGGCGATTAATTCCGCATCCGGGCAGGCGGATAACTCGTTTCAACTTAACCGCGTGGATGAAGTTGGCATGTTATTACGCGCCGTCAACCAATCCGGCATGAATTTCCGCACGTTTGTCGATGATGTTAACGGCAAGCTGGCCGAACTACGCCACGCCTGCGGTGAAATTGCCTCTGGAAATTACACGCTAAGCCAGCGCTGCGAAGATACCGCACAAAGTTTGCAATCCACTGCATCCTCAATGGAAGAGCTGACGGCGACGATTCAGAGCAACGCTTCGGCCTCGCAGTTGGCAACACGCTGCGCGAACGATGCCAATCAGGCCGTCGATGCAGGAGAGAAAGCGGTGAGTCAGGTCACGGACACCATGGCGGTGATGACTTGTTCCAGCAAAGAGATCACTGACATCATCAGCGTGCTGGATAATCTGGCGTTCCAGACCAACATTTTGGCGCTTAATGCGGCAGTAGAAGCGGCTCACGCCGGAGAACAGGGCAGGAGTTTTGCCGTGGTCGCGGGGGAAGTCCGTATTCTGGCACAGCGCAGTGCTGCTGCCGCCAAAGACATCGCGGCGATTATCGATGCTACAATCGAGAACATTCACACCAGCGATAAATTAGTTAACCACACCAGCCAGTCGATGCAGCATATATTGACTCAGGTGCAGCAGGTTACGCAGCTTGTGAATCAAATCAGCCTGGCGACACAAGAGCAATCGCAAGGGCTGGGGCAGATTAACTCGGCGGTGAACAACATTGATGAATTAACGCGTCAGAACACCATTTTGGCGACACATTCCAGTTCTGCCATTAACAGTCTGGAACAGCAGATCTCTACGATGTCTGAAGCGGTGTCGGTTTTCAGTACGTCTCGCTAACCCCACTCTTACGCGATAATCGCCTCCCAATTTCAAACCGTTACTGTCAGTCAGGTAACGGTTTGTCACCGCCCAATTTTCTGATAGCTTAATCTCAGGATTTTTCGGAGAAACTATCAATGAAACTGGCAATTTACAGCACTAAGCAGTATGACCGTAAATATCTGGAACAGGTCAATCAGCAGTTTGGCTATGAACTGGAGTTTTTTGATTTCATGCTCACATCGCGTACCGCGAAAACAGCCGCGGGCTGTCAGGCCGTCTGCATCTTTGTAAATGATGATGGTGGACGCGAAGTGTTGACCGAACTGGCGGCGTTAGGCGTTAAAACGCTCGCGCTGCGCTGCGCGGGCTTTAACAATGTCGATTTGGAGGCCGCTAACGAACTGGGTATTAGCGTGGTGCGCGTTCCCGCGTATTCCCCTGAGGCCGTCGCCGAACACACCGTCGGCCTGATGCTGACGCTTAACCGCCGCATTCACCGTGCCTATCAGCGTACTCGCGACGCGAACTTCTCTCTGGAAGGGTTGATTGGGTTCAATATGCACAACCGGACGGCGGGCATTATTGGCACCGGAAAAATCGGCATCGCCACGATGCGTATTCTGAAAGGCTTCGGCATGCGACTGCTGGCCTTCGATCCCTACCCGAATCCGCAGGCAGTGGAATTAGGAGCGGAGTATGTCGATCTAAAAACGCTGTATGCCAACGCAGACGTTATCTCTCTGCACTGCCCGCTGACGCCAGAGAATCATCACCTGCTGAATCAGGCGGCCTTTGCGCAGATGAAAAACGGCGTCATGATCGTTAATACCAGCCGTGGTGGACTGATTGACTCACAGGCCGCTATAGACGCATTGAAGCAACAGAAAATTGGCGCGCTGGGTATGGATGTTTATGAAAACGAACGTGACCTTTTCTTCGCCGATAAATCCAACGATGTCATTCAGGACGACATCTTCCGCCGCTTATCCGCGTGCCACAACGTACTCTTTACCGGGCATCAAGCGTTCCTGACAGAAGAGGCGCTAATCAGCATTTCCCAAACCACGCTACAGAACCTCAAAGACATCAGCCAGAACGCGCCTTGTGTAAATCTGGTTACATCTTGACCTTTCCGCGGCAGTGCAGACTGCCGCAACACTCACCCCGCCGGGCAACTGCCATTCATCAGCGATTGTTCGCTACAGCGCTTACCATTGGCTAACTGACAGGCACCTACGCTCGCACCGTCAAGCTGCCTAGAGATCGCCATCGTTCCGCCAATCAGCGTACAGTTGACGTCAACCGGAGAACTGCTTTTCAGCAACACGACGGCGTTCTTATCATCATTTTGCGTGGCGTCTTGCTGAGCAGTTGTAGCGTTCTCGCTATGGTTGCTGCATCCCGCCAGTAGGAGCACAGCAGCAGTACATAGCCATGGCAATAATTTCATGTTTTGGCCTCGGATCGTGTGAACAAACGGCTCTGACACCACGCTTGATGTCAGAGCCGAAAAATATTTTTCAGATAAAGACTATATCGATCGCGTGAATATTCATCAACTCTCAATATTGGCAATTCTGGCGTTTAATGCACAAAGGATTGCCAAGTAAAGATACCTCTTTTTACCGAATCAGAACCGGATTATATAAGAATACTCTGGGTAAAACGTATATTGTCACGATGAGGCGTGTGCTATGCGCTGATTAATGACGCACGTATTTTTCGCTTAGGCGCTGATAATTTGAAGACGTTTTCTTTATCTGATAGTTTCCTTTATCCGATATAAGGGGTGATATCCCCACTTCAGTGCGGCTCGTTAATTTAAGGATTATTTAAATGAAGAAAAAATATGCTTTTGTACTGTTATCTATGGCCTTCGCCATTTCAGGCTGTGGCGTCGTTGATAATGCGTTAAGAAGCGATAACAACATCAAGGAAAAGGCAGCGTTTGCCTTGGGCACGACACCAGATAAAATCACGATAACGAACAGAACATCCGATATAAACTCGGTAAAATTCAATGCCACAACCAATGGTAAAGTTTACCAATGTTATTATAGCACCGCCGGCGTAAGCTCTGATGCACTATGTTCATCCACCGACGGCTCTTCATTGCCTAACGGCTCACAGTGTAATGCTTTATTGAAAGCAGCAAATAAATGCTAAATCTCATCACCTCTGCAAGATGATAAAGTCAATGCACTATCTTAAAGCTCACCTCGGTGAGCTTTTTTTCGCCTGAAAAACGCACTCTCCATCAAAGAGCCAGGGGCAATCCGTATCCGGCTCGTTGCCCCTGTTCTGGCAAGCTAAGGGGAGCAACAATGAGTGACGCTTTCTCGTCCATCGGGCAATTGTGGAACACTGCTGTAAAACGATCTGGCATTCGTCGCCGTAATCCGTACCATACACGCCATGATCATGCAGACCGTGTTGACGTCTGCGCTGAACCGTTTTCCATTCGCAACGCCTTTTGCAACGAGCACAGATAAAATGTCAGAAAATCAACAAATTAACCAGAAACAACAATACAATCTCAACAAATTGCAAAAGCGCCTGCGCCGTAACGTCGGCGAAGCTATCGCTGATTTTAATATGATCGAAGAAGGCGACCGCATTATGGTGTGCCTGTCCGGCGGGAAAGATAGCTTCACCATGCTGGAAATTCTGCGCAATCTGCAACAGAGCGCGCCGATTAACTTTTCACTGGTCGCAGTCAATTTGGATCAGAAACAGCCCGGGTTCCCGGAACACGTTCTGCCGCAGTACCTTGATGGCATCGGCGTGGAGTACAAGATTGTCGAAGAAAATACTTACGGGATTGTGAAAGACAAAATTCCAGAAGGGAAAACCACCTGCTCACTGTGTTCACGCCTGCGTCGCGGGATTTTGTATCGTACCGCGACAGAGCTTGGCGCAACGAAAATCGCCCTTGGCCACCACCGCGACGATATCCTGCAAACTATGTTTCTGAATATGTTCTATGGCGGAAAACTAAAAGGTATGCCGCCGAAGCTGATGAGCGACGACGGTAAACAGATCGTGATCCGACCTCTTGCCTACTGTCGCGAAAAAGATATCGAACGCTTTGCAGAAGCCCGTCAATATCCGATTATTCCGTGCAACCTGTGCGGTTCGCAGCCAAATCTGCAACGTCAGGTGATTAAAGATATGCTGCGCGACTGGGACAAACGCTATCCTGGCCGTATTGAGACCATGTTCAGTGCTATGCAGAACGTTGTTCCATCTCATCTTGCCGATCATACGCTGTTCGATTTTAAAGGCATCCGTCACGGTAGCGACGTAGTAGATGGTGGCGATCTGGCTTTTGACCGTGAAGAACTGCCGTTGCAGCCCGTTGGCTGGCAGCCGGAAGAAGATGACGACGTGCCATCAATGACTCGCCTTGACGTGCTGGAAATAAAATAAGCGCGACGTTTTCGTGTGGGAACGGCATTACCATAAAGAAAGGGACACGGTGGCAAGAAGCAGCGGTTGCTGTTTCACCACCGTGTTTTTTATTGCCGTTTTCTGCCGCGTAGCGTGTCGCTATCGATCATGCGGTGGTTCAGTTACAGGTTCGTGTTCCGGCCCTGTCGGCGGTGGGTCAGGAATGGGCGGTGGATCGGGAAGCGGCTGAGGTGTTGGGTCGTTCGGTATAATGGGAATCGGCTCAACCGGAACCGTGTCGGCTTGCAGGTAATCCGCTGCGCCTTGAGTGAGCATATTTTCCTCCTCGGTGTTGGATAATGTAAAAGTAAATCCAGCTACTGAAGCAGTACAGACATGCGTTACGGCTGGCTCATCGGTGCCAGCCCTTCCCCTTAAGCATAGTAAGCTAATGAATAAAATGCCAAAGGCATTTTACAACGTCGCCTGCGACGGCCCGAAGGGGGATGGCGCGTAGCCCATCATAATAAAATGCCAAAGACATTTGGCAACGTAGGGCAAAGGTCAGGATCGAAGGACAAAAAAAAGCCGACAAAACTGTCGGCGTGGTGTGAATCAATTGTGCTATGCAGTAATTCAAAAAAGGAAGTAAGACAATATGGAGCGCAACGCCCATCGCTTGACGTTGCATTCACCTGCGGGAATGATAGTGCCGCACAATAGGGTAAAAAATGTTGATATTGCTCAATTTACACGTGGTTTTTTAGCCGTTCACGACAGTTTGTGATTATCTGCGCATCCGTTCGCCATGAGTCGTTATAGCCATTTACTGCGCTTTAACCACCATGCAACGCCGCCCACCAATATCACCAATATCAAGCAGAACGTGAAAAAACCAAACGGCGCATCGCCGCCGGGAATTCCCCCTAAGTTGACGCCAAATAAGCCGGTTAAGAACGTCGTC
This sequence comes from Pectobacterium actinidiae, assembly GCF_000803315.1. Classification (NCBI taxonomy): domain Bacteria; kingdom Pseudomonadati; phylum Pseudomonadota; class Gammaproteobacteria; order Enterobacterales; family Pectobacteriaceae; genus Pectobacterium; species Pectobacterium actinidiae. Next base: position 2,498,235 of record NZ_JRMH01000001.1, read on the forward strand.
GGCAGAAAAACCATCGCCAAAAGTGACATCGTATAGGTACGGCGGTTCATCGCTTCGGTCATCAAAGCGGTGATTTCATCCGAAAGTACCGTGGTACGTGCAATACTGGCATCCAGATCTTCCAGCCCGCGTCCTAATCGATCGGCGATTTCCTGCATTCTGCGGCGATCGTCATCCTGCATCCAGGGCAGTTTTTCGCCGGAAATACGCGAGAATACATCACGCTGTGGCGTCATATAGCGGCGTAACACGATAAGCTGTTTGCGAATCAGCGCCAGTTCACCGCGCGGTGGAATTTTTTGCTCCAGCAAATCCTCTTCCAGATCGATGATTTTCTCATGCAAATCATCAATGAATTCGCTGGTATGATCGGTCAACGATTCCGCAATAGAGACCAGCCAGCCTCCGCTGTCCGTCGGGCCATTGCCTTCCTTCAGGTCGGTAAGTATTTCGTCGATAGCCTGAATCTTACGACGTCGGGTAGAAATGATCAGCTTGTCGGTAATGTACACCCGAACGGCCACCAGATGATCCGGCCGCGCATTGGCATTCAGGTTAATGCTACGCAGCGTGATCAGCGTACCCTCACCTAAACGCGTGACTCTGGGACGGGCGCTTTCCCCCGCCAACGCATTGCGTACGCTATCCGGCACTAGCGTCGTTTTATTCAACCAGCGCACGCTGGCGGGTAATGTAGAATCCAGGTGTAGCCAGCAGGGTTTCTCGCTATTAACCACATCCTGCTCGCCAATCGAGGTCACCCCTCCCTTTCCATCCAACTGATACGCATGAACCGCACCGCTGTGTTGCAACTCTTTTCCTGCAAAGGATTCCACGTTTTGCCTCCAACGGTTTTTTCTATCCGCTCTTTTGCTATCAGTTTTGCACGCTATCAGCCGGAGTGACCATCACGATCGCTCCGGCTTTATCACCACATCATTCAATATATTGATACTTAATGCTTTTCGATGTAAAGCATGTGGCTGTACGCCACGTCTTCAGGGTTAGTAATGGGGTAACCCTTCACCCACGGCTTGATCAAGCGTCCGTTGGTATATTGATAGATCGGCGCAATCGGCGCTTCATCCATCAAGATCTGCTCAGCCCGGTTGTAGTCTGCATTCAGCGCCTGCGGGTTAGTCTGATTGCCCGCTTCATCCAGGACGCGATCGTAATTTGCATTTTTAAAGCGTGCGATATTTCCGCTATGGTGTGAAGCCAGCAGCGAGAGGAATGTCGAGGGTTCGTTGTAGTCACCGACCCAGGACGCCCGCACGACGTCAAAATCACCGCTATTGCGGCTGTCGATGTAGGTTTGCCATTCTTGATTGGACAGACGCACATCTACACCCAGCGTTTTCTTCCACATGGAGGCCACGGCAATCGCGATCTTCTGGTGACTTTCCGACGTGTTGTACAACAGTGATAATTTCAACGGATTATTTGGACCGTAACCTGCGGCCGCCATCAGCGCTTTTGCCTGCGCATCCTGCTCATCCTGAGAATACTGCTGCAACAGGTTCTCCGTCGGTTTGAAACCCGCTGTGACATCCGGCGTAAAGTGCCATGCCGGTTTTTCCCCTGTGCCCAATACTTTTTCCGCAATCACTTTACGATCGATAGCGTAAGACAATGCTTTTCGCACTCGTACGTCGTTGGTTGGCGCACGCTGTGTGTTAAACGCGTAATAGTAGGTGCCAAGCTGCTCTGGCGTATAAACCTGACCGGGCAAGTCTTTCAACAGCTTCTGGTACAAATTTTTAGGAAAGGACTCAGTGATATCAATATCCCCGGACAGATAGCGCTTCGTCGCGTTCGATTCCTGATTGATGGGAACAAAGGTCACCTTAGTCAGGCGCGTGTTAGCGTTATCCCAATAATAGGGATTCTGCGTGAGCACCAGCTTCTCATTAACGACGCGCTGATCTAGCTTAAATGCACCATTCCCGATCAGATTGCCCGGCTTCGTCCAGTCATTGCCGAATTTTTCTACCGTAGCCTGATGTACCGGAAACAGGCTGAAATTTGCCGTCAGACTAACAAAATAAGGCACTGGCTTGCTGAGCTGCACTTTCAGCGTGTGATCATTAACGGCCGTCACACCAAGCTGATCGACCGGCAGCTTACCCGCAAGAATCTGCTCGGCGTTCTGAATTCCCGCCAGTCGCGCAAACCAGGCAAACGGCGAGCTGTTTTCAGGTGTGACCAGACGACGCCAGCTGTAGACAAAATCGTTTGCCGTAACGGGTTCACCGTTAGACCAGCGGGCATTATCACGCAGAGTAAAGATAAACGTGCGGTTATCCGTCGTCTGCCAGTGCAGCGCCACGCCAGGAACAATGTTTCCCTTGGCATCCTGATTGACCAGCCCTTCAAACAGATCGCGCGCCACCTGTGCTTCCGGCAGCCCTACCGCTTTTATCGGATCGAGAGAAGCCGGTTCATCTTTAATGTGACGGACGATTTCTTGCTTTTCAGCCAGAACCGTTCCCGCCGGAACCTGCGCCGCGACGGCATTGCCCGTCATGGCCGCCATCAACGCGACATAAAATGCAGAATATCCATAGTGCATGATGATTTGACCTGAAAGCGTAATGAATTGATTGAAGAATATAATAGTCAGAAATCAGCGTTATCATCCAGCGATACGCCCGCAATTTGTCAGCCCGCATCGATGTTTGCGTCTCCTGGCCGATTTTTTTATGATGAAACGCATAGGCAATTACAGGGCAATATCATGGAAAACACGGTCATTCCTCTTCAGGCGCGCCAGCAACGCGGTAATTTGCCGTCGCTGGGCGACCCGTATGGGAAATCGCTGCTGGGCGCACCGCTACTGTATTTCCCAGCCGAATTAGCCCCTTCTGAGAGCGGGCTAATTATTGCCGGAACACACGGCGATGAAACCGCAGCGGTGGTAGCGCTTTCCTGCGCGCTGCGCACCCTCTTTTCAGGACAGCGTCGCCACCATGTGATTCTTGCAGTGAACCCAGATGGCTGTCAGTTGGGGCTGCGCGCCAACGCTAACGGTGTCGATCTCAATCGCAATTTTCCGGCCAGTAACTGGCAGCCGGGGAAGACGGTCTACCGCTGGAATAGTGCCGCAGATGAACGCGATGTCGAGCTCTCTACCGGTGAAACCGCAGGTTCAGAGCCGGAAACAAAAGCCCTTTGCTCGCTGATTGAGAAACTTAATCCTCACTGGGTTGTCTCTTTTCATGAGCCACTCGCCTGTATTGAGGATCCACAGGGTTCCGAACTGGGTCGATGGTTGGCACAACAGTGCGAGCTGCCGTTAGTATCAAGTGTCGGTTACGACACACCTGGATCGTTCGGAAGTTGGTGCGCCGATCGTTCGCTTCATTGCATTACCGCGGAGCTTCCGCCAATCTCGGCAGATGCCGCCAGTGAATGCTACCTGAAAGCGATGGTGGCGTTGCTAAGCCAGCAATTTTAATCGTAATTTTTATACCAATGTTGCTAATGTTGCCCTAAACTGAGCAGCGTGTTAATCACCTGTAATTAAGGACGCAAACATGTCACAGAACGTACATTTTCAAGGCAATCCTGTGCCAGTAACAGGGTCATTCCCAGCTAAAGGAAGCAAAGCCCCGGCATTTACTCTGGTGGCTAAAGATCTGTCCGATACCCCGCTGAGCAACTATGCTGGCAAGCGCAAAATCCTGAATATTTTCCCAAGCATCGATACCGGTGTTTGTGCCGCGTCCGTGCGCAAATTCAACCAACTGGGTTCTGAACTGGATAACACCGTTGTTCTGTGTATCTCTTCCGATCTGCCGTTCGCGCAGTCCCGTTTTTGCGGTGCGGAAGGTCTGAACAACGTCGTTGTACTGTCTACCCTGCGTGGTGGTGAGTTCAAAGAAAGCTACGGCGTCGCAATTGCGGATGGTGCGCTGAAAGGCCTGACCGCTCGCGCTGTCGTCGTACTGGATGAAAACGACAACGTGCTGCATAGCGAGCTGGTGAACGAAATCACCACTGAACCAGACTATGACGCTGCGCTGGCTGTGCTGAAATAAGTCACACTGGCATTACGTGAAAAACGGCTGCGCAAGCAGCCGTTTTGTTATTTTGACTAGGGCCGATGGGAATTAGGAATCCATTGATAACGTACTGGCCGCTCGTGTTTGCTAATAACGCCCTCATCAACAGCCCTCTGTAACCAGACAGTAAGTTGCGATTTGTGTAGCATAGTGAGACTAATGAGTTCATCCAGACTTACCGCGTCTACCGCCAGTCGACTGAGTTCCTGCAAAAACAGTGCATAAAAATTAATGGGTTCATTCTTCAGAGCATTGATTTCGGTTTCTTCTGCTGTAACAAGCTTCTCCTCGCTCGTCGGAGCTATGCTTTCAGCACAGATTTTTTGTAAGTCTAGCTGCTCCGACGGTGCTATTTGCGGTTCCTCGCGCAAAAATAGGCTACCTTGCCCCCCAAGGGCAGCGGACGTCGATACAGGGTTAAGCTGCTCGAGTAATCTGGCAACACTCAAAGATCGCCAATCCATATCACACCAGTGACCTCCGGCAACCACCAGATCTGCGTTACCCGCAGACTCTTCGTCTGTTGGCTTTACCCACAGCGGTACCCAGCCTTTCTTTAGGTTTTCCTGCGCGCCGCTGAACGTCCCCCCATTTTTACCTGAGTGAACGACTAAGGCACTTTCAGCAAGGCAATAAATGTATTTATTCCGCGCCATCGCATTGCCTGTACTGAAACCCGCTTCAGGGTGGAAAGGAGACACCAGCACCGCCAGCCCTTCCATCAATCCTTTACGCCATTTTGTACTCGTACTCGCCTTAAGCAAGCTATCAGACATCACGCCGATGACAACGCCCCCTTGACTCATGGCACCCAGCATCGCTGTTTCATCCACGCCTCTGGCCCCGCCAGAAACGATGGCAATATGTTCAGTGGCAGCCTGTATACCGACCTGATTTGCAAACGATAAATCGGTGGCATTAGCATTACGCGAACCGACTACCGCCAGCCCTCTGGTATTTAATAGCGCACGGTTGCCACAGCCAAATAATACGGGGGGAGAATCACTTTTTAGCTGCTGTTTTAAGCGTTTGGGATAATCATAATCCGAACGCGTAACGACCCACAATCCCGCCCTTTGCCACTTTTCAATTGCCAGAGCCAGACTATGTCCTCGGCTCAGCAGTTGAACAATTCGGGCAACACTCACGCGTGAATCATGCCAACCGCTGAGTAGAGTCGTAGGGTCTGGCACAAGGAGATCCGCGGGGCTCAGTGATTTTTCTTTCAACCACAATGCAAAACGCCCCCACTCCGTATTGGTGAGTGGCTTGAGATCGCCAGCACTTGCCTTGCTGAAATAGCAGGTCAAAAGCAGTGTCGCTTGTGCCGTGGGGGATAAATTCATGCATTACTCACCGAAGCAGACGCGAGCGCAGCCGGATAAACACAGCCACTGCCCGCTTGTTGTAATAAGGCAGCAATCACCGCCAACGTCCAGCCAGAATCAACAATATCATCAATCAACAACACCGCACCTTCTGGTATCGAGGGGATGACGGCAAACGCACCGTCCAGATTACGGCACTGATGGAAGCGGTTTTGTTGACCTTTCTGTGGCTGATTGTCACGTATTTTATGAATAGCATCCACAAACGGTAGATTCAACCGTACTGCCAGACGCCGAGCAAAATCAGGCACCAATGTAGGATGATTACGAGAAGGGACACAGCAAACCCATTCAGGTGCGGGTTCGGGTTGCCAACGTTGTTGAATCATCTCTGCCATCGCAGCAACCAATTCGTCACTAAAACGGCCCGCATATTTATTGTCTGCGACCGCCTTTCCCCATCCCGCATCCCCCCAACGTGACAAGACGCGCCCTTCTTTAGCACGCAAGTTCTGCGCCAGATTTCCGCGAAAACCGTATTCAATAAAAGCATTCGCAGCAACCTGTATATTGGGTCGAATAACAATTTCAGCCTGTTTAAGAAACGTTCCTGCCCGATGAATAAGCTCAGCATTAAGCGGAATTGCGACCACCGGACGACCCAGACAGGAAGTACACTTACCACACGGCGTTGTATATTGGTCATCCAGTGCGTGACGCAAAAATGTCATCTTGCAGCGCGTCTCCGCCAAATACGCCTGCATCTCCTGCCATTCCCGTTCTCGTTGCCCAGTCAGATGTGCAATACGAGCACGATCCATACCATACGAAACGGGTGTTCTACGCCACTTCCGGTCAACGTTTATCACTGGCGCAGGGCTATCGACGCTGAGAAACTTCAAGACTTTCTCAATCTGCCCATGACGAAGATTGGTTTGTTCTTCAATGCCTCGCAATGTCAGGCCATCCGCACTGGCAAGCGCCTGCAAAATTTCAGTCACCTGCGTCTCCGCAGGAAAAGCCGATCCCCTGAAAAATTCGTGAATCTCTCTATCTTCAACGCCAGACATCAGGATACCAACAGCATAATCGATACCGCGTCCAGCACGGCCCACTTGCTGGTAATACGCGACTATCGAGCCCGGCATCTGATAATGAATCACAAAGCCCAGATCGGGTTTGTCATAACCCATCCCCAATGCGGTCGTTGCCACTAACACTTTAATTTGGTTATTCAGCAGCAATGACTCAAGGTGTTGTCGATAACTGTCTGAATCAGCCATCCCAGATGACGTGCTAAAATCGTCATGCGTTACACCGCTGTAATAAGGCCGCGCCTCGATGCCTGAGCGATTCAACCAGCGAGAAACCATCTCTGCATCACGCTGTGTTAGCACATAAACAATCCCCGTACCCGGCAAGGTTGGAATAGCCTGTGCAAGCCAGGCCAGACGCGATGATTGGTCAGGCAATCTCATCGTCTGTAACCACAAACTTTCACGAATAAGTGGGCCACGCTGAATATGGATATTACCTAGTTGTGCCTGAATATCCTCAATCACGCGATTATTGGCCGTAGCCGTCGTACCCAGAACGGGAATATTCGCAGGCAGTTGACGCAAAATATTCACAATACGCCGATAGTCTGGGCGGAAATCATGCCCCCAATCCGAAATACAGTGTGCTTCGTCAATCACCATTAGGGCAATACGATCGGCAATGGGCTGCAATACCGTTTCAACAAATGAATCATTCGCCAAACGCTCAGGTGAAATCAATAAACAATCAACCTGATTGCTGATGATTCGTTGCGTCACGCTATTCCAATCATCTTTATTGGTCGAGTTCAGCGTTTCTGCCACAATCCCTAATCGTCCAGCAGAATCTATCTGGTTGCGCATCAACGCCAGCAAGGGCGAAACAATGATAGTTGGCCCCATACCTCGGTCACGGAAAATTTTCGTACTGATAAAATAAACCGAACTCTTTCCCCAGCCAGTACGCTGTACTACCAGTAATTTCTGCTGGCGGTTAACCAGCGCGTCAATCGCTTCCCACTGCCCGTCACGAAACTGTGCGGCGGGGTCGGCTAATACCGTCTGTAGCAGTTGCCGAGCCTGTTCTTGATCCATAATCACTCCTTTGATTAATGAAGCCACTGCGCATATACCAAGCGCCGCGATTACTCCTCGTCGTCCCCCGCCGCTTTACGTTGGCTGAGTCCATATTCCCGTAGCTTGTTAGCTATTGCCGTGTGCGATACCCCTAACCGTTTCGCCAGTTTGCGTGTGCTTGGGTAGGATTGATAAAGGCGGGTCAGCACGGAGCGTTCGAAGCGCTTGTTGATGTCATCCAGCGAGCCATCAAGCAGGGTTTCATCTTGCGGCGCATCAATCGAAAACGCAGGGAGATCGATATCCTGCATATGCAATTCGTTACCTTCCAACTGCGTCAGCGCCCGATAAATGGTATTTCTCAACTGCCGAACGTTACCCGGCCAGCCGTACTGCGGCAGGAAATGTTCCACATCTGCGGCCAATTTGGGACGCGAAATCCCCTGCTCGTCAGCGAAACGCGCCACGAAAAGCTCTACCAGCGGCATAATATCAGCCGGACGCTCGCGCAGAGGCGGTAACATCAGCGTAAGTACATTGAGGCGATAATAAAGATCCTCCCGGAATTCACCGCGCTGCACCAGCTCCAATAAATTTTTCTTAGTCGCGCAAATCACCCGCACGTCAACATGGACTTCATGATCTTCACCGACGCGACGGAATGTCCCGTCATTCAGGAAACGCAGCAGCTTAGTCTGCATCTGTGCCGACATTTCACCGACTTCATCCAGCAGAACCGACCCACCGTTAGCCTGTTCGAAGAAACCTTTCTTACCTTCCTGTGCATTGAGATACGCACCGGGCGCATGGCCGAACAGCTCGCTCTCCATCACATCATCGGGTAACGCCGCGCAGTTCAGCGCCAGGAAAGGGTTCTTGCCACGCGGCCCGCGCAGGTGGCAGGCACGCGCCAGCATATCTTTACCCGTCCCCGTGTCGCCCACGATCAGCAGCGGCGCATCCAGCATTGCTAATTTACGCGCCTGCTCAACAACCTGACGCATTTTCGGACTCACCGCCACGATATGATCGAACTCATTTTCATCGTTCACAGCAAGATTCTGCAACTGTCGGCCCATGCGAGCGGCCGATTTCAGCATCACCAGCGCGCCCGCCGTTGCCACTTTCCCGCCATCATCTTCCAGACGGACTGGCGTCATTTCCAGCAAGAAATCCTGACCGCGAATCACCACACGCTCCGTCACGACGGTGCTGCTCTTCTCCAGCCAACTGGCGAAATTGAAACTGGGGATCATGCTGCCAATCGTCAGTTCGCTGATGGTCTCTGCTGATTGTTCAAAAAGCGCCAGCGCGGCAGGATTAAACAGCTCCAACTTTCCCTTCATATCCAGCGAGAATACGGGTTCAGGCATCGATTCCAGCAGCGCATTCAACGCCCGATGTTCGCGCTCTGACGGCATGAAGGCCACGGTACGCACATCGCTAACGCTTTCAATACGGCGAATTTCCGTCATCAGCAGACGGAAATCATCAAAATCGAGGGTGGCAAAATTGAGGTAAATACGACCGATAGACGCAATTTCAATACCGCGTAAATCAATATTGCGTGACGCAAGCAGATCTAACAGTTCACGGACCATACCAATGCGGTCTTCACAAATCACTTCCAGATGCATCAACGGCTACCTTCTTCAAGAGACACGACATGGCTATTGCTACTGATAATACCCTTTCGTTTGCACCGGATGAAGTAAAGTGGCAGCAAAAGTTGACACATCTGTACGTTTTTTCCACGTCAATGACGAAACGGGGTTACGACAGCGGCGTCGTGGCCATCGCCACAATGGTGCGAATGCCTTCCAGATAGTTACCGAGGCGTAAGTTCTCATCAAAACTATGCTGATTATTATCGGCATTCACCAGAGGAACGATGACGTAAGGCACCTTCAATACGCTGACCGCACCGCTCATCGGCAGCGTCCCGCCCATCATGCGATTCTTCTCTGGTGCGATGCCACGCGGTGCGGTTGTCGTCGCGACGGCCCAGTGACCCAGCGGGGAGTCGATCTCCGTTCTCGCCGCATAGGCACTGCTCGGATAGGCCGTCAGGCTAAGGGAAATCAGGTGCGGATATTGTTCGCGTTCGGCCTGTGTGGGTGCCTCACCGGCAATGATATGAAAGCCTTTGCTGGCGATATACTGGCGTAACAACACATACATCTCATCCGGCGGCGTTTCCGGCACGGTGCGAATATTCACGCTGGCCGTCGCGGTTGACGGAATGGCGTTCGACGCTTTTTTGCCCGTATCGCCCGCTCTAATGCCGAGAATATCCAGAGAAGGATATTGCACTGCTTCTGCCGCATTGCTGGCGACATTTTCTAGCCGAGCAACACCAAAGCGTTTCTCCAACGCCCCAGCGGGAGGGGCGGTCTCCGCGACCTGTTTTTTATCGCTCTCGCTCAACGTAACGCGGTCATAGTAACCGGGGATCGTAACCTTACCGTCCGCATCTTTCATGCTGGCTAGCAGCGTTGCCAGATTTTGCACCGGATTGGGAATGACATTGCCATAACCACCGCTGTGCGCCGCCGCGTTCGCGCCGAAAACCGTCATATCGATTTGGATTGAACCGCGATTGCCAAAGTTGATGCCGGGCTTATTGCTGGACGGCATCGCGCCGTCATAAATCACCATCCCATCGCTTTTGAGTAGCGTAAGATGATCGGCCATCACCGTCGTCAGACCGGGTGAACCTTTTTCTTCTTCAGAATCTAGCAGCACTTTGATATTGACCGCAGGTTCAACGCCTTTATCTTTCATTGCGTCCATCGCGGCGAGAAACATCACGATCGGTCCTTTATCATCGGCCGATGCCCGGGCGAAGAGACGCCATTCCGGATTGATATCCCCTTTCAGCAGGCGCGACTCGGGCAGTGTTTGCCATTTGCCAGCGGCGTCTTTTTCTTTCAGCACAGGCTGCCACGGCGGCGTTTGCCATTCGGTTGGATTCACGGGCTGTCCGTCAAAATGCATGTAGAACAAGATGGTTTTACGATCGGCTTTTGGCGTACCCAGCTCAGCATAAACCAGCGGTTTATCCCCATTCTTCAGTTGCTGCGTGGTGAAGCCACGCTTCTGAAAAGCCTTTTCCAGCCACTTAGCATTACGCTGAATATCCGCAGGCACGGCAGCATCATTTGGCAACGTGAGTAATTCAAGATATTCAGGGAAGCTGTTTTGCGCGTAACGTTCCGCATCGGTGGGTGCCAGTACCAGTTGTGCACTGGCAGGTAAGCAGAGAATGGCTGCCGACAGCGACAGCGCCGCCAGCGTCAATTTTTTACCGGGAATCATAAAAACGTCCTGTTATACAGAAATGAGGAGCTTTAATCCTACACACGATTCTGTAACAACGGTACTCACACTGCCGGACAATGAAAAATGTGACGAAGGCGCATACTGCGCGCCTTCGTTCCCCTAACGCCCTTTTTGCAGCGTTTCTTTTACCTGACCAATCAGTTCGCGGCGGAAATCACCGAGGCGTGGCTTGTCATCCAGCCACGGCAGCGGGCGACACAGTTCCATCGCTTTAATGCCCAGACGTGCCGTCAGCAGCCCCGCACCAATGCCCTGCGCAGCGCGGGTCGATAGCCGTGCAGCAAGATCCTGCGACATCCAATCCATACCAATCTCCCGCACCAGCTCCGATGCCCCAGCAAACGCGATATTAACTAGCACCAGTCGGAACAGGCGAATGCGGCTGAAATAACCGAGTTCGATGCCGTACAGCGCGGCAATACGATTAATCAGACGCAGGTTGCGCCAGGCGATAAAGGCCATATCCACCAGCGCTAGCGGGCTGACGGCAATCATCAACGTCGATTCCGCCGCGGAGCGGCTGATTTCACGCCGCGCCTGCGTGTCCAGTACGGGCTGAACCAGACGCGCATAAAGCTCCAGCACTTCGCGGTCGTTGTGGGTTTCGTGGAGTGAAGCCTGCCAGCGTTGTATCGCCGGATGGCCGCTATCCAACCCAGCCTGACGCGCCAGTTTTTCACAGAATTCACGCCCGCGCCCCACGCCGTGGCTGTGTAGCAAATCGCGTGCTACATCGCGCTCTTCCGCACGTTCTCTCAAGCGATAGAGGCGTCGCCACTCGACGGCCAGCGAACCGACACCCGCCGCCACAATCAGGCTACCCGCGGTAATACCGCCCAGCGCAATCCAGTCCTGCTGCACCCAGGCGTTGTGCAGCGACTGAACGCCCTGCGCTAGCGCGCTGACACCAAACAGCCCGATTCCTGCCATCACCATACGCCGCCATAGGCTGCGCTTTGGCCGCAGCGCCGCGCTGATCGCCTCTTCCGCCGCGCCTTCTTCTGGCACTTCCTCTTCGCGGCTGATCGGGGAAAATGGCGTACCGCTCTGCTCATCAAACGCCAGCCCTGCACGTAGCTGCGGCTGAGGCTCTTGTGGTGAAACATCGTCGAAGGTGACGCGGGGTTTTAATGGCTCGTTCATCGCAATTTATCCTTTAGCAGAAAGTCCATGACCGTATCCAACCGGATATGCGGCAACGGCGTGTCTACCGTCATTTCTCGCGGACGAAATTGATCGAAATGGAAGCCCTGCGTTTGCCAGAATGCGGCACCCGGTAAACGCGCAGGCACTTCACCGGGGTAGACCGTCAACGGCTGGCCGTCGCTGAGTCGATGCCCTTTCAGCGCAGGAATTTTCTGGCCCTGATGATCGACCACCCCGCTCTGCGTTGACTGGATCGACGCAATGCCTTCACAGCGCATATCAATGCCTTCAAACGCGGCATTCTGCCACGCTTCTTGCACCAATTGCTGAAGCAACGACACCAGATTGGCGTGCTGATCGGCGGTAATGTGATCCGCTTTACTCGCCGCAAACATCAGCTTGTCGATACAGGGCGAGAACAAACGCCGGAACAGCGTGCGCTTCCCGTAATGAAAACTTTGCATCAGTTGGGTCAACGCCAGCCGCATATCGTTAAACGCATGAATACCGCTATTGAGCGGTTGCAGGCAATCGACCAGAACAATCTGCCGGTCGAAGCGCACAAAGTGATCTTTATAAAACCCTTTGACGACCGACTGGCAGTAATAGTCAAAACGCTTACGCAGCATGCCGATGTTGGTTTTGTCATCCGCCTGCGCCAGTTTGGCTTCACCGATATTATTCACCTGCGGCCAGGGGAAGAATTGCAGCACTGGCGCGCCCGCCAGATCGCCCGGCAGCACAAACCGCCCCGGCTGAATAAAGTGCAGCCCTTCCTGCTTACAACGGTGCAAATAGTCGGTATAGGCCTGTGCCACCTCGGCAAGCTGGTTTTCATCTGCTGGCGCCAGCGGATCGATTTTCTCGCACAGCGCCAACCAGGGTTTCGCCCATTCAATGCGTCCCCCTTGCAGCAAACCGCTCATCTGCTGTGACCAGCTCAAATAGGTTTGCTCCAGCAGCGGCAGATCCAGCAACCACTCGCCGGGGTAATCGACAATTTCGAGATAGAGCGTCGAGGTGTCTTTAAAGTGACGCAGCAATGAATCTTTAGAGCGATAGCGCAGCGCCAGGCGGATTTCACTCACACCACGCGTCGGCGTCGGCCAATCCGGCGGGGAACCATATAGCGCTGCCATGCCTTCATCATAGGCAAAACGCGGCACGCCCAGATCGCGCTGCGGCACGCGTTTCACACCGAGCAAACGCTCTTCGCGCACGGGAGAAAACATCGGCAGGTGTGCCCCGCTGTGGGTGTTCAATAATTGATTGACGAACGCAGTGATAAACGCGGTTTTGCCACTGCGGCTCAACCCAGTGACGGCAAGGCGCAGGTGACGATCCACGCCGCGATTGACCAGGGAGTTAATTTCGTTCTGTAGTCGACTCATTGAATGAACCATCACTCCTGTAATTGAGAAATATATCGTATCAATATAATAAAATCAGACAAAAACCTCACGCCGACATAAATTCAGTCACGACTACCTATCTGTGACACTGTATTTTTACCGCCAAAATGTAAAGAAACAGTAATTTTAAGACAACTCTTAGCAAACAAATTGTTAACTTACATAACCTGAAATTGTTCCAATTAACAAATGTTGCCCCAATAACAATCAATAATTCAGGTTAATTAATTATGCTACGGAATGCGTCATTCTCTGACGGGTATCAACCTGCGCGTCTCAGCCAGCTTGCGCTATTTATTTTATTGACCACCTCAGCAAGCAGCTGGGCGGCAGATAATAATCTGACGCCTCTTGCCGCGCCGAATCGTGTGGATGAACAGCTAAATATTAACCAGCAGGATCGCCAACGTGCGATGCAGCAGCAATTAGCCCCGCAAACACCCGATGTGCGTTTGCAGCCCCCTTCTTCATTCTTTACTAAACTACAATTTCCTCAAGAGCAACAGTGCTTTACGCTGTATCACATTATCCTGACCGGTAAAGAAGATTTCCCCTCCTGGCTGCGTATTCCGCTACAGCAGCTGGCCGATCAGGGTAAAGGTCAGTGCCTGGGCGCTCAGGGTGTCAACCTGCTAATGAGTGCGCTGCAAAACCGTCTGATTGATCATGGCTATGTCACCGCGCGCGTGATGGCACCGCCGCAAAACCTGAAAACCGGCACCTTGCATATCACCCTGATTCCAGGGAAAACACGCCAGATCAAACTGACCAAAGAGAGCGATCGCTACGTGAACCTCTGGAGCGCCCTGCCAGCGCGTGAAGGCGAACTGCTGGATCTGCGTGATATCGAGCAGGGACTGGAAAACCTGCAACGCGTGCCAACCGTACAGGCAGAAATGGCGATTGTTCCGGGCGAACAGCCCGGCGAAAGCGACATTGACGTGACCTGGAAACAGGAAAAAATGTGGCGTCTCGGCGCAACGCTTGATGATTCAGGCACCGAAACCACCGGTCGTTATCAGGGCGGCCTGACGCTGTATATCGATAATCCCTTCTCGCTCAGCGATCTGTTCTACATTTCCGGCAACCACGACCTTGAATCCGGCAGCGAAAAAGGCAGCAAGAACTACATGCTGCACTACTCCGTGCCGTTCGGCTACTGGATGGCGGGCGTCACCGCCAGCGGCTACGACTACAACCAGAATGTGGCGGGCGCGTATGAAGACTACAACTACAGCGGCAACAGCAAAAACCTTAACTTCCAACTGAGTCGGGTGCTGTACCGTAGCGGCAGTCAGAAAACGTCAATGAGCTATGAAATTCTGACGCGCGAATCACAGAACTTCGTCAACGATACCGAAGTGGATGTGCAGCGGCGTAAAACCAGCGCCTGGCGTCTGGGCTTGCAGCACCGCCACTACTTCGGCGCCACCACGCTTGATGCAGCAGTGAGCTACCAGCGCGGCACTCGCTGGTTCGGCGCTATTCCGGCGCAGGAAGAGTATTTCGATGAAGGCACCGCGCTGGCGAAAATTATCCAACTCAATGCACAACTCGATGTGCCGTTTACGCTGGGCAATCAGACCTTCCGCTACAACGTACAGTATCTGCGCCAGATCAACCACACCAAACTCACGCCACAGGATCAGTTGTCGATTGGTAACCGCTGGACCGTGCGCGGCTTCGACGGTGAACGCACTCTGACGGCCGACCGCGGCTGGTTCGTGCGCAACGATCTGGCCTGGCGCACGCCGCTGCCCAATCAGGAACTGTATCTCGGCGCTGACTACGGCGAAGTTGACGGCACGCGTGATTACCTCGCCGGAAAACATCTGGCGGGCGGTGTACTTGGCCTGCGTGGTAACGCCTTTAACACCGGCTATGACCTGTTTGTCGGTGTGCCGTTCTCCAAACCGGAAGGGTTCCACACCAGCCCGGTCACCCTCGGCTTCAACCTCAGTTGGCAGTACTAAGGAGGCGCGTGATGAAGATTCCTGTTAATGGCTATCAGTTAACCGCACCGCTGCTCGGCGGTCAATTCAGCGAGGCGGAAGCGCTTGGCGCGGCGGTCTGGCTGTGGATGCATTCGGAACAGCACCGCGATATTCCGCTCAGTGTGCTGCCGACGCTGCTGTTGCCTGCCATCAAACATCAGCAGTTTGTTATCGCCAGCCGCGATGACAAGCCCATGTTTTTCCTCAGTTGGGCGTGGATGGATGAAGAAGCGGAACAGCGCTACCTCACCGGCCCCGGCATTCTGGTGCAGCCGCAGGACTGGACCAGCGGCGACCGCCTGTGGTTCCGCGACTGGGTCGCGCCATTCGGCGATCAGCAGGCGTTTCGCCGCATCGTCGGCGGCACGCTGTTTCCCCATTTATGTGGCCGTGCGCTGTACCACAAAGGGGCGGAACGCGGACAACGGGTATTGCAGTTCCGTGGCGATGATGTCACACAGCAACAATTCAGACTCTGGCAGCAGAACACGCCGCTGGTTGCTTAACATCACTTTTAGCAGGGATAACTTTTCGTGAATAAGAACCTCTATCGCATCATTTTCAACAAGGCTCGCGGCCTGTTAATGGTGGTTTCCGAAATCAACCGCGGCCAGGGTAAAAGCGGTGCAAACGGCGTCGGACATACGCTGAGCCAACTGATTGGCCGCATGAAGCCCACGGCCTTCCTGACCATGACGGCACTCGGTTTGGTCACGCTCGCGCCACAGGCGCTGGCGGCCGGGATTGTTGCCGACAAAAGCGCCCCGGGCGGCCAGCAGCCGAATGTCATGCAGAGCGCCAACGGCACGCCGCAGGTCAATATCCAGACGCCGAGCGCCGGTGGTGTTTCGCATAACAAATACACCCAGTTTGACGTCGATAACAAAGGCGCCATTCTCAATAACTCGCATAAGCAGGTACAGACCCAGATGGGCGGCTGGGTGGCGGGTAACCCATGGCTGGCGAAAGGCGAAGCCAAAATCATTCTTAACGAGGTCAACTCGCGCGACCCGAGCAAGCTGAACGGCTATGTCGAAGTGGCAGGCCGTAAGGCGCAGGTGGTCATTGCCAACCCGGCGGGCATCAGTTGCGATGGTTGTGGCTTCATTAACGCCAACCGCGCCACCCTGACCACCGGCACGCCGCAGATGACCAACGGCGAACTGCGCGGTTACCGCGTGGGCAAAGGTGAAATCGTGGTGGAAGGCGCAGGCATGGACAGCAGTCGCCAGGATTATACCGACCTGATTGCCCGCACCGTGAAGGTCAATGCCGGTATCTGGGCGAAAGATGTGACTGTCACCAGCGGTAAAAACGAGGTGACCGCCGATAACAGCACGGCCACAGCCAGCAGCGCGACCGACAGCGACAGCAGCGACGTCAAGCCGACGCTGGCGATCGACGTCGCCCAGTTGGGTGGCATGTATGCCGGTAAAATCCGTCTGGTGGCGACCGAGCAAGGGGTCGGCGTCAGCAACAAGGGCACACTCGGCACTCAGGCGGGTGATATCACCATTAACGCGAATGGCGATATCGTCAACAGCGGTTCGGTCAATGCCGGACAGGATCTGCTGCTGGGCGGTAAAAAAGTCGATAACAGCGGCACCCTGTTCGCCCAGCGAGATCAGAGCACCACCGCCAGCGACGAGGTGACCAACAGCGGCCTGATCGCCGCCAAAGGTAACACCCGTGTGCGCGGCGCAACCATCCGCAACAGCAAAGGCGCGGCCATTGCCGCCGGGATGAAAACCGACGGCACCCTGGCTAACAGCGGCAATCTCATTCTCGCCAGCGACGGTAAACTGACCAGCCAGGGTCAGGCGCTGGCCGGTGGCGATTTGAACGCCAGCGCCAGTCACATTGATCTCAGCGGCAGCGATACCGCCGCGCATCACGCCACCCTGACCAGCAGCAGCGATATCATCACCGACGACGCGCAACTGCTGGCAAGTGGCGATTTGAAACTCTCAGCCGCCGGTAAACTCAGCAACGATCGCGGCGTGATTAACGCTAATGCGCTACAGGCCAGCACACCGGTTATCAGCAACCGCGGTGGCCAATTACTCCAGAGCGGTGACAGCGATCTGCAACTCAGCAGCGGCAGCATTAATAACCAGAATGGCCGCATCGCCGCTAATGCCAAAAAATTCAGCGTACAGAGTGCCAGCCTGAATAATCAGGGCGGCACCATTATGGCGGCCGGTTCCGGTTCGCTGGATGTGACGGCCAGCAGTGAACTGAATAACCAGAACGGTACGCTGGCCGCCGCCAGCGATCTGGCCATCGCCACGCCGTTGCTGAACAACAATCTGGGACAGATCTCCGCCAATAAGCAGCTGACGCTCGATCAGCAAAACGGCAGCGCCCTCGCCCGCACCGCAGCCACCAGCAGCGATCTGCGTATCAGCAATGAGGGTGGCCGTCTGGTAGCGGGTCAGCAACTGACCTTCCGCGGTCGCGAGATTAACGGCAGCGGTGAAGTTTTGTCACTTGGCGATATGGATCTCAGTTTCGCCGACGGCTTCAGCAACAGCGGTAAAACGCTGGCGAACGGCGATCTGACGCTGAATGTAAACAACAGCCTGATCAACACGGCGCTGCTTGGCGCAGGCGGTAAGCTGAATGTCCAGGCCAGCAACATCGATAACCAGGCTACTGGCGAACTAAGCGCGCAACAGAGCACGCTGAACGCCAGCGATACGCTGAGCAACCGCGGCTTGATCGACGGCGTGCTGACGCGCATCAACGCCAGCACCGTGAACAATATCGGCACCGGCCGCATTTATGGCGACGGTCTGGCGATCGGCGCAGCGACGCTGAATAACCTGGCGGAAAATAACAGCACGGCCACCATTGCGGCGCGTCAGCGTCTCGATCTGGGCGTCGGTACGCTGAATAACCGCGACCATTCCCTGATCTACAGCGACGGTGATATGGCGATTGGCGGAGCGCTGGATGCGGATGCGCTGGCGACCGGCAAAGCGGGTGAAATCAACAACCACAGCTCGACTATCGAATCGGTAGGCAACATGGCGCTAAGCTTCACCGCGCTAAACAATATCAACGACAACTTCGCTACCAGCATGGTGCATTTGTCCCAGCAGCAGAAAGATGAGTATATGGTGGTGGACCTGAATAATGGCGTCCACTACAGCCCTGACGACTACAACATCCGCTTCTACAAAGATGAAGTCCGCCATATCTGTATCGAAGGTGTGGTGTGTGGTCGTGACCATTACTATCAGTACAGCTATACCGAGACCATCAGTGAAGCGCAGATCACCCAGAGCGATCCGGCGAAAATTATCGCTGGCGGTCAGATTTCGCTCTCCGGCGATAAGCTGCTGAACGACAAGAGCCAGATTATTGCTGGCGGCACGCTGCTGACGGCGGTGAAGGAACTGGTGAACACCGAAGTCACCGGTCAGAAACTGACGGAAAAAGTCGGACAGGTGATCGAATGGGATCGTATCCACCGTAAAGGCAGTGACGACCAGAAAGCCAGAGCGTCTGCCTATACCCCGCCAACGGAAATCCAGTCCATCAGCCTCAGCCCGAGCGTGATGAAGGAGAATACCCAGGCGACCAGCAGCGCGCCATCGCTGGCGGATTATGCCGCGCAGCGCGTGGAAGTGGCCGGACAGAACACCGATGTGATTCGTTCCATGACGCCGGACGCTTCCCTGCCAACCGGCAGCCTGTTCACTACCCTGCCGGACGCCACCAGCAGCTATCTGATCGAAACCGATCCGCGCTTTACCAACCAGAAAACCTGGCTGAGTTCCGACTATATGCTGAGTCAGCTGCGGACCGATCCGTCGATTACGCAAAAACGTCTCGGCGATGGCTTCTACGAGCAGCGCCTGGTGCGTGAGCAGATTGTTGAGCTGGTCGGTCAGCGTTATCTGGCCGATTACACCAGCGATGAAGATCAATACAAAGGTCTGATGGAAGCGGGCGTCAGCTTCGCGAAACAATTCAACCTGGTGCCGGGCGTGGCGCTCACCGCCGAGCAGATGAAACAGATCACTCAGGATATGGTGTGGCTGGTGGCGCAGGATGTGAAGATGCCGGATGGCACCACCCAGAATGTGCTGGTACCGCAGGTGTATGCACAGGTGCAGCAAGGCGATATGGACGGCAGCGGTGCGCTGCTGGCCGGTAAAAATGTCAGCATTGGCGTCAGCGGCGGCATGCTGAACAGCGGGCGAATCAGCGCCACCCAGTTGGTCAGCGTTTCCGGCGACGATATCGTCAATGTTGGCGGCATTATCGCTGGTAAGTCCGTTTCGCTGAAGGCGACCAACGATATCACCAATACCGGTGGCATGGTGCGTGCAACCGATACCCTGCTGGCGCAGGCCGGACGCGATATCACCGTTGCCAGCGAGACCAACCACGCGGAAAGTCAGAACGGCAGTAACAGCTTCAGCCGTGACAATCTCGACCGCGTGGCGGGCATGTATGTGCAGGGTGACGACGGCAAACTGCTGCTACAGGCAGGCCGTGATGTCAATCTACAGGCCGCACAGGTGGTTAGCTCCGGTGAAAACAGCCAGACGCAGATCGCTGCTAACCGCGATATCAATATGACCACCGTCACCACCGGCAGCAGCGACAAGGTGGTGTGGGATAAAGATAACCATGTCACACAGACGCTGACTCAGGTACAAGGCAGTGAAGTCACCAGCGACGGCAATATCTCGCTGAATGCCGGCAATAATATTAACGCCCAGGCGACGAAACTGAATGCCGATCGGCAGCTTGCGCTGACCGCCACCAATGATATCAACCTCGGCAGCGCCAGCAGCCAGGAATATCTGGATATGAACTCCAAGGTGAAAGGTTCCGGCTTCCTGTCGAAACGCACGACCACGACCCGCGCCGGTTACGATGCCACGCTGGCGAACGGCAGCAGCCTTGGCGGGGAAAATATCTCCCTCACTGCGGGTAACAACCTGAATATCACCGGCAGCGATGTGGCGGCGGATCAGGATCTGGCATTGCGTGCCGGGAATGACCTCAATGTCACGGCGGCGGAAGAGAGCCGCGACAGCTGGTCGATGAAGAAAACCACCAAGTCAGGCCTAATGAGCAGCGGCGGCATTGGCTTCTTTGTCGGCTCGATCAAAGAGAGTTCGACCTCCGATACCGCGGCGCTGACCCACAATAACAGCACGCTGGGCAGCGTCGATGGTGATACCAGCCTGGTGGCGGGCAATAATATTGCCGTGCAGGGTTCTGACGTGATCGCCGGTAACGACATCAATATGGTGGCGAACAATATCACCATTGATGCCGCGAATAACCAGAGCACCACCGACACCACTTACGAGCGCAAACAGACGGGTCTGACGTTGGCGCTGTCCGGCGCGATTGGCAGCGCGATCAACACCGCTTACACCAGCGCGAAAGCTGCCGATGAGCAGCAGGATGGTCGTATGGCATCGCTGCAGAAGCTGAAATCCGGTCTGGCAGGCGTACAGGCCGCTCAGGCCGCAGTACTGGCATCGCAGAACGCCACCGACCAGAACGCCATTGGTGTCAGCCTGTCGCTGAGCACCTCGAAGTCGAAGAGCGAGAGCCACAGCGAAGCGGTCAACGCCTCCGGCAGCACCGTGCAGGCAGGCAACAATATCAACCTGGTGGCGACCGGCTCAGAAAATGGCACCGATGGCGATCTGACCATCGGCGGCAGCCAGTTGAAAGCGGGTAACGATGTGCTGCTGTCGGCAAACCGCGATATCAACCTGCTGTCAGCGCAGAATACCCAGTTGCAGACCGGCAAGAACAGCAGTAGCGGCGGCGGCGTGGGCATCAGCATCGGCGCTGGCCAAGGTGGCGCAGGGATCAGCGTGTTTGCCAACGCCAGTAAAGGTTCCGGTAACGAGAATGGTGATGGCCTGACCCATACTGAAACCACCGTCGACGCGGGTAATAAACTGACGGTAAACAGCGGACGTGATACCACCCTGCGCGGCGCACAGCTGAGTGCCGATCAGGTGGTAGCCAATGTCGGTCGTAACCTGACGCTGCAAAGTGAGCAGGACGTGAATAACTACGACTCGAAGCAGAAGAACAGCTCAGCAGGCGCCAGCTTCACCTTTGGCAGCATGACTGGCAGCGTCAGCGCCAGCGTGGCGAAGGACAAAATCCACAGCACCTATAACAGCGTGCAGGAGCAGACCGGTATCTTCGCGGGTGACGGCGGCTTCGATATCAACGTCGGTAACCACACGCAGCTGGATGGTGCGGTGATTGGCAGCACTGCCAGCGAAGATAAAAATCGTCTCAGTACTGGCACGCTGGGCTTCAGCAATATCGATAACAGTGCAGAGTTTGAAGTATCGCACAGCAGCGTCGGCATCAGCACTGGCGGATTGGGCGCACAGGATCTGCTGAAAAATGCCGTGCAGAATCTGGCGGCCAATGGTCTGGGAGCGGATGGCAGCGATGGGAATGCTTCCGGCACCACGTATGCGGCCGTTTCTCCAGGTTCGCTGATTATCCGTGACCAGGCGAACCAGCAGCAGGATGTCAGCGAACTAAGCCGCGATGTCGAGCACGCCAATCAGAGCATCAGCCCGATCTTCGATAAGGCAAAGGAGCAGCAGCGTCTGAGCCAGCTTCGGTTGATTGGTGACGTTGTGAATCAGGGCGTGGATATCACCCTCAGCCAGGGCCAGATTATGGCGAACAACGCGGGAATTAAAGCGGCTGGCGAGTGGGATGAGACCAAGGAGACGCGTCAGGAGTACTGGGCTCGTGTACAAAATACCGCCGCATATAAGGACATCAACGATCAATATAAAGCGGGTGGCGAGCTGAATAAAGGCATTCGTGCCGCAGCGGCAGCCATCACTGCGCTGGCGGGTGGCGATCCACTGAAAGCACTGGCACAGGGTGCTGCGCCTTATCTGTCCAGCACAGTGCGCGATTTGACCCTACAGAATAGTGACAATCCAACCGCCGCGCAGATCGCGGCAAATGCTATCGGCCACGCTATCGTTGGCGGCGTGGTCGCTGAGCTTTCCGGTTCGAGCGCCACTGCTGGAGCAGTGGGTGGAGCGGGTGGTGAGCTGGCTGCACGAGCGATCGTCGACTATCTCTATCCAAACAGAACGGTTGAGTCGCTGACTGATGATGAACGGGCCAAAGTCAGTAATCTGGCATCTCTGGCTGCCACCATGGCGGCAGGCCTGGCGAGCGATTCTTCGGCAGGCGCAGTGGCTGGACATGATGCAGGTAAAAATGCCGTTGATTATAACCTACTGTCAAATAAGTACGGCGTTGAGAAACTGAGTAAAGAAGGCCGCGCGCTGTATGAAAAACTAAAAGCCGCTGGTATTGGTGGTATGGATGAACTACAGGAACGCTTTACTGCCTGTGGCTCTAATGGTAAATGCCAGACCGAGATCCGCAATGAGTACCGTAAACTGGAAAAAGAAGCGGGTGAAAAACTGGTCGCGATGTATCAATCTGGGGCAATAACGGCCGATGAGTTCGGCTATCTCGTAACAGATTATGCCAGAACTATGATGGATGGTGCACGACAGGGCCAGGAAAATTCTGATTACTCTGGATTCATCGGAGACATCTATACACAGACGGGCATTGACTGGACACCAATGGGCGTCGCTGGCAATCCTTATATCGCCGCCATTAAGGGCAGTGAGCAACTTGCTGAATGGAAAGCACAGGGACTAAGCGATGAGAAAATCCGTGAGCTGGCGCTGAAAAACGATATCATTACCTCAGCGATGACGCCTGTTGATATCAATGGGATCCTCAGCTTATACGATAACGGTGCATCGGGGCAGGAAGTTATAAAATTTGCTGCTGGAATGGTGTTCAATAAAGTCGTACAAAAAACGCAGGCGGGTGCAGGTAAAGGAAGTACTTTAAATCAGGCAGATAAAGTTGCTGCTCAGGCGCAGCAAGATCTGCTAGATAAAATTAAGAATTTCCCTTCGAAAACCCAGGCGAATAAAACCGCCACCATGGTTGGCGCCTACGATCCAGTGACAGGTAAAACCGCGGTAGGAAGCAGTAATGCCAGTATCACAGCGGATGCATTGGATCCCAAAACTGTTGCCTACATTGAAAAGCAGTTAGGCGTCAAAATCGGTGAGTTTACGAGTTTTTGCAAGAACAAAGCAGGAGCCTGTGCTGAAGTTTCTGCAGCAGACCAACTGGTTCGTCAGGGGGTATCACCGGAGAATGTTAAATTTACGGATGCCGTCAGGCCAAGAGCGGTGTACGACGCAGGAAAAGTGACACCAGAATCGGTCATAAAACCTTGCGAAAATTGCCAGGTAACATGGCCTAAAGGACAATAATGATGAACACCTTAAACATAAACTGGAAACCTGAATTCGGTACAATTTTCACCTGGTTTGCGATGGATAAGCACGGGAAAATTGCCGTTATGGTTAACAACTGCTTTGGTGATCTGCCGAAAGCACTTTTATCAATCAATGATGCCGAGTCATTACTCGATCAGTTGAACGAATTTTTATGGGAAGAATCGGAACACTTTACCGTCTATCCTGAGAATAAGTGCGGAGAGACTGTGTCAGATCTGTATTCCGGCTTAAGATTTAGCCATATGGCTAGCAGAGAAGAATTTGATCAATGGCTAAAAGAACGATCCGGTCATGAGCAAAAAATCGGGGACTATAATGTCCCCTCAGTAAAAGGATTTTTTGTCTATCACGGGATTGAGGGAAGTTCTGAAGGCGAAGATTATCTTGTTGGCTATGACGGTAATACGAAAATGGGTGATTACTTCCGCTTCTTAGTACCTACGGTTTATGGTTCGATAGACGATTTCCCCAGCGAACTGCATCATGGAATTGCAGTATCAGATGTAGTCGATTTCACAACGGATCGACTATTTGATAACGCAAAAATCAACGACTACTTCCCCAGAATGTATAGTGAATAATCGTATATACCCTAAATAATTCGAGTTTCAGGCAGCCAACGCACATGCAACTTGAAGTATGACGGGTATAGCCTCAGCGTCATGCTGAGGCTTATTTTACTCTGGTTGAATAAAACGTTTAGATATTATTCTCCCCTTTCACTAGATGATTTGAATAATCCAGTATCGAGGAAATGAAAGTGAAATTTTTACGGCTAACCAACCTTGCTGCGATAACTATTTTAGCGTCAGGCTGCTCCATCATGCCGAATAATTCCTTTTTTACCCCACCAGCTGAAAAAAATGATTCACCATGGGTACGTATCGTAGATAACACAGAACAGACAAGTATCTATCAGATGTTAAACGGCAAACGCACTGGCGGTCTTATTCGTTCCAGTGAATGGGTATTACAGAACACCCAGGATCGCGGTATGCCGAAAGTCTCCGGTGAGAAATACAATATCGATTACTACGAAACCCCCTTAGTGCCTGGTCTTGAAACCGCGATTATCAACGTTTATGTTGAAAGCAAATACTCATGCCTGATAACCACTCGCTTTGTTCCGGAAAAAGGCAAAAAGTATCAGTTCCAACTGGAAGCCGATACCTTGCACTACCAGTGCCGCGTACAGGCCAGCGAGATTGTGCAAGACAGTCATGGTCAGTGGAAACTCGAACCTCTACAGAATGTGCGCTACAGTGCGAAAGAAGGAAATGGCTGGCATCCGATGCACAGTGGGATCGGATCATAGAGATTGCAGCGAAAAAACAGCGCGACATTATCCACTTTCGACCCCAGTCGTACGGTGGATAACGTCAGCGAAAGAGTATAACCGATGGCAAATTACAGGTGACGAAAGCGGTTCTGGACGCCAAACGTATCCGAGGTGACATAGCGTTCAATGTTACGCAGGCGCTGTTCGCTGGCCTGCAAGGTCGCGTCCGCCTCATTCAGCAGTTGGCTGGGCGTTCGGGTCGTCTTTTCATCCTCAAACCCCATTCCTGCCGGAGCCGGGTCGAGCATAAAAGTCAGGATGATGTAAGCCACCACGGTGAAAAAGAACAGGCCGAAAAATATCGACAGCACCGCAATCAGTCGCACGAGTTTCACTGGCACGTCAAAATAACGTGCTAAACCAGCGCAAACCCCTTTCAACATACCTTCTTCCGGCAAACGGTATAATTTTTTACCTGACCACGTATTTTTCATTACGATTTTCTCCAGTCCGGGTGTTCTGTATCCAGAATGTCTTCCAGCGCTCTGATACGCTCGCGCATACGATTGGACTCTTCCGTTAAACGCGTCAGACGTTGTATATCGTTTTGTCCCAGTTGAGCACTGTTTTTACGCTGACTGTAATGTAGCCAAAGCCATATCGGTGCCACAAACAACATGAAAATGGTCAGCGGAATGGCAAGAAACAACGCACTCATTGTGTCTCCTTAGTTATTATTCACACGCCCTATGGCGGCTGCCGTTTTCCAACGACAGCCATCCGATGACGTTTATGCTCTTATTACTCTGCTGGCTTAACTTTAGCTTTAAGTGCCGCCAGCTGCGCGCTGATTTCATCGTCCGCTTTCAGCTCGGCAAACTGCTGATCCAGCGATTTTTGTTTCCCCAGCCCGTGGCTTTCCGCTTCTGCTTCCATCGTGTCGATACGACGTTCGAACTGATCGAAACGCGCCATGGCTTCGTCCAGTTTACCGCTGTCCAACTGGCGGCGCACATCACGTGACGATGCCGCAGCCTGATGGCGCAACGTCAGCGCCTGCTGGCGAGCGCGGGTTTCGCTTAATTTATTCTCCAGCTCGCCGATTTCACGTTTCATGCGCTCCAGCGTTTCATCCACGCTTTCGGCTTCATGCTGCAACACCGCGATCAGGTCAGTCAGCTTCTGCTTCTCAATCAGTGCCGCACGGGCCAGATCGTCTTTATCTTTGCGTAGCGCCAGTTCGGCTTTTTCCTGCCACTGATCTTGCTGACCATGCGCTTGTTCAATACGGCGGGCAATCTGTTTCTTTTCTGCCAGCGCTCGTGCCGAGGTTGAACGTACTTCAACCAGCGTATCTTCCATTTCCTGAATCATCAGCCGCACCAATTTTTGCGGATCTTCAGCTTTATCCAGCAATGAATTGATATTGGCATTCACGATGTCGGCAAAACGAGAAAAAATACCCATAATTACATCCTCTTCATGATTTCCAGCGTCTCATTACGCCTGATTTATCACCGCGGCTGACCCAGCCAGCCGCGATCTCACTGTAGATATATCAATAAGCATGCCAACTTTTAATTTCATTTAACTAACTGAAAATAAAAGGATAGATAATTTTGACTATTTTTCTCTTTTCGTTAGATTAGTCAAATACACTAACAGTTAGTAAAAATAATACGGTGAAACATCATGCTTCAGGAAAAAGAGAACCTGCTGGGCGAAGCCAACAGCTTTCTGGAGGTACTGGAACAAGTGTCGCAACTGGCACAGTTGAATAAACCTGTGCTGGTGATTGGCGAACGCGGTACCGGTAAAGAGCTGATCGCTAGCCGTCTGCATTACCTTTCCCCTCGTTGGCAAGGGCCGTTCGTTTCCCTCAACTGTGCGGCGCTCAACGAGAATCTGCTCGATTCCGAGCTATTTGGTCATGAAGCGGGTGCCTTTACCGGGGCACAGAAACGCCATCTGGGGCGCTTCGAGCGTGCCGACGGCGGAACGCTGTTTTTGGATGAGCTGGCAACCGCGCCGATGCTGGTGCAGGAAAAATTACTACGGGTGATCGAATACGGTATGCTGGAACGCGTCGGCGGCAGAGATCAGCTACAGGTTGATGTGCGTCTGGTGTGTGCGACCAATGACGATCTGCCTGCGCTTGCCGCCAGCGGTAAATTCCGTGCCGATTTGCTCGACCGTTTGGCCTTTGACGTGGTGCAACTCCCACCGCTGCGCGAACGCCAGCAGGACATCATGCTGCTTGCAGATCACTTTGCGATTCAGATGTGTCGCGAATTGCATTTGCCGCTGTTTCCGGGTTTTACCTCTGCCGCGCGCGCGACGCTGCTGAATTACAGTTGGCCGGGCAATATTCGTGAGCTGAAAAACGTGGTCGAACGCTCGGTGTATCGTCACGGCGACAGCGAACAACCTCTTGATAATATCATTCTGAATCCCTTCCGCCGGGCTTCCGCCGTTCAGGAAATATCCTCACAGACGACAACCGGCCTGCCGGATTTACCGCTGGATATGAAACCGTGGCTACTGGAACAGGAAAAAGGCTTGATCGATCGGGCATTGAATCAGGCAAAATTTAACCAGCGTAAAGCCGCTGAACTGCTGGGATTAACCTATCACCAACTGCGTGGGTTGCTGAAGAAACACGATATTGCGGTAAACGAATAAAAATCGGGAAAGAAAAGGCGGGCGAATTAACGCCCGCAGAGTAAAGGGATCAATACCTTAACCGGGCGCGATTACGGCTCAGCGCCCCATACCAGCGTGCCTTTATCATGCACGGTGATCTTATCCCAGTTGCTATAGCTCGTGACGTTAGCGCCGTATGAATAGTCATTCGTTTCATTCACGTTGCTCCAGTCACCGGCATGGATACGAACCTGCACCTCACCCGTTTCCGCACCCGGTTGAAGGGAACCGGCTCCACTGCTGAAGGTCACCAGAACATAGCGGTTAGCCTTATCAGTGCTGGCGGCTGGCGTCCCTGTGCTGGTCACGATGTTGTTAGGCCCGACGTTCGCCCAGTCAACAAAGAGGTTCGCTCCAGGTTTACCATCATCATGGAAGTAGTAACGCACTTGCAGATCGCTCAGTTTGATCGGCGTACTTCCGGTATTTTTGATGTTAAAGGCCATGCGAATTGCATCATCGGACGGGTTGTTATCCACATTACGATATTGCAGCACGACATCACCCGTCGTTCCGTTACCCGGGTTGGTCGGTTCCGTTGGCGTGGTCGGCGTATCGCCACCGCTCAGATCCGAGCCCGCGCGAATCTGCTCTCTGACAAATTTCCCTGACGTAGACAGGTTTTGCTCCGTCCAACCACCTGATTTGCTCGCCCCCGGAGCCAGCGCGGCAGATGCCTCTGACTTGTCAGTAAGCGACCAGTTCACCCAGCTTACGCCACGGTTATTCAGGAAATCGATCCAGGTCTGCGATTCTGGCAGGAACGGCCCGCCGTTGCCGGACGCATCGCTTGTCCCCCATTCGCTGACAAAAATCGCAGCGCCACGGCTTTGTGCATAGTCAATGCGATCGCGCAGGGATTGTCCGTGCGTACCTGCATAGAAATGCAGTGCGTACAGGGTATTAGGATCGGGCAGTGGGTTGTCCGCCGCATCATGAATATCCTGACTCCAGGTGCCCGTACCAACGATAATGAGATTATCGGGATCTTTGCTACGGATGGTGTCAGTCACTTCCAGCGCATAGGGCCGAATCTGCCCGTTCCATGTCACGCCACCATTTGGCTCATTGGCGATCTCATAAATCACGTTCGGAGAGTTGCCATACAGCCCGGCCATTTCGGCAAAGAAGGTTTTTGCCTGTGCTTTATAAATATTGGGATCGTTGTCTGACAAGATGTGCCAGTCGATGATGATGTAAACGCCGAGGCTTTGCGCCGCCGCAACGGCTTCTTTGACTTTATTGGCAAGGGAAGGATTAGAGATATAGCCGTCAGACGAGGTATACATCGCGGCACGAAACACCGTAATCCCCCAGTCATCGCGCAGCCACTTCATCGAGTCTTTGTTAACATAGTCGCCAAACCACTGCAAACCGTGCGAACTGATCCCTTTCAGTTGCACCCTTTTCCCCTGTTCATCCACCAGTCGCCCGTTTTCGATGGACAACTGGCCATGCGTTTCTACTGGCGTGGCGGATAATGCTGAAAAACTGAGTGACATCCCCAGCACCGTTGTTACCACACCTAGCGTCAATTTCCTGACGATTTGATTCCTTCTCATCCACATATTCCTTATCTCCATTGTGACCCAATATGATCTTGGGTATAGGCATGATAAGGGAGATTTATGCTGCCGCAAATAATTTAAGAAATATCTCAATGATATTGATTTTATTAATTATTCGCCTAAAAATAGTAAGCATATAATGTTGTTGCTCTCGCCGAAGATAGGCCGCTCGTTTTCATCATCCTCCGTTGCTTCATATCCGATCCTGAATGAAGAACGCGCGGCCTTGAGCGCGCGTCCAGAAAGATCACGAACTTGCTATCCTGATTTCAGCGACGTGGCCTTAGCGCGTTTTATCTCCCAGCAATATCCCCGACCGCCGGAAATCTGGCTGCGGCGCTCAGCACCGCCAGCACCGAAGCCGTGATGATATTCGGATGTCGCCCAACACCGAAGCGCGATCCCGGCACACCAGACCATGCGGCTTCCACAATGGCTAACGCGACGGCATCCGCCCCTGCGCCCAGACTGCGCTCCTCATAGCTGTCGATACGCAGCGGTAACCCCAGCGCGTCCACCGTAGCGGAGATCGGGCCATTACCCTTTCCCTGGTAGTTTTGTGGCGAACCATTGGTATCAATGAGTTCCAAAGCAATCGCCTGCCCTTCGGGATCGTCTGACAGGTGATGCGCACGGTAAATAAAACCCGGTTGTTCAAGAACCGGAGAGAGGTAAGTCTGTTGGAAAATGTTCCAGATTTTCTCGCTGCTCAGTTCGGTTTCACTGGTTTCCGCCAGTGCCTGAACGATAGCGCTGAACTCCACTTGCATACGGCGTGGCATAACAATGCCATGATCGCGTTGCAGCAGAAAAGCGATACCGCCCTTTCCAGACTGGCTGTTAACACGCACGATACTGTCATAGGTGCGCCCCAGATCCTGAGGATCGATAGGCAGATATGGTACGCGCCACGGTGCATCTGAATGCTGTGCGGCAAACCCCTTGGCGATAGCGTCCTGATGCGATCCAGAAAAGGCTGTGAAAACCAGGTCACCGACATAGGGATGACGCGGATGGATAGGCAGCGCGGTACAATCCTCAGCCACGCGCGCCACAGCGGCAATGTCAGAGAAGTCCAGACCGGGTGAGATGCCCTGGGTGTACAGGTTTAACGCCATCGTCACAAGATCAAGATTGCCACTGCGCTCGCCATTTCCAAACAGGCAACCTTCTACTCGCTGAGCGCCTGCCAGTAAAGCCAGTTCCGCACAGGCGATGCCGGTGCCACGATCATTGTGTGGATGAACGGACAGCACGATGTGCTCGCGCCGCTCCAGACGCTGGTGCATCCATTCGATCTGATCCGCGAAAACATTGGGCGTCGCGACTTCTACCGTTGTTGGCAGATTAATGATCATCGGACGCTGTGGTCCCGCATCCCAGGCTCTGATGGCCGCGTTGCAGAGCAGCAGGGAAATATCCAGTTCGGCCATGCAAAAAGTCTCAGGAGAATACTGGAGAACCCACTGCGTTTGGGGATGTTCTGCCGTTAACTGTTTCAGCAGAGCAATATGGTGCTCGACCATCTCGACGATCTGCGCCACGCTCATACCGAACACGATCTCACGCCAGGCGGGGGCAATGGCATTGTAAAAATGAACAATCACGCGTCGCGCGCCAGCCACGCTGCGTACCGTTTCTTTCACCAGATCATCACGCAATTGGGTAATGACCATCGGAGTCACATCCTCAGGTATCAGCTCGGCATCAATCAAGTGGCGCACGATTTCAAAATCGGTGCGCGATGCAGAGGGAAATCCAACTTCAATCTCCTTAAAGCCGATACGAACCAATTCCTGAAACAGATGCAGTTTACGTTCACGGTTCATGGGTTCGAAGAGCGCCTGATTGCCATCACGCAGATCCGTAGAGAGCCAGACAGGGGCACACGTCAACGTACGCGATGGCCATTGGCGGTCGGCTAAATCGACAGGGGGAAAGGGGCGATATTTTTGCGAAGGATCGGTCAACATAACAATCTCCAGGGAGTCAATAGAACCTGATCCCCAGACTCAAAAAGCGGACCGTCGTCGGGGTCAGGAAGAAGCAGGATGGTGCATACTGCGAACGCATGCATACCGACCCCGACCGAGAGACAATCGTCGTAACGAACATGAATAATGGCTGGACGGCAGCATGTACGAGAGGCTCAAGGTTGTCATTACACGTCCATATTAGGTTTGCACAATTCGTCCATCTACATGAAAATAGACATTCAATTGTTTGTTTTGGACAAAGTGAATCGATATGGGTTTTTCTTCCCCTGGAGACGGTGGACACGCGCTTGACTTAAACGCGGCCGAAACTTCAGAGCTGCCTGTCACGGGTGTCGCCATGCATTACCCGCAGGGGCATGTGGTTCCCATGCACCACCACCGCAGAGGTCATCTTATTTATGCGGATAGTGGACTGGTGCAGGTGGAAGCGCCAACCGGACAATGGCTGGTCCCGCCCACCTCTGCCGTATGGCTGCGTCCAGGCGTTCCCCATCGCCTGATCATTCCGGTCGCGTCACAGGCAAATGGCATTTTCGTGCGTGAAGATATAGGCACACGACTGCCCACCGCAGACGGTGTCGTGCGCGTGTCTGGGCTGGCAAGAGAATTGATATCCAGGCTCACCGATGCAAACAGCCACGCAAACACGCCGCGCTATACTCAACTGCTAGGGGAGCTATTAATCGAGGAACTGCGTACAACACCGCATCTCCCCTTTCATCTGCCCTGGCCGCAGGACGTGCAGATACAGACGGTTTGCCAGATACTCATGAGCGACCCAGGTGATATCGCAACAGCAGAGGACTGGGCTGGAAAGTTGGCTATTAGCAGTAAAACCTTTCATCGCCGCTTTCTGAAAAGCACAGGGATGACGTTTGGCAAGTGGCGTCAACAGCTGCGCCTGATGTCATCATTAACGCTGTTGGTGCAAGGCGCCCCCATCACTCAGGTCGCGCTGAGCAGCGGTTACGACAGCCACAGTGCCTATACAACGGCATTCAGAAAACAGTTCGGGCAGTCACCATCAGCATTTATGGGCGACAGACGGCGAAACACATAACGCCGTCACAGGAATGTTGGGCATAAAAAAAAAGCCAGCACGTTGGCTGGCTAAAATAATACTGGAAGCAATGTGAGCAATGTCGTGCTCTCCTTCAGGGCCTGCGAGAAGCCACTGCTGAAGTGCGAAAATGATGATAATAGTTATCAGTATCATCTGTAAAGCACTTTGTTGAGAATTTTTCTCATTACCATACTGACTATGGGGTTCTTGTCATCAAAATCCACAGCAAAAATGCCGTTCAGGATACGATGATTTCTGCGAATAACCTCTCCACTGACACATCGGGGTGCCTTAAGCGGTTGGAAAGTCGCCAGACGCACACAACAAGAGTGGGGAGGATGCCAAGAGTGCGATACACTCTGTCTATAACCGTCTTGACTGAAAAATCCCGTATGTTCGGAAAAACCTGTTTCGCACTGGCACTCACCTGGCTGGCTTTGCCTGCACTGGCTGCACCACAGTCCGTGCCAACGCCGCCTGCTCCGCTGGAAAATGTTCGCCAGAGCGGTTTTGTCTATTGCGTCAATGATGTCCTGAACACGTTTAACCCGCAGATGGCGCGCAGCGGTGTCACCATTGATACGCTGGCGGCACAGCTTTACGATCGCCTGTTGGATGTCGATCCTTACACCTATCGTCTGATGCCAGAACTGGCTCAGCGCTGGGAGGTACTGGATAACGGTTCGACATACCGTTTCTACCTGCGTCGCGATGTGCCCTTTCAGCACACCGCCTGGTTCAGTCCAACCCGCAATATGAACGCCGACGACGTGATATTCAGCTTCCAGCGCATGCTGGACGAAAAGCACCCGTATCATGATGTCAACGGCGGCGACTATCCCTATTTCGACAGCCTGCAATTCGCCGATTCGGTGCAAAGCATCCGCAAGCTGGGCGAATACAGTATTGAGATCCGCCTCAACAGCCCGGACGCCTCTTTCCTCTGGCATCTGGCTACGCACTATGCGCCGATTCTGTCCGCAGAATATGCGCAACGTCTGGCGAAAGAAGACAAGAAAGAGTTGCTGGATCGCGAACCGGTCGGTACCGGCCCTTATCTGCTCGATGAATACCGCAACGGGCAGTATATCCGGCTGACGCGCAATGGCGATTATTGGCGCGGCCTGCCACGCATGCGGCAGGTGGTTGTCGATCTCGGATCCGGCGGTACGGGGCGTTTGTCCAAGCTGCTGACGGGCGAATGTGATGTCCTCGCCTATCCGGCAGCGAGCCAGTTAACGATCCTGCGTAATGACCCGCGTCTGCGTCTCTCGCTGCGCCCCGGTATGAACGTCGCCTATCTGGCCTTCAACGTGCGTAAATCGCCGCTGGACGACCGACGTGTGCGGGAAGCCATCGCATTAGCGATCAATAACGACAGGCTGATGCAGTCGATCTATTACGGCACGGCGGAAACGGCGGCGTCTATTTTGCCCCGCGCATCGTGGGCGTACGACAATGAATCGCAGATTACGGAATATAACCCGCAAAAAGCGCGACAAATTTTGCAGGAACTGGGTCTGACTAACCTAAATCTGCGCCTGTGGGTGCCCAGCGCTTCACAGTCCTACAACCCCAGTCCGCTGAAAACAGCAGAACTGATACAGGCCGACTTGGCGCAAATTGGCGTCACCGTGACCATCGTTCCGGTGGAAGGCCGTTTTCAGGAAGCCCGATTAATGGAACTCAGCCACGATTTAACGCTGGCGGGATGGGCAACGGACAGTAACGACCCGGACAGTTTTTTTCGACCGCTGTTAAGCTGCGCGGCTATTCGCTCCCAGAGCAATTACGCACACTGGTGCGATCCCACTTTTGATGAAGTGCTGCAAAACGCGCTCTCGTCACAGCAGCTTTCTAAGCGGATTGACTATTATCAGCAGGCACAGCGTATTCTGGCAGAACAATTACCCGTTCTACCGCTGGCGTCGTCATTACGGCTGTTGGCCTACCGCTATGACATGAAAGGGCTGGTGCTGAGTCCATTCGGCAATGCCTCATTCGCGGGCGTCTTCCGCGAGGACCAACAGACGCAGCAGAAGCCTTCTGCACCGGAAACCGTGGAGGAAGCACAGCCGTGATTATCTTTACCTTACGACGTCTGGTGTTATTGATAGTGACATTGTCACTGCTGACGCTGGTTGGCTTTAGCCTGAGTTACTACACGCCCAACGCCCCGCTCAACGGCGCAGCGCTGTTTGATGCCTATCGCTTTTATCTCACCAGCCTGCTTCAGGGGGATTTCGGTCGCTCCAGTATTAACGGACAGGCCATCAGCGAATTGCTGAAAGAAGTGTTTCCGGCCACGATCGAGCTTTGTCTATTGGCATTTGCGCTCTCGCTGCTGGTCGGCATTCCACTGGGCATTACCGCTGGTGTGATGCAGAACCGCGGCGCAGACATTGTGATTAGCACGCTGGCGCTCATTGGCTTTTCCCTACCGGTGTTCTGGCTGGCGCTACTGCTGACGCTCTTCTTCTCGCTGCATCTCGGCTGGCTGCCCGTTTCAGGCCGTTTCGACCTGCTCTATCAGGTGAAAACCGTCACTGGATTTGCACTGATTGATGCCTGGCTATCGGATTCGCCCCATCGCGGCGAAATGATCACCAGTGCCATCCGCCACCTGATTCTGCCAATTACCGTGCTGGCCGTCGGGCCGACCACCGAAGTCATTCGCCTGATGCGCGTCAGTACCACAGAAATCATCAGCAAAAATTACATTAAGGCAGCGGCAACGCGTGGGCTATCACGCTTTACGATCATTCGCCGTCACCTGATTCACAACGCGCTACCACCGATTATTCCCAAACTGGGATTACAATTTTCTACCATGCTGACGCTGACCATGATTACCGAAGTGGTCTTTAACTGGCCGGGTATTGGCCGCTGGCTGGTCAATGCCATTCGCCAGCAGGATTACGCGGCCATTTCTGCGGGCGTGATGGTGGTTGGCGCGATGGTCATCACGGTCAACATCCTGTCCGATATTTGGGGTGCTATGGCAAATCCGTTGAAACACAAGGAATGGTATGCCCTACGATAACGTCTATAGCGAAAAGCGGCTGCCTAGCCGACTAGGCGATACCTGGCGGGCATTCCATCAGGATATGCTGGCGATGATTGGGCTATACGGCTTTCTGATCCTGATCGGCCTGTGCCTGTTCGGCAAGTTTCTCGCGCCGTATGAAGTTGACCAGCAATTTTTGGGCTATCAACTGCTGCCTCCTTCCTGGTCGCATTACGGAGAAGTGTCGTTCTTTCTCGGCACCGACGATTTAGGTCGCGACCAGCTAAGCCGCTTATTGAGCGGTGCCGCTCCCACCGTCGGCGCATCGCTCATCGTCACCTACGCGGCCGCACTGTGCGGCATCGTGCTGGGCGTCTTTGCGGGCGTCACGCGCGGGCTACGCTCTGCAATGCTCAACCATATTCTGGATACGCTGCTGTCGATTCCGTCGCTGCTGCTGGCGATTGTGGTCATCGCCTTTATTGGTCCTAAGCTCGAACACGCCATGCTCG
The DNA here is from genome assembly GCF_000803315.1 of Pectobacterium actinidiae. Lineage (NCBI taxonomy): Bacteria > Pseudomonadati > Pseudomonadota > Gammaproteobacteria > Enterobacterales > Pectobacteriaceae > Pectobacterium > Pectobacterium actinidiae. Next base: position 2,534,130 of record NZ_JRMH01000001.1, read on the forward strand.
CCGTCTGGCTGGCGCTGTTGCCGCGCATGGTGCGTACCATCTACAACGCCGTGCACGATGAAATGGATAAAGAGTACGTGATCGCAGCTCGTCTTGACGGGGCTTCCACGTTTTATCTGATCTGGTACGTCGTATTACCGAACATTGCCGCGCTGCTGGTTTCCGAATTTACCCGTGCGTTGTCGATCACCATTCTGGATATCGCCGCACTGGGCTTTCTCGATTTGGGCGCGCAGTTGCCAACCACCGAATGGGGTGCCCTACTTGGCAACTCGCTGGAGCTGGTTTATGCCGCACCGTGGACCGTGATGCTGCCCGGCGCGGCTATCGCGCTGAGCGTGTTAATCGTCAACCTGCTGGGCGACGGCATCCGCCGCGCGCTCGTCGCGGAAACGGAATAAGAGGCGACGACTCCCTATGCCATTACTTGATATCCGTAACCTGACGATTGAATTTCTGACCCCCGACGGTGCCGTTAAAGCCGTTGACCGCGTCAGTATGACGCTGAGCGAAGGTGAGATCCGCGGGCTGGTGGGCGAGTCCGGTTCAGGTAAAAGCCTGATTGCTAAAGCCATCTGCGGGATCACCAAAGAAAATTGGCGCGTGACCGCCGACCGCTTCCGCTTTGATGACATCGATCTGCTGCAACTGTCGTCGCGCGAACGCCGCAAGCTGGTCGGCCATAACGTCTCCATGATTTTTCAGGAGCCGCAATCCTGTCTCGATCCGTCCGAAAGTATTGGGCGGCAGTTGGTGCAGGCGATTCCCGGCTGGACGTATAAAGGCCGCTGGTGGCAACGGTTTAACTGGCGTAAACGGCGCGCTATCGAATTGCTGCACCGCGTCGGGATTAAAGATCATAAAGATATTATGGGCAGCTATCCTTATGAGCTGAGCGACGGCGAATGTCAGAAGGTGATGATTGCCATCGCGCTGGCGAACCAGCCACGTCTGCTGATTGCCGATGAGCCGACCAACGCGATGGAATCTACCACGCAGGCGCAGATTTTCCGCCTGCTGTCACGCCTGAACCAGAACAATAACACCACGATTCTGCTCATCAGCCATGACCTGCAAACCATGAGCAAATGGGCTGACCGGATCAACGTGCTCTATTGCGGGCAAACGGTGGAAAGCGCTATCAGCGAAGATTTGATCACCGCACCGCATCACCCTTATACGCAGGCGCTGATTCGCGCGATGCCCGATTTCGGTCGTTCGCTGCCGCACAAAAGCCGACTGAACACGCTGACTGGCGCGATTCCCTCACTGGAACACCTGCCCATTGGCTGCCGACTTGGCCCACGCTGCCCTTATTCACAAAAACAGTGTATGCAAACGCCGCCATTGCTTTCCGTTAAGAACCATTTGTACGCTTGCCACTTTCCGCTCAACATGGAGGAACCGTAATGGTTGAGATGCTGCTTGAAGCCCGCAACCTGACCAAAACGTTCCGCTACCGGACTGGGCTGTTCCGTCGTCAGCATGTTGAGGCGGTAAAATCCGTCAGCTTTACGCTGCGTGAACGGCAAACGCTCGCCATCATCGGCGAGAACGGTTCAGGGAAATCGACGCTGGCTAAAATGCTGTCAGGCATGATTGCTCCGACCTCTGGTGAGCTGGTTATCGATGATCATCCGCTGCATTACGGCGATTATGGCTACCGCAGCCAGCGTATCCGCATGATCTTTCAGGATGCGAGCAATGCGCTCAATCCGCGCCAGCGCATCGGGCAACTGTTAGACGTTCCGCTGCGACTGAATACCGATCTCAGCGCCGAAGCGCGTGAGAAAGCGATCAATCACGTCCTGCATCAGGTCGGGCTACGTCCCGATCACGCCTATTACTATCCGCATGCGCTCGCACCGGGGCAAAAACAGCGCGTCGGTCTGGCGCGTGCGCTGATTCTGCAACCGAAAGTGATTGTCGCCGATGAGGCGCTGGCGTCACTGGATATGTCTATGCGGTCACAGATTATCAATCTGATGCTGGAGTTACAGGAAAAGCACGGTATCTCTTATATTTACGTGACACAGCATCTGGGGATGATGAAGCACATCAGCGATCAGATTCTGGTGATGCAGGCTGGCGAAGTGGTCGAACGCGGCAGTACCGCCGACGTGTTAGCCGCCCCGCTACATGACCTGACGAAACGTTTAATTGCCAGCCACTTCGGTGAAGCACTCAGCGCCGACGCCTGGCGACGCGACGGCGCACAACGTTAACCATCGCGCACCACGGCGGCATCCCCGCGACGACCACAGGGCTGTGGAAAAAGGGGATACTGCTCGGAGTACCCCTACCGTCCCCAACATGGTAGAATTGCGCGGTTTATTCATCTCGGTCGTCACTTGCCGCGTACGTTTACGGGCACAGAGGTGGCGATCGCAGCAACAATGATCACAAGGATTACTGCTATGGGTTTTCTTACCGGTAAGCGCATTCTGGTAACAGGTGTTGCCAGCAACCGTTCTATTGCCTACGGTATTGCACAAGCAATGCAGCGCGAAGGTGCCGAACTGGCCTTCACGTATCAGAACGACAAATTGAAAGCACGCGTTGAAGGCTTTGCCAGCGAACTGGGTTCCAGCATCGTTCTGCCGTGTGATGTCGCTGAAGATGCCAGCATCGAAGCACTGTTTACCGAACTGGCTAACGTATGGCCGACCTTTGATGGCTTCGTGCATTCCATTGCTTATGCACCGGGCGACCAACTGGACGGTGACTACGTTGATGCCGTTACCCGTGAAGGTTTCAGCATTTCTCACGATATCAGCTCTTACAGCTTCGTTGCGATGGCGAAAGCCTGCCGTAAAATGCTGAACCCGAACTCTGCGCTGGTTACCCTGTCCTATCTGGGCGCTGAGCGTGCTATCCCTAACTACAACGTAATGGGTCTGGCAAAAGCGTCTCTGGAAGCGAACGTACGTTACATGGCGAACGCCATGGGTGCTCAGGGCGTGCGCGTCAACGCCATCTCTGCGGGTCCAATTCGTACACTGGCTGCATCCGGCATCAAAGACTTCAAGAAAATGCTGTCGCATTGCGAAGCCGTTACGCCAATCCGCCGTGTCGTTACCATTGAAGACGTGGGTAATTCTGCCGCGTTCCTGTGTTCCGATCTGGCAGCCGGTATCTCCGGTGAAGTCCTGCACGTTGACGGCGGTTTCAGCATCGCTGCGATGAACGAGCTGGAACTGAAATAAGTCACCAAAAGTAGCCTATCCCCGATAGGCTACTTTCCTTCTTCTGCCCTATCCTGCCCCTATTAATTCTTCTGCTTATTTTTAACGGCAGAATTTCGGCTTCGGGGTGATTAAGTAGGAAAAGGAACACCCTGTTTTTTCAGCAGCGCCACGTCAATCAGGTAACGCAGCATATTGCGGTCATGTTCCAGATCGGTATTCGTATATTGTGTCGGATCTCTGTTTACCCATGAGTCTGTAACCCGCACTCCGGCGGGTGAACCCTCCAGTTTCAACGCATAGATAAAAAACCCTGTCCAACTCCGATGAAAACGGAGCCAGCCGTCCTCAAAATAGATAAACCATTTATCTTCCATCTGCTTTGGAATAACACCTTGTTTCATGTGTTCCGCTTCCTCATCCGTAAACAGTGCCTGAAAACTAAGCGGCGCAGTTTGCAGCGGGGCGGGAGCGTGTTTCCAGCTTTGTGCCTGAGCGTGCATAAATTTACTCGTTTCCTTGCGGGAGACTGGTGCGGATATGCTTTAACAAAGTAATAAAGGCTTGTTTATCTGCCAGATTATTCAGATAGGTGCTCGATATTACCGTGACGTCCAGTAGGCATAGTTACCGAATAATCCTTATCCAGCAACTCAAACGAATAATGTCGCTGAGACGAAAGGATAATCTCGCGGTTTTTCGTCACAAAGATGGCTTCAATATCCGGCCGGTTTTGTAGAAAGTAAATACCCGCGTTCACGCCCATACCATAAAGTAGCGTGGTGTAGATATCACCGTCCAGAGAATCATTAGAGATAACCGTTACGCTATGCAATTCGTTATCCAACGGGTAACCGGTTCGGGGATCGAGAATATGATGATAAATATGGTCGTCCACGGTAAAAAAACGCTCATAGATGCCAGAGGTCACCACTGATTTATTCTTCATCTTAATGATGCCAAGCAGACTATCGCGCTCCGCGAAAGGCTTCTGTAATCCGACGCTCCATAGCCCTTGCTCATCCGTCAACGCGCTGCCTATCGCCAGCACATTACCGCCAAGATTGATCAGCGCATCCTGAATCGCGTGTTGATGCAGAACATCCCGGACGATATCGGCAATATAGCCTTTCGCAATCGCGCCCAGATCGATCTCCATTTCGGCGCTTTCTAGCATCACGGCGTGACCTTGCTCTCTAAGAATAATGCGTTCGGGATGCGTTAACGCCAGCGCCCGTTGTATCGATGCCTGATCAGGTACCGTGCTGCCGCTAAAACCGATTTTCCATAGCTTGACGACGGGGCCAATCGCCACATTAAAAGCACTATTTTCAATCAGGCTCACCGCTTTGGCGCGCTTAATCAGCGCAAAGACAACCGGGCTGACCGACACATAATCGTTCCCTGCCGCGTGGTTGATGCTCATGACTTCCGACTGCGCCCGATTAACGGTCAGCAAATCTTCGAGCTGCTTGATGCGTTGGAAAACCTGTCTGACAGCGGTTTCATCATGGACAAACAGTTTGAGCAGGATGGGGCTACCCATCAGATGAACAGAATAGACGTAAGCGTTATCGGCAGAAGGCATACGGTGACTCCCATGAAAGAATGGCGGTAGAGAGGAAATGGCGAGCGCCCTTTCAGACGCCCGCCATTCGTCTTACTCTTTTATCACGTTATCTTCTACCACTTACTCTTCTACCAGAATCGGCTGCTTTTCAGCCTTTTTCGACGTAGTTTCAGGCATGGTTTTCGCAAATTTGGCCTGACGCGCCTTCGTCGGGAACGCGCCAGAATGACGCGGTGCCCGTGCATAGGCTGCCGCCTGAATCCCAGCCTGAATACCGAAGATAATGATATCCGCTACAGCATTTCCACCAATGCGATTCGCCCCGTGGATACCGCCAACCACTTCCCCTGCGGCATAAGCACCGGAGATCGTCTCTTTATGGCAATTCAGCACTTCCGCTTTTTCGTTAATGGTCACCCCGCCCATCGTATGATGTACGCCCGGCGCCACCTTAATCGCGTAGTAAGGAGCCTGATTCAACGGATCGCGCATCCCCGTGGTACGACCAAAGTCTTCATCGCATTTGTTGGCAATAAAGGCATTGTAACGTTCGAGCGAGGCGTGCAGCGCCAGCTGTGGCATGTCGAGCTTGTCGGCCAGTTCAGCGATACTATCCGCGCTGACGGTCAGCCCTTGTGCGACATACTCTTCAACGGCCCGATTGCGGTTTCTTACCTGCTCATCGAACAGGATGTACGCGTACTCTTCCGGCAGGTTGACGATAGCGGACGAGACGTTATCTCGCGTCTCCATTTCGTTAAAGAAACGCTCCCCGCGCTGCGACACCAGAATAGCCCCGCCGCCGCGAATGGATTCGGAGATCAGATAAGAAGTTGTCTGCTCAACCGTTGGATGGGTTTGAATTTCGCCCATATCCACCGTATTTGCACCGATCTGTTCCAGCAGGCGAATGCCACCGCCTGTAGCGCCTTTGTGGTTGGTGGTGACGAAGCCTTTCAGGTCTGGGCGGTATGACTCTACCATCGCCTTATTGGCACTAAAACCGCCCGTGGCGACAATCACCGCTTTTGTCGCAATCAGGTTCTCTTCCTGTTCATCATTGATGATTCTAACGGCGGTAACCTTGCCTTTTTCCTGCACAATTTCGGTCACCGACGTTTCCAGCAGCACTTCAATATTGTATTTATTGAGGTTCTTAATCAGCCCGCTGACCAGATAGCCGCCCACCGCTGCGCCATTAGCAGGGCGATGCGTTCTGTCAACGCTCATACCGCCCGTCGTGGTGATATCGCTCAGCTCAATATCGTGCTGCGCCAGCCAGTTAATCGCGTCAGACGCGTGCTCGACGAAATAGTGCACCAGTGCCGGATTATTCTTTTGCTTTCCGCTTTTCAGGGTTTCGTTATAGAACAGCGTATGGCTATCTTCGATACCTTTGTTTTGCTGGAAGACGGTTCCCGCCGCGTTCATACCGGCAGAAGCTTTGATAGTGTTGCCGCCGATGACGGGCATCTTTTCAATGACGATAACGCGCGCGCCTTCTTCGCTGGCCTGAATCGCCGCAGCCAGCCCCGCACCGCCGCTGCCAATCACCACCACGTCCGCTTCTCGGCGTGCATCCGGGTTACCACCATCGGCAATAATGGCATCCTTGCTCGACTTCACCATCGCCTTGGTGACGGCCTTTTTAATCGCTTCACTCTGCGCCGTTGCGCCTGTTACGGCGTCAACGTGTGGGCTATTAGTATTCAGAATGCGCTCGCGAATAATGTCAAAACTGATTTTCAGTGAATCATCAATATCGCTATTCTCCAACGCAATATCGGCGACTCGATTCTGCTCAAAATGCACAGTGATTTGCAGCTCGCTACCGTCATCCTGAACGTTTTCCTGATAAGCCCCGGATTTAAATTTCTTGCCGCTTAAATTCACGTCCCGAATCATGGCTTCAACTAATGAAAAGCGCCACAACGGTTCAGGGATCATTAATGTTTCGCGTTTATCGCTGGCAATATAAAGCTCAAGTTTTTCCTGATCGGCAATGCGATCTGTCCAGTCTGGATACGCAATACAGGCTCTGCCGACCGCAATCAGGTCATAACCATTTTCCAACGCCGCGCCGACGTCTGCCTGGTTGACAATATCCCCTACGCCAATCACCGGAATCGCCGCTAATGTCGCGGAACGACGGGCAACATATTTTTTAATCAACGGCGTCGGATCGTTTGTTTCGACAATCGATGAGCGCAGGATATTTCCCATAGAGAAGTGAACGTAATCCAGTCCACGCGCCGCTAATTTTTCCAGCAAATAGAGGGAATCATCAAAATGAATGCCGGGTTCTTCGATCTCCTCCGGTGAGAAACGATAGCCGATGATAAATGAGGGATCGGCGTATTTATCCGCAACCTCGTGGGTGATATCCAATACCGCCAACGGGAAAGCTGCACGTTTGTCACGGTTACCGCCCCATTTATCAGCGCGCTGATTAGAGTGCGGAGAATAGAATTGCTGAATAAGGTAGGTATTCGCACCATGAATTTCTACGCCATCGAATCCCGCCTGAATGGCGCGGCGGACGGCATCACCAAACTTGCCGATCATGGCTTCAACCTCATCGCCCGACAGGGCAACAGGAACGATGGCTCCCGCACGCGGCGCGGCAATAGCGCTAGGGGCAACGGGCGTCGCACCGCCGATAAAACGCGGTTCGACCATACGGCCACCGTGATAAATTTGCAGGATTGCCGTCGATCCCTTTTCTTTAATCGCCGTCGCAATTTTGGTCAGTCCGGCAATTTTGTCGTCGTTGTCTATCCCTATCGCGCCGGGAAAAGCCAACCCTTTGTCATCAATAAAACAGCATTCCACAATCACGGTGCCGATGCTGCCGGCTCTGGCCTGATAATATTCCACCAGCTCTTTGGTCACGCTACCATCGTAAAACCCGCTACAGGTGGTCATCGGTGCCATCAGTACCCGGTTTTTCAGCGTTGCGCCGTTGGGGAGTGTAAAAGCGGCAAATAAATCATGGTGACTATTCTTCATAGTGAATACTCCACTTAAAATAAAAATCTTGTTCGAAAAGGCCATGTTTGTTTTTAATCGTTAATTCTTCTGGCTGATAATTTGCGAACTTATTACTTACCAAGTATCTATTTTTTTAAATGTTATAAAACGTTTTTTTACTATTTAAACTATTTTGTAGTTCCGCTTTTATTAGGGGTATTCGCACAACTCTTTTTTATATTTAATATTCCACTTACCTTGTTAACATTTATTTATCCTGACCATAACTAATCGGATATTATTGATATTCTGCATAACAAAAAAGCGCCCCAGTCAACAATAAGACCGGGGCGCAATAAAGTCGGGATAGCGAGAATGACTGGGTGACTCTACACCCGTCAATCAGTTGCTCGGATACAGGATGAAAGCCTTTACGCCTGAGCTTGCAACCACTGCTGTGCCGCGTCAAAAAAGTTCTGCGCCAGCGGCGTTGCTCTGCCAGCTTGGGCCACAACGACGGCAGCGCGGCGGTGCATTGGCGGAAACAGCAGCGGTCGCAATTTTAACGCGGGCGTCATGTCTGGGATCAGGCTGCCGTGAGGCACAATGCCGCATCCAAGCCCGACATACGCACTTTGGATCAGTTGCAATACGGAAGCGCTTTCCACCTTGACCCACGGCGAAACACCCATTTCACGGAAATGGCTATCCAGATAGCGACGGAAATAGCGGCTGGCCTCAGCCAGACAGAGCGGAATCTCAGCAAGCGCATCAAGAGGCAGCGGTGTTTCTCCCACCATCTGCGGGAAATGTTGTGGATGGAACAGTAAATCAATGCCCTGCTCCGTTAACGGCGACGCCTGAAAGTGCAGTTCCTCTAGCGTCGAAAATTCAAAAAAGCCGATACCGACATCGACTGAATGTGCATTCAGCGCTTCCAGCAGTTGATCCGCACTGAACAGCGAGATCTGAAAATCCAGCTGCGGATAAACCTTGTTCACCGCTGCCAGCAGGCTCGACAGCGCGATACTGCTTTGCGGCACCGCGCCGATGCGTAATACGCCGCTCACGCCACGTTTCAGCGACGCGACTTCCAGTTTTAGCCCCTGATAAACCGAGACGATTTCCCGCGCCCAGGCCAGCACGCGTTCACCTTCGGCGGTGAAGCCTTCAAAATTATTACCCCGATTAATTAACGCCAGATCCAGCTCTCGCTCCAGATTTTTCAACCGCATGGAGAGCGTGGGCTGACTGACAAAACTGGCTTCCGCTGCCCGGCCAAAATGGCGCTCTTTCTCCAGATTGCACAGGTATTGCAGTTGCTTAATATCCATCGTCAGACTCTGTAGTGGGTAAGCGGCAAGTATATACTGATAAACTGATAAATCGCCTCTATCCCACCATAGCCGCATTTGATTAGACGCGATCGCTGGCGGCACCTAAACTTCCCTTAAGAGCAAATATTTAAAATTTTGTTCACATAAAAAAAACAAACCCTAAATAATTCGAGTTTCAGGACGGCGGCAACGCAGCGAGTCCCCAGGAGCTTACTCAAGTAAGTGACTGGGGTGAGCGAGGCAGCCAACACACCTGCAACTTGAAGTATGACGGGTTTATTCACCTGCGGAACGTCTATGAAATTCAAACCATCAATCAAGCCATACCGCAATGCGGCTGGCGGCTGGGGCTCGTTGGAAGCCACCACGCGTTTTGTTCTCGACAGCAAGCAAGCGCTGAAAAATATCCGAAACTTGTTACGGGTCAATAAATCGAAAGGATTTGACTGCCCCGGCTGTGCCTGGGGTGATGACAACAGCAGCACGTTCAGTTTCTGTGAAAACGGCGCGAAAGCGGTCAGTTGGGAAGCCACGCGCAAAGCGGTCGATCTGGATTTTTTCGCCGCTCACAGCGTGACGACGCTACGTCAGCAAAGTAATTATTTCCTTGAGTATCAGGGGCGCTTAACCCACCCGATGCGCTACGACCGCGCCAGCGATCGCTATGTCCCTATCGATTGGGACGCCGCATATGCGCTGATCGCTCAGCATATCAATAATATGGCACACCCCAATCAGGTGGAGCTTTATACCTCCGGCCGTGCCAGCAATGAAGCCTCTTATCTGTATCAGCTTTTTGGCCGTATGCTGGGCACCAACAATTTTCCTGACTGCTCGAATATGTGTCATGAGGCTAGCGGAATCGGTCTGAAACAAAGTATCGGCGTGGGTAAAGGCACTATCCGGCTGGATGATTTCGAACACGCTGACGCGATTTTCGTCTTCGGGCAGAACCCTGGCACCAATCACCCACGTATGCTGCACAGCCTTCGTCATGCCGCCGACCGCGGCGCACACGTCGTCTCGTTTAATACGCTACGTGAGCGCGGTCTGGAGCGCTTTGCTAATCCGCAGAATCCGCTGGAACTGCTCACGCCGCTATCTGGCACTATTAGCGAAACCTATCTGCAACCCAATCTGGGTGGCGATATGGCTGCCGTGCGCGGTATGGTAAAAGCCCTGCTGGAAACACATCGCCAGCGTTTGTCTGTCGGGGAAGCGGGTTTATTCGATCAGGCTTTCCTGTCCACACATACTCAGCAGGTAGACGACTATCTTACTGTGGTTGATGCCACAAGCTGGCAGAAAATTGAACAGCAATCCGGCCTGAGCGAAGCGCAGCTACGCTATGTGGCGGCGATTTATCAGCAGTCGCCACGTGTAATTTGCACCTGGGCGATGGGGATTACCCAGCACAAACATTCTGTCGCCACCGTGCGAGAAATCGTGAATCTGCAACTGCTGTTCGGGCAGTTAGGAAAACCGGGCGCCGGGCTATGTCCGGTACGCGGTCACAGTAATGTGCAGGGTAACCGCACCATGGGGATCGATGAGAAACCCACGGCCGCGTTTCTCGACCGTCTGGCGGCACATTATGACTTCACACCACCTTACACCGCAGGCCACAACACGGTAGAAGCGCTGGAAGCGATGCTGCGCGACGAGATAAAAGTGCTGATCGCGCTGGGCGGTAACCTCGCCGCCGCGGCACCGGATTCAGCCCGTACTGAAGAAGCGCTCAGCCGCTGCGATCTGACGGTGCATATCAGCACCAAGCTCAACCGCAGCCATCTGATTACTGGCAAGGTCGATGCATTGATTCTGCCGACGCTCGGCCGTACCGATCTCGATATGCAGGCCAGCGGTGCACAGTTTATTACCGTCGAAGACTCCTTCAGCATGGTACACGCCTCACAGGGCGTCGGACAGCCGCTTTCGCCGTTGCAGCGCTCGGAAACGGCGATTGTTGCGGGGATTGCCAATGCGGTACTCGGCCATGAAAAACTCGACTGGCTGGCGCTGGCGGACGATTATTCACGCATCCGCGACCATATCGCCGCCACCCTTCCTGGCTTTACGGATTTCAATGCCAACTGCGACCTGCCGGGCGGATTCTATCTCGGCAACGCAGCCGCTGAACTGCGCTTCAATACGCCCAACGGGAAAGCGCAATTCAGCCATGCCGCGCTGCCCGATACGCTGTTTCCGCAGTTGCAAGGCAGCGACGTGCCTTTTACCCTGCAAACCCTGCGTTCACACGATCAGTACAACACTACGATTTATGGTCTGGATGACCGCTATCGCGGCGTGTATGGTCAGCGGGAAGTGCTATTTATGCACCCGGATGATATCAGCGCGTTAGGGCTGGAAGACGGCGATCTCGTCGATATCGAAACGCTGTGGAACGACGGCATTACCCGCATCGTCAACGGTTTCAAGCTGGTAAGCTACGCGATCCCGCGCGGTAATCTGGCCGCCTATTACCCCGAAACCAACCCACTGGTGCCGCTGTCCAGCTTCGGGGATGAAACGCACACGCCGACGTCTAAATCCGTGCCGGTTGTCGTGCGTCGCAGTACGCAAGCGGAGTCTCTGCTGCGTATCGCCTAAGCATCTGTCTACTAGGCTGCAATTCACAACATAACCTACTCTGTCGTGCCGTGAGCTCTAATCGCGTGCACGGCAGGTGGATACATTCAAATCAGCGTTGACTTTACTCGGATTTATCCGCGTTTCTCCTGCCAATCTGTGCCTACGCCCTCCCCGATTATCCTTGCCGCAAGCACCCGATTCGAGTAAAACTGTGAACGGCTAATTGAGCTACTCACAACCGTATTTCTGGACGCTATGTTTCAAGATAATCCGCTGCTTGCACAGCTAAAACAGCAACTTCACTCTCAGACACCACGTGTTGAAGGTGTCGTCAAAGGTACCGATAAAGGATTCGGCTTTCTTGAAGCTGACGGACAAAAAAGCTATTTCATTCCCCCTCCGCACATGAAAAAAGTGATGCACGGTGACCGGATTACCGCCACCCTGCATACGGAAAAAGAGCGGGAAATTGTCGAGCCAGAAACGCTGATCGAACCCTTCCTTACCCGATTTGTTGGGTGCATTCATAAAAAAGACGATCGTTTATCCATTACGCCTGACCACCCACTGCTGAAAGATGCCATTCCTTGTCGCGCCGCGCGCGATGTCACGCATGATTTTCAGGAAGGCGATTGGGCGGTAGCTGAAATGCGCCGCCACCCGTTGAAGGGCGATCGTGGGTTTCATGCTGAACTAACGCAGTACATCACCACAGGCGATGACCCGCTGGTGCCATGGTGGGTGACACTGTCACGCCATAATCTGGAGCGTTCGGCCCCAGAGGTTGAGGCGACTGAGCGCCATGACGGCGAACTCGTCCGCGAAGATCTCACCGCGCTGAGCTTTGTCACTATCGACAGCGCCAGCACTGAAGATATGGACGATGCGTTGTACGTGCAGGACAACGGTGATGGTTCACTGCAATTAACCATTGCTATTGCCGATCCGACCGCGTATGTCGCTGCGGGTAGCGAGCTGGACAACATTGCACGTCAGCGCGCCTTCACCAACTATCTGCCCGGCTTCAACATCCCGATGCTGCCGCGCCCGCTGTCGGACGATATCTGTTCCCTGCGCCCGGACGAACGTCGCCCAGTGCTCGCTTGTCGCGTGACGATTGCCGCCGACGGTGCGTTGGGTGACGACATTCACTTCTTTGCCGCCTGGATCGAATCCAAAGCCAAATTAGCGTATGACAACGTCTCCGATTGGCTGGAAAATCAAGGCGAATGGCAGCCGCCAAGCGACGCAATTGCCGAACAAATTCGTTTGCTACATCGCCTTTGCCTGACACGCAGCGACTGGCGCACCACGCATGCGCTGGTATTCAAAGATCGCCCGGATTACCGCTTCCTGCTGGGTGAAAAAGGCGACGTATTGGACATCGTGGTTGAACATCGCCGTATCGCCAACCGTATCGTTGAAGAATCCATGATTGCCGCCAACGTTTGTGCGGCCATCGTGCTGCGCGATAAGCTGGGCTTCGGCATCTATAACGTGCACAACGGCTTTGATCCTGCCTCGATTGAACAGGCAGTTGCCGTGCTGGACACCCACGGGGTTCAGGCTGATGCGCAAGTGCTGTTGACGCTGGAAGGCTTCTGTATGCTGCGCCGCGAGCTGGACGCCCAGCCGACACAGTTTCTGGACAGCCGCATCCGCCGTTTCCAGTCTTTCGCGGAAGTGAGCACCACGCCGGGGCCACACTTCGGTCTGGGGCTAGAAGCCTATGCCACCTGGACATCGCCGATCCGTAAATACGGCGATATGGTGAACCACCGTTTGTTGAAAGCGGTTATCACCGGGCAGGTCGCGCAAAAACCGCAAGACGACGTCACGGTTCAGTTGGCAGAACGCCGTCGCCTTAATCGTATGGCTGAACGGGATGTCGGTGACTGGCTCTACGCTCGCTACCTCAAAGACAAAGCCGGTACGGATAATCGCTTTAATGCGGAAATCATTGACGTCACACGTGGTGGCCTGCGCATTCGCCTGCTAGATAACGGCGCAGTGGCGTTTATCCCGTCCTCCTTTATCCACGCCGTACGCGATGAGCTGGTGTGCAGTCAGGAGATGGGCACCCTGTCAGTGAAAGGCGAAGTGGTTTATCGTCAGGGGGATACGCTGGACGTCGTCATTGCTGAAGTTCGTCTGGAAACCCGCAGCATCGTGGCAAAACCTGCCGCCTAGCCGTCATACCGCCGAGTCATCTCGGCGGACAGCATCTCCGCGCGGGCATTCACGCGAACTGACCCGCGCGTCATCACGCGTTTATTCCGCGACATGCTTTATCAACGATATCGCCACGCCTGATCCGTTTTAAGCGTCATCGACGACAGACGTGCCCCCCTAATAACAGGAGCGTTCCCGATGAAGAAAATGACAATCGGTACATCCGCGATACAGGCTTCCAACATTGCGTTGGGCTGTATGCGAATGGCGAAGAAAAGCACGAGTGAAGCGGCTGACATCCTCAATGCCTCCGTCGAGGCAGGCATCGATTTTTTCGATCACGCGGATATCTATGGTTCCGGCTTGTCGGAAGAGATTTTCGCTGCCGGTTTACAGAAGACATCTATCCACCGGGACACGATTTTTCTCCAATCCAAATGTGGCATTCGTAAGGGATTTTTTGACTTCTCGAAAGCTCATATCATCGCCTCCGTTGAAGGCAGTCTACAACGTTTAAAAACGGACTATCTCGATACGCTCCTGCTGCATCGCCCGGATACATTATTTGAACCCGATGAAGTGGCCGCCGCCTTTGATGAGCTGGAAAGCAGCGGGAAAGTACGCCACTTTGGCGTCAGTAATCAGAATCCGTTACAAATTGAGCTGCTGAAAAAATCCGTACGTCAGCCGCTTATTGCCAACCAATTGCAGTTCAGCATCATGCACACGGGCATGATTGATGCCGGCTTTAACGTGAATATGACGAACACGGCATCGGTGAACCACGATGGCGCGATTCTGGAATACAGCCGCCTGAATACCATGACAATTCAGGCCTGGTCGCCCTTCCAGTACGGCTTTTTTGAGGGTGTTTTCCTCGATAACGAGAAATTCCCTAAGCTGAACGCGACGATTAATCACATCGCCGAGCAGCATCACGTGACCAATACCGCGATCGCCACCGCATGGATTTTGCGCCACCCCGCCGCCATGCAGGTGATTATCGGCACCATGAGTCCAGAACGTATCCGTGACATCGCGGCGGCGTCTACCCTGTCGCTCAGCCGCGAAGAATGGTATGAAATTTACCGCGCCGCCGGAAACGTTCTGCCTTAAGCAACGCATTGTCTTGAGAAACAGGTTGTTTTAAGAGGCGTATAGCACAGGCCCTGCGTCTCTGGTCACCAAGAGGCGTTATAAACTGGGAACAGGGCCACGCTCAACAAAGGTCGACAGAACAATATAGCTACGCGTACTGTCGACACCTTCCACTTCCTGTAGCTTACCTAACAGTTCCTCTAATCCTTCCGTATCCCGGGCGCGAACCTTGAGCATCACGCCACAATCTCCGGCAACGGTATGAAATTCCTCAATTTCCGGCAAATCACTCAGTGCCAATAAACGTTTGGTGCTCACGACATTCTTCGTGTTTACCAGCACAAAGGTTAATAAGGTTCGCCCCACCTTGCAGCCATCAATTTTTGCAACGGTACCCTTAATGACCCCATCCTTTTTTAGCCGCTTCACTCTTTCATGCACGGACGGCGCGGAAAGGTGCAGCGCTTCCCCTAACTCGGCATAGCTCCGACTGCTGTCAGTTGCCAGAAGGGCTAATATTTTTCGGTCCACTTCGTCCAGTTTTGCAGGGATGTGCCTTTCTTGCCTAAGCACATTCGTTTTTTCAATTTCATTAGTCATTTTATTTCCTTGCCCTAATAGTATTAGGCATAATTTATCACATGCAAAAATTGTTAGACATTGGGGATATCATGCCTATTGCTTTATGGGCGCTGGTTATTGGTGCTTTTGGTATTGGAACAACAGAATTCATCATCGCGGGTTTGCTGCCTGCAATCGCTGCTGATTACGGGGTAACGATCCCTGTGGCGGCGTATATGGCGACAAGCTATGCGCTTGGCGTTTTTGTCGGCGCGCCTGTGCTCATTATTCTTGGCTCCCGGTTACCCAAAAAAACCATGTTGGTTTTTCTGGCCGGGCTCTTTGTTCTGGGGAATTTGGTCACGGCTCTTGCACCTTCTATAGGGGTAGCGATCGCCGGACGCATTATCACCTCTCTGACGCACGGCGCCTTCTTCGGGATTGGCTCTGTACTCGCCGCTGAAATGGTGCCGAAAGAGAAACGCGTCAGCGCCATCGCTTTTATGTTCTCCGGCCTTACCGTTGCTAACCTTATTGGCGTTCCTGTAGGAACCTGGATTAGCCATCAGTTTTCCTGGCAAGCCACGTTCTACGCCATCACGGTGATTGGGGTCGCCACAGCGGTCGGCGTACTTGTGCTTATCCCCCCCACCGCCAAGCCCAAAGCACAGCATATCGGGCATGAGTTTGCTGCATTCGGAAACGCGAAAGTCCTGCTGTCAATGGGCATAACGATTCTTGGTCCTGCGGCTTTCTTTACCTCAATTACGTATATCGCGCCCATGATGACGGAAGTGGCTCACTTTTCAGAGGGATCGATTACCTGGCTGCTAATGGTATTCGGTTTGGGCTTGTTCGTGGGCAACTGGCTGGGTGGTCGCTTCGCAGACAGAGCGTTAATGCCCATGCTGTATGTCACTCTGTTTGGACAGGCTGCCATTTTGTTCATCTTCCATTTGACGGCCAGCAGTCAGATTGCCTCGGTGTTGTGCATATTCCTGATGGCGGCTTTTGGATTTGCGACTGTCTCTCCCATTCAGAAACTGGTGATGGACAAGGCCAGAGCCGCAGGCGCGCCGACGCTTGCTTCAGCGGTCAATATTGGGCTCTTTAATCTTGGTAATGCCCTTGGTGCCTGGGTGGGCGGGAGCGTTATCGCCAGCGGCTTCGGTTTCACGGCACCAAACTGGGCAGGCGGGGTTCTGTCGCTGAGTGCGCTGATCCTTGCTATCGTGGTTGGTGTGGTCGATAAACGAAGCAGCCCGTTGACGGCATCCGTAGAGTGCCATTGATGAAATAGACAGCACATACAAAAATGCGCGGGTTATGTCCGCGCTCAAGTTCCATTAGCCGGCATAGCGCCATGAACTACATCGCACGTCAGCGCTGATTATTTATCAAGTTGGGCCAGCTGTTTTTCCGCACTTATTTCTCCCTTTTTACCGCGCCAGCACCTTACCCCTTGTTTGGGCTTTAATTTTCTTTACAAAAATTCACCTTCGCTCACATTTTCTCATCCATTCGCTTCTCTTCGCCATTAAACCCACTATTGTTAAATTGCATTAACACCCGCGCCATATACCTCAAATAATTCGAGTTGCAGGACAAAACGTTGACGTTTTGAACAATGCAAAGCATTGGCCCGCGAGGGCGAGGCTCATTTATGGGCCTCATAACGCGGCAACCGCATGACAAATCGGTTTTAACCGATTTGAACAGCGCCAGCGCTGGCCCGAAGGGTGAGCTTCATTTATGAAGCTCATTAATCCCCAGGAGCTTACAACAAGTAAGTGACTGGGGTGAGTAAGGGAAGCCAACGCACATGCAGCTTGAAGTATTGCGGTATACCTTTTCTGAATAACGAAGGAGCCGTTGTTATGAGTAACGTAAAGAGCATTGTGATCTGGCTACTCGTTGGCCTGGCGGGCGCCTTTTCGTTCGCCACGCTGGCGCTAAGCCGCGGTGAACACGTCAATGCCGTGTGGTTAGTTATCGCTGCTGTGTCGTGTTACAGCATCGCCTATCGGTTTTACAGCCTGTTCATTGCCAAAAAAGTGTTTGAGCTCGACGATCGCCGGCTGACACCGGCAGAGCGTCATAACGACGGTCTGGATTACGTACCCACCAATAAATGGGTACTGTTCGGCCACCACTTCGCCGCCATCGCCGGAGCCGGGCCGCTGGTTGGACCGATTCTCGCCGCACAAATGGGCTTTCTGCCCGGTACGATCTGGATTTTGGTCGGCGTGATGCTGGCGGGTGCCGTGCAGGATTTTCTGGTGCTGTTTATCTCAACCCGCCGAGACGGTCGTTCTCTGGGTGAGATGGCAAAACAGGAACTGGGTACATTCGCGGGTATTATCACGATGCTCGGTGCGCTGGGCGTGATGATCATCATTCTCTCGGCGCTGGCGCTGGTCGTCGTTAAAGCGCTGGCAGAGAGTCCGTGGGGATTGTTCACGATTGCCGCCACCATCCCTATCGCGCTATTCATGGGCGTTTACATGCGCTTTTTACGTCCAGGCAAAATCGCTGAAGTGTCCATCATCGGCTTTGTGCTAATGATGCTGGCGATTGTCTATGGCGGCAACATCGCCGTACACCCTTACTGGGGGCCGTTCTTCACGCTGAAAGGGACGTCACTCACCTGGGTACTGGTGATTTACGGCTTCGTGGCGTCCGTCCTGCCCGTCTGGCTGCTGCTGGCACCGCGTGATTATCTCTCTACGTTCCTGAAAATCGGGGTCATTGTCGGGCTGGCCTTCGGTATTGTATTCGCAATGCCGGAAATGAAAATGCCTGCCGTTTCTCGTTTTATTGACGGCTCCGGCCCGGTCTTCTCCGGTACGCTGTTCCCCTTCCTGTTTATCACCATCGCCTGCGGCGCGATTTCCGGCTTCCACGCACTGGTTTCCAGCGGCACCACGCCGAAGCTGGTTGAACGTGAAAGCCATATTCGCTTCATCGGCTATGGTGCCATGCTGATGGAATCCTTCGTAGCGATTATGGCGCTGATTTGTGCCTCGGTTATCGAACCGGGTATCTACTTCGCCATGAACTCACCCGCCGCCCTGATCGGCACCACGGTTGAGAGCGCTTCGTTAGCCATCAATAACTGGGGATTTGTGATTACCCCGCAGGAATTAAGCGCCATTGCCAATGACGTTGGCGAAGCCTCAATTCTTTCCCGCGCCGGCGGTGCACCGACCTTTGCGGTGGGCATGGCCTACATTATCACGGAAATCTTTAACAGCCGGGCGATGATGGCCTTCTGGTATCACTTCGCGATTCTGTTTGAAGCGCTGTTCATTCTGACTGCGGTTGACGCCGGAACGCGAGCCTGTCGTTTCATGGTGCAGGATCTGGTCGGTATTGCGATTCCCAGATTAGCGAACAGCCATTCCTGGCTGGGGAATCTGGCGGGTACGACCGTTGCCGTTTCCGGCTGGGGATTCTTCGTCTATCAGGGCGTGATCGATCCACTGGGCGGGATCAATACACTCTGGCCACTGTTCGGTATCGGTAACCAGATGTTGGCCTCGATGGCGTTGATTCTCGGCACCGTGGTGTTGTTTAAGATGAAGAAGCAGCGCTATGCGTGGGTGACCATTGTGCCTACCGTCTGGCTGTTTATTACGTCGATGACGGCGGGTTGGCAGAAAATTTTCCATGAAAAACCGAGTATCGGCTTTCTGGCTCAGGCGAAACGCTTCGCGGCGGGTATCGAACAGAACACGCTGATCGCACCGGCCAAATCGATTAAAGACATGGAAACTATCGTCTTCAGTAATCAGATCAACGCCGCACTGTGTGGGTTCTTCATGCTGGTAGCGGTAACCATGCTGATTTCCGCCTTCTTTGTCATTCGTCGTGCGATGAATAGCGATGTCCCAACGGCAAAAGAGACACCGATTGTCTTACGGGACGGCGCTCAGCCTTAAGCACCGCAGAGACACTTTCTCCAATCCCTCCCTCGCGGAGGGATTTTTTATGGCGTGCCATCCCTGCCCGCCCCCCTGACGCAACGTTAAAAATTTCCCCCAGAAATTTTTTATTTAGTTAACGGCTTACGGATTTAGCACTGCGTTTGCACCGTTCAGGATCGAGCGAATCAAGCCCCATACATAACGAATCAAGCCCCATACATAACAATAACGCCGCTGATGCGGCGTTATTGTTATGTATGGGGCTTACAAGTAACGTGAAGGAATCGCGGCGGTTTATTGTCCGTAATAGGCGTTCTTGCCGTGCTTGCGTAAGTAGTGTTTATCCAACAGTGTTTGTTGCATCTCGCCCAATTGAGGCGTTAATTGGCGCGAGAAAATCCCCATGTAGGCCAGCTCTTCCAGAACAACGGCGTTGTGTACCGCGTTGTCTGCATCTTTCCCCCATGCAAAGGGGCCATGTGAATTAACCAATACGGCAGGAACATCCACCGGAGAAATGCCACGCTGGCGGAAGGTTTCAACGATCACCCTTCCCGTATCCCACTCATAGCGACCGTTGATTTCCTCGTCCGTCATCAGACGCGTGCAAGGAATCGGGCCATAAAAGTAGTCCGCATGCGTTGTTCCCCAGGCGGGGATATCTTTACCGGCTTGCGCCCAGATCGTGGCATGGCGGGAATGGGTATGCACAATACCGCCGATATCGGTAAATTCCAGATACAGCACGCGGTGGGTATCGGTATCTGACGACGGTTTCTTCGTCCCCTCCACCACCTTGCCACTTTCCAGCTCAACGACAACCATGTCCTCCAGCGTCATGACCGCATACTCCACGCCGGAAGGTTTGATCACCATTAGGCCGCGCTCTCGATCCACCGCGCTGACATTTCCCCAGGTAAACGTCACCAGATTGTGCTGCGGCAAGGCCAGATTGGCTTCCAACACCTGTTTTTTTAGCGTTTCTAACATAATCAGCCTCCCCTCGGCGCGATAACACCATTCTCGCGGCCTGACGAGTTCGTCGCTATGGGCTAAATCGCTAAAGACCTAGCGGTGTTCTGCTATGGGAAAAAGAAAGAGACACCCTGCATTATTGAGCAAAAAACAGCCAAATTTATCAATTATTGCTATCGTTAACATAACGCAGGGGAATTAAGATTTTTTACCTGTTGCAGTTTTTTCCGATGATTATACTTGTCATCACGCGGGAAAAGGCTCGTTTTCTTTATTTAATACCGTAAAAAGCACATTGTTTGATATTTCCTCACAAGAAACGTGAGACTAAGAGCAGAAAGGGGAAAAAGATGAAATTAAACAAACGTTTTGCAACAGCCGCTCTGGCAATTACGCTTGCTGTAACGCTTGCAGGCTGTTCAAATATGTCCAAACGTGACCGTAATACCGCGATTGGTGCCGGTGCGGGTGCGGTAGGTGGTGCGATCTTAACGGATGGCGGAACATTAGGAACGCTGGGCGGTGCTGCTATCGGCGGGCTGATTGGCCGTCAGGTCGACTAACGAATTCATGGGTAGCAGGTTAATGGGAGTTAACCTGCTGCTCTTATCTAGTATCTCTGTGTGCTTTAGCCACCAGCCAGCTTAACCTTCATTCCTTTAGCTTCCAGCAGCTGTTTTAGCAAGTCGCGCTTATCTCCCTGGATTTCGATCACACCGTCTTTTACCGATCCGCCGCAGCCACATTTTTTCTTCAATTCTGCCGCCAGCTTGTCCAGCGCGGCATCATCAAGATCGAGACCGCTAATCAGGCATACGCCTTTCCCTTTGCGTCCGCTCGTCTGGCGCTGGATGCGCACGATGCCATCACCTTTTGGCCGAACGACGTGTTCTTCTTCCGGCTTAATACGCCCGGTTTCCGTGGAGTAAACCAGTTGGCTGTTCTCGTCACGACGCATGCTCATGATGCTGTACCGTTTAACAATGACGCGCGAATCTCACGCAGCGTCTGTGCTGGATCCGCCGATTGGGTGATCGGACGTCCAATCACCATGTAATCTACACCCGCTTGCTGTGCCTGAATCGGCGTCATAATACGGCGCTGATCGCCGACATCACTGCCTGCGGGGCGAATTCCTGGCGTGACCAGCTTAAACGCCTGCCCACATACCTGCTTCAATCGTTGCGCTTCATGTGCGGAACACACCACGCCATCCAGCCCGCTGTTATGCGTTAGCACGGCGAGTTTTTCCGCCTGCTCTGCCGGACTAAGCGTAATACCGAGCCCGCGCAGATCGTCTTCGTCCATGCTGGTTAACACGGTCACGGCAATCAGCAGCGGCGCATCTTTACCAAACGGCACCAGCGCCTCTTTCGCCGCGGTCATCATGCGCGAACCGCCGCTGGCGTGGACATTCACCATCCACACGCCAAGATCGGCCGCAGCCGCAACAGCATGTGCTACGGTGTTCGGAATATCGTGGAATTTCAGATCGAGAAACACATCAAAGCCGCGCTGCTGCAACGTCTGCACAAACTGTGGGCCGAATAAGGTAAACATCTCTTTGCCTACCTTCAAACGGCAATCCTGCGGATCGATACGGTCAACAAACGACAGCGCTGTCTGCTGATTGGCATAGTCCAGTGCGACCACAATCGGGGATGATACCGTTTGATTCTTTTGCTGTAGATTCTCGTTTTTCATTCGTCACCCAGTCTCTTGCGAAGCCAAAATTCCCGCCGCATTCTACATGCCCCGCCTTGGAAATCCCAGCCACCTGAAGACCAATACGGTTAAAGAGGCTGGCTGGCACCGAAATCACTCATAATCATGAGTATGTTGTAACTAAATAGCATTAAAAAAATAGCCGATCGATATCAGGAGAGGTTATTGCCCGTCTAATCCACGGATTGGCTTTACGCTAGCCCAGGTACGGCAGGAAGGACATTGCCAATAAAGTGATTGTGACGTGAAGCCACATTTACGGCAGCTGTAGCGGGGTTTGGTGCGAATTTGTTCGCCCACCATATCGCGCAAACCCTGAAGATTTTCTTTTGTTCGTCCGTCTTCCGCTTCATGCAGGTGAAAATCCATCAGGCGGTGGAACACGCGCATTGTGGGGTGGCGTTGAAGCTGGCGGTTAATATAAGCCTGTGCAACCTCCGCCCCCTCCTCTCTTTCGAGGATATCGGCAAGCATCAATTCCGCCGTCGCACCGGTATTTTCTTCTACGCAGCGTTTGAGGAAATTCGCCCAATCCAAGGGCTTATCTAAATGCTGATAGCACTCTTGCAGCATCGGCAGCGTTTCGCTAACCAGTTCTTTATCCTGATCGAGAACCTGCCGCAAGGCTTCTACGGCACGCGAATAATCCTGCTGCGCCATATAGATGCGCCCCATCATGATAGACGCACGGGCACACTGACTGTCCGCTGCCGCCCCTTTCTTCAGGAACGTTAGCGCTTTATCCAGATCGTCGCTCCCCATCGCCAATAGCGCCAATTCACAGTAAAAATGGGCGATATCCACGCGGAGTGGGTCTTTCCCCATCTTGACCAACTTTTCAGCAACATCAATTGCCGTCTGCCAGTCGCTGGTCGCCTGATGAATCTGCAAGAGCTGCTGCAAGGCGCTGCGCCGAAAATCTTCTTCGTCCACCAATTGGTTAAAACTTTCTTCAGCGCGGTCATACAGCCCGGCGGCCATGTAGTCACGACCCAGCTGTTGCACAGCCAGCAGACGTTGTTCAAAGGTTAACGATGCGCTTTCGGTCAGCGCCTGATGGATGCGAATCGCACGATCAACTTCGCCGCGCGAACGAAACAGGTTACCGAGCGTGAGGTGGGCTTCAAAAGTGTTGCTGTCATCCTTGAGCATATCAAGAAACAGCTCAACCGCCTTATCCTGCTGATTGGACAACAGGAAGTTAACCCCGGTGACATATTCACGGGACAGGCGGTTGGATTCCTGCTCTTTGTCCTGCTGCGCACTTCTGCGACCCATGTACCAGCCGTACGCGGCGGCCACGGGCAGCAACAGAAACAGCAGTTCTAACATAGAGCGAATTCCTTAGTGGGTGACCGTCTGCACTGTCGCCACATTCTCCTCGGTGGAGGTAGAAAGCTGTTGCTCCAGACGCTTGATTTTACGCTGTGCACGGCCAAGCGCAATGCGCTGACGCAGATAAAACAGACCACAGATAACCCAGCCAAGGGCAAAACCCAAGGCAAATAGCGTGGCGAGCAGTGTGGAGATGCGATACTCCCCCTGTGCCAGCAGGTAGTTAAATGTCACAACCTGATCGTTGTGCGCACCCAGTGTGACAGAAATGATGAATATCGCCAGCACGAGTAAAAAAATCAGCAAATATTTCACATTGTCCTTCCTGTGATATCCATTAACCGGATGAATTATGCCAAATTTTGGCGACAAACCCCATTAAATTACCATGTCCGATGCAGACTGGGAAATTAAGAACCACGCTCCACCGCCCTCTGTGCTTGTTATTATTCTGTGCTGAAAAAAATGACAGCAGCAAGCCAGCAAGGGGAAGAGTCATGTCAAAGTGGGACGAACAGCGATTATTGGTCAAGATCGCTACGTTCTATTATAGCGAAGGGATGAAACAAGCAGAAATTGCCGCCTCACTCCATTTGTCACAGTCTTTTGTCTCCCGCGTTATCACGCTGTGTTAAAGAAGGTGTGGTCAAAATCAGCGTAATTCAAGCCCTACCCCGCGGATGCCAGAAAAACCGACAACATTACGCGGGATAAATCTAATCAGGAGTAAGACGTTTTGCTCCCAAAGGCAATCGATGGAAACACATCAACTTTGCTTGCCTCAGTGCAGTGCTATTCGAAGGGCGAGAACGTCTAAAACAGATCTCACGCTCTCAGTCCCTTCGTTTTTGGTTCTACAGCCATCAAGGCGCGAGTGACTGGAGATAACTCGCGATAAAAGGGCTACGGGGATTTATTTTCAGCGGCATCCTCCTCCGCCTGCTCTTTAATTTCTTCATACTGGAGCGAGAGCGGGCCACACCAGCGCTGTGCCAGCCAACTAGCAACCACCACCAGCAGCCAGCTAATTAACGTCGCCACCACCAAATCCTGCGGCCAATGCATACCGAGTACCAGACGGCTACCCATAACGCCGCTGGCCCAGAGCATCAGGATCACCACCGTTTTATAATGCCGACGAGCCCACAGCAGCCCAACGCCCAGCAGCGCCCAGGTTGCGGCAAACATGGTATGCCCAGAGGGGAATGCAAAGCCGGTTTCAAACTGCCAGTGGCTGCGCAGCCACTGCGGAATCTGCGTTTGATCCTGCAATTGCGTTTTCACCAGTTCCGAACGCTCTTTACGCGGCAGCGAGTAGAAATAGCTGTCGTCAACCTGATGATTTTTCTCCAGCCAGACGACATAGGGCCTTGATTCCTTTGCCCACTCTTTAATCCCCGATTTGATTCCCTGACCAATCAGCACCGTAATCGCCATGATGACCAGCAGACCGAGCGCAGGCTTCAGACGAAAACGCAGGCACCAGAGAAACCAAATACCTAGCACAATGCTGGTCAGAATGCCCCACGGCGATGTCACCGTTTCGGTAATCCAGAAGAGTACGCGCAACCACGGCCCACCATACTCCGGTTGCCACTGCCAGCCGCTCATCCAGATAGTCATTGGCATAATCAGTAATAGCGCAGCACCAATAGTGGTTCGTTTGGCAATTTCGAACATAATTTCTTCCCATAATTCAGCATGATGCTATGCAACAAAACTTTCACAATTCTATCAGAAAATCCGACACGAACTGTCAGTATGGCGTAAAATAGCGCTCAGTTCTGTCAACGAACCTGAAACCAAACCACGGTAAGGCCTCGTTGTAATTCAATTTTTGTGATGTTCTTAGACAGGCTTTTTTGCTGGTCAAGCGCGATAGGCAGCAGTAGGATTCGCGTCAGAACTTTATTTTTGGACATAGCTTTTTGGAACACAGCTTTTTTGGAGAAAAGTATGCAGCTAAAACGGGTGGCGGAAGCCAAGTTACCCACTCCGTGGGGCGATTTTCTGATGGTGGGTTTTGAAGAGATCGCCACAGGTCACGATCACCTTGCATTGGTCTATGGTGATATTTCCGGTTCAGTTCCCGTACTTGCTCGCGTGCATTCCGAGTGCCTGACAGGGGATGCCTTGTTTAGCCTGCGCTGTGACTGTGGTTTCCAGCTTGAGGCTGCATTGGGCCACATCGCCGAAGAAGGTCGCGGCGTGCTGTTATACCATCGTCAGGAAGGTCGCAATATCGGTCTGCTCAATAAAATCCGCGCTTATGCGTTGCAGGATCTGGGAGCCGATACGGTAGAAGCCAACCATCAGCTTGGGTTTGCCGCCGACGAGCGCGACTTCACGCTGTGCGCCGACATGTTCAAGCTGCTCGACGTTGATGAAGTTCGCCTGCTGACCAATAATCCGCAGAAAGTGAAAATACTCAACGAAGCAGGCATCAATATCGTTGAACGCGTGCCATTAATCGTCGGACGTAACCCGAAAAATGAGAACTATCTGGCGACCAAAGCTGCCAAAATGGGGCACATGCTGGATATAAAATAGCACTCCCGCCTTGCGCCAATATTGTTTCCGCAGCGAAGACAGCCGGTTTTCACCGGCAGTCTTATTCAGGCTAGTGCTTGATGATGTACATATCTTGCGTGTAATAATCACCACGCACATTAGGAGAAAAACCGCCAATATAGGTCTTAACCATCTGTGGCTGAACATAGTAATAGATGGGCAGTAATGGAATCGTGTTATCTAAAATATCTGAGGCCTGTTGATAAATAGCCTCTTTCTCCTGCTTATCCTCCACCGTCAGCGCTTTTTTCAACAACGCGTCGTACTGTGTATTACTGAATTTACCGTTGTTGTTACTGTCATTCGTTTCCAGAGTATTCAAGAACGTACTGGCTTCATTGTAATCCCCTGTCCAGGACTGTCTGACCACCTCAAAATTACCGGTACGTACGGTATCCAGCATCGTTTTCCATTCCTGATTTTGCAGCGTCACTTCTGAGCCAAGATTCTTTTTCCACATTGAACTCGCGGCAATCGCCACGCGTAAGTGCGATTCCGAGGTGTTGTAAAGCAGGTTGAATTTCAGCGGATGTTTTTCATCAAATCCAGCTTCTTTCAACAGTTTTTTCGCTTCTTCGTTGCGCTGTTGCTGTGTCCAGCTTGCCCATTCAGGATCCTTACGCTGGAAGCCACCGATATTTTTAGGAATCAAACTGTAAGCAGGCGTCTGTCCCATCCCAAGCACATTATTGGCGATAATATCTTTATCTAAGCTGAGATCCAGAGCGCGACGAACACGAGGATCGTCAAAAGGTGCCTTTTTCGTATTGAAGCGATAGAAGTAGGTACCGATCTGCGGCGACACCTTCACTTCCTGAGGGTATTCTTTTTTCAATGATGCGAACTGAATCGGTGATAAAAGCCCCGTAATGTCAATCTCGCCGGATTTATAGCGGTTTAACTCCGCCGCCTGCGAGCTGATCGGCAGGTACGTCACTTTGTTAATCACGGTATGCGCGTTATCCCAATACTGGCTATTGCGCTTGCCGACAATACGTTCGTTAACCACCCACTCGCTCAGCGTGTAGGGACCGCTGCTGACAAAATTCCCGACCTGCGTCCAGTTATCAGGATGCTTTTCTATCACCGCTTTCGGTAATGGCACCAGTACATGGTAAGCCGACATTTCCAGGAAATAAGAAAGTGGATGTTCCAGAGTCACTTCAACGGTATGACTATCCAACGCCTTGATACCCAAGGTATCTGGCGCCTTCTTGCCCGCCATAATATCCGCCGCATTCTTCACATACATACTGGCGACGTAGCTGCCGTAAGGCGACAGCGTTTTAGGGTCGCCAAGGCGCTGCCAACTGAACACCACATCATCCGCCGTAATCGGTGAACCATTGGACCATTTGGCATCAGGCCGCAGATGGAATGTCCACACCGTATTGTCTTTATTATCCCAGCGCTCGGCCAATCGCGGCTGAATCGTGCCGTCATCCCCGACACGCACCAGATTATCGAAGAAATCATTGATAATGTGGCCTTCAACATCGCTTTCCACCTTATGCGGATCCAACGATGCCGGCTCAGAACCATTACCTCGCACCAACTCTTGCTTGTCTGCCAGCGCCGTCCCGGCAGGAACCTGTGCCGCAAAAACCGATGTCATCGACCCTGTTGCACACAGCGTGAGAAGTAGCAGAGAATGTTTAAAACGTTTTTTGATCAACTCATTCATATAACCTCCTGTTATAGCGGCATTGGTATTGATTACCTTGCAAGCCTCTCTTGTGGGACTTGCTTATAAGCACTCGCACGTCGCGTGACTCAAACGACACGTATCGTCCCACAGCTTGAATATTCAGGGCATGGCTGGGCAATAATTTTTACTTATTCCCCATGTAGTTAGCGTCTCTACAACATAACCATAATTCGCCTGAGGATACGAGAGTTTAATGTGGGAAAACGTGCGCTGGTGCGGAGGAATAGACGTGCACCAGCGCGGCAGGAGAGCAAATCGTTCTACAGCATATTGCGGATAACGTAGTGCAGGATGCCGTCGTTCTGGTAGTAGGTCAGTTCGTTGCGGGTGTCGATACGGCAGCGGGTCTTGATCGTCTGCGTATTGCCATCAGCATCAGTGATGCTCACTTCGACCGTCGCCCCCGGCGTCAGCTGATTTAATCCCGTAATCGAAATCTGTTCATCCCCCGTGAGTTTCAGCGTTTTGCGCGTCACACCGTCGGGAAACTCCAGCGGCAGAATGCCCATCCCGATCAGGTTAGAACGGTGAATACGTTCGAACGATTCGGCAATCACGACTCGGACGCCCAGTAAACGCGGGCCTTTCGCTGCCCAGTCGCGGCTAGAGCCAGAGCCGTATTCTTTCCCGGCAAACAGCGCCAGCGGGACATTGTCGTCCTTGTAGCGCATCGCCGCGTCATAGATCGTCATCTCATTTTGCGACGGGATGTGGCGGGTATAGCCGCCCTCTTTACCTGGCACCATTTCATTGCGGATACGGATGTTGGCAAACGTCCCACGCATCATCACTTCGTGGTTACCGCGCCGTGAACCGTAAGAGTTGAACTCCGCCGTTTCGACGCCACGCTCCAGCAAATATTTTCCTGCTGGGCTATCGCGCTTGATGTTGCCTGCTGGTGAGATATGGTCCGTGGTGACCGAATCGCCCAGCATCGCCAGAATGCGTGCATGGTGGATATCCTGAACCGGTTCCGGCTCTTTTCCCATATCCAGAAAGAAAGGCGTCTGGCGAATATAGGTCGATTCTTCCGGCCATTGATAGGTGGGGTTGTTGTCGACCTCGATATCTTGCCACTCCTGCGTGCCTTCAAACACGGCGGCATACTGTTTGTGGAACATGCCAGCGCTGACGTTCAATACCGCGTCCGCCACTGCTTTGGCCGATGGCCAGATATCTTTCAGGTAGACCGCTTTCCCGTCACGATCTTCGCCCAGCGGTTCTTGTGTCAGATCGATATTCATATTCCCCGCCAGCGCGTACGCGACCACCAGCGGCGGTGACGCCAGCCAGTTCGTCTTCACCAGCGGATGAATACGACCTTCAAAGTTGCGGTTGCCTGACAGCACTGCGCCGACTGTCAGATCGCCTTCTTTTATCGCTGCTTCAATCGCATCCGGCAGCGGACCGGAGTTACCGATACAAGTGGTACAGCCGTAGCCGACCAGATTGAACCCCAGTTCATCGAGGAACGGCGTCAATCCCGCTTTGGCATAGTAATCCGTTACGACCCGCGAACCCGGAGCCAGTGAGGTCTTAACCCACGGCTTGGTTTTCAGACCGCGCTCGACGGCATTTTTTGCCAGCAGCCCGGCC
Source organism: Pectobacterium actinidiae (assembly GCF_000803315.1). Lineage (NCBI taxonomy): Bacteria > Pseudomonadati > Pseudomonadota > Gammaproteobacteria > Enterobacterales > Pectobacteriaceae > Pectobacterium > Pectobacterium actinidiae. Next base: position 2,563,451 of record NZ_JRMH01000001.1, read on the forward strand.
GTCATCAGCACGCTTGGGTTAGAAGTATTGGTACAGGAGGTGATCGCGGCGATCACGACGGCCCCCTGCTGTAAACGATATGTTTCGCCTTCCAGCGTAAATTCTTCATAGTCAGAACGGTTCTTCACCGTGCTAACCTCCAGCTCCCGGCTGGCTTTAAAGGCTTCCGGTACACCCGCTAAAGGCACGCGATCCTGCGGGCGTTTCGGCCCTGCCAGACTGGTTTCCACCGTCGATAAATCCAGCGCAAGCTGGCTGGTAAATACCGGTTCATCACCCGCATTACGCCACAGTCCCTGCTGTTTACTGTAGGCTTCCACCAGCGCAATTTGTTCTTCTGCACGGTTGGTCAACCGCATGTAATCCAGCGTAATTTGGTCGATGGGGAAGAAGCCACAGGTTGCACCATACTCCGGTGCCATATTGGCGATGGTCGCGCGATCCGCCAACGGCAGCGAATCCAGCCCATCACCGTAAAATTCCACAAACTTGCCGACCACGCCGTGTTTACGCAGCATCTGCGTGACCGTCAGAACCAGATCGGTTGCCGTGATCCCTTCTCGCATCTTGCCGCTTAGCTTGACGCCGACCACATCAGGGATCAGCATCGAAACAGGCTGCCCCAGCATCGCTGCCTCAGCCTCAATCCCGCCGACACCCCAGCCGAGCACACCCAGACCGTTAATCATCGTGGTATGCGAATCGGTTCCTACCAGCGTATCAGGATAAGCAAACTGCTTGTCGCCCCGCTTTTCATACCAGATAGCCTTGGCGAGATACTCCAGATTCACCTGGTGGCAAATCCCGGTTCCCGGCGGCACGACGCTGAAGTAGCTAAAGGCATTTTGCCCCCAGCGCAAAAACTCATAACGCTCGCGGTTACGCGCCATTTCGAGCTGCGTGTTATCCGTTAGCGCCTGACGATCGCCGAAGTGGTCAACCGTCACCGAGTGGTCGATAACCAGATCGACCGGCGACAGCGGGTTAACCTTATTCACATCGCCGCCCAATCGTTTCACTGCCGCTCGCATCGCCGCCAGATCGACCACGGCGGGCACGCCAGTGAAGTCCTGCATCAACACACGCGCGGGACGATAGGCAATTTCCCGATCAACGTGACCTGTTTTCAGCCAGTCCACAACCGCCTGAAGATCGTCCTGCTCTACCGTGTCGCCGTCCTGATGACGCAATAAATTCTCCAGCAGCACCTTGAGCGATTTCGGTAATTTATCGATGTTGCCAAGCGTTTTCGCCGCCGTCGGCAGGCTGTAGTAATGGTAAATCTGCTTCTGTACCGTCAGTGTGTCCAGACAAGTGTCGCGAAGGTGTGATGACATGCTTCCTCCCAAATTAACTTGCTTTTAGGGTATATTCGTTATTCTGCATCGGGCGATTAATGAATAACCAGCCTGAGCTTGCGGTCTTATTTAAAGATAACACAAACAAAAAATAACGTTTTTGCAACAATGTGATATGAACGCAACGATAGCTGTTAGCTATTGAAAGAAGCAGATCGGAATAAACGCGAGTGGGATGGAAAACAGTCACGGTAACGTACGAAAGAGAGCGAAAAGAGAAGAGAAAAACGGCCCGAAGGCCGTCTGCCCAGTGGATTAACCTGACGTTAATTTAGACATTCCCGGCTGCCATCACAGGTGCTTCTTCGTCGTCATGGTCTCGCTCTTCCAGGTCATGGTTTCGTTCCAGTTTGGCAACAACGGCGGTCGCCATACCGTTACCAATCACATTGGTTGCCGTGCGGCCCATATCCAGGAACTGATCGATACCAATAATCAGCAAAATGCCCGCTTCGGGTAAGCTGAACATCGGCAAAGTGGCTGCCACGACTACGACTGCGGCACGTGCCACCCCAGCCATACCTTTACTGGTGATCATCAGCGTCAGCAGAATCAAGGTCTGCTCCGTCAAACTTAAATGGATATTGTAAGCCTGCGCGATAAACAGAATGGCGAAAGCCTGATAGATCATGGAGCCAACAAGGTTAAAGGAATACCCCAACGGGAGTACGAAGCTGGTGATTTTTTTGGGAACGCCGAATTCGCTCAGTGCTTCCATCGTTTTCGGGTAAGCCGCTTCGCTACTGGCGGTGGCAAATGCCAGCATACTGGGTTCACGCAGCAGTTTGATCAGTCCCCAGGTGGCTTTCTTACCGAGGAACAGCGCACCAGCCCCGAACATGAGTCCCCATAGCAATGCCAGCCCAAGGTAGAACTCCCCAATGACTTTGCCAAAGTCGAGGAGCAGCCCCAGCCCTTCTGTCGTAATAGAAGATGCCAGCGAGGAAAATACCGCAAGAGGCGCTAACCGCATGACATAGTCCGTCACCCGGAACATCACTTTCGCCAGTTCCTCTATCATCGATTCCATCGTGACAGCATGTTTATTCTGGCCTTTCACAAAAGCCAACGCGGAACCAAAGAACATGGAGAACACCAAAATCTGCAATATTTCGTTATTCGCCATTGCTTCGACAATGCTGCGTGGAAATATATGGGCAATAAAGCTTTTCAGTGTAAAGCCACCGGTATTCACGCCGGTATCTACCGCTATTGGGGTACTTGGAATGGCGAGATTCATTCCAACACCGGGCTCGAAGATATTGGCTAACATCATGCCAATAAAAAGGGAAACCACGGAAGAACAAATAAACCACACCATCGCCTTCAGCCCTATTCGGCCAACGGAAGAAGAGTTCCCCATGCTAGCAAGGCCAGAGACCAATGTGGCGAATACCAATGGCGCAATAATCATTTTTATCAGGCGAAGAAAAACATCGGTTACTAAATTAAAGTAGGATACGACCTCTTTGGCTTCCTGCGCCGTTAATAAAGCATGACAGGCACCGCCGACAATAATCCCTAGAAGAATAGCCAAGGCTATAAAAAACAATAACCCGTTCTTTTTCATAGTAACCTCATGATAATGAATAGAATCAAACAATACACATTATTAGCAAACATGAGTCGCCTAACATACAGGCGTAAGCAACCTACGGCTTCTCCGATTTTTGCCAGCGTATTATCTGTGTCTTGATGTGATGGTAATAGTTACTCGGGATGCGTATTGACTTTTCCATCACGGATAGAAAAGATTTCGGCGAGACGTAACGTATAATTCGAAATGTTGCTATTTATTAATATTGTGCACTCTCGGCGAAAATCGTTTGACATAACTACCCCTCCCTTATTACATGCGATAAATAAAGGGGTAGGTTAATCAACTTCACTTTTAAATAGCACCCCTTCATAACCTTCCCTATTTTTTAAATATCTACTAGACGCTAACCTTGGGGAATAACTTAAATCGACGGTATCATGAAAAATACGAAATCTGTCACTAATGAAATTTTTCTTATCAAAAGATTTAGTAATAATTAATTAATCTCTATAAATCATGTATCAAAAAACATCCCCCACGCCGCTGATTTCACCGTATTGCCTGCAAAAATCAACAACACCATTTATTTGACGCCTCTCTCTGATCTCTCCCCTCGCCCATCTGACTATCGCGCTCTTGCCCCCCAGAAGTTGCCCCGGAGTGACGTATGAAAATTTGGTTTTCCGCCGCAAAAATCGCCAAAGTTTCACGTAAAAATCATACATAAGGAGTATTTTGCAAGAGGCCTCACACTCTCCCATTACGTTTTGTTGTAAAAAAACGACATGTCGTTATTCAACAATCATCAGCGCATGTGTTGATGGAAAAATAATAATAGGAAGGGGCTTCCATGAAACTGTTTTACAAAGCTGAAAGCAGTTCTCTTTTTACACACATTGTTTTGATCGAATCCAAATTGGAATTCAAACTGGAGAAGGTCAATCTGCGCACGAAAAAGACAGAGCGTGGCACCGATTATACGTTCATCAACCCGAAAGGGATGGTGCCAGCGCTAGAACTGGATGATGGTTCTGTCCTGACTGAAGGTGTCGCTATCGCCGAGTACATTGCCGACCTGGTTCCACACTGTAACCTTATCGCCCCTACTGGCAGTATGGCGCGCTACCATACACTCGAATGGCTGAATTACATCTCTGCTGAGCTGCACAAAACGTTTACGCCACTCTTCCGTTCCGGCACGCCGGAAACGTATAAAGAGCTGCTGATGGAGTATTTGCAGGTCAAATTCCGTTATATCAATCTGGTGTTGAGTGAACAGAACTATCTGGTCGCCAACCGCTTCAGTATCGCCGATGCGTATCTGTTTACCGTAATGCGTTGGGCGCAGTCGCTAAAACTGGATATGTTTCGCTACCCTGCGCTGGCGGCTTACCTCGACCATATTGCCGAGCGCCCTTCCGTCGTTACCGCGCTTAAGGTTGAAAGGTTGAAAGGTTGAAAGGTTAATATGCAATAGCGCCCCGAATTTCGGGGCGCTATACGTTTTACGCGAGGCGAATGGCCTGGAAATGATGACGCGGATTGGCAATCCCATCCTGAGCCGCAACCAGCTGTAGCTCATACTCATTCATCTCTTTCGTCACCAGCATGACTTCATAGACCGCCGCCGTGGTGTGCTCCAGCGCTTTATCCAACGCCACGCCCTTCAGCAAGTTCACCAGCAGTAATCCACTGGTCAAATCGCCCACGCCGACAGGTTGACGTTCAAACTCTACCAGCGGGCGGCTGATGTGCCAGGCATCCGTCGGCGTCACCAGCAGCATTTCAAAGCTGTCTTCACGCGTGGCCGCTCGGCTAAGGTGTTTCACCAGAACAATTTTCGGCCCTTTTTCACACAGGGCTCGCGCAGTCTCTATGGCTTCCGCCACGTTATGCACGGTACGACCACCCAGCAGTTCCAGTTCAGGTAGGTTCGGCGCGATAATGTCGGCCGCTAGCAGCGACTGCTGGCAGTGGAAATCAGATACACCGGGCGCGACGATACAGCCTTTCTCCGGCGTACCCATCACGGGATCGCAGAAGTACAGCGCATCAGGGTTGGCGGCTTTTACCTGACGAACAATACCCAGAATATGTTCCCCTTGCTCGGCAGAACCGATATAGCCGCTCAACACCGCATTGCAGGTCTTCAGTTTGTCGATGTTCGCAATTCCCTGCACCACGTCGGTCAGGTGGCTGGCTGGCATCACACACCCCGTCCAGTGACCGTATTGGGTATGGTTGGAGAACTGCACCGTATTCAACGGCCAAACGTTTGCGCCCATCCGACGCATCGGAAACTCTGCCGCACTGTTACCGGCATGACCAAAAACGACATGTGATTGGATGGAAAGTATATTTTTCATTAGATACAACTCAAATCCTTGCCAGCGCCTGTGCGCCTCAACTTACAAGAAGAAAGGGAGCTGACGCTCCCTTATCGGTGATGCTTATGCTTTCCAGCAAATCAGGCAGTAGTGCTTTTTGCCACGACGCAGCAAGGTGTAGCGATCAAACAGACGGTCGGAATCGCTGAAGGTATATTCAGGATCGGCCTGTTTTTCGCCGTTAATGGTTACCGCATTCGAAGCGATCATCGTACGAGCCTGACCGCGTGACGGCACCAGCTCGGCACTGACCAGCGCCTGTTGTAAATCCGCGCCGTTTTCCAGTTCAATAATCGGCATACCATCCTGCGCCAGTTGAGCAAAATCGTCCTGCGTCATATCCTGCAATGCGCCAGAGAACAGGCTTTGTGTAATACGACGAGCCGCCTCCAGACCCGCTTCACCGTGCACCATACGAGTCACTTCTTCGGCCAGCACATACTGCGCGCGTGGAGCTTTGCCGCTGTTTTTGTCTTCTTCTTCCAGCGCATCGATGTCTTCGAGGCTCATGAAGGTGAAGAATTTCAAGAAGCGGTACACATCGGCATCTGCCGTGTTGATCCAGAATTGGTAGAACTTGTAAGGACTGGTCTTGCTGGCATCCAGCCAGATTGCGCCGCCTTCCGTTTTACCGAACTTCGTGCCATCAGATTTTGTGATCAACGGTACAGTCAAACCGTAGACCTGTTTCTGGTTCATGCGGCGCGTCAAGTCGATACCGGACGTGATGTTACCCCATTGGTCAGAACCACCAATTTGCAGTTCGACCTCATGCTGTTTGTTCAGCGAGGCAAAATCGTATCCCTGCAACAGGTTGTAAGAAAACTCGGTGAACGAAATGCCGACGTCATCACGGTTTAAACGCTGCTTGACGGCTTCTTTGCTAATCATCTGATTAACGGAGAAGTGTTTACCGATATCACGCAGGAAATCCAGCACGTTCATATTGCCGAACCAATCGTAATTATTGGCGGCGATCGCGCTGTTTTTGCCGCAGTCAAAATCCAGGAATGGAGAAACCTGACGACGAATTTTCTCTACCCACTCACCCACGGTTTCAGCCGTGTTCAGCTTACGCTCGGTGGCTTTAAAGCTTGGGTCACCAATCAGCCCGGTGGCACCGCCAACCAGCGCAACCGGCTTGTGGCCAGACAGCTGGAAGCGTTTCAGGCAGAGCAGCGGCACCAGATGCCCCAAATGCAAGCTGTCAGCGGTGGGATCGAAACCGCAATACAGTGCAATTGGCCCTTGCGCCAGCCGCTCTGCTAACGCTTCCTCATCCGTCACCTGGGCAATCAAGCCCCGCTCTTGCAATTGTTTAATCAGGTTACTACTCGCCATCGATAACTCCATTTTTATAAAAATAGGCCGTTACGTTCCCGTTGGGTTTACGCACAATGCCGTGAGAGATGCGCAGCATACCTGTTTGCTGTCGCATGATGATTTCGCTGCCGCATGACGTTACGCAACCAGCTATGAACGCCATATCACCGCGTAATGCCCAGTCAACGCGAAACTTCATAGGATAAAGTGCTGATGATAGGAGCGCCAGCGTTTAACACGGATATTTCGCGATTAAGGCGCTAAACGATCGATCTGCCAGCCCGCGTCCTGCCGCTGGTAGAAAAATCGGTCATGCAGACGGTGTTCACCGCCCTGCCAAAACTCGACAGAATCGATAACGACACGGAAGCCGCCCCAGAAGCTCGGCAAAGGCACCTCGCCATTCTGAAATTTTTGCTTCAATTCCAAAAATTTGCTTTCCAGCACGCCACGCGCTGAAATCCGGCTGGACTGCTTTGATACCCACGCGCCAATCTGACTGTCTTTCGGGCGGCTGTGAAAATATTTCAGCACCTCAAGCGCCGGTAGCTTCTCTACGCGTCCCAGCACGATTACCTGCCGCTCCAACATATGCCAAGGGAACAGCAGGCTGATGCGTGGATTGTTTTCGAGATGATGAGCTTTGCGGCTACCCATATTGGTATAAAACACCATGCCTTTCTCATCATAGTGTTTCAGTAGAACGATACGCTGGTAAGGCTGACCGTGTTCATCCACGGTTGCGACGGACATCGCGGTAGGATCGGCCAGTTTCGCGTCGCAGGCCTGCTTCAGCCAGCGTTCAAATAAATCCAGCGGATTTGCGGGAAGATCGCCTCGGCGAAGCCCGCCACGCGTGTATTCACGGCGGATGTCAGCAATATCGGCGGGTTGAATAAGAGGCGTACCGTCAGAGGGGGAACGTTCCTGAGTCATAATATCCTGCTGTCGCAATGTCGGGCCAGAAGCGGGCGAAAATCCCATTTTGCTCCCGTACCCGAAAAATCGCAATCAGCAGCGACACCGCGATCGTGCGGCGTCAGTTACATCGGTGCCAACACACAGTCGTCGACGATAACTCGTTCACCCCGCTGGATAAATGCACGATCGCCTTTACTCCAGAAAGTGTAGGTGTCATTGCTATATCTGACGCCAGAAGCGGACACCACTTGAGGAAGCGTCAGACGTTCACCGTCCAGCAGGAAACTCACCTGCGGAGTCGCTTCACCGCCCTGCTGTAGCGTAACGGTTAACGGCATCGTGCCACACTGATAATGCAGCGTTTCCACCGTCTGTTTATGGCCAAAATAGCTGCATCCGCTCAGCAGAATCAGCGCGGTCCCCGTCAGCAATCGTTTCATTTTTTCTCCTGTCATTCTTATCGATAGCGTCAACTGGCGTTGCCGCTCATGTAAGTTTAACAAGAGGATAATTATGAACCTCTCGGCAAAATCTGATTAATCCGCGTTAACCGGATAAATCGCGCCTAACACCGTTTCCTGGCTCGCTCCCGTGACAGAGGGCAGATTGCCCGGCAACCCCGACAGCGTGCGTGACGCCAGCCAGGCAAATGCCAGCGCTTCCATATCATCGCCGCTCACGCCACACTCATCCGTCGTGCTGACTTCGATGCCCGGCAGCAGCGCAGAGAGACGTGCCATAATGAGCGGATTACGTGCTCCACCGCCGCAAACCAATAAGCGTTCGCATCCACCGACCAACAGCACCTGTTCAGCGATGCTCATAGCCGTTAACTCAACCAGCGTCGCTTGAACATCCTGCGGCGCTATCGGCGGCAGGCCAGCCAGCATTCTTTCCAGCCAACCCAGATTGAAATACTCACGTCCAGTGCTTTTGGGGGCTCGCAACGCAAAATAAGGATCGGTCAACATTCGGCGTAGCAATAGTGGATTTACCTGACCGCTCATCGCCCACACGGCGTCTTTATCATACGGTTGCGCACAGTGCCGCCAGATCCAGGCATCCAACAGCATGTTCCCGGGCCCCGTATCGTAGCCGCGCACGGGCGCACCCGGCACCAACAGGGACAGATTGGCGATCCCGCCGATGTTGAGCACGATACGTCGTTCAGTAGGATGCAGCAGCAACGCATGGTGGAATGATGGCACCAGCGGAGCGCCCTGCCCGCCATAGGCCAAATCGCGGCGTCGAAAATCACCAACGGTTGTGATGCCAGTCAATGCGGCAACGCGGTTATTATCGCCGATCTGCAACGTACAAGGCGCATCGCCTGTGGGCTCATGCCAGACCGTCTGTCCGTGGCAGCCAATCGCGGTGATGTCCTCCGCGCTCAGCTCCGTCTCTTTAAGCAGCGTCAGCACGGCTTCGGCAAACAAGATGCCCAAACGCGTATCCAACTGTCCGAGCGCAGACAGCGTCACCGCCTGCCCCTGACACATCCCCAGTATGGCCATTTTGATATCCTGGGGTATCGGATGGCAGTAGCTGGCCTGCTGCGCAACCGTATGTTCGTCAATGGCGGCTAGCACAACATCCACACCATCAAGGCTGGTGCCGGACATTACGCCAATATATCTGCCTGATCTCATTATATAGCCTTTGCCCCTGTGGGATAAAAAGAGAACACCGATAACAACCGTTACGTTGAGAATAAAAGTAGCACGTTAACACGCTGAATTATTAAATTTTTTACGTTTTTGCCACACGGGTTAGGTTTTAACCAAATGTGGGTTTTTGATAATATTTGCTACAAAAAAAGCCCTTTCTCGTACTATTTACTTCTCTGTTTATACGCAATTTAAGCGCACTATTATATTCTGCAAAAAAGAGTAAAAAGAGTGGCATGCTACACTGAGCCAGACCATAATTTATTGGTATAACACTGCGTCGGCCGAGGCTGAGCCAGCCCGACATATTCGCTATTAAGGAGTTTGTATTATGATGAAGCGTTTGCTTGTGGTTACTCTTGCTGGTATCACGCTGGCTGGTTGTGCTAATACCAGTACGCTTTCAGGTGACGTTTACAGCGCATCCGAAGCTAAACAGGTGCAGACCGTAACCTACGGTACGATTGTTTCTATGCGTCCGGTTCAAATTCAGGCGGGAGAAGATTCTAACGTGATCGGTGCACTGGGCGGTGCTGTTCTGGGCGGTTTCTTGGGCAACACTATTGGCGGCGGTTCCGGCCGTAGCCTGGCGACCGCAGCTGGCGCAGTAGCGGGTGGCGTAGCCGGCCAAAGCGCTACGGGTGCGATGAACCGCACACAGGGCGTAGAATTGGAAATTCGTCGTGATGACGGCAGTACCATTATGGTGGTACAGAAACAAGGCGATACGAAATTCAGCGCAGGCCAACGCGTTGCCATGGCCAGCAATGGCCGCAGTATCACCGTTTCTCCACGCTAATGCTGTGTGACGATCGCCACGCACTGCGGCGATCGTCACAACGAATAATCAATTCCCGGAATAAATAACCAATAATTAATACTGGTGATATTGCCGGGATTTAATTCTCCCTCTGCGTAACCCAAATTTAGCTACGCTTGATTTTCATGTAATGCCAATATATTTTTCTCAAGACGTGAAACCAGCAGCGCTAATTCATCAACCTGCTCCGGCGTAATACCAAATAATACTTCACTACGTGTATGGCTAATTACACCATTGACTGCCTGTATGATTGGCTCTGCTGATTCAGTCAGCATAATACGTTTTGCCCGACGATCGTGCGCACAAACGTGGCGAGTGATTAACCCTTTTTCCTCAAGTTGATCCAGTGTTCGGACTAATGAGGGTTGCTCAATACCTATCGCTTTGGCGAGTTGAATCTGCGACTGCCCAGGGGGTAGATGGTATATGTTATGCAACGTGACCCAATGCGTCTGAGTCAGTTCAAGTGGTTTTAATCGATGATCGACCAGCGCACGCCATACGCGCACCAGACGGGCTAAATCAGATCCTAATGGCAATTCCATCACCTCTCCTTATTGTTAGCACGCTAAGTTATATCCCTGGATTGCAATCAACTCTGATTTATAAGAATAAAAAATGACTTTATTGTTGTAAAAATAGCTCCATCTTAGAATGGATTCTATCAAATAAAAGTCTTTTAAAAATGATCTCAGGCTTATTTTATTCAATCGAACGCTCCTGCGTTGCTTAAACAAAATTTCACGTAAATAGATCATCTAAGACAAGATAACTTAAAACAACGATGGCTGACGGGACTCTGCTGGTGTATCGGATTTCTCTGAACGCTGTGACCGTCTCATTCTCTGCCGACACAAACGCAGCACATCCTGTTTCTGCGCATCACTCATTTGGCCCCAACTAAAGCGCTCATTACGACTGCGAAAGCAACCGCGACAATATCCGCCTTCATCCGTCTGACAAATACCACGGCATGGATTAGGGACTACAAAGAGTTCAAGTTGCTCTGGCACAACACCTCCTGCGACAACTCTATTTATTGAAGCCCTGTTCTTTACCGCTGGCAAGCCCAAACGGACAGTCATAATGAAAATAATTAGGTAACCATTGTAATAACTGACGATTTTTTTACACGCCAAGCCGTCTAAAAGTGACCCAACGCGCTATTTATCCCTCCTGATAGTACGTTTTAACACAAACCTCACCGTAGTGTCGCATTTTTAGCATCATCCCAACAGTTTGGACTCGGTAGAGCCACAACGCTATACTTCCCTTTTTGTTGCACTTTTTAACGAGGACACTATGCGCTTACTTCATACCATGCTGCGTGTTGGCGATTTACAACGTTCTATCGATTTCTATACCCAAATCCTGGGCATGCGCGTACTGCGCACCAGCGAGAATACCGAATACAAATACACGTTGGCCTTCGTCGGTTATACCGAAGAGAGCGAAGGTGCGGTTATCGAACTGACCTACAACTGGGGCGTCGACAGTTATGATTTGGGCAACGCCTATGGTCATATCGCATTGGGCGTTGACGATGTTGCCGCAACCTGTGAGCGTATCCGTAAAGCGGGCGGCAATGTAACGCGCGAAGCAGGTCCGGTCAAAGGCGGTACGACTGTGATCGCGTTCATCGAAGATCCAGATGGTTATAAGATCGAATTGATCGAAAATGCCCACGCGGGTAACGGCATCGGTCACTAATCCCATGCATTCTACAGGTGCGGCATCAGCACCTGTTCCCCCTCTTCTTCTGCCATCACTGCGGTTTGAAACAACAACGGGCATGCTGCATCTCCAGTCAAAATTTGCAATAATGCGCGCTGCGTTTTGCTAACAATTAAGAGAAAAATGGCTGATAAAAGTGATCTGAATGCCCTGAGCGGCCGTTTTCGTGGGTTTTACCCGGTAGTGATTGATGTTGAAACCGCCGGATTTAATGCGAAAACCGATGCCTTGCTGGAAGTTGCAGCGGTAACATTAAAAATGGATCAAGACGGTTGGTTACAGCCAGATGAAACGCTGCATTTTCATGTCGAACCCTTCGAAGGCGCGATTCTGGAACCCGCCGCACTGGCGTTTAACGGTATTGACCCCACCAACCCCCTGCGTGGCGCAGTGAGCGAATATGATGCGCTGCATGAAATTTTCAAAGTCGTGCGTAAAGGGATCAAAGATCAGGGTTGCAACCGCGCGATTATCGTGGCGCATAACGCCACATTCGATCATAGCTTTATGGCAGCAGCAGCGGAACGCTGTAGCCTGAAACGTAATCCGTTCCATCCTTTCGCCACTTTCGATACCGCCGCTCTCAGCGGGCTGGTGTTAGGCCAAACGGTTCTGGCTAAAGCCTGTATTACCGCCGGTATTGCGTTTGACTCCAGCCAGGCGCACTCTGCGCTGTATGACACCAATCAGACAGCATTACTGTTCTGCGAGTTGGTTAATCGCTGGAAACGTCTGGGCGGCTGGCCGCTAGCACTGGAAGAAAGTTCTCTGGAAGACGCGTCAGCCGAAGACTGAAAAGATTGAGATCAAAAAACGGGTGCCATAAAGCACCCGTTGGAAGGATTTACGCTCGCATCGTAACAACATTTGACATCGTCATTACGCCAGAAGAAAGCCTTACTCTTGATCGGCCTGCTGCGCTTTGTATTTGTCTGCCGTTTCTTTGATCAGCGGTTGCAGTTCACCGCGCTGAAACATTTCCATCACGATATCACAACCGCCAATCAGCTCGCCGTCAACCCACAGCTGCGGGAATGTCGGCCAATTCGCGTATTTCGGTAGCTCAGCGCGAATGTCTGGGTTCTGCAAAATATCAACATACGCAAAACGTTCGCCACAGGCAGACAGCGCCTGAACAGTCTGTGCGGAAAAGCCGCAGCTTGGCAATTTCGGGGAACCTTTCATGTACAGCAGAATCGGGTTTTCAGCAATTTGGCGCTGAATTTTTTCAATTGTCGGTGTCGTCATCTTCTTGCTTCCTTAATTCTATAGGATGGCTAACGTCCAAAACGCTAACCATGAGCCGCCGTCAGAGATGCTACGACAGCGACATTGACTCAGTGATATTGTACCGATGCCACTAGCCACAAAAAAACGCCATTTTTTGTAAGGTTATTTTTTTCCTGAAAGCATTCATCATTGATGAAATCAACGTCAGAAAACGCTGATAAATCAATCGAAAAAATAACTATTAACGTTTTTTCACTATTCTGTATGAATAAAGAGGCCATGCCCACTTTTTTATAACACCGTTTTCAGGAATACTGTGGGGATTGAGCGAGTTAAGGATTATGTTCGGTCACTTTTATTATGCGCTTATTTATTACTCTTTTTATATTATTTTTCAGTAATCTATCCCTGAACGTGGTTCAGGCTGCGCCGTCTACCCCGCATTCTGCGCCGAAGAAAAGCGCCGTGGCAGAAACGAATAAGAAAAGCCGTCAAACAAAGGGTAATGCTAAATCACCGACGCCGATCAAAAGCAAAAAACCAGAACCTACCGCAGTCAGCAATAAAACCCAATCCCGTACCGCGAGCAAAGCGACAGAAAAAAAGCCGTCACGGACGCAAAGTAGTACACCTGCGCTAGTGAAAAAAAATCTTAAAAAGCTGAAGTCTGAAGAGAAACAAACAACCGCACAAACCAGAGTCAAAACCGGTCTGAAGAAGACCGCACTCAAGGGTAAGGCAGATAAAAATCCGTCGCTGACAGAAAAAGGAATGGCGTTAAGCGCTGCGCATAAAAAGCGCTATCAGCATGCCAAAACAACGGCAATGAATAAGTTGATGAGCCAGATAGGCAAGCCTTACCACTGGGGCGGTTCATCTCCCTTTACTGGGTTCGACTGTAGCGGACTGGTTTATTACGCCTACAAAGATGTCGTTAAAATCCAAATTCCACGCACCGCAAACGAAATGTATCACCTGCGCGACGCCGCTCCGATTAAAAAGAGCGAGCTGGAAAGTGGCGATTTGGTCTTTTTCCGCATCAATAATCGTGGCGCGGCCGATCACGTCGGAGTTTATCTGGGGGAAGGGAAATTCATTCAGTCGCCGCGTACAGGCTCAGATATTCGTATCAGCAAGTTGAGTGAAGATTATTGGCAGGAGCACTACGTTGGCGCGCGTCGTGTAGTGACACCGCAAACCATTCGTTAAGAACAGATTATATCTCTTGTATACCCTAAATAATTCGAGTTTCAGGACAAAACGTTAACGTTTTGAACAACGCCAACGCACATGCAACTTGAAGTATGGCGGGTATAAAAGCGATTCAGACACGTTTATGGCATCATCAACGTGTCTGAATATCTAACCAGTCGTTTGGTTAGTTCAGCACCGCTGTAAAACTAAACACGATGATCACCGCCAACGAACCAATAGTTGTCAGCAAAGACATCTTCAGATCTGTATCCATAAATGACTCCTTATTAACGAACAAATTTTATCTGAAAGCTTCATCTGAAAAGACACAACCCTGCACAGCCGAGCGCGTTTAGGTAGTTAAAGCCACAAATAATAGGGTTATTACGATTCTTTCATAATTCTAGCGAAAAATCTCGGACGAATGCATCACTAATAGTATAAATTAGCCCTTCCACTTTCATGATAAATCGGACACAATCCGCTGTTTATGAAAGCGCTGCGTATCAGTCGAAAAACGTCAACCCAGATCCCTTCGGTATAACATTCGGCATTCTCCTTCTGAAATCCTGTTTTTTAGCTTAGAAGAAGAACATTAAACGTAGGCAAACGATTAACAATATACTTACGTCTATAACAGGTAAGTTCAGGAGTCATTTTTAGATGGCAACGATTAAAGATGTGGCAAAGCGTGCTGGCGTTTCTACCACAACCGTATCGCACGTGATCAATAAAACACGTTTCGTCGCCGAAGAGACTAAGGCAGCCGTCAGGGCAGCAATCAAAGAATTGCACTATTCACCCAGCGCCGTCGCCCGCAGCCTCAAAGTTAATCACACTAAATCTATCGGCTTGCTGGCCACCTCCAGCGAAGCCCCCTATTTCGCCGAGATCATTGAAGCCGTTGAAAACAGCTGCTATGCCAAAGGCTACACGCTGGTGCTGTGTAATTCGCATAACGACATCGGCAAGCAGCGCGCCTACCTTTCCATGCTGGCGCAAAAACGTGTCGACGGCCTGTTGGTGATGTGCGCCGAGTACCCACCAGAACTATTGTCGATGTTGGAAGATTATCGCAGCATTCCGATGGTCGTTATGGACTGGGGACAAATGCACAGCGATTTTACCGATACGATTATCGATAACGCCTTTGAAGGTGGTTATATGGCAGGTCGCTACCTGATCGAACGCGGCCATCGTGATATCGGTGCCATCCCCGGCACTCAAGAACGCAATACCGGCAGCGGACGCTACCTCGGTTTTTTAAAAGCACTGAAGGAAGCCGACATTTCCGTGCGCGACGAATGGGTGGTTCGGGGCGATTTTGAACCGGAGTCCGGCTATAAAGCCATGCATCAGATTCTCGCACAGAAACAGCGGCCAACCGCCGTATTCTGCGGCGGCGATATTATGGCGATGGGTGCTATCTGTGCGGCTGACGAACTGGGTCTGCGCGTACCGCAGGATATTTCGGTGATCGGTTATGACAACGTGCGCCACGCACGCTTCTTTACACCTGCGCTGACCACCATCCACCAGCCAAAGGAGCGTCTGGGCCAGTCCGCGTTCTCTATGCTCTTGGATCGCATAACCAGTAAACGGGAAGATGCGCACGTCATTGAAGTACACCCGACGCTGATTGAACGTCGTTCAGTGGCAGATGGCCCTTACCTCGACTATCGCCGCTAACCGCAGCCATTCTATACAGACGATTTTCTTATCCCTGCCAGCTTTCCCTCTCTGCTTCAGCCAGCTTTCTTGTAGGCTGGCTGAAGCCGTTCTAATTCTATACCCTAAATAATCGAGTTGCATGACAACACGCTAGCGTTTTGCACAACGTCAAAGCGTTGGCCCTTTAGGGCGAGGCTCATGAATGAGCCGAGTAACGGACGTAGCCGACGTACATGCGGCTTGAAGTATGACGGGTATAATACCGTGTTTCATTTTCTCTGGTGACAGCCGATACCCCGGCTGCGATAAGTGTTTTCCAGGTCTGTTTACGATACTTTTATCTAAGAAAAGTTAAGGAGACACGATGAGTTCACCTTATACAGAAGAATGGGATGAGGAGACCGCCCCCTGGTTCCACATCGTACAGGACATGTTGGCTAGCGCGGATATCACCATCAACGGTACCCGTCCTTTTGATATCCAGGTGATCAACCCCGGTTTTTTTAAGCGCGTTCTGCAAGAAGGATCGTTGGGGTTGGGAGAAAGCTACATGGATGGATGGTGGGAATGTGAACAGCTGGATATGTTCTCCCATCGCGTCCTGCGTGCGGATCTGGAAGCGAAACTCCCCCGCCGATTGCACGATCTTACGCGAGTCGCCCTCTCCCGTATCACGAATTTGCAGTCCCGTCGACGCGCTCAGATTGTCGGTAAAGCGCATTACGATTTAGGTAATGACCTGTTTACCCTGATGCTGGATCCCTACATGCAGTACTCCTGCGCTTACTGGAAACAGGCACAAACGCTGGAACAGGCGCAGGAAGACAAACTCGCCATGATTTGCGAAAAACTCCAGTTAACATCAGGGATGACGCTGCTGGATATCGGCTGCGGTTGGGGCGGGCTTGCGGAGTTTGCAGCCCGGCACTATGGCGTATCAGTTTACGGCATCACGATTTCAAAGGAGCAGCAAATGCTGGCACAGCAGCGCTGTCAGAATCTGGACGTCACCATTGAACGACAGGATTATCGCGATCTCAATCGGCAATTTGATCGTATCGTGTCAGTTGGCATGTTTGAACACGTCGGGCCACGCAACTATGACAATTACTTTCGCATCGTGCGGCGTAATCTAAAGCCTAATGGGCTGTTTCTCTTACATACCATCGGAGCCAATAAGACCGACCCATACCTCGATCCCTGGACTCATAAATACATTTTCCCCAACGGCTGTATTCCCTCCATACGGCACATTGCGCAGGCGAGTGAGCCTTACATGGTGATGGAGGATTGGCACAATTTCGGCACCGATTACGATCGCACATTAATGGCATGGCATGCACGTTTTCAGCAAGGCTGGCCGCAGCTTTCCCCACGCTACCCTGCCCGCTTCCGCCGAATGTTCAGTTACTATCTTAACCTTTGCGCGGGAGCCTTCAGAGCGAGAACGCTCCAACTCTGGCAAGTCGTGTTTAGCCTGGAGGGCGTCGAAGGAGGATTGCGTGTTGCACGCTGACAGGAAAGAAAAACCGGACGATGCGGTTCGTCCGGTTTACAAGAATATGCAGTGCAGGATATCAGCCTTCGTTGGCGAGATCGCTCGCCTGCTTGCTAGCCAACACACGCTCGACCGTATCCACCACGGCCTGTGTCTGCGGGTCGATTTCAATATTGATACGATTCCCCAGACGTTTCTGGCCCAGAGTTGTGCGATTCAGCGTTTCTGGGATTAAATGCACGCAGAAGCGCCCGCGAGTGACTTCCCCCACCGTCAGGCTGATACCATCAATCCCAACGAAGCCTTTATGCAGTACGTATTTCATCAGTGCTTCATCTGCCAGACGGAACCAAATCTGATGGTTATTCTCTGAAACCTGAATCTTAACCACTTCCGCCGTACACATGATGTGGCCCGACATGACGTGTCCACCGATCTCATCACCGAATTTTGCGGCTCGCTCAATATTTACGACATCGCCCTCATGAATATCGCCCAGATTCGTTAACCGCAGCGTTTCCTTCATGAGATCAAAACTGACACGATCGCCGTCAATAGCGGTTACCGTCAGGCAGCAGCCATTGTGTGCCACGGAGGCTCCGGGCACGAGCCCTGGCAGTAGCTCGGGTGGGAGTTGGACAATATGCGTGCGAAAATTGGATTTTTCTTCAATCGACACCACCGGCGCGGTGCCCTGAACAATACCGGTAAACATGCGGTTTGCCTCTTAAAACCAAAAAAATGACTCAGTGCAGTGTGCCCGATATTGCGCGGAAAACCAAACCGGAATGCCGTATACCCGATTGCTGTCTAAATCGTAACGTAACAAAAAGAATATATTTTCTTCCATGCTGGTTTACTTTCGTTAAGCCGTTACAATAATGCACTCTTTATCCCAGTCTGTTTTTCATATCTGAGTCATTTATCCTGCTATTACGTTAGTCATTCAAGGAAGGTATCCGTGCAACAGTATCTGACAGAAGCGCGTAAATTATCGGTGCTTGCTGTTCCTGTCATTATTGCGCAAGTGTCCCAAACGTCGATGGGTGTGGTTGACACCGTCATGGCCGGTGCGTACAGCGCCACCGATATGGCCGCCGTCGCGGTGGGAACCTCAATCTGGCTACCCGCCATTCTTTTTGGTCATGGCCTGCTACTGGCGTTAACGCCCGTTGTCGCACAGCTCAACGGTTCCGGCCGTCGCGATCGTATTTCTCATCAGGTGCGACAGTCCTTTTTCCTCGCGGCCATCATTTCGGTGCTGACGATGCTGGTGCTGTATCAGGGAGAATACGCCATTAACCTGATGAGCGACGGTTCGCCTGAACTGGCTGCGAAAGCCATCGGCTATCTACACGCGTTGCTGTGGGGCGTACCTGGTTATCTGTTCTATCAGGTTTTGCGCTGCCAGTGTGAAGGGCTGTCCAAAACCTACCCCGGCATGATGATTGGATTCATCGGGCTGTTAATCAACATCCCGATTAACTACATATTTATCCACGGTAAATTTGGTCTGCCCGAATTGGGCGGCGTAGGTTGCGGCGTCGCCACCGCGTCGGTTTACTGGATCATGATGCTGCTGATGATGCTCTATACCCGACGAGCCTCCTGGTTACGCGATATCCGTCTTCATCGCCCGGCATTCCGGCCAGATTTTACCGTGCTGAAGCGCCTGTTTGGTCTCGGTTTGCCCATCGCACTGGCTCTGCTTTTTGAAGTCACGCTGTTTGCCGTTGTTGCTCTACTGGTGTTACCGCTGGGTGTTGTCGATGTCGCCGGTCACCAAATTGCCCTGAACTTCAGTTCGCTGATGTTCGTCCTTCCACTCTCGGTGGGCGTCGCTACCACCATTCGCGTTGGACATCGCTTAGGGGAAGGTTCGGTTGAGGACGCCCGTATTGCCGCGTACACAGGCATCATGGCCGGCGTAGCGTTAGCCTGCTGCACAGCAATTTTCACCACACTGCTGCGTGAACCCATTGCCCTGCTCTACAATCAGGACCCGCTAGTGGTCGCGATGGCCTCTCAGCTCATGCTGTTGGCTGCCGTTTATCAAATATCCGATGCCGTTCAGGTCATCGGCACCGGCGTACTGCGTGGCTATAAAGACACCCGTTCAATTTTCTATATTACTTTCGTCGCGTATTGGGTATTGGGGTTACCAAGCGGCTACCTGCTGGCGTTAACCGATGTCATCGTGCCACGCATGGGGCCTGCGGGTTTCTGGTGTGGTTTCATCATTGGTCTGACAGCAGCAGCGGTGATGATGGTGACGCGGATTCGTTTTCTTCAGCGCCAACCCGCCGCACGGATTTTAGCGCGCGCCGCTCGCTAGATAACGTCTCACCCAATTTATACCTAAGCCTGAATACGGGTATCGCCGAAAAAAACGGCGAAATGGATACAAGCCCAGCAGTCGCACTGGCAAGAGCACAAAATTGCATTTTTCCTCTTGCCAGTTTTCCCCTTGCTCGCTACTATTCGTCCCGCTGTCAGACAGGCAGCGCGGTATCTTAATGCGTTCATAGCTCAGTTGGTTAGAGCACCACCTTGACATGGTGGGGGTCGTTGGTTCGAGTCCAATTGAACGCACCATTCCTTGTTTTTTCTCCTCCATTTCTCTTAAATTACCGTTCATTTTTCACTCGCCTCATGAAATAAACGCACGATCCTGATTCGTTCATGCCCTCTATTTCGCCAATTTAAGTAACTTAATTAATCATTAAGTAACTAATATCAATATTATTTTGCACTTCTTCGTTTCATCTGACCCGATTCAGCTAAAATTATTCAATAACCATTCATTATATAAGTGTATATAGCACCACATTGGTATCCCTTGTTTTTACCTCTTAACATCAGGATGTCAGGACACCGCTATGCACAATTATTTATATTTTTTGCTGGGTAGCTTCCCACTGTTGGTCATGATTGTTCTTATCCTAAAAATAAAAACACCTATCCATCACGCGGTGCTGATTACGCTGGCACTCACCGTGATTATTACCTCCCTATTCTGGCACACACCGCTGAAAACGCTGGGGTTAGCAGTAAGCTATGGCGCGTTGAAAGGGCTATGGCCAATTATCATCGTCATTCTGGGAGCGATATACAGTTATAACCTGATGCAAAAGACGCGCAGTATGGATGTGCTACGCGATGTCCTCGCCAGTGTGAGCGATGATAAACGTATTCAGGTATTGCTCATTTCATGGTGTTTTGGTGGTTTTCTCGAAGCCGCAGCGGGTTATGGCACCGCAGTCGCGATCCCCATCGGCATACTTATCGCACTTGGCTTTAATCCAATGAAAGCGGCCATCGCATCACTGGTCGCCAATACTGTCCCCACCGCCTTTGGCGCCGTCGGCATTCCGGTTTCTATTTTAGCGGAACAGGTTCACCTTCCCGTTACCACATTAAGTGCCACAGTTGTGCAACAACTGGCGTTGTTCAACATCCTCCTGCCCTTTGTCATCGTTGCCATCATCGGGGGCGGCATTAAAGCTATTCGTGGTGTGTTCGCTATTACGCTGGTGTGCGGCGTGACCACGCTGGTGCCACAGTACATTGTGGCTGCCCACCTCGGTGCCGAACTGCCCGCTTTCGCAGGCAGTTTAGTCAGCCTGATTGCTGTCACGTTAATGGCGAAATGCCGCAAGAAAGATACCGAAGCGGCCTACCTCATCGACAGCGCTCAACGTGCGTCCCTATCTGGCTATTCTGCCAGCCAGTTGTTACGTGCCTGTGCGATTTATATCCTAATTTTTAGCTTTATCCTGCTTTGCTCTCCACTGTTCCCCGCAATCAAAAGCACCGTCTCTCAAGTGGCGTCCATCATTCCTTTCCACCTGACGGATACCCAAGTGCTGAAATTGAAGATTGACTGGATTGCCACTCCCGGCGTTCTGATCATCATCGCCAGTCTGCTAGGCGGTTTTATACAGGGAGCGAATCTGGGAACCATGCTGAGTGTCTTCTTTAGCACGGTAAAACAGCTCAGGAACTCGATTATCGCGATTACCGCCATCGTCGCCATGGCGACGGTAATGGATGTCAGCGGGCTGATCGCCACGCTGGCACAAACGATGGTCGATGTAACCGGAGGGGGTTATCTGTTTATTGCCCCGGTGATTGGAGCATTAGGCACCTTTGTCACCGGCAGCGACACCAATTCCAACGTGCTGTTTGGCAAATTGCAAACGATGGCCGCGGAAAAACTGCACGTCGACCCTGTCTGGCTGGCCGCGGCGAATACCGCCGGTGCCACTGGCGGCAAAATGATATCGCCACAAAGTATCGCCATTGCGGTGTCAGCAACACGCATGGAAGGACAAGGCAGCGCGATTATGTCCGGCACACTGAAGTATTGCGGCGTCTACATCATCATTCTTGGGCTCAAGGTCGGCCTGGTTTACTACCTGTTTATGGCCTGATGACACTATAAAAAATCCATCTACATTGAGTAATGGGAGTCTGTCGTGAATGTTAATTTTTTTGTTACCTGTATTGGTGACGCACTGAAATCCCGCATGGCGCGTGATTCTGTACTGCTACTGGAGCAGTTGGGTTGCACCGTGCATTTTCCCGAAAAACAGTCATGCTGCGGGCAACCCGCCATCAACGGCGGTTATATCAACAGCGCCATTCCGGGTATGAAAAGTGTGATTGCCGCACTGGAAGACAATGACGACCCGATCATTTCTCCCGCGGGTTCGTGTATGAACGCCATCCGTCACTATCCTGAGTATCTGGCCGATGAACCCGAATGGGTGATCCGTGCTGAACGTGTCGCCGAGCGGATGAAAGATCTGACCTCATTCATTGTCAATACGCTTGGCGTGACGGACGTTGGCGCACGTCTGCCAGGAACCGCCGTTTATCACCCTTCCTGTAGCCTGTTTCGCAAGCTGGGCGTGCGCGAAGAACCTGTCACGTTGCTCAGCCATGTTCAAGATCTGCATTTGCTGCCGTTTAAGGCAGAAGAGACCTGTTGCGGCTTCGGCGGCACCTTCTCGGTGAAGATGGCAGAAATTTCCGGCGAAATGGTCAAAGAGAAAGTCAACCATATGATGGATGTCAAACCCGACTATCTGATTGGTGCCGATGTCAGTTGCCTGCTTAATATAGGTGGCCGAATGCAGCGTGAAGGGCATCCTGTCAAGGTGATGCACATCGCCGAAGTCCTGATGAGCCGTTAAGGAGAGAATATGAGCCTGAAAACCAGCGATGTTAAATTCAAGGATCGTATTCAAACTCAGATTCACGATCCCATCATGCGCAAGGCCGTTGCCAATGCGCAGGAACGTATCGGTGCGAATCGGCAAAAAATGGTCGATGAGCTAGGGCATTGGGAAGCATGGCGCGATCACGCCGCCCAGATCCGCGAGCATGTGCTTGATAATCTCGATGCGTACCTTTACCAGCTCTCAGAAAAAGTGACAGCCAACGGCGGACACGTCTATTTCGCCAAAACCAAAGAGGATGCCACCCGCTATATCCTTCAGGTTGCCCAAGCTAATCATGCTAAAAAAGTCGTCAAAGCGAAATCAATGGTCACCGAAGAAATCGGCATGAACCACGTCTTGCAGCAGGCGGGAATTGACGTAATCGAAACCGATTTGGGCGAATATATTTTACAACTGGATCAAGATCCGCCCTCACATGTCGTCGTGCCCGCCATTCATAAAGATCGCTATCAGATTCGTAAAGTGCTGCACGAAAAATTAGGCTATGACGGACCGGAAACGCCGGAAGCCATGACGCTGTTCATTCGTCAGAAGATACGTGAGGATTTTCTCAGTGCGGAAATCGGTATCACCGGCTGTAATTTCGCCGTGGCAGAAACCGGGTCGGTGTGCCTGGTCACCAATGAAGGTAATGCGAGAATGTGTACCACGCTGCCAAAAACGCATATTGCGGTGATGGGCATGGAGCGCATTGCACCAACCTTTGAAGAAGTGGACGTCTTGATCACCATGCTAGCGCGTAGTGCGGTCGGCGCGCGCCTAACGGGTTACAACACCTGGCTGACAGGGCCGCGGGAAGCAGGACACGTTGATGGGCCGCAGGAATTTCATCTGGTGATCGTCGATAACGGGCGTTCACAAATTCTCGGCTCCACCTTCCGCGATATTCTACGCTGTATTCGCTGTGGCGCCTGTATCAACACTTGCCCAGCCTATCGTCACATTGGTGGTCACGGCTACGGTTCCATTTATCCTGGCCCGATTGGTGCCGTTATATCTCCCCTGCTGGGGGGCTATCAGGATTTCAAGGAACTGCCCTACGCCTGTTCACTCTGTACCGCCTGCGACACCGTGTGCCCGGTTCGCATTCCTTTGTCGTCATTGATTCTCAAACATCGGCGCGTCATGGCAGAAAATGGCATAACACCGAAAGCCGAACAGCGCGTGACGAAACTATTCAGCTACGTCAACAGCCATCCGACAATCTGGAAAGTCGGGATGATCGCTGGTGCCCGTGCCGCAAGCTGGTTTATTAAAAACGGTAAAACCCCTATTGAGATTGGCGCAATCGGCGAATGGACGGAAGCACGGGATCTGCCAGAGGCAGACGGTGAAAGTTTCCGCAGCTGGTTTAAAAAACATCAGGCGAGAGGAAAAAAATAATGGGAAACCGAGATAGCTTTCTGGCTGATATTGCTCGCCAGCTTGGACGCGACGTGCGCCGCATGCCCATGCCGCGACCAAGGCCAGCCAGCCACCATGCCCAAACCCGTTTAGTCGACCTGACCGCACAGCAGCGTTGTGATGCGTTTATCGATGTCGCGACTAACGTCATGCTGGCACACTGCGAAGTCGTCCCCGAAACTGATGCGGCGCAGGCCGCACAGCGTTTGTGCGATAAATACGGTCATACGCCAGTGATTATCAGCGCTGACCCGCGTTTAGAGGCATTAGGGATCACCGCATGCTTGCAGCGCGAGTGTCAGGCCACCGTATGGGACCCACGGGCGGGAGAAGAAAACCTGCGCCTGGCGGAACAGGCCAAAGTCGGTGTGGTCTACGCGGAATATGGCCTGACCGAATCAGGCGGAGTGGTGCTATTTTCCGCACCAGAGCGAGGGCGCGCCGTCAGCCTGCTGCCGGAATCCTCTCTCTTTGTCCTGCGCAAGAGCACACTGTTGCCACGCGTCGCACAGTTGGCGCAACACCTGCATCACATGGCGCAACACGGTGAACGTATGCCATCTTGTATTAATATTATTGGCGGCCCAAGCTCTACCGCCGATATTGAGCTCATCAAGGTTGTCGGCGTCCACGGACCGATTAATGCGGCTTATCTGATTGTTGAAGACTGTTGAGTGCTTGGGCAGGTGGCTTCGCCGCCTGCCAGACTCAGCGACAAAACGTATTCACCGTGGGCAGCCAACATTACACGGGCGTGGCTCACCTGACAGAATGAGGAATTCTATCGATCCTCTGTCAGAATGATTGCCAGCAACGTATCAATATGACTTTGCATGGTGTCCAGCGTTGCGACCGGTAAGGTCACGCCGCTGAATAACAGTGGCAGTTCGGTACAGCCAAGAATGACCGCATCGACCCCGCTTTCCTGCTTCATACGCTGCACAATATTCACAAAATCAGTCAGTGTCGTTGGTTTTATGATGCCGTGCTCTAATTCGGTCGTTATTTTGTCATCAATCTGCGCTATCGTCGTAGCATCGGGAACGATCACCGTAATACCGCGCTCACGGAACGGTTTCTTGAAAAAGTCCTCTTCCATTGTGAAGCGCGTTCCCAACAAACCGACCTTCTTTACGCCCAACCGCACGGCATCGTCTCTGGTCGATTCGATAATACTGACCAGTGGAACCGTAGCCTGCTTTTGTAACTCATCAAAGACAATGTGCGGCGTATTCCCAGTTAGCGCGACGATATCCGCCCCAGCGGCAGTCAGATTGTTGATACCAGCCATCAGGTAATCAACCAGTGCCGCGTAATTCTTGTTACGGCAGAGCGCCAGTACGTCAAACACGTTCAGGCTTTCTATCGTCAGATTCGGAAAAAAGGCAGTGCCAACCCGACGCTGTGCTTCATACACCAATTTACGGTAGTAGAGCAGCGTAGATTCCGGCCCGATGCCGCCAATAAGCCCCAGCTTTTTCATCTTTCCTCTCCGTATAGCTGCATCACCGTTTTGCACGTGCGCTACTTCTGTTTCCGTCGCTGTGTTGTGGTTTCGCCGCCGACGCCCCAGTTGTCCATATCGACCTCATCAATGATGACAACCGTCGTCGCCGGGTTCTTGTTTAGCACTCTGGCAAGCAGTTGCGTCACTTCGAGAATGAGTTCGCTTTTCTGTTCTACCGTCGGGGCTTCAGAACCCCCTGTCACTTTAATATTTACGTAAGGCATGCTGCGTTCCTGATTCGTCTATGTGGTTGAATCACGGTAGAGAAAAGAGATATTCTTTTCAATTGAAAAGAAATGCACACATCATTCTGTTTTGGAGAAAATGTGGAGATTGTCGATCTAAAAACGCTCATTGCACTGGTTGAGCAAGGGGGAATTACGCAGGCGGCCAAAACGCTGAACCGCGTGCCGTCCGCCATTACTACGCGCCTCCAACAGCTTGAGAGCACGCTGGGGGTAGCGCTTTTCCTGCGTGAGAAAAAGCGCTTTATCCTCACACAGGAAGGGCGTTCGCTGTATGACTATGCAAAGCGGATTATCGAGCTGGTTGATGAAGCAGAAAACCGCGTCAGGCACAGCATGCCGGGAGGAAAATTCCGGCTTGGTGCCCTCGATAGCATGGCGGCAACGCGCCTTCCAGCTCCGCTTGCCAGACTCCATGCCCAGAACCCGACGCTGGAGTTAGAACTCTCCACAGGTATCAGCAAATGGCTTTATGACGCGTTACTCGACAATCGTCTTGATGCAGCCTTTCTCGCCGACGCACCACAAGACGATCGTCTGGAACGTCTGCCCGTTTTTGAAGAAGCGTTGTTCATTATCTCGCCCGCAGGACAGAAAGCCATTCATACGCCGGATGATGTTCGCAACGGCACCGTCCTCGCTTTCAGCGATGGCTGTTCGTACCGCGATCGTTTACTTCGCTGGTATCTGGCACATCAACGCAAACCGCAGCGAATTGTCGAGATGACGTCATACCACGCCATTGTCAGCGGTGTCGCAGCAGGTATGGGCATCGGTATCGTGCCAGCCGTACTGCTTACCCTATTCCCCGATCGCTCGTTGATCGGTACGCACGCTATCAGCGGTAGTGAAAGTCGGATTGTGACCGAGTTACTCTGGCGTAAAGGAATGCGCTCTGCCAACCTTTCCGCCCTACTAACCTGTCTGGATAAATAGGGCGTAGTGCTATTCGCTTACGGGCGAATCCAGGACAGATAGACGGTGATTGTCAGGATAGACACGATCGTCGAGTACAGCACCGTGCGTGAGGTGATGCGCGCTTCGCGGCGGTAAAACTCCGCCAGCATAAACGGCCCGGTTCCCGTCGGCAGCGCAGCCAGCAGCACCGCAGTATGAGTCAACAAGGGAGGCAACCCAAAGATCTTAGTGGCAATGATCCAGGTAATGATGGGATGCAGCACCAGTTTTAGCGTGACCAACACCCCCACGATGACAGTCGGTTGAAAAGGCGACTCACGCGAGGTATTGGCCAGAAAAAGCCCCAGTGCGATCAGTGCACAAGGCGACGCCGTGTTGCCCAACAATTTCAGGAAGACATCCACCGGCTCAGGAACACTCAGGCCGCTCAACGGGAAAAACAGTGCCACGGACGGTGCAATCAATAGCGGATTACGTGTCAGTGCACCAGCCACCTTCAACAGCAGTGCTGTCCTGCGCGTTTCCGTCTGGATTCCAACTTCAACAAAGACAATCGCAAAAGCAAAAAGTACGCAGACGGTGATGATCGTGGCAATCAGCGTCGGAGCCATCGCCTCCTGCCCCAGAAACGCCAGCGCCAGCGGAAAACCGATAAACCCCGTATTCGCGTAGCTTGAATTCAATGCATCCAGCGCGGCATCAGCCAAATGGCGAGAGCGATAAAGCTGAAAAGCCAGCGTGAGTGCGAAAACCAACAGCGCACCAAGACCAAACGTCATGATAAAACCGGGCTGCCAGACGTCAGACCACCGGGCATGCGCAATAATATTGAAAAGCAACGCAGGTAGCCCGAGATAGACGACAAATCGATTAAGTTCTGACGTGGCATTCGGACCAAAAATACCGATTTTACGGGTAAACCAGCCGATGAAAATCAGTGCAAAGATAGGTAAGACGACAGCAAAGGTCGATAGCATGACAAAAACCCGATGTTATTTGCAGGATACCGCCCGCTTCCTCAGAAGCAGTAAAAAAAGCCCAGCGACATCGTCGATGAGCTTTTGCGATCCTCTTAATGCCACTTAGTTACTCAGATCGCTGCCATTTGAGGCAATCACTTTCTTATACCAGTAGAAACTTTTCTTACGCGAACGCTTCTTGGTGCCGTTACCCCTATCATCTTGATCGACATGGATAAAGCCATAGCGTTTTGACATTTGCGATGTACTGGCGCTGACCATATCAATAGGCCCCCACCAGGTGTAGCCGAACAGTTTCACGCCATCGGCAATCGCTTCTCGCATTTGCTCAATATGCAGGCGAAGATAATCAATACGGTAATCATCCTCAATTTGACCATTCGATCCTACAACATCCACAGCGCCCAACCCGTTTTCCGCAATAAATACCGGTTTCTGGTAACGATCATAGAGCTGATTGAGCGCCAAGCGCAGCCCTTTCGGGTCAATCTGCCAGCCCCAATCGCTTTCTGGCAGGTATGGGTTTTTGATGCCGCCCGTAATCAGGTTCCCTTTCACGCCTTCCAGACTTTCCGGGTGCGCGCTCACCGTGCTCGACATGTAATAGCTGAACGACACGTAATCCACCGGGTACTGCTTCAAAATCTCGTCATCCCCGATTTCTTTTTGCAGCACGACGCCCTTCTGCGCGAACAATCGTTCCGTCCAGGCGGGATAATAGCCTCTGGCTTGCACATCGCTAAAGAACAGTGACACGCGTTGCACGTCTTCACAGGCTTGTAAATCATCCGGGTGACAGGTATGCGGATACAGAATCTGGTAGCTGATCATGCAACCCACCTGTGAACCGGGGATAATTTGGTGGCAGGCTTTCGTTGCCAGTGCGCTGGCAACAAACTGGTGATGTGCGCCCTGATATTTCGCCTGCTCCAGATTCGGGTGATTCTCTTCAATAACCCCGACGCTCACGTAAGGATGATGTTTCACGCAGTTGATTTCGTTGAACGTCATCCAGTATTTCACTTTCTTACGATAGCGAGTGAAGACAGTGGTCGCGAAACGCACATAAAAATCGATGATCTTACGGTTCGGCCAGCCGCCGTATTCCGTCACCAGCGTCAGCGGCATTTCATAATGTGACAGCGACACAATCGGTTCGATGTTGTGCTTACGCAGTGCGTCAAAGACCTTATCGTAAAACTGAAGCCCCGCTTCATTAGGTTCCTGCTCATCACCACGCGGGAACAGACGCGTCCAGGCAATCGACATGCGAAAACACGTGAAGCCCATCTCGGCAAACAGCGCGATGTCTTCCTCATAGTGGTGATAGAAATCGTTGCCTTGTCGTTTGGGATAGTATTTTTTACTGTTGGGATCCTGCGCTTCCGCTACCTGCGCGTGCGTCATGCCAGCCCATTGATCCAGCCAGCGCGCTTTCGGCGCACTAGCATCAAAAATGAAGACATCAGAAGCAGACAGACCTTTACCATCAACATCGTGCGCACCTTCCAACTGGTTTGCGGCTGTCGCACCGCCCCACAGGAAATCTTCAGGGAATGTTTTATTAAAATTCATCATTTCTCCTTACACCGCAGCAGCGGACAGTTTCAAAAATGCTTCGCGGGAATCGACGTCATTCTCTTTTATCACGCTGATTTCCTGATAATTTTCTGTATTGGTTACAATCATAATGACGCTCGGATCAATGTTTTCCGCACGCAACGCATCAAGATCAAAGCTAATCAGCAGGTCACCCACCGACACATTTTGTTCATCCTCAACATGACGAGTAAAATGGCGGCCATTGAGCTTAACGGTGTCGATACCGATGTGGATTAGCACCTCAGCTCCCGCGCGACTTTCCAGCGTAATGGCATGATTGGTGGCAAAAATCGAACCGACAGTGCCATTAACCGGTGAGCGCAATTCCCCTTTTTGCGGCACAATCGCAATCCCTTTGCCAAATACTTCATCGGCAAAAACCGGATCGCTAAGCTGATGTAACGGCACAACATGACCGGCCAGCGGCGCGAAAAGCGTTTCGTCTTTTGTCGCCAGCATCGTGCTAGCCGTTTTTCCCTCATCAGGTGCTGGCGGCGCGTTGGTTTCTTCTGTTTTATCCACCGGATCGTCAAACCCAATCACGTACGTGATGGCTGTCGCCACCGTAAATGCGATAACCAGACTGACTAATGCCCAACCAAACGTTTCGCCCACTAAGGCAGGCAGGCCAGGAAGACCACTTAACGCATAGGCATAGGTTTTCACACCAAATGCTGACGCGAAACCACCGCCGCAGGCACCGCCGATTAATGCCGCTGCAAATGGGCGTTTAAACCGGATATTGATGCCGTACATCGCCGGTTCCGTCACCCCCATCAGGGCGCTGAAAGAGGTCGACAGTGCCAGCGATTTGATTTTTTTGTTACGGGAACGCAGGAATACGCCGAATGCCGCGCCAGCCTGACCGAAATTGGCGACGAAGATAAGAATTTTGATCGGATCGTAACCGAGCCGAGTGATGTTATTGATGATGATCGGCACCAGCACATAATGCATACCGGTAATAATCATCAGAGACAGCGTGCCGCCAACGATAATGCCTGCCAGCGGCCCCATGTTGTCCACCAGCCAGATGATGCCGCCGGACAGAGAATTACCGATAAAAATCCCCGCAGGTCCAATGAGAATGAGCATAATCGGGGCGACAATCAGTAAGCTCAACAGCGGGACAAACATCATCCTGAGTGCGGAAGGCATATATTTACTGATAAACCGCTCCACATAGCTCAGCAGCCAGACGGAGATGATAATTGGGATTACCGATGACGCGTATGACACCGGAGAGACGCCAAACCCCAAAAATTCGACGGGCTGCCCTGATTTCAGCAACGTTGTTATGGTGGGATGAAATAGCGTCGCGGCCAGTGCCACGCTGACAAACGGGTTAGCGCCAAATTTCTGCCCAGCGCTGAACGCAAGCACCATAGGGATGAAATAAAACACGCCGTCGCCAATCGCGGACAGAATCAGGTAGGTCTGGTTAGTGTTGGCGACCCAGCCAAACGAGATAACCAGCGACAGCAGGCCTTTTAATATCCCCGCACCAGCGATGGCAGGAATAATCGGTGAAAAAATGCCAGAAATAATTTCAAAGGCCGCCGAGATAGGATTTCTTTTTTTCGGCTTATCACCCGATTTTTCGTTCTCAGCATCACTATTAATTTGCACATGCGGTAATTCGTCAAAAATAGCCTGACAAACCTGCGCCACTTTCCCGCCAATAATAACCTGAAATTGATCGCCCGACAGGTTTGTCCCCATCACACCCTCAAGATTTTCCAGCGCATTGCGATCAACTTTGTTGACATCTTTCAGGCTAAATCGCAATCGCGTAATACAATGGAACAAGGAAATGATATTCGGGGCACCGCCCAAATGTTCAATAATCCTTGACGCTGTCTGTTTATAATCCATAGATTATCTACTCCAGAAAGAAACACAGTTAAGGTCGAATAAATACCGACAGTTATCTATACTCTAAATAATTCAAGTTTCAGGTAGGCGGCAAGAGAAGGAGTCCCGATGAGCTTACTTGAGTAAGTGATTCGGGTGACTAAACGCAGCCAACGCACATGCAAATTGAAGTATGACGAGTATATCGGTTTCATAGCTTCCTCTGGGCTTTGCCTGATTAAACAGTAACAATCCTAAATGGAATTCTTTTGTCGCTGCATCATATTTTCTATATGCACCGTCAGATATAATTTTTCAGAGTCAGTCATTTGATACTGATAATTCTTTTTGATGAAGTCGCCAATCGCATTGACGCAATTCACCGTTTTCTCATGTTTCTTTTTGACCAAATTAAACAGGTCATCGACATCATCATTGAGTTCTGTCTTTCTTAATACACGCTGTGCGAAAAATTTAATATGGGTAATAAAACGCTGGTAGTTGATGCTTTGCTCATCAATCGTTACGCCATACCAGTATTTGACGATATTTTGAATCTGATAGATCAACTTTGTTATTTCAGTCACTTGGCCATCTGCATTTTTCATCCCTGCGTTAACAATATGCAACGCGATACTGCACGCCTCGGCGTTCGGTAATAATACACCACAGCGAGAAGCAATAATGGCCAGCGCCTGCAAGGCGACGGAATATTCGTCTTTATAAAAATGGCGCACTTCCCATTCAAGCGGATTATTGATTTCCAACCCCTGCTTATGCCTCTCAATGGCATAATGCAAATGATCGGAGAGCGAGACATAAAGGCCTTCGCTAATTTTATAATTCAGCGCATGCTGCGCCAAATGCACAATATCATCGGTTAACTGAATAATTTCCATCGGGACTTCATTCAGCAACACCATAAAGCGGGAATAAATTTTATCATCATGCAGGTGAAAAGTTTTCTCGACCTTGTCTGCCGAAATGCTATCCCCTACGTGCGCCTCAAAACCCAGTCCCCGACCGGTTAAAATAAGCTCATTGCCCGACGAGTCCGTGGCGCTGACAACATTATTATTTAATATTTGTTTGATATAAAATGTCATACCACTCCCCAAAAACAAAAAAACGGGCAAAACGTAAATACAGTCAAGGAAAGAAATAAAAATTTCCCTGTATCTGCATCTAGGTTTTGCCCGCTTTGCGGTAACAAGCTCTAAAAGCAAGGTGAATCTAACACCCAGAAAAAATGATAGCAAGACACGCGCACACTTTTACTTAGCAGGGTGTTAAATTTGTGATCTATCCAGCGTTATTCCACCCGCGATTCGATCACCACCACGTACTGTCCTGCGCGAACCGATGCACCGGGCTGGCAGCGTATATCCCGCACAATGCCGCGCTGCGGTGACACGATGGGGATCTCCATTTTCATCGATTCAAGGATCATCAGCGTGTCTCCTTCGGCCACCGTTTTGCCTACTTCCGTCGTCACCTGCCAGAGATTGCCGGAAATCGGGCTTTCTACCCCCACTTGTCCCGGTTGGATCGGTGGTTCACTCGCCTCTTCAATCACCCCATCCACGCTATCCGCTATCGATTGACCGGCCATACGCCAGCGCTCGCGCTCCGCTTCAAACGCGGCTCGCTGGCGCACGCGGAATGTTTCAATCTCTTCCGCTTCACACGATAAGAAATCCTGATAAGCGTTTAACGCCAGTTCGCTTTGTTCGATCCGTAGTGAGTAGCGTCCTAGCGGGAAATCCCGTCGAATGGATAACAATTCGTCAGCCGATACCGGATAGAAACGAATTTGGTCAAAAAAACGCAGCAGCCACGGTTTGCCGTCAAATGCGTCAACGCCGCGATAGCGATCCCACATTTGCAGCGTGCGTCCAACAAACTGGTAACCACCCGGCCCTTCCATGCCGTAAACACACAGGTAAGCGCCACCGATGCCCACCGAGTTTTCCGCGGTCCAGGTACGCGCCGGATTATATTTAGTAGTGACTAAACGGTGGCGTGGATCCAGCGGCGTTGCCACCGGCGCACCGAGGTAAACGTCACCCAACCCCATCACCAGATAGCTAGCGTCAAAGACCGTGCGGTAAACCTCATCGAGATTATCCAGTTCGTTAATACGGCGGATAAATTCAAGGTTGCTCGGGCACCAGGGCGCATCGCTGCGTACCGTGGTCATGTACTTTTGAATCGCCAGTTGGCAGGCGGGATCGTCCCAGGACAGCGGCAGATAAACCACTCGTGATGGCACAGTCAGATTCTGCTGGGTGCAAACGTCCTGCCATAGCGTGGAGAGCACATCCAACACATGCTGTAGCGAAAGCACTTCGGGACGATAGTGCACCTGCAACGAGCGAATGCCCGGCGTCACGTCAATGATGCCATCAAGCGCCTGTTGCTCTAACGCCAGCATGAGTGCATGGACGCGGAAACGCAGCGCAACATCCAACTCCGCTGCGCCCACCTCCAGCAGCAAGTGGGTATCGCCGGATAGCCGTGCAACCAACCGCTTGTCCGCCTCACCGCTATCCAACACCACCGGAGAAATGAGCGCGGCAGGTGACCAATCAATCGCGATCGGAGCAAGCTGTTCCACCTCCGCCTGACGTGCCTGCGCCAGTGCACGCGCCGTCGGGAGATCGACAGGAATAAAGCGCACACGGTCGCCCGCAGTAAGCTGCCCCAACGCCCACAGGTCAGCTTCGATTACCGTCACCGGACAGACGAACCCACCGAGGCTCGGGCCATCCGGCCCCAGAATAACCGGCATATCGCCGGTGAAATCCACCGCGCCGATGGCATACGGGTTATCATGAATATTCGAAGGGTGCAGCCCGGCTTCTCCACCGCTGTCACGTACCCACTCCGGTTTTGGCCCAATCAGGCGCACGCCCGTGCGGCTGGAGTTAAAATGTACTTCCCACTCGGTGGCGAGAAAGGTTTCCATATAAGCAGGCGTGAAATAATCCGGTGCGGCATGTGGGCCGTAGACCACACGCAGTTCACGCACGACAGACAACGTGGTACGCAATTCGTCCGGCAGGCTATCGCCGGTGTATCTGTCCCTCAGGGGAGCAAGGTGCAATACGTCTCCCGCCCGCAGCGCCCTGCCCGCGTGGCCGCCAAACTGCCCCAGTGTGAAGGTGCTTTTACTGCCGAGATAATCCGGCACATCGAACCCGCCGCGCAGGCAGAGATAGCTACGTACGCCCTGATCCAGCATGGTTCCTAAACGCAGCGTGGCACCCGCCGGTATCGCAAATACGCTATCCATCGGTACAGACTGACCATCCAATTCGATAACGATAGCCGCACCAGTAACCACCGCCACGGCGTCCGTATTAAAACGCAGTGTTGGCCCATTCATCGTGACTTCCAGCGCCGCCATTCCCGCCGGGTTCCCCACCAGACGGTTGCCTAAACGCAGTGCGCGATCGTCCATCGGTCCCGACGGCGGCACGCCGACCGCCCAGTATCCGAGACGGCCGGGATAATCTTGTACGGTGGTCTGTGTGCCAGCACTCACCACTTCGCAGGTTGTCGCGTTGTAAACCAACGTATCCAGACAGCGCGTCCACGGCTGGCCGCTGGCAAACGGCTCTGCCGCCAAAATCTGACGCAAATAGTCACGGTTATGTTCAACGCCGTAGAGTCGCGTGTCCGCCAGCGCCCGATCCAATTCGACTATTGCCTGCTCGCGGGTGGGTGCACTAGCGATGATCTTAGCCAGCATCGGATCGAAAAACGGTGGGATCTCGCACCCGGCCGTCACCCACGTATCGATGCGTAGGCTCTGTCCTTCTGACGCGGGGAACGCAACTTCCGTCAATAATCCCGGTGACGGCTGGAACTGTTTACCTGGATCTTCCGCGTACAGGCGCGCCTGAATCGCATGACCCTGCGGATTCAATCTAACGGCCAACTCTCGCAGCGGCGGCAAATCGCCTGCGGCCAGTTCGACCATCCAGCGCACCAGATCCACGCCCCATACCTGCTCCGTTACACCGTGCTCGACCTGAAGGCGCGTATTAACTTCAAGAAAGTAAAAACGGTCCGTCGCGCTGTCATAAACGAATTCCACCGTTCCGGCACTGCGGTAATTTACCGCCTGTGCCAGACTGATTGCGGCAGAACACAGCGCTTCGGCAACGCCATCTGGCAGATTGGGCGCGGGCGTTTCTTCAATCACTTTCTGATTACGGCGCTGTACCGAACAGTCCCGAACCCCTAGCGCGAGCACATCGCCCTGCCCATCGCCAAAGATCTGTACCTCCAGATGTCGGGCGCGTTCGATATATTTTTCAATGAAAACGCCTGCGTCGCTGAAGTTGTTCTGTCCCAAACGCTTTACCGTTTCAAACGCGTCGGACAGTTCCGTGGCGTTATAGCAGACGCGCATCCCGATCCCACCACCTCCGGCTGTGCTTTTAAGCATGACCGGATAGCCGATCGCTGCCGCCGCACCGAGAGCCACATCAATATTGTCCAGCAGCTCAGTGCCTTCCAGCAGCGGTACGTTGTGCTGCTTCGCCAGCGCGCGCGCCGTATGTTTTAAGCCGAATACCCGTAGCTGCTGCGGCGTCGGCCCGACAAAGGCAATCTGTGCCGCTTCGCAGGCTTCGGCAAACGCCGCATTCTCGGATAGAAAACCATAGCCGGGATGAATCGCCTGCGCGCCGCTGCGCTGCGCCGCAGAGAGAATTTTTTCTACATCCAGATAGGTGTGAGCCGCCGCGCCCTCTCCCAGGCTAAGGGCTTCATCGGCGTCCTGAATATGCAGGCTACTGATATCGGCATCAGAATAAACCGCGACGCCGCGGACGTTCATCTCGCGCAACGAACGCAGAATACGGCACGCAATCGCGCCACGGTTGGCAATCAGAAGTGTGTCGAACATACGCTAGACTCATGCAAGGGCGGGTCGTCCCGCCAAAATGCGATCCGCATGATGGTCGTCCATCGCGGTAAATGTCATTGGGTGCAGAGGCCTGCTACCACGCTAGAATCACGGGGTTTTGTCAGACTGAGCACGGCTCGACAGCGGCAGAAAATAGCGATTTGCCCTTGCCTCCAGCGCGCTCACCAGCCACGCTTTCACCCGCTGCCAGCGCGTAGGTTTTTCATCGCCTCGTTCCGACGTCAATTCCATATCAGCACCTCCGCGGGCGTCGGGTTCCAGCCGTTGCACGGATTATTCAACTGCGGACAGTTGGAAATCAGCACAATGACATCCGCTTCGGCACGCAGCTCCACGTATTTCCCCGGAGCGGAAATACCGTCCTCAAAGGTCAGTCCACCTTCTGCCGTCACCGGCACGTTCATGAAGAAGTTGATGTTCGCGCCGATGTCCTTTTTGTTCAGGCGACCATCGTGCAGGCAGGCACAGAGAAAATTGTCGCGACAGCTATGCATGTAGCGCCGATCGAGCGCATAGCGCACGGTGTTACTCTCCTGCGCACAGGCACCGCCCAGCGTGTCATGACGACCACAGGTGTCGGCGACAATCGTCAGCAGCGGATTGCCAAGATTGGAGTACAGCACGCTGCCCGTCGTCAGGTAGACGCTATTTTGGCGGCGCAGCGTACGTTGCGGATCGTAGCGTTCACGCGGATCGTTGACGCGATAAAACAGCGTATCCACCGCCTGATTACCTTCCAAATCCAGCAGTCGCAACGTCTGTCCCTGCTTCACCTCAAACAGATAGGGTTCTCCGGCAGGAATCACATGGCGGAATACCGCATCCTCGGCCGTTTTATTGCTGGCAATTAACGTCATGTCCGGCCTCCTTACAGGCAAAAGCGTTCGGTGTTGTGAAACGCACGTGCATTTTCCTCACGGAATTCACGGCAGTAGCCAGCAGCATCCTCGCTTTCCGCCCGGCGCCAGGTGAGCGCGATTGGTCGCGGCGCATACGTCGGGTTGGGATCCATCGGATGCTGCAAAGCGGTGAGCACCACCAGCGTATCCATCGGCGCATACAGCTCGATGTAGTTCCCCGCCTGAGAATGATTGGCGTGAAAATGAAACTGCCCCTGCGCATCGACGGTCACTTTGCTAAACAGGTTGATGGTCATCAGCAGATCTTGCAGATTAAGATTCCATTTCCCCATCTCGACCAGCAGGTTATCCATGCCATTACGGAAAAAACCGTTACGCCATTCCTGATAGCGCCCCTGCCCGTATTTCGCCTGCACCTCCTGCGCATTGAGCACACCGCCGAAGCTGTCGTGCCAGCCACAGGTATCAGTAATGATTGCCGCCAGCACGCGTCCCATATCGGAATAGAGGCAGTGCCCAGCCGTTAATTTGGCGGTGTGTTGCCCTTTAAGGGTATCCGGCAGGTTCAGGCGTTCGCTGGTCTGGTGCGCGTTGAATAGCAGCAGGCCAACGTTGCCGCCACCTTCCACATCGGTTATCCGTAGAATCTGTCCACGCTTGAGAATGAAGGAGGTATGCCCTCCCCCCGGCACCGTTTCTTCGTCAAACGTTGTTCGGCCTGTTGGTGTCTGTATCTCTGTCATCACACAAAGCTCCTTAAATGGGGGATGTTGCCGCGCTGGCTACAGAAGGCAGCGGCGTCAGCGCACGCTGACGCGTGGCGAGACGCTCCTGATTAAGCGGGATGTCATAGGTAATGCGCGCGCCATAAGCTTCCGGCGCATGGGGATCGACGCGTACTTTGTCGAACACCAGCAAACGCGTGCCGAGATGGAACCCCTCCGGTAAATCGTGGGTAACCATAAAGACCGTTAAGCGTGTTTCTCGCCACAGCTCCAGCAGCAGCGAGTGCATATCGCCGCGAATACCGGGATCCAGCGCCCCGAACGGCTCATCCAGCAGCAGGATGCGCGGCTGGACAATAAACGCCTGCGCAATCGCCAGCCGTTGCTGCATGCCGCCGGAAAGCTGGTTGGGGTATTTATGCATGGCGTGCCCCAGCCCGACGCGCGCCAGCATACGTGCGGCACGGTCTCGAACGTCCTGCTTACGCTGTCCGAACAGCCTGCCGAGCCAAGGGGAACCCGGTATTTCCAGCCCAATCACCACGTTTTCCAGTACGGTTAAATGCGGGAAAACCGAATAGCGTTGAAATACCACGCCGCGACTGGCATCGGGTTCAGCTGGCAGCCGCTTGCCTTCGAGCCGGACTTCACCACGGCTGGGCGTTTCCTGCCCCAACAGCAGGCGTAGAAAAGTGGATTTACCGCAGCCGGATGCCCCAACCATCGTGCAGAACTCCCCTTCCTCAACGTTCAGGTTGAGCCGTTCCAGCACCACGTGGTCGCCGTATTCCTGCCAGATGTTATCGATCTCGATAAAACTCATGCTTTGCTTTCCTCTGACCACGGGAACCCACAGCGATGCAGCCACCGCAGCGCCATGTCCATGAACCATGCCAGCAGCGTGATCCACACGACGTAAGGCAGGATGACGTCCATCGCCAGATAGCGGCGTACCAGAAAGATGCGGTAACCGAGCCCCGCCGTTGCCGAAATCGCTTCGGCAGAAATCAGGAACAGCCACGCCGCGCCCAGCAGCAGCCGCAGTGAAATCAACAGCCGCGACAGCAGTTGCGGCAGAATGACGCGCAGCACCACGACCCAACTGCTTGCCCCCAGCGTCTGCGCTTTAATCAACGTTTCCTGCGGTATGTTGCGAGCACGCTGTTCGAGGTCGCGCGCCAGCATCGGCGTAACCCCAATCACGATCAGCATCACTTTCGAGAGTTCATCCAGCCCAAAAACGATGAAGAGAATGGGCAAAATCGCCAGCGGCGGGATCATCGACAGTACGGTCATCAGCGGCGAGAGCGATGCACGAAATAGCGGGAACGCCCCGGCCATAATCCCGAACAGCAGGCTCAACAGGCTGGCGATCCCCAGCCCCAGCGCGAGACGCGCCAGACTGGCCTGCGTATCCAACCAGAACAGGTAATCGCCGCTGCGTTTGTCCTCGGTCAGTGCCATGCGCTGAATCGCCTCGGCCATTTGTCCGAGACTCGGCAGAAGTTTGTCATTGGGGTTAGCCTCCAGCCGCACTGCCGACCCGATGAGGTACAGCACGAGCAGTACGACAAACGGCAGCAGAACCAGTAACAGCCGTCCGCCCCGACTGGGGTAGCGATTGATCAAGCGCACGATAGTCTCTCCAGTTTGCGGGTCAGAGTTTGTTCTCTGCGGCCAGACGCACGAAGGTGTCGTCAAAGCGCAGTTTCACATTGGCGCTGTCACCCAGCGTTCCCTGCCCAGGGAACGTCATGCCGATAAAATCTGCGCTCTGTGCACCGGTGCCGAGTAACCCCTTGTCGAAGGAGAAATCCGCGACCCGCTTCATGGTATTAGGGAGATCCGGGCTGGTCAGAAACGCCAGATTGTCCTGTGGGGAATAAAACAGATGGGTGGTTTTCAACTGCGCCTGATAGCCGGCTAAATCGGTACCAGAGGCAGCAGCCATTGACTCCAGCGCGGGTTTATCGCCCGCTTTCATTAGCGTCATCATTTCAAACCAGGCACCGGCCAGCGCTTTGCCCAACGCCGGATTGTCCTGTAACGTTTGCGTGTTCACGACCATCATATCGATGAGTTCACCGGGGATCTGACCAGACTGAAAGACTTCCGTGGTGTCCGGCTGGCTTTTGATTGCAGAAAGCTGGGGGTTCCAGGCGACGGCGGCCTGCACGCTGCGAGTGGCAAAGGCAGCGACAATATCGGCATCCGACGTGTTGACGATAGTGACATCCCGCTCACGCAATCCGGCGGTTTCCAGACCGCGAACCAGCAGGTAATGCGAGACAGAGAGTTCAGGCAGGTTAACCTTCATCCCGCGCAAATCACTCAGCGTTTTCCCTTTGCCTTTGAGCACGATGCCATCGTTGCCTGCGGAGAAACTGCCGAGCAACAGCGCTGTGGTATCCACACCGCCCGCGGCCGGAATGGTCAGTGCATCCATGTTGGTCATCGTGCAGCCGTCAAACTGCCCGGCGGTGTATTGATTAATCGACTCGACGTAGTCGTTAAGCTGCGTGACCTTGATCTTGATGCCGTACTTGTCGGCCCATTTATCGATAATGCCCTGCGTGCCGATGAACCCCCACGGCATCCATCCGGCATAGATAGTCCAGCATACGTTGAATTGCGTTTTAGGCGCAGCCTGAGAAGGGAAGCTCAGCAATGCTGAGAGACTGAGGACGCAAACGCCCAGTAAACGAGATAGGTTCATGCCAGACCTCCGGTTGAGTAGGAAAAAAGCGGGAACAGCGCGACACCATGGGTGTTGCTGTCTCCCGGGCTTTTATCCCGCCGTGTAACCTCAACTGGAGGTCGCCAGCTCTCGGACCAGACATCCATATGGTATGGATCGGAACCCTAGCCAGCTATTCAGGTTGTTCAGCGCCATGCGTGGTGCTGTCCCGAAGAGATAAGAGCAAAATGCGTGCCAGTACCGAAAAGCCCAGT
Organism: Pectobacterium actinidiae; assembly: GCF_000803315.1. Taxonomy (NCBI): domain Bacteria; kingdom Pseudomonadati; phylum Pseudomonadota; class Gammaproteobacteria; order Enterobacterales; family Pectobacteriaceae; genus Pectobacterium; species Pectobacterium actinidiae. The sequence continues at coordinate 2,604,029 of NZ_JRMH01000001.1, forward strand.
ACGGCTGTGGTTTATAAGGGGAATTATGCGGGGAAGCACGCCGCTCTCGCGCCATCTCGGTGCAGCAGCGCAGCAGGTGCGCATCACGGCGGTGCAGATACCGTTGGCAGGTGCAAGATTCAGCGAACGGCAGTACTCGCCGCGATTTTTTCCAACAGCACACTAAATACCGCTTGTTCGTCAGAGGACAAGGCCTGAAGCATTCGCGCCTCTATCTGCTTTTCCTGATGCAGAAAAACCTGCGTAAACGCGACGCCCTTATCGGACAAACTGAGCCACACGCTGCGGCCGTCATCCGGATTATCGATCTTGCGGACATAATCACGTTTGACCAGCTCCGCGACCATGCGGGTGATCTGTGCCTTATCGCGCCCCACGGACTTCGCCAGTGACTGAGGCGTAATGCGCCCTTCCGTCGCAATAATCTTGCATAAGCGAATGTGCACCACATCCAGATTGATGTCGTGTGCTTTCATCTGTTCCTGCATCTGTGCCTTAAAACTTTCCAATAAGGCAAAAAGGGGTTTCATCATGGTTTATTGACTCAGTCAATCAATGATCATATAGTTGATTTTATCAACTATCTATCACGAGTTCAATTTACCGGGGGCATTATGGGCAACGTTTATCAGATCACGCTGGAAGAAAAAGCCGAGCAGCAACGTACGCTGTCGTTTGAATTCTCGATTCACGATGATGTGTTTACATTACTGGAAAAAGTCGATGGCAAGATGGACATGACGCCGGAACAGACTCAGGCCTTTCTGGTGGGGTTGAAGCTATTCAGTGAAGTGATGATGCAGAAAAGAAAACATCCGCTGTTTAAGGAATTTGCAGCCCCGTTCAGGGAATTTATGCTTAATCTTAAGAAGCAGTGATCCACACAGGGTCATGCAGAAAAAATGATGCTCCCCACGCTGTTAAAACACCCGCGCGAGGAGCCTTACGTCTTACTCTGCCAGATCGAAGCGATCTGCATTCATCACTTTCACCCAGGCAGCAACAAAGTCATTCACAAACTTCTCTTTGCTGTCGTCCTGTGCGTAAACCTCAGCGTAGGCGCGCAGAATGGAATTGGAGCCAAAGACCAGATCCAGACGCGTCGCTGTCCATTTGACTTCACCCGTTTTACGATCGCGGATTTCATACAGGTCTTTACGGTAGGGCTTCCACGTGTATTTCATATCGGTCAGGTTGACGAAGAAATCATTCGTCAGCACCCCTTCACGATGGGTAAATACACCGTGTTTAGTGCCGCCGTAGTTGGTGCCCAGTACACGCAGACCGCCAACCAACACCGTCATTTCTTTCGCCGTCAGCCCCATCAGTTGGGTGCGATCGAGCATCAACTCTTCTGGGCTCACGGCATAGTCTTTCTTCAGCCAGTTACGGTAACCGTCATGAATCGGTTCGAGGACGTCGAAAGACTCCACATCAGTCAGGGCATCGGTGGTATCGCCACGTCCCGGAGCAAACGGTACGGTGATATGTACGCCAGCCGCTCTCGCCGCTTTCTCAATCCCCACATTGCCCGCCAGCACAATGGTATCAGCCACGCTGGCTCCCGTGGCGGCGGCAATACTTTCCAGAACGACTAATACTCGCGCCAGACGTTCAGGTTCGTTCCCGATCCAATCTTTCTGTGGAGCGAGACGAATACGCGCACCGTTAGCGCCGCCGCGCATATCGGAACCACGGAACGTACGCGCGCTGTCCCAGGCTGTTGCGACCAGTTCACTGATGGAAAGGCTACTGTCGGCAATGCGAGCTTTGACCACATCAACATCATAGTCGGTACGGCCAGCCGGAACCGGATCCTGCCACAGCAAATCTTCCTGCGGCACATCTGGGCCGATGTAGCGCGCTTTTGGCCCCATATCGCGGTGCGTCAGTTTGAACCACGCCCGAGCAAACACTTCAGAGAAGTAGGCCTGATCCTGGTAAAAACGCTCGGAAATCTTGCGATATTCAGGATCCACTTTCAGCGCCATGTCGGCATCGGTCATCATCGGGTTGTAGCGGATAGACGGGTCTTCAACGTCAACGGGCTTGTCTTCTTCTTTAATGCTGACGGGCTCCCATTGTGATGCACCCGCTGGACTCTTCTTCAATTCCCATTCGTGATTGAACAGCATGTGGAAGAAACCGTTATCCCATTGCGTCGGATGTGTGGTCCAGGCGCCTTCCAGCCCACTAGTGACAGTGTAACGCCCCTTACCCGTTCCTGTCGGGTTACTCCAACCAAAACCTTGTTCTGCCACATCCGCACCTTCCGGTGCCGCCCCCAGCAGGCTGGCATCGCCATTACCGTGGGTTTTACCTACCGTGTGCCCGCCCGCTGTCAGGGCAACAGTTTCTTCATCATTCATCGCCATACGGGAGAACGTCACACGCATATCCTGTGCGGTACGCAACGGATCGGGATTGCCATCGACGCCTTCCGGGTTAACGTAAATCAGCCCCATCTGTACGGCCGCCAGCGGGTTTTCCAGCGAGGTACGATCGTCGCTGCCATAACGCCCTGTGCTCTCCGCCAACCACTCTTTTTCCGATCCCCAGTAGGTATCTTTTTCCGGGTGCCAGATGTCTTCACGACCAAAAGCGAAGCCGAATGTTTTCAGCCCCATGGATTCATACGCGATATTGCCCGCCAAAATAATCAGGTCTGCCCAACTGAGCTTATTGCCGTATTTTCTTTTGATTGGCCACAGTAAACGGCGCGCTTTATCGAGGCTGACGTTATCCGGCCAAGAGTTAAGCGGTGCGAAGCGCTGATTACCGGTTCCGCCGCCGCCGCGACCATCGGTCGTACGGTAAGAGCCCGCCGAGTGCCAGGCCATACGAATCATCAGGCCGCCATAATGACCCCAGTCCGCTGGCCACCACTCCTGGCTATCGGTCATCAGTGCATGCAGATCTTTTTTGAGGGCATCGACATCAAGGGTTTTGAGGGCGTCGCGGTAGTTGAAATCGCTGCCTAACGGGTTGGTCTTGGTATCATGCTGATGAAGAATGTCGAGATTGAGGGCATTTGGCCACCAGTCGGTGTTTGATGAGCCAGTAGAAGTATTTCCGCCGTGCATAACCGGACACTTGCCGGCTGGTTTAGTGTTATTTTCGTCCATCGTTATCTCCCAGTATGTTGCATTGCCTTAATCACTGCGCAAGAAGGTGGGGTCGTTCTCCAATAGCCTTACCTTATGGCAGCGGATCACGTCACCGATTCCTTCTTCTTGATGCAAGACAGTGCCAGAGTCTCCCTATCATTTATAATTGTATATGCTAACTTCTGCGATAGCTTAACCTGATTAAAAGCGGCTCAATGCACATTTTTCCTATCTGCATCAATAATCTCGCCGATAGAACAGCTTGCGATAATGAGCCTGCTTATCATGGATAGTTCCCATCGTTTTAGGATTGAGGTATCGGGACTACCGCGACGGCGAGCGGAGTATGAACTGAGTAATTTCGGCGCGTTTCCCTAAGCGGATCGGAAAACCGTTCCACAGGCCCGCGCCGTTGCTCACGTAGAGGTGCATGCCATCCACGTCATAGCCGCCGGACACATAGCCTTCATTCGCCAATTGCGTCACCCAATGCATACCCAACACCTGACCGCCGTGAGTATGGCCGGAGAGCTGTAAATCCACTCCGGCACGCGCATTCTCTTTCGCCCCCGTTGGCCGATGACTAAGCAGAACAACGGCGGTATCCGTCGCTATCCCGCTGAGCGCCGCAGCCGTATCTGGTAGCAGCTGTTGAAAATCAGCAGCGGTGCGATCGGTGATCCCTGCCAGCACAAACGCAGCATTGTCGCGTTCAATCGACACATTTTCATTGAGTAACATACGTAAGCCCAACGTATTCAGTCGTTGCACCCATTGCGTATATTCCACGTAATATTCATGATTGCCCACGATGGCAAACACGCCGTGTGGCGCGGTCAGGTTACGCAGCGGTTCCATATCATCGTGGCGAGCACTGACGGTGCCGTCGGCCAGATCGCCAGTAATCACCGTCAGATCGGGCTTAAGTGCATTGGTTTTTGCCACCACTGCCTCCATCCAGGGGCGCTGTAACAGGCGGCTGGCATGTAAATCCGTTAGCTGCACCAGCCGGAAACCATCCAGGGCGGGCGGCAACTGCTTCAACTCAACCTCTACCGTACGTACCTCGGGAACGCGCACCGCTTCCCACACGCCAATCGCCGCCAGCCCCATCGCCACAACGAAAATTCCGCCACGCAGCGCCATATTGTTCAGCAGAACCTGTCCAGCAGACCGGGATAACAGACGCCCCACGACACCGATAAGATCGATAGCCAACAACAAGAACGCGGATATCAGCAGCGCGCCAAACGCCCATCCCAGAAACATCAGGACAAACGCGGGCACTTCCGGCGACGCCATCGTGCCAAAGAAGGTACGTGTAATCAGATGATGCTGCGACACGAGCAGCAGCAACAGCGCCAGTATGCGCTTCACTGGCACACCGACACGCAAGCGCCAGACCAGACGCCAGATAACATAGAGGGCGATAAGCCCGGTAATGACATGAAACACGGCTAGTTTTCTCTCTTTATCGGTGATGTCGGTATATTGACGCGTAAATTTTACACTATGACGCACACATTGCAGATCAACGCGGTAGAGGTGTTGTGTTGCCAGAAGGTGCAGATTAACATGGCGCCATTCCGTGCTGTACACATCATTGAGCAGAATGAACCCCGCTCGCTGGCGGCAGGTTGTGCATCATTTTGATTAACCAAGGACATTTATGTTCGATTACACCGACTTTCCCGAGCAACGGCAGTCCAAAATCAGGCAGATCCTCAGCGAGGAAGGTAAAGTCGTCTGCGCCCAGCTCTCACGTGAATTGAACGTATCCGAGCACACCATACGGCGTGACCTGAAAGAACTGGCGCAATCCGGTGCCTGCAAACGCGTCTACGGTGGTGCAGTCAGCATGCCACCAGAAGTGATTGATTTTGCCAGCCGAGCCACTATTGATGCCGCCCAGAAAGATCGCATCGCTCAGGCGGTCATCCCGCTAATAAAGCCCAACAGCTGTGTCTTCTTTGACACTGGCACCACCAATCTGGCGGTGGCGAAACAGATCCCAATGGGCCTGAAGTTTACCGCCGTGTGTAATTCGCCCATCATCGCGGCAGAACTGATGCAGTATCCGGATGTAGAAGTGATTTTTCTTGGCGGAAGGATTCAGAAAGAGGTCGGCGGCGCGATTGGCATCGATACGCTCAGGCAGCTAGAGAAGATGTATTTCGATCAATGCCTGTTAGGAGGCTGTGCCTTTGATGCCAATGAAGGCCTGACCGTTTTTGAATATGACGACGCCGAATTCAAAAAATGTCTGGTGATCCGCAGCAGCGAAGTGATCGTGGCTCTGACCGCCAATAAGATCTCCGCATTAACGCGCTATCGCGTGGCGGCATGTGATGAAATCACCACGCTGGTGACCGATGATGAAATCTCTCCTGCCTGCCAGAGCGTATTAAGCGAAAAAAATCTCGATGTGATTATTGCCCGATAAAGCGACGGTAGCCCCAGCGGCTGCCGGTTCACTTTATGAAAGCAGCAGCTTTATCGTTTTTAATACCCCATCGTCGTCATTGCTGCGGGCAATAAAATTCGCCGCTGCTTTAGTTTCCTCAAACGCATTGCGCATCGCAAAGCTGTAAGCCGCACGGCTCATTAGCTCAATATCATTGTAACCATCGCCGAACACCATCGTTTCATCGGGTGTAATCGCCAATTTATCCTGAAGGATTTCGACGGTGTGTCCTTTGTGTACGCCAACGTTGGCAATATCTATCCAGGACGCTTCGGAAACCACGATATAGACATGGTCGTGAAACGCATCGAGGTACTTCGCCGTCTCGTGACAGTGCCCTTCTGGGTCATAAACCGTGATTTTCACAAAATCATCGGTCACAGCAGCAAAACTGGGTATCAGCGTCACATTGGTGTACGACTTTTTCACCTTTTCCAGTAAGGCAGGGCTAATCGTTTCCTTCACCATCGCCCCCTGTGGGGTACAACCGATGACCACGTGCCGATCGTCTACGCTTTCCAACACGCCAATCAGGCTCAAGGCAAGACGGTTTTTGATGAGCGATTGGTAAACGTAATTTCCCTGATGCTTAATGCGCGTCGCGCTGTCACCCAGAATCCAGATATCTTTCGCTGCATCGCCAAAAAGCGCGTCGACCCGCTCGCACTGTTTGCCTGTGCAGACAGCAAACCGCACATCCTTCTCTTTCATTAATGCATAAACGTCGGCAAACAAGGCTCTGTTGTAATCGCCATCGCTGTGAAGAAACGTGCCGTCCAGATCGGTAACTACCAACTTGATCATTCCACTCCCCTTTCAGATTGTACGTACACAGATAGCCGCGAGTCAGGCCGGAATCTGCCTGAACAAAGAGACATCGCTTTTGTGCGGTGTGTTAGATGATTGACGTAATGATTAACCGTCAATGCTCGATATAGCTCGATAACGTCATAAACACACTACAATGAGCATAATACGGACAATGACAATCACTTTTCGTCAGATTTATTGAGATATTACGCGAAAACAAGCATAGCATTTATTGATAATGCGCAACAGGAAGCAACATCAATCAATAATGAGCAATAAAGAAAAAGAGTGAAAAGCAGTGGCAGAGCCGCGATGAAGATGGCTCTGCCACACGTCAGAGGTTATTCAGAAAGTCAACATCATGAAGATAGCTTCATCAGAACCAGGCCGCTAACGATCAACAGCGCAGCAATAATCCTCATCAAGCTGGCAGGTTCATTCAGGAATACCAATCCCACCACAAACGCCCCCACCGCGCCAATTCCCGTCCAGATAGTGTAAGCCGTGCCCAAAGGGAGAGATTTCATCGCCATGGATAACAGCGCAAAACTGACGATCATGGCGACAATCGTGACAGCCGATGCGCCTATTTTCGTGAAGCCATCAGACAGTTTCATGCTGTAAGACCAGACAATTTCAAACAAACCGGCGAGCGCTAACAGAAACCAGGCCATACCCAGTTCTCCTTTACAGTGAAGATGGGTCGTCCCGTGAATCCTTTTCGCGCCAGGGGTCGTCCCCTGTCAGGATGATATGCCGCGATACGATAACGTTGCGCTATCAGGGAGTAAAGTCTTTGCGCAACAGGCCACCAGCCGTCTAATCGCTTAAAAATTTTCGGGAGAAATTTTTAACGTTGCGTCAGCAACAGCCCGTAAAGGAGGCAGGTGGGAAGCTCGTCATAAAAATGAACCACCACAGCGGCGTCATTCGACGAATTCGGCTAAACATTCAACACTTGAAAGAAGATGATAAACAAAGCGCTTGCCACCAACGCCGGAGCCGTCCATAATAGCGCCCATTCCAAACGCTGGAATGAAGAAAAGCATTCTAATCAAAACGTTACTGATTAAGATGTTATCTACTGTACGACCGTAGCTCAGTTGGTTAGAGCACCACCTTGACATGGTGGGGGTCGGTGGTTCGAGTCCACTCGGTCGTACCAATTCATGTTCTGCAATTTTAACCTGCGCCCGTAGGTTGATGAATGTGAATTGAAATTCTCCCTACTCGTATCCTGTTAAGTTCATCGAAATCGATTGTTTATTCATTCGTTTTAAGTCGAATGATTCAAGCTGCTACGGCTCGCTAATACTGCCGCAAACCAAAATCCAGCCTCAGTCTATTCCGCCAATGCCCGATCGATATAGCGGGTAAACTGTTGGTAGAGTTTCCCGGGTCGCGTCACGCTAAGCACGAGCTGAATTGCCGGAACGCTGGGTGCGCCATCTTCCGATCCCAGAACATATAGCGCGTCGGACAGCGCGCTCTTCGGTAGTAAACCAATCCCCAGCCCCTTTGCCGCCGCGCTGCGGATGTTATCGAAAGACCCGCTCACATAAGAAAAGTAATACGGGCGTCCGACATGCTCCAACGCAGAAACCGCGCATTTCCGAATCACACAGCCATCAGGGAACGTGACGAGAGGAACTTCATCCATTTCACTGAAATTCACCGCACCGGAACTGACCCAGTGGAGAGAGTCAACCCGCAAAATTCTTTCTGTTTCAGAAATCAGCGGCTGTCCCGCCAGCCCTTTTAGGATCACGACATCCAGGCGTTGCTGGGCAACCATCGAAGACAGCACGGTCGATGAAGCCGCCGTGATTTCCACCTTTAGGCCTGGATTCTCCTCAAGACATAGCGAAATGATGTCGTGCAGATTCTTAACCTCAAAATCATCTGGGACGCCGAGCGCTACGCGGCCTGTCATAGGGGACTTCTGCAATGCGCCGATGGCCCGATGCGTACGTAGCAGGATGTCACGCGCGGCAGGCAGCAGCTGCCGCCCTTCTTCGGTCAAACCAAGAATGTGTCCCTGACGCCGTTCGATGAGGCGGCAACCGACATCCTCTTCTAAGCGTTTCAGGCCAGCACTCAGCGTTGATTGCGTCCGTCCCAGCTCTTCACCCGCGCGTCCGAAGCCACCGCACTCCGCGATGGAAACAAAGATACGCAGTTGCTCCAGCGTGACACCGCGCCCCTCTATCTGCTTTACCTGTGCTCGCACCGTTATCCTGACCTCTTGAGATTATCGCTATTGATTAAATCAATTATGAACACATCATAATTCATCTAGCGGTTTATGAAACACCCCGCACAATCCAGACATCGATATCTTCAAAAATAGAGAAGAAAGAGGCTCATCCATGTTCTTGATTGTCGTTCCCCTATTTCTGGTGATTCTCGTTGGTTATTGGTATGGAAGAACAAAGCCCGATAGTGGCAATGCAGATAAGTTAATCAACGACTATGTCCTGTATATTGCGCTGCCAGCCTTACTGTTCATTGCCGTGGCACGTGCCGACACCAGCGATCTGAAACAGTGGGGTTTTATACTGTCAACGCTCATCGGAATCGCAGTGTCCTACATGCTTGCCGCATTGCTAGCGAAGCGCATGGGGATCGGATTGCCCCACTCTTCCCTTCTTAGCATGGGCGCGTGTTATGGCACCACGGGATACATGGGCGTGCCGATTTTGATTTCAGTCTATGGCGAACAGGCGGCACTCCCCGCAGCGATGGCGACTATTTTGCATAATATCCCCGCCATTATGGCTGTGATCGTCAGTTGGGATGTGTTCTCTACACGAGCGACAGACACGAATACGCAGCTGATTCACAGTGTGGGACGCTCGGCGCTGGCTACCGTGAAGAATCCATTAACGATCGCGGTGCTTGCCGGTCTGGCGTTCGTTCTGCTCGACATTCAGGTTCCCGTTGTCATCGAGTCTTTTGCACGTTTTCTAGGCAACGCCGCTGGGCCCACCGCGTTATTTGCTCTCGGGCTGGGTCTTGCCAGACTGAAGGTAAAAGAGCACCTGAACGTCACGGTCAGCAAAACGGTGCTACCGATGGTTGTGCTAAAACTCGTGATACAGCCTGCCATCACGTTCGCGATAGCCGTTTATGTATTCGGGATGGATGGGTCTCAGGGGGTCTGGCTGGCAACCGCCGTCGTGATGGCCGCGCAGCCCATTGGCGCGGGCGTGTATGTCTTTGCCAAGAAGTATCACTATCAGCAGGATGTGATTGCGTTATCGATTATCGTCTCGCTACTGCTCGCACTCGTTACGATTCCCGCAGTATTGAGCCTTTTCCCGCCTTCATGAATAACCGTCTGGGCTTCTGGCAATGATTCGGAAGCCCTATTAACAGCGTCTATTTCACGCATCAGCGGCCCTACTGGCCGCGCGTCTCCAGATATAGCACCGTGGCGGCGACGCGGGAGCGTACGTTTAGCTTGCGCAACATGTTGCGGATATGCACTTTTACCGTCTCTTCTGAGATATACAGCACGCCAGCAATTTGCTTGTTGGATAACCCAGAGGCCACTTCCTGAAGTACATCCAGTTCGCGCTCCGTCAATACGGTAAAAGGCGACGGCGTATCCTTTATGGCAATACGGTGGCGCAAGACCTCGCGCACCTGTTCACTGAAGGCATCATCGTTACGAATGGCATCTAATAAGTGTTCCGGCGCGCTGTCTTTAAGCAAATAGCCATCGGCACCCGCGTCCATCAGCGCATAAATATCGCTGGGTGCATCAGAAACCGTCAGCACAATAACGCGAGCGCAGATCCCATCACGCCGCAGCGCGTGAAGCGTATCCAGTCCGCTCAATCCTTTCATGTTGAGATCGAGCAGGATGATATCAGGAGAATCCCGATTCGCGAGGCTTAACGCCTCCATGCCATTACTGGCTTCCCCAATCACGTCAAAGATCGCGTCAGTTGCCAGTAACTGACGGATTCCCCGGCGCATAAGCGGATGATCGTCAACGATCAGCACGCGATAAGATGGTTTTTCTGACATGCCCAGCCCCAATGTGATATGAATCTTATTATTGTTTTATTTATGAATTATTCTGGATAGAAATCGTTCGTGTTGTCACGTTCACGCGCGGGCGTCGGCGTCGAAAAACAGACGCTAACCTGCGTTCCTCCTTCTGGGTGGAGGCCAATAGATAGCTGTCCTCCTAACCGTTCGGCGCGCTCCTGCATAATATTTAAGCCATAATGTCCTGCGGGTTCCTCCTGATTGATAATGCCACAGCCGTCATCGCGAATATCAACACAGTAACGTCCATCAGGCTGCGTACGGCAGTTAACGGTTATCGTCGTCGCCTGCGCATGTTTAATGGCGTTCAACACCGCTTCACGAATGATTTGCAGCAAGTGAACCTGCTGCGATGCATCCAACGCCTGCGTAGGAATACGGCAATCAATATCAATCGTCGCTGGCGTCTGCGCTCTTAGCGGCTCAATCATCTCCTGCATCGCCGCCGGCAAATCGGCCTGTTGCAGCGTCAGCCGGAAGGTTCCCAGCAGCTCCCTCAGTTGACGGTAAGCATCGCTTAACGCCTGTTCAAAATCTGTGATGATCTGCCGAGCCTGCGCATTTTCTTCCGCTACCGCACGCTTTAATAACGCCATCTGGATATTCAGGTAAGACAGCACCTGAGCCAATGAGTCATGCAGTTCACGCGCGATGGTGGCGCGCTCTTCCATCAGCAACAGTTGCTGATAGTGCTTTTGTGCCTGATTAAAATAGAGCCCGCGACCCAGCATATTAGCAACGCTCTCCATCAGTTGCGCGGATGGCTGCTGCGCTGATGCCTGCCACCGCAGCTGTCCAAACTCGACCTCTTGCAAACGGATCGGCAATGTCTGCCATACAATCCGCTCATCCGGTTGACCTTCACACAACCGCCAATTCTCCCCTACCCGCATTTCCAGACAGCCGACCGTTTCATAGCGGCGAACAATTTGCAGAATCTGCTGAAAGCAATGCCTGTCGATCGTGCTGACGTTCATGGCCTGAGAACAGTTGTACAGCACCTTCAGCATGCGGTTCACTTCCTGCAAACGCAGCGTTTTCTGTCGAACCTTATCTTCCAGAGAACGATACAGTTTTTGTAATTCGTCCGTCATGCTACTGAAGGTTTGCGCCAGTAGCCCCAATTCGTTAGGCAGATTGACGTCCAGTTGCGAAGGGGTAAAACGCCCTTTCTCGATGGATGCACAGGCCGCCATCAGCTTATTCAACGGCACGACCACCTGACGACGAATGCGGCGCAGCGTAAAGAAGATCAGTATATAGATAGTGATCGAGCCAATTATTGATGTTGCAACAACTATCATCATCTTGCGCTCGGAATAATGCTGCAACGCCAGCACAAAGAGGTCGATCTGGGTGACATAGCGAACAATATTGTCCTGATACCAGACCCGATCCCCCGCACTCAGGCGCTCATCCATCGTTTTCCAGCTCTGCAACAGCGCCGCATAACGATCGCGCACATCACGCGGTACATACCAGCGATCCAACAGGTGAAAAACCGGGGAGTCCAGCGTTTGCGCATAGAGGCGGCGATGCGGTTCTAACGCGGCACGATCGCCCTGTAGGTCATACCCCATGCGATAGCTTTGCATACGCATCGATCCGGCAACGTTGATCGCTTCCGCATCGCGTAAACCGCTAGCTAACGTCAATAGCGCAATGCCCGTCGTCAGGAATGAAAGCAGCGCGATATAAAAAAACGCACGAGCCAGGCTGGTAGAAACAGGACGTTTGACCATCACAACGAATAATCCTCTTTGGCGTCATACCTACTCTAAATAAGTAGATCGGCATTTCAGCGTACTATCACGATCCCCACTCGCTCAGGCAAGCCGATAAGGCGTGAATCCCACATAAGCTTGATCCGGCACCACCATTTACCTCTAAAGGGTGATTATCGCATACAGCCTAAGAGGAATAGTGTAACCCCTACAAAAACAGCGTGTTTTCTATTGGATATTTCACTGCGTGCCAGAGCGACAAACTGCCATGACTAACCTTTCCCGGCGTTCCTTACTGACTGGTGGCCTACAGCGGGCAGACAACGCGTTGCGTCCGCCGTGGAGCGGTGCAGAAAGCCATTTCCTGAGCCAGTGCACACGCTGCAACGTCTGCGTTGAGGCCTGCGGAACGGGGATTATCCAGCGTGGTTCAGGCGGTTTTCCCACCATCGATTTTCAGCGCGGCGAATGCACGTTCTGCTACGACTGCGCACGTGCGTGTCCACAGGCGCTGTTCGCGGAGAGTCACACCTCGCCGTGGGAATACCACCTGACGATCCAAAGTGCCTGTTTATCGCTGCATCAGGTGGAATGCCGCAGCTGTCAGGATGCATGTGAAACAGGCGCGATACGATTCCGCCCCACCATCGGGCGCGTTGCTACACCGTCCATCGACGACGACGCCTGTACCACCTGCGGCGCCTGCATTTCCGGCTGCCCTGTCGGCGCCATATCGATGAAAAAAATCACAGCGGGATATCACACCGCGCCAGCGCGTCTGCCGACGCAACAGGAAAACCGATGAGCACAGTCTGGCATGTTTGCAGTGTAGTGGTTCACGTCAACACGGCGCAGATGGCTGCCGTTGGCGAGGCGTTAGCGACGCAACCCAATCTGGAAGTGGGTGCCAGCGATAGCGATACCGGAAAAATGGTCGTGGTGCTGGAGTCAGATTCAGAAGACACGTTGTTAAAACAAATAGCATCAATACGCGAGCTTACCGGCGTACTGGCGGTTTCGCTGGTTTATCACCAGCTCGATGAGCCGTCTTTTGATGAACAATCTTTTGCTTTCGATGAACAACCTCTTGATCAACAAGCTCAGGGTGAGGAAATACTATGAAACTCAGTCGACGACACTTTATGAAGGCGAACGCTGTCGCAGCGGCAGCCGCGGTCGCAGGCATCACCATACCCACCGCGGTTCGTGCCGTGACCGAACAGTCAGAGGCTATCCACTGGGATAAAGCCCCATGCCGCTTCTGTGGCGTAGGGTGCGGTGTGTTGGTAGGGACGCAAAACGGCCGCATCGTCGCCAGCCAGGGCGATCCCGAAGCGCCGGTTAACCGCGGGTTAAACTGCATCAAAGGCTATTTCCTGCCAAAAATCATGTACGGACAGGATCGCCTGACCCAGCCTTTGCTGCGTATGCGTGACGGCAAATTTGATAAAGAAGGCGAATTTACTCCGATCTCCTGGGATCAGGCATTTGACATCATGGCGGAGAAATTCAAAACCGCCCTGAAGGAGAAAGGCCCGAACGCGATAGGCATGTTTGGCTCTGGGCAATCCACCATTTGGGAAGGCTATGCTGCCGCCAAACTGTTCAAAGCGGGCTTCCGCTCCAACAATATTGACCCCAACGCGCGTCACTGTATGGCATCGGCGGTTGTCGGCTTTATGCGTACCTTCGGTATGGATGAACCGATGGGCTGCTACGACGATATTGAGCAGACCGATGCATTTGTGCTGTGGGGCTCTAACATGGCGGAGATGCACCCGATTCTCTGGTCGCGCATCACCGACCGCCGCCTGTCGAACAGCAATGTCACCGTCGCCGTGCTGTCCACCTACCAGCACCGCAGCTTTGAGCTGGCGGATAACGGCATGGTGTTTACGCCGCAAACCGATCTGGCCATTCTCAACTACATCGCTAACTACATTATTCAAAACAACGCGGTGAACGAAGCATTCTTTACCCGCCACGTGAATTTGCGTCGAGGCATGACCGATATTGGCTACGGGCTGCGTCCGACGCATCCGTTGGAAAAAGCGGCGAAAAATCCCGGCTCCGATGCGTCTGAGCCGATGAGTTTTGAAGAGTACAAAACCTTTGTCGCCGACTACACGCTGGAAAAAACGGTCGCGCTCAGCGGCGTTCCCGCCGATCAGTTGGAAGCGCTGGCAAAACTCTATGCCGATCCGAAGAAAAAAGTGATCTCTTACTGGACGATGGGCTTTAACCAGCACACACGCGGCGTCTGGGCGAACAATCTGGTTTATAACATCCACCTGCTGACGGGCAAGATCTCGCAGCCGGGCTGCGGACCGTTCTCGTTAACCGGGCAACCGTCTGCCTGCGGCACCGCGCGTGAAGTCGGCACCTTCGCCCACCGTTTGCCTGCGGACATGGTGGTGACCAACGAAAAACACCGCGCGATGGCGGAAAAGCTGTGGCAGTTACCCGCAGGCACGATTCCTGAAAAGATCGGCTTGCACGCCGTCGCACAGGATCGGGCGCTGAAGGACGGCACGCTGAACGCCTATTGGGTGATGTGCAACAACAATATGCAGGCTGGCCCGAACATTAATCAGGAACGTATGCCGGGCTGGCGCGATCCACGTAACTTCATCGTCGTTTCCGATCCCTACCCGACCGTCAGCGCGCTGGCCGCCGACCTGATTTTGCCGACCGCAATGTGGGTGGAAAAAGAAGGTGCCTACGGCAATGCCGAGCGCCGGACACAGTTCTGGCGTCAGCAGGTTAAGGCACCGGGTGAGTCAAAATCGGATCTGTGGCAGGTTGTGAGCTTTGCCAAGCGCTTCGCCGTGGAGGATGTATGGCCGGAAGCACTCCTGGCGCAAAAACCGGCCTATCGCGGTAAGACACTCTACGACGTGCTGTTTGCCAATGATGTCACTACGCGTTTCCCGCTCAGTGAGTTAGCGGAAAACCAGTTGAACGATGAATCGCGCGACTTCGGTTTTTACCTGCAAAAAGGCCTGTTTGAAGAATACGCCGCATTTGGCCGTGGGCACGGTCATGACCTGGCACCGTTCGACACCTACCACAAGGTTCGCGGGCTGCGCTGGCCGGTCGTTGACGGTAAAGAAACGCAGTGGCGCTACAGCGAAGGGCACGATCCTTACGTGAAAGCGGGAGAAGCCTACCGTTTCTACGGCAAACCGGATGGCAAGGCGGTGATTTTTGCGCTGCCATACGAACCTGCCGCAGAAGCGCCGGACGACGAATACGATCTTTGGCTCTCTACCGGTCGCGTATTGGAGCACTGGCACACCGGCAGTATGACGCGTCGCGTACCGGAACTGCATCGCGCCTTCCCCGAAGCCGTGCTGTTTATGCACCCGCAGGATGCCAAAGCACGCGATCTCCGTCGCGGTGAGAAAGTGCGCATCATCTCACGCCGTGGTGAAGTCGTCTCCGTGGTTGAGACGCGCGGTCGTAATAAACCACCGCGTGGACTGGTGTATATGCCGTTCTTTGACGCCGCGCAGATGACCAACGTCCTGACGCTGGATGCCACCGATCCACTGTCGAAAGAGACAGACTTTAAAAAATGTGCCGTCAAGCTGGCTAAGGTGTAACGCGCATGGCACGCCCGGAGAATTCATCACCCGCTCGCCGTCGCTTTCTGCGTGACGCCGTCCGCGCCGTTGCGGGTTTATCCGCCGCGGTGACGGTTCTCGGCATTCAGCAGCGACGCGCTCAGGCAGACGAACTCCGGCTGCGGCCACCGGGTGCGCTGTCTGAGGCGGCGTTTTCCGGTGCCTGCATACGCTGTGGCCAATGTGTTCAGGCCTGTCCGTACGACACACTGAAGCTGGCAACACTGGTCTCCGGCTCCGCAGCCGGTAGCCCTTACTTTGTCGCACGCGATATCCCATGCGAGATGTGTGAGGACATTCCCTGCGTGGTCGCTTGCCCCAGTGGGGCATTACAGCCGTTGGAAACGATTGACGACGCCCGTATGGGATTAGCGGTACTGCTCGATCAGGAAAACTGCCTGAACTATCAGGGGCTACGCTGCGATGTGTGTTATCGCGTCTGTCCCCTCATCGACAGCGCCATCACGCTGGAGCCAGAGCGCAATGCCCGAACCGGAAAACATGCCCGTTTTCTGCCTACGGTGCATAGCGATGTCTGTACCGGCTGCGGCAAGTGTGAAAAGGCCTGCGTGTTGGAACAGCCGGCGATCAAGGTCTTACCACGCGCGCTGGCAAAAGGCGAACTCGGATATCACTACCGTTTCAGTTGGCTGGAGGCACGCGATGGCAAATCGTAAGCAAGATGCCGGACGAGAAGCCCAGGCGAAAAAAGGCTGGTGGCGCAGCCACCGCTGGCTGGTATTGCGTCGGCTGACACAGTCTCTGGTGCTGCTCATGTTCCTCAGCGGTCCGCTGTTAGGCTTCTGGATCCTGCACGGCAATTACAGCGCCAGCCGCTTGCTCGACACCGTACCGCTTAGCGATCCGCTGATGGTGCTGCAAAGTCTCGCCAGTGGTCACCTACCCGCAACCCTCGCGCTGGTCGGTGCGCTGATTATCGCGCTGAGCTATGCGTTGTCAGGCAAGCGCCTGTTCTGTAGCTGGGTCTGCCCTGTGAATCCGCTCACCGATTTAGCCGCCTGGCTACGGCGTCGTTTCGGCATTACCGCCTCAGCGACGATCCCCCGCAATCTGCGCTATCTGCTGCTGATACTTATTCTGGCAGGGAGTGCACTGACGGGTGGGCTGCTGTGGGAATGGGTCAACCCTGTCTCACTGGCGGGTCGCGGGCTAATTTTCGGATTTGGTGCAGGTATCTGGCTGCTGCTGGCGCTGTTTTTGTTTGATTTGTTGGTCGTGGAACACGGCTGGTGCGGGCACCTTTGTCCAACGGGCGCGTTGTATGGCGCGCTTGGCAGCAAAGGCGCACTGGTTGTGGATGCCGCTGAGCGTGAACGCTGTACGCGCTGCATGGACTGCTTTCATGTCTGTCCAGAGCCACAGGTACTGCGCGCACCCTTGCTCGATAAACACAGTCCGGTACAGATCACTGACCGAGACTGCATAACCTGCGGACGCTGCATTGATGTCTGCGCTGAAGACGTTTTTAAAATAACCCTTAGATGGAAATCGGGAGCAAAGTCATGAAAAGCCTGAGAATGGGATGGTGTCGCTGGATCACTGCCCTGACAATAATGGGCAGTACACTAATAGGTAGTGCGCTAGCCACTGCACAGGTCGATTTAAGCCAATCGCCGGAAGTCGCCGCGACACAGCCGGGAAATAGCCGGATGCCGAAGCAGCAGGAGCGTATGGCGCTCAACTATGTCAACCAACCACCGATGATCCCGCATAGCGTGGATGGCTATCAGGTCACGCCAACCTTTAACCGCTGTTTACAATGTCACGGCGTGGAGAGCTATCGTTCCACCAGCGCGCCCCGCGTCAGCCCAACCCATTTTGTCGACAGAGACGGCAAAGTGCTGAGCAATGTTGCACCTGCACGCCATTTCTGCCTGCAATGCCACGTACCGCAAGCGGACAGTTCGCCGATTACCGGTAACACGTTCACCCCTTCTAAAGGCTTTGGTCAGTGAGGTTTGCTATGAAACAACCAGGAAAAGTAGGACGGTTGTTGCGCCAACTGTGGCAATGGTGGCGCCGCCCGAGTCGGCTAGCGCTGGGAACGTTGCTCATTATCGGCTTCGCGGGCGGTATTTTCTTTCTGGCAACATCCCAGAAAGGCATGGAAATGAGCAACAGCGAGGCGTTCTGTATCAGCTGTCATGAAATGCGCAATACCGTGTATCAGGAATATATGGAAACCGCGCACTACAGCAACCGCAGCGGCGTGCGCGCCACCTGCCCGGATTGCCACGTTCCGCATGAATTTGTGCCGAAGATGGTGCGTAAGATTCAGGCCAGTAAAGAGCTGTACGGCAAAATCATGGGCACCATCGATACGCCACAAAAATTTGAAGCGCACCGGCTGACGATGGCGCAGAACGAATGGCGGCGCATGAAAAACAATAATTCTCAGGAATGCCGCAACTGCCACAACGTTGACTATATGGATTTCTCAGGGCAAAAAACGGTCGCGGCGGAAAAACACAACGAAGCGATAAAACTCGGTCAAACCTGTATCGATTGCCACAAAGGCATCGCCCACAAACTGCCGGACATGCACGGCGTCAAGAGCGGGTTATAAGCCACACCTCGAAGTAACGGGACGGCGTCTGCCGTCCTATCGTTTCTGACAAAGCCCGTCGAGCGGGAGTAACGAAGACGTTGTGAATACCGTGAGGGTTTCGTGCGCAGTAAGCCGCGTGACTTTCTGCAACTCGCGTCGCACGCGCCCGACGCGGGGCGGCTCAATTGCCGTCGCCCCGCGACCCCTGGCTTTTTGCGGTAAATCGCGCCGCTTCGCGGTGCCTTCGGTATTCACGCCCGCTGTTCGAACCGCCTGCGACGCGTTCCATACGCGGCGCAGGCTTTCGCGGCATCCATGCCGCTCATCCGGCGGTCATGTATACCTCTACGCGATTTTTTACGCAGGAAATCTTCACTACAACGGAAAAAAAGAAACAACAAAAGGGCAACATACCGCCCTTTTGCTATTTATGATGAAAGATTAAAACACTTATTTGCCAGTAACCGCCTGCACCGATAATGACGCTTTGGCCTGTGCCACGCTGCGCTCGATGACCGCACGGCGCGTGTCGTTTTGCGGTAGCAGTTTCAGCATCATTTCCCAGGCATCAATCGCGTCCTGATAGCGCTGGGCTTCATAAGCATTGAAAGCCAGCAGGCTCAGCACGCGCACATTGGTCGAGCCGGAATTTAGTAGTTCACGCAGCATGTCTCCACCGCGTTGGCTATCACGCGGGTTGGTAGAGCGCGATAACAGATCGGCATAATCCAGCGCCAGATCCGTATTTTTCGGATCGAGCTGGAATGCTTTGGCAAATGCCTGCACGGACATGTCGTAGTTATTCAGCAAACCGGCAATACGCCCCAGCATCCACCAGTCTTGTGGGTTGTCTGGCTGCGTTTCCAACTGGCTACGCAACCCCAGACCGAGACGCGCGACCTCTTCAATGGTCAGCGGCTCCGCATCAGGATCCAGCGCTCGCTTCATCAGGTCCGGCGTTAACGCCACAACCAGCTGCAATTCCTGCACGCGATTCACCGCCGAAGTCTGCCAAAATACGCCGAGGCTGACGATGACCAGCAACAGCACGCCCGGCAGCAAAACCCAACCGTTCAGCGGACGCTGCTGTGCCTTCGCACCGCCGGGAATGTCCTGCAATAGCGTATGCTGGAGTTCCTCAACCAGTTGGGCACGTTCCTGCTCATTGACGACATCCGCAGTAAGTTCACGCAGACGATCGTGATACAGCGCCTGATTGATCGCATCGCGATCGTATTCGCCCCGTGACGACCACGGCGCAAGCAGCAGCGCGGAAAGCGTAATCAGCGATAAAACAATGATGGTTGTCAGTAACATCATTCCGATTTCCCCTCACGTTCCAACAGCGTCTGCAAGCGCTTCTTATCCTGTTCGCTCATCGGTTCTTTGGCACTTCTGGTGCGGCGGGTACGCCGAATAATCACCCATGATCCCACAGCCAGAAACAGCGCAGGCAGGAGCCACAGCAGAACCGTAAAAGGTGTGATCGGCGGTTCATACGTCACAAAATAGCCGTAACGATCCACCATATAATCGACAACCTGCTCTTTCGTTTGTCCCTGCTGCATCAGTTCATACACTTTCTGCCGCATATCCGAAGCAATCATCGAATTGGAATCGGCGATGCTGTTGTTCTGGCATTTCGGGCAGCGCAGTTGCATGGTCAACTCACGAAACTGTTGCTCTTGCGTATCATTGTCAAAACGCAATACCTCGGAGGATGCCAGTACGCTGAACGACAGCAGCAGTGCGCTAAGGAAGCCGATCGCTCTCATGCGCCGCCCTCCTTACTGTATTTGTCCCACAACGGTTGCAGCGTTTCTTGCCACACCTGCATGTTGAGATCGCCCGCGTGGCGATAGCGAATGATGCCTTTCCCGTCGATCAGGAACGTTTCCGGCGCGCCATACACGCCCAAATCCAGACCCAACATACCGTCGCCATCAAATAAGCTCATCGCATAGGGGTTGCCCAGCGTCTTCAGCCATTCGACCGCTTTGGGGCGTTCATCTTTATAATTCATGCCCACGACGCGGATTCCCTGCGCCGCCAGCGTGTTGAGAAACTGGTGCTCCGCGCGGCACGTCGGGCACCAGGTCGCCCACACGTTCAGCAGCAGCGGCTTGCCATCACTCAGCTCAGATTGGTTATAAATTTTTCCCGGCTGATCCAAAGATTCAAGACGAAACGCGGGAATCGGTTTGCCAATCAGGGCTGACTCCAGCCGCATGGGATCGTCGCCGTCGCTATTACGTACCAGTTGCCACAGCAAGGCAACGGCCAGCAGTAAAAACAGGACGAGCGGAATTAACAAGATCTTACGGCTCATGACGATGCCCCCCGAACCGCGCGACGCAGGCGATAGCGCGGGTCAAACATGCACAGAATGCCCCCTAGCGCCATCAGCCCTCCGCCGTACCAAATCCAGCGGATAAACGGTTTGTAATACAGCCGCACCGCCCAACTGCCGTCATCCAGCTTTTCCCCCAAGGCTGCATAGAGATCGCGCGTCACCCCCGCATCAATGGCGGCTTCCGTCATGATCGCGCCACTGGTGTTGTAGAAGCGTTTTTCCGCCTTCAAGATCGCTTCCGGCTTGCCGTTGTGCGTCACCTCAATCGTCCCTTTCGCGCTTTGCCAGTTCGGCCCCACGACATCACGCACGCCTTGAAACGTAAAACGGTAATCGTGGATCTGAATACTGTCACCCGCCCGCATCCGTACATCCCGCTCAACGCTATAATTCTGGCTGAAGGCGATACCTACCACCGTCACCGCCAGCCCAATATGACCGCACACCATGCCCCATTGGCTGCGTGAGAGTGTGGTCAAACCGCGCAGCAAACCATGACGACGGGTGGAACTGGTATGCAGCTCGTACACCGTTAAGAAGAACACCCACAGCGCCATCGACAGGCCAACCACCGTCATGGCAACAAGGGAATCCTGTAACAGCCACGGCAGCAGCAGCGACAGCGCCGCCGTCACGGCCACCGCTATCAGCAGCAGTTTACGCAGCTTTTGCGGTTCGTCACGCCGCCAGCGAACTAACGGTCCGACGCCCAGCAGTAAGGCAAAAGGCGCCATTAACAGGGTAAACATCGTATTGAAGAACGGTGCGCCAATCGAAATGCTGCCCAAGCCCAGTTGCTTATGCACCAGCGGCAGCAGCGTTCCCAGCAATACCACAAGCGTGGCCGCCATCAGGATCAGGTTGTTGCCAAGCAGAAAAGTCTCACGCGACCAGAGCGAGTTCGTTACCCGCGCCCGTACCCGGTTGCCTTTGATGGCAAACAGCAGCAAAGAACCGCCGATGACAATGACCAGAAACGCGAGAATAAACATGCCGCGCGCCGGATCGGAGGCAAATGCGTGCACCGATACCAGTACACCAGAACGCACCAGAAACGTCCCCAGCAGGCAGAGCGAAAACGCGCCGATGGCCAACAACACCGTCCAGGCTTTGAAACTGCCGCGTTTTTCGGTAACCGACAGCGAATGCAACAGCGCCGTGCCCACCAGCCACGGCATCAATGACGCATTCTCCACCGGATCCCAGAACCACCAGCCGCCCCAGCCGAGCTCGTAATACGCCCAGCCCGAACCGAGTACGATACCCAGCGTCAGGAACGACCAGGCCGCCTGCGTCCACGGTCGGGACCAGCGAGCCCATGCGCTGTCCAGCCGTTCAGCCAGCAGCGAGGCGACCGCAAACGCAAACGCCACGGAGAACCCGACATAGCCCATATAAAGCAGCGGTGGGTGGAAAATTAACCCGACATCCTGCAACAGCGGATTGAGATCGCGCCCGTCAATCGGATAGTCCGGCAGCGTGCGCGTAAAGGGATTCGAGGTCAGGATGATGAACAGCAAGAAGCCGACATTAATCATCCCCATCACGGCCAGCACGCGGGCGACCGCATCCAGCGACATCCCCCGGCTGAATACCGCCACGGCGAAGGTCCAGCCGCTCATCAACAGTACCCAGAGCAGTAGCGATCCTTCATGTGCACCCCACGCTGCCGCCACGCGATACCAAACGGGCAGCGCACGGTTCGAGTTGTTGGCTACATAGAGGACGGTGAAATCGTTAACCACCAGCGCATGCACCAACACCAGGAAGGAAGCCAAAATACATGCAAACAGTGCCCAGGCGAGAGGACGCGCCAGCGCCATTAGGCGGGTATCCTGACGCGACGCGCCCCATAGCGGATATACACTGAGCAACAGCGCAACGCCCAGCGCCAGACAGAGCAGATAATTGCCTACCTCAGGCATCATAATCGTTTGCCCTCTGTCGCTGCCGCCGGTGCATGACCGTGCTGTCCTTCCATCGCCGCTTTGATTTCCGGCGGCGTATAGTTTTCATCATGTCGGGCAAGCACTTCTTTCGCCGCAATATGATCGTCGCTATCCAGAATGCCCTGCGCTACCACGCCTTGCCCCTCGCGGAACAGATCCGGCAGCATCCCGTTGTAGGTCACCTCGACTGAACCCTGCGCATCATAAACAGTGAAACGGACTTCCAGACTTTGACTGTCACGGCGCACGCTGCCCGGCATCACCATGCCACCGACGCGCAAACGCTGCCCAATCGCCGGTTTTTCCTGCGTTTCGTTCTTGCCGTAAAGAATTTCACTGGGCGTATAAAAGAGATCGATATTTGAGCTCAACGCATAGAGCGTCAGCGCTATCGTCACTACCGCACCGCAGACCACGGCCACGATGGCATAGAGGCGGGTTTTACGCGGTGTACTCATTGCACCACCTCCATCGTTTCCGACTGGCGGGCCGTATTCTTACGCTGCTCGCGCGCCTGCTGGCGGCGGATATCACTGAGCAATGCGCGGCGACTCAAGAGGGTATGACCGACCAATGCGCTCAGCGGTAACAGCGTCAGCGCCACAGCCAGCCAGACGTAAAAGGCATAGCCGCCCATCGCAAAGAAATCTTGCCAACTCGTGAAAGCGATGTTCATCGTGCTATTCCTCCTTTATTAAGAAGCGCAGCCACCCAGGGCGCGCGGCGCTGCTGCACCAGTATCAGGTTACGCAAGCGCATGAGTGACAACGTCACGAACAAGCTCATAAATCCTAACATCATGATTCGCAGTGGGAGACGCATGGCGGGATCGATCGTTTTCTGCATTTTTGTCGATCCCTGATGCAAGGTATTCCACCACTCGACCGAGAAATGGATGATGGGTAAATTCACCACGCCAACCAGCACCAGAATGGCCGCCGCACGACCGGCAAGGCGGCGATCGTCAAAGGCGTTGTAGAGCGTGATGATGCCCACGTACAGAAACAGCAGAACGAGTTCCGACGTCAGACGCGCATCCCACACCCACCAGGTTCCCCACATCGGTTTCCCCCAGGTGGCACCCGTCGTCAGCGCAATAAAGGTAAACACCGCGCCGACCGGTGCCATCGCCGCCACGGCAAGTTCTACCGTTTTTGACTGCCGAATCAACCCAACAAGCGCAAACATCGCCATCACGGCATAGACGCCCATCGACCACACGGCTGCTGGGACATGCAGGTACATGATGCGATACCCTTGCCCTTGCTGATAATCCGCAGGCGCAAACCCAAATCCCAGTAGACAACCGCCGATCAGCAACGTGGCACTGATCAAGGCAATCCAGGGGATAAGCCTGCCGCAAAGGCCATACAGGCGATCCGGCTGCGTAAGCTGATAGTTTTTTTTCAACATAATCGTGTGCTCACTTTGCGTAAAACTCATCCCAACGGGACGATAAAGGCGATCCTGAGATCGGAAAATTATTGTATGCTCACCCGCAACGCCGCCGCCGTGGCAAACGGGCTAAGGGTGGCGCTGCCCGCCAGAAAGGCGCCGAGGATCGCCAGATACCCGCCGACCGGCAGTTGCATCATCGCGGCCTCGACCGCCGCCGTCGCAAAAATCAACAGCGGTATGGTGAGCGGCAAAACCAGCAGGCTTAACAGCACGCCGCTGCGGCGCAGCCCGACTGTTAATCCCGCGCCAATCGCCCCCAGAAAACTGAGCGTGGGCGTGCACAGCAACAGCGTTAGCGCCATTACCCGCCAGCCGTGGCTGTCCAGCCCAAACAACAGTGCCGCCAGCGGAGAAAGCAGTAACAGCGGCAGCCCGCTGACCATCCAGTGCACCACCACTTTCGCCAGCACCACTAACGGCAGCGGCAAAGGCAACAGCGTCAGCTGTTCCAGTGAACCGTCCTGATAGTCATCGCGGAAAAGGCGATCCATCCCCAGTAGCGAAGCGAGCAACGCCGCCACCCACACCACGCCGGGTGCCACACGCATCAAGAGCTGCGGCTCTGGTCCAATAGCCAGAGGAAATAAGATGATGACGATCAGGAAGAACCACAGAGGGTTAAGAATTTCCGCGTTATTGCGCAACGCGACGCGCAGTTCTCGAGCAATCAGCCGCCGCATGATGGGGTTCCCTCACTCGGCGTAAGCTGGATACAGCGAATATCCTGAGCGAACGGACGCAGCGGCTGGTGAGTGGTTAAAATGATGATGCCGCCGCGCGCAATATGGTGTTCCATACGCTGCGTCAGCATTTCGACGCCCGCTACGTCAAGCGCGGTCAGCGGCTCATCCAGAATCCACAGCGGGACATCGGTAAGCCACAAACGCGCCAGAGCGACGCGACGCTGCTGTCCCGCCGAAAGGCGCGCCACGGGAATATCTTCATAGCCAGCCAGCCCGACGGCGGCCAGCGCTTGCCAGAGTGCATCCTGATCCTGCTGCGGATAGAAAAAGCGCAGGTTCTCCTCACCCGTCAGGACACTCTTGATGCCCGGCTGATGGCCTAACCACAGAAGCTGCTCATTAAACTGCTCGCGCATACGGTTGATGCGTTGCCCTTGCCAGCAGATTTCCCCCGATTCAGGCGTCGTTAGGCCGCTTAAAATGCGCAATAGCGATGTTTTCCCCACCCCGTTGGCACCGGCAATCTGCACCATTTCTCCTGCGCAGGCCGTAAACGACAACGCGCTGAACAGCACATGCTCATCGCGTATGCAAACCACGTCGCGCGCTTCTAACATCGGGGTGTACTCCTACTTTCTAATGCCATATACCCTAGGTATAGAATAACATGGCGCCCTTACTCCCCCCTCTTGGGGGCCGTAACCATAAAGAGTTAATCTTTTTTATTGAGATCAATAAAATCGGTGATTCCGGTTATTCCTGTCATCGCACCGTACCGAAAACCACACCAACATGCTTAAACAGGAAATCTATTAGGCATATTTTTATGCAGCCGCCGAGACTGTTTCGTGCGCCACAAGACCTTCATTTCATGCTACCGCGTAGCTCGCGCCCGACGCAGGGCGGCTCAATCGCCGTCTCCCTGCGAACCCTGGCTTCCGGCTAAAGCAAAACGTATCACCCACTATTTCTGGCTATTCTTCAGCAGCGTTGCGGTGTTGATCGCCTCGATCAACTGGACGCGATTAACCCGCGGGCTGTAGGTATCCAGCAGGCGCTGCCAAATCGTAATCGCGCGCGCATAGTCCGCTTTCAGGAACGCATCGGATGCCAGCAGCATCAGCGCCGTCACTTCATTGGCATCCAGCGCCAGCGCTTTATCGACCATCTCTTGCATCGGCTCTGTGACAGCCTGACCGGCCTGGTAATACAGCACCGTCGCCAGTGCCGAATACAATTCCGCGCTATCGTCCTTGAGCGCAATCGCCTGCCGATAAGCGCGCAACGCGTTGTCATACGCGTTACGGTAAAGATAATATTCACCCAACTCAGCCCAGAGGATGCTGTTGCCCGGCGTTTTACGAATGTTGCCCTGCAAGGTTGTCAGCTGTTTTTCCTGTTGTTGCACGTCGCTAAAACCGTGTAGCGGATCGGCAAGTCGCTGGCGTTCCGCCTGAACCAGCGCAGCACGCGGGCTTAATATGTAGAACGTTGCACCACTCAACAGGATAGCGATGACCGCGACCACAACGGCGATGGCGGGCATTGGGCGCTGTGCACAAGAAGAAGGAGAGGCTAACGGCAGATCGTGGACCAGTTCTCGATCCAGCATCTTTGCCTCATGTTCGGACAGATGCTTCTCTGCCTGTTCACACTGAAAATGCCAGATGCGCTGCACTAAACGCGGTAGCTTGCCCTCCTCCTCCGACTGGCGCTGGGGCAGTAGCGGCCATAACAGCCCACCAGCCAGAATGACAATCGCGAGAACGACGAACACCATGCTGAACAAATTCAGGTTCAACAGACTCATGGGCGCCCCCCTCGCTTCTGCTGCCGCATCACCCGCCACGCGATAACCGTAATCGCGAACAGCAAAAGCAGTGGCGTGAGCCAAAGGATGCCTGTTTGCATTTTCATCGGTGGGTTGTACTGAACAAAATCACCATAGCGTTGGTTCATAAACGCGATAATGTCTGACTTGTCCTTACCCTGCTCCACCATGGAAAAAACCTCATGACGCATACTGACCGCCACGGGCGAATTCGATTCCAGCAGACTCTGGTTCTGGCATTGTGGGCAACGTAATTCGCCGGCAATCGCCATCGCAGCCTGACGCTGCCCCTGACTGGAAAACGCCCAGGTATCAACCACCTGAGCCGGTACAGAAAAAGCCAACAGCATGAAAAGGAGCGCAAGATATTTAGTCATAGGCTCTTCTCCCTCTGAACCATCCCAGCAGTGCACCCGCGACCATCAGCATGCCGCCGCCCCACACCCAGCGAACGCCGGTTTGCACATAGAAACGCATGGCATAGCGGTTTTCGCCGGTTTTCTCTCCCATCACGGCATACCATTCTCTGATTGGCCCCCAGGCAATGCCCGGTTCGATCATCTGCTGTTTACGTGCGTTGTAATAACGACGTTCCGGCCTCACCTGAGCGATCGGTGAATCGCCACGAGAAATCGCAATCACGGCCTGCTCGGCGGTGTAATTCTGCGCTGCGACTAACTCCAACTGTAAAAACCGGAAATGGTAGTCGCCCAGCGTGACCTGTTCTCCCTGACCCACATTGGCGCTGATTTCCTGCTTGCTGCCCGCAGAGAACGCAATCCCCAGAGCAAAGAGCGCCACGCCCGTATGCGCGAGCAGTGCAGGAAGTTGCTGACGTATCGCCGACAGCGGCTGTAACCACTGCGCAGCCATGACCCAGCCGATCAGACCCGCAGCCAGTGCAACGGCATACCCATGCGGCCATAAGACCAGCGTGATGATGGCACCAACAGCCAGCGTCACGTCGACACGCCGGACAGGCCAGCGAGCGCTACGTTTCCAGTAGCCTCCCGCGGCGACCCCAATGAGCAACAGCATCAGGACACCGAAGGGCAAAAGCACACGGTTAAAATAGGGCGCGCCCACGGAGATTTTCCCCCAGCCCGCTAGCCCATAGATCATCGGGTAAAGCGTGCCAAGTAATACCACTAGCGCGACGGCACTGAATAACAGCAGCGCCAGCAGTATCATCATTTCCCGCGACCAACCGGAGAAACGGGCAGCAGAATGGACAAGCTGAGCACGCCAGCCATAAACCGCCAACGCCGCCATACTCAAGCAGGCAAACAGGATAAATAGAGGCACCGCCCGGTCATGTTCGAGAGCAAAGGCATGGACAGAAACCAGTATCCCGGAGCGAACAATCAGCGTGCCCAACAGGCATAAAATGAACGTCAGCAGCGCTAATATCAGCGACCAATGGCGGAAGATGCCGCGCATGCGGGTGACAGACAGGCTGTGCAGTAATGCGCTGGCCGTGAGCCACGGGAGCAGCGAGGTGTTCTCTACCGGATCCCAGAACCACCATCCGCCCCAGCCCAGTTCGTTATAGGCCCACCACGATCCGAGGATGATCCCCAGCGTTAACAGGCTCCAGGCGGGCAGCGTCCAGCGCCAGCAGATCCAGGCGGCTGACGCCGTAAACTCACCGTGAATCAGGGCGGCTAACGCCAGCGCCGCACTTACGGTTAACCCGCCATAGCCTAGATAGAGCAGCGGAGGATGCAGGATAAGACCAATATGTTGCAGCATGGGGTTGAGATCCCTTCCCGCTACCGCAGGCGGGAAGAGACGCACAAAGGGATCGGAGAAAAAGACAATGAACACCAGCAGCGCAGTCGCGATCACGGCCAGCATTGCCAGCGTCAGCGGAAACAGATCGCTCGTCGCTTTACGATAGCGACAGGCGAACGCCGCACTCCAGCTGGTTAAACATAGCAGCCACAGCAGCAGCGATCCTTCATGTCCGCCCCAGACCGCCGCAATTTTTAACCCCAGCGGTAAATCACGATGGCTGTGCTGGGCGACGTAATTAATAGAAAAATCATCCTGTACCACACTCAGCGTCAGCGCGATAAACGCGAACAGCACGAGACCAAACAGCACCAGTGTCCAGCACCGCGCCAGTCGGTAAGTACCCGACCAACGCAGGGAGTAGCCTGAAAATGTCAGCAACGCCGTCGCTATACCAACGCAAACCGCCAGCGACAGCGCGACATATCCAAATTCTGGCAATAACAACATCAACAGGCCTCTCGCTGGGAATTAGACAACGGTTAATTGCCCCGCATAGAGGATAAAGAAGCGCAGCAGCAAAACGCCCACCAGACTCATGCCGCAAACCGCCAACACGCCATAAGGTGAATGCTGTCGGTTGGCCCATGACTTGAGCAGCAAGGGAAGGATTAATCCAATCCCTACCACACCGAGCCAGAACCACATGGCCCAGAACCCGCCGCCCACGGCGGCCACCAGCGCCCGCTGCTTTCCATCGTCCCCTAATGCAAGGCCGATAAAGAACGCAAACAGTAAGAAGATCTCTAACCACACGACCGGCGTTTCGACACGGTGTACAAAGTGCGCTTCTTCGTTATGCGGATTGCGGCGATAGCGGCAGGCCATGGCGATCAGCGCGACGGCAGCACCGGAGGACACCCCCGAAAACAGGAATAGCGCCGGTAAGATCGGGTTATTCAGCAGCGGATAGGTCTTAAGCGCGGAGAGTAAAAAACCAGTATAAGCCCCTAGCATCACCGCCAGCAGTAACATCACGATATCCAGCGATTTCTGCATCGGTGCCAGCCAGCCGAGCACCTTGGGAAGCATGACCAGCTTCGGCAACCAGCGCTGTTGCAGCACGATAATCTGCTCGCTGAAAATATTGGCTAACCACACTGCCAGCGCCGCCATGTAGACCTGAAACAGCATGACCCCAACCGACATCACCGAGGTAACGCTGTAATGGAACATGAGCTTCCAGAACGTCCAGGGACGTGTCAGGTGGAAAACCAGAATCAGCAATCCCAAAATGATGGTGCACGGTGCAAGAATCAGCGTGGTGCGCATTAGCGTACTGTCGGCCGTTGCCTGTTCGGGATGGTAGCGTCGCAGTAAGGCCGATAGCGTCACCAGCCCCGCAGAAATGCCCACCAGAAACAGGTAAATCGCAATCGGCCAGTCCCAGACTAACGAAGCAAAATGGAATGCGCTTGAAGACACGGGCGTCATTGATGAACCTCCCCGTATTTAAACGATACGCGATAAACCTTAGGTCGAGTGCCGAGCGCGATTTTGTAACGATACGTCGGCTGTTGACGAAGCAGGCGGGAAATCTCGCTGTCAGGATCGTCAAGGTTGCCGAACGTCAGCGCGTCAGTCGGACAAGACAACACACAGGCGGGCAGTTTTCCGGCCTTCAGATTGGTCTTGCGGCAAAAATCGCACTTGTCCGCCGTTTTCGTCTGCGGATGAATAAAGCGCACCTGATAAGGACAGGCGGCAATACAATATTGGCACCCGACGCACAGATCGGGATTCACATCCACAATGCCGTTTGCCGCATCGCGATACGACGCCCCGGTCGGACACACGTCAACACAAGGCGCATGATCGCAGTGCTGGCAGGAGTGACGGAAAAAGCGGTATTTCACGTCAGGGAAAGCCCCAATCGGTTCGCTGCGAATAATCGTCAGGCGCGATACGCCTTCCGGCACCTGATTGACTTCGCGGCAAGCATCCATGCAGGCTGTGCAACCGATACAGAGCGATTCATCGTGGATCATGCCGTAGCGAACGCCGTTGATATTCAGCGTCTGCGCAACGACCTGCCCCGCCGTACTGGTGAGGGCAATGAGCCCCCCCATACGGGCAAGAAATTGACGACGAGAGCAACTCATGGCTGCCTCTTATTACCCAGATGCACTGAGGCTGGGTTGAAGTCTGGGTTATTGCGCTGATCGCTATGGCAATCCACGCACAGTTTGATGCGGCTCTTGTCGTTCAGCGTCTGCATATTATCCTGCGTGGGGTGCAACTGGTGGCAGCTGGCACAGGCCACTTTCGCGACATGCACATCGTGTGGCCAAAACGATTTCTGCAACTGTTCCGGCGTATGGCATGACATACAGACGCTGTTTTGTTCTTCCACCTTATACATCGGGAAGTTAAAGCGCATGACATCTCTAACGCCTTCGCGGTGCAGCGGCGATGGCTTGCCGTGACAGTTTGTGCAGGTCAGCTGTTGCTGATTATGCGGGTTGACGGCGGAAGCATGCTTGCCCTGCATGCCATCCTCTTCCGGTTTATGGCACTGTAGACACGCCTCATCGGGATTGCGCTGCGGCATAACCTCCCAGCGCTCTCCTTTTTCCGCCTGAGGTGCGGGCTGCGTCAGCCCTGGCAATGCCCAAAGCATGCCTGATACCAGCACCCCGGCAGTCAATAACGAACGTAATACGCTCATATCCACTCCACTTTATGATCGCCCGCGTCCACGGGCGATGAGGGGTTATTAGTTCAGTCGTCCCGCTTTGCGCGCTTGCTCATCCCACTGCGGCACTATCGTATTCAGGAAATCCTGTTTTTCGGCTTTGATTTGCTGCATGTTGAGCCCAATCGCCTGCTGTGCTTTCTCTTTCGTCGAGATATCTGGCAGCTTGACTTCGCCTGTCACGCCTTTTTGTGCCAACAGACGCACCAGTTTGGTTCTCGCCTCGGCGGATTTACTCAGCGAAGTGCCGAGCATCCGTAAGCCTTCATCCGGCGCATGCATATGAATACCGTGAGAGGCAACCGCCAGATCCCAGCGCCATTGCGCATGGCGGATATCCATCAGAATCGGCTGCATTTCTGCTTCGGTTGCACCGGCATCCCAAGCCGCTTTCGCCTCAAAATGCGCGTGAACCAATTGCTCTTCTGCTTTCAGTTTTAAGTCCTGAATGGCCGTTTTGCGTTCAGCGACAACCGCCTGCATCGCCGCTTTATCTTGCGTGTGGCAATTGGTACAGGTTTCGCCGTAATTATCGAAAGGGTTACCTATCTTGTGATCGGTATACAGCTTGCCGTCCGCGTTTTTCACTTTCGGCATATGGCAGTCGATACAGGTCACGTTGTTTTTACCGTGAATACCAATGCTCCAGGTTTCATATTCTGGGTGTTGGGCTTTCAGCATCGGCGCACGAGAAAGGGAATTGGTCCAGTCGGAGAAGGAAATGGCGTCATAGTATTTTTCCATGTCTTCGACTTTCGTGCCGTTATCCCATGGGAATTTCACCGCTTTGTCCTTACCGGAAAAATAATACTCAACATGGCATTGCCCGCAGACCATCGATTGCTGCCCAAACCGACTGGTTTGATCAAACGGTTTGCCAATGGCTTCCATTGCGCGCTCTGCGTAAGGACGGGACAGCGTCAGCGCCGGTTTACCCTGAGCGAAATCCGGGGACGCAGTATCATGGCAGTCCGCACAGCCGAGATCGTTAGTAATCTCCGGCCCGCCTCGCGCCCACTTACCTTTGAAGTAGCCGTCCTCGCCGTCCTGTTGGATCAATCGGGCGACATCCGGGCTCTTACAACTCCAGCACGCCATCGGCAAAGGGCCGTCTTCTGCCGTCTTTGGTGCGCCGGTACGCAACGTTTCACGCACATCTGTTAATGCGTAGGCGTGGCCGCGCGGCTTGTTATAGTCTCTGGAAAAGGGATAACCCGCCCAGAGGATCACCATGTAGGGATCTTCTGCCAGCGCATCATGACGCTCAGACTGTTCACTGGTCGCTTTCCACGAGTTGAACTGATCGGGGTGTTGAGCGGTGAAGACTGAATTTCTTGCTTCTATCGGGGCGGGAGGTGGTGGCACCGGGGCATCAGCGGAATAGGCTGGCATCATGAGAAAGAGACTGGCTACCATGCCCCACAGATAGGAGATTGACGTGCTTATCCTGACCATGCGTTTGTGTCCAAATTAAGCCGCCTGCTGGCGGTCATTTTAGTTATCTATTTGACAGAAACCACAACAACTGTCGTGACATTACTCACCCTATGAATAACAAAAAGATGCATTCAAAATATTGTTTTTGATCAAAGGTAAATAAAAGTAATGAATCGTATCGAAAGTTATATGAAGATTGTCTCAGTTATGGAGGGGCATTGCAGAATATAGCAAAGGGCTTAAACGCAGATGACTTAAAAATTAAGCACTTAAAAACCGGACATTTAAGGATGAAGGTAGGTGGCACGAGCACTGGGATGACACGCCATTCGGCAATTCATCCCAGAGTATTTGCTGATAAAGCGCGGCGTGTTACCCGATAGAGCACATCAGAAGCTAAATAAGTGGGGCTTAAGTGAAAAATAGTGCCCCAGTGCTTGCCCTTCCAAGATTTTTATTTCCCTTGACCATAGGCCAGCGCCAGCTTGGCGTAGAAATCTTCCAGCGTGAAGCGAGCATCAACGGCGTTATACACTCGGATCTGGCGCGCATTGTTCTGCGGTGCATAGGTCAGGTCGTCGTTTAACTGCGGTGCGTTGACCAGCGTGTAGTGATATTCATGGTCATCCAGCAGCAGAGAAACCGAGGGGTTGTCACCCAATACCCAGACTTCGCTTTTCGGCCAGGGAACATCCTTGATGGTTTCGGAAATCGCACGATTAAACTCGATCAGCTGTTGCCACAGGTACTCCCCGACTTTCCCCTGCGGCTTAACGCGTACAGCAAGCTCAGACAGCGAGACGCGCACGGACATATAGACATTATGCGGAACCTGCCACAGCGGCACCTGAGATTTGAATATGCGGTTCGCCGCGACCGGATCGTTGAACATATTGTATTCCCAACCGCCTTTTGGATAAGGCATTCCGCCAATCCACACCACCGTCATTTTGCTGGCGATCGTCGGCTCAGCTTGCAGCGCAGCGGCAATGTCCGTAATCGGCCCCATGACCAATACAAACAGTGGATGCGGATCGTCTTGTAACGCTTCCTTGATCAGCATTTTCGCGCCTTCACTCAACGCAGGCGCACCACCGTCGGCTTTCAGCGCCTGCGTCGCACCGCGATAAACGGGAATGTCCGTTTTTCCCATCACGTTCATCAGGCGTTGCAGTTCATGGTAGCTTTCCATCATGCTGTTTTCGCCATCACGTTTCATCAACGGCGCAGTACGGGAGTAATGGGCAGCAATCAGTCCTTTCACCTGCATCGTTGGCGTCAGCACCGCATGGGCAACGGCAAAATCATCGTCAGCCTCGTTTTTAGCATCGGCACTGATAATGACGCGGATCTGTTTATGATCGGCTACATCAAAAGGTGAAGTTTGAGCCTGCACAGTGAACGCGCAGAGGAACGGCAATGCCACGACCAGTATGGCAAAGCGGGAAAAGTACCTGTGAATAGACATGATAATCCTTAACAGTGCTTGGCAATCGTTGATATAGCAGCTCAGCGATTCAGGCTGCCATCAGAGAAAGCGGGCAGGCAACGACGCTGCCCGTACATGAAGACGCTATTTAAAAAGCTTCTGAACAAATTCGCTGTAGGCCGGTCGCCAGACATCCATTTCATGACCAAGATTCGGATAATGGCGGTAGTCAAACCGGATATTTTTCTGTTCCAGCGTGGTTTTCAGACCCGCGATATCCTTCCCCGTGATGTTGTCAGTTTCGCCAATCACCACCGTGAAGTTCTTTAGTTGCTGATTAATCTGCTCAGGCCGTTCAAGCTGTGCGGCAACGGCTGTATTTGGCACTGTTTCCGTGGTAACGCCGCTCAACGTTGCCAGCCAACCGAAATGCTCCAGATGGCTCATGCCGGATACCAGCGCCTGATAGCCGCCCTGAGACAGTCCGGCCAGCGCCCTGCCGTTCGCATCCTGACGCACGTTAAAACGTTTGCCGATCTCGGGGATAATGTCATGGATGAGTTCTCTGTCCGCCGCTAGCGCATTGCGCGGATAAAACACTTTGCGTCGCTCCTGAGGGGGATACTCTTCCGGGATGATGCCGGGAACGTCCGTTTCCGTATCAGGAATGACGACCAACATCGGCTCAATTTTTTTCTCCGCCAGCAGGTTATCCATCATCTGCGGTATGCGCCCCTGCACCACAGCCGATGCCCCCGTGTCACCAAAGCCGTGATAGAAGTAAAGTACCGGCAGTGGTTTTGACGACTCGCTATAGCCCGGTGGCGTCCAGACATACATCTGACGCTCTGATTTCAATTCTTTCGAATGATAAGTCAGCGTTCTCAGCTCACCGTGTGGAACCTGACGCACATCCAGAATGCTCCCCGGCACCAGAATCAGGCTGGTATTCACCTGACGCTGCGGTTTAGTCATCGCCGTACCGGTATCGATGGTGCGAAAGCCATCCACGCTGAAGAAATACTCATACAGATTCGGTGCCAGCGCTGACGTTTTGAACGTCCATACACCAGATTCATCTTTCGTCATCGCATGGGATACGATGCTATCGGGCGTCGAACCGGTAAAAACGCTGACCTGCTTCGCCGTTGGTGCAAACAGGCGGAAAGTAATGCTGCTATCGGCATTCACCGCGGTCACATACTGGCTCACGGGAACGGTTGCCGCGGGCATAACGGGAAAATCGGCAGGTAGTGCAGACACGTTGACAGAAACGCCCGCCAATACACTCAAGGTCAACAATGATAACGATATTTTCTTCATGTTCATTCCCATAACTCCATTCCGAATATCACTTAATCGAGTCTGTTTTTGCTAAATGTAACAGCACCGCCGAAGCGGTGCTGATGCGATGACAGGTATTACCACCAGACTTCCGCCTGAACACCCAAGGAGAATTGATCGCTCTTGCTGTCGTTAAATGTGGCATTACTGATATCGTTATCTTCAATTTTCAGGTAAGTGCCATAAAAACGAATTTCCGGTCGTGACGTCAGGATACTGGTATTCACTTTAAGTGCGTGATACAGCGTCGTTTTATAACCTGACTCATGATAGTTCACACCATTCGTTTTATTGGTCTGATTAAAATATGCCAATTCCACACCCGTCTGGTTGAATTTATCCCAAATATAGGCCGGACGAAGTACGGCACGGATACTGTCAAAATCGGTATTTTCCCCCGTGTCATAACTATAGATATCATTGCCTTTTGAGTAAACTAACGCATTTGCCATAATAATATCATCACGCAAATACATTTCGCCTTGTGAGATCAGACGGAATGCATTTCCTGAATGATTGCCGTAATAATCACCATTTCGGCTATACGTCGGATTGGCATCAGATATATTGGCAAAGCCGCTCGCGATTGCATTGCTGGCACCTTGCACGGTAAATTCATTAAAGCCACCGTTATATAACCCCTGACGTAGAATTACGCCCGCAGTCCAGGCATCTTTCAACTTATAAGATGAACCGTCGCTTTCATCATTCTTCTGTATATTGTCTTTATTGGCCTGCGCATATTTACCAATCAGAGATAGCGTTGCATTATCCCATAGCGGAATACCCTTGTAGCGAATATCAACGGCATTGGTATTGACCTGGTGTTTATCCTGGGGTGAGCTGCTATTGCGCGGGTTATATAACGCATGACGTGCGTTAACATCTTCACGATTCAAAGAAAGATCAAGCTGACCCACGCCCAACTGCCAGTTCTCAATACCTACACCGCCGGCCGCTTCTGAACGGTGGCTTTTCCAGTCCAGCATCTGAATTTCATAGACGGGTAAGGTATTTTTACCGACCCAAAAATCAGCGTCTGGCGCGAACGGTAAAAACCCTTTCGTTGTGACGTACATTTGGGAGAATTGCAGTTTATTTTCGTTAGTCGCGTCTTCACCAAACCAGGCGCTGTTGTACTGCATTCCTACATTGCCATCCAATTGGACAACGGCATCAACACGCTTGTTACCTTCTTCAAATACCTTTTGATTTAGGGAAAGATCGAACCAGCCGCTGTGCTCATTACCAAAACGCCCCAGCGAACCAATCGCATAAGATTTTGGTGAACCATGATCGGCAGTCGCCCAACCCGAACGGAAATAGCCTGTGTAGCTGAAACCGAGGTCATTTTTGACGTATTTACTAATTTCAGCCAGCGTCAGCGGTTTTGGTTGCGTATTGGCGGTAGTCGCAACATCAACCGAGCTTGTCGCTGATTGCACAACAGGAGCAGCTACGGCATGGTTAGCGGGAGAATTGTCAACGGATGCAGCAACTAGTGTTTTATCTTTCGCCGTTGAATTTGTGGCTACTCGTGTTTTGTTCTCCGCTATCGTTTTATATTCACGCAGCTCTTTTTTCGTTGACTGCAATTCGGCCTTATTTGCCGCCAGCTCTTTCTCCAATAGTTCAAGTCTTTCTTCTACGGTCAATTTTGCAGCCATAGCACCATTAGACAAAAACACTGACGACATCAGTAATACCATCATCTTTACAGGGAATTTTTTACGCATGATTATTATCCGAGTAGGGTACATTTTAAATTGAAAACAACATTCTTTCGACGTTAGCCGAAAGCTCGTCTATTTATATATTTTTGTAAAACCCAAATAATCGTTTATATAATTTAATAGCTAGCCTATTCCCTCCTGCTTCATCTTATTTCCTCGCTATCTTTCCCATAGGTAGTAAAAAAGAGAGTACGCATTCATTCCAAAATATTATCTCTCTGAGAATGAATGCGTAAATGATCCATCGATACGATGATTTATTTCAACGCTCCACCATTAGAGGAAATCACCTCTTTATACCAGTAGAAACTTTTCTTACGCCGACGTTCTAAGGTGCCATTCCCTTCATCATCACGATCGACATAAATGAAGCCGTAGCGTTTAGACATTTCAGCTTTTGAGGCACTGACCAGATCGATAGGCCCCCAACAGGTGTAACCCATTACTTCAACGCCATCTTCCAGCGCTTCACCCACTTGATAGAGATGATCGTTCAGATATTTGATGCGGTAGTCATCGTTAATGCTGCCATCACTTTCCAGTTTATCTTTGGCACCCAAACCATTTTCCACAATGAACAGCGGTTTTTGGTAACGGTCATACAAATAGTTCAGTATGTAGCGCAGCCCTTCCGGGTCGATCTGCCAGCCCCATTCTGAACTTTCCAAATGCGGATTCGGCACCATATTCAGGATATTCCCGCGAGCTTTCTGGTTCACTTCTTCATCGGTGGTCACACAACCCGTCATGTAGTAGCTGAATGAGATGAAATCGATAGTTTCTTTCAGTGATTCGCGGTCATCTTCCGTCACCGTCAGCGTAATACCATGCTGTGCAAAGAAGCGTTTCATGTATGCAGGGTAGTATCCTCGACTTTGAACATCGCCGAAGAACAGCCAGTCTCGGTTCTGCTGCATCGTTTCCATGACATCCACAGGCTTGCAAGTTAATGGATAGAACATGGAACCCAACATCATATTGCCGATTTTGGCGTCAGGGATGATTTCATGGCAGGCTTTTACCGCTTTAGCACTGGCGACCAACTGATGGTGAATAGCTTGATAGATATCCTGTTTGCTGCTGTCATTCCCTGTCGGCAAACCAATACCCGTAAACGGCGCATGTAATGCACAGTTAATTTCGTTAAACGTCAGCCAGTATTTCACTTTATCTTTGTAGCATTGGAATACCGTGCGGGCGTAGCGCTCGAAGAACGTAATCGTTTCACGGCTTCCCCAGCCACCGTAGTTTTTCACCAAACCGTATGGCATTTCATAATGTGACAGCGTCACAAGCGGCTGGATACCATATTTCGCCATTTCATCAAACAGGCGATCGTAAAAGGCTAGACCGGCCTCATTTGGCTGGGTTTCATCGCCTTGTGGGAAAATACGCGTCCAGGCAATTGAGGTTCTCAGGCATTTGAAGCCCATTTCAGCAAAGAGCGCGATATCTTCGGGATAACGGTGATAAAAATCGATCGCTATGTCTTTAATACCGCTGTCGCCCGGCGTACGCGTGACGATCTCGCCAAAAATACCCTGTGGTTGTAAATCGGACGTTGATAACCCTTTGCCGTCCGTTAAGTACGCACCTTCGACCTGATTAGCGGCTACGGCGCCGCCCCACAAGAATGTTTTTGGAAACTGATGGCTCATCTTTTCTCCTCCCAATTGGGTCATAAATTTCAATGTCAGCGGATTAACGTTAACAGCGCGCCCTGTTCCTGCACGGTGTTTCCGGCGGTAGGCAGAACATCAACGTAATCTTCGCTATTGGTGATAATGACGGGCGTTGTTGTGTCATAGCCGGCTTTCTCAATCGCCTGATAATCAAATTCCACCAGAAGATCGCCCTGCTTCACGACATCGCCGGTTTTAATGTGTGCAGTGAAATACTGACCATCCAATTTCACCGTATCGATGCCAACGTGAATAAGTACCTCCGCCCCCTCTTCCGATTCGAGGCCAATGGCATGATGAGTCTTGAACAGTGAGGCGACGGTGCCATTGACAGGTGAAACAACACGACCAACCTGCGGCTTAATCGCGATGCCTTTTCCCATTAATCCACTGGCGAACGTTTCATCACCGACCTGCTCAAGGGGCAGAATTTCACCCGCGATTGGGCTAATAATGGCTTGCTGACGAACGGAGGTAGACGCCTTTTGTTCCTGTACAGCTTCACTCGCCACAGTTTCCGTCACAGGTTCTTTTTTAAGCCCAAACAGATAACTGGCCAGTGCAGAGAAGAGAAACGCGACGAACGTTCCGATGATAGCTCCCCAAACAGAGCTATCCATGCCCGTTGATGGGATCATTTGCGTGAACGCGAAGATGCTGGGTAAACCGAAAGAGTATTGTGTCGCACCGAAGTAACCCGCCACGCCACCGCCAAGTGCTCCACCGATGCAGCCAAAGATAAACGGACGACGCTGAGGCAGGTTTACGCCGTAGATTGCCGGTTCGGTGATACCGAATATCGCAGCAGGGAACGCCGAGCCAGCGATGCCTTTTAGCTTTGAGTCACGGGTACGTAAGAATACGCCCAGCGTCGCCCCAGCTTGTGCAAACACCGCCGGCGTCAGCACCGCAATAAGCGTATCGTGACCCAACGCGCTGAAGTTGTTGATCATCAATGGAACAAAACCCCAATGAAGCCCAAACATCACAAACACCTGCCACAGCCCGCCCATAAAACCACCGGCAAGGGTTTGGTTAGCGTTATAGATGACCTGATAGCCAGCAGCCAACTGGTGACTCAGTAAGGTCGTCACAGGCCCGATAGCTAAAAACGTCAGCGGAACCGTGATAAGCAAACATAATGCAGGTGTGAAAAAGTTGCGGATATTAGCATGTAGAACTTTGTTCAGCGGTTTTTCCAGACGGCATGAAACCCATGCGGCGAAAATAATGGGAATAACCGATGATGAGTAATTAATAAAGGTAATAGGGATACCGAAAAAATGTAATGGCTGATAATTTGCCGCTGACATGGCATTAAATTCCGCGATCATCGTTGGATGGACTAATGCGCCACCAATCGCCATCGTCACGAATACATTCCCGCCAAATTTTTTCCCCGCGGTATAACCAAGAATTATCGGGAAGAAATAAAATAATGCGTCACTAGCAGCAAATAGCAATTTATAGACACCGCTACTATCCACCATCCATCCACAGGCAAGACTAAGAGCTAAAAACCCCTTCAATATCCCGGAAGCAGCCATTACGCCCATGAGTGGAGTAAATATACCTGCAACAATATCAATCAGGCGAGAAAGTATATTTTCCTTTTCGCCACTATCCTGATTTTCAGTCGTCGCGTTCTCACTCATGCCGGAAACATTGAGCAAGTCCCGATAAACGTCACCGACGTGATTACCCACAACGACCTGAAATTGCCCGCCACTTTCGACGACCATAATGACGCCTGAATTATTCTTCAGC
Source organism: Pectobacterium actinidiae (assembly GCF_000803315.1). Taxonomy (NCBI): domain Bacteria; kingdom Pseudomonadati; phylum Pseudomonadota; class Gammaproteobacteria; order Enterobacterales; family Pectobacteriaceae; genus Pectobacterium; species Pectobacterium actinidiae. Next base: position 2,644,543 of record NZ_JRMH01000001.1, read on the forward strand.
GTAGCGGCATCGGCTTTTTTGTTGTCTTTTAGCTTAAAACGCAATCGGGTTGCACAGTGTATTACGCTAATGATGTTGCCGCGTCCGCCGACACCATCGAGTATCTCATTTGCTAATGCTTTGTATTCCATCGTCTATCCTTAATACTAAACAGACTTAAATATCAGTAAGTTAAGATTGCCAGTTCTGTTTGAGACAAAAAAAAACCTAAATCGTTTTTCCCAATAAACATTGAGAAAACGATTTAGGTTTTGCCTGCCCGCCGAGACTAGCCTGACAGTAACAATCCTGCTTGTTTGCCAGCGCGACCACTCCGCCGGCAATGAAAATCTATTTCATCTGATAATTCACTTTCCACCTACTCTATGCTTTCACTTTCACCGCGTGCAAGTAAATTCACCTTACCACATGGCTATTTTGTGACGAAAAGCAAATTAGCGGAAATTATTCTCCATCACCAGGTTCTATTTTATCCTGACCTTCTGTCCGCACGCGCTCAATATGAATAGTTAAGAACATCAACTCTTCTTTCGTTAACGTGTAATGATACTTTTGGACAATATGAAGCTGTATTTTTTCTGCGCAACGATAAGACAATTGATATCTTTCCTTCACAACATCATGTAATGATTCATCATCACTAAATACCGTGCTTTTTCCTATTAGCCGTTGCGCAAAAAATTTCAAATGCGTCACAAAACGATGATAGCTTAACGCCTGCTCGTTATAATCCAGACTCAGCTGATATTTCACAATATTCAGTATTTCCTGCATGATTTTGGTAATCTGCAAGACTTCCGGCATTTCGCTGTCGAGCTGCGCATTCACCAAATGCAGCGCAATAAACCCTGCCTCATCTTCCGGTAATCGCACGGCAAGACGCTGCTCAATAATATCCAGCGCTTCAAGACCAACAGCGAACTCCTTTGGATACAGGCGCTTTATTTCCCATAACAGCACATTACGGATATCCACGCCTTGCTTATGGCGCTCTATCGCAAAGTGACAGTGATCCGTTAGGGAGATATAAACGCTGTTTTGCAGTTTCCCAGGCAAACGGTCTTTTGCCAGCAGAATGATCTTGTCTGCCGTCGTGATGACCTCCATCGGAATCTCTGACAGCAGTTCCTGCAGGCGAGATGTCAGCTCGCCGGATTTCATCACAAACACGCGTTCAATCAGCGTTTCGTCCAGCAGATCGCCAGAGTGCTTTTTGAAGCCCAGCCCGCGCCCCATCACAACCGACTCATTATTGTTTTCGTCGATTACGGTGACGACATTATTGTTGAGTATTTTGGCAATCTTCATTTTTCAAACCCTGGAAACAAAAAAACCAGACACCCGTAACAAGAACGAGCATCTGGTTTTGCCTGCTTACGCAGTAACAATCCGCAATGGCGGGTAAACTACCATTTGCATTCATCTTCTCAAGAAGCATGACACAAAAACGTGATACGGATCGACAGAAAAACATGCAGCTTACATGCGCTTTCTTTATTTATTGTCGGCCATTACAAGAATCAACCACTTACAGCCAGTCGGTATAATACCATATTTGTACAGTGGGTTTCTTAGGCAGTTGCGCAACAAAGTTAGGTAAAAAAACCAAATCGCTCGGTTTTTTGCGTAAACACGACAAAATATTCATTTTCATCCCTTTTACCACCTTGTTTCTCGTCGCTTAATAACTATAATACGGAACGTCGTTTCAATTGAATGGTTTCAGCTAAACAACGTGCCACTATCAATAACATTATTATCAACGGCATCGCCAACGCGAATCCCGCTAATCTCATGCGACGAGCGGTTGCGCACTTCATCACCCATTCACGACGACCATCTATACTTACCTCCTATACTGTTTCCTCATACATTCTTTCCAGCGGCTTGTTTCGCATCGCCACTGGTTCACTCGTTTTTTTATCCATCACAACTTGTAGAAACTATCGTATGAAAAAGACAAAAATTGTTTGTACCATCGGGCCGAAAACAGAGTCGGAAGAAATGCTTGGCAACCTGCTGTCTGCTGGCATGAATGTTATGCGCTTGAATTTCTCTCACGGGGATTACGCAGAACACGGTCAACGCATCAAGAACCTGCGTGCTGTCATGGAAAAAACCGGTAAGCAAGCCGCCATCCTGCTTGACACCAAAGGCCCAGAAATTCGTACCATGAAGCTGGAAAACGGCGCTGATGTAACGCTGACCGCAGGTCAAACGTTCACGTTCACCACCGATCAAACTATCGTGGGTAACAAAGATCGCGTCGCAGTAACCTACGCAGGATTTACCGAAGACCTTAGCGTCGGCAACACCGTTCTGGTTGATGACGGCTTGATCGGTATGCAAGTTACGGCAATCAACGGCAACGAGGTCGTTTGTAAAGTGCTTAACAATGGCGATCTGGGCGAGAACAAAGGTGTCAACCTGCCAGGCGTTTCCATCCAACTGCCTGCATTGGCCGAAAAAGACAAACGCGATCTGATTTTCGGTTGCGAACAAGGTGTCGATTTCGTTGCAGCATCCTTTATCCGCAAACGTTCTGACGTTGAAGAGATCCGCGCCCACCTGAAAGCACACGGCGGCGAGCACATCCAGATTATCTCCAAGATCGAAAACCAGGAAGGTCTGAACAATTTCGATGAAATCCTGGAAGCATCCGACGGCATCATGGTTGCCCGTGGCGATCTGGGCGTTGAAATCCCGGTTGAAGAAGTGATCTTCGCGCAGAAGATGATGATTGAAAAATGTAACCTGGCACGCAAAGTGGTGATTACCGCCACGCAAATGCTGGATTCCATGATCAAAAATCCACGTCCTACCCGTGCAGAAGCTGGCGACGTCGCCAACGCCATCATCGACGGCACCGATGCCGTTATGCTGTCTGGCGAAAGTGCGAAAGGTAAATACCCGCTGGAATCCGTTACCATCATGGCGACGATCTGTCAGCGTACCGATTCTGTGATGAAAAGCCGTCTGGATACCATCAAGACGCCTGGCGTATTACGTATCACCGAAGCCGTCTGCCGCGGTGCAGTAGAAACTGCCGAGAAACTGGATGCCCCACTGATTGTCGTCGCGACCAGCGGCGGTAAGTCTGCCAAATCTATCCGTAAATACTTCCCGAATGCCCGTATTCTGGCGCTGACAACGAACGACGTCACCGCGCGTCAGCTTCTGCTGAGCAAAGGCATTGATACGCTGCTGGTGAAGGAAATCGCCTCTACTGATGATTTCTACCGTATCGGTAAAGAAGCGGCGCTGAACAGCGGTCATGCTCAGGCTGGCGATGTGGTGGTTATGGTGTCTGGTGCACTGGTTTCCAGCGGCACAACCAACACCGCTTCCGTACACCGTCTCTGATCCCAACGCTCAGATCGGTAAAAAGCGCCTTAATGGCGCTTTTTTTATATTCTGAAACGACTTTCTACAGTGCGATAACCTAATTAATGCGTCTATGTAACACGTCATTTAATAGCCTAAAGCCTCAGAGTTATCCGATAAAAATAGCACTGTTTTCCTTACTTTTTTAATGAATATGTAAAACTCGCTGTTTCTTTGAGCGAACGATCAAAATTAAGCATGTTCTCATCAAAAATTTATTCTCATTAGAAAAAAGTTTGTGTAATACTTGTAACGCTACATGGAGATTAACTCAATCTAGAGGGTATTAATAATGAATCGTACTAAACTGGTACTGGGCGCGGTAATTCTGGGTTCTACTCTGCTTGCTGGTTGTTCAAGCAACGCTAAAATTGATCAGCTGTCTTCTGACGTTCAGACTCTGAACGCTAAAGTTGACCAACTGAGCAACGACGTGAACGCAATCCGCTCTGACGTACAAGCTGCTAAAGATGACGCAGCTCGTGCTAACCAGCGTCTGGACAACCAAGTTCGTACTTACAAAAAGTAATCGAACTGGTTAAGTCGTGAAAATGGCGCACAATGTGCGCCATTTTTTTTGCCTGCGTTTTACCCTTTCCGCGTTTCCTTGCAATCCTTTTTTCGCTTTATCAGGCTTCTTTATTCTTTTGCCCTATCCCTGGGACAGCACAGATGCGCCTAAACGCATCTGGCCGATTTATTTCATTATTACCGAGCGGTGGTGTTGATCGCCGTGATTGGCGCAACCTGAGGCGTTTTAGGCGCTTCTGGAGCCGATTCTACAGGTGGCTGATAGGTATTGATGTCTTGCCCTACGCTAACCACGATTGGCATGCCTGAACGACGCACAATCGCATCAGCAACAGCTTTACTGTCCGTCTCCGCGTCCTTAACAAACTTCTTCGTCTTCGCCGTCAGCGTAATCGGCATGGTTTGTGGATCATCCTTATCGGTCTTCGACAGAGGCTGATGCACTTCAACGTAGCGTTTGCCATCGGGTTCAACGGACGTTTTAATCGCATCGTTAACAATCTGTACTCGCGTACCGACTGGCACGTTGTCGAACAACGCTTTGATGTCATCCGGGCGCAGACGAATACATCCAGAACTTACACGCATGCCAATACCGAAGTCCGCATTCGTACCGTGCAGTAGATAAACGCCGCCGTGCGCTGACAGACGCAACGCGTGTAACCCCATCGGGTTATCAGGGCCAGCCGGAACGACAGCAGGCAGTTTAATGCCCTGCTCTTCGAGATAATGCTTACGGATGTTCGCCGTTGGCGTCCAGGTCGGGTTTTCACGCTTCTCGCTTATGCTGGTCGTCATCAGTGGCGTGTTGCGCCCCAACTGACCAATGCCGATCGGGTACACGATGACGGTATTCTTCCCTTTCGGGTAGTAGTAGAGGCGCAGCTCCGCCAGATTGACCACAATGCCTTCACGCGGGGTATCCGGTAGCAGCATTTGCGTTGGGATCGTGATCGTGGAACCTGCTGTCGGCAAGTAAGGATCCACGCCGGGATTCGCTTCCATCATGCCCAACAGACCAATCTTGAAATCCGCAGCGATCGCCTCCAGAGGACGGCCATCATTGGGGACCGTATAAGCGACATTCTCGCCGATAAGGCGGCTATTAGGGGGTGGTAGCGGGTATTCTGTCGCTTTAGCGGCGGTGCTGGCCAGATATGCCGCAAAGGCCATACCAAGTAAAGTTAACGCGCGTTTCATATTAGGTTCCCTACATCACAGCTATACCCGTCATACTTCAAGCTGCTTGTGCGTTGGCTGCCCTTACTCACCCCAGTCACTTACTTGTGTAAGCTCCTGGGGATTCGTGCGCTTGCCGCCTTCACGCAACTCGAATTATTTAGGGTATAATATATTAATTATCAACAACATCCGGTTCTATACCCAGAATGCAGTATCCGGCTGGCTATACCCTGTTACCCCCGTCATACCTCAAGTTGCCTGTGCGTTCGCCTTGCTGCAACCCGAATTTTTCAGGAGATATCTGGTGTCAATGCGGCTATTTTGCCCCTTTCCACCAAGCGTGGGTATATATTAGCATTGTTGTAACAAAAGAATATTTTATTTAAAAATCAAAGCATTGATATTCAATTCTTTACAAAGCCGAGTCAGAATAAAATTTAATGAAAAATAAATATACGGGACGAATTCTGAAATATCAGCGGGTTAATAAATTCAACAAAAAACAATAGCGTGCCGTTGGTAAAAATCAGTGAATACAAAAACAAAAAAGCGCTGGACGTTTTTTCCGTCACAGCGCTTTTTTTATACTCCAGGAAAGCAGAAAACAGGGGAGAAAATTAAAGCAGTGCCGCAGCATGCGCACGAATCGCGCGCAGCATCGCCTCAAGCCCCTGAGAGCGCGATGGCGTCAGGTGTTGATTCAGCGCCAGCGATTCAAAGAATGGCCGCACATCCAGCTCAACAATCTCCTGCGCCGTCAGCCCCTGATACAGGCTGAAAACCACCGCAATCAGCCCCTTAACAATAGCGGCATCGCTGTCGCCGTGCAGGATGATAATGCCCTGCTCATCAGGCTGCGCCACAATCCAAACCTGGCTCTGGCACCCTGAAATCAGGTTATCAGGATTACGCCACGCATCGGGTAATGGATCAAGACGCTCCCCTAACTCGATGATATAAAGATATTTCTCTTCCCAGTCATTACAGCGCGCAAAATTGCGCGCCAGTTTCTGCGGTTCTGGCAGACTCGCCATGCTTTCCTCCCCGAACAGATCAGCGCGCGGCGCTTAACTGCCCAGCAATCGATGGATACGTTGCAATCCGGCAACCAGCCGGTCAATTTCTTCGCGTGTAGTATAAACGGCCAGCGAGGCGCGGCACATACTGGGAACACCATAGTGTTCCATCAGCGGCATCGCGCAATGGTGGCCGGTGCGAATCGCAATACCGTACCGATCGAGGAAACTTCCGACATCATAGGCATGGTGCTGCCCAAGGTTAAACGCAATCACGCCGTGACGCTCAGCAGGGCCGTACAGTGTCAGATCGGGCACCTGCGTTAACGCTTCCAGCGCATACTGCATCAGCGAGGATTCATAACGTTGAATGTCTTCACGCCCCAGTGCCGTCACGTAGTCCAACGCGGCGCCTAAGCCTATGATACCGCCCGTGTTAGGCGATCCCGCTTCAAAGCGCCACGGCGAATCGGCATAGGTGGTGCCTGTACGCAGGCTCACCTGACGAATCATCGCCCCGCCGCCTTCCCACGGCGGCATGGCCTGAAGCAGGTCACGTTTGCCGTATAGCACGCCAATACCCGAAGGGCCGTAGATCTTATGGCCTGAAAAGACAAAGAAATCACAGTCCAGATCCTGCACATCGACAGGCTGATGCATAATCGACTGCGCGCCATCAACCAACACGACCGCGCCCGCCGCTTTTGCTTGCGCGACAATGGCTTTTACCGGATTCAGCGCACCAAGTACGTTAGAGATCTGCGTCACCGCCAGCAAACGAGTACGTTCATCCAGCAATGCGGGAAGCTGAGCAACATCCAGCGAACCATCTTCGGCCAACGGCAATACGCGAACCTCGACGCCACGCGCTTCCGCCAGCATCTGCCAGGGAACGATATTCGCGTGGTGTTCCATCTCGGTGATGATCAGGTTGTCGCCTGGCTGGATGAAGGTGCGGCCATAACTGTTAGCCACCAGGTTGATGGCCTCCGTCGTCCCGCGAACAAAAACAATCTCTTCTGCTGAGGCGGCATTGATAAAGGACGCCACCTTTTCGCGCACGGCTTCCATCGTGCTGGTCGCCTGTGCGCTCAGCGTATGAATGCCGCGATGCACCGCGGCGTATTCATGACGATAGAATTCAGCTTCGCGATCGATAACCGAATGCGGCTTTTGCGCACTCGCCGCGCTATCAAGATAGGCTAACGGCTGACCGTTAACCTCACTTGCCAGCAACGGGAAATCGGCGCGAACCCGTTCAATAGGATAACTCATCATACCGCCTTGCCGGCATTCGCCAGCGCGTTAGGCAAACGCTGCGCGATACGTTCCAGAACCACATCTCGCAGAGACTCGTTTTCAATCGCTTCTGTGACTTCCGCCGCAAAGGCGAAGATGATCATCTGTTGCGCATCCTGCTGCGTAATACCGCGGGAACGCAGATAGAACAGCTGTTCTTCGTCCATGCGGCCAATGGTGGCACCGTGACTGCATTTCACATCATCTGCGTAAATTTCCAACTGCGGCTTGGTGTCGACTTCAGCCAGTCGACCCAGCAACAAGTTGTTGTTGGTCATCTGCCCATCAGTTTTCAGCGCGTGCGGCGCAACTTTGATCATGCCGTTAAACACCGCTCTGGCGCGATCGTTGACGATGACCTTATGCAACTGACGACTTTCGCCATAGCCCTGATTGTGCTCAAGATACGTTCGCGTATCACACACTTCACTACCGACAGGCAGAATAAGGCTATTCATGGACAGATTCGTGCCTTCGCCGTTCAACTGAGCGCTGGTGTTATGACGCGTCAGCCCCGCTCCCAGCAGAAAACTGTGGCTGCGAACCCGGGCATCACGCGCCAGAACCAGATCGTTATGCGCAAAGTGGTAACCCGCAGCCGCTTCAAACGCCAGTTTATAGTGGCTAACCTGGCTATTTTCCGCCGCATTCACCGTCAGACGTGCGCCAGTAAAGTGCGCATGCTCATCCAGACTGACATAGTGCTCGATAATTTCCGCGCTCGCGCCACGCTCAACGTTCAGATGATGACGATGGTGAGCCGTGTTCAACGCGGCCGCCTGACTGCTGCTGATGTGCAACAGGTAAAGCGGTTTTTCCGCCTGCTGTCCGGCAGCCAGACGAATCAGCGTACTCGTGCTAGCCAAACTTTCGGTGAGGTGCAGAAACACTTCAGACTGGATGGCCGCGGGCAACACGCCACGCGCACGCGACGCCTGTACGTCAACCTGATAAGGGCCCCAGACGCTGTCGCTGAGTTCGGCATTGAATACGCCATCGACAAACACCAGACGCCAGCTATCCACGGCTAATGCCAAGGCATCTACCGCTGCACGATCGAGAGACGGTGCCTGTGGCGCGACAAATTCGTTGCTCAGCAAACCATCCAGCGGCGTGTATTTCCAGTGCTCATGCTTACGGTGCGGTAAGCCAAGACGTATCACGTCCTGCCAGTGCTGGTTTGCATCTTCAGAACGACGCGACGCATCACGCTCAAACAGGCCATGCCATTGTTGCAGCGCCTGCTCTTGCTTCTGGGCGATGCTGGTTTTACCCGTCGCGTTGTCGTTCGTCACATTATTGCTCGTCGGTAAGCCAGCCATAGCCTTGCTCCTCCAACTGTTTCACCAGCGAGAAATCACCCGATTTCACAATACGTCCCTGATACAGAACGTGGACGTGATCCGGTTTGATGTAATCAAGAATACGCTGGTAGTGCGTGACGATGATGAACGAGCGTTTGCCGTCGCGCAGGGAATTCACGCCGTTAGAGACGATTTTCAATGCATCGATGTCCAGCCCGGAGTCAGTTTCATCCAGAATGCACAGATCCGGCTCCAGCGCCGCCATCTGCAGGATGTCGTTACGCTTCTTCTCGCCGCCGGAGAAGCCCACGTTGACCGAACGGGTCAACAAGTCTTCCGGCATATTCAACAGCTTGATCTTCTCTTCGATAAAGTCGGCGAAGTCAAAGCGATCCAGCGGTTCCTGCTCGCGGTATTTACGTACCGCGTTAACGGAGGTTTGCAGGAAGAACTGGTTGCTGACGCCGGGGATCTCGACAGGGTACTGGAACGCCATGAAGACGCCTTCGCCCGCGCGATCTTCTGGAGCCAACTCCAGCAGATCTTTCCCTTTGAAGCTGACAGAGCCGTCGGTCACTTCATATTCTTCACGTCCCGCTAGCGTCGCGGAGAGCGTACTCTTTCCTGAGCCATTCGGGCCCATAATCGCGTGGACTTCACCCGGCTTAATAGTGAGATTAAGCCCTTTGATGATCTCTTTGCCTTCTACGCTGACTTTTAAATTTTCGATGCTTAACATGCTTATTCCTTCCAACGCTCAATGTGGCGAGCGCTTAATGAATTCCGGGACCGATGATTCTCATTATTCGTCTGTGAAAATCCCGGTAACCGCCGAATTAACCCACGCTATGTTCCAGGCTAATCGCCAGTAACTTTTGTGCTTCTACCGCGAATTCCAGCGGCAATTCAGAGAAGACGTCCTTACAGAATCCGTTCACGATCATCGAGATGGCATCATCTTCGCTGATACCGCGTTGCAGACAGTAGAACAGCTGGTCTTCGCCAATTTTCGAGGTCGTCGCTTCGTGCTCCAGCTGCGCAGTATTGTTGCGCACTTCCACATACGGGAAAGTGTGCGCGCCACACTCGCTGCCGATCAGCATAGAGTCACACTGGGTGAAGTTACGGGCGTTGGTCGCGCTCGGCATGATCTTCACCAGACCACGGTAGGTGTTCTCACTGTGTCCGGCGGAAATCCCTTTAGAGATAATGGTCGAACGGGTGTTTTTACCGATGTGGATCATCTTGGTGCCGGTATCGGCCTGCTGACGACCGTTGGTCAACGCGACAGAGAAGAATTCGCCGACGGAGTAATCACCGCGCAGAATAACGCTCGGGTATTTCCAGGTGATCGCTGAACCCGTTTCTGACTGCGTCCATGACATTTTTGAATGCTCGCCTGCACACAGCGCGCGCTTGGTCACGAAGTTCAGAATCCCGCCTTCGGCGTCATCTTTACCGGAGAACCAGTTCTGCACCGTGGAATATTTCACTTCGGCATTCTTGTTGATGATGACTTCCACCACGGCGGCGTGCAACTGGTAGGTGTCACGAACCGGCGCGGAGCAGCCTTCGATGTAGCTGACGTAGCTGTCATCATCGGCGATCAGGATCGTACGCTCGAACTGACCGGTTTTCGCCGCGTTGATGCGGAAATACGTCGACAGTTCCATCGGGCAGCGCACGCCTTTCGGGATGTACACAAACGTGCCGTCAGAGGCGACCGCCGAGTTCAACGCCGCAAAGAAGTTGTCGTTCGCCGGTACCACCGTACCGAGATACTGACGCACCAGCTCAGGATGTTCCTGAATCGCCTCGCTGAATGAACAGAAGATAATGCCTTTTTCAGCCAGCTCATGCCGATACGTGGTCGCCACGGATACGGAGTCGAAAATGGCATCGACCGCCACTTTCTTGCCTTCACGAACAGGAACACCCAGCTGATTAAACGCATTCTCTACTTCACTGGTCAGATAATTATTCACGTCCGTAATCCCGGATTGCTGCTTAGCGCCGGGCTCAGAGCCGCAGCTGTCATCGCAGTTACCGCAGGAAGGCGCGGAATAATAGCTATAGTCCTGATAGTCCAGTTTCTCGTAATGGGCTTTCAGCCAATGCGGTTCTTCCATCTCCAGCCACGCTTTGTAGGCGTTGAGACGGAATTCCAGCATCCACTCAGGTTCGTTACGCTTCGCCGAGATCGCCCGTACGACATCTTCGTTGATGCCGTGCGCCAACTCATCGGTTTCCAACTGCGTGAAGAAACCTTCTTTATAGCGTCCATCACCCATCCAGATCTGGACATCATCAGGTACATCTACCGTGCTACGTGCCATAATTTTTCATCACTTAAATGCCAAAGCTTTCGCCACATCCACAAGCATGCTGCGCTCTGGGATTATTAAACTTGAATATCTGATTCAGCCCTTCACGGACAAAATCAAGTTCTGTGCCGTCAATGAAAGGCATCGCTTTCAGTGGGACATACAGTTTTGCACCATCACGTTCGAAAACCAGATCGTCGGTTTCGAACTCCTGTACCAGATCCAGCACGTAGCCAAACCCCGCACAGCCTGATTGTTTAACGCTGAGACGCAGTCCTTGCACGGCCTCATTCTGCTTCGCCAGATTCTTAATCTGCTTCACGGCACTATCTGTCAGCGTCAGTCCTTGCCAGACATTTTCATCCAGTGAAAACGTCCCTACATTTTCCGCTTGCATATGGAATACCTCATTGCGTGTGGTACCAGTTTTAGGCTGGTTTCCCCTAATGTTAGTGATAATGAAACTAGCTTCAACCTCTTGTTTCGCAGGGCTATTCGTAACATTTCGGTTTTTAGCGAGCCAATAGCGCTATTTTACACGTCTCTGACGCGCCAAACAACGCGGCAAAAAATCAACTAACCAATTGATAATAAATGAATTAACAGCATCACCCTTATCTCTTTCGGGAAGGTGAAAATTATCATCTCGTTATCATTATTATAACATTTATCGGCGATACCTATTTGTAAAACAGGGAAGGTATATGAAGATTTATATGATTTCCGATCATACTTTTGACGTTAAAAACACATTTTGCCCATTGATCATGGCCTTTTTTATCAATATGATAATGATTATCATTTCATATTCAGGATCGATAACCATGCTTTCCGTGAATGCCTGGCTGCACCACCAAATTGACGAATATAAATTTCAGATCCGCGATGCCACCGTTGATTTTTATATGGCGGAAGCTCGCCTGAACCGTCCAGGAAGCAATATTGACCATTTACGTCGCTATCATAACGCCTGCATGGACATGGTTGAACTCTGTCTGAGAAATGGCGATGACGACAGCTATCTGCATGCGCTGGTCAAGCTGCACAATCGGTTGATTAAAGAGATTAATAATGAAGGGCGTTGCCACCTCTTTCGCGTGCAAAGCTACTACTTTGCCCGTAATACGCTGAAGTCGATTTGCCATCAGTTGAGCATGCAAGGTTCATGGGATAAAGCCACCGCGTTTCAGACGGATTTTGTTAAGCGCGTACCGTTTCTCCCCTGAAGCGCAATGTTTTCTCATCTTCCCAGAACAACGGAACCAGACCCGCCAGCAGCCTGGTTTCGTGTCTTATGTTTATGGCGTAATGACCGATGTCGTCAGACGTGAAATACAGCACAGGCGATTCTGATTATCAAAAATCTCAATCTGCCACACCTGGCTACGACGGCCAACGTGCAGCGCGCGGCACACGCCCCGCACCTCACCTTCACGTACGGCTCGCAGGTGATTGGCATTGATCTCCAGTCCTACCACCTGCTGATCGCCTTCAGAACACAGATAACCCGCCACAGAACCCAGCGATTCTGCCAGCACGACGGACGCGCCGCCGTGCAGCAGGCCAAATGGCTGACGCGTGCGAGAGTCCACTGGCATCACCGCTTCCAGAACATCATCCGCAATATGGGTATAACGAATACCGACATGACCCACCATACACGTTTGGCTCTGTTGATTAAGCTGTTCAAGCGTAATCTGTCGTTTCCACAGCATCAGAGAATCTCCAGCAAGGCCTGTAGCGGATGGCGCAACGCACTGCCTTCCATGCGTTTCACCTGACTGCGACACGAATAGCCAGTGGTCAGGCAGCGTTTCTGCGGTAACTTCTGCAACACCTGCTGCCAGGACAGCGCATAGATGCCCTGCGAGTTGGCGAGATTTTTGGTTTCATGCCCATAGGTTCCCGCCATGCCACAACACCCGACGCTGACATTCTCCAGCTTTGCGCCAAAGCGCGAGAAAATATCGGACCACTGTTTAGTGCTGATCGGCAACGCCGTGGTTTCCGTACAATGCCCCAGCAGATACCAAGATTCGCCGGTGGCAGGCTGCGGCGTGCTATCTGCCAACGCCGTTACCAACCATTCATGCACCAGTTGCACCTGGAAATCGCCACGTTTCTCACCCAGAATTTCACGGTATTCGTCGCGATAGCACAGCACCAGCGCCGGATCGACACCCACCATCGGCATCCCCAGTTTGGCTACGCGGTTCAGGAAGTCTGCTGTCTTCGACGCCGTTTTGGCAAAACGTTGTAGGAAGCCTTTAATGTGCTGCGCCTTTCCGTTCGGCGAGAACGGCAGCAGAACCGGTTTCAACTTCAGTTTTTCGATCAGGTGGACAAAATCGGCCACTACCTGCGCATCGTAATAGCTGGTGAATGGATCCTGCACGATCAACACATACTGCTGACGCGCCGCTTCCGGCAACTGTTCCAACTGTTCCAGCGTGGTGTTGACACCGCTATGCCCGGCAAACTGCTGACGCAGCGACGGCGACGACAGTAAGGGCAAATCGACCATACCAATCTGGCTGCGGCTCAGGTTATTCAGCAGCGGCATTTTCAGGAAGAAGTTAAACGTCTTCGGGCTACGTGCCATCAGTGGCGCATAGCTTTCGACACCCGCCACCAGATAATCACGAACCGGGCGCAGATAGCGCGTGTGATAAAGCTGTAAGAAACGGGAACGGAAACCGGGCACGTCAATTTTGATAGGGCACTGCGTTGAACAGGCTTTGCACGCCAGACAGCCCGACATCGCCTCTTTAACTTCATGTGAGAAATCGTAGTCACCCTGCTTCGCCTGCCAGGTGTTGCGGGTTTTCTGGATAAAGGCACGCAGGCTCAGCTTCTGCTGCGGCAAGGCGTTCTCCAAAGCAACCGGATCGACGCCCTGCTCCGCCAGCAGGCGTAACCATTCACGCACCAACGTCGCACGGCCTTTCGGCGAATGAATACGGTTGCCGCTGATTTTCATCGACGGACACATTGGGCTACGGGCATCAAAGTTAAAACACAGTCCGTTACCGTTACATTCCATCGCACCACGGAACGCGGTACGCACTGTCAGTGGGATCGTGCGATCAAACGTGCCGCGTTTGACCGCATCGACTTTCATCATCGGCGCATCCACATCCAGCGGCGCACAAATTTTTCCAGGGTTAAGTCGGTTATCAGGGTCGAACGCCGCCTTGATGCGACGCAACTCGGTATACAGCTCCGGCCCAAAAAATTCAGGGCTATATTCGGCGCGGAAACCTTTACCGTGCTCACCCCACAGCAGACCGCCATATTTGGCCGTCAGCGCGACAATCTGGTCGGAAAGCTGCTTCATCAGCATTTCCTGTTGCGGGTCGCACATATCCAGCGCGGGACGAACGTGCAGCACCCCAGCGTCCACATGGCCGAACATGCCGTATGTCAGGTTATGGCTGTCCAGCAGCGCGCGGAATTCTTCGATGTAATCCGCCAGATGCTGTGGCGGCACGCAGGTGTCTTCTGCAAACGGAATCGGCTTTGCCAGCCCTTTACTGTTACCCAGCAGCCCGACAGCTTTTTTCCGCATGGCATAAATACGTTCGATTCCGGCAAGGTCATTACAGGTTTGGTAACCAATCACCCCGCCTTCACCGGTCTCCAGCAGCGTGTCCAGTCGCTGACAGAGCGCGTCGACCTGCCCGTTAATCAGCGCTTCATCATCCCCCGCGAACTCAACGATGTTCAGGCCGAGCATTTCCTGATTAGGCACATCGGTAATCAGTTCGCTGACGGAATGCCAGACGATATCTTCACGGGCAAGGTTTAAGACTTTGGAATCTACAGTTTCAACCGACAGCGCTTTCGCTTCTACCATGAATGGCGCATTGCGCAACGCTGAGTTGAAGGAATCGTATTTGATATTGACCAGACGACGGCTCTTCGGCAGCGGCGTGATATCGAGCTTCGCTTCGGTGATAAACGCCAGCGTGCCTTCAGCCCCGGTCAGAATACGCGTCAGGTCAAAGGTACGGAGATCGTCGCTGAATACATGGCGCAGGTCATAACCCGTCAGAAAACGGTTCAGCTTAGGGAACTTGTCAATAATTAACGCACGCTGTTCGCGACAGCGGTGCAGCACCGTATGGTAAATGCGACCGAGGGTGGAATCTTCTAACGCCAGTTTCTCTGCCAGCTCGACCGACATCGCTTGCGTATCCAGCATTTCGCCGCCCAGCAGAACCGCACGCAGCCCCAGTACATGGTCTGAGGTTTTACCGTACACCAGCGAACCTTGCCCTGATGCATCGGTATTGATCATACCGCCCAGCGTCGCTCGGTTACTGGTCGACAGTTCAGGTGCGAAGAAATAGCCATAAGGCTTCAGGTACTGATTAAGCTGATCTTTAATGACGCCAGCTTCGACGCGTACCCATCCCTGCTCAGGATTGATCTCCAGAATGCGGTTCATATAACGCGACATATCGACCACGATGCCGCGATTCAACGCCTGACCGTTCGTTCCTGTTCCGCCACCACGTGGCGTAAAGGTCAACCCTGAAAAACGCGTCTCACCCGCCAGCCGCGAGAGGATCGCCACATCGGCGGTTGAGCGGGGGAAAACCACCGCATCCGGTAAAAGTTGATAAATGCTGTTATCCGTCGCCATCGTCAGACGATCGGCATAATTGGTCGCCGTATCGCCCGTGAATCCATTTTTCTTCAATGCTTCCAGAAAATTAAGCACCGGCTGGACCAGCCCGGGAGATTGTGTGATCTGTGGGATCATTATTTTTTGACCCTGTCCGTACATGATGTGTTTGCCAATATGTCGTGATATACCTGATATAGCCGCCCTTTCATCGGGGACATGACGTTTTATCACATTTCGCAATCGTGTGCGCTCTCGGATCGGCAAAAACATACAGCGTGTTGGCTAACCGTAGTTTCACCAACAAAATGTTCAACAAGCTGTCAAAACACTTAGAAATATCTCATGATGACATTGTGATTAAATCACTTCACCCAAACCACCTCACCTTCAGCCTTTTCTTTTGCTATTGAGGAACCATTCGTTGAGCAAATATTCTCAACCACCACGATTTGACCTGGCCAGAATCCTGTTCAGTCTGGTGTTTATTACCATCATGATTATTGCCTGTTTTTGGGTGGTGCAGCCTTTTATTCTGGGGTTCGCCTGGGCATGTATGGTGGTCATTGCCACCTGGCCGATGCTGATTAAATTTCAGGCGCTATTATGGGGGCGACGTTCTCTGGCTGTTCTTGTCATGACGCTGCTGCTTATCCTGCTATTTATTGTCCCGATTGCCGTTCTTGTCAGCAGTGTGGTGGATAACAGCTCGGCGCTAATGAGTTGGGGAGCCAGACAGGAAAATTTTTCTCCGCCAACGCTGGAGTGGCTGACGTCAATCCCTTTAGTCGGTGATAAATTATTCAACAGCTGGCAGACGCTGTTGCAAAGCGGCGGCAGCGGTTTGTTCGCCAAGGTGCAACCTTATTTTGGTAAAACCGCGACCTGGCTGGTCGCACAGGCTGCGCATGTCGGGCGTTTTCTAATGCACTGCTCCCTAATGCTGATCTTTAGCGCCCTGCTCTATTACAAGGGGGAAGCCGTTGCGAAGGCCGTACGACATTTCGCTATCCGGTTGGGACAGGAGCGCGGTGATGCCGCCGTGATTCTGGCGGCGCAGTCGATTCGTGCCGTCGCACTGGGTGTGGTGGTAACGGCCATCGTGCAATCGGTCTTAGGCGGAATTGGTCTGGGGCTATCCGGGATTCCCTACACCACACTATTAACTGTTCTGATGTTCCTATGTTGCCTGGCGCAGTTGGGGCCTCTTCCGGTACTTATCCCTGCGATTATCTGGCTATATTGGACGGGCGATACCACCTGGGGCACTATCCTGCTGGTATGGAGCTGCTTCGTTGGCACAATCGATAATATTATTCGCCCGGTCTTAATCAGAATGGGAGCCGATCTTCCTATGCTGCTGATTCTTTCTGGTGTGATTGGCGGGTTGTTGGCCTTTGGTATGATTGGGATATTTATTGGCCCGGTCGTCCTCGCGGTTTCCTATCGTCTGCTGTTTGCCTGGATGCGCGAAATCCCCGAACCGCAAAACATCCTCTCCGTTAATACATCCAACACACCAAATAAAAAGTAAGACCAGCAATCAGTGTTTTATCTTCGCGTGGGCGGTGCGCCGCCTACGCCTCCCCCCTTCCGCCATTGCTTCTTCGGTACTATTTTCGACACTATTTTTCAGCATTATTATTCCCCTACTTTCTCAATAGGTAAAATTAGCTAATGATTAACCCTCTATTCTTGGGGATTAGTCCTAAAAATTTTGATATCATTTCTCTAATGCATCAATATTATTGACAATATAAAAACGCTGACAGGTGAACTCTTAAAAAACAATTAACTATTAGGATGATTCTTAATGACTGAATAGCGCATAATCCATAGGATTAATAACGGAGCTAGTATTAACCTACTGTTTGTCAATGAGGTTTCCTCCTCGTCAGAGTTAGTAACGAATTGCTGTGTGTAGTCTTTGCCCATCCCCTGAGATGGGCTTTTTTTTCCTTTCATTTGTCTTCCATTCAATTACGCCTCATCCCTTTTTTGTTACTCTCCTGTCTGCCTATCCTCAGTTCAGTTTTTCAGGAGTTTTTCATGATGCCTCGCGCCGCGAAGATATTGCTACTCTGTGGCTTATTCAGCCTTCTGGCAGCCTGCGATAATCCAGCACCGACGACACAACGACCGCTGTTGACCATTGAAGGCAAAACCATGGGAACGTTTTACAGCGTAAAAATCAGCGGCGACATCAGCGAAGATAAAACGCAGCTACAACGGGAAATTGACGCGCTGCTCGAACAGGCCAATAACGACATTTCTACCTATCGTGATGATTCAGTACTGTCGCGTTTTAATCAGTATCGGGGAACAGATCCACAGCCCATCAGCAATGGCATGGCGGATATCATTCTGGCCGCATTGCGTATCGGTAAAGCCACTCACGGCGCGATGGATATCACCGTCGGCCCACTGGTGAATCTCTGGGGGTTCGGCCCGCAGAAGCAGCCTACGCGGATCCCCAGCCAACAGCAGATCGATGTAGCACGGCAACATGTCGGGCTGCGCCACCTGAAACTGATCGGTGACGAAAAAGGCGAGTGGATTCAGAAAGACCTTCCTGATTTGTATGTCGATCTCTCCACATTGGGTGAAGGGTACGGCGCAGACGTTCTCGCGCAGCTCATGACGCGTAAAGGGATCACCAATTATCTGGTTTCCGTCGGCGGTGCGATTTCCAGCCGAGGGGTGAACGCCGAGGGTACGCCGTGGCGGGTAGCGATTCAGAAGCCAACTGACCAGGAAAATGCAGCACAGGCGGCAGTAAATTTGCAGGGTTATGCAATCAGCACTTCCGGCAGCTATCGGAATTATTTTGAGGAAGACAGCAAGCGCTATTCTCACGTTATCGATCCCGAGACGGGCAGACCGATTACTCATCAGTTGGTTTCTGCAACCGTGATTGCCCCAACGGCGTTAGAAGCGGACGGCTGGGATACCGGTTTGATGGTGTTGGGAACGGAGAAGGCGTTGAAGCTGGCGGAGCAGCAAGGGCTGGCAGTTTATCTGATTACCAAAACGGATAAGGGCTTTAGCGCGGTAATGACGCCACAGTTCAAATCCTTCCTGATTGCGGCACCGTAAGAAACATCAAGGCCAACGGCAGCCCCATAGTGATAAGAGCGAGATACACGGGGCTAACACAGAGTGAGGCATCCCTGCGGGAACCTCATCTCCGTGTTTCCCCTAAAATCTGACATCGTCGGTTGCTATGACGCCCGGCAGTCACCAAGCGTCATAGCATTCACCGTACAAATTACTTGTGCTCGGCCAGATTCAGCCAGGTTTGCACCACGGTGTCTGGGTTGAGCGACAGGCTATCGATGCCCTGCTCCATCAGCCAGAGCGCGAAATCTTCGTGATCTGACGGGCCCTGACCGCAAATACCGACATATTTACCCTGTTTTTTGGCGGCCTTAATCGCCATCGACAGCAACGCCTTCACCGCATCGTTACGTTCATCAAACAGTGACGATACTACGCCGGAGTCGCGGTCCAGACCCAGCGCCAGCTGCGTCATGTCGTTCGAACCGATGGAGAAACCATCAAAGCGTTGCAGGAATTCATCGGCCAACAGCGCGTTGGACGGAATTTCGCACATCATGATGATTTTCAGGCCGTCTTCGCCACGGCGTAAACCCTGACTTGCCAGCTCGGCAATCACCGCTTCCGCCTGCGCCACGGTACGAACAAACGGGATCATGATCTCAACGTTCTTCAGACCCATCACGTTACGCACGCGTTTGACCGCTTCGCATTCCAGCGCAAAACAGGCCTTGAAGTCCGGCGACACATAACGACCCGCACCGCGGAAGCCCAGCATCGGGTTTTCTTCTTCCGGCTCATAGCGCTCACCGCCAACCAGATTAGCGTATTCGTTCGATTTAAAATCGGACAGACGGACGATGACGCGCTTCGGCGAGAATGCCGCTGCCAGCGTTGCGATCCCTTCCACCAGACGACCTATGTAGAATTCCACCGGATCGTCGTAGCCCTGCATCAGCGTTTTAATCTCGCGTTGCAGTTCAGGGGCTTGCTGGTCGAATTCCAGCAGCGCACGCGGGTGCACGCCAATCATGCGATTAATGATGAATTCCAGACGCGCCAGACCGACGCCATCGTTTGGCAGGCAAGCGAAATCAAATGCGCGGTCAGGGTTACCTACGTTCATCATGATTTTCAGCGGCAGTTCAGGCATTTCATCAATCTGTGAACTCTTCACGGAGAAGTCCAGCAGATCCTGATACACATAACCGGTGTCGCCTTCCGCACAGGACACAGTCACTTTCTGCCCTTTGCGCAAACGCTCGGTCGCATCGCCACAACCCACGACGGCCGGGATGCCCAGTTCGCGTGCGATAATCGCCGCGTGACAGGTACGCCCGCCGCGATTGGTGACAATCGCCGCCGCTTTCTTCATGATCGGTTCCCAATCTGGGTCGGTCATGTCGGTTACTAGCACGTCTCCCGCATTGATCAGGTGCATCTCGCTGATGTCCTGAATCACTTTGACTTCACCCGCGCCGATACGGTGGCCGATCGCACGGCCTTCCACCAGCACCGTGCCGCTAGCAGGCAGATGATAGCGCTCCATAACCTGACCGTTGGAACGTACGGTTTCTGGACGTGCCTGCACGATATAGAGTTTGCCAGTGTGGCCGTCTTTCGCCCACTCGATGTCCATCGGGCGGCCGTAGTGTTTCTCAATCAGCAGTGCCTGACGCGCCAGCGCCTGCACTTCGTCATCCGTCAGACTGAAACGTGTCGTTTGTTCTGTCGGCACATCTTCAATCCGTACCTGCTTGCCATGTTCCTGGCTGGCGGCATACACCATACGGATTTTTTTCGATCCCATATTACGGCGCACAATCGCCGGTTTATTGTTCTGCAAGGTCGGCTTATGAACATAGAACTCATCCGGGTTCACCGCACCCTGCACCACCATTTCGCCCAAACCGTAAGCCGAGGTAATAAACACCACCTGATCAAAGCCAGATTCGGTATCGATGGTGAACATCACGCCTGCGGAGGCCAGATCGGAACGCACCATACGCTGTACGCCCGCCGACAGCGCTACGCCACGGTGGTCATACCCCTGATGTACACGATAGGAGATCGCGCGATCGTTAAACAGCGATGCAAATACGTGCTTCACCGCCACCATCACCGCGTCAATACCCTGCACGTTCAGGAAGGTTTCCTGTTGGCCGGCAAAGGACGCATCCGGCATATCTTCTGCCGTGGCGGAAGAACGCACGGCAAATGAGGCGTCTTTCTCACCATCGGCCAGTTGCTGATAGGCGTCACTGATTGCCTTTTCCAGCTCCGGCTGGAATGGCGTATCAATAATCCACTGGCGAATCTGCGTACCAGCACTGGCCAGTTGATTCAGATCGTCAATGTCGGTGCGATCGAGCAGCTCATAAATACGCTGGTTAATCCCGCTTTGATTAAGAAAATCATTAAACGCCTGCGCCGTTGTCGCAAAGCCGTTGGGAACGGCTACGCCCAATCCTGAAAGGTTGGTGATCATTTCACCCAGAGAGGCATTTTTGCCCCCCACCCTTTCAACGTCGTGCATACCGAGTTGGTTATACCAAAGGACATTACGCAAATCAGGGCCGTTATTGGACATCGAAAATAATCCTTTCTGCATACAATTAGGGTATGAAAGAGTTCGGTTGAGAATCGCCTCAACGCAATCAGGTTAGCATAGCGTTTTGATGAACATGGACAGGTGAATCGATCAACCTATGAAAAAAAACTGATTTCACGGCGAATGATTGCTTAATGCGGTAAAAATCCAATATCGTACAAGATTAGCATTCTTTATCATGAAGATAATGAAATGGCGTTTTAATAAAAGTATTATCGAAATGCAATTTTTGACGAGGTTAATGTGTTCGAGCTGTCGGCAATATCACAAGGGGGTTATGTGGAAAGAAGCGTATTTTATGTCTCGGACGGTACAGCCATTACGGCAGAAGTACTGGGTCATGCGGTGTTATCCCAGTTCCCCGTGAATACGGTTAGCTATACCTTACCTTTCGTGGAAAGTGAAGCTCGCGCCAAAGCCGTGTGTGAGCAAATCAATACGCTCTATCGGCAAACCGGTGTGCGCCCGCTGGTGTTTTACTCCATCGTCACACCAACCGTGCGTAACATTATTACCAGCAGCGACGGATTTTGCCAGGACATCGTACAGGCGCTGGTTGCCCCTTTGCAGGAAGAATTGAACACGCCGCCGACGCCGATTGCCAACCGTACTCACGGTTTGACGGCCAATAACCTTAGCAAATACGACGCCCGTATCGCCGCTATCGATTATACGCTGGCGCACGATGACGGTATTTCGCTACGCAATCTCGATCAGGCACAGGTGATTCTGCTGGGTGTGTCACGCTGCGGTAAAACGCCGACCAGCCTGTATCTGGCGATGCAATTCGGCATTCGCGCCGCCAACTATCCTTTTATTGCCGATGATATGGACAATCTGCGCCTGCCCGACGCGTTGAAGCCTTTCCAACACAAACTGTTCGGGCTCACGATTGATGCCGAGCGGCTGGCGGCCATTCGGGAAGAACGCCGGGGCAACAGCCGCTATGCTTCGTTGCGCCAGTGCCGTATGGAGCTCAGCGAAGTCGAGGCGCTATTTCGCAAACATCAGATTAAATATCTCAATACCACCAATTATTCTGTTGAGGAAATCTCCGCCAAAATCATCGACATTCTCGGCATGAGCCGAAGAATGTACTAGTACATGATAGATTTTTTACCCTGATGCGGTTGTAATGTGCGCCATTTCGTTTATTGTGTGCACCATCACTTCCCGGCATTTCGCCGCTGCGAAGCAACCCTTTTAGTCGGAAACATTGTCTGAAAACACCGCGATGTCTATGCATTTCCAGCGATGACAGGTTTTCGGCTTGACCGTATTCAGAGACAAAACATGCAACAAACAGATGAACTGCGGAGCGCGCGCATCGAGAGTCTGGTTACGCCTCAAACGCTACTTGCCAGACTCCCGATTACCCCCACCATTGCCGAAAATGTCACCTCGTCACGCAAAAAAATTGAAGCCATTCTAACCGGTCAAGATCCCCGTTTACTCGTCGTGGTTGGCCCGTGTTCCATCCATGACACCGATAGTGCGCTAGATTATGCACGCCGTCTGGCTGCGCTACGCACGAAGTATCAGGACAGGTTGGAAATCGTCATGCGTACCTATTTTGAGAAACCGCGTACGGTGGTGGGCTGGAAGGGGCTGATTTCCGATCCCGCGCTCAATGGAACCTTCCAGGTGAACGACGGGCTGGAAATTGCACGCCGCCTGCTGCTGGACATTAATCAGCTTGGCTTGCCGACCGCGACGGAATTCCTCGATATGGTCACAGGTCAATATATCGCCGACCTGATTAGCTGGGGCGCGATTGGCGCAAGAACGACCGAAAGCCAGATCCACCGGGAAATGGCCTCGGCGCTGTCCTGCCCTGTTGGCTTCAAGAATGGGACGGACGGTAATACGCGCATCGCCGTCGATGCGATTCGTGCCGCGCGCGCCCAGCACATGTTCCTCTCGCCGGATAAGCAGGGCTTCATGTCAGTCTACAAAACACAAGGCAACCCGTTTGGCCACATTATTATGCGCGGCGGGAAAAAACCGAACTACCACGCGCAAGATATCGCCGCCGCCTGCGCTCACCTGCGTGAATTCTCGTTACCCGAACATCTGGTGATCGATTTTAGTCATGCCAACTGTCAGAAACAGCATCGCCGTCAGCTCGATGTTGCCGATGACATCTGCCAACAAATTTGCGCTGGTTCACGCGCCATCGCGGGCATCATGGCGGAAAGTTTCTTAATCGAAGGCAACCAGCCGGCGATCAATCCTCTGGCATTGACGTATGGGCAATCCATCACCGATCCTTGCCTGAGCTGGCAGGATACCGAAACGCTGCTGGCACGTCTGGCGGACGCCGTCGACAGCCGATTTCAGGCTTAATCCCCTCCCCCCTGTAGTTCATCGCCACAGGGGGAGAGAGAGTATGTCATTTCTTCTCATCGCTTCGCGGTGCAATAGCATTTCCTCCCTCTTTTAGCCGATGAATAATAGGGTGATATTAGTTTTCACGCTTATTTTTTTACAGAAAAGAACATGTAGACGTAGTATTTCCCTGGCAACTATAAGTTGACCATATACAAGCATGGAGTAAAGTCATTAATAGAATCCAGAATAGGATTCATTATTTACATTTATTTGCCCATGCTCGACAGGGGTAGTCTTATTTCTGTACAACGGCCTACTGGTGATATGGCATGGCTGTTTTCATTCAGCCAAATTACAATATTAAATACGTGATTTAATTACTATGACGATACTTACTACTCGAATTACGCTCAGTACAATACTGGCGGCAGGATTATCATTCTCAGCCGTTAATTATGCGGCAACAAATCATAATGAGCAGGATACAAAGACGGTAATAGCCGTCAATGATGGCGTTTCTGCGCATCCCGTGTGGTGGAAAGAAGCTGTGTTCTATCAGGTTTATCCACGTTCATTTAAAGACAGTAACGGTGATGGGATTGGTGATCTTAAAGGCCTGACCGAAAAGCTCGATTATTTAAAAACACTCGGTATTAATGCCATCTGGATTAACCCCCATTATGATTCACCGAATACCGATAACGGATACGATATTCGTGATTATCGAAAGATAATGAAAGAATATGGCACAATGGATGACTTCGACAACCTCATTGCAGAAATGAAAAAGCGTGATATGCGACTAATGATAGATGTTGTCGTTAATCACACCAGCAATGAACACAAATGGTTTGTTGAAAGTAAGAAATCAAAAGATAATCCTTATCGCGACTATTACATTTGGCGCGATGGTAAAGATGGCACACCGCCTAATAATTACCCCTCCTTCTTCGGCGGTTCCGCCTGGCAGAAAGATAACGTAACACAGCAATATTATTTACACTATTTTGGCGTACAGCAGCCCGATCTGAATTGGGATAATCCCAAAGTACGTGAAGAAGTGTACGATATGCTGCGTTTCTGGATTGATAAAGGCGTTTCCGGGCTACGTATGGATACCGTAGCAACCTTCTCTAAGAATCCGGCATTTCCCGATCTCACGCCAGAACAATTGAAAAACTTCGCTTATACCTACACACAAGGTCCAAATCTGCACCGTTACATTCAGGAAATGCACCAGAAGGTGCTGGCAAAATACGACGTCGTTTCCGCAGGTGAAATTTTCGGTGTACCGCTTGAAGAAGCGGCCCCGTTTATCGATCAACGTCGTAAAGAGCTCGATATGGCCTTCTCATTCGATCTTATCCGTCTCGATCGCGCCGTAGAAGAAAGATGGCGACGGAATGATTGGACGCTATCCCAGTTCCGTCAGATCAACAATCGACTGGTCGATATGGCCGGGCAATATGGCTGGAATACTTTCTTCCTGAGCAACCATGATAACCCGCGTGCTGTATCACACTTCGGTGACGATCGCCCTGAGTGGCGTATCCGTTCTGCTAAAGCGTTGGCAACCCTAGCGTTAACACAGCGAGCGACCCCGTTTATTTATCAAGGGGACGAATTGGGCATGACCAACTATCCGTTTACCTCCTTGTCTGAATTTGATGACATTGAAGTTAAAGGTTTCTGGCAGGACTTTGTAGAGACCGGAAAAGTGAAACCTGATGTCTTTTTGGAAAACGTGAAACAAACGAGTCGCGATAACAGCCGAACCCCATTCCAATGGAGCAATGCGGAACAGGCGGGCTTTACTACAGGTACGCCCTGGTTCCGTATTAACCCCAACTACAAGAACATCAATGCAGAGGATCAAACGCAAAACCCAGATTCCATCTTCCATTTCTACCGTCAGCTGATCGCACTGCGTCACGCCACGCCGGCGTTCACCTACGGAGCCTATCAGGATCTCGATCCGAATAATAACGAGGTACTTGCTTATACTCGTGAACTCAACCAGCAACGTTATCTGGTTGTGGTGAACTTTAAAGAGAAACCGGTGCATTACGCGCTGCCGAAAACGCTTTCCATCAAGCAAACACTGTTGGAAAGTGGGCAGAAAGATAAGGTAGCACCGAATGCAACCTCACTTGAGCTCCAGCCGTGGCAGTCAGGTATTTATCAGTTGAACTGACACAACGTCCGCTCGTCGTATCCCGATGAGCGGACGAATTTACAGCGAAAGCTTATTACGCTGCATATAAAAGCTAACCTGATAATCATGTACGTTATAAATCATAATCGAAAAGTCGAGATACGCGCCTTCAACCGACTGCGAAAGAGAGGTCATTTGTAGCAACGGCGCGCCCTCGCTCACGCTCAATAAACGTGCCACCGACACATCAGCCAAAATCGGCGAGAAAACCTCGTAGCAACCGGCAATCTCAATATGTTTTTCGTCCTCGATATAAGCGAATTTCGATCCCTGCAAATGCTTTACCGACAGCTCAGGAAAGAGAGCAACCGGTAAATAGCTGTCTTCCAACATACAAGATTTACCGTCCACGTAGCGAATACGCCGCGCAAAGTAGATCTTTTCATCTGTCCGAAGCCGCAACTGTCGGGCAATCGCTGGCGGCGCGGGGATAATACGAAAATCCACGACGTCATTCGTCGTCGTACGACCAATCAAACGCATATGTTCGGCAAAACTGTTCAGCGCGTGACTCTCATGCTGGACATCTTTTTGCAGAATATAGGTTCCACTCCCGTGGCGACGATCCAGTAGCCCTTCAGCCACCAGCAACTCTAGTGCTTTACGCACGGTCATCCGCGAAACGGAGAATTCTTTCGCCAGATGTTTCTCCGCTGGCAACACCTCACCCACGCGAAATTCTGCGGAATTAATGCGTGAACGAATCTGTTCGGCAATAAATTTATAGATCACTTTTAGACCTCCCTTTCCTCTTTCCGATGCCATAATATTCACCTGACATCCTTAATTTTTACTTCCTAATCATAGTATTACGTTTCTTTTACCGCCAACGCTCTCCTGTACAGAATAAACAGGTCTGCAAGACGGCCAAAAGCTATACCTCTTCCCGCGCGCCAACTTGTTGATTGAGTTCACAAATCATCGATACATGCTCTGTTCGTGTAAGCCAACCTGCTTATTCTCACTACAGAACGCGTTATCTAGACCAAAAAAAATTTCCCTACAAACATAAAAATGAAGGACACCATTATGCTCAGTCAAATTCAGCGGTTTGGTGGCGCAATGTTCACACCCGTGCTGCTATTTCCTTTTGCCGGTATCGTCGTCGGGTTGGCGATCATGCTGTCGAATCCCATACTTGTCGGTGAGTTAGCCAACCCGGACAGTCTATTTTTCCAGATAGTTTATGTGATTGAAGAAGGCGGATGGACCATCTTTCGCAATATGCCACTGATTTTTGCTTTCTGTCTGCCGATTGGATTGGCAAATCACTCACCTGCCCGAGCGTGTCTGGCTGCACTGGTTTCCTACCTGACCTTTAATTATCTCATTCAAGCAATGGCGACCCAATGGGGCGGCTATTTCAATATTGATTTCAGCGCCGAGATCGGCGGTATGAGTGGATTAACGACGATCGCAGGCATCAAAACGCTGGATACCAGCATTATTGGCGCTATCGTCATCTCCGCCTTTATCACCGCGCTTCACAACCGTTATTACAATAAAACGCTGCCAGTTTATCTCGGCATATTTCAAGGCACTGCTTTTGTGGTCATCATCAGCTTCCTGCTGATGCTACCAGCCGCCTGGTTGACCTTACTTATCTGGCCTAAAATCCAGATGGGAATCGCGTCCCTTCAGGGATTACTGCTGGCATCGGGCGCTGCCGGAGTCTGGGTATACACGTTTCTGGAACGCATTTTAATCCCCACCGGACTGCATCATTTCGTTTACGGACCGTTTATCTATGGTCCCGTTGCAGTAGAAGGCGGTATTCAGGTTAACTGGATCGCCAATATTCAGGCTTTTAGTCAGTCCACACTGCCATTGAAGACGCTCTTTCCCGTTGGTGGATTCGCGCTGTTTGGCAACGCGAAGATCTTTGGTGCCATAGGTATCGCCGCAGCCATATACGCCACAGCCAGCCCTGAAAACAAAAGCAAAGTTGCAGGCTTGCTGATCCCTGCCGTACTTACCTCCGTGCTAGTGGGTATCACCGAACCACTTGAATTCACTTTCCTGTTCATCGCCCCTTTTCTGTTCGCGATCCATGCTGTGCTGGCCGCCACGATGGCCACCGTGATGTATATGCTGGGCGTAGTCGGCAATATGGGCGGCGGATTGATTGAAATCGCCACGCAGAATTGGCTCCCCATGTTCCACCATCACGCCATGAATATGGTCATCCAAGTCAGCGTCGGCATCCTGTTCTCTTTTCTCTATTTCCTGATTTTCCGCGCCGTGATTTTGCGTTTCAACATCAAAACACCGGGACGGGAAGACAGTGAAATTCGCCTCTACTCAAAAGCGGATCTTGCTGGAAAAACCACGCCTCAACACATGACACAACACGCAGCACAACAGGACGAAGCCAAAGCGTATCTGACCGCATTGGGCGGAGCAGAAAACATCGCTAGCCTCACCAACTGCGCAACCCGTTTACGCATCACGCTGGCAGACCCAACGCTAATGCAGCCCGATGACGTATTCCGCCAGCTCGGCGCACACGGCGTCGTCCGCAACAGTCACGCCATTCAGATTATCGTCGGCCTGTCGGTTC
This sequence comes from Pectobacterium actinidiae, assembly GCF_000803315.1. Classification (NCBI taxonomy): domain Bacteria; kingdom Pseudomonadati; phylum Pseudomonadota; class Gammaproteobacteria; order Enterobacterales; family Pectobacteriaceae; genus Pectobacterium; species Pectobacterium actinidiae. Next base: position 2,672,987 of record NZ_JRMH01000001.1, read on the forward strand.
CTCAGGTACGCGATCGTCTGGAAAATCTCATGCACAACACACATCCTATGGAGATTTAACCATGAAAAAATTTTCAATTTTGATCGCAGGCGGCGGCAGTACTTTTACCCCAGGCATTGTTCTCATGCTACTGCAAAATCAGGATCGTTTTCCGATCGGTACGCTGAAATTTTATGACAACGACAGCGCGCGTCAGGAAATCGTCGCCGAAGCCTGCAAAATTTTGCTGCAAGAGCAGGCGCCTGAAATCAAATTTAGCTATACCACCGATCCACAAACCGCATTTACCGACGTGGACTTTGTGATGGCACACATTCGCGTCGGTAAGTACCCCATGCGCGAACTGGATGAAAAAATTCCGCTGCGTCACGGCGTGGTTGGGCAAGAAACCTGCGGCCCGGGCGGGATTGCCTACGGTATGCGCTCCATTGGCGGCGTGCTTGAACTCGTGGATTATATGGAGCAGTACTCACCACAGGCGTGGATGCTAAATTACTCCAACCCAGCGGCAATCGTGGCAGAGGCGACCCGCAAGCTACGTCCCAATGCGAAAATACTCAATATCTGTGATATGCCAATCGGCATAGAAGGCAGAATGGCAGACATCCTTGGCCTGAAATCACGTAAGGAGATGACGGTACGCTACTACGGACTGAATCACTTTGGCTGGTGGACATCGATTCAGGATAAAGACGGTAACGAGTTACTGCCAACTATCCGCGAACACGTCGCGCAACATGGCTATATTCCACTGACGGTTGAGAACCATAACGAAGCAAGCTGGAACGATACGTTTGCCAAAGCAAAAGATGTCTGCGCACTCGATCCGCAGACGCTACCCAATACTTACCTGAAATATTATTTCTTCCCCGATTATGTCGTGGCGCATGCCAATCCTGACTATACGCGAGCCAATGAAGTGATGGCCGGACGGGAAAAACAGGTATTTGGCGCCTGCCGTGCCATCACTGAAGCGAAATCGGGTACGGCTGGCGATCTCGAAATTGATGAACATGCGTCTTATATTGTCGATCTGGCACGCGCTATCGCATTTAACACGCGAGAAAGAATGCTATTGATTGTTGAAAACAACGGTGCGATACGTAACTTTGATCCTAGCGCGATGGTGGAAATTCCGTGTCTCGTCGGAAGCCACGGGCCAGAGCCGCTGCAAATAGGCGACATCCCTACCTTCCAAAAAGGATTAATGAGCCAACAGGTTGCCGTCGAAAAACTGGTGGTTGAAGCCTGGGAAGAAGGGTCGTATCAAAAGCTGTGGCAAGCGCTGACATTGTCCAAAACAGTTCCCAGCGCCAGCGTCGCCAAAGCCATTTTGGACGATCTGATTGATGCCAACCGCGATTTCTGGCCTGAATTACACTAACCGTAAATGACTTCCGCCCCTTCTTATCGCGAAGGGGCTTCCTCCTGCTACTTTCTCGTTATTTCGCGACACATAAACTCCTCTCCCAATTTCCCTTATTCCACTTATTAAGAAAACTTCACTTGAGGTTGCGTTTTTGTTACATGAAAATGATTCTCATTCATTGCTATAATCAATACGACAACGATTAAGGGAACGAACGAGATGCAGACGTCCATTTACCAACAATACCTCCAGGCTAAAGTAGAACATCCGCGCAAATACGCACGCGATCTGGCTGCGCTACTCGGCATCAGCGAAGCGGAACTCACACATGCCCGCGTCGGACACGATGCACAGCGTTTACAGGGTGATGCCAAAGTCTGGCTCAGTGCACTGGAGCAGGTTGGTAATACCAAGTCGATCACGCGCAACGAATACGCCGTGCATGAGCATACCGGTTACTATCAAAACCAGACGCTGGATGGGCATGCCGGCCTTATCCTCAACCCACGCGAGTTGGATCTGCGTTTGTTCCTTTCTCAATGGGCTTCCGCCTTTGCGCTGCGTGAAAACACCGCACGCGGTGAGCGTCAAAGCATTCAATTCTTCGATCATCAAGGCGATGCCATTCTGAAGGTCTACACCACTGACACCACCGATATGGCCGCCTGGCAGCTATTCGTTGAGAAATTTACCAGCAGCGAAAACCCTGCGTTGGCACTTCGCCCTGCTAACAGCACAGCCGCCGAGCAGGTCGTTGCCCACAATCCTCAGTTTGAAGCAGACTGGCGTGCGATGACGGATGTGCATGATTTCTTCATCCTGCTCAGACGCTATAACCTGACGCGCCAGCAGGCGTTTAACTCGGTCGCTGACGATCTGGCCTACCGTGTAGAAAACGATGCACTGTCACAGATTCTGTTTGCCGCGCGTGAAGATCAGAACGAGATCATGGTCTTTGTCGGTAACCGTGGCTGTGTGCAAATCTTCACCGGTACGCTTGAGCGTGTAGAGCGTATGGAACAACACGCGGAATGGATTAACATCTTTAATAAAGACTTCACCCTGCATTTGATCGAAGGCGCGATTGCTGAAAGTTGGATCACGCGTAAACCGACGGTCGACGGTATTGTGACCAGCCTCGAACTCTATGCCGCAGACGGCTCTCAAATTGCACAACTCTTTGGGCAACGTACCGAAGGCACGCCGGAACAACAGCAGTGGCGCGACCAGATCAATGCCCTGAAACCGCTTAAGGATCTCGCCGCATGAAAAACTGGCTATTCCCCCTGCTATTGACACTCCCACTGGGGGTGTCTGCTGCCGAACGTATCGTTTCTATCGGTGGTGACGTCACGGAAATCATCTATGCGCTAGGTGCAGAGAAAGATCTGGTTGCGCGCGATAGCACCAGCCTGCACCCGGAAGTCGTGAAAAAACTGCCTGATGTGGGCTACATGCGTCACCTCAATACCGAAGGTATTCTGGCGATGAAACCATCGCTGGTGGTTGCCAGCGACCTGTCTCAGCCGTCGCTCACCTTGCAGCAGGTGGCGGACAGCGGTACTAAAGTGATTCACGTCCCTGCACAACCGTCTTTGGACGTGGTGCCGCAGAAAATCGGCGTCATCGCACAGGCGTTGGGCAAAGACACCGAAGGTAAAACGTTGACGGAAACCTATCAACAGCAGTTGGCGGCAGTTAAAACAACGCCATTACCCGTCAAGACGTTATTTATTCTCAACCACGGCGGTATGAGTGCGATGGGGGCAGGTAAAAATACGCCGCCAGACACGATCATTCGCCACGCCGGGTTACAGAATGCTATGCAGAATGTTGAACGTTACCAGCAACTGTCTCAGGAAGGTGTGATTGCCAGTGCACCAGATCTGATTCTGATCTCCAGTCAGGGTCTGAAGACATTGGGCGGCGAAGCGCAAGTCTGGAAATTACCAGGACTAGAACTGACTCCAGCTGGCAAGAACAAGCGTCTGTTGGTCGTCGATGATATGGCAATGCTGGGCTTTACGCTCGGAACGCCAGCGTTGATGGCGACGCTGCGTCAGACCGCTGAAGCGATAAAATGACGTCACGGTTTCATCCGCGCACGTGGTTAATCGCGCTGTTATTGCTCATGGCGGTACTGATGGTGGGTGCCGCCAACATGGGTGCGTTGGCGTTGTCCCTCAAAACGCTATGGCAGACGCCTTTTGACGATCCGCTCTGGCATATTTGGCTGAACATCCGCGTTCCCCGCGTGCTGCTGGCGATCCTCGTCGGCGGCGCTCTGGCCTGTTCAGGCGCGATTATGCAAGGACTGTTTCGCAATCCTCTGGCCGATCCCAGCCTGCTTGGCATCAGCAGCGGGGCTGCGCTGTGTGTGGCACTCACTATCGTGCTGCCGCTTGGCCTTCCCCCTCTGTTGGCGCTTTACAGCCCGATGTTTGCCGCTTTCGCGGGTAGTCTGGCGATTACCGCTATCATTTTTATCCTCAGCCGCTCCGAACAGGGTGGGCTAACGCGATTACTGCTGGCGGGTATCGCGCTTAATGCGCTGTGCCTGGCGCTGATCGGCGTCTTAACCTACATCAGCACCGACCAACAATTGCGCCAGTTTTCACTCTGGGGCATGGGCAGCCTCGGACAGGCTCAGTGGCCAATGCTGTTAGTGACCAGCACGCTGGCCATTCCTGGCATGCTTGCCACACTGTACTACGCGCGTCGTCTGAATGTATTGCAGTTGGGGGATGAAGAGGCGCATTACCTCGGTATCAACGTAAAGCGTACCAAATATGCACTACTGCTACTCAGTTCGCTGCTGGTGGGGGTCGCCGTGGCAGTCAGCGGCGTGATCGGGTTTATCGGGCTCATTATCCCGCACCTGATGCGCTTGCATGTGGGTGCCGATCATCGCTGGCTCATTCCCGGTTCCATCCTCGGTGGTGCCTGTCTGCTGTTGTTTGCCGATACGCTGGCACGGACGCTACTTGCACCGGCAGAAATGCCCGTTGGACTGTTAAGCAGCCTGATTGGCGGGCCGTATTTCTTATGGCTGATCGTTCAGCACAAAGGACGCAGCAATGACTGACTCAGCGCTCGACCGGACATTGGTCGCACGTCATCTACGCTTTCAGACCAACGGACGCACTCTGACGGATGACGTTTCTCTGGAACTGCACAGTGGGGAAATCGTCGCGATTATCGGTCCTAACGGTGCGGGGAAATCCACCCTGCTCCGTTTACTGACCGGTTATTTGACGCCAGATGAAGGTGAGTGCTTGTTAGCCGGACAGCCTTTTTCGCACTGGCAGCCCGGCGCGCTTGCCAAAACGCGCGCGGTGATGCGTCAACATAGCGGTATGGCGTTTGCGTTTAGCGTAAGAGATGTCGTTGCGATGGGTCGCTCCCCTCATGGGCGCTATCCGAAAAATGATGATGTTATTCAGCAAGTCATGGCACAAACGGGCTGTCTGGAACTGGCTACGCGCGACTATCGTCAGCTTTCCGGCGGGGAGCAGCAGCGTGTACAACTGGCTCGCGTGCTGGCACAGCTGTGGCACCCTGAACCGACGCCGGGTTGGTTGTTTCTCGATGAACCGACTTCGGCGCTGGATCTGTATCATCAGCAGCACCTCTTACGGCTACTCAAACAGCTTACACGCGAACAGCCGTTATCCGCATGCTGCGTCCTGCACGATCTGAATCTGGCCGCGCTGTACGCCGACCGTATTCTGCTGCTGCACGAAGGGAAGCTGGTGGCACAAGGCACGCCCGCGCAGGTGTTACAGATAGACACGCTGACCCACTGGTATCGCGCCGATCTCAGCGTCGGTTCACACCCTGACTACACCATTCCGCAAGTTTATCTGCGGCAATAGTCTATTATCCCTGCTCCGGCCTAGCTGGAGCAGGAAATCTCCAGATGCTTACCCCATTCTGGCGGTAGCGCCGCTAAATCGTTCATATCAGGCTGATCATCATACGGCCGACACAGCGCCTGATGCAGACGCGCCAGCACACTGATGTCGTCGTTTTCCGCCCGTTCAATCGCCATTTGTGCCAGATAATTACGCAGAACATATTTCGGGTTCGTTGCATTCATCAACCGACGACGTTCCTCATCGCCCTGCTCTTCCTGCATCAGCCTCTGGCGATAGTTCGCAAACCAGCTATCAAACGCGGCTCTGTCGATGAATTCATCACGGAGCGGCGAGCGCAATTCTTGCTTCTCGCTATCTGCCAGCAGCCGGAACGTGCGGGTATAATCGCTACCTTCCTGCTGCATCAAACGCAGCAGCCCGACCAGCACGTCATTATCCTCCGGGCTCGCGGTAAATAAGCCCAGCTTAGCGCGCATCAGCGTGCCATAGTGCTGCATCAACGCTGGTTCATAGCGAGCAAGCGCACGCTCCAACGTTTCTGTGTCCATCAGCCCCGACAGCGCCTGCGCCAGACGATGCAAATTCCACAGCCCCACAGCGGGCTGATTATCAAACGCATAGCGCCCGCGATGGTCGGAATGATTGCAAATGAAATCAGGCTGGTAGGCATCTAAAAAGCCGTAAGGGCCGTAGTCGATGGTCAGTCCCAAAATCGACATGTTGTCCGTATTCATTACGCCGTGCGCAAACCCAACGGCCTGCCAATGTGTAATCAGCCGCGCGGTACGTTCTACCACATCACCAAACCACAGCTCATAACGACGCTCGTCGTTTTCCCACTGCGGCCAATAGCGGGCGATCACATACTCCGCCAACTGACGCACCTTTTCTGGTTCACGGCGATAGTAAAAGTGCTCAAAATGACCGAAACGCACATGGCTTTCCGCCACGCGCAGCAACATCGCCCCCTTTTCTTCTTGCTCACGCTGAACCGGATGTGTGCTGGTGACAATCGTCAGCGCCCGCGTGGTGGGGATCCCCAGATGGTGCATCGCTTCCGAAGCCAGAAATTCGCGTATTGCTGAACGCAGTACGGCACGACCGTCGCCCATACGTGAATACGGCGTCAGCCCCGCACCTTTCAAGTGCCAGTCCATGCTGCGGCCATCTGCCAACTGTTGTTCTCCTAGCAGGATGCCACGCCCGTCCCCCAACTGGCCGGCCCACACGCCAAACTGATGGCCGCTATAAACCTGCGCCAGCGGCGTCATGCCCGGCAGCAAACGCTCACCGCTCCAGACGGCGTCCTGTTCTGGCGTAAACCATTCAGACGACAGGCCGAGTTCCGCGGCCAATCCCTCGCTGTGATAAAGCAGACGAGCGCCATGCAGCGGCGTCGGCTGTAGCGCGGTGTAAAATCCCGGCAGTTGATGAAAATAGTGATTATTGAATAACGGTGTTTGCTGCATCCTGTCTCCCTAATACCACCCTGTTCAGGTGAAGAGAGCCATATGCTCACGACACAACGACTAACGGGTATGACGAAAGTGTAGAGGGATGATAATGAAATTAACACGGAGGAAATGCAGGGGTATTACTTTCACGATGGTATTCAGGAAAGACCGTCGCTCTCAAAGACGGTGGGAATAATTGAGTTAATCAATAATTGCCGTGCGTTGCTCAAGCCTGTCAAAATGTACGGCGGGCCACATTTGGCCTTGAACGGCATCAATGTTTAGCGACCTCATTTTGTTCAGGCTCGCCATAGTATCGATCTCTGTGGCGACGATACTGATACCTGAATAGCTGTTTTTAATCGTCCGCAGTAAGGGTTCCATCATCAGCGTATTGCCCGGGCGCGATAAAAGCTGCGTGATAAACTGACGATCTAATTTCACTCCACGTACTAGCCCATCGTGCAAAGGTTTAAGCGTTGTTTTTCCCGAACCAAAGTTATCCAACCATAAAGGAACGGATTGACTCAAATTCAGCAGCGTGGCGTTTTCTTTCCCCTGCGATAGCTGAGGGAAGAGTTCATTAATCTCCAACAGCACAAAATCGAGACGTTTGATTTCGCTGCGCAGCACGTCGGATTTAATTAGCATTTCGGTTATTTGACGCCCAACCTTCAGCACGAGCTGAATGTGGTTATCAATAAACCATGCGGATCTATCTTTGATAAAATGCAGTTGTTCACAAAAAAAATTATATTGTTGTCGTGGACTTAACTGCATGAGGAGAAGATCGGCTGGCATACTCAACTTGCCTGAAAGCCCATTAAAATGGCTGATCATTTCGACAGCCAGCAGCGTTCCATCCAACCTGAATATCGGCCAAAAAACGTAGTCACTGGTGTAATCAACAGCAAGATGGATGCGCATGATCCTGTACTGCATAGCGATTAATAATAATCACATTACGTTATTATTATAGATGAATCTACAGCGCTTATCGCACAACGCACGAAAAGCGCCTTTCTGCCATGCAGCGGGGTCATTAAGCGTCCTACTTCGCGATCTAGCGCAGGCTTTGTTCCAGCCAATTTGCCAGTTCCTGCAATTCGTTTTGCTGTTCGGGGAAGGTAGCGATCAGTGCCTGACACGTCGCCGCCAAGGCTTCTGGACGATACGCCGTTCCCTGTAATGCAGAGGCGAGTGCTTCTAGCGGCGCGGGGTTCAGGCTATCGGTATAAATCTGTGCACGGACAATCACACCGCGTTCCACATCGAAATGTAATTCAACGCCGCCCCAGGTAAAACGGTTATCCAGTAAGTGCGAGAAATCTGGTGCCTGACCGAAGTTCCATTCCCAGCTACTTTGACGCGCAAACTGTTCGCTGAATCCGGGTAGATCCGGGTGGGCAGATGGCGAGATGATTTCCGGCTCGCACTGTTCGCCAAAATAAGCAAAGAAGGCCTGTGTCACGGCCTGACTAATGACCTGATGATCGACAGAAGGCAGCAATTCCACCAGATTGGCGACGCGGGAACGCACGGACGTAATTCCTTTTGCCTGTAGCTTCTTAGCATCCGGGTTTAAATAATCCGCTAAACGACTGAGATCTGCGTTCAGCAGCAGCGTGCCGTGATGGAACCCGCGATCTTTGGTTTCGCGGTAGGCAGAACCGGACACCTTACGCACGCCGTCCGTGGTTTCCACCACCAGATCGTTACGCCCCGAGGCACTCGCTTTTAACCCAAGCGAACTGAGTGCATCCAGAACAATTTGCGTTGAGACGCTTTTATCGTATTCCGGTTTGCCCGCCATGAAGGTAAAGCAGGTATTACCGAGATCGTGGAAGACCGCTCCACCGCCGCTGCTGCGCCGTGCCAGCGTGATCCCATCCTCTTCCATCCGCCGTGTATTGCACTCTTTCCACGGATTTTGGGCACGACCGATGACTACCGTTTCCGCATTGCGCCATAAAAACAGCACCCGCTGCGTGGTGGGCATCTGGCGAAAAATGCACTCCTCAACGGCCAAATTAAACCAGGGATCGTAAGAGTCGGAGATCAATAAACGCAGAGAGGACATGAGTGGAGAGCTCCATGCTGTCAACAAAATAAGGAAGGAATCAGATACGGCGGGCCTGCCAGTACGCCCGTTTCCAGTACACGTTATCCAGCGATGAGCGGATTACACCCTGACTGGTAGAGGCATGAATAAACTGGTCGTCTTTGTCATAAATGCCGACATGCAGCCCACTGCTGCCGCTGCCAGTTTTGAAAAAGACCAAATCGCCCGGTAATAGATTATCGCGATCAACACGTTCGCCCAGTTCGGTTTGTTCTTCCGTGGTGCGCGGCAGTTGCATGCCAAACCTATCGCGAAATGTCAGGTAAACAAAGCCAGAACAATCGACGCCGTTACGATCCAGCCCACCATAGCGATAAGGCGTTCTGTACCATTGTCCGAGTTGATCGTTTAGCTGCACCATCACCATGATCGAATCGCTCAGACGCGCATTCGGCGGCGGATTATTATGCCGACTACTGCTACAGCCGACCAAAATCAGGCAGGCAAGAATCAAAGCGTGGCGTAAACGTATCATCGCGATTACCATAAAACCGCCGAGGCCATAGACCTCTAGCGTTTGAAAATGCTAGGTATTGGGTTAATTTAGCGTTTAATCGGGGTAACTGGCAAGTAAAGGCGATTTTTCCTATTTCTGACGACGCCGATTTTCTCGCGACAGCAGTCAGGCGCTGCGCGTGATGATCCAGTTTCTGCCATCAACCACGTGCCGCTGAAACGCAACACCGAACACAGGAGACAGCACGTCCGGCAGCATAACCTCCGCCGTTTTGCCCTGTGCCACCAGAGTACCAGCAGACAGCAGCCACACGCGATCCGCATGGTGGGCGCTGTGATTCAGATCGTGCGCGCAAACCATGACCGCGATGCCCAAACGACAGAGTTCGCTCAGTAACGCATCCAGTGCCACCTGCTGCGCCACATCCAGACTATTGGCCGGTTCATCCAGCAGCAGCAAACGCGCGTGCGGATTAATCGTCGGCCAAATTTGCAACAGTGCCGCCACCAGCCGAACGCGCTGCCATTCTCCTCCTGACAGCTGCGCGAGTGGACGCGACAGCTTGTCGGTTAACATCAAGCTTTCTGCCAGAAAATGCACCACCTTTTCGACCGCGTCTTCCTGAGCCAACGGCGGTTGATGCCGTTGCCAATACTGGAATACCGGCATCAGCGCCAGCGGCGGTTGCTGCTGTGCCAGATAGGCACGCCGCACGGCAAGATCCGCTGCCGTATAGTGCGACAGCGGCGTGCCAGCCAGATAAACTTCACCTTCCCCCTCCAGTAAGCCAGCCGCTCTTGCCAGCAAAGTACTCTTTCCCGCGCCGTTGGGGCCGATGATGTGCAGTAACTCACCACGACGACACTCTGCGTTCGTCGGCAACAAACGCGGCAAGACGCTAGCCTGCATCAGCTGTAATACTGGGGAAGTCTGCTGCGTCAATTATTTTGCCAACGCCTCTTCGATCGCTTTCACAATGGTGTCATGGTCAGGAGCCATATCCGGCGCAAAGCGATCAATCACGTTCCCTTCGCGATCCACCAAAAATTTCTCGAAGTTCCACAGGATGTCTTCTGGATTCTTGGGCTTACGGCCTTTATTGACCAAACGCGCAAAAAAGTCACTCTTCCAGGTTCCATTAGCTTCCGGTTGCTGACGAATCAACAACTGGTACAGCGGGTGACGGTTCTCGCCATTCACTTCGATTTTGCTGAACATCGGGAACTGAACGCCAAACGTCCCACGGCAGAATTCCTGAATTTCTTCTTCCGAGCCCGGTTCCTGCCCTGCAAATTCATTGGAGGGGAATCCCAGTACGACCAATCCTTTATCGCGATAGGTTTCGTAGAGTTTTTCCAACGCATCGTATTGTTTAGTCAGGCCACATTGAGAGGCGACGTTGACGACTAAAGCCACCTGCCCTTTAAACGCTTCAAACGTTGTCGCTTTTCCGTCAATGGTGGTCAGCGGAATAGTATAGATTTCAGTGCTCATCGTTTTGCTCCCTTCAGTGATAAACAAGAGTGGATAGAACAAGACATCTCGCTACAGTCGATTGCGTAATAGTAGCCAGATAAACCACGGCGATCCCAGCGTAGCGGTAACCACGCCTATCGGCAACTCGGCTGAACTCAGCGCAATGCGCGCGACGGTATCCGCCAGCAAAAGAACGCCACCGCCAGCCAACGCGCAGCCAGGCAATAAATAACGCTGATCGGTCAGTCCGCACAGCCGTAACATGTGTGGGATCACCAGACCAATAAACGCGATGATACCGGCCAGTGCCACACTCAGACCGACCTGTACGCCCATCACCAACACGAGAATAGTACGCCAGCGATAGACAGGGATACCCAACTGACGCGCCTGAATTTCACCCAGCGTCAGCCCGTTTAACACCGCCCCCTGACGACTCAACCACAGCACAAGCGGCAAGAGTGTCAGTATCAACCAACCGTGTCGCCAGTCAATGCCGCTAAAGCCGCCCATCATCCAATACATCAATTGGCGTAAATCGAGGCTGGTGCTGAAATAGACGGCCCAGGTCATCACCGCGCTACAGATAATCCCAAGCGCAATGCCAATGAGTAACAAGCGAGTATTAGAAATATGGCGGCGGGCAAAATGGAGTAACAGAAAGGTAATCAGCAGCGCGCCAGCAATCGCGCTCAGGCTTAACATCCAGACGGGCAGCAATCCCTGCCCCAACAGCACCGTCAGCACTAAGGCCACGCCAGCGCCGTTCGCCACGCCCAAGAGCCCTGGTTCCGCCAGCGGATTATCAAAGACAGCCTGCATTACGATGCCCGACATCGCCAGACTGGCCCCCACCAGCATCACGGCCAGCGTTCTGGGCAAACGCAGTTGCCAGACAAAGAGCTGCTGCGCGTCATCCAGCCAGGCCGTTGGCCAAATCCAGCGCTCCCCCGCGCACAGGCTGATGACCAGCGTGAGTGCAAGAAACGCCAACAGCAGTGCCAGACTCCGACGATCGCGTCTGCACTGCTGTTGTTTTAGCTGGCTGTAGTGGGGTAACGGCATAGCGTGCTTTAGCGGGATATCACCCGGCGGTCATTAAGTAGTGTCATGTATGTTAAACGATTTCGCTTACCTTACACGCATTTTCCTTGTTACCGCCACGCAACCAAAATGAAGACGATCGCTACTTCGTGCTACATACCGCAATATAGTTAAGCTGGTTCCGATTGCGGCGGAAGGTATGAAACATATTGAAGAACATACTGCGATTTTCTTTCTTCAGCGCATTTTTTACGATACGCGCCGCCCCCGCTAGCCCCTCATCATAGATCAGCCCCTGTGGCGTCAGCAGCGTCATTGCGCCGTTATCGTAGCTGACCCGACTAAAACCACACTCCTGAAACAGCGTCACCCAGCGCTCACGCAGCATCGGCTGGGCATGCACGTTAATCGCTTTATGCATCTGTTCCACCGCCTGTAATGCCCCGGTATCCTTCTCGGAAAGCAACATGATATCGTGCGTAATCAGACGACCACCGGGTTTCAACACGCGATAATATTCGGCAATAATCCGGCTCTTGGCCTTATCGGCATACATCGTGAGCATGGCTTCATTAATCACCACGTCAAAGTGATTATCGGGGAACGGCAGTTCCAGCGCATTGGCCTGCATAATCGTGACCTGAGAGGCTAAACCGTTCGCTGCTACATTTTCCTGCGCCTTCTGTAACGCGGCTTTATCCATATCCGCGCCAATAACCTGACAGCCAAACCGACGCGCAATTTCCATCGCTGTGGTGCCCATATTGCAGGCAACTTCTAATACTACGCTGTCCTGCCGGAACCCGGCCTGACTGAGCAGCCATTCCGTTGCCTTTCTGCCGCCGGGACGCAAACGCTTTTTCCCCAGTCGGGCTAAAAATTTATGTCCAGCTTCATGATCGCTCATACTGTCACTCCTTAATTCGGTGTTTTCAGCGTCTTCAACATCGTCAGCAACATACGCGACGACTGCTGCGCATCAACGGCATGTGGGATATTCGCGGGCATACGCACCAGCGTGCCGGGCTGCGCGACGACAGGCTCGCCCCCGATCGTCAGCAATAATTCACCTTCAAGTACCATAACCAGTGCATCATAAGGCGCACTGTGCTCGCTCAATCCCTGCCCCTGATCGAAGGCAAACAGCGTGACATTGCCGCCGTCGGTTCGAGCCAACACACGGCTGGCGATACCGTGTTCGGTTGGGGTAATTAATTCATGGAGAACCAGCGCCTGTGCCGCCGGGAGGGTATTTTCTTTCATAGAAACGCTCCGCTAGTGTCGATTCAGCGCGCCGTGATTTTGCTTGCCGAATCCATGCAAGTGATTATTATTTTCATTTACTAGCTTGATGGTAATACCAGCCTCTGGGAGGGCAAATGACATTTGTCAAAAAGGCGCTGTCACCCGATGAATACGGCGAGGTACTGTTTCAGCATGACTGGATGCGCGGTGAACCCAGCAATGTGGTGTGTGAGCTATTGGCTAAAAGTGAACGTCTGTTTTTCCAGCACGATGACATTCTGTTTCGTGAAGGCGACAAAATGCAGCACTGCTTACTGGTTGAAACGGGAAAATTACAGGCCTTTCGCCATACCTATGGCGGCGATGAGAAGATTTTCGGGCAATTTGAGCGCGGTGAATTTGTCGCCATCGCCGCCGTCTTTATGGATCACGGCCGCTTCCCGATGAATATCCGCGCACAGAGCGACGGTCACACGCTGATGATCCCACGGCAAGATATTCATCAGTTTTGCTTGCAACGCCCGGAGCTGGCACTGCGTTTGCTCAATTATCTGGGCAAGAAACTCTACTCGACGATCAACCAAATCGACTGGCTGACCTCCAGCTCCGCGCCACAGCGTCTGGCGGATTACCTACTGCGGCAGCACCACATTCAGCAAACCCAGCATCTGACACTACCGGTGAGCCGAGGCCAGCTTGCGACGTCATTAGGGATGCGCGGCGAAACGCTGAGCAGGCTCATGTCAGACTGGAAGCGACAAGGCCACATTATCTATCGGGGTCATCAAGTGGAATTATGCGATCTGAATTATCTGAAAGAACTGGCTGCCGAAGCTCGGCGGACATTCTGATTGATCGAAGCCTTTGTCGATTCAGGCATGGCAAGCGGATAGAACAATTTTGGATATACTTTTTGACAATTGTCATTCCCTCGTCATCGGATTATCAACTACGCTTAGCTGACATTGATGAGAATAGCTCTCATTAACACTTTTGTCTTTCATAAGACATCGTGAGGGTAACGCTATGCTGGGCTTTTTCCGACGAACCTTATCATTTCATGGAGCACGGCCACCGCATCCGCAGGCCGACTCGCCGACAGAAACCGTTTCGCATACGCGCTGTAGCGAGAGTGAATATTGTTTCTTTAACCATACCGCCATGTTGCCATTCGATCAGCTTGACGAATGTTGCAGCAGCAACGATCGGCAAGAGAAAACGTCATCCTCACACGATTCATGACGTTTTCGCTTCTTTTTGATGGCGTTTAAAACTTGATGCTTTGACCGCGCGTTAGCCAGGCAGCGACGAACTCGGGTACGACAGTGCTGGCGGGGCCGTAAATTTTTTCATCAAACTGGCTTTCTACCTGGCTCGGCTCCAGATTCAGTTCCAGCGTGTAGGCGCCGTGCGAATGGGCTTCATGGACAAAACCTGCGGCGGGATAGACATGCCCCGACGTGCCAATCGCAATAAAGTAGTCCGCCTGCGACAGCGCATGATAAATCTTGTCCATGTGCAGTGGCATTTCACCAAACCACACCACATGCGGGCGTAAGGGCGCGGGAAATTGGCAGCAGTGGCAACGTTCACCGACGGCAAGGTCGTCCGTCCACTCAAAAACCTGCCCACTTTGGCTACAGCGAATTTTCAGTAGCTCACCGTGCATATGAATCACGCGCTTGCTGCCAGCACGTTCATGCAGGTTATCGATATTTTGTGTAATCAGTTGGAAATTGTCTTCCAACATCGCTTCCAGATTCGCCAACGCCAGATGTGCGGCATTAGGCACAATTTCCGGCTGCTGTAACTGACGACGACGGGCGTTATAAAATGCCTGCACCAGCTCGGGATTACGCTGAAAGCCTTCGGGCGTCGCGACATCCTCAACACGGTGTTCTTCCCACAGCCCATCGGCCGCGCGAAAGGTACGAATGCCCGATTCCGCAGAAATACCGGCGCCCGTCAGTACCACCACACGCGGTTTTTTCACTTCGCTTGCTGCCAGATAATCACGATGGAAAATACGCGCACGAAGACGCTGTTGCCGCAGTCGCTTTCCCTTATGAAACCGCCCTAATCGTTGACGCGTATACATACCTTCTCCAGCTAGTTATCCATTAAGTGTAGCAACGCAGCACCACGTACGCCGCCCGCATCGCCATGACGCGCTTTCTCTATACGCGGCAGTTTCGCAATCGGTAAAAGTCGTGAAGGAAGGCGCGTCGGCAGAATTTGATAAATTTCATCAAAATTCGACAGGCCGCCGCCCAATACCAGCAGGTGTGGATCGAACAGCGTCAGTAAATTACCCAGACAGGCCGCCAGCAAATCCATAAAGCGATCGACAAATTCCAGCGCTTTTTCTTCTCCACCACGATAGTGCCGGATAATCGTCACAGCAGGCAGCGCTTCACCATACCGATGCTCGTACAGCCATTCAAAACCGCGGCCGGAAATATAATTCTCGATACAGCCAGATTGGCCGCAGCCGCACTTTACGCGGGGAATATCCACGCCAATGATATCCAGCGCGTCGGACGGCAGGCGGAGATGGCCAAACTCTCCCGCGATACCGTTGCGCCCGTCGACCGGACGCCCGTTAATCACCAGACCACCGCCCAGCCCCGTACCTAAAATCATGCCCAGCACGACAGGATAGGAACGAAATTCCGCATCCCAGGCTTCCGACAGCACAAAGCAGTTAGCGTCGTTACTGATGCGAATATCACGCTGCAAACGCTGCGACAAATCCGTACGCAGCGGTTTTCCCATCGTCGCAGGCAGATTAGCGGTGAATAGCGCACCATCGCTACCCGTTTCCATACCCGGTACGCCGAGACCAACCTTCCCCTGTACGCCAACCTGTGCATCGGCTTCATGCACCAGATCGACCAGTGTCGTGAGTAAGCCATCATAATTACTGCGCGGCGTCGGCACCCGCTTTTGCCACACCTTGTTCAACTCCGCGTCGAACACGCCCAGCTCAATTTTCGTGCCGCCCATGTCAAAACCGTAGTACATGACTGCTCCTTAGGGTGTGATCGCTTTCCCACACGATAGGGATTATCCCCGTCATCTCTCAAGCCGCATGTGCGTTGGCTTGGCTTACTGTCCGCTCAACACGCGGGCTGGGTCAATCCGGCTGGCGCGCCGCGCCGGATACCAGCTGGCAATCAAACTCAGCACCAACGACGTGCCTAATACGATGACAACGTCCATCAGATGCAATTCCGACGGCAGAAAATCGATAAAATAGATGTCGCCAGACAACAGTTTATGGCCGATAAGTGCCTCGATACCACGAATAATCGGCGTCAGTTGCAAGGTCACGATCACGCCGACTACTGCACCTATCACGCTGCCTAGCAGCCCGGCCAATAGCCCGTACCAGACAAAGATAGCGCGAATCAGCCCGTCTGACGCGCCCAGCGTACGCAACACCGCGATATCGCTGCTTTTGTCTTTCACCGCCATCACCAGCGTTGAAACAATATTAAAGCAGGCCACGCCAATCACCAGAATCATCGCCAGATACATGATGGTTCTCACCATCTGGATGTCTCGGTACATATAACCATAGGTGCCAATCCAACTGCTAATAGTGACATAAGCCTTCGTGGCCATACCCGCATCACGCACCAGTTTATTGGCGGAGAACACATCTTTAGCCTTGATGGCGATCCCCGTTACGCTCTGTCCCATATCCAGATACTGCTGGGCATCGGCAAGCGGAATCAGCGCCAGACCGTGATCGAGTTGGCCGCTCAGTTGTAAAATGCCACTGACGTGCAGCCGGATGCGTTTAGGCTGCATCAGCTTCATTTCAGGGTCGCTGTTCGGGATCATCACCGTAACCCAATCCCCTTCAGCCACATTCAACGCCTTCGCGACGCCCTGCCCGATAATGACCTGCTGTTCGCCCGCGCGAAACCGCTGCCAGGCATTATTGATCACATAGTTGGGCAGTGCGCTAAGACGTGTTTCCTGCTGCGGATCGACGCCTTTTACTTGAATCGCCTGAAGCTTGGCACCGTTTTCCAACAGCCCAGTGAAATTGATATAAGGCGCGGCGGCGGCAACGCCAGGAACCTGTTCGATTTTAGGTAGGATGTCCTGCCAGCCGTCAAAAGGCTGATTAACTGGTGCGATCTCGCCGTGCGGCACCACGGCCAGAATGCGGTTATTCAGTTCACGTTCAAAGCCATTCATCGCACTCAGGCCAAGAATCAACACCGCAACACCGAGAGCGATCCCCAACGTTGAAATGACGGAGATCAGCGAAACCATGCCGCCACGCCGACGGCCACGGCTAAAGCGCAGACCAATCAGCAACGAGAGCGGAGGAAAGGTCATTGCCGCGCTCCCATCAGGGTCAGTTCCTGCTGCAACTGACCGTCGCGCATTTCCAGTTGACGATTTAGTCTGCTAGCCAACTGCAAGTCATGCGTCACCACCAGGAAAGCCGTACCCTGCCGGACGTTCAGTTCGCCTAACAGCTCGAAAATGGTATCCGCCGTACGCTGATCGAGGTTACCGGTCGGTTCATCCGCCAGCACCAGCGAGGGGCTGTTGACCAGTGCTCTGGCAATCGCGACACGCTGCCGCTCGCCGCCGGACAACTCCGACGAACGGTGGTGGCTACGCGATTCCAATCCAACAGCCGCCAGCATTTCGCGTGCTTTATCCTGTGCCTGTGACGTCGGCACTTTGCCAATCAGCAACGGCATGGCAACGTTTTCCAGCGCAGTGAAATCCGGCAGCAGATGGTGAAATTGATAAATAAAACCCAGCTCGCGATTGCGTAAATCGGCTTTTGCCGCCGCCGAAAGCGAACTCAGCGGTTGGCCTTTAAAGATAACTTCGCCAGAGGTCGGCGTATCCAACCCGCCCAGCACATGCAGCAACGTACTTTTACCCGAACCGGAACTCCCGACGATCGCCATCATTTCCCCGCAGCTCATCTCAAAAGAGACATCGCGTAACACGTCGGTAGACAGCTTGCCGTCCTGATAGCGCTTAGACAGGTTAGTACACTGCAATAACGGTAAATCACTCATAACGTAAAGCCTCAGCGGGTTGAACGGCGGCAGCGCGCCATGACGGGTAAAGTGTCGATAAGAGGGCAATCACCATCGCGGAAATCGCGATCGTCACGACCTGCGCGGGGTCGATCGCCACTGGCAGCGCGGCACCATCCAGCAACACGCCCAATATTGGCATCAGCGTATTCAGTTGGCTGGCCAATAACGTCCCCAGCAATGCCCCTAACAACGCGCCAATCACGCCAGCGCTGCCCCCCTGCACGATAAACACCGCCATAATCTGACGTTGAGTCAGCCCCTGCGTTTGCAGAATGGCGACTTCTCCCTGTTTTTCCATCACCAGTAAACCCAGCGAGGTAATAATATTGAACGCGGCCACGGCGACGATCAGGCTGAGCAGCAGCCCCATCATATTTTTCTCCATGCTTACGGCCTGAAACAGCTCACCTTTACGTTCGCGCCAGTCTTTCCAGACGGTGCCTTCCGGCAGCGTTTGCGTGCTCAGCGTATCAACCAGCAGCGGCTTTTCCAGCCACAAACGCCAACCGGTAATGTGGTTCGTCGGATAGCGCATTAGCCGTGAGGCATCCTGCTGATTCACCAGCAGTTGGTAGCTATCCACTTCGCTGTTGGCGGCAAAGGTTCCGGCAACGGTAAAAATACGCTGGCTGGGGATACGCCCCATCGGCGTCAACTGACTGGCGCTCGTTACCATCATGCGAATTTGATCGCCAGCTTTAACACCCAACTGTGCGGCCAGTTTCTCGCCCAAAATGGCCCGGTACTGACCAGATTGCAGTTGCTGCTGTTTGACGTTAACCAGATAGCGTGACAGCGGATCCTGCTCGTCAGGATCAATGCCTAACATCACGCCCACGGCGACGCTGCGAGCACTTTGTAGCACCACATCGCCCGTCGTTAGCGGCGCAACGCGCGTTACACCTTCCAGCGAGTCTAAGGAGGAAGCAGGAATCAACGCCGGGTTCAGCGAACCCTGCGGCGTAGAAATAACCGCCTGAGGCATCACGCCCAGAATATTGCCTTCCAGCTCGCGTTCGAAACCGTTCATTACAGAAAGCACGGTGACCAGCGCCATCACGCCCAGCGTGATGCCAATGGCGGATAACCAGGAGACAAACCGGCCGAAGCGGTCTGATGCACGCCCGCGCATGTAGCGCAGGCCAATAAATAAAGCGACAGGTTGATACATGAAATCCGTCTGGATAAGGTTGCCAAAGCAAAGTGATCAAGGATAATAAAGGGTAGTACTGCTTTATGGAACCCTAACACCCTCACTCTACGGCTTTTTCTTATTCCTGGCCGGATGCAGGGAGGCGAGACCCGATAATCAGATGATGCCTGAAAATTACCGTTATTCGCTGCCGCCCAAAGCGGGTGAGCAGCGCCTGCTGGGCCAGTTAACCGGCGCTGCCTGCGCCGTCGAATGTGCAGAAATCATTGAACGCCACGCCGGGCTGGTGGTGCTTATCGCGCCTGATATGCAAAACGCCCTGCGATTGCGTGATGAAATTCAGCAATTTACCGACCAGCACGTTACCACGCTGCCTGACTGGGAAACGCTGCCCTACGATAGTTTTTCTCCGCATCAGGAAATTATTTCTACCCGCCTTTCCACGCTCTATCAATTGCCTAACATGACGCGCGGCGTTCTGATTCTGCCAGTCAACACGCTGATGCAGCGCGTTTGTCCGCACAGTTTCCTGCACGGTCATGCACTGGTGTTGAAAAAAGGTCAGCGCCTCTCGCGTGACAAGTTGCGTTCGCAGTTGGAGCAGGCGGGCTACCGCAGCGTGGATCAGGTTATGGAACACGGTGAGTATGCCACGCGTGGCGCTCTGCTGGATCTGTTCCCGATGGGGAGCGAAGAGCCTTATCGTATCGATTTCTTTGACGACGAGATCGACAGCCTGCGTCTGTTCGATGTGGATACACAGCGAACCCTGAATGAAGTGCCGCACATTAATCTGTTGCCCGCCCATGAGTTCCCGACCGATAAAGCCGCCATCGAACTTTTCCGCAGCCAGTGGCGCGAACAGTTCGAAGTACGGCGCGATGCCGAGCACATCTATCAGCAGGTTAGCAAAGGCGTCTGGCCCGCAGGGATCGAATACTGGCAGCCGTTATTCTTCAGTGAACCGCTGCCGTCGCTGTTCAGCTACTTCCCGAACAACACGCTGATCGTTAACACTGGCAATCTCGAGCAGAGCGCCGAGCGTTTCTGGCAGGATATTCAGCAGCGTTTCGAAAGCCGTCGTGTCGACCCGATGCGACCACTGCTGCCATCAGATTCACTCTGGCTACGTGTTGACGGTCTGTTCACCGAGCTGAAAGCGTGGCCGCGCGTGCAGTTAAAAACCGATACGCTGCCGGAAAAAGCTGCCAACGTGAATCTGGCCTATCTGCCGCTGCCGGAGTTGGCGATTCAGCACCAGCAGAAATCCCCGTTGGATGCGCTGCGCCGTTTTATCGAACAGTTCGAAGGCCAAATCATTTTTTCCGTCGAGAGCGAAGGCCGACGTGAAACGCTGCAAGAGCTGCTGGCGCGCATCAAACTGAACCCGACGCTCATCAGCACGCTGGATCAGGCTCAAGGGCGTGGTACTTACCTCATCATCGGTGCCAGTGAGCACGGTTTTATCGACACGCTACGCCAGCGCGCGTTGATCTGCGAAAGCGATCTGCTGGGTGAACGCGTCAGTCGCCGCCGTCAGGATAGCCGCCGCACGATTAATACCGATACGCTGATCCGCAATCTGGCGGAACTGCGGCCGGGGCAGCCCGTCGTCCACCTCGAACACGGCGTTGGCCGCTATGCCGGACTGACTACGTTAGAAGCAGGCGGTATCAAAGCCGAATACCTGATTTTGACCTATGCAGGTGAAGACAAGCTGTACGTTCCGGTTTCCTCGCTGCATTTGATCAGCCGCTACGCGGGCGGTGCCGATGAGAATGCGCCGCTGCATAAACTGGGTGGCGATGCCTGGTCACGCGCACGTCAAAAGGCGGCGGAAAGGGTGCGCGATGTCGCCGCCGAGCTGCTGGATATTTATGCCCAGCGTGCGGCAAAGAGCGGCTTTGCGTTTAAGCACGACAAAACACAGTACCAGCTTTTCTGCGAAAGTTTCCCCTTCGAGACCACGCCCGATCAGGCGCAGGCCATCAACGCCGTGCTGAGCGACATGTGCCAGCCGCTGGCGATGGATCGTCTGGTGTGCGGCGATGTCGGCTTTGGGAAAACCGAAGTGGCGATGCGCGCCGCATTTTTAGCCGTTGAAAACCATAAGCAGGTTGCCGTTTTAGTGCCGACGACGCTGTTGGCGCAGCAGCATTTTGACAACTTCCGCGATCGCTTTGCCAATTGGCCGGTGAAGATTGAAATGATCTCTCGCTTCCGCAGCGCACGTGAACAAACTCAGGTGCTGGAGGAAACGCAGGAAGGTAAAGTCGATATTCTGATCGGCACCCATAAACTGTTACAGAGCGACGTGCGCTGGCGCGATTTAGGGCTGCTGATTGTGGATGAAGAGCACCGCTTCGGTGTACGTCATAAAGAACGTATCAAAGCGATGCGAGCGGATGTCGATATCTTGACGCTGACCGCCACGCCGATTCCGCGGACGCTCAACATGGCCATGAGCGGGATGCGCGATCTGTCGATCATCGCTACGCCGCCAGCCCGCCGTTTGGCAGTGAAAACGTTCGTGCGCGAGTATGACAATCTGGTGGTGCGCGAAGCGATTCTGCGTGAGATTCTGCGCGGCGGACAGGTGTACTACCTCTATAACGACGTCGAAAATATCGAGAAAGCGACGCAGCGGCTGGCGGAACTGGTGCCAGAAGCGCGCATCGCAATCGGTCACGGTCAGATGCGTGAACGCGAGCTGGAACGGGTCATGAACGACTTCCACCACCAGCGTTTTAACGTGCTGGTGTGTACCACAATCATCGAAACGGGGATCGATATACCGAGTGCCAACACCATCATCATCGAGCGTGCCGATCACTTCGGCTTGGCACAGTTGCATCAGTTGCGCGGTCGCGTCGGTCGCTCCCACCATCAGGCTTACGCCTACCTGCTGACGCCGAATCCTAAAGCGATGAGCACCGATGCGCAGAAGCGTCTGGAAGCCATCGCCTCGTTGGAAGATCTCGGCGCCGGCTTTGCGTTGGCAACGCACGATCTGGAAATTCGTGGGGCAGGTGAACTGCTAGGAGACGATCAGAGCGGACAGATGACCAGTGTCGGTTTCTCACTGTATATGGAACTGCTGGAAAGTGCCGTCGATGCCTTAAAAGCGGGTCGGGAGCCGTCGTTGGAAGATCTGATTAACAGCCAGACCGACGTCGAACTGCGTTTGCCTGCCCTGCTGCCCGACGATTTCATTCCCGACGTCAATACGCGCCTGTCGTTATACAAACGTATTGCCAGTGCGAAAACCACTGCCGAGCTGGATGAGTTGAAGGTCGAACTGATCGATCGCTTCGGCCTCCTTCCCGATGCAAGCCGCTATTTGTTGCAGATTGCCGCCCTGCGTCAACAGGCACAGGCACTGGGGATTCGCCGTATTGAAGGGAATGAGAAAGGCGGTTTTATCGAATTCAGCGAACAAAACCGCGTCGATCCCTCCCACCTTATCGGCCTGTTACAGCGCGATCCGGGCACTTACCGTCTTGATGGCCCGACCCGCCTGAAATTCATGAAGGATTTGAGCGACCGCCCGCAGCGCATCGAGTTTATCGGCTCACTGCTGGGGAATATGGCGCAGCATACGCTGGCAGCGTAAGGTGTTTTCAGCATACTCAACGGGAACCTGCGGGTTCCCGTCAAACATCTTTCCCTACTCCGTTGCATCCGCCTTTACAAGCCCTACCGTAACGCAGTAAAGTCGCCCCCCCTTTTTATCGCCCACCACTTCTGCCTGCTCATTCTGGCCATTGTTGGTACGACGTTAAAAATCTCTCCCGAAAATTTCTCATGGCATGGGGTCTCACTATGTTTATCGGTTTTGACTACGGTACAGCCAACTGTTCAGTGGCGGTTATGGAGGCGGGTACGCCACGGCTCCTGTCGCTGGAAAATGGCTCGCCTTATCTTTCTTCTCTGCTGTGCGCACCCGTGCGTGAAGCGGTTAGCGAGTGGTTATGGCGACACCATCAGGTCAATGCTGAGGGTGAGAACGCGCTGCTGCTGAAGCGTGCCATCAGCTACAACCGCGAGGAAGATATCCGCGTACAGCCTGATAGCGTGAAATTTGGGCGCGATGCATTACGCCATTATATGGATGATCCAGAAGAGACGTGGTTCGTTAAATCGCCGAAGTCCTTCCTTGGTGCCGTCGGGCTGAAAGCCCAGCAGATTGCGCTGTTTGAAGATTTGGTCTGCTCCATGATGCTGCATATCCGCACGCAGGCAGAAAGCCAGCTCGACCAGCCTATTCGTCAGGCCGTCATCGGTCGTCCGATTAACTTTCAGAGTATCGGCGGCGAAGAAGCCAACCAACAGGCGCAAGGAATCTTAGATCGTGCAGCCCACCGTGCCGGATTTGAAGACGTCGTCTTCCAGTTTGAACCCGTGGCCGCCGGGCTGGATTTCGAATCTACGCTGATGAAAGAAACGCGTGTGCTGGTTGTGGATATCGGCGGCGGAACCACCGACTGCTCCATGCTGCTTATGGGCCCAGAATGGCACAAGCAACACGAACGTTCGCAAAGTCTGTTAGGACACAGCGGTTGCCGCGTTGGCGGTAACGATCTGGACATCATGCTTGCGTTCAAACAGTTGATGCCACTGCTTGGCATGAATAGCGAGACGGAAAAAGGCATCGCTCTGCCGATCATGACCTGGTGGAATGCGGTCGCAATTAACGATATTCCGGCACAAAAAGAGTTTCATAGCACCGCCAGCCGCGCGTTAATCAACGAAATGATCCGTGATGCCCGCCAGCCCGAGCTGGTGAAAAGACTGCTGACCGTCTGGCAACAGCGCCTGAGCTACCGTCTGATTCAACTGGCGGAAGAGAGTAAGATTGCGCTTTCCAACCAGTCGGAAACGGCAGCCGATTTACACTTTATCGAATCGGGTCTGGCAACGTGTATTCATGCTGATGAACTCAACGCTGCCATCGATAATCCGCTCATGCGTATTCAGCAACAGGTGACGCTGGCGCTAGAAACCAGCCAGACCCGACCGGAAGTGATCTACCTGACTGGCGGTAGCGCACGTTCTCCCCTCCTTCGTCAGGCCATTCAGCAATTGCTTCCTGATATTCCTATCGCCAGCGGCAACGACTTTGGTTCCGTTACCGCCGGATTGGCGCGCTGGGCGGAGATTATCTTTCGCCGTTAATCCAAAAACGAGACGCCAACCACGCGTCTCGTCATGCTATTCTTTCGATCGCTACCGCGACTTGACTAATAGCCCACGCAGCAGCAATTCCAGCGCGGCAACGCCTTGTGTCAGCCGCGCATTGCCCTCCTCACCCTCCGCAATCCAGAACGCCGCTTCAGCCAGACTGCCGTAGATTAACGATGCCAGCGCCTGTGGATCGACATCCGCTACCACGCCCTGTCGGATAAGGTTATCGATCAGCCGCTGCATCGACTCAACGCAATGGCGCTGTGAATCCGGCGATGCGCCCCCCAAAACAGCCCGGGCATCGCGCAGCACAATACGCTGAATCTCTGGCTCCCGCGCCATTTCCAGATAGGCGCGGCAGCGACGCTGAAAGCCTTCCCAGGCATCTTCAGCAGTATCGGAGATGGCTTGCAGTCGTTCATCCATCTCGGCATCGATCTGTTCCACCACGGCTGCCAATAATCCTTTCTTGTCACCGAAGTGGTGATAAAGCGCCCCACGGGTCAGGCTCGCCTGCGCAGTGAGATCGTCCATTGAGGTGTCAGCATAACCGCGTTCGCTAAAGACCTTACGGGCGGTCGCCAGCAACGTAGTGCGGGTTTCTTCCATTTCAGCACGGGTACGACGAACCATCGACACATCCTTACATACACACCGTATGATTATTTACATTCAATCCGTATGAATATATGCTTTTATTCATACGCTCTGTATGTATTGTCGCTGTGCCACCGCGCGGTGGCAAGTGGATTCACTTTGGAGAATGAGATGCTCAATCCTTATCGAGAACTTTTCACCGCACCCGGCACCAAGGGCTTTGCACTGTCTGGCCTGCTGGCGCGCATTCCGCTGCCCATGACGGGTATTGGCATTATCACTATGCTGTCGCAACTGCGCGGCAGCTATGCACTCGCGGGTGCCGTGTCCGCCACCTTTGTGCTGACCTACGCGCTACTGTCACCGCAGACCTCTCGTCTGGTTGATCGCCACGGGCAAGGCCGCGTGCTACCGATTGCAACCGCCGTCAGCGCGATCGGTATGCTGCTTCTGATCACCAGCACCTGGTGGCAAGCGCCTGACTGGAGCTTATTCATCGGTGCCTTACTGGCGGGTTTCATGCCCAGCATATCCGCGATGGTAAGAGCACGCTGGACAGCAATCTATCGCGGCCAGCCTCGCTTGCAGACGGCTTACTCGCTGGAGACGGTGCTCGATGAAGTCACTTTTATCGCCGCGCCTCCACTGGCTATCGGGCTGTCCGTCGCAGTGTTTCCTCAGGCTGGCCCGCTGGCAGCGGCACTCTTGCTGATTATTGGCGTGTTTGCTCTGGTGACACAGCGCGGTACGGAACCACCAGTAGAAGCGCAGGATGTCAGCACGGATCGTTCGGGGTCGGTGATCAAACAGACGAACGTGCGTTTGTTGGCGCTGTTGCTGGTCGCAATGGGCGTCATCGTGGGCACCGTGGATATCGTCAGCGTGGCCTTCGCCGAACAGCATGGGCAGCCTGCTGCGGCCAGTCTGGTGTTGTCGGCTTATGCGGTCGGTTCCTGTCTGGCCGGGCTGGTGTTCGGCGCTCTCAAGCTGCGAACCGCATTGCACCAATTGCTGTTGCTGGGCGGCTTGGCAACGGCAGCAACCACGTTGCCTCTATTGCTGGTTGGCAGCATTCCGACACTGGCTGCGGCCGTGCTGATCGCCGGGCTGTTCTTCGCCCCCACCATGATCGTGGCCATGTCGCTGGTCGAACGTCTGGTTCCCGAACATCGCCTGACCGAAGGCATGACCTGGCTGCTGGCAGGGTTGAATGTCGGCGTGGCGCTGGGCGCAGCGGTATCAGGCCACGTTGTCGATGAGGGCGGTGCTCGAGCCGGATTTGCCGTGGCGCTGGGCGCTGGCGTACTAGTGCTGCTGGTCGCGCTATGGGGGTACCAGCGTTTTCGGGCACATGCCTCTTCTCTTCTCCATGTCGCTTGACGGTTAAACCGCTTGTGCCCCCTATTAGGACTGAACCATGAATACGTCTTCCTCTATCCCTACAGGTGCTGCTGCACAGCCTCTCTGGCTGGCCGTCGTCGCCGTTGGTCTTGCGACCTTCTCGGTGGTCACGACGGAAATGCTTCCAGTCGGCTTGTTAACCGCGATTGCCGATACGCTACAGACCTCTACCGGAACCGCTGGCCTGATGGTTTCGCTGCCTGCACTGTTAGCCGCGTTATTCGCCCCACTCGTGGTAATCGCATCCGGCGGTATGGATAGACGCAGGATCCTATGTGGACTGCTGACGCTGCTGGTTATCGCCAACATTGCCTCGGCACTGGCACCGGACATCGGTTGGATGCTGGCGGCACGCGTGCTGGTCGGTTTTTGCATGGGTGGCATCTGGGCGATTGCCGGCGGTCTGGCGGCCCGACTCGTTCCCGAGCACGCCATCGGCTTGGCGACATCTATCATCTTTGGCGGTGTCGCGGCGGCATCGGTACTGGGTGTGCCGTTCGGCGCACTGATCGGCGATCTCGCCGGATGGCGCTGGGCCTTCGGCTGCATGGCTGTCTTTAGCGGGCTGGTG
The DNA here is from genome assembly GCF_000803315.1 of Pectobacterium actinidiae. Classification (NCBI taxonomy): domain Bacteria; kingdom Pseudomonadati; phylum Pseudomonadota; class Gammaproteobacteria; order Enterobacterales; family Pectobacteriaceae; genus Pectobacterium; species Pectobacterium actinidiae. The sequence goes on from NZ_JRMH01000001.1 coordinate 2,700,022, forward strand.
CTAGTGCTTCACCTCGCGGTTATTCCTGCCTTGCCCGTCGCCCATTCCGTCCCCCTACGCCAGTTCGGCGAGCAGTTGATCAACCGTAAACTGCAAGCCGGGTTAATCCTGACGCTGTTGCTGGTAGCCGGACACTTCATGGCTTTTACCTTCGTGCGACCGCTGCTGCTATCGGTATCAGGGTTCGATGCGCGATGGATCAGCGCATTGCTGTTCGCCTATGGCTTGGCAGGCATCATCGGTAATTTTCTGGCGGGCATCATCGCAGCGCGACGTACGCCGTTAACCTTGATGACAATCGCGTTGGGGCTGTTGTTGACTCCGATACTTTTCCTGACCGTCGGTGACTCACATTTCGGCGGCGGTATAGTGCTGCTCGTCTGGGGATTAGCCTACGGCGGCGTGTCTGTCGGTTTGATGACGTGGATGATGAAGGTCGCGCCACGCGCCGTGGAGATGGCCTCCGCGCTGTATGTTGGCGTTTTCAACGTTGGTATCGCGCTTGGGTCATGGGTAGGCGGTCAGATAGTCGATAGCTCTGGCCTGATTACGACGCTTTGGCTGGCCGCTGGATTTGCAGCTGTCGCCTTACTGTTATCGTTGAGCATGAAACTGGCTGAAAGCAGGAAGATCGTATAATGAAAAAACCGCGAGCACCTTCTTTAGGTGGCTCGCGGTTTTTAGAGATGGTGTCAGCGCAAAACCGTAGACGTTCGGATCAGTTAACTCTGCTGATTCAGAATTAATTGCCCATTTCGATCTACTGGAATTTGTGTACCAGGATCGCGATCCATGCGGATTTTACCCTGCTGGTCGCCGATTTTATAGGTGACATCATAACCCAGAACTTTTTGTGATTTGTCGTACACCGTCTGACAGCGCTGTTGCTGCGTCGTGTACGTATCATTTTCCTGCATGCCGCTTTGTACACGGTTGCCCGCATAGCCGCCAGCCAGTGCACCCGCTACCGTTGCGACATCTTTACCGCGACCGCCACCGAACTGGTGCCCCAGAACACCACCCGCTACTGCACCCAGTACCGAGCCAGCAATCTGGTTTTCATCCTGCACCGGACGACGATGTGTCACGCTCACATTACGGCACTCCTGACGAGGCGTTTTGACCGTTTCTTTTATTGGTGTTGCTGTTAGCACCTGTGCAAACTGAGGTTTAGAGGAAAAGACATCCATACTCGCCACCGCCGCCACACCCAATGCCGCAGCCACACCAATACCTACACCCGCTAACATTGATTTGTTCACAGGATACCTCCCGAATCTATTCTCACGCATTCCCCACCTGCAACCCTGGCGTAAACCTTGTTTTACGCCAACTCGCGTTTAACGCGATGAATCCGATGGTTCCTTCTGAATATCAGCATTCAGAATTTTCGGCGTGCGTGCTACGCCATCTGTAAACAGTGGAAAGTCTGCACAATGTTTCACGCTCTCGCAATAAGACTAATTAACCAAAACTGTCAGATTCGTAACATAAAACTGCCATTTGGGAATTATCTTAACTGGAATTGCTAATAGGACGACATTTTATACTGTTATTCCAGCAAGATGCTCAACGGCATGACAAGCAAAAGTCCCGCACAGGAAAGGAGCCTTATTAAGGCATTGAGGGGAAGAGAAGAATATTTCCAAAGCATCCAAACTGGCGATGACAAAAAATACGGGCACGAAATAGCGTTCATGCCCGTATCATAAAGATGTCAGCAACGATGGATTAATGCAGTTTCAGACGCGGGCGAATCACACGATTGATCCCACCGACCAGCATCATCAAGCCTGTTTTAACATAGCCATGCAGAGCAACCTGGTGCATGCGATAGAGAGAGATATACACGAAACGTGCAATCCGCCCTTCTACCATGACGGAACCGCGCATCAGATTCCCCATCAGGCTGCCAACCGTACTGAATTTAGACAGCGAAACCAGCGAACCGTGATCTTTATAGACGTAAGGTTTCAACGTTTGCCCGTTCAGCAAGGCGATGATATTGCTGTGGCAACGTGATGCCATCTGGTGGGCCGCCTGTGCGCGCGGTGGTACGAAGCCGCCGCCTTCCTGCGGGCAGGAGGCACAGTCGCCAATGGCGAAAATGTTGGGATCGCGCGTCGTCTGCAACGTCGGCTCAACCACCAGCTGGTTAATCCGGTTCGTTTCCAGACCTGCAATCTCTTTCATCGCATCCGGTGCTTTGATGCCCGCTGCCCAAACCATCAGGTCGGCGTCGATAAATTCACCGTCCTTGGTATTCAGACCGCCACGTTCTGCGCTGGTCACCATGGTTTTCGTCAGCACACGGACGCCAATGTTGTTCAGCTCGTGATGTGCCGCCGCTGAAATACGCGGCGGCAGCGCAGGCAGAATACGCTCGCCCGCTTCCACCAACGTCACATTCAGCGTTTGGTTATCCAGCCCGTCAAAGCCGTAGCTATGCAGCTGTTTCACCGCGTTATGTAATTCCGCAGACAGCTCAACCCCTGTCGCACCGCCACCCACAATCGCGATGTTCACGCGCTCTTTTTCTTCCTGATTTGCCGTGAATTTCAGGAACAAATTCAGCATTTCATTATGGAAACGGCGGGCTTGTTTCGGGTTATCCAGGAAAATACAGTGATCTTTCACGCCCGGCGTACCGAAGTCATTTGAGGCACTGCCTAATGCCACCACCAAAATGTCATACGGGATACGACGCGCTGCAACCAGCACATCGCCTTGCTCGTCACACACTTCAGCCAGTTGAATCTGCTGCTGTTCACGATCGATATCCGTCAACATGCCCAGTTGGAACTGGAAATAGTGATTGCGGGCATGCGCCAGATAGCTCAGCGCATCCATATCGTCGTCCAGCGAGCCGGTTGCCACTTCATGCAGCAACGGTTTCCACAGATGGCTGTGGTTGCGATCCACCAGCGTGATCTCCGCTTTTTTCTTGCGTCCTAGCTTGTGACCCAAACTTGTTGCAAGTTCAAGTCCGCCAGCTCCCCCGCCGACAATAACAATTTTTTTGGTTGGTGATGTCAAAATGACCCCCTAAAATGTGAACCAATCGTTAATAAAGAGTAAAGAATAATATCCTTATATAACATAGGGTTCGCGTAAGTTAAGCCTGATATCTGCTGCAAGAATAGCACGCTAGGTTATTTGGTCATACCAAAATTGATATATATCAATTTATTTTGTCGGGCAGATTTTTAGCAAGAAAATTCCATTTTTATTTCAGTGTATTAGCGGAAATCTACGCGAAGAGAAAATGCTGAATCGTGCGCATCTGCGCCGCTGGATGAAATAAGAAAAGTACATAAACTACGTCATTCCTCCTGATTCCCCGCCAAAAAGATATCAGAAGGAACGACAGCAGCCATTAGCAGAACATTGCTAACGCAGAGTTAACCGAGCGTTTTGAAGGCTTTTATTCGCTGCAAATGGGGGGAGATGCTTTTGAATTTATGCGTCTGAATATCGTCCCAGACGATCTCGTAATACGTTCCCAACGTCTGCGCGCTACGCTGGCTGTCCAGCATTTCATCCTGACGAGAGAGCATCACCAAGCAGCGATCGCGGTTCTTTTCACGAAAGTTCGCCACGCACTTCGTGGCGATATCCAGATACTCTTCCGGGCGATCGATTTTCCCGCTCATGTTTTCCTGCGGGAAAAGGTTAGGGTTGACGATGACTTGTCGTATATCACACAGGAAACCGACCCGTTCGGCCCAGAATCCCCCCAACCCTACGCCACAGATCAGCGGACGATCGTCATCAGATTGCTGAATCGTCTTATCCACCTGCTTGAGCAGATGTTGCATATCATGGCGCGGATGCAGCGTGCTATAGCTAATCAGCCGAACATCTTCATCAATAAACTGAAGCTGCATGACCTTTTCATGGTTACCGGGGCTGGTCGAGTCAAAACCGTGTAAATAGATAATCATCTTTCATCCTCACCGCAGACTGAATTGCCTATTTCTCGCCATTTTTATGCGCCTGCCAACGCTCGCTGAGTAATGTGAGCGCCTGATTAGCCTGCTTCCAGCGTGGCGAATCCAGCAGTTCCCGACGAGAAAACGAACCCTGATGATATAAGCGCGTCAGTTGCTCCGCTTTGACCGGGGACAGGTTATCTAGCACGCTGACCGCCCCTTCCCGATGGTTACAGACCAGAATCATGTCACATCCTGCCTGCAACGCCGCCTGCGCCCGTTCGGGATAGCTGCCCATCACGGCGGCTCCTTCCATCGAGAGATCGTCAGAGAAAATAATGCCATCAAAACCTAACTCTTCACGCAGCACCGTTTTAAGCCAATAGGACGAACCACTGGCCGGACGCGGATCCGCCTCCGTGTAAATCACATGGGCAGGCATGATCGCATCCAACTGCTGGCGCTGGATCAGCGCTTTAAAAATCAGCATGTCGTGTGCGCGAATCTCCGCAAGCGGGCGTGGATCGCGCGGCGTTTCTTTATGCGAGTCAGCGCTGACCGCGCCGTGGCCGGGAAAATGCTTACCCGTGACCTTCATGCCCGCACTATGCATGCCGCGAATAAAACTCTGCGCCACCGCCAACGCCGTCTCTGGATTGGCATGAAACGAACGCTCACCAATCGCCGCACTCTGGTGGCCGATATCCAGCACCGGCGCAAAGCTAATATCGATATCCATCGCGATCATTTCCGCCGCCATCAGCCAGCCGCCTTCTTCCGCCAAACGCAGGGCTTCTGATTCGCTATTTAATGCCGCAAACGCCTGCGCGGCAGGCAGACGGGTAAATCCGTCACGAAAACGCTGAACGCGTCCCCCTTCCTGATCCACGGACACCACAAGGCGCTCGCGCGACGCCGCACGGATTTGACGCACCAGTTCGCGCAACTGCGCCGCATCATGAAAATTACGGGTAAATAGAATAACGCCGCCAACCAGCGGGTGTTCCAGTACTTCACGATCTTCTGCATCCAGCTCATAGCTGGCGACATCTAACATTACCGGACCCACAAAAACCTCATTCTTTAGAGTGTGCTGCTTAATAAAATGACCTTTACCACAAAAGCCAAACGGTCAGTCTAATGTTGGTCACTTACGTATGGATTTAGGGGGAAACACGATGATGAGGCTCCCGCTGGGATGCCTCGCACCGTGGTAGCCCCCGGCATCTATCCCCTTTACGATCGGAATTACACCGTCAGCCTGACTAAAGCCTGTGGCCCAGCTGTAGCCGATGATATAGCGCGGGAATGTCCGCTAAAAACTCGGGGCTCTTCGTTTGCTGCCAGCGTAACTCAAACCACATCAATACCAGATAATCGACCCAGGGGAACCATCGCATCATCTGTTGCTGGAGGCGGCTCACGGAAAACCCTCGCTGATGCCGCTGGTAACTCTGTAGAAAATACGTTTGCGCCAGGCTTTCCATCTTGCTGGCTCGCGCAATAAACGCTAGTTCAAAGGCAATATCGCCATCTGAGGCGTATTCCCAGTCAATCAACACCGTTCCTTGTGGCGTAATCAGCAAGTTTTCAGCATGCACATCGAGATGAAGAGGAGCCAGTGCCAAAGGCGTCGGTAGCGCCGCATGCTGAAAGTAATGATGGGCGCGCAACAACGCGGGCGAACGGCGTCGCGGATCCATCAACTGCCAGTGCTGTGCGAATAGCGTTTTGAGATCGAGAGGATGGCCGCTACGCGGCTGGCAATGAAGCTGAGACAATATTCGCGTCACTTCACCATTAGCCAGCATCATCAGGAACTCATCAGAGGTGGCAATGCGCCCCGGCACCCACTCGACAATGAGCCAACCGTCACGCCACAGCAGCGGCCGTGGCGCGAGACCTATCGCCGACATCTGTCGCAGCAGAGCAAACTCGCGCTGGCGATCGATGCCCATTTTCCGCTCGGTTGGTGATTGCCGACGCGCAAGCCATTCGATGCCTGTGCCACGGATACGCCAGCTTTTACTGCTCAGCCCGCCAACCAGCTCAAAGCGAAGATCCGCTATCTCCACGGCCGGGAAATATTTCTGGATCGTCACAGTCAGCTGTTGGTGGAGGCCTGCCTGCTTAATGCTGGACGGCGCCATTGCCTGACCACACAATTTCACCGGTCTGCACCAGCATCAGTTGCATGTCGAGCTGTGGCGATTTCACATCACCACTGACGTCGCTGTACAGTACATACTGCGCGCTGACATAGCGCGCCAGACCAATCGCCTTGCTGCGCGATCCTAAGCTATCGTCAACCGACAGGCCCAGCGTTTGTTTTGCGGCGGCCAGTTGCTCACGCGGCACCAGCGTAAACGCCTTACCGGAAGATAATGCGCTGTACAATGCCCCCGTCGCTTTCGCTATCGGCAGTGAACCATTGGTGTTATTTTTCACACTATCTACCAGCAGGATGCTGCCCGGCGTGACGCCATCGGCTTTCAGCATTTGCGCCACCAGCGGATTGATGCTGGCTTCCCAGTTCAACGTCTGGATTTTGGGCGGCTGTGGTACGGATTCCCCCGGTGGCGACGTTGGCGTAGTTGGCACTTGAGGCTCAACAGGCTCAATAGTCGCAGGTGGTTCGGTCGGTTCCGGCGGGCGGCTGGGACACCCTGTCAGAACCAATGCCGCCAGTATCACCCCTAGATACTTTTTCATATTTTCTCTCTCTGCACAGCATTATAAAAACAGATGAAGACGAACCTGACACGCATTGGGACTGCTGCGCGTTGAAAAAACCGTCATTTCCGTCTGTGGCGGGATTTCAATAGACTGCACCTCTTCAAAAGGCAGCACATCCAGCCCGTTTTCATCATACCAATAGAAACGATAATGCACGGTCACCGCGTGTGAAGCGTCGTTGCTGACGACGGAAGACGCACGCAGTCGACCATTTTCTGAATCCAGCGACGGGTTCCCTGCGGTAACACCGGCCGTTAGCACAGGGGCATCCAATACCAGCGTTTGCCGCTCATTGATAGTCAGCACTTTTGGCGCGCTACAGCTTGCCAGCAGGCCAGCCATCAAACACGCGGACAGAAAAAGCATCGGGTTACGCATGATGTTCTCGCATGGTGGTTTCCTCGCACGACAGTCTGCCCATGACTATCGAACCTGGTTCTAAAAGCTCTAGCTCGCCAGCAAAGGCCCTAATGCGCGGCCACCCAGCAGATGCATATGGATGTGATAAACTTCCTGCCCGCCGTGTCGGTTGCAGTTAATGATCAGACGATAGCCGTCTTCTGCAATACCTTCCTGCTGCGCAATTTTACCCGCGACCGTCACCATACGTCCCAGCGCCGCTTCATGCTCGGGAGCCGTGTCGTTAACGGTAGGGATCAAGACATTCGGGATAATCAGGATATGGGTTGGCGTGCGAGGCGCGATGTCACGGAAAGCGGTGACCAGTTCATCCTGATACACGATATCGGCAGGAATTTCCCGGCGGATGATTTTACTAAAGATGGTTTCTTCAGCCATGATTGATTTCCTTGTTAAAGCTGGCGTTGAACGACGTCATGTAGGCAGTATGAGTGACATATTCCATTTCTTTCAACCTTCTTCGTCTATTTCTGGTGCGGGTGGTTAAAATACGACTCCCAGTAAAAACCAGAAAGACGCCCGCCTGCTCCCGAAAACAGTGACGCTATCGCCGCTGCGGTAAGAATTTCGCACCGTCCTATCAACTGAATGACCGCTGCGTTCTTAGCAACATCCATAACAGGATACAGACCAGCAGAGCCGCGACCAGGTTGTAGAGCATTCCCGCTACAAAAGCTGCAACATACTCGCTCGCTTGGGCAACCGCACCATCGCCTGTCGCCAGCACGGTACCAAACAGGATCCCCACTACGGCCACACCCAGCGCCGCCCCAACCTGCTGAACCGTCGAGATCACACCGGATGCCATACCAGCCTGAGCCTCATCGACAAAGCCCAGAACCAGATTCAACAGCGGCGTCATGATGAAACCTTGACCCGCCCCGACCACCACCAGCACAGGGATCAGCCGTACAGCCACCAGATCCGCCCCCGCTATTTGCACTTGCATAATCAACAGGCCGATCGAGACAGCATAGATTAACGCCCCTGCGACGATGGCAGGCGTGCCCCAGCGGGCAACCAGACGTGGTGCAGCCAGCGATGCCAGAACGAAACCCACACTGCACGGCGCGAAAATACTGCCCGCGAGGAAAGGATCAAGCCCCAGCCCTGTTTGCACCAGTAGAGCAAAACACAGGAAAAATGAGCTGGATGTGGAATACACCAACAACACGAGCAACACGCCTAGCAGGAAGCGGCGCTGTGCAAGCAGGCGCATATCCACCAGCGGAAGATACCCCGCCAGCTGTCGACGTTGCTGCTGGCGATGAAAAATCATCAACAAGAGAGTGGCAGTGGTCAACATCCACAGGCTCCATGCTGGCCAACCTTGCCCTGGGCCTTCGATCAACGGTACCAACAGCAGCGTCAATCCCACACTGACCAACGCTACCCCCGTCCAGTCCAGCGAAGGGCGCTGCGGCGTGCGGGACTCAGGAATAAATCGTGCAAATGCGATAGCCAGCAGGCCAATGGGAACATTAATAAGAAAGATACTGCGCCAACCCAGCTCAAACAGATTAGCATGCACCAGCCATCCCCCCAGTACCTGACCCGCAATGGCGGCTAATCCCAACGTCATGCCCAGCAAGCCGAAAGCTCGGCGGCTATCGTTACCGTCGAAATTGACGCGGATAGAGGCATAAACCTGTGGAAACAGTAAAGCAGCGGCGAGCCCCTGCAAGATACGCGCACCAATCAGAAACCCCGCATGGGGTGCGAGGCCACACAGCGCGGAGGCGAGCGTAAATCCGGCCATGCCCACCACAAACAGGCGACGTCGACCAAATACATCTCCCAGTCGACCGCCCGTAATCAGCAATACGCCGAAGGCCAGTTCATAACCCGCCACGATAAAGCCGATCTGTGCAAAGCTAGCACCCAGATCGGCCTGCATGCTGGGAATAGCCACATTGACCACGAACAGATCGAAGATCGTGACAAAACCGGCCATCAACAGCACCGACAAGCCGAGCCAAGGTGGACTATTGACAGCCGGCGTAGGCAGTGCCGATGCGCGATAATGTGAGTTCATCTTGTGTCTCCTTGCATATCGAGAGTTTGCGTATCGAAAGTGATGACGCCGTCATTCTCAAATCCTTTTTAAACAATTACAATTTAACCACTTATGCTATTACTAAAAACAATGTGGTAAACGATGCGGACATTGGAAAGAACTCGCCACGATTTAGCCGCCTTTTTGCGCGCGCGGCGTGAACGGGTGTCACCCGCCGACGTGGGCCTGCCCAGCGGAGGAAGACGGCGCACGCCGGGGTTACGACGAGAGGAAGTGGCTGCGTTGGCTGGCGTGGGTCTGACGTGGTACACCTGGCTCGAACAGGGACGTGATATCGGTGTGTCCGCAGCATTTCTGGACAGCCTGGCACGGGTGCTCAAACTCGATGCCGCTGAACGTCGCCATCTGTTCCTGCTTGCGCATGAGCGACCACCAGCCGAACCGGGTAAGACGTGGTGCGTAGTACCGCCGCTGGTACGGCGTTTGATGCACGATTTGGCTCCGCATCCTGCCTATATACTCAACCTGCGCTGGGACGTGCTGACCTGCAATGAACCAGCAAACCAGCTTTTCGGTTTCGACGCCCACCCTCCCGAGAGACGCAACCTGCTCTGGCTGTTGTTTACCGATCCGTTACTGCATGAGCGATTCGTCGGCTGGGAACAACAGGCTCCACAAATGCTGTCGAGTTTTCGTCGCGATTTCGCACGCGCGACGCAGGAGGCAGATATTCATGAACTGGTGGACGAACTGGAACACGTGTCACCGGACTTCAAAACGTGGTGGCGGCAGCATGAGGTACATGCCCCGTGCAGCGGCGTGCGGGAACTGATGATCGACGGCAAGGCTGAAGCCTTCGAGCATACGTCGTTGACCATCGATGAAGATCGCCATCTGCGTCTGGTGGTTTACGCAAGGCAATCTCAGGAAGAGGAATAAGGCGATTCTGACCATAAAAAAAGGGGCTTTCGCCCCTTTTTACCACTCCCCAACAACACATCAGTGGTTACGGATGTAGTCGTCCATATCGGTTTTCAGGTTATCGGATTTTGTACCGAAAATGGCCTGAACACCGGAACCTGCTACAACCACACCTGCTGCGCCCAGTTTTTTCAGGCCAGCCTGATCAACTTTAGCCACATCGCCTACGCTAACGCGCAGACGGGTGATGCACGCATCCAGGTTAGTGATGTTTTCTTTACCACCAAACGCGCTAACCAGAGCGGCAGCCATTTCAGTGCTGTCCTGTGAATTTTGCTCAGACGAGCTATCTTCACGGCCTGGTGTTTTCAGGTTCAGTTTGGCAATCAGAACGCGGAAGATGGTGTAGTAAATCAGCGCATAGCCCAGACCCACAATCGGGAACAACCACAGGTTGCTACCGTTGCCGCTCAGCACCACGAAGTCGATCAGACCGTGGGAGAAGCTTGTACCATCACGCATACCCAACAGGATACAGATTGGGAACGCCAGACCCGCCAGAATCGCATGGATCACATACAGGATCGGTGCAACAAACATGAAGGAGAACTCAATTGGCTCAGTGATACCCGTCAGGAACGAGGTCAGCGCCGCAGAGATCATGATACCGCCCACTTTCGCGCGGTTTTCTGGCTTAGCTGAATGCCAGATAGCAATAGCCGCAGCTGGCAAACCGTACATTTTAAACAGGAAACCACCGGACAGTTTACCCGCAGTCGGGTCACCCGCAATGTAGCGAGGGATATCGCCGTGGAAAACCTGACCCGCCGCATTGGTGAACTCACCAACCTGCATTTGGAAAGGAACGTTCCAGATATGGTGCAGACCAAACGGAACCAGAGAGCGTTCAACGACCCCATAGATACCGAATGCCAGCATCGGGTTCTCGTTCGCAGCCCAGTGGGAGAATACCTGAATCGCACTGCCGACTGGTGGCCAGATGAAAGACAGTACCGTACCGATAACGATCGCCGTCAGACCGGAAATAATCGGCACAAAACGTTTACCGGCAAAGAAGCCCAGATACTCAGGCAACTGAATGCGGTAGAAACGGTTAAACATATACGCGGCAATCGCACCGGCAATGATCCCGCCCAGAACACCCGTATCCGCCAGGTGCTTCGCCGTAATCTCGGCAGCCGGTAGATTAAGAACCAGCGGTGCAATCGCAGCCATGGTTTTAACCATGATGCCATAAGCCACCACCGCCGCCAGTGCGGAAACACCGTCGTTATTAGTGAAGCCCAGGGCAACACCAATAGCAAAAATCAACGGCATGTTGGCAAACACCGAGTCACCGGCCTGAGCCATGACGCTGGAGACAATTTCAGGCAACCAGCTAAAATTGGCCGAACCGACACCCAGCAGGATACCTGCGATAGGAAGTACGGATACGGGCAGCATTAGCGACTTACCTACTTTTTGCAGGTTTGCGAATGCATTCTTGAACATAATTGAGTGTGCTCCTGAGTAATAGTGCTTTTACTTCTGATACTTCATATAAGCAAAGACGGGGAGAATGGCCTTTGCGAGTTGGGGTGTCTTAGCCCCCTTTAATTTTTACGCAGAGTAAAATAAATAGTGTTCATAATGTTTGATTGCTATCACGTTTCCACAAGCCGACAGGCTGAGATCGAACAAATATTGCACTTTTCTGTGATATATCGCTAAAAAACACGTCCCCCTGAAGAGGAAAAACCTAATCAAGGGGATTATGAAGCGCTATTAATTACACGGATAAAAAAAACTCGGCTATTTTCAGCCACTATTGCGCGGCGGTCAACCGAGCCTTATCAATGTGAAACAGGCGGGAGAAGTTTTCTGTCGTGGCGGCAGCGAGAGTTTCCAGCGATGTGCCTTTCAGTACAGCGAGATATTCTGCTACATCGCGTACATACGCAGGCTGGTTTTCCTGACCCCGGAACGGAACTGGCGCAAGCCAAGGGGAATCCGTCTCAATCAGCATCCTATCTAGCGGCACGTAGCGCGCTACGTCACGCAGCTCCTCTGCATTACGGAACGTCACGATCCCAGAAAACGAGATATAGAACCCCATATCCAGCAACGCTTTTGCCGTGATCAAATCTTCCGTAAAGCAGTGCAGAACACCGCTGCATTTCTCCGCCTGCTCATCACGCAGAATTGCCAGCGTATCTTCACGGGCAGCACGCGTATGTACAATGACCGGCTTGTTCAGATCATTACCAATACGAATGTGTTCACGAAACGACGCCTGCTGCTGGGCTTTTGTCTCCTGCTGGTAGAAATAGTCCAGGCCCGTTTCCCCCATCGCCACCACACGGCTGGCGCTGGCCAGCTCACGCAACTCGGCATAGTCATA